>NZ_SOBQ01000003.1:0-854098 GCF_004364885.1 Bacillus sp. BK450 | reverse complement strand
CTAACATCCGGGAGCAAGCTCCCTTCTGTCCGCTCGACTTGCATGTATTAGGCACGCCGCCAGCGTTCGTCCTGAGCCAGGATCAAACTCTCCGAGGTATGCAGGATGCATATCACACATGCGTTGCTACACGATGTAGCGAACTTAGCATGTGATCACTTCCTGCCTCGCCAGTTTGACTGACTACCTATGAAGTATCATAGGATTTTTTATAAAAACTCGAATTAACAGGTACGTTTTGTCTTGTTTAGTTTTCAAAGATCATCTCCGCCGTCTCTCAGAGGCGACTTTATTAATATAACATTCTATCAAGATAAAGTCAACAACTTTTTTCTTAATGTTATTTATCAACCGCGCTGTTTCAGCGGCGAATACAAATATAACACCTTTTGAAAGAAGAAACAAGTATTTTTTCTAAATAATTTATTTTTCCTTATCTCTTCCTATATATTGATACAAATGCTGCTTATCTCGGGAATTATCTATTGTTGATCCTGCAGGTCTTTAGTATATTTATAATAGATTGAAACTAAATAACCGCAGGGGGAGCTTTGTGCTGAGAGTGAACATTCGTTGTTCTGACCCTTTGAACCTGTCAGTTAATACTGAAGTAGGAATGTGGAATCACTTGAATACATACGGTGTATTCAAATCGATATGTTTTCTATGAATAACATACTCATCCTTACACGGTCTCTCCTTGCTCAATTCATGAAAAAGGAGATTTTTTTATGCAGCAATCAAATCAATTGGTACGACTGATGGAAATCGCAATTATGACTTCACTTGCACTTGTATTAGATTACTTATCAGGTCTCTTTTTAAGAATGCCCAATGGCGGTTCTCTTGCGCTGATTATGATTCCCGTCATTCTCATGTCTATTAGATGGGGAATATCTACCGGATTTATCATCGGTGTGTTAATCGCAGGTCTTCAGCTGATGAATAGCCCGATCATCGCTACACCTGTTCAAGGATTCCTCGATTACTTCGTTGCATCTGTTGTCATTTCTTTAAGCGGCCTGTTTTCTGGACTGATCAAAAAAGCCATTCAGGATCAAAAGCGAAAACAGCAATTCTTCTATATTACCCTAGCTGTTTTTATTGCTAGTTTCTTCAGGCTGCTGACGTTCTTTATTTCTGGCGTCGTTTTCTTTTCTCAATATGCACCGAAAGGAACACCAGGATGGGTTTATTCTTTAGTTTATAACAGCACATATATGGTTCCTTCATTTATTATTTGCAGTATTGTTCTTTGTATACTTATCCCAAGTGCATCCCGTTTGGTTTTTCCTCATCAAAAATAACCGGCTGATTTCAGCTGGTTATTTTTTTATGCATAATTTGCTGCTCTATGGAATCTATTAATAGTAGAAGATTTCATGCTGGAGGTACGACAATGAGCCCTTACTCCATTATGCTGTGCTGTTATATTCTCAGTCTTGCTTATTTTTTGGCAGGCTTCTATGAAGCTTTAAAAATAGCAGGCGTGAAAGGAAAAGTAGAAGCTTCACCGTTTATTTCTTACATGTTGCTTGCTGTGCTCTTCACTTTTTTCTCTCATTATTACTGGAAGCTGACGATTTAATTCGCTGTACATGGTTATTCAATATAGACAGCTCCCATCCATACCCTATTTCATTATGGTTCTCGCCAGCCAGCTCGAACTGGCTGGTAACGACAAAACTAGGTTGAAGTTTTTGATAAAATTGTTTTGCCGAATTTTGTTCAAACACCCATAGCATCAACTTCTGATACCCTTTTTCTATTAAATAATCGACACCTTTAGCAATTAAGGCAATACCCGCACCTGATTTCTGTTTCTGTTGTAATAAATAGATGGCATATAGCTCTCCATCATATGTAGAATAACGTTCGTCACGTTGTTTTCCGAAAGAAGCAAAACCAAATACGCCATCCGCATCTTCTGCGACAAACGTCCCTTCAAGTGACCTTCTTCTCCAGCTCTCTTCTCGATCTTCTATATTTAAACCATCCAAATAATCCTGATTAATAATGCCTTGATAAGTCGTCTGCCAGCTCTTCACATGTATTTCGGCGATTTTAGGAATATCTTGATGTACAGCATGTCTCACCTTCATCCGCACCACTCCTTTTAGTTTTTTACACCCTATCTTCATTATCATAAATTCCTAATACGTAGAATTCAATGGCCTGTTTTTTGTGGGCATACCTTTCAATGGTTAAAACTTCTTCTATAAAAAATAGACACCTTCTGCTGGAAGGTGTCTTTTGATTTTATTCTTCTATTTGATGATTCGCTTTTTCGCTTTTTCTTGGTTGTTTGATCTCGTTTGTCAGCTCTTGAATGCTTTGCTTCACATTGCCTTTGCCAGAAAAGTTCTCAATAATTTCTTTCACATCTATTCCAGAGGATGCTTTCAGGCTTTCTTGCAGACTGGACATGAGGTTTGTGGCATAGCCAGTGACTTTATTAGCACCGCTGCCTTCCCCGTTACCGCCCGTATCCACAACAGTAATTTTATCAATGTTAGAAAGTGGTGCAGATACTTGCTTCGCATATTCAGGTAGCATTTTCACAATCATATCAAGAATGGCTGCCTGACCATACTGTTCGAACGCTTCCGCAATTTTCTCTTTCGCTTCCGCTTCCGCAAGTCCTTTTAGTCTAATGACTTCTGCTTCTGTTTCCCCTTTTGCACGATCCGCTTCCGCTTTGGCAAGCCCGTCAATACGGACTTTCTCAGCTTCTGCTTTGGCCATTGCTTCGATGCTGTATTTCTTCGCATCTGCTTCAGCGAGGCGTTTCGCTTTTTCCGCCGCAGCTGACTGCTCAACAGCATAACGGTCCGCATCTGCTTTCTTTTTCACTTCAGAATCGTATTGACGTTCACGACGCTGAATCTCTTTTTCTTCTAATTCAATTTGTTTCTGACGCTCAATGATTTTGACTTGCATTTCTTGTTCAGTTACGTGCTGTCGGTTACGAGCTGTTTCTAGATCGTACGCTTGGTCAGCACTTGCTTTCGCCGTATCCTGTTCACGTCTGAATTCTGCTCTTTTCAGCTCATTGATCTTTTCTGCTTCAGCGATTTCAGTAGCACGCTCAAGCTCAGATTTCTTCGCATCTTTATCTGCTTCCGCACGTTTGATACGTGTTTCTTTATCTGCTTCAGCTGTTGCAATATCTGCATCGCGTTTTACTTGGGCAATTCTTGGTTTACCTAGAGATTCTAAATAGCCATTTTTATCACGAACATCTTTGATCGTAAACGATACAATGACAAGACCCATTTTCGCTAAATCTTGAGAAGCGACACGTTGTACTTCTTGAGAGAATTTCTCTCTGTTTTTATAAATCTCTTCAACTGTCATTGATCCTAAGATGGATCGAAGGTGGCCTTCTAATACTTCTCTCGCTTCGTTTTCGCGGTCTTCTTTTGTTTTCCCTAAAAATTGCTCTGCAGCAGTCGCGATTTCTTCAATCGATCCGCCAATTTTAATGATGGCTGTTCCATCCGCCATGACTGGTACACCTTGTTCGGTATAGACTTCAGGTGTTGAAACGTCTAGCTTGCTAGATAGTAAGCTGAGCGGCTCTGCTTGTTGAAAGACTGGAAGTACAAAGGTACCGCCGCCTCTCACAATCTTAATCTTGTTTCCACCTTCATCCACGTGGACATTTTTACTTCCTAGGTAACTTCCTGTGACGATTAATGCTTCATCTGGACCTGCTGTCCGGTATTTAGAAACAAATACACCAATAAGTGCAATAAGAATCACAAGCACAATTCCAATGATCACTAAAATCGTTGTTCCTGGCATAGCATTCCCTCCTAGATTTCTTCATTTGGTATAACAGATAAGACGCCTTTGTTCACTTCGACAACTAGCACACGGGTTCCATATGGAATCTCCTCTTGGTCGAAACTGACAGCTGGCTTTGAGATTTTCCCGCTATTACTGATTAACAGCACTTCTCCAAATCCGTCTTTTGGAACAGATACAATGATCTCCCCAGTTCTTCCTTTTAAATCGGCCTCCGTATAAGAGAGAGATTCTTCAGCAGAGGAAAGCGGGACTAGTACAAATACATTCAAACAGGTCACAAGGATCACTGCGAGGATGGCAGATAATCCTGCGCCAAGTCCACTTCCTACAATTGCTGTTTTTTCAGAGATAAACCCTCCAGCCGAGAAAAAGGTAAGAAATGCGAGGATCAATGTTGGTTGAAGGAATGGAACAGGGAACGCTTCAAACAATCCATCAAATACATCGCCGAAAAAGACGAAAACAAGTGTCAGGATTCCTGATATCATTAATATGTATAAATACAGCGTCTGAAGAGGCAGCCCGAACACATCCATCTTCCTCACCCTTTCTTCATGAAATGAACATCTTTTGTTTCATTTAGACCTCACCCACCTCCAATGTATTCCTTCTAACAGGTAATACGAACCACTTTTGTAAAGGTTTCATATTTCATCACAATTCTTCAAAGGGATTTTCGGATAGCTCAAGAATGATTGTCATGTACCATTATGTTAAAATTTGATCTTGAGGTGATGAAGAAAATGAGTTTATTACATGAAGCGAGACAAGAATTGTGGCACGAGCTGCAAGGTTTGAGCGAAGAACAATTGAACCAAAAATTATCTGATGATACTTGGAGTATTCAAGAGGTAGCAGATCATTTAAAGAAAATGGACCTAGTTGCAGCAAAACATCTAGCAGCTGAGGGTAAAAAAGCACCAATTAAAGAATATGAACCAAAGCCGGTAGAAATGGCAGAGGACCGTTCGAAAAAAGCCACTGCGCCTAGTATTGTTGAGCCTGAGCGCAAGCATGTAACACCTACACATTTAAAGGATGAGCTCGATACTGCACGTGAGCAGCTCAATCAAATTTTATCAACATTTACTGAGGAAGATTTCAAACGCGTCATTGCACACCCTGTGTTTAAAGAGCTATCCCTTAAGCAATACCTTGATTTTATCGGTGCACACGAAAAACGCCATATTCATCAAATCAAAGAAATTAAAGAACAACTATAGACATAAAAAAGACTCCCTTTTGGGAGCCTTTTTTCATTGTTACACCGTTTTAGGTGTTAACTCAAAGCAGCGAGCATAAATCCATTTGTACGCTTTTTCGTTTAAATCTCTTGGGTTTCCAACTGTTTGCGGATCTTTCATCGCTTCTTTAGATAAACGATCAATCATATCTTTTGATACACCTTGTTCTTCTAATGAAGGAACTTCTAAATCCTCCACTAAATCATACATCCAGTTCACAGCTGCTTTGGCTGCTTCCTCTGTTGTCATTCTGCTTGTATCAATCCCAAACGCTTGCGCAATTCGAGCGAATTTTTCCGGATACCCTTTCCAGTTATACTCCATCACTGGTCCCATCAACGCTGCAACACACTGACCGTGAGCGACAGGAATAATACCTCCGAGTGTTTGACTCATCGCATGTGCAGCTCCAGCTGATTCACTTCCATAAGAAAGCCCGGCAAGCATCGCAGCTTGTGCCATTCCATATCTGGCTTCTAAGTCCTCGCCATCAGCAAAGGCACGGCGAATATAATGAGCAGCATATTCAATTGCCATGAGCGCTACCGCATCTGTAATCGGCTGAGCAAATTTCATCGTATAGCATTCAATCGCGTGAGCAAGCGCGTCAATTCCAGTCATTGCTGTCACATGAGGCGGCATGGACACATGAAGCTCTGGATCAATTACTGTTAGATGAGCTGCAATGAGAGGTCCACCAGTATTGAATTTGAATTCTCTTTCTTCATCAGTAATGACCGCCCACTGCGTTACCTCTGAACCTGTACCAGCTGTTGTCGGAATAGTGGTTAAAGGCGGGATTCTATTTTCAAGCGGTTTTTTCCCCTCTGCCGCTTCGTAATCAAGGACTGAGCCTTCATGGGTCGCTTCTACTCCGATTGCCTTTGCTGTATCCATTGAGCTGCCGCCGCCTACTGCGACTAATCCATTACAGCTTTCTTTTTCATATAAAGCAGATCCTTCGTTCACTAGACGGACTGGCGGATTTGGTTCTACTTTATCAAATAGTACGACATCGATTTGCGCTTCTTTTAATGAAGCAATGACTGGGTCCACCACGCCGGCTTGATAAATACCTGGGTCTGTTACAAGCAATACCTTTGAAACGCCGTATGCTTTCACTTCTTCCCCAACATGTTTCACTGCACCAATGCCGTGTTTGATAACAGTCGGAATTTCAAATGTGTGGAATTTCTGCATGCTTTCAATTTTCATATTTAGTGTCATAAAGAATCTCCTCCAAATGTTTAATTTTTATTTAAACCAATGAACCGCTTCAGGTTTTGTATTTCGATATAAATGCTTCAGCTCGGTATATTCTTCAAGTCCCGTGCGTCCTAATTCGCGCCCAATGCCTGATTGCTTGTAGCCACCCCAAGGTGCTTGAGCGAAATAAGGATGGAAGTCATTGATCCAAACCGTGCCCAATCTTAATTGTCGAGCCACTCTTTCGGCCTTGCTGATATCAGAAGACCACACAGCTCCTGCTAATCCATAAATCGTATCATTTGCCAGCTTGATGACTTCTTCCTCTGTACGGAAGGATTCGACTGTCAGGACAGGTCCAAAGACTTCTTCCTGTACAATCCGCATATCTGACGTGCAGCCTGAGAAAATGGTCGGCAAGTAGAAGAAGCCATTTTGCAGCTCCTCTGCGTCAGGTCTTTTTCCGCCTGTCTCTAACTTAGCGCCTTCTTCTAAACCGATGCTGACGTATTTTTCTACTTTTTCTCGATGCTCAGCTGAGATGAGCGGCCCGCTCTGGGTGTCTTCATCAAAGCCGTTGCCTAGCTTGATTTTTTTCGTACGCTTCACCAGTTCTTCTAAAAATTCATCATGAATAGATTCTTCCACCAGCAAACGTGAACCTGCTGAACACACTTGCCCTGCATGGAAAAATACAGCATTCATTGCCTGGTCAACCGCTACGTCTAAATCAGCATCTTGAAACACAATATTCGGATTCTTTCCGCCAAGCTCAAGGGCTATTTTTTTCACATTCCCGCTGGCTCCCTGCATAATTTTCTTTCCTGTTTCAATACCGCCTGTAAATGAAATCAGATCTACTTGATCATTTACAGCAAGCTCATCCCCAACGGTTGCCCCAGGTCCAAGCACTAGGTTTGCAACGCCTGCTGGAACGCCCGCTTCTTCCATGAGTTTAAATACTTTTATTGTGGTGAGTGGTGTGATTTCACTTGGCTTTAAAACGATTGTATTTCCCGCCGCAAGTGCAGGAGCGATTTTCCAGCTTGCTTGAAGCAATGGATAGTTCCAAGGAGTGATTTGTCCGCATACACCGACAGGCTCTCTGACTAATTCACTTTTCGAGTTTGAAATTGGTGATGCAATGATTTCCCCGCCATCTTTATCAGCCAGACCTGCGTAATATTGGAACACGTTCGCAATATCGTCCATATCTGCTTTGCTTTCCTCTAATGTTTTGCCTGTATCAAGCGATTCCAATTTGGCTAGTTCATCAAGATCACGTCTAATCAATTCAGCTATCTTAAACACAATATTTCCTCTTTCAAGTCCAGGCAGGTTTGCCCAGTCCCCTTGATCGAAGGCTTTTCTCGCTGCTTTAATGGCTAGCTGCGCGTCATTTCTAGATCCTTCGCTGACTGTCGCGATCACTTCTTGATTGAACGGATTGATGATATCCCGTGTGTCGGTACTTTTAGCGCCAACCCATTGTCCGTCTATAAATAGTGTTTGACTCATAGAAGGAACCTCCTCTGATTCTCTTTGGTAAGTTTGTTAAATAAAAATTTAACGTTTTGAACATAATTAACTTATCATGTTCAAATTTTTCTGTCAAAGGGAGATATGCTTCATTTATTTTGACATTTTGTATTCTTTCGTTAACATATAGTCCATAAAGATTTTTTTGAACGGATTGAATTTTCTTAATAGAAAGCAGGGACAAAATGAAAAAGCAGGAAAAACCGCAAGCAGAAGATCGTATTTTAGCTGCTAAAGATCTAGTCATTGATTCCATAGCTGAAACGATGGATCTCTACGGCATTACACGAAGTGCAGGTATTCTATATGGAACGATGTATTTAAATGAGGAAATGACACTGGATGAAATGCGTGAAGAGCTGCAAATGAGTAAGCCGAGTATGAGCACGGGTGTGAAAAAGTTGCAAGACATGAATATTGTCAAAAAGACGTTTCACCGTGGCCGAAGAAAACACAGCTTTGTTGCGGAAAAAGACTTTTTTAAGTTTTTCACGAATTTCTTTCCGCAAAAATGGGAACGTGAGGTCGAGGTCAATTTAGCGGCAATTGAAGAAGCGCAAGAGCGGCTTCAAGAGGTGTCGCGTGATGATCAGCTGGAGGAACATGTAAGAGAAGAAGCGCAGCAGCTCATTGAGCAGCTTGAAAGCTCAAAAGCCTATTATGACTGGCTGAGACGATTAGCCCATTCTGTTCATTCTGGTGAAATTTTTGACTATATTCCGATTGAACAGAAAGAAAAATAGACGATGTGATTACGTTTTACAGCTTGAATTCCACAGGAGGATTGATTATAATAAATTATGTCGTCATACCTCGGGGCGTTAGTTCAGTGGGAGAATATTTCGCTGGCAGCGAAAGGGTCAGGGGTTCGAATCCCCTACGCTCCATACGAAAACCCATTCTTGAGAAATCAAGGATGGGTTTTTTATGTACATATCTCTTACAGTTCTGTTTGTTCTTTGTTTTTTCTTAATACCTTTATGATGCGGTATGTAATCACAGAAAGATAAGTTAGGATGAGAATGATTGTGTAGGACACAGGGAAATCGCTCGTCATTCCGTGATAAATGAAATAGATGAGCAGCACTGACAGCATGATGATCTGGAACAGTTCCTTTTTCATTTTTCTCTCCTCTCATGATAGTGATTTGGTTGATTATATCACACATGATGTCATTTTTTGTTAGCTATCAGCAAGGAGGTATTTCCTCACTTGCTGATAGCTTTTTTTATAGATCATCACTTCTTCTGTAGTTGTTCGATTTTGTTCTTCGTCTTCGGTCCGTAAATTCCGTCTGCAGCTAAGCCGTTCATGAGCTGGAACCGCTTGACCGCATTCGCTGTTTTCGGTCCATAATAGCCGTCAATCCCGTTATTTTTTGCCCCTTTGTCTGGGTAAAAATAGAGAGAAGATAAGGCTTTTTGCACGGCTGTGACTTGAGGGCCTTTTGTTAAGGGCTTGGTGACTTTTAAAATGCCAGATGGCAGATTTGACGATTTCTTTTTGGAAATGGGTGCTTTGTGGCTCAAGCTTTCTGCCTGAACTGGTTTTCTTGTGCTTTTGCTGCCGGTATGCGCTGTGGCTATGCCAGCTTTAAACTGATCCCACCGTCCGAGAAGTTTCCTTGGACATTCTTTCCCGCTCCAATGTTTATGAGGCACTACATTTGATAAAGGAATCCCCAAATCTTCTATCAGCTTTCGAATGAGCCATTGGGCATTTTCAACTGCTTGTTCAAAATTGCCGTCTGCATTTTCACAAATTTCAATTCCAATTGATTTCATATTGCCGGTGCCTCTGCCATCCCCTGCGTGCCAACCGTTTTCGTTTAACGGTAAATGCTGATAAATCACCTGATCATCAACAGTGTAATGCCAGCTGACACCGGTACTTGAACGTGCAACAAACGCTGCATGACTGGCCGCATTAGCACCTTTTGCACTGTTTGAAGTATTATGCACCGTAATATAGAGCGGCTTCATCGTGTTTCCTGGTCTGTTGCGATGTTGTTTTGGGATCAATGCTTGAATGATTTTCACCATGTCGTTTCTCCTTCAAGTATTATTTTGTTAGCCCTCTTTGTTTCAGAGCATCTTTTTGTAATTGGCCTTTGTAGGTCACATAATTGTTTTTAAACCAAGCGATAACTGCTGTGACCATAGTAAAAATCGTAGAACCTGCCACATAAAGTGCTTCACCTGCGGTTTGTACTTGCTCCTCACTAATCGGCAGCACCGTCTGTCCAAACATGACAAGCGTTTGATTGATCAGAGCAATAAAAAGAAGCACTGTGCGAATCACAGTGCCTTTGTCGAATGTTTTCATGAGTTTTCCTCCTATTTTAAATTTCGTTCTATTTTGTCGAGTTTGTCGATCACGACGTCATACTTTTCACTAAACTTGGCTAGCACATCATTTTGCGCCTCGATTTGCTCATTGAGTTTGTTTTCTCGTTCCTTTGTGGTGTTGAGAACATAGAACAGAATCCAGCAAAAGAGAACGGCAAATGGGCCTTGGGTCATTAAGTTTTGAACAACATCTACTTCCATTGGAATCACCTTCTTTCCGACAAAAAAATAAAGCCATTAGGCTTCGTATTTGTCTCCTGTTATGTCTTGGTAGTCGTCTGCCGAGATCCAGCCGATGCTTACATAAAATGCAATGTCCTCTGGGCCGTAACATTGCCAGTCCCAAAATTGTTTGATATCTGCTACAGTTGGAAACATCATTCTGAAGTCCCCCCTGTCTGCATAGCCAATAGCTGCGTTAATTGTTTAGATAATAAAGCATTTTGTTTCTTTAACAGTTCTATATCACTTGGCGGGAGAGGGGCTGGTTTTAAGCTATCTATATACTCCTGTGTCGCTGATTCATACCATTGTTGTTTTTCCACATCAAAAGCTGCTTTATAAAAAGAGGGATTATTGGGTGGAGCAATTGTTGTGCATTGATCTGGAATGATATAATTTCCTTCATCATCCCTCTCAAACACTATTATAGGTCTGACCAATTCATTTTGATGATTGTACTCATAAACTTGTATCATACTATCACTTCCTTAATTTAATGGGACGACTGTGTCTAAATAGTAGCCAGTTACTGCACTTTCATTCGCTGCCAGTAAACCAGTTAGCTTTAGTTCTCCTGTCTTATATATAAGTAATTTACTATGACCCGTTGTACCTGATACGGGAACTGACACCACAAGACCTTTCTCTGGTAAACCTTCGGCTGGAATCCGTCCACAGATGATTTCTCTATTTGCTTTTAGATGACCTCTCAGCAACAACAAATTTCCCCATTTCACATATTCAACGGGTCTATCCCCTATAGATGAACTTTTGTCTAAGGTAACACTAAGCCACGTGACATGTTCAAACTCAGCATTTGTCACTAGCTGTTTCCAGCCCTTGAAGATTCCATCAGTATGAGTAGTTCCGTACCAATGGCTGTTATCATAGCTTCGACTCACATGAAAAGTTTTGCGGTTATTTCCCGTTTCTAAAATATCTACATTAAACCAAGAAGCATCGGTCGTTGATGGCATATTTACTGCATTCGTTCCAGAGACATAATAAAAACCAGAAGGCAGAGTGAGTATATCTGTACCAGTAGGAATAAGCATTCTATTTCCATTCGCTTTCAATAATGGGTGCTCGTTCAACCTCTTCCAGCCGCTCCATTCTTGCTGAGTACCGGTAACATCTGTCGTCGATCGATTGATGTATACATCGCCTGTATTATTCGCCCCAATGATCCAACCATAAGTATTTTCACTAAAGACTGATAAGGCCCTCATAGAACTTTTTGTAGGCAGATCGGGGTGTGCTTCATGAATATACCAAGAATGCACGCCCGGTAATTTGATAAGTTTATCTAAAATACTAGGATCGTTTGCATTAATTCTTTCATAAGCTTTTCCATCGTCAGCAGTGATTTTAGATAGTTGTCCTGCGTCCCATTTGTTTTTTTCATTTTGTGTCGGCAATTGGAGCCAGTTAATTACGACGTCATTCACATGATAGGAAAAACAAAATGCATTGCCTGATGTGTCAATCGCGATTCCTACGCCAATATTATTTTGACCTACAAGCTGAAAGCCTCTTAATGCAGCATTACCTATAGCAGGAGAATCGACTACTCCAGAACCTCCCGGAGCATAGAACGAGCAGGCACCTAACGATTTAATCCCGTTATAAATACTGCCGCCAGCAGGGATATTCACCAACTGGGACCCGTTATCATTTGTCATTTTATATAACTGAGATTGATCCCATTTCTGCTTTTCTGTTACAGATACATGAGATGTTGCATCATTTTTGTGTTGATTGATTTGATCCAAAAGTCCAACATCATTTTCAAGAATAACCTTGATCATGTCATTAAACAGATCTGCATGGGCTTTGTCACTGACTTTAAAAGAACGAGGTGTCTTTATCTCCATGAACATTCTCCTTTTATATTTCAGCTCTAAATATTGATTTTATTAGTTTCACCTTGTGCTGAACTTAAAACCAAATGTAATAAACTCAGTGGGATTGGCGTTATTTGAAGATGATTGTACACATACATTACCCTCTTTATCTATTAAGGTGCGATGGAATTGTGGTACTCCTGGAGTCCCTATACTAGAAGCGACTCCTACAAAATGCATTGCCTGTTTCGGCCGATATTCTTCAGGCAAATTAAACACTGCATTATTTCCTAATGTCCCACCTTTTACAGCTCCTACTATCTCAACTTCACCTAGGAGATTCTTGCGATATTTTACTGGTAAATTAATAGGGTCATATTCCTTCCAATTGCTTTTAATCTCTTTAGGTGTTTCCCAAGATCCTTCTAATAAATCTGATAGCGTGATTTGCTTCTCCCATGGTGTCCATGATTCTGCATTGTGTTTAAGAACTCTAAAGTATGTGTTCTTCCCATAAACAGATTCGTATGCTATTTGCACTAATGTACTGCCATAACTCATGACCAATAAAAACACTCGATTAAAGGATGATGGACCGTTTATACCTTGGTTATAAATGAGGTACATTCCTGTCTGAGTGAGGGTGTTATAGTCTGTTTCGCTAGCAAATCCATGATAAATGGGCTTTCCATTATCTTGTGTGATTTTTACTAATTGACCGTTATCCCATCTATTCATATCACTTTCTGTAGGCAGCTTTGTCCATGAAATCGAAGTATGTCCAGCATCATAATAGAAAAAATAAGCATTACCTGACATATCAATCGCAAAGCCAGATCCAATATTTTCTTGCCCTACTGTCTGCAGCCCTCTTATTGATAGATTCGGTAAGGCAGGTGAATCCTCCACGCCAGCAGCTGCATAAAATGTACATGTTCCTTTGTCTTTTATCGCATCAAATATGCTTTCCCCGGCTGACACATTGATAAGCTGTCTTCCACTATCAGCCGTGATCTTATAACTCTGGGATTCATTCCATTTTTTCTTTTCTGTTTCAGATGCATGTACTCCGCCATCATTTGTATGTTTTAAGAGATGCTCTAATAATCCAGTATCATTTTCAAGTAATACTCTGACCATGTCATTAAACAGATCTGCATGCGCTTTATCATTCACGTTAAATGGTTTTGGTTCTTTTATTTCCATTCGGTTTTCACTCCCTTGCCTTGAAATTTGGTTCTATCTCTTGCAGCTGCTCTATAGTGAGTATCCTTTGCTCGTATCCTTCATTTAGATCTTCCATTGAACAATCACCTAGTTCAATTGCCTGTTTGACCAATCCAGGTGTCACCCATTTGAAATATAATGCCATTACCCAATAATTCATGTTTCACTCTCTCCTTTAATGAAAAGGATGTCATTTTTTAGCGCTTTTAGTTCGTTTGATAGAAAATCACATTGATGTTCAAGCTGTTTTCTCATCAGTTTTTCTTTTGCTACTTCTTGTGCTAGATAATCTAGCGGGAGCGGTGGTTGATACCTTGGATTTGCTTGTGATTCCTCCCACCATTTTTTCAACTCTTTCTCTGTTGGTTTGGGCACATCCAGATACCATTCATCTATATACGAACCAGCACCGTCATTTCTTAGTTCAAAATCCTTTTGCGGATCCGCATCGGGATATTTATATTTAATGGCTTCATATAAAATCATTAAAACCCTCCTATACTCGCGGGAAATTTCGGCCGCCTACTTCTGTAATGTCAAAATAGTTGTACCAGCCTGAGTTATCTGATATATAACGACTAACGTCTCCGTCATATCCTGCGTACATGTAAATTTCTAAATAATCCCCTTTATTAGCCGGTACATTGGCAGAACCATAAAGTCCCATACTAAAACTCAACGTATCAGATGGGCTTGTCGGACTTTGTCTTTGATGTGAAATATTTTTATATCTTTTTCCATTTAAATAGATCGATAATTCAAAGTTTGCATACCGTTGAAAGCTTTCAATATACACACCAGCATTCACTGAATACATTCCGTTTTCAGGGCAGATGAAGCGATTATTTTTGATATCAAAATTGTTATGACTGTCTTTTATCTTTCGATTAAAAAGGACTTTTTGATACTCTCCCTTGGTTAATAACTGCTTCCCGGTTGTACCTATATTGGCATGACAGAACCCAGAGAGTTTATGCCACTCGGTCCACCCCGACCCAGTCCACCAATGACGGCACCACGTACCTGTGCTATCAAAATAGCTGCCTGCTTCGTTTCCAGTCCCATAATAATATTGAACAAATCGAAAGTTACTATATTTTTCATTTTTCACAAAGCCGAATCTTGTAGGGTATCCCGTATCATTGGCTTGACCAATATCCATGAATGTAATACCTATTGGATATTCCTCGCCGCTGACTGTTGCATCTTGAATGGCTTGATCCCCTGTTAGTTTGAATAAGCTTTCATTTGTGATCCCTGCTATTTGTTTACTAAGCGCATTGTCATTTTCCACAAGTGTGTCGACCATCCGGTTAAACAAATTGGCATGTGCTTTGTCAGAGGTTTCAAACGGTAAAGGTGATTTTATGTCCACTTCATTTCTCCTCCATTAATAAATATCATCAATCTCAAAAACAAATTCGATGTCGCCGTCTTTTTGTTTGTCTGTCATGGTGCGGATGGCGGTGAATTTACCGTCTTCGTCGACAAGTGCTAGTTCGTTGATCACTTCTCCTGCCAGTTCTCCCTCGGCGATCGTGCAGGTGTAGCGGATTTTTGCTGGTTCCATGAAAGTAAACGAATCAATATTTTTTTGAACTAGTTCTTTTTTGAGTTTTTGTTCAGTGCCGTCTAGAGAGATCGGTTTTCCATCCTTCGTTCCCCCATTTCCAAAGGCCATTTTGACGACTTTTGTGAGTTTTGTTCCTTCGGCTCTTGCCTTTGCCATTTGTTGACGTGCATACAGTGTTGTTACGGTTAATTGATCAGCCATTGTGATCCTCCTTATAAATCTATTTTTTTAGAAGTTGCTGCTAGCATTTTTGATCCGTCCAGCGGAACAGATCCATCGAGAATCCAGTAATGATCCTTGATCAGTAAGCTTCCATCCTGCTCAGTTTGGACATGTACTGGCAGACGGAACGTCATCTTCTTCTTTGTTTGATGCTGGAACTGATTTTTTGTGCGTAAAGTCAGTGCCTCTTTTTGCTTCGTTTCATGTACCGCTCCAGTCATGACATAGTTCATGCGATATGCTGTGTCTGACTGATGTTGAAGCGGCATTCTCATGTTTAATGAGTGCCGAAAACGAGCAGGCACATCCGTTGTCCCTCTTGTTCCGCTGAGATAAAACGTACCATTTAAGACAAATTCACCATTGAGTAAAATGGGAATATGATCGAAAAAACCCACTCTGCTGCGCAGTGTGAGCCTCCCGTGATGATCATTTTTTTCATGTACATCAGTATGATGAAAAGCCGTGAACGTATAAGCCAAGTGTGCGGGTTTTAACGTTTCAAGTATTTCTACAATATATCTCGTGTTTTGCAAATCATCTAGGTTCACACGTAAAGCGAAGTGATAGCGATTGGTTGTGAGACGGATGACAGCACTTGGATTCTTGAGAAAGCGATTCACTGATTTCTCTAATGAAAGGTACGTGATTGGGGGAATATTTGACATCATATTGAGTAAGCGTGCCCTGCGCAGTTCAATTGAATCATCTGATTCCCGCTGCACCTTCAGCATTCTTTCCCATCTATTCAATCCCCATGTCGCTGTTAAAGGAAAGAACTGATCCGTTAAGTCAAAAATAGATTCGTCCAATCCCTCAAATTCCGGTGCCTCTGTCTTGAGCAGGTGATCAACTTCATAAATCTCTGTAAAATATGGCGGCAGGTAGTTTTTCATTTCATCCTGTTTGCTCAATAACCTTCACCTGCCTAAGACGCGGAATCTCAATGTCCTGTAATACTAAGTTTTTCGACTCTCCATTCAATAACACATCTGCATAATCTGACACACTTTCTGAATGGTACAGAATATCATTTAAGGCGGACATTCGAATGGTACTCTTTTCAAATGCGATTGATTTCAACAGTGTCTTGACCTTTTCTTCTATTTCTTTCTGAGCGCCTTCAAGGGTCCAGTCCATTTGAAGTTCGACAGCCACTTCTATGTCGATATCCAGCCATTTGGCGCTTTCAACGGTTGCTTTCGAGCCTATAGGCGCTTGTCCTTCTCCTTCACCTGGCACTGGGTCGATATATTCCTGTACTCTTTTGACAAGAAGGTCTGATGCAACATCTAGATTGCCATCTGTGATGACAATTTTGACTGTCCCTTCTCCGTTCCAAAGCGGGAACACTTTCGCTCTGCCAACACCGGGCACTTCCTCAGCCCATTTTTTATAATGCGCCCTGTTGGCACTGACAGCCTCCCGCCTCGCACGTATTAAATATCGATCATATAAAGAAGCGTCATCTTCCTCCTCTTGACCTGGTATCACCAGTTCTTTCATCTTAATCGATTCAAGTCCTGGAATTGTATCAAGTGACAGCAGCGGCTGATCTGTTAATTGAACATTGCCGGCTTTACCAGGTGTCTCGCATTCTAGCGTACCATCCTTCGAATACTGGAAATAAACGTCTTCAATAAAAAAACGTGAGCCAGCTGGTATGTTGATATTGTCTGGCTGAATGACCGCTGACCAAACCGCTTTAGTGGCTGGTTTTCTTTCGATCCCTACTTCAGCAGCCCGCCGATCTAGAAACTCTCCTTGTGCTGTGTCTGCAAACACCAGCTCAAATACTTGGTCAAGCCAAATATAGGACTGGGCCAGTTCAGCGGCAGCAGGTGCCAAGGCATTCCAAATGACGCTGTTTTCTCTTTTATCTATATCATCTGGCAGTCTGTCCAGCATTCTTTCGATTAATGCTTCGTACGTCTGTTCCTCAAACATCGCCCTCCATCACCTCCTCTATTTCTAATGTGCCCTCATCTGTGACAATCGCTAGCTTGACATGAAACGAGTCATTTTGTTTTGTGACCTCTAACTCTTCAATATGATCAATCCGTTCGTCAACGAGCAGTGCTTCCTCTAGCAGCCTTGGAATCTCCATTTCTTTGTATTCATCCGTAGCTTCTGTATCCGTCAACAGCTCCTGAATTTCAGTGCCAATGTCGTGACTGTAGATAGGATGTGCATACCGCTCTGTCCTAAGTGTCATATAAATGAATTGCCGGATCGCCTCAATACCTGAAATGGTTTCGCCTGTCATTCTGCCAGTTTCAAAATCTATTCGATACGTCGTTGAGGTTTCGACCTCTTCATCTTCTTCTATTTCCTCGATTTCTTCCTCTGGTGAAAGTGCCACGTTCATCACCTCCCTTACAATTTGTCGATGATGTAAAAGGACTGGCCTCCTGCCATTGCAAGCACCATAATACTGTCTCCCCTTTTCAGCTCATCATCCTCACCCTTATTTAAGCGCTTCGGCCAAATCAGTAATTCTTCTGGAATGATCAGCTTATGATTTTCATTTAATCGGATGCTCAGAGGGGAAACTGCCGTGACTTCTCCGATAACAAGATCAATTGGCGATTCTGCGTCTACTGCATTCACTGCTAATCGTTTAATCGCTTCACTTAATCTCACGCTTGATCACCCTTTGGCATGGAATTTTTCTCAACAACATCAATGGTCATGGTGTGTTTCACCCCACTGAATTCATGTTTGTCTTGATCGATCCAGTAAGTTTTTTTTACGTTGATTTCAGGAATTTTCAAATAGATCGGGAGACCGCTTTGCAGCTCAGGAATTCCTAGGGCTTGGATGCTTTTGACTTCTTGTTTGACGCCTTTTTTCTCTGCCAGCCGTACTTTGGCTCTTTTTTGCAGCTGCGGCTGGTTGATTTGCCCAGTGACTGTCTCAACATGCTGTAAAATACCGTATTTATTCTGACCGGCTTTATCCTGTTCAATCACCACAATCTCGGATTTACTGCCTTTTTTCTTATTCTTCCCCTGTTCATCAGCAGACGTACGCATCTTGACACGAGTGGCTGTCTCTTCGATCGAGGTGCTGTATTGATAGCTGATGAGATTGACGCCTGATTCAATGACCCAGACGTCCTCTGGATCAGGCCAGGCTCTCAGTCCCATCTTGCCTTTAGCAGAATAGATTTGATAGTTTCTTCCTGTTTGCCGCTTCGTTTCTTTCAATGCTTTCAATATCATGTCATACAAGCTCGTATCATTTTTAAACACTAGTGATTTTATGACATGTCCTGTATTGGAGATGGAGGTCATCGGAATTTGAAAGTCAGCTCCAATCCGCCTTAAGATTTGATCTGCTCTTTGATTTGAAAAAACATAGACATCTTGGTTTTTCACCAAATATTGGAGCATATCGTATGCGGTAAAGGTCATCTTCCCTTCAACAGGTGTCCGGGAAAAAACGATGCCTCTAAACAGCTCTTTTCCTTTCCATTTAAAAAGAACCGTGTCCCCTTCTGAGACACGGTAATATGTTTGACTGCCTTGCTTTGTGATAATATTTGCCTGAATAGAGCGAGGGGCTTGATACCTTTGCCCCTGAAGTGTCACACTCTCTGTGACAAGCTCATACATGGTGCCGCTTCTGATGGCAAAAAGCTCAATCAATGCCAGCCCCCCTTATTGTGGTATTTTTAATTTTTGTCCAGGAAAAATCCAATGCCCTGGCTGCTTAATATTGCGTTTACTTCGTTTAATCATCGCTGCTTTATTGGCATTCCAAATACGCCGCCATTTTGTACTGTCGCCATAAAACCTGCCAGAAATGGCCCATAGCGTATCCCCTTTTTTGACGGTATACAATTTTGGTGGTGATTTTGATGGCCGTTTCTTTTTCGTTTGTTTTGCTTTTTTCTTCCGTTTGATTTTCCTAGGCGATGCAGTTTTGTATTCCTTTAACTCGATCATAAATTCACGATCTCCAATATCATATGACCCTTCCTTGTGGGTGAAGCTTTCAATGCTGCACGTCATATTGATTTTTGTCCCAGTTACAATCAACCGAACGGATTTCTTTGAACGCATCATTCGTTCAATTTTCGCGATCGCATTCTCTGGTGATGGAATGCTTTTATATTCAGCAATCGGCGAATATTTCTTAGGAAATAATGAGGTGAATGATACTTGTTTCGCCGATGGTACGTCAATAAAGGTCAGTTCTCCAAAAGAGGCGACCTTCACTGTTTCATTTTGTACGTTATTTGTGATTTCGAGTTCGGATGGAAGAACAGGGAATCGCAACTTGTCCTTTCCTTGGGAAATCCACAATTGATACACTGATTTACCCATCAATTACGACCCCCTTCGTTCCTGTATGAATCTCTACTTCTAGTTCATCAACAAGCATTTGTTTCATTTTTTCGACTAGCGATTGCTGATCTTGTCCATTATGGAAATGCTGATCTCCATTGAATTGAATCGTGATTTGTTTATTACCTGGCGATGTTGTACTGCCAGTAGACTGAACTGAGGTAACTTGCTGCATCTGTGCTTCTGGTAAAGGAGCAGATGCATTTGATGGATCATATACTTGCATCCCAAGTGCTTTAGCTGCCTGCGTCAATAAATACCTTCCGCGAATGCCTCTTTCCTCAGGAATAATCCATTCGCGTTTATTTCCTTCACCGACTCTAGCAACCTGCTCTTGAGTAATCAATCCGCCATTTGCATAGCCTTTATAAGGGCCGCCTCTTCTCATACTTCGTAATCCCGGCGTGTTGAAGACTGTTCCATATCTTCCCTTAATGTAGTTAATGGCTGCTACGGCATTATGAATTGGGTTCCAAATGTCATTCATGCCTTTGCCTTTATTGGAATTAAAAGTCGGTCCAATGGTTTGCATTAAGCCTTTAGAAGGTGTTCCCTTTTTGGCGTTGGAATCCCATAAGTTGATCGCTCTCGGGTTTCCATTTGATTCATGCTGCGCGATGGTCATCAAACCAGGTAGCCAGCTCATAGATGTGCCAGTTGCCATGAGAGCTGCCATGAGCCATTGCTGAACACTAAGACCTGAAGCTCCCATACCGCTGAAGGCACCGATTAATGAACCAGCCTGATTTTCAGCAAATTTTTTCACATCAACTGAGTCAAGCCCTTTGACAACACCGATTGACGCAAATTTCCCAAGACTCATCATGACGCGTGAAGGGGAATGAATGTCTAATTCCTCTCTAAACGCCTGTTCTACTTTCTTCGCCATTTCTTTGGCCGCTTGAGTAACTTCGCTTCCTTTGGAACGCATGCCGCTGTTAAAGGCGTCAATCATTCCTGAACCCCAGCCTGGTGATTCTTGTTTCGCTTGCAGGAATGGTTGTTTAATGTTTTGATCTACGTATTGGCTCGTGCCAATTGATGTAGCATTTTGACCTGCTGCAAAACCACTAACCGTTCCAGAACCCCAAGTGGGTGATGCTGTCATGACTTGTTGGTAGGGTGCTTTTACACGACTTTGTAAAAAGCTATCTGTTCCTGTTGGTGTCATCTGCTGGCCATTTGCAAAGGCAGAAACCGTTTGCTGACCATACTTTCCTGAATCTGATGTCAATTGACCAAAAGGCTGATGAATATTCTTTTGTTTCCATTGATCAAGAGAGATAACTTTACGATTTAACCCTTGTTCAAAATCGTTATTAAATTGCTCGCCAATGCTAGAGGCTTGAATGTCCCCAGTCATCGAGACCGATCCGTCTATTGAACCGACAGAAGATGATGCAGCTACAGCTGTAGGAGCTGGAGAGCTTGATACTTTATTTCCAGCTGCTCCGCTTGGCATAACAGACATTCCAAGTTGAGAAGCAGCCTGAGCAAGCAACATCTTTCCGCGTCCTCGGTTATTTTGAGTTGGAATAACAAATTCGTTACCTGCTTCACCGACCCATGATAAGGTTGGCTGGGTGATATAACCGCCTGTGGCGTTATTATCAGCACCTCCAAAGACATGTTTCAATACAAAATCAACCCCACTGCCAGCCTTATCAAAAATCTTTTTGACCCAGCCAAACGCTTTAGAAAACCCATCACCAATAGCTTCTGCTACTTTTACAATTGGCTTTTGAATGTTGTCCTCAAACCATTTGGATAATCCATCCCATATATCTGTCACGACTTTATACGCTTCTTCAAACTTTTTACCGAAACTGTCTTTAATGGTTCCTACCGTATCTACAAGTGGATTCCACACATTTTCCATAAACCATGTCGATACAACTCCAAAGATTGATTGTATCTTTTTCCATGCATTTGATAATGCTGTCCAAATTCCTGTAGCGACTGTAACAACTGTGCTGCTTAGTGGCGTCCAGACGTTCTCGATAAACCAGCCTGCGACTGCACTGAACGTTTCTTGAATCCATGTCCATGCATTGACTAGACTTGACCAAATGGTCGTGGCTACTGTAACGACTGTACCGCTTAACGGCGTCCAGACGTTCTCGATAAACCAGCCTGCGACTGTACTGAATGTTTCTTGGATCCATGTCCAGGCGTTGACTAGGCTTGACCAGATGGTCGTGGCTACCGTAACGACTGTACCGCTTAACGGTGTCCAGACGTTTTCGATAAACCAGCCTGCAACTGTACTGAATGTTTCTTGGATCCATGTCCAGGCATTGACTAGATTTGACCAGATGGATGATGCTACTGTGACAACCGTACTGCTTAATGGTGTCCAGACATTTTCTGTGAACCAAGTCGCAACTGTTGACCAAACTTCAACAATTTGGTCTTTGATTTCAATGGCTTTTTGACCAATCTTTTCAAATCCGCCGCCATCAAACCATTTTCCGATCGTTTCACCGATAGATTCGCCGCCCATACTTCCAGCGATGCCGCCTACTAGACCACCGATGGCTGTACCTACTCCTGGAACTACGCTTCCAATAGTTGCACCTGCTGCTGCACCTGCCATTCCGCCGGCAATACCGCCTCCAGTCGTACCGATCTTTTCACCAGCATTCTCTTTTTTCATACCGATTAAATTTGTTGCGCTAAGTAAACCACCTAGAATAGGTACTTTCTTTAATAATTTACCGCTCCCTTTACCGATATTTTTCACCGCATCTCCTAGTCCACTTAACCCCTTGCCACCTTTCATTAGACCCGTAAGTCCGCCAACTGAAGCTGCGATACCCGCACCTTTCTTTAGACCACTAGGGATTTTTCCAAATAATTTACCTGCATTTGATTTCAGTTTCCCTAATTTACTTGGAGGCCTTCTATTCATTTCGGTTCTTGATGTGGCATTTGGATTTGTTGATCGTCTCGATGAACGGCCATTTTTCGCTTTAGTAGATCCTCGGCTGCTTATACCTCTTGCACAACAAGGGCAACAACTACTGCGAAACAAACCTTTTCCACCTCGCGGCTTAGGCTGCGTTTTAGGAGCCGAATTAGATGGTGTTGATGTTGGTGCTGTTGTCGGTGCTGTTGTCGGTGCTGTTGTCGGTGCTGTTGTTGGTGCCGGAGTGGTACTGTTGTTTTCACTTGATGGATCACTTGTACCAAAGAGGCGATCTAATCCAGTCTTCACCAATTGATCTAGTTTTTTTTCAGGATTAAATTTGATCTTCTCTTTAATTCTTCCGATCACATCTTGTTTGTACTCTTCCATTTTATTTTCAACCCAAGGAAGTGCTTTTTCATCCCAAAACTTTCTAGGACTCAATTTTTCCTTTACTTTGTCTGCAACGTCACCTGCATATTTTTGAATTTCATTTAATCCTTTATTGGCAAAGTTTTGGATCCAACTCTGTTTAGGTTCATCCGTTTTAACTGACGGACTAGCAGTCTCAGGTTCTTTTTTTATGGTTTTTTCTTTCACTACAGACTCTGCCTGATCTCGTTTTTTCAACTTACTTTTTGCATTGTCTTGAACTGACACTCTGATTTCGTGTTTGGACATTGTCAAGCTTTTGAGTGTCTTTTTGATTCGTTGAATTGCAGCGGTGGCTTGGTCAACCATGTTTAATCTCATATAGTACGTTCTGTTGATGAGCTGAAGGATTGATTTTTTGATCGATGACATTTTCGCTGACAATTGATCGTTTAGTTTAAACGTCAGCATAATGGGACTTGTCCCCATTTGTTTCAAACGATCTATGTTGGATTTAATGACATTCATCCCCTTCGCTTGAAAGGATATGACCAGATGATTTGGAATCATATTTAACTGATTGTTCAATGCTTTTAGATCCCGATAGATTCCTTGATCCAGCCTCATAGAAAATACTGAAACTTTCCGCAGCGATAAAGTGAGGTTTCTTAATTTCTTTTCATCCATTTCCAGACTTATTTTCACTGGTTTTCTAAATGGTTTGAGCTGCTTCTCAAACGTTTGAAATCGTTTTTGAATGCGTAATAACTTCTTCGACACCCGGTCTTCTAATTCAAATCGTGCTGTAAGTTTCGCCATTTATTTACCTCCTTTCTTTGCTTCTTTTTCTAGCATGTCTAGCTTGTAGCTGATGAGTCCGAAAAGGAATGCTTTGAACGGTCTTGGTGATTCGTATAATTCCAGGAGTTCAGATGGGGAGTAGTGAAGCTCGTGCATCGCGTAATATAAAAACACCGCTTCTTTATCCCCATCTTTTATTAGTTTTTTGCTGCTTCTTCTAAATCTTCAATTTCATCTTCGAATCCGTTGATTTCGATCGCTTTATTTAACCAGTTCGCATATTCACCGCCGACTGACAGGACCCGTTTTGCTACTTCAACTGGATCTTGTGTGCTGTAGGCTTCTCTTAATTCCTTTGAGCGGAAATCTGGATAAATCGTCGATTCAATCGCAATACGTGCGTAGAAGCGCTGGCTGTCTAAGTCTTTCACACGTCCTCTGCCTTTGACATTTTTGAAGGTTGTGTTTTCTTTTTCCAGTTCATCAATACGTTCAGTTGTAATAGCTTTAAAGACAAAAGGAATGACATTCCCTTTTTTATCAACAAAACGCTTAGAAATCGGTACTTTGACTTCTTCCGCTTCTACTGTTTGTCCTGGCATAAAAAATGAAAGATCAAATGTTTGTTTTTCACTCATGTTTAAAAACTCCCTTTGTTATGTTTTTTTGAATGCAAAAAAGCACATCCATTTTTGAATGTGCTTTCCAATCTTTTCATGTATCATTTAAATTGTACAATTGAACGGCTTGCTCAAGGGCGTCTGGCTCATCCCCGATAGGAAGGGGGTGATGCATATGTCAACATTTGAAGCGATTTCCCTTATGCTTTTATTCGGGATGTTTATCTTTACTTTGTTGACGTATATAGACAAAAAATAGACTCCCCTTGAGCTGTGGAAGGTTAAAGGGAAGTCTACCTAAAGAACCTATTCGATAAGCCAGCCCCTTGAAGGGCCTCATTGTACATTGCCGGGATGTTAGAGCATCCTGGCTTCTTTTTATTTTATGCAAATTGCTTTGCATGTAAACATATTTTAATGAATCGAATACAAGACGTTACCAGACGAAATGAAGACGGCATCAAGACGGTTGTATTACAACTGCATTATAGCATATTCAGCTGTTATTTAGCTAATTAATTAGCTAATTTCCTCCACTTTTCTTAGAAAGTATTCTTTAACTTCTCAGGAAGATCAAAGTCTTCAAACGTGAAAGGAACTTCTTCTTCAAGTGCCTCTGAATCAACATCCAATCCAGCGATTTTAGCAGAATCAAAGTTGACATCAAATAATGTCACACGCTCAGTGCCACGGCCTGATGATTTATCGTCAATGACAGCTTGAAGAGTGAAATATGGATCTTCTCCTTTTTTCACATAATTGAGCATTAATTGAACGAAACGGGACGTAACTTTATAGAATGTTGCCGTTCCTGTTCCGTTTGCTCCCGTTGTTTTATGGCCAGTCATTCGGCGGCCCATGACGTTGACTTCTGATTTATTTTTCTCCACGTTTGCTTCGAAGGTTTTGATAAATGCAAGCTCCTCACCTTCTAAGAAAAGACGACCTTCTTTACCTGAAATTGTATTTTGCGCTTTAAAAGCCATCTTACTTCACCTCCACATTGAAATAGAATTTTTCTGCTGCATCTACTGGTTGAATCGCTAAATCGATGATAAATCCATCACGATCTTCATTGAGACCGATCACGATATCTGTTTCTGAATTAAAGCCTGTAATGCCGCTGCCATCTTGAAGCTGTGTGAGATACTGGGTAATCAGTGTTTTCACAAGCTGCACACCATCATCTGATGCTGGAATGTCATTGCCATTGGCTTTACGTAATTTAATCAGATTTTTTAATTCGAATGTTAAATCATTGTTGATCGCATCAAGCACACGAATGATTTTATTTTTCGCCAATTGCTGGCTCTTTTCAGCTGTAAAGCTTGTCAAGGAGTTAATATCTTTTTCAACACTCACGGTACGATCTCTCGCATCAAAGGTGAAAAGGAACTCCCCTTGTGATAATCGGTATTCTACTTGATCATTGTCAAGGCGTTCTAATGTATCGACTGCTCCTTCGTATTCAACAAAGGTCAATGACTGATTGAAATTTGCTCCAGCACTTGCACCTGCGACCCATGCTGTTGTTTGAGCAGGTGTTAGTTCGGTTCCATCTTCGAGTACAACACCGCTTGTCACATTGATGATTCCTTCTTGGTCAGCTGCATAATTCGCCACAACCCCTTGCACCTTACGTCCTTGCTTATCACGCAAACGCTCGATAAATGAAGCGAAGGTTGCTTTTAATTGCTCACTATTATCGACTGGAAGGGCAATGACATCGAAGTATTCTGTTTCTGCTGCTTCTAGGAAAGCTGTATAATCTGCGACACTTGCCACCCCGTTTTTACCGCCGCTTAGTGCCACACCAGCTGCGATAACAGCTTCACCTTCACCAGAAAATTGAACGTATTTGTTTTTCACAAGGTCTTTGACATCAGTGACGATTTGCTTATCCACAATATCCGTTCCAAGATAAGTGATCACATCGCGTTTTTTGCTATCAAGTACATTTTCGGCGACTTGTACTGTGATCTCATTTCCTTTTTGGCCGCCATAATTTGCTGTGACGACAAAATTTTCAGCAATTTCGGCTTTGGCCGGCTCTCCTTCATTGAGGCGGTAAAGCAAGACTGTTTGCGCTTTTTTCTTTGCTTCACGGAAAAGAAGAAGTGACTTATCATCAATGTTGAGTCCAACCTTTTTATTTAAATCTTCCATATTTGAAACGGAAATAAAGGTTTTTGGTTCTCCCCAGCTCATCACAAGGGGAAGTGCCACCGTACCTCGATCGCCTAAAGTAATTCGCTGCTCTGCTGTTGTTTTAAAATTAAAGTAAATGCCAGGACGCTTTTTCTCTGTACCTGGTGTAAAAGTGCCTCCGTTCATCCTTTAAACCTCCTTGGACAAAAAAGCATCAATGTGCTTTTTCGCTTCTGTTTTTGTAATTGGTTGATGTTTGATATAAAAAAGAGCACCTTCAAGGATTTCTGGTTTGACCCCAAAAAGATCCTTACTGTGCTCCTTTAAGGCTTCAAATGAAAAGCCAAATTCTTTTTCTTCGCCGGTTGTTTGAGCGGGCTGTGCATGTTTAGTCTTGCTCACGTTTAATCACCCCATCTGAAAAGTTGATATCTTCAAGGCTTGCCTGTTTGTCACGGTTGTACCAATAGCTGCTATCCCACGTCAGGACAATCGCTGCTACGCCTTGATCTATCATTCTTGTTTCCACTCTCTTTATGCGGACATAATCATCAAGCACCTCTCCGTCTTCACTCATCATCTGAATGATTTGACGATCAGCAAGCAATGCATCAACGATTGTTTCTGCCGCATCATGTGCTTTTTCTGTATCAATATGAAAGACTTTCACTTGCAGCGAATAAGATTTCATAAAGGTAGAGACCGTATCTGGACCACTGATCACTGTCACAGGCGGCACATAAACGGATGGCACTTGAAAGCGTTCTGGCAAAAGACGATCATACATTGTCACAGGAAAGTGTGTGTAGATATAATGCATGATTGCCCCGACTTCTTGATTCATTCCATCACCTCCCAAAATGTCGATCGAACCAGCTTTGCAGCTTTCGATCCAGCGACTGTTCAAACATTTGCTCATAGAGCATGACAGCATGATCCCAGTAGCCATTGCCATCAATCCATTGAGAGGCAAGCATCATTCCTGTACTTGCATTCGGATCATATTCAAAGCGGCTGCCAGTCCATCTGCCAGGCACCCATCTTCGCTCTCCACTTGAAGAAGTGGCATGTCCGTCATTGACATAGGAGGCATATTCAAGCTGCGTTCCCACTTCAAGTGTGAGACCGCCTTTTGACATGAGAAAATGATTCTCCTTATCGCCTTGTGTAAAGGATCTAAGAAGCCGGCCTGTATCGACAGCATTCTCCTTGATTAATTCATCCTGAATGATGTCTAAAAACTGCAGGCCCATGTCCTCCAGCCAATCTTGATATTCTGCCTTTAAGCCGCCATCACCCGCTGTCTGCAGCTGTGAAATCAGCCGGTCAAGTCCATCAATTTTCATAGATTTTCCTTCCTGACTGCTATCACTTCGATGTGATGATTTTTCACTTTTTTAGGCTGCTGTAATTTGAGTGGCACGCCATTCCACACCATTTTGTCATGCAAGCGAATATCACTTGCTAAAGGAAAATGGACAAGATAGGATTGATAAATGACTGTATTCGGCTCTTCTTGCACAAGTGACTGTTTTTTTTCTATGACATAACAAGCAAGATCGGTCAGGCTGGGAGCATCGGGATAGGAAAGTGTTATTTGTAAATCATCAGCTGGAATTCCAAATTTCCCGCGGACGGAATCCTGCTGTTCAAGGTGAAAAAGATCACAGCGATCTGTTAATAGAGATTGATAGCTCATAATGACCTCACCTTTAACTTGGCACTGCCGCCGGTCA
Source organism: Bacillus sp. BK450 (assembly GCF_004364885.1). NCBI lineage: Bacteria > Bacillati > Bacillota > Bacilli > Caryophanales > Bacillaceae > Bacillus > Bacillus sp. BK450. Next base: position 825,922 of record NZ_SOBQ01000003.1, on the reverse strand, counting down.
ATGTTGGTTCAATGTAATCTACAAGCAGGGCATATACATAGGGTCTGCCTTTCACTTGATCAGCTGCCTTCGCATATGAATAATCGCCCATTTTCTCTGACGTAAAGCCTTTCATCATAGATTCATCATCATTCAGCATGGCAAAATATTGGGCCATTTTTAATAATGCGATTCTTGCTTTTTCAGGGAGGGGCTGATATTTTTCGCTTGAGAAATCGTGACCTACGATCTGAAATACCGCAGCTTCTGCTTCGATAATATCTGCTGTCAGTCTTTCCACAGATCGATTTTTCACCCGATCAAACACAGAATAGGCTTGCAGTTCTTCAGCAGAAATGATCATGGCCTGCCGTCACCTACTCTTTCACTTTCATCACTTTTGCTACAGCATCCTCTTCCTCAAATTTGCTGTCTAGCTTCGCTGTGAGGACAATAATAAATTTACGGCTGCGAATATCTTTTTCTACTTCAATTCGAATATGACGAGAGAAACCTACGATAATATTTTTAGGGTGTGTCAGCAAAATATCTGATACGTCTGTTCCCGCTTCGTCATATGGCTGCATATTGGCAAGACCTTTGACCGGCACACCAAATGCAGAAGAAAGTCCGCCTTGAATGGCCGCATCTCCAAGGCCTGTCTGACGGTTTGCTACTTGATCCTTCCATTCAACTTCTAAGCTTGGGGATGTGTAGAAACGGAAATCCTGAGGTACACGTAAATATTTTGACGGCATCGCTTTATAGGCTTGCTTAAACATTTGGCGGCTGATTTCCGCTCCGTTTGCATCTACGATATGAGAGACTGCTTGTTTTCTCACGCCATCCATTTGAGCTAAAAATGGATCTGCTGAAGTCGTATCGCCATTGACAATGAGCTCTTCAATGTCAACGGCTGCTCGTTCAGCGAGCATTTGCATAATCGTCTGCTGAATTCCGTCTTTCTCAATATTGTTTTCAATGCTGTCATAGGTCATATGAATCTCTGCGATGACCTCTTTCGCATTTAGCTGGACAGTGCTTGTCGCTGGGACAACACGGTCTTTCGCATCAAGTGCTTTGCCTTCTTCTGCTGGGCGCAAAATACGCTGGCCAAAGCCGATTTTTTCGATTTTTTGTGAATCACTTTCCATTGGAATGATACGTGCATCATTTAAAACGGTTGGTGTATTTTGCATCATTCTAATGAATGTGTTAGATTGGGTTGCGTTCATGAGACCGCCGGTTTTTAAGCTGGCAAGTGTCATTTCGGCCTTGCGAATCAACTCTTGATTTCTCACACTGTTTCCTCCTTATTTAGGCTTATAGTAAGCCATCCCATATGGGCTTTGTACTGTCGTTTTGTGTATCGTGGATTGTTTGTTTTGACATGCCTCGTGCTTTTTCAAGCATGTGAATCCGCTCTGAAATAGGCAAAAGCTGCTGCTGAAGCACTTGTTCAAGTGCTGCTTTTTCTCTGCTGGCTGATTTCTCTAAGGAAGAAAGTTGATGACGAATCGGTGCAACGACTTGCTCAAGCACCTTTTGGACAGGTTCTTCCTCTGTTTGATCTGTTTCCTGCTGTTCAGCCTGCTGTAAGACATTTTCGATAGCCATTTTTGCTTTTTCAAGCTCTCGTACTTGCTCCGTCGTCAAAGCGGCATCTTGTTTTTGTACGGAGGCTGGCTTTTCACCAATCGTTTGAAGCACATCTTCTGTCTTCAAAATGTCCTGCACGATTGGCAGCAATTGCTCAAGCGCTGCTCTTACACCCGCCTCATCACCATCACTTGACTGTAAGGTTTCCAGCAGATGGTCTAAAACGCTCCAAAATTGTTGTGACATGTTTGCACCTTCCTCTTTCAAAAAGAAATTTTTCAGCAAAGAAAAAAGCCCTCTCTCATTCGTACTTTGAGATAGGAGCTGATCTTGTTCTTCTATTGCTACGATGTCCGCCGTTCCAGCCATTGAATACCCTGTAATGTGGCCTTTCTGAATTTGATCCCAAATCTCTTGGGAAGCCTTTGTCACAAGCACCCAAGATCCTTTTCGAATCAGCTCACCGCCTACCTCAAAATCAGCGGGGGCAATGTATGATTCAACAACCTCGCCCACACCATGTTGAAAATCATGCTGCTTGTCAATGTGGCGGGCATCCTTCATAAAACCATGTGCCGCTCTTTCAATTTCTTTTGCAGACATAAAGTCTTGGTGTGCATCAGGTGTATTCGGTTCATACACGACACCATACACAAGGCGATGAGCATCTTCTGCCTTTGTCAGCACACTAACCTCCTTTTGAAAGTCAGGCTGACTCTTCTTTGCCTTCATCAAAAAGAATTTCTTTTTGTTTGCGGCTCTATCCACATAGGAAACATGCGTAATTTTTGCGTTTTTTAATTCTCTTGGCATATGTTCACCCCCTTTCAAAAAAGCGCATGCGCTTCGGTTTATTTCTTCAGCTGATTCGCCTCTCGTTGAGGCTGTTGTTCGGCTGATGTCATGCGGCTTTCTAAAGGTCTGTGATAAAGATCCTCCGGCCATTCCTCTAACGTTTTCCCAAGGATACGTCCCGCTAGATCTCGCAAATCGTTTGGTGACACTGCCCCAGCCTGAATAAACGGTGTCAGAACCTTGGCAATCTCTAATGGATCTCTAAAGTCAGGACCATTTAATAGGAAACGAACATGCCAAATATCAAGATCCGGCAAGAAAAGGGTATTGAGCTTTCCTGTGATGAGATGCCGTTCAGGCTGAAATACCTGTTCTTCTGTTGTTTTTCGCGCCGTATCGGCTGTCGCTTTGTTATAGTCTTGAGACTCACCTGTGTAAATAGGCGGCAGGCGAAAAGCAGAGCGGATTTTGTTTCTTGTTTTTTCATCGTATTCTAAAAAGAGTGCATCTTCTTGCAAGATCTCTGCTAGGGATTTGAAGTTCACTTTGACATTTGAGACATCTTCTTCTCCAGTTAACCCTTTTTCCGTCGGGAGACCTTCTACTTCAAGCAATAGAAACTTATGTGCATGATCAGAGCCTTCAATATCGTCCATATAATCCTGAAGCTGCTGATAGGAAGACTCAGACAGCATTCCATTTTCGACAATGATGGCACCAGGTACATGCCGCCCTTGTTTAAAATAAAGATAGTTCAACTCTTCTGCCTTGCGTGCCCCATACATATTGACGATGTTGCCAATCCAGCGGGGAATCCCATACGTTCCACTGCCGATTTTAAAATGAATCACTTCTGTTGCGCGCAGCGGCTCTGGGGTGGTGTCATCGTATTTGCCTGTTTCACAATGTAAAATGCGCGGATCACCATACTCCTTGAAGAAGACTTTCTTTTCATTGATCACCTGCACATATTTACGGAATCGTTTCTTTCGATTCATTGTTTTCAATTCGCCGTTTTCTGTATACCGGAATTCAACGTCAACTGGCTCACTAAGCTTGCAAATACGGATATGGAGCGCATCTAAATACTCGATTCCTGCCGGCTTTCCCTGACCATCTCGGAGAACCTCTAAAAAACCATTCCCCGTTTTCTCCCGGTCTTCGATGACATAGCCAAGCACCACATCAGCAGACTCATCATAGTTCATGTATTTCGTAAACTCTTCAAGTCTTGTCCATTCCTTCTCTGCTGCTTTCTTTTTTGCCGGTTTCACACCTTCTGCATTAAAGTCAAAGGCATATTCTACACCAAAACCAAAGCCTAAAATATTGGTCTTATACGCATCAATACATTGCTGAAGAATGGTTGAATATTCTGCCATGCTTTTTAATTCATTGATATTGTAAGGCGGGGGAACAATGTCATCTTTTTCGTATGAAAATTCATCTGCATACATTTGTTTTGTATGATCAGACATGTTTGCCTTCATAATGGTTGCTTTCAATTGTTTCATTGTATGGACCTCCTCTCTCTGTTTGGACGGACACGCTCTGAGGCGGTCTGTTTCAAATTTGTCACTTCATAATCATCCAGCGCATACCAGATGGCTGATAAAGTGTGCGGATCGATTTGAAATTCATCTTCCTCTAGACGTCCATCCTTATCTGCCTTATAAGTTAGTGATTGAAGTTCATAGATGGTATATGGACAAGCATCAGAACAAATAATTTTCTTAAACCGTTTGATTTTTTTTGTATACTGCAAACGTGAGCCTTGGAACTTATGTGCCGCTACCATTTGAAAGCCGCGCTGCCGAAAATAGTGAATGGTTTTAGGTTCGGCTGCGTCGGCTTTAATCAGTTCCTTTGATTCAATGAACTCTTTCAAGTCAGTGGCTGTTTCATCATCTGTTTTCCCGCGGTCGTAATATTCCCAATAAATATATAAGTACTTTTTTTCATGATCGACAGCTAACCGAATGAGCGCATTGTATGATTCAACAAATCCAAAATCCATGCCTGCTCGTTTCAGCGGTCTGTCAATCTGCTGAATGGCTTCTAATACATCAGAATGGCTTCTCACCTCAAATTGAGGAAAAACCTTTGTGCCATTAATGCCGAAATATCCCTTCCTCGCAATGCGATAGAGATCTGGATCATACTCTTTCAGCTCATCCAGCTGCTTCACGTAGCTTTTAGGAAGGAATAGGTTATCTTCCGCCGTGGAGTGATGGTAATACGTATCCTTGATGACAACGGTTCGCTTTTTGTATAATGTTTCGTCATCTAAAACAAATCGCTTCAGCTGTTCATCTCGAAAAAAATGTCGGTACGTCCAATTATCCTGACCAACAGGATTCGTCGATAACATCATATAAAGCGGTAAGGATGGATGCCTCAGCCTTCCAAGCAGCTCTTTAAAGCCTTCATAAGAAACCTCTGAACATTCCTCAATCCAAATGATCGAGATATTATTGATCGATTTCAATTTTTCAGGCTTGTCCAGTCCTTTAAATAGGATGCTGCTGCCGTTTCGAAATGTTAGTGCAAGCGGCGAACTTCGGCACTTCACCACGTGGTCGATGCCGAGGTCGCTAACGATTTCTTGTAATAAAGAAAAGGTTGATTCGCGGTGCGTATCATACACTTCTCGAATGACAAGTGCTGTCCGCTTTTCTTCCAGCAGCTTTAAGACGAGCTTTAAAGCAATGTGATAGCTTTTAGAGGAGCCGTAGCCCCCTACTAAAAATTGAAACTTTTGATTCCAATCGAATAGAAAGTGTTCAAAATGAGGATTGACTTCTTTTTCAATCAATGGCGTCATGAGTCGTCCTCTTTTCGCTTGATCATGATTTGAAGATCTTCCTCTTTTTCTTCACGCACTGCTTTTTTCGTTTTTTCGATCGTCAGTTCAATTTGTTTCAGCCTTAATCTTCGTTCATCCTTCGCATGTGCGAGCTCTTCAAACTGTTTTATTAAACGCCTGAGTTCACCCATTGCACGGGATTGTGCATTTAAAAACGTCGCATGCCGATCCCATGAAAATTGAAACGAATATTCTTCTGAGGTGATGTCTAGTTCTGTCTGAATGCCTTCTCCTGTTTCTTCTAATGAAGAAGGCATGTATGCCGCCTTTTTCAGCTCTTTGATCATGTCCTCTTGATCTGCTACATACATGATTCGCTGCGCCCGAATAATGGCTGCATATTGAATTTGAATTTGATCCCAGATTAAATCAAGCGATGTACGTCCATCCATTTTCTCCATGATTTCAATCGTTTCATCTGAAAGAAATTGATTGAAAATCGAGTGTGCTTGCTTTGACGAAGTTTTTTGTCTTTGCCATCCGTATCGCCTTTTCCACGATTTGACGGTATGGATCGAGACATTGTAATGATCAGCAATTTGCTGGTACGTCATCCCCTTCATATAATCCTGCTTGGCCTCTATCCGTTTATCTTTCATTTACATTCACCTGCCGCCTCCTTTTAATTCGAATGATTCCCTCTGAAGGAATCATTTGTGTAGGGCTAGCAAACATCCGTTTGGTCTTTCTAACTATAGGTGGCAACTGTAAGACAAGCTTTCACTGATTTATTTTCGGATAGAAAAAACGCCTATTCAGCAGCTCTGAATAGGCGTTCTTGTACTTTTTTGGACATCTTCGTCCGCGCTCTTTCCATATGTTTTTGCACAGTTCCTTTTTTGACATCCAGCATAACCGCAATCTCGCTAAACGATAACCCTTGTGTTGTGTGCATAAAGAATACGTCCTTTTCTCGATCTGTTAAAACAGACAAAGCTTCATCAATTCGTCTTTTGTCTCTCTCACTCACTTCTCTTTCTTTCTCTTGAATAAGGGTATATTCATGTGATAAAGCCTCTAACACTTCTGGATTTGCAAGAATGGTACGCTGATAGACTGAACGTCTGTCTAATCCTCTGCGCGCACCTGGCTCTCTTCCGATTTGAAGCCATTCTACTACGTATTCCAGATCGCTTACCATACTGGCGATCATTTTTTTATCATGCTTGTCTTGAACGGACAGCTGATGTTCTTCTTTTTCTTTAAATGGTTCATATTGTTTTCTAGCATTCTTTAAAGCTCTTTTATATTCAATGAGTAAATCTTGCATATTGGCTCTCTCCCTTTTTTAAGAAAATAAAAAACGGACACCAATCAGGCCCCCTTTTATCAGGGTCTTGATCAGTGTCCGCAGGCTTTCCGTCTTGGACATATTGTGCTTTGATGTGTTCAGTCAGTTAACTGATTTTAAAACCAATCTCGTGGTCTACTCTTGCAAAATGACCTTTTGCCGTTTGAATAATGGTTTTTCCATGTTCAGGTACATCCATTTTATAAGCCGTTCCTACATTCCCATCTAACACGATGACTTGAATTTTTCCTTTTTCCATCTCACCGACAAATGTTTGGTTTTCTTGAATGAATAGTTGTTTTGGCTCGTTCATATGCTTGTCTCCTTTTTTGGTGATGGCCTCGTGCCACCACCTACCGTATTGATAATGATTTCAACTCTTGGACACATACTATAAAACTGGGAAACTCTTAAATCGACCATCTGCAGAGGGACTTCATCAGCTATAGAATGAAGTGCTTCTTGAATATGCTGTAGATTCGGCTGAAAGATGCTGACGTGTACTGGGCGTATCAACCCTTTTTCTGCGTATGTACGCTGTTTTTGGCAGTCAGCTATGTCAAACGGCATGTGATCAAATAAACGAATCTCAAGTGATAGTGCGCCTTTTAATTTTTGCGGGCATTGCCCTTTTGCAGCTGATTGTATTCTTTTCATCAATGTCTCTTTTGTTAACAAATGCTCATGTTCAATAATTAAATGGATGACCATGTTATGATCTCCCGTCATCCTTTGACCACTGGCGGATGTCTTGTTCGTTTTTACTCGCTTTGAGCAAGCATTTCAAAAATGTGATGATTTGCTTCCATCGTTTCACGTTGCCCTGATTCCTCCTTTTTTGTATCATCGACCTTAGCCTCCAGGAGGGTCATATATGTCTCTTTCTCTTCTGCTGTGGCAAAAACAAACATCGGTTTCTGACGATGAAAGGCGATCCAGCCGCCAGCTTGGTCTAAACAAAGCTGCGCTTCTTTTCTAGCATCAAACGTCAGCTGATGTCTCATCTTCTTCAGCTCCCTCCAAGCTGTCCTCAATTTCTGTTTGGTATCCATATCGTTTCATGTCATATAACCAATAGCTTTTTGGATAACCAAAGTCACTCATCTGAGTCACCATCGGATGTTCAATATTCATTCTGCTCGTCTCCCCTTTTCTAAGAACCGATCTTCTCTTAAACAATTACTCTTTTCGTGTAACTTTTGGCCAAAAAAAAGCTCTTGAACCCCGGTATTCAGCAGATCTGCAATATGCTTTGCTATTTCTAAGCTAGGCTTCGTTCTGCCCATTTCGATATTCGCATAGCCGCTTGTGTACTTATATCCCAATTTTTTCGCCATACTAGGTTTGTATTTTTCCTTGCAATATGCGCTCTTCTCGTAAATTTTCAAGTTTCATCTTTCCACCTCTTACTCAATATGTGTAAGTTATATTCATTATGATAATATACACGAAACGAGTAAGTCAATCACATTTTTATTCTTTTTGTGTATTTATTTATCTTTTCCGTGTAATTCATGATAAAATTTACTCATAACAAGAAAAAAGGTGTTTCTGATGGATAATTTGACTGGGAAGATTCTAACTGAATTAAGAGAGAAGCATGGATGGAGCAAGTCAACAGTTGCTAAAAAACTCGGATTAAAGGCAATGTCCACTTATGCAAACTGGGAATACGGCTTGAGAAAACCCGACGGTGAAATGATTGTGAAAATTGCCGAGTTATATGGGGTCTCAACCGATTATCTTCTCACAGGTAAGGACAAAGGCAGGCCCGATGACGATCTTGCAGACGATCCTGATTTGCAAATTGCGTTTAAAGCAGCCTCAGATTTTTCCGAAGAAGCACGAAGACAAACCATCGATTTTATTAACTACATTAGAGAAAAAGAGAAGCAAAAAGGTCGTCAGCCAAAAAAGCGTGACGACCATTGATCATCTCTTTTCATCTGCTTTACGCTGGGACGAACCCAGCTTTTTTTATACCTCTTTTTCCCTTAAAAAAGAAATAGCATATGAATAAAAAATCATATTTTTTCCAACAAATATGTGACAATTTTCGCCATAATTACTCTTTTTTTCATATATATTAATTGACAAATAATTCTATTATTATTAATATATGTATATACCAAAAAAAGGAGTGTTACCGATGAAAAAATTCATGAAAATCTGTACATTGTCTTTAGCTGCTGTAGGTGCTCTTACGTTCTCTCAAACTGAAGGTGCTCATGCAGCTGCACAGCCAAAAGAACCAGTCATAGCAAAAGCTCCTATTATGAATAAAGTAATTACGGTGAACCGTACACTTTCTGTAGGTTCTTCAATCGCCGTCTCTCTTCCAGCAAGCCAAATTTCTGTGTCGGGTGCAACGTATGCGATTCAATTAGATCAAACAGCTCCAAACTTTACTTGGATTCGCACTGTACAACGCGGTTCTGTAACAGTTTCCTACTATAATTCACTAGGCGAGCTTGTGATTAACTATATTACTGTTCGATAAACAATCTAGCTTTACATATCTAAAGGCGATGACATGAAGTCATCGCCTTTTGGTGTTTAGAGTCGGTTTCATCTGAATCATGATTGCCAACATCCGCCCAATATGTTAACTTTTAATAAAAATAAGTTAACATATTAAGGGGGCATTCATGATGAGAGAGCAGCTGTCTTTGTCTTGGGAAGCGATAGTAGAGAAAGCGCTGAAAAATGAACCGATCACGGCGCAAGAGGGTCTAGACATTCTAGAAGCTGACGATAGAGAATTGTTATCTATTATGCAAGCAGCCTATCAGGTACGATTTCATTTTTTTCAAAAAAAGGTGAAATTAAATATGATTTTTAACGCGAAAAGTGGATATTGCCCTGAGAACTGTGGATATTGTTCACAGTCGATGATTTCAAAAGCACCAGTTGAAAGATATACAATGCTTGATCAAAAGACCATTGTAGCTGGTGCGCGTGAAGCTCTTAAAAGAAAAGCCGGGACTTATTGTATTGTGGCAAGCGGGAGAGCGCCTTCTCATAGGGAATTAGATGAAGTCACAGCAGCAGTCAAGGAGATCACTGAAACGATGCCTTTGAAGGTGTGTGCCTGTCTTGGGTTATTAAATGAAGAAAAAGCGAAGCGGCTGAAGGAAGCGGGTGTTCATCGGTATAATCACAATATCAATACACATCATGATCATCATGCTCAAATTACGACAACTCATACATACGATGACCGCGTGTCGACCATTGAGCAGGTCAAACAGTCTGGCATGTCACCTTGCTCAGGGGTCATTATTGGAATGGGTGAGACCAATCAGCAGATCGTTGAAATGGCTTTTGCGCTTAGAGCACTTGATGCGGATTCAATTCCAGTCAACTTTCTTCATGCCATCGAGGGAACACCGCTTGAGCATCAAAAACGAACACATCCTATCAAAGCATTGAAAGTGCTGGCAATGATGAGATTTGTCAATCCAACAAAGGAAATTCGGGTATCCGGGGGCAGAGAATTTAATTTACGGACGCTCCAGCCGCTCGCACTTTATGCGGCAAATTCCATTTTCGTTGGTGATTATTTAACAACAAAAGGCCAGCAAGTCCAAATGGATCATCACATCATTGAAGATTTAGGGTTTGAAATAGAAGAATGTGCGTTATAAAAAAGTCTGCCGATTCACCGGCAGACTTTTAAGATTAGAATCTTTTATGAAAATCGACAGTTCCGCTTCCATCTTCTCGGTCAAAGCTGCCAACAAACGTCCAGTTAATATATCCACCGTCGCCATTATTGACAAACGTACCATCTTCAAATACCCAAATACCAAACGTAATACCGTCATATTCAACACTATCATAGTAAACAACATTGTTCAGACCGCTAAAGTCGTGGTCTTGGCTTAAGTTTTGGACAACTACGTTGTAGTTTTGACCTGCTTCATAGAACGCACTGTATGCTGCATTTTTTACGAATCCATCACGATTTTGAGATGACTTTACTGCTTGTTCAATTTTATCGGCAATAGCTACTGGATCAATAGAGACACTTCCATCAACCCCTGTTGTTGTAGCAGCTTCAGCCGTTTGACCAAAAGTCGTAAGAGATAGAGGGGCAGCAATCATTGATGTAGCGATGACAGAACCAACAAACATTTTGCTTGTTTTTCTCATTATTTCTAACTCCTCCTTTAATTGGTATGTTTATGTACTACCCCTTTATCTGTCTCTTAAACACTAATTTATGAAAAAAATTCTTATTCTACCAATTAAGAGGGTGTTTTTACTGTTTAATTAGGCGAAATAACAAAAAAACTACTCTTATAAAAGAGTAGTTTACAGCAGTATTACATGAACAGGATAAATAAAATCACACCTAGGATAATTCGGTATATCGCAAAAGGCACCAGTTTGATTTTATTGATCAGTTTTAGGAAGAATCGAACAACAAAGAGAGCCACAACAAACGCACTCACAAAGCCGACGATAAAGAATGGCAGCATGTCTGGTGTTAAATATTCGGCATTTTTCACAAGGGTTAACAAGCTTGCTCCTGCCATAATCGGCATCGCCATGATAAATGTAAAGTCTGCCGCAGCACGGTGATTCAAACCAAGAATAACCCCGCCTGCGATCGTCGAACCTGAGCGCGAAAAGCCTGGCCATAATGCTAAACATTGAAACAGTCCAATATAAAGCGCTTGTCTGTACGTCATGTTATCGACAGAGCTTGTTTCTGTTTTTCGTTTATTGATCCAGTCAGCGACAAGCATCAGCACTGCACCTAAAATCAAACCGACAGCGACCGTTCTGACGTCAAATAAGTATTTATCAATATAATCTTCAAATAAGAATCCTAAAATGACGGCTGGAACAAGTCCAACTGCAATTTGGGCGATGGTCAGTTTATGCCCGCTGCGCTTTTGCTCTTCGGTGATATTTTTCTTTAAGCCCAATAAGTTTAAAATACGATCTTTAAACACGATCATAACAGCTAAAATTGAGCCTAACTGAATCACCACTTTAAATGTGTTAGCCGCTTCTGGCGTAATAATTTCCTTTGATTTTAGCCAAAGATCATCGACAATGATCATGTGACCTGTAGATGAAACAGGTGCGTACTCTGTTAATCCTTCGACAATTCCTAAAACCAGTGCCACGAATAAATCCCATAGATTCATGATTTTCTTTCCTTTCAATTCTGATCTTTTGAACACGCCAAACATCTATGTCCACATAAAGACAAGCTTCCTTCATCGAAAGCTCGTCTTTATGATACTATATTTTTTTCAAAAAAAGATTATGACATCAAACCTTTTCTTCTTTATACAAATTGGACCGCATTTTGAACCAATCAAATAAGTGAGTCGTGATGACCTTCAGAACAGCATACGTCGGAATAGCGACAATGATGCCGACCACGTTGAACAATTTACCAGCTGTTAATATAACAAAAATAATCGTAATGGGATGAATATGAAGGTTTTTCCCCATCACCTGAGGAGAAATGAATTTCCCTTCAACTAGCTGAACCACTGTCCAGACTATAATGAGTTTTAACAGCATTACTGGTGACGTCACAAGTGCAATCACAATTGCTGGTGTAATCGCAATTGTTGGACCAAGGTAAGGCACTATGCTTGTACATGCAGCAATGATAGCGAGCAGCAGCGCATAGTCAAGTCCAATGATCATATAACCGATTAACAGAAGAACACCGATACAGAAGCTGACAATGATCTGTCCGCGAATATACGAGCTCAGACGGTGGTTCATTTCGTGAAGCATGATATGTGTATGTTCCCTCATTTTACTTGGGAAAAATTTCAATAGATAGTCAGGGAGCTTTTTGCCGTCTTTTAAGAGATAAAACAGAATAAACGGCACAGTCACGATCGAGATGATGACTTCTGTGAGCGCCCCTAAGAATGTTCCTACACCGGTAAAGGTGCTTTCCAAAATCTTCGTCGCTTGACTAGATGCTTTACTTACCAATTCAGACACGTTAAAGTTCATCGAGTTTTGCACTTGATTAATAAAGTTACTTCCTGTTAATTGTCTAATTTGATCTTCTACCGTATCGACGTATTTCGGAAGATTATGAAATAGGCTCATGGTTTGAGCTTGTAAAAAAGGAATAATGGACACGATGGTCACTGTAATAATCCCAATAATGACAATATATAAAAGCAAAATGGAATAGATCCGCTTGATTCTTGCTTTCTCTAACAAGTTGACAATTGGATTTAATAAATAATACACGACCCCCGTTAAAATAATCGGTAAGGCAATGGTTTTGACGAGTACAATGAGCGGTGTGAAAATAAATGATGTTTTCATGAAAACAAGGATATTCAATCCAATTAATAACAGGACGAGTAAAAAGAGAACAAACTTGTTATCAAGAAAAAATTTTCTAAATCGACTGCTCCACATTTGCATAGAGTTCATATCGTTCCTCCAAACACGGGCTATTTTATGAGTAAATTGTACACTACTTGATCATGTTATGGTGGTCATTGTTTCAGCTTTTTTTCCCATTTTGCAATAGACATCACCCATACAATGAGAATCGGCTGTCCAATAAGCCTTATCCATAGCAAGGCTTGTTCTGTATTTTCTTGACCTGGAAATGGTATTCCCTCACGAGCAGCAAATAAGTTTGCAGGGAAAATGAGTACAAGATAGACAGCAATGGATTTTGCCGCTGTAATCCTGACATTTGGCAAAAGCAGCAGCACGGCCAGCAGCCATTCAAAACATGCAGTCGCATAGACCATTACATATGGAAATGGCCAGCCTGGCATCATGCGGGCAAAGCCGCTCGGCTCTATCACATGAAAAATACCAGCCGCTATGAATAAAAGCGCAAAGGTGTATGTACTTCCTATATGCAGGACGCGCTTCATGTTTCCTCCTCTCCCTTCTATCCTGAGTATTACCCGAAGAAGGAAGAAACTACCCACTTTTCGTACATTTATATCCTTTATGTAAGACGCATCAGCCTATATAAAGGTTTCATCCGCTTATCAATAAAAAGAATATTCTTTCATACAAACGCTTTCAAAGCATGTATAATCAGAGAAAAGCAGAAGGAGGGAATCACATGATTCGATTTGCTGTCATCGGAACGAACTGGATTACAGATCGGTTCTTACAAGCTGGTGAAGAACTAGCTGATTTTACATGTACAGCCGTCTATTCACGGTCCGCTGAAAAAGGACAGGCCTTTGCCGAAAAATATGGGATTGATACGGTTTTTACGAACTTACAACAAATGGCGGAAAGTGATACGTTTGATGCCGTGTATATTGCGAGTCCAAATGCCCTTCATAAAGAGCAAGCCATGTTGATGATGGAGCATCAAAAGCATGTTTTATGCGAAAAACCATTCGCCTCTCATCGAAAAGAAGTGGAAGAAATGATTGCCGCAGCGAAAAAACATGACGTTTGTTTGATGGAAGCGATGAAAACGACATTTCTGCCTAATTTCCTTCAAATCAAACAGCATCTTGATCAGCTTGGACCTATCAGGCAAGTGGTCGCGCATTACTGTAAATATTCTTCAAGATACGATGCCTATCGAAGCGGCGAGCTTCCAAATGCCTTTAAGCCTGAGCTATCCAATGGTTCTTTAATGGATATCGGGGTGTACCTCGTTTACCCAGTCATATCCTTATTTGGTCTGCCGAATCAAATCACCGCGAGAGGCTATAAACTTTCTTCTGGTGTGGATGGGAACGGTTCAGTTCTTTTACAGTATGACGGGCATCAAGCACTTCTTTTTCATTCTAAAATTTCAACGTCTCATTTATCGGCTGAAATTCAAGGCGAGGATGCTACGATGGTGATTGATCAATTCCACCGTCCTTCACAAATTACGATATATGACCGTGACGGACATCAAACTGACATCTCTCTCAAAGATGATCAGCCAGCTATGTCTTATGAAATGAATCATTTTATTGAGTGTATTCAGCAGGGAATGGGGCAGTCTCCGGTCAATACATTTGCCTTATCTGTTCAAACCATGTCCGTCATGGACGAAGCGAGAAGACAAATGGGCGTGATGTATCCTGCCGACAGACAAAATGTATAGGGCATGGTAGGGCATGAAATGATGAACAAAGGGCGAATGATTGATTTGTTCGCCCTTTGTTTTTTTACGTTTTGTGTCAGTTATTTATTTTGCCGCTAACACATCCGCAAATGCTTTCACATACGGCGGAAGGTCAGGCGGGCGTCTGCTCGAGATGAGGTGGCCATCTGTGACGACTGCCTCATCGAACCAGTCCGCACCAGCATTTGTCATATCATCTTTAATACCAGGTGTACTTGTCACTTGTCTGCCTTTCAGGATTCCTGCTGATATCAGCACCCAGCCGGCATGACAAATCTGACCGATTGGTTTTGCCTTCGCATCAAATGTACGGACGATGTCTAATACTTCTGGATAACGGCGCAGTTTATCAGGCGCCCATCCACCAGGGACAAGCACAGCATCATAATCATCAGCTTGAATGGAATAAAAATCTGCATCGGATACCGCCGGCACACCATACTTCCCGATGTACTCATGATTTGCTTTTTCACCTACAAGATGGACAGTTGCTCCCTCTTCTCTTAATCGCAGAACCGGATACCACAGCTCTAAATCTTCAAAATCATCGCTGACAAACGCAATGACCTTCTTATCTGATAAACGCATACTATCTCTCCTCTTCTTTCGATTTCCTCTATTGTACGAGATGTCCTGTTAAAAAGAAAAGCGGTTCCCCTTGAGGAGAACCACTTAACCTTATTCACTAATCTTGAATTTTTTAATTAAATCACGTAATTCTTCCGCCATTTGGGAAAGAGTTGTGGATGAAGAACTAATCTCTTCCATAGAAGCAAGCTGCTCTTCAGCAGATGCTGCGATATCTTGGATACTTGCTGAACTCTCTCTTGATACATCTGCAATTTCATTCACTGCTTTAGAAATTTGCTCAGACCCTTTCGACAGCTCGCGCACCGTTGTATTCATTTCATTCATTCTTGCTGCGATTTCCGCTGTTTGTTCATTTATTTGTGAGAAGCTTTCTTTCGTTTGATCTGTAATTGTAAGACCATTCTTCACTTCTTCATTCACTGCTTTGAACATATTTTGAGATGTTTCAATTTCAGTGACGATTTCATTTACAAGCTTTTCAATCTCTTTTGCTGAATCCGATGATTGAACCGCTAGTTTACGCACTTCTTCAGCAACAACAGAGAATCCTCTGCCTGACTCGCCTGCGCGTGCTGCTTCAATGGCGGCATTTAGTGCAAGTAAATTCGTTTGATCCGCAATACCGTTAATCACGCCTAAGATGTTTGTGATATCTTTTGATTTATGCTCTAGCCCGTTGATCACGCCTTCAGCTTCTTTCACTGAATGGTCAATCGTCTTCATTTGGCCAACAGTTTGCTCTACAAGCTGTCCGCCTGTTTCCGCAACTGTTTTTGATTGAATAGATGACGCTGTGATGACATCAGACGTTTCGGCAACTTCGTTCAGACCCTCATTCATTTGTTTTAAATGAGCCGCGCTTTGCTCCACCATTTCGCTTTGATTTTCGTTGCCGTTTGAGAATGTTTCAATAGATGATGTAATATGTTCGGTTGCTTTTGTTGTTTGACCTGCGCTTGCCGTCAGTTCTTCAGATGATGAAGCGACATTCTCAACAGATGTTTGTACAGCTTGAATGACATCTCTTAGGGACTCACTCATTTCATTAAAGCTTGTGCCAAGCTGTCCAATTTCATCTTTTGAGCGGACATCAATTTTTTCTGTCAAATCTCCCTGACTGATCTTCTTCGAAGAAGAGACAAGAGTGGAAAGTGGTTTTGTAATGGAACGGATGATAAAGAAAATTAGAATCCCGCCAATGATAAGCGCGCCTGTTAAAATAATAGCAGCCATGTTAAAGACTGGCTGTGCAGCTTCTTCTACTTCACTGACAAACATCGTCCCGACAATCTTCCAGCCAGTCGCCTTGTTTGTGGTGAACTCCATTTGCTTTTCTTTTCCTTCAAACATATAACTCGTAGATCCTTGATCTTGTGAATACAGCTTTTCTAACCATTCACCACCAGATAATGTTGTTCCAGCTTTTTTCTTTGGATGTGCCACATATTTGCGATCTGGACTTGAAATAAAGGCATAGCCTTGTTTTCCAATATTAATACTATTTGATTCTTTTACAAGATTCGCAATGTCTAGGTTCATCGCAATAACGCCTGATCCATCCTCTAGTTTTTTAGAGATTGTGATTACAAGCGTACCAGTTGATGCCGTTGGATATGGTGCTGAAACAGACAGCTCACCGTTTTTCGCCCAGCCGTCTTTATACCAATCACGCTCAGTGGCGACATAATCGGCAGGCATTTTTTGATTAGGATATCTTGAAAACACTTTACCGTCACTTGAAGCGACAAAAATGCCTTCTGTGTCATCATTCATACTCATGAACTGCTCAAAGCGTTCTTGAATATCGGTCGTTCCTTTTTGCTTGAGCTTTTTCTCCGTGATCCATTTGCTAAAGAAATCGGCTGCGTCTGTTTTCACTTTTACAACCTTCGTAATATTTTTATCTAGCTGCTCTACGTTTTCCTTAGCACTTTGCATAATTTGATCATTTAAGGAAGTGCTTGCCGTATGGTATGAAGAGAATGCCAATACGATGATTGGACATAAAAGAATAAATAAGAAAGAGAATACGAGCTTTTTTGAAATAGATGGCTTTCTGAAATACTGTATGAATTTCATAAAAAAGAAAACTCCTTTTAGTAAGATAGTATATATATCGGAAGTACTACTAGGTTCTTTACTTTTTTAACTTATTAAAGTCTAAATAAGTCCAAATTACCCAATTTATATGCATCGAATGGAAAAACACCTGACGTTTTGGCGTCAGGTGCTTCGCTACTCTCTTACATTTTAAATTGTTTAATGAGCTCCCTTAGTTCTTCTGCCATCTGAGATAAAGTGGCAGAGGATGAACTGATCTCTTCCATAGATGCAAGCTGTTCTTCTGCTGATGCCGCGATATCTTGGAAGCCTGCTGAGCTTTCTCTTGAGAGCTCTTTGATTTGATTCACCGCATGAGAAATATCATTTGAGCCATGCGATAGCTCTTTGGCTGATCCGTTCATTTGTTTCATTTGTTCTGTCATTTCTGATGTTTTATCAGTGATTTTCTCAAAACTCACTTTCGTTTCATCTGTAATGTTTAATCCAGATTGTACTTCACCTGCTACTTGTTTAAACATTTTCTGCGATTTTTCTATTTCCTCCACAATTTCGTTCGTCAGGCTTTCAATTTCTTTTGAAGAGCTTCCTGACTGCTCTGCCAGCTTGCGGACTTCTTCTGCGACAACAGAGAAGCCTCTGCCTGCTTCACCTGCTCGTGCGGCTTCGATCGCAGCGTTTAAAGCAAGGAGATTCGTTTGATCCGCAATACCGTTGATGACCCCAAGAATGTTTGTAATATCCTTTGATTTTTGCTCCAAGCCTGCAATGACAAGCTCTGCTTCTTTTACTGCCTGCTCAATCGTTTGCATCTGACCTGCTGTTTTTTGAACGAGTTCTCCTCCAGCCTGAGCGGTTTTGCTCGATTCGATCGACGATTCCATCATATGAGAGGTTGTGTCGACCATATGCGATAAGCTCCGATCCATTTCGTTTAACTGGACTGAGCTTTTTTCGATCATATCATTTTGATGTTCAGTGCTGTTTGAGAACTGTTCAATAGATGATGTGATATGCTCAGTCGCTTGAGCTGTCTGTCCTGCACTTGCCGTTAACTCTTCAGACGAAGCAGCCACATTTTCAATGGAATTTTGGACAGCTTGAATGACTTGCTTCAGCTTTGCTGACATGTCGTTAAAGCTCTGCGCTAGCTTACCAATTTCATCGTGCGTACGAACTTCAATATGCTGGGTCAAATCACCTTGACTGATTTTCTCAGCCGATTCAGAGAGCTCTATCAGTGGCTTTCGAATCGATTTAATAATAAAATAAATCGCGATTCCGCCAATGGCAATCGCAGCCGCAAGGATAATCAATGTTAAGTCGAGCACTGGCTGTGCGGCTTCTTTTACTTCATTCACATACATCGTTCCAGCTAGCTTCCAGCCGGTTGCTTCATTTGTGGCAAAAAACATTTGCTTCGGCTGGCCATTGTATTCATATTCAAAGCTGCCTTCTTTTTTATCATATAGTTTTGAGATGAAGTCACCAGTCAGCTTTGTCCCCGCCTTATCGGTTTTATGGGCCACATAACGCTGATCTGATGTGGCGATAAACGCATAGCCTTCTTGGCCAATTTTGATGCTGTTTGTATCTTTTACAACCGTATTTAATCGAACATTCACCCCAATCACACCAGATCCATCTGCTAACTGTTCAGATATTGTGATAAGCAGGTCATCTGATGACTTGTCAGTGAAAGGATCTGAAATAATGAGTTTCTTCTCTCCCATCGATTGCTGAAACCATGGTTCATTTTTTGCGCTCTTTGCATTACCTTTGTGAATCTCGGAATATTCAGTTAGTTTACCATTTTGATCTGCAACAAATACTTCTACTACATCATCATCTGTTTCCGATAATTGCTCTAATTTCACTTTGAGTAAATCTTTGTTTTTAGCAGTCAATTCTTCCTTTTTGACCGATCTGGATAAATATGAAACAATGTCAATTTTAGGCTGTATATCTTTATTAATGAGTTCGTTTAATTGTTGAACACCATTTGCAGCACTAGACATAATCTCATCATTGAGAGACTTTGATGCCACTTCATAAGAAAATGCGGCCAATACGAGAATTGGCACTAGGAGAATCGCTAAGAATGCAGTAATTAATTTCTTCGACATCGTAAAGTGCTTAAAAAAGTTGAATTTTTTCATGACTCTACTCCTTTTGATTTATGATTTGTGGTCTTTCTCTTCTATTCTTAGGTAATATGAATTATTTTTCAAGGAATAATGTTCAATAAAAACAAAAAATAAGTATAATTGCCCATTTCTTTTGGTTTATCCAATAAAAAAGAGCCTCTAGCTAGAGGCTCTTTTCTTCCTGTCTACTCAACTTTAAATTTGCTAATTAAATCGCGTAATTCTTCTGCCATCGAAGAGAGTGTGGCAGAGGACGAGCTGATTTCTTCCATTGATGCCAGCTGTTCTTCAGCTGAAGCAGCAATGTCTTGAATATTTGCCGAGCTTTCACGTGATACGTCTGCAATCTCACGAACAGCCTCTGACACATGTGCAGAGCCTTTTGAAAGCTGAACAACGGTTTGATTCATTGTTTGAAGCTGGTTAGAAATTTCTTTTGTCATGTCAAAAATATTGTGGAAGCTTACTTTCGTTTGTTCAGTGAAGCTTAGGCCTGATTGAACTTCTCGATTCACCGCAGTGAATACTTCCTGGGATACGTCGATGTCTTGCACGATTTCTTTGATCAAATTCTCAATTTCTTTTGCCGAGTTGGCAGATTGAACCGCCAGTTTTCTTACTTCTTCTGCTACAACGGAGAAGCCTCTGCCAGATTCACCAGCTCTTGCTGCTTCAATCGCTGCATTTAGCGCAAGTAAATTCGTTTGATCGGCAATTCCATTGATGACACCGAGAATTTGGGTAATGTCTTTCGATTTACTTTCAAGTGCACTGATGACATTCTCTGCTTTTTTCACGGACTGATCAATGACATTCATTTGAGAAGCCGTTTTTTCAACAAGCTGGCCGCCTTCTCCTGCGATATCTGTTGACTTGATCGATGAAGCCGTAATAGATTCAGCCGATTCATTCATATGTTGAAGACCACGGTTCATTTCTTCTAACTCGACTGAGCTCAATTCGACTTTATCATTTTGGCTTTCATTTCCGCTGGAGAATTGTTCAATGGCTAGTGTAATATGCTCTGTTGCTTTACTTGTCTGTCCTGCGCTGGCAGTCAGTTCTTCTGATGAAGATGCGACATTTTCAACTGAAGTTTGAACGGCTCCAATGAGGGATCGCAATGAATCAATCATCGTATTAAAGCCTTTACCAACTTGTCCAATTTCGTCATCTGACTGAATCTGAAGCTTATCGCGTAAATCACCTTCGCTGACTTTTTTCGAGAAGCGGGCAAGATTGGATAATCTTTTTGAAATAGAGCGGACGATAAAGAAAATGAGGGTTCCTGCTACAATGAGTGTGACACTGAATACGATAATGGCAGTATTGAAAACGGGCTTTGCCGCTTCTTCTACTTCAGATACGAGCATCGTCCCACCAATTTTCCAGCCGGTTAATTCATTGGTGACATATGCAACCTTTTTATCTGTTCCTTTGAGGGTATAGCTGCCGCTTCCTTCTTTGTTTTTATAAATAATACTGGCCAGATTTTCATTGACCTGACTTCCTGACTTTTGGGTTGGATCTGCTAAAACCGTTTTATCTTTCTCCATCATGAAAGCATAGCCTTTTTGCCCAATTTTGATTTCTTTTAGTTTTTGGAGCAGGCTGTCAATTTCCATGTCAAGACCAATGACACCTGAACCATCTTTCGTTTTTTGGGCAATTGTGATCACCATTTTGCCTGTAGATGCTGCTACATATGGTTTTGTGATGACTTGTTTGCCGTTTTCTGCTTTCAATGCCTCTTGATACCATGGACGTTCTCTTGGATCGTAGCCATCTGGCATCTTTTGAACTGGGTATTGCATAAACAATCCCTTTTCAGAGCCTGCATAGATCGCGGATACATCCTTTTCATTAATTTTTCCAAATTGCTGTAATTCTTTAATGGTCGCATTTCTATTTTTTTCTTGAAGATTAGACGCTTTGAGCGAGTCTGAAAACAGTGTCACAGCATCTGATTTGTTGCCAATATTCTCATTGATTAAGGTATCAAATGCATTGACCTGACTCATCGCACTGCCCATAATCTGTTTGTCTAGTTCTGTCTTTGATGTAAAAAATGCACTAATTGTCAGTGCCACGGTCGGCAGGATAAGAACTACCAAGAAGGCAATGATTAATTTCTTTGAAATGGATGGTTTTTTGAACCATTGGATCATTTTTCCCATTTTACTTTCCCCCTTTACTTCTCTAAAGTTATTATCGGATGAAAGGTTTATTTTTAGAGGCTGGAAGTGACGTTTAAAAATAAAAAAAATATCCAGACAATTCTGGATATCTTTTCATCATCATTTAATTAATTTTAAATTGACTTGTGAGCTCTTTTAGTTCCTCTGCCATGTTGGCAAGTGTCACAGAAGAAGATGTGATTTCTTCCATAGATGCTAGCTGCTCTTCTGCAGAAGCCGCAATGTCCTGAATGTTTGCTGCGCTTTCTCTCGAGACTTGGCGCATCTCCTGCATCGCTTGTGAAACTAGCTTTGAACCGCTTGATAGGTCAATGGCTGTATCGTTTAATTGCGACAGTTTTTTCGACATTCCTTCTGCCGCCTCATAAATGTGCTGGAAGCTTTCTTTTGCTTCTTCTGTCATACCAAGCCCTGCGTTTACTTCTCGATTGACTGCTTTGAACATATCTTGAGATTTGGAAATTTCTAACACAATTTCTTGGATAAGCTTCTCAATTTCTTTCGCTGAATCTGCGGATTGGACAGCTAGTTTTCTCACTTCTTCTGCAACGACGGAGAAGCCGCGTCCTGATTCACCTGCTCTTGCTGCTTCAATTGCTGCATTAAGCGCAAGTAAGTTTGTTTGATCCGCGATGCCGTTAATGACATTTAAAATACTCGTAATATCTTTAGACTTGTATTCTAATTCTTTCATGACCTGTTCTGCTTCTTGTACAGATGTATCAATATGTTTCATTTGGCTTGCTGTGCTTTCAACAATTCGGCCGCCTTGACCAGCCGCCTCTGTTGATTGAAGTGAGACAGCAGCCACTTCAGATGAGGTTTGTGACATATCTTGTAATCCTTCGTTCATTGCCACAAGCTGATTCGTACTGGATTCGACTTTCTCGTTTTGTGCTTCATTTCCATTTGAAAATTGTTCAATTGACATCGTGATATGCTCTGTTGCTTGACTCGTTTGGCTGGCACTTGCCGTCAGCTCCTCTGAAGCCGAAGCGACGTTGTCGACAGATTGCTGTACAGCGCGAATGACGTCACGAAGAGATTCACTCATCTTGCTGAAGCTTCTTGTGAGATCTCCTATTTCATCCTTCGATTTGGTTTCGAGGGTTTCTGTTAAATCCCCTTCACTCACCTTTTCTGAGAAATCAACAAGCCTCCTCAATCCAATCGTGATCGAGCGAACGATGAAGAAGATAGCGACACCGCCAAGGATAAATGAAGAAATTAAAAGAATAATGGCAGAATTCCAAACTGGCTGTGCTGCTTCTTCTGTTTCTGATACAAACATCGTTCCAGCAATCTTCCAACCTGTTAAATCATTTGTGACAAAAACGATACGTTTTTTTTCTCCTTTATTCTCATAAGTTGATGTTCCTTCTTTGCCGCTGTAAAGGATTGATGAAATATTTCCTGTGACTTCAGATCCTGATTTTTCTTCTGGATGGGCTACAATTTGTTTGTTTTTATTTGCAATAATTGGATATCCTTCTCGTCCAATTTTAATATCTTTTATTTTATCTACAATGTCTTGCACATCAATGTCAATTCCGATCGCTCCCGACCCGTCCTTCAGGCGCTGGGCAATCGTGACTACCATGCCGTTTGTTGTAGCAGAGATGTATGGATTGGTGACAACCGGCTCTCCTTTTTCATTCTGCATTGCTTGCTGATACCAATCGCGTGTTGTTGGATCATAGCCTTTTGGCATGTCTACTTTAGGAAATTGAATGAAATCACGATTTTTACTTGCTGCATAAAAACCAACCACATCATCTTCATTGATTTTGCTGTATATCTCAAGATGCTCATACAGTTCGTCCTGGTTTTTCTTTTTAAAGTCTGCAGCAGTAGATGTTGCAGAAAAAAGTTTCACCGCATTTTCCTTATTCGAAAGCTTTTGCTCGATCATGTCATTCAGTTCATTGACTCTTGCATTTGCTCCGTACATGATTTCATGATCTAGTTCTTCTTTGGCAATCTGATATGAAATCGTACTGAGTGTAATAATGGGCAAGACGAGAACAAGTGTGAATGAAATAATCAGTCTTTTGGAAATCGATGGTTTTTTCAACCATTTTATTGCACTTTTCATGTTTTTCCTCCTTTTAAACGATATGTTTTATATCGGACATCTTCATAGTATTTTCATGTTTTTCAAATAAAAAGGATGCTATTTTGTTTATTTTCACAAATTGATTCCTTGCCCAAGCACCCTGCATACGCTAATACAAAAGGGGGCGCTTTTCATATGATTATCCTTTCAGGACAGCCAGTGACAAATGAACAGCTGGCATCGTTTCAGCTAGAGGGACAAAAGCGGAGCATTTTGATGCAGTTACAGGCCTCGAATGATACGTTCCGCTATAGGCAAGCATCTGATTTGCTATTTGAGGTCACTTTAAGATCAAACATTATGAATGCTGCAAGAGATTTGAATAAAAGTGGTGCCTCATTTGCCATCTTTCAAAGATCGCGTGCAAATGATGCGTTTTGGCGAGTATCGGAAGCAGGAGCACTAGAGCTGCGCTATCAAGTGGAGCCATCTAGAGGCATTAAAGACATTTTTGAAAATGGTTCAAAATATGCATTTGAATGTGCAACCGCAATTGTCATTGTGTTTTATATGGGGGTCTTGCAAACAGTAGGAGAGGAGAAGTTTAATCGAAGACTTCGCAGTTTAACATTGTATGACTGGCACTATGATACTTTGTCGATTTATACAGAGCGCGGGAATGATTTTATCTATGGGGATTGTCTATATTTCGAAAATCCAGAGTTTAGCTATCAGCAGTCGCAATGGCGCGGAGAAAATGTGATTTACTTAGGAGAAGATCAATATTACGGTCATGGGCTTGGAATTTTAACAGCGGCAGAAATTATCGACAAACTAAATAAGAGAAGACGGCCAGGTGCGGTTCAATCCGCTTATTTATTACCGCAGACTACACGGATGGATGTCATTTATCTCAGGCAAATGTTTGGCAGCTAAAAAAAGCCTCTTGTCTCTTGGTTATGACAAGGGGCTTTTGTATGCCTTGCGTTTACGATAATTTTGGAGTGTGCCAAGCATCGTGTTCGCGAGGACCTCCATTTCTTCTAAATCTTTTCTTGTAACCGGCGAGTCGTGCCGGCTCCATTTCACGTAGCGAACAAAATAGTAATGACGAATGGGCGTAAGGACAGCAGGAGAATGAGGGAAATCATCAAACCAAAATTCAATCTGGCCTTTTTTTCGGTAGGAATGTTTTAAGATGTCCATCCTGTCACACCACCCATCATGATTTTTATGTCTGCGTCAGTTCGTGCATGATGTCTTCAACGCTTAAAATCGAGTGAATACGTCCAATCCCCTGTCCTGCCCACAGAGCCATTTGATCAGGGTTACCGCCGGCAGCAGCTGCTTTTCGCATCGGTGTTGTGCATACATGCTGAACTGGATAAGGAAGAACCCGATCTTCATGCAGGCTTTCATCCTCCATCCACTGATTCACAATACCTCTCGCTCTTTTCCCAGAAAAAAGCCTGGTCACCTTTGTTTCACTGCCTTCTGCCTGTAAAATAGCCTTCTTATATACTTCTGCCGCAGCACTTTCCTTGCTGGCTAAAAACCGTGTACCGATTTGAACCGCATCTGCTCCAAGCGCTAGCGCTGCTTTGACACCTGATCGGTCCGCGATGCCTCCTGCGGCAATCAAAGGCACGCGGCAGACCAGTTTAACATCAGAGATCAGGCTGATGAGTCCCAGAAGAGCGTCTCCTTTTGTATGTAAAAATGTGCCGCGGTGCCCTCCTGCTTCACTTCCTTGCAGAACAATGGCATCCATTCCTTTTTCCTCTAAAAGCAGTGCTTCCTCTTTTGTTGTGGCCGTTCCGATTAAAAAGATCCCCTTTTGTTTTAGGCGGTGAATCGTTTGTTCTTTTGGACAGGCAAATGTAAAGGAAACAATCGGAACGTCTTCTTCCAGAAGAATGTTGATTTTCTGTTCAAAATCATCCCACAATTCTTCTTCGCTTGGCATCCTATGAGCTTCGGGCCATACAGGCAGTTTCCTCTCCCAAAATGCCACATCCTCTTTTTTCACATCAGGAATTGGCTCTGGTACAAACACATTGACCTGAAACAGGCGAGATGTCAGCTGTTTGACCTGTCTAATCTGCTGTCTCAAATCGTCAGGCTGCACATATCCACTTGCCAGGCTGCCAAGCCCTCCGTAATTTGAAACAGCGGCTGCCAGCTGCGGTGTCACAGCTCCTCCTGCCATTGGCGCTTGGATGATTCCATGTTCGATTTGCAACTTTTTGATATCCCCCATTTATTTCCCCCCATCTCTTACTCGTTTGACATCACTTGTACATAAAAATGACGCTGCCGCGGCCCGTCAAACTCACAGAAATAGATTCCCTGCCACGTGCCTAGCACAAGATCTCCATCATGAATGAGAACATGCTGAGACGCCCCCATATAACTCGCTTTCATATGTGCTGCCGTATTTCCTTCCATATGGCGATCCTTTGGATGTTTCCACGGAAAGACTTCATCCAGCCGGCGAAGCATATCCCGTTTCACATCTGGATCCGCATTTTCATTAATGATGATCCCAGCTGTCGTATGTGGACAATAGACGATGACAGTTCCGTTTTGTATGCCTGTTTCCCTGACATATTGGAGAACCTCGTGTGTGACGTCGATCATGTCATCGCGTCTGTCTGTTTGTACATTGATTTTTTTCATATGAGCTGCTCCTTTTTGACGTTTCTATAAAAACCATACCCTTTTTATGTGAAACAAATCTTCTTATCTAAAGTTTACCAAGCAAAAAAACCTCGTCAAGCAATGCGAGGTTTTTAAGAAAAGTGAACCTTTTTGACTTCAATGGTTCGAATATGGTGGTCTTCAGCATCAATGATCGTAAATTCACAGCCTTCAGCTTCAATCGTATCTCCAATGTCAAAATCAAATTTATGCGTCATCATCCAGCCTGCAATTGTATCAACATCATCATTTTCAATGGCTAAATCCAATAAATCATTTACTTCATCAATCAATGCTTTCCCATCCATCACATAATGAAAATCACCTTTTTTAACGATATGAGGTGTTTCATCCTGATCATATTCGTCTCGAATCTCTCCGACAATTTCCTCTAATATGTCCTCTACTGTGACAAGTCCCGCTGTACCTCCGTATTCGTCTACGAGCACTGACATATGGATTCGTTCCTTTTGCATCAAAATGAGCAATTCTTGAACAGGGGTGCTTTCAATCACTCGTATCACCGGACGCATTAAGTCTTCAATCGATACATCTTGATTTAGGAAGCTGGCCTTAAATACATCTTTGCTATTAATAACACCAATCACATGATCTTTGTCTTCTTTAATAACAGGGTAGCGTGTGTACCTTTCGTTCAGCATATAATGGGTCACGTCTTCTAAGGTCTGTTCAATCTCTATGGCTGAAATTTCTGTACGCGGGATCATGATCTCTCTCGCCACTCGGTTATCAAATTCAAAGATTTTATTCACGTATTTGTACTCAGATTGGTTAATCTCACCCTTCTCATAGCTTTCAGATAAAATGAGTCGCAATTCCTCCTCACTGATCGCCACTTCATGTTCTTTGACAGAATGATAACCAAATAATTTCACGATGCTTCGTGCAGCCCCATTTAATGCCTTAATAAACGGGTACATGACTTTATAGAAAAAGATGAGTGGTTTTGCTGTCACAAGGCTGACGGCCTCTGCCTTTTGAATGGCAATTGTTTTAGGCGCGAGTTCTCCCACCACGACATGTAAAAACGTAATGATCACAAATGCGATGATAAACGAAAGGATGTCAGTCAATGCAGAATGAAGCCCGATTTTTTCAAACAGCGGATGCAGAAAATGCTCCACCGTCGGTTCACCCAGCCACCCTAGACCTAAGGCCGTGATGGTAATGCCAAGTTGGCAGGCGGATAAATATTCGTCGAGATTTGATATCAGCTTTTGAACATGGATGGCTCTCTTATCACCGCTTTCGATCAGCTGGTTGATTTTAGAGCCCCTAATTTTCACAATCGCAAATTCAGTGACAACAAAAAATGCTGTCGCAGCAATGAGTAATATGACTAAAAATACGTTTAAAATATACAAAAAAAACCCTTACCTAACACTGGTAAGGGCTCACCTCCTCTGGCATCAATTAATCATTACGGCCATTTAGGAAGATCATTACAAAACGGAGCAATTCAAACAGGGAGACAAGGGCCGCTGCTACGTACGTCAGAGCTGCAGCATTTAACACCTTGTTCACGCCTCTTTCTTCACTGCTTCTAATGATTCCTTCTGAAACAATGATATCTTTTGCACGAGAACTTGCATTAAACTCGACAGGCAATGTCACAAGCTGAAAGAATACAGCTGCTGAGAACAAAATGATCCCAAGCCCGATTAAGTTAAGGCTGCTGAGCAAAATTCCACCAAGGAAAAGAAGCGGAGCAACACCAGATGCAAAGTTCACGACAGGAAAGATCTTATGTCTCAAAACAAGCGCACCATAGGATTCCTGATGCTGCAAGGCATGTCCAACCTCGTGTGATGCGACTGAAATGGCCGAAATGGAATGGCCGTAGTACACAGGTTCAGATAAACGAACCACACGCTGCGTCGGATCGTAATGATCAGTCAAAGTTCCTCTTACCGGTTCAACAGGCACGTCGTATAACCCGTTGCGATCTAAAATATATCGAGCGGTTTCAGCACCTGTTTTCATACTGGATGCTTCCACCTTTGAATACTTTTCAAAATTATTCTTCACTTTAAATTGTGCCCAAAATGATAATCCCAATGCGGCAAATGTTAAAAAATAAAAAAACAGCATGCTCATCAGCTTCCTTTTATTTTATATATTTATTTACAATTTTAATGACTTTTATGTACCATGTACAGCAAAAAGCACTAGGTCTTTTTCAGGGGGATAACCGCACCAATGAAAAAGAAGAACACACCTAAGCAAGCTGTATAAAAGGTTCCCGTACCATAAAGGTCTTGAAAAAAGTGCAGCCATGAAAAATCATTCATAAAATGATTCACAGCATTTAAATCAAACACGAGTAAGATGACAGCTGATGATAAAAAGTGCACACCAATAAAAAGAAGTACGGTCTTTTGAACAAACGACATTCGAATTCCCTCCTTCTTCTCCCTATTTTAAGATATGGGTTCTATTTCAATACATGACAAAGATGAAAAAATGTGTTCCCAATCGGGCATACTGACATTAGCAGTCTCCTGAAAGGAAGAGTCCGATGAAATCAAACCGTATCTTTATTGCTTGGCTAAGGTGGCCGCTTTATCTTCGAATTGCCATCATCATCTGTTTCTTGCTTCTCTTTTTTGGACAATTAATCGTTTTACTTGAACCGAAGCAGTATCATACGATCTTTGATGGAATCTGGTGGGCGCTCATTACAGTCTCTACGGTTGGTTACGGAGATTTTGTGCCGCAAACCATGCCAGGACAGGTGGCTGGTATGGCGCTCATCTTTATCGGAGCCAGCTTTGTCACCGCTTATTTCGCCACACTTGCCGCCGCTGTGTTCAGCAAGCAGCACCATTATGTTGAGGGCAAGGTAGCCTTTAAGGGAAAAGGACATCTCATTATCGTCGGCTGGAATGAGAAGACGAACAAACTTCTTCAGTCGTTTCAAACGATTGATCCAGCTATGCCGATTGTGCTGATTGATGATTCCTTGAAAGAGGGGCCTCTTTTAGAGAATGTTCATTTTATTAAAGGACACGGGACCGAAGACGTCACACTGCGTAAAGCCAACATTACCAGTGCAGATGCACTCATGATTACCGCGGATCAGCATGAAAATGAAGTGACAGCCGATATGCAGAGTGTTTTAACCTTACTTGCAGCAAAAGGATTAAACCCTTCGCTATATTGTTTAATTGAAATTTTAACAGATCGTTACGTGAAGAATGCCGAGCGTGCTGGTGCCAACCAAGTCATTCATACCTCTGATGCTGTCAATCATTTAATGGTTGAACATTTTCTGATAAAGGAACAACTCACAGCATTAACAAAAAAACGACAAATGACCTTGCATAAAAACGTTACCATCATACCTGTACCGGCTTCATTGGCTGGAGAAACCTTTTTAACAGCGCTGCATCATTTTTTAGAGCATCATGTGATCATCGTCGGCGTACAAAAAAAAGAAGGACCCATGATGAATCCTCCCTTTGGCTATGAGCTTCATCCAGAGGATGAACTGATCAGCCTTTAAAGCAGTGCGTCTTCTAATTCCTTGACGAGCGAAAAGCCAATCTCAGCATAAGCCTTTGATACATCCCCATCTTTCTCTTTTGGTTCTTGGAATTGGTTAAAGGATGCGCCCACATTTCCAACCATCGCATGATCATCTAACTTGTCTTGATATACATGCTTTAAGAGAAATGGATGTCCCATTTTCACCACAACACCAGGTTGATCGAGCTGGCCTTTCTCGGCTGTAAAAGGAACTCTGAGAAAGGTATAGCCATCACGGTTATCAATTTTATAATCAAAATACCCGTGATCATAATCCCAGTTCCCATTAATGACATAACCGAGCGGCTTCATCGTTTCTTCTAAATGGTAAAGTGAAAAGCTTTCACCAGGCAGCCTAGATGGTACATGAATCATACGAACCCCTCCTTTTTTTATTAGGGTTCGTTAAAGAGAGGAATTCATACATTTGCCTCTCGTGATTTGTACATTGTTTGTAAACGCGGCATCAAATAAGCTTTGATTGGTTGATTGATTCGTCTCGTTATCACTGCCGGAACCTGCTGTTTCCTTCGTAGCACTTTTAGAACAAATGCGTCCGACATTGCCAAAGTTCACGATTGCCTGGCCAGAAATATCATGAATATAAATATGATTCGTCCTCATTTTTCACCCTCCTCCATTCATTATTCTATGTACAGAACATAGGAAAGCTTGCACAGGAATCTGAAGAAAACAAAAAAGGCACACCTTTATGGGAAGGTGTGCTTTTTGTTCTTATGATTGTTTTAAACGGCTTTCAAGCTCTGCTTTTTTCTCTTCGAATCCTGGTTTTCCTAGTAAAGCAAACATATTCACTTTATAAGCTTCTACTCCAGGCTGATCAAATGGATTGACGCCTAGTAAATATCCAGACATCGCACATGCTTTCTCAAAGAAGTAAACAAGGTATCCGAATGTATAAGCATCCATCTCAGGAATTGTCACGATAAGGTTCGGTACTTTTCCATCTGTATGGGCAAGCATCGTTCCTTCAAATGCTTTTTTATTGACGAAATCAACCGTTTTTCCTGCTAGATAGTTCAAGCCATCAAGGTCTTGTTCTTCTGCTTCAATCATAAGCTCATGTCGAGGCTTCTCTACATTGACGATTGTTTCAAACAAGTCTCTTCTTCCTTCTTGAACATATTGGCCAAGTGAATGAAGATCTGTTGAGAAGTTAGCAGATGAAGGATAGATTCCTTTTTCATCTTTCCCTTCACTTTCACCAAATAATTGCTTCCACCATTCTGCGAAATATTGCAGGCCTGGCTCATAGTTAATCAGCATTTCAATCGTTCTGCCTTTATTGTAAAGGACATTGCGGACGACAGCATATTGATAAGCCGCATTTTCAGAAAGCTCAGATGAAGCGAAGTCTTCGCTTGCTTTTGCCGCACCTTCCATCATCTGATCAATGTCTGCACCGCTCACAGCGATTGGCAAAAGGCCGACTGCTGTTAATACAGAATAGCGTCCACCAACATCATCAGGGATGATAAATGATTCGTAGCCTTCTTCAGTTGCTAATGTTTTTAATGCACCGCGTGCCTTGTCAGTTGTCGCATAAATACGTTTTTTCGCTTCTTCAGCACCGTATTTTTCAATGAGGAGCTTTTTAAAGATGCGGAACGCAATGGCTGGCTCTGTTGTTGTACCAGATTTTGAAATCACATTAATGGAGAAATCTGCATCTTCCAATAGATCCATCACATCTGTTAAATAAGAAGAACTGATGTTGTTTCCAATAAAAATAATTTGCGGTGTCTTGCGCTTGCCTTTTGGCAAAGTGTTATAGAAAGAATGGTTCAAAAATTCAATCGCCGCACGTGCACCTAGATATGACCCGCCGATTCCCACAACGAGCAGGACGTCAGAGTCAGACTTAATTTTGTCTGCACTTTTTTTAATGCGGGCAAACTCTTCGCGGTCGTATTGCTTCGGCAAGTCCACCCAGCCTAAATAGTCACTGCCTGCACCCGTTTGTTCATGAATATTATGATGGGCTACCTTCACAAAATCTTTTAAATATGTAAGCTCATGTTCTTGAAAGAAAGGTAACGCTTTCGAGTAGTCAAATTGAATATGTGTCATCGCTTGTAAGCCCTCCATTACGTTAGTTCTGTCCCTTTCACTTTAGCGGAACTAGCTATTGAAATCAAGTGATCGTCACTGGCATAGCAAAAAGCCGCTTCTCTGGATGAAAAGCGGCAATCTGGATTATAAAGAAGCTTTCAAAATCGCTAGAATATCATCACGGTTAAGTTTCATAAAGTTTCCAAAACCACCGTATTCCATTTCTTTTGCTGCAATGTCGGCAATTTTGTCCAGCTGATCCTCACCAATGTCATAATCAGCTAAACGGCTTGGTGCACCAAGGCTAGTCCAGAAAGCTGACAGTTTGTCGATTCCTTCTAATGCGATGTCACGATCTGATTTTCCTTCAGTTTCGATGTCAAACATGTTCAGCATAAGGTTTTTAAAGCGTTCCACATTATGATCGAGCGTGTGGCGCATCCAGTTTGGGAAGAGAATAGCAAGCCCGCCTGCATGCGGAATGTCATAGACAGCCGATACAGCATGCTCAATCGTATGGGACGCCCAGTCGCCAAAGTAACCCATTTGCAGCGTGCCATTTAAAGCAATCGTTCCTGCATAGAGAATCGTTTCACGATGCTCATAGTTTTGTAAGTCCTCCAGCAGTTTTGGTGCTGTCTCGATGACTGTTTGAAGAACAGCAAAACACATCCGGTCCTGTAAAGGCGTGTTTTTTACATTATGGAAGTATTGCTCAAAAACGTGGCTCATCATATCGACCATACCATACACCGTCTGGTTTTCTGGCACAGAATACGTATGCTCAGGGTCTAGAATTGAAAAAGCAGGGTGAGTGACAGAGCTGCCCCACACATATTTTTCATTCGTTTCCCAGTTTGTGATGACTGAATCCGGGTTCATTTCTGAACCAGTTGCTGCAAGTGTCAGCACTGTGCCAAACGGCAGCGCTTTTTGAGCGGTTGTTTTCTTTGAAATAATATCCCACACATCACCGTCATACTCTGCTCCGGCTGCTATCGCTTTTGTACAGTCGATCACACTTCCGCCGCCAACGGCTAATAAGAAATCAATGCTCTCCTTTTGGCAGATATCGATTCCCTTCTTCACTGTTGTGAGGCGCGGGTTCGGTTCAACGCCAGACAGCTCAAATACTTCAGCATCTGCTTCTTTTAACGCACTGATGACTTTGTCATAAAGGCCATTTTTCTTAATGCTGCCGCCACCATATACAAGTAACACTCGTTTTCCATAACGAGCGAGTTCGCTTTTGAGTCCTTCTAGCTGTCCTTTTCCAAACATCAATTTAGTTGGATTATAGTAAATAAAATTCTCCATCTGTTGAAACATCTCCTTACAACGAATATATCCAAAAACATGAAAGACTACTGTAACATATGTACACGATGAACTCAAAAAAAGATAACTGCCCGCAAGCAGCTATCCCTTTGTTGTTCAATTATAAAGAAGCGTTCAAAATGGCTAAAACATCTTCTTTGTTCAGCTTTTTAAATTGACCAAATTCACCGCGTGCCATTGCACGGTCTGCAATTAAATCAATTTTCTCATCGTTGATGTCATAATCCGCCAAACGGCTTGGTGCACCAAGACTTGTCCAGAAAGCTGACAGCTTGTCGATTCCTTCTAAGCCAACTTCTTCGTCTGTTTTGCCCGCAGGATCTACATCGAATACACGCACCGCTAATTGTTTAAAACGGCCTGGGTTTTCTTGAATCACATGTTTCATCCAGTTCGGGAACAAGATCGCAAGACCGCCTGCATGAGGAATATCATAGACAGCAGATACTGCATGCTCAATGTTATGAGATGCCCAGTCACCACGTGCCCCCATTGAAAGCATGCCATTAAGTGCAATTGTGCCAGTGAATAAAATCGTTTCACGCAGCTCGTAGTTCTCTAGATCGTTGATCAGCTTCGGTGCCGTTTCAATGACAGTGCGAAGAAGTCCTTCACACATACGATCTTGATAAGGTGTATTTTCTGTGTGATGGAAATATTGCTCGAACACATGTGACATCATGTCAACCATGCCATAAATCGTATGATTTTTAGGCACAGTGAATGTGTTGACTGGATCAAGAATAGAGAATTTCGGGAAAACTGCTGGACTTCCCCAGCCATACTTCTCATTTGTTTCCCAGTTTGTGATAACTGATCCTGAGTTCATTTCAGAGCCTGTTGCGGCAAGTGTTAATACAGTACCGAACGGGATAGCTTCCATTGGGACGTGTTTGCGTGTCACGATATCCCAAGCATCTCCATCGTACTTCGCACCAGCTGCGATTGCTTTTGTGGCATCAATGACACTGCCGCCGCCAACTGCCAAAATAAAATCAATGTTGTTTTCTTTGCAAAGCTCTACCCCTTTTCTTACTGTTGTTAAGCGCGGGTTAGGCTCTACACCAGCAAGTTCAGTGATTGCAGCTCCTGATTCTTTTAGGATGCTGACAACTTGGTCATAAAGGCCGTTTCGTTTAATACTGCCTCCACCATATACAAGTAATACGTTTTTTCCGTAGTGTTTGAGTTCATCTGAAAGGGCTGATACTTCTCCCTTTCCAAAAATTAATTTCGTTGGGTTCCAATAAGTAAATCGATCCATGTGATCTCCTCCTCGCGCTACATTATGCGCCTCATTCATTCCAAAAGTAAAGTAATTTGCTTTCATCCATTTTCTTACGCATAGTTTGGCTAAAAATCTGCAAAATATAAATGTATTGATGCTGTAGCGAAAGGAGGAATCACGATGAGTGCTATTCAGCGTATTGCCCTCGTGCTCACGATTATCGGTGCTATTAACTGGGGACTAATCGGCTTTTTTCAATTTGACTTAGTAGCAGCGATCTTTGGCGGACAAGGTTCTGCATTATCACGTATTATTTATGGTCTTGTTGGAATTGCAGGTCTTGTCAACCTTGGTCTGTTGTTCAAACCAAGCGAAGAAGCTGTTCGCCGTGACGAGCCGAACCCAGAAGTTCGTTAAATAAAAGGACATAAAAAAAGGCTGCCTACATGAGGCAGCCTCAGCGTGTAGACAAACCCTCGCATTTTTTGTCAGGTCTGCGCGCTGGTGCTCACGAATTCTAAATTCGCTCCAGTGCCCGCCATTCCTAGACTTCAAAGGTTTTCTATTACGCTGAAAAAAAAGACAAAGGGCTAAAATAAAAATCATTTTAGCCCTTTGTCAACAATCTAAGGCACCGTTTGAAGCGGTGCTTTTTTATTATTTCTTGATAAGATCTTTACGGTTTGATTGCTCAATCCACTCTTCAAGTTTATCTTTAAGCGTATTGAAACCTTGTGGTGCAGCAGCTTCTTCTTTCACTTGCTGTGGTCTTTGTTTCTTTGGTTTGCTTTCTTTTCTTTCAGGTGCATCTTGTGTCGCACGGATAGAAAGGCTGATTTTACCTGCATTTTCATCAACAGAAAGAACTTTTACTTGTACTTCGTCACCAATTGAAAGGTGCTCGTTGATGTCTTTTACAAAGCCATGTGTTACTTCAGAAATATGCACAAGTCCTTGAGTTTCTTCATCTAATGCAACAAACGCACCATACGCTTGTAATCCTGTTACTTTACCAGTGTAAACACTGCCTACTTCAAACTTTGTCGCCATGATAACAACTCCTAAATAAATGTTTTAATATTCGTTTATACGCAATTAAAAACTATATCACAGAACGGGCAGTTACGCAAAATATTTTTTAAATGGGTTTAGATGAGATCAAAAGAGGGAATACCTGAAAACAAGAATGCTTTCTAGTATTCCCCCCTAATTTGTGAGGCATGAGTCCATTTGGATTGATGCCTTTTTTTATTTTAAGATGGCTGATGCTTCTTCCTTCACTTGTCGAGCCTGCAAAAAGCGCTGAATTCTTGAAAGTGATTCCTGAAGATGATCAAGTGACGAAGCATATGAACAGCGGATATGACCCTCACCGCTCGGTCCGAATACATTCCCAGGAACAACAGCGACTTTTTCACTTAGGAGCAGCTCCTCAGCAAATTGTTCTGATGTCATGCCTGTGCTTTTAATCGATGGGAACGCGTAAAACGCTCCGTTTGGCTGATGGCATGTCAGTCCTAGTTCATTTAAGGAGCCGACAAACAAATTACGGCGTCTTCTGTAGCTTTTCTTCATTTTCTCTACATCTTCAAGCCCATTTTTTAATGCTTCTTCTGCCGCATATTGTGCCATCGCCGGTGCGCACATCATAGAATATTGATGTATTTTCAGCATGGCATCCCGCAGTATAGGTGGTGCTGCCACATATCCTAAACGCCAGCCCGTCATGGCAAACCCTTTAGAAAAGCCTGAAATCAAGATCGTTCTTTCCTTCATATCTTGAATAGCCGCGACGCTTGTAAAAGCTTCATCGTACGTCAGCTCTGCATAAATCTCATCCGTAATAATAAGCAGGTCATGCTCTTTCGCAAATTGAGCAATATCTTCAAGCTCTTCCTTTGAATAAACAGACCCAGTCGGATTTGATGGCGAGCAAAGCAAAATGGCTTTTGTCTTCGGCGTCAGCTTTGTGCGAAGATCAGCAGAATCTGCTTTGAAATCTTTTTCAGCGGTTGTACTTAAATAGACAGGCACTCCGCCTGCTAGTGTCGTAAGGGCCCCGTATGCTACGAAACAAGGCTCTGGAATGATTACTTCATCCCCTCTGTTTAAAATCGCACGAAAGGCCAAATCAAGTGCCTGGCTTCCGCCAACTGTAATAATGAGTTCTTCTTCGGGACTGTAATCAATGTGAAACCGCTTATATAAATAGTGGCTTAGTTCTTTTCGCAAAGAAATTAAACCTGCATTCGCCGTATAAGAGGTCAGCCCTTGTTCTAATGACATAATACTTGCTTCTCTGACATTCCAAGCTGTCACGAAATCCGGCTCGCCGACACCAAGGGAGATAACCCCTTCCATTGTGGCAGCCAAATCAAAGAATTTCCGAATACCTGACGGCTGAATGCTTTGTACCGTTTCAGATAAATAAGACTTTTTCATTTACGGAGACACCACGATTCTTTTGTCATCGTCTCCTGTTTCAAACACTTTCCCATCATGTTTATATCTTTTCAAAATAAAGTGGGTAGTTGTTGAAACAACGGAATCAAGTGTCGATAATTTTTCAGATACGAAGCGGGCAATATCAGACATTGATCTTCCGCGGATCACAACGGAAAGATCGTAAACACCTGACATGAGATAGACAGACTCCACTTCCTGAAACCGATAAATCCGTTCAGCAATTTCATCAAATCCGACGCCTCTTTTTGGTGTCACTTTTACATCAATCATTGCTGTAACGCCTTCATGACCATCCACTTTTCGCCAGTCAATCATGGTTGAATAATCAATAATAACTTTTTGATCTTCAAGTTTTTGAATGATGGCTTCGGCTTCTTCTGTTGTCACGCCTGCCATTTTTGCAATTGTATTTAAATCGGCGCGGCTGTTTTCATCTAAAATCTCTAATATTTCAGTTTCTTTTTCTGTTAGTTTCATTTGATTTCACACCTCAGATTATAAAAGCTAGTTTTAAAAAATCTTCTGAACATTATAGCACGTTTTTCCCATTATGCTAAGCAGGGAAAAGATTCTAATGATAGCTTAAAATCCACTTTTTAGGGTACAATACAGTCACCTAACAGAGAGAGTATCAAGTATCGGAGTGAAGAATGTGGACATTGTTCAGCCAGCTTATATGAAAAGTGCATTCGGTTTAGATATCTATTACGAGCACTATCCAAATGAAGGCAAGAAGACATTGATCTTAATTCACGGTCTCTTCTCTTCTACCTTCAGCTATCGAAAGCTCATCCCGCTTCTGAAACAGGACTTCAATTTAATTGCGATTGATCTGCCGCCATTTGGACAGTCCGAGAAGTCGAATACGTTTATTTACAGCTATCGCAACATGGGGAAAATTATTATAGAGCTAGCTGGTTATTTACAGATTCAGCATGCAATTCTAGTGGGCCATTCAATGGGCGGACAAATCGCCTTATACGCTGCTACTGAACGGCCGGATCTATTTGAAAAGGCGGTTCTATTGTGCAGCTCAGGCTATTTGAATAAGTCAAAAAGATCACTTGTTTACAGCACATATATTCCTTATTTTTATCTGTATCTAAAAAGAAAGCTTTTAAAGCAGGGCATTATGAAAAATTTAACGGCTGTTGTGCATGATCATTCCATCATTGATCAAGAGATGGTCGACGGATATTTAAAGCCATTTTCAGATGATCAAATCTTTCGGGGGATATTTCGTTTGATTCGGCACCGGGAAGGAGATTTAACCTCGGACGTTTTAAAGAAAATGGAAACACCCGTGCTGCTCATTTGGGGCGAGGAAGATCGAATCGTTCCCATTCAAATAGGCGAAAGACTGCACAAAGATCTGCCAAATTCGACCTTACATGCATTAAAAAAAACCGGGCACCTCATTCCTGAGGAAAATCCGGTCTTTGTGTCTGATCAAATCGGACATTTCAGCCTGTCTTAGCGTGAACAGGAGCTGCTGTCTCGTATGACAAAAAGCTGATTTGCTATATGCTGACAGCTCTCTATCGGAAGAAGCTGTTCAAATGAGTGATGGTAGATGGCTTGAATCTCTTTTGCTAAAGAAAACGGGTCTTCTGCGTCGTATAATGCACTGATGACGTCAGCAGGCTCCGTTTCATAAAAATCCTCTCCATAATGAAAAGGGTCCCATGCCTTAATGAATTGAATCATCTCTTCTACAGCTTGACTATCTTTCATCGGTATCACCGCTTATAATAAATTTTGTGATGTTTATTTTAGCACAACCAAGAATGGTTGAAAAACAGCTAGAGGTGGGTTTCATGAATTTCGACGAACAGATCATACGTAAAGGTTCAAAATCAGTGAAATGGGATCAGGCAGAGTCTTTGTTCCTGACAACAGATGCCCTTCCGATGTGGGTGGCCGATATGGATTTTAAAGCACCGCAGGTCGTCCTTGATGCATTGAAAGAGCGATTAGATCACGGTGTATTTGGCTATGCATTTCAGGATCAGGATACGCAGCAGGCAGTCGCTGGCTGGCTCAAAAGAAGACATGGATGGACAATCCAGACAGATGCCGTCACCTTCACACCAGGAATCGTAACGGCACTTAGTTTTGCTGTTCAAGCCTTTACAGCACCGCACGACGAAGTAGTTATACAGTCACCAGTGTATACACCTTTTTATCAAATGATTGAGCGAAATGGACGTACAGTCTCAACCAATCCTTTAAAAATAGAAAACAACCGCTATATGATGGATTTTGATGATTTAGAGAAAAAACTGAGCAGACCACAAGCAAAGCTCATGTTCCTTTGCCATCCGCATAATCCGTCCGGAAGAGCATGGTCAAAAGAGGAATTAAAGCGAGTCGGAGACCTATGTGTAAAACATGGAGTCACAGTCGTTTCAGATGAGATTCACTCGGATTTGATGCTTTACGGGAAGCAGCATGTGCCCTTCGCCAGCCTTTCTGACGACATTGCACATATCACGGTAACGTGTATTGCGCCGAGTAAAACCTTTAATCTAGCGGGGCTTCAGGCATCTGCTATTATCATTTCAGATAAAGAAAAAAGAACCCTTTTCAACAATGAAGTGCAAAGAAACGGACTGTCCAAACTGAATGCCTTTGCGATTCCAGCGATGGAAGCAGCATACCGCCACGGGGATGAGTGGCTCGATGCCCTTGTTCTCTATCTCGAAGGCAATATGAAGACGGCGATGGACTATATCGACGAAAATCTTCCAAATATGCGTTATATGAAACCAGATGCTTCTTATTTATTGTGGCTGGACATTCGGGATTATCAATTCAGTCAAGCGGAATTGAAACGGAATCTGCTGAAAAAAGGGAAAGTGATCCTAGAGCTTGGCCACGTGTACGGACACGAAGGAGACGGCTTTATTCGGATGAATCTCGGCTGTCCTGCTGCAACAGTCAAAGAAGGACTGAAACGTCTCCACCAAGCGTTCACGCTATCAGCTGAATAAGACCTATACGATAGAAAGAACATCCTAACGGGTGTTCTTTTTAAAGAAAAAAACCCTCCTTTTATCATATCTACTTTGTACATGAAATGATATAATGAGAGGAATTACAATTATTTACGAGGAGAGCATTTAAATGGAAATGTTCAAGGATTTTCTGCTCCATGTATCTTTTATTCTATTTCCAATCTTTTTATATCATGCGCTATGGTTAAGCCGGACCCCTGCTCATTTCCCAAAAACGAATAAACTGCTCATCACAGTATTCGCATCCATCTCTTCAGCACTATGTATTATGTATCCAGTTGGTTCGATTTTAGATTTGCAGACTGGGCTTCAATCCATTCCCCTTGTACTTGCTATTTTATACGGAGGATATATGGCGGGGATCGTTGCCATCTTGATAAGCATCATTGTCAAATTCGTGATGTACGGCTCTTTCTTATGGATTGGACTTATCGTTGTCCCAATTTACTTTTTTATCCCATTCCTGTTCTACCGAAAATGGCATCAATATTCGAAGCCAAATAAGCTGTTTTACGGAGTGCTTATCGGTTTATCCAAAGGATTCTTTATTTACATTGGACTGCTTGCGGTCAGCTTAATGGCATACAGCCCAGCTTTTATTATGCAGCAAAAGCTCCTTGAGTTATTTTTCTCAACTCTTTACTACATATTCTTTCTTGTGCTCAGTATCTATTCCATTGAATTCGTTAAGGAAAATGCGGAAATGAGATCACAGCTTGTCCAGTCAGAAAAACTGACCATTGTAAGTGAACTTGCTGCAAGCGTTGCCCATGAAGTACGCAATCCGCTGACAGTTGTGAGAGGCTTTATTCAATTGCTCTTTTCGAGTGATAATACAAAAGAGCCACCTGCCAATAAAGATTATAAAAATCTCGTTCTGTCCGAATTAGACCGGGCGCAGGACATTATCACGAGTTATCTTGACATTGCAAAACAAAACTACTATCAAATTGAATCTCTCAATCTATCTAAATTACTTGAGGAATGTGCATCACTGATGACATCCTATGCGAATTTTAAATCGGTCACGATTCATCAATCCATTGAACCTGACTTATACATTCAAGGTGACGTAACGAAGATCAAGCAAGTCATGATTAATTTAATCAAAAATGCAATTGAAGCAGCTCCTGAACATGAAGGGAAAATTGAACTTTTTGCTTCAAAAGAAAATCATAAAATCTGCCTTTATTTCGTTGATAACGGTGTAGGTATGACAGAAAGTCAGATGAAAAAACTCGGCGAACCCTATTACACACTTAAAAATAAAGGAACTGGACTTGGGCTGACAGTGACTTTTTCAATTATTGAAAATCACCATGGAACGATTCGTTTCAAAAGCTCGCTGCAGTCTGGAACAACCGTCACCGTGAAATTTCCTGAAGATACAAGAAGAAAATGATTAATCCATTTTTTTTGTTCTTTTTTCATCTATCCGCTCCTGCTTCTTAGACGCACGAACGATGAGACGAAAACAAATAAACGCAGCAATAAAGAAAATCACCGTGGTGATAGCCGCTGGGATGTACTCCCTTTTATCTTCAGGAAAATATAGTAGAAAAAGTACGATGAATGACATCTCGCCATTCCCCCTTTTGCTCGTTTACTTCACTATATTGGCTAAAAGAAATGAAATACCTTCCTATGAGAAGGAAATGGAGGAATTTCACATGACAGACATTCAAATTGGACAAATTGTGAAAGGCTTTTATAAAACAGGTGTATACGTTGGGGAAGTGACAGCAGTGAAACCATCGACCTATCTCGTTCAAGTAAAAGCCGTTCTGACACATCCCACTCAAGGCGACCTGCATCATCCGAAAGAAGCAGACGTGCCTTTTTTCCAAGAGAGGCGGGCTTTGGCCTATAGAGAACAGACAAATATCCCTCATCATATGGTGAAGCCTTATGATGGCGATATCCCTGATTATGAAGAGTCACTGAAAGAAGCTGTAGATAAATTGAAACAAGCACTCCGTGCGGATGATTCCAAATGGGCTGAAAAATCAAGAGCATGCCTATCTTCTCTTGAGAAAGATTATTTTCCAGAAGACGTCCGCCGCTAATCAGCCGAATCAAAAAAATGTGAGAAATCGATCAGCTCACCAATTTTGGTTGTTTGCGGATTTTCCACATAGGCTCTGTCTTTTTCAAAAAGGGTGAACAGCTGATAAGTCGTCATGGCATCATCGAGTGCTTTATGATGCTTACCAGCTCCTTCACTGCCGTATTCCTTTGCTGCTTTTCGAAGCCCTGTCAGTGTGCGGTCACCAAAAAA
Organism: Bacillus sp. BK450; assembly: GCF_004364885.1. Lineage (NCBI taxonomy): Bacteria > Bacillati > Bacillota > Bacilli > Caryophanales > Bacillaceae > Bacillus > Bacillus sp. BK450. The sequence continues at coordinate 783,589 of NZ_SOBQ01000003.1, read as the reverse complement.
GGTTTTATATTCAAAGGCCAGGTCCCTCAGCTTCCCCTTAAAAGGAAAGGCAATGTGATTGAGCATACAATTTTGCTTCAATACCTTCATGTCCATGTTGCCCCACGTAATAATTTCACAATTCTCTCCCCCATCAAGTGACACGAGCTTCTCGATAAATTCCTCAAATGAAATTCCGCTCTCTACATCCTCCTGCGTAATTCCGAGGAAAGATTTACAGCGCTTCGTCAGCTTCGGGAACTTTTTCGGTTTGACGTAGCTAGAGAATGAGTCTATGATCGTTTCATCTGCTGCTTTCACTACCCCAGCTTCAATAATTTCAGGAAAAAAATTTTGCGGATGATATTTTCCATCAGGCATCGTAAATTCAAAATCGACCACAAGCACCGTCTTCTGTTCCACCAGTTTCACCTCACTTTTTCGTCAGCTTTTCATTCTCATACCATTATATTAAGACGGACCTTGAAATCACTTCATTTTCGTGAAAATAATGCAGATTCACTATGCCCAACCTATTCATCTGATGAAAGATCGTTTATTTTCCTTTATAATTATTAAGGAACACGAAATAAATAAAGAAGGTGATCTCTATCACAAACAGGAAGAAAAACTTGTACATCATGTGGTTTGTGAACTTTTTTGTATCTGCGAGCATTACAATGATCGTCCCTTTTTTATCACTTTACATAGAATCTCTTGATAGCAGCTATTCAAATGAATTTGTTCAAAGATGGAGCGGCTATGTCTTTGGGGTCACGTTTTTAACGGCCTTCCTGATCTCTCCGATTTGGGGGCGGATTGGCGACCGGCATGGCTATAAAAAGATTTTATTAATTAACGGAATTGGCATCGCCACAAGTATTCTACTAATGGGGCTTGTGCACACTGTGTATCAGCTATTCGCACTAAGGCTCTTCATGGGGCTTGTCACAGGCTTTATCTCGACTTCAATGGCACTGATTTCTGCACAGACCGAAAAGGCAACTGCCGGTAAAACCCTTGGAACGATGCAGATGAGTAATGTTGCCGGAGGATTGTTTGGTCCATTAATGGGTGGATTCATGGCAGACAGCGTCGGATTTATTTATACGTTTTTCCTGACAGCGGCTGTCATTTATGTGTCAGCTATTGTGATTATCTTCGGAGTGAAAGAACAGCCGATCCGGTCAAAAGAAGCAAAGCGTGTTTCTTACTCACGGAAGGATGTACTCTTTCACATTTTCAAACAGCCTTTGCTTGTCGTCACGATGCTTTTAACATTTATTACACAAGTAGGGAACTTTAGCATTCAGCCGCTTTTGGCTTTATACATTCATGATTTACATGGTCCTGTCAATCTCGCTTTTTATGCGGGGCTTGCTTTTTCTGCAACTGGACTTGGCAATTTGCTGTTTACGCGAAAATGGGGAGATCTCGGAGATCGAATTGGTCATGACAAGGTGCTGCTTGCCCTTCTCATCCTCTCCTCTATTTTATTCATCCCGCAAGCGATGGCGGATTCGTACGTCATGTTAGTCATTTTCCGTTTCCTATACGGGATGGCACTTGGCGGAATTATTCCGTGTACGACGGCGTATATCCGGATTAAAGCACCTGCTTCTATGCAAGGAGAAGTGCTCGGATACAATGTCAGCTTCCGCTTTCTTGGGAATGTCGTCGGTCCGGTAATCGGCGGCATTGTGGCGAGTCATTACGGGATTCCAGCTGTCTTTTATGTCACTGCCGGCATTTTTCTGTTTGGCGCGTTATTTTTATGGGCGGTCCGCTCACATGCGAAAACAAAGGAAAGGAGTGGTTGATCATCTTCAGATACTCTTTTTTCTTGCGGAAAAGCCTGATTCACTAGACTTCACGCCCTTTCTTTTCTAAAAATAACCTTCTCGTATCCGCAAAAGAATGGTACGATATGGCTAGAAAATTGAAGAAAGTGAGTGACCTCATGTTTCGTGCAATCATTGGTTGGTTATTACTTGCTGCCCTCATCCCATTATTTGCTCTGACTTTTTATCTATCAAAGGAAGAAGCTGCAAGTGTAAAGCCTGTTAACGAAGTGCTTGATCAAAAAATCAAGCTGGAAAAGATAGATTTTTCCCAAAACAGTTATATGTATGACCGGGATGGTTCTCTTATCTCCGAGATCGTCTCAAACGATGAGAACCGAGTGTTCGTGAAATACGATAACATTCCTGAACCTGTGAAGGAGCTGTTCCTTCGTTCAGAGGACCGCAACTTCTATGACCATAAGGGAATTGACTTTATGGGAGTTGTTCGTGCCCTTGCTGCAAATGTCAAAAACCATGGCATCAGCCAAGGAGCGAGTACGATCACACAGCAGCTGTCCCGCAACTTATATTTAAGCCATGAACGTTCGTTCAGCCGAAAGTTTACGGAGCTGCTCTATTCCTATGAACTTGAGCGAAAATTCTCGAAGGATGAAATTCTCGAAAGCTATTTAAATACGATTTATTTCAGTAATGGTGTTTACGGTGTCGGTTCTGCGGCTAATTACTATTTTGATAAGCCACTTAGTTCTTTAACACTTGCCCAAATGGCATTTATCTCTGCTATTCCAAACAACCCAACACTGTATGACCCATTAAAACAGTTCAAGCACACAAAGAAACGCCAAGAACGACTGCTTGGTATTTTGAAGAAAGATGGCGTCATCACCAAAAAACAATACAAAAAAGCCGTCAAAGAAAAAATCAGCCTTTCTTTAAGTGAAAAGAAAAACCTATACCCTGACTATGTGACATATGCCAATGAAGAGTTTACAGATCTTGTGTCTGATCAGGAGGGCTTTACAAAACGATTGAAGAAAGCCAAAACAGCTGAAGCGAAAAAGGCGATTCAAAAGGAATTATCTGAAAAGGTCAGTGCCCTGCTCCAGGATGGTGTGAAAATTTATACGGCGCTTGATCCTTCCTTACAGCAAAGAGCCGTCTATCAGCTCAATGCTCAATTGCCTTATCAAGGTGTGGAAGGCGGATCAGCCGTCATTAATCATGAAACGCATCAAATTGTTGCACTTGCTGGCGGGAAAAACTATAAGAAATTTGATTTTAACTACGCTTATCAAGCGCAAAGACAGCCTGGTTCTGCGATTAAGCCGCTTTTAGACTATGCGCCTTATATTGATCAAACCGGTGCAACGGCTTCAAGCACCATCAGTGCCGGCAAGTTTTGCAGCAGTGGATACTGTCCGCAGAACTATAATCATAAAACGTATGGAACAGTCACACTTGAAACAGCCTTTAAAAATTCTTACAATACCCCTGCGATCCGAATGCTGGATACAGTAGGTGTCAAAAAAGGCTTCAGCTATTTAGAGAAGTTCTCATTCCAGCATATCGTAGCGGATGATTACCGCCTTCCTTCTGCACTTGGCGGATTTACGAAAGGCTTCTCACCGCTAGAAATAACAGATGCATATACCGTCTTTGGCAACCAAGGAGCCTACACACAAAGTCATTCGATCACAAAAGTGACAGACTTAAACGGTAAGACCCTTTACAAGTGGAAAGAGTCGCCAAAGCAAGTATATTCTCAGCGTACAAATGAAACGATGCGTAAGCTGCTTACCTCTGTTGTGAAGAGTGGGACAGGGAAAAAAGCGAATTTCAACGCCCCTTACATCGGTGGGAAAACAGGGACATCCAATGACTACAAAGATATTTGGTTTGTGGGACTGACAGATCAGTACACAATGGGTGTATGGGTTGGAAGAGATAGAGGAACGGTGGAATCGATTTATCATTCAAGCCCGCACTTACGTATTTGGAAAAATACGATGCAATACGCCAGATAAACAGGAGGTTTGATTGCGATGCATTCAACACATCCACCCCATTTAATCTTATTTGACGGTGTCTGCAACGTGTGCAGCGGCGCTGTTCAATTTGTGATTAAGCGCGATCCGAATGAACGGATGATGTTCGCTTCCTTACAATCAGATACAGGACAGCGTATTTTAAAGGAAAACGGTTTGCCTTTAGATGAGTTCAATTCATTCATTTATATCGAAAAAGGGACCCTTTATACGAAATCAACAGGCATCTTAAAAGCCGCGCGGCATTTAAAAGGGATATACAGATGGAGCTTTTTACTCCTTGCCATACCTCGCCCAATCCGTGATTGGTTTTATCAGTTGATAGCAAAAAATCGCTACAAATGGTTTGGTCAAAAAACATCTTGTATGATGCCTACACCCGATATTCAAAAACGGTTTCTTTCATAAAAAAAAGCATCCTCCATCATCGGAGGATGCTCAGATTGTTGAAAAAGAGCTAAAATGATCTTTATTTTAGCTCTTTTTCTTCTTTTCAGCGTGACCTGAAAACCTTTGCAGTCTAGGAAGGACGAGCACCGAAGCGGAGCGAATTTAACATTCGTGAGCATCGGCGCGCAGAACTGACAACGAATGCAAGGGTTTGTCTAAACGCTGAAAGCATCCTCCATCATCGGAGGATGCTTTCTTTGTCTGCTTATGAAGGCAGACTTGCCATCACACTGTTATAAAGCTTAATAAATAAGTACAAAATACCGATCAAAAACGTCGCCCAAAACAGCAGAATAAACATCATAAATCCAATCAAATTCAGCATAGAAAGCGATTGATAAATGCGAACCACAACCCAGATAAAATAGACAAGACTTGCTAATGCAAAAAGTCCGACTAGCAGAATGAGCTGCTGCGTCAACAGAAATGCAAGCAAGCTGGCAAATAAATAAACAACGGATGCAATCCGAATTTTCTTTAAGTTCTCCCCTTCAGGGTCCTTAGCGAAAAAGAGCAACGCCAGCTCTAATACCGTATCTGCAATCAGTTTTAAAGCAGATAAGATCATAAAATAAACAAGTGCAAAAGCAGCAAAGAGAGCAAGACGGATGCCCTGTTCTGAGAAAAATTCCAGCATTCCTTTTAAAATACCTGCTTGAGTCAAGAAATCAGTTGTGATACCTACTGTGAAAATCGAAAAAGCAGAGCTGAATAGTAAAATTGAAATCAGCGGAAAATATCCAGTCAAATATGTATTTTTCATAAATAGTTCCTTTCTCATAAGCTCACATTTATTATGGCTCACTTAAAACGGATTGACAAGATGCTTTCAAAGTAAACTGACAGCAAAATCAAATTTATGATTTTGCACGTACATTCCTTCACAAACTTACATTTTCCCGTTAAAGTATTACTGTTACGAAAAAATCGTGCGTTAGGGGTATACTCGTGAAAAAAACTTTAAGACTGCAAACACGACTGACGATCTTTGTGTGCATCGTTGTCCTGATCTCCCTTTGTATCACATTCTTTACGATATGGTCGGAAACAGCCAAGAACATCCATCAGCAGGAACGTGACATTGCTCTGTCTACTGCCAAAATGGTCGCAGAGGCACCGATCACAGCACAATCATTAGAAGATCATTCATATTCCGCATTACGAAAATATACAACAAGTGTTCAGCAAATCACCAAAACCGAATTCGTTGTCGTCATGGATATGAACGGTATCCGCAAAACACACCCGAATCCGCAGAAAATTGGAAAGCGGTTTGCCGGCGGTGATGAAAAAGCAGCATTACAGGGAAAAGAACATATTAGTACGGCTTCTGGAACACTCGGCAGATCCATGCGTGCTTTTGTTCCTGTTTATGATCAAAATGGAAAGCAGCTTGGGGCTGTGGCCGTAGGGATTACGTTAAAGGAAATTGACTTGATTATTCATCAAAGCTTACTTCCACTCTACTTCGTCACATCACTCAGCCTTCTATCTGGCATCATCGGAGCACTCATTGTGGCAAGAAAAGTGAAGAAGATTATGTTTGGACTTGAGCCGGATGAGATCGCCACATTGTTAAAAGAACGAAGTGCCATGCTAGAATCAACAAAAGAAGGGATTCTGGCCGTCGATCAGCACGGTAAAATCAAGCTGGCCAATGCAGAGGCCAAACGGCTCTTTCATAATATGGGCATTATGGTTGATCCTAGAGAACAAGATGTTCAAACTCTCCTCCCTTCAAGCGGCTTAAAACAGGTCATTGAAACACGCAAGCCGCTGCTTGATCGTGACGTGAGAATGAATGGACTGGAGCTCGTCTTTAATGAAGTGCCAATTACGGTAAAAGGTGAAATTGTCGGAGCCATCGCCACCTTCCGTGACAAAACAGAAGTGAAACATCTGGCTGAGCAGCTTAGCGGGGTCAAAATGTATGCGAATGCGCTCCGTGCCCAGTCCCATGAATTTATGAACAAGCTTCATGTCATTTTAGGTTTGGTCCAGCTCAAAAACTACGATGATCTTGGCACCTACATCAAAGATATTGCAATTTATCAGCAAACGGAAACAAATGAAATCATCAACCATGTGAAAAACTCTGTTTTAGCAGGATTTTTACTAGGAAAACAAAGCTATATCAGGGAACAAGGCGCTGCCTTAGAGGTTATTTGCAGCACACAAGTGCCAAATACGGAGGACCCGGCAGTGACGCATGATCTCATTACCGTGATTGGCAACTTGTTAAATAACGCACTCGATGCTGTTTCACATACTGATACGAAAAACATCTCAATCTCCTTCAGATATGTCCATGAGCAGCTTCACATTGAAATCACGGACACAGGTGTTGGTCTCACGAAAGAAGAACAAGACATCATGTTTGATCAAGGCTTTTCAACTAAAGGAGAAGACCGAGGGTTCGGACTCTACTTCGTTGACCAAAGCATCAAGAAATTGAACGGACATATGATTGTCACGAGTGAAAAAGGAGAAGGAACGACCTTTAGTCTCCGCATTCCGTATAAACAAAAGGAGGATTCACATGATTAATGTGTTAATAGTAGAAGATGATCCAATGGTTGGGGAGCTGAACAAACGCTACCTGACCCAAATCGACGGCTTTGAGTTAAAGGGGATTGCCACCTCCTTTCAGCAGGCACTTGAAGTGTTAAAAACAGAAGTCATACACCTCGTACTGCTCGATATTTATATGCCTGGACAAAATGGACTGGCATTACTAACAGAAATTCGCCAGCAAAATCATGCCGTTGATGTCATTGTCATTTCGGCTGCAAATGAAGTCGATGTTGTACAGCAAACGATGCGAAACGGAGCAGTTGATTATTTAATTAAGCCGTTTGAGTTCGAACGATTCCAATCAGCACTGGCAGAGTATAAACGGAAACACGCCCTGTATCAATCCATGAACAGCATTTCGCAAAATGATTTAGATGCGAAGCTTTTTCATAAAAAAGCAGAGGCGGAAAAAGTCCTCTTGCCAAAAGGACTGACCAAAAGCACACTTAAACTCATCTGGACAAGCATTCAATCATTTGGCCAGCAGGCTTTCACAACCGAAGACCTAGCCAACCATACAGAAATCTCTCAAGTCTCCATTAGAAAATACTTGAAATTCCTTGAGGATATCGAAGTGGTGGATGTTGAAATGGCATATGGGACAATAGGACGTCCTGTTTTCCAATATAAACTGAACACGAGCAATATGAATTTGATTCAGCAATATCTTTAAAATACTACATCTGACCTTTCACAAAGGCCAGATGTTTTTTTATGGCATACGATGTAACAAACCCCTTGATATCAGTGGTTCTGCTGTAGCGGAGCACATCACAAAAGCGGCATTATATCATATTTCAGCAGATAAAAAGACATCAAATAAAGCCATTTAACATTTTTTTAAAAATAAAACAAATTTCTATTTATTTATTCGATCGGAAATGATAAATTATGATTGATTAGTTCAACGAGATATAAGTCTGATGTCTTACATCTTCTCTCCTGCCCTCCATAAGTTTCATGAGAAAGCAGGATAAAATACCCTCTTTAGGGTGAGAAGAGATAGATCGGTCTTTTTTCGCGAGACTTTTCTGAAACTTTTAAATTTTATAGGGGGTTATGTTTTGAAGAAGCGCAAAATTGGACTAGCATTGTCCTTAGTCGTAGCAGCAGGAACCATCCTTGGAGCATGCGGCAACTCTGGCTCAAACAGCGGTGAAAGCAAAAAAGATAAAGATCAATTCACTGTTGCAATGGTAACTGATGTCGGTGGTGTCGATGACAAATCGTTTAACCAATCAGCTTGGGAAGGTTTACAAGCATTTGGGAAAGACAACAATCTAAAAAAAGGTAAAAACGGCTTTGATTACTTACAATCTAAATCAGATGCTGACTATACAACAAACTTAAATACACTTGCTCGTGAGAAATTCGACCTGATTTACGGAATTGGTTTCTTAATGGAAGATGCAATTTCTGAAATTGCGGATCAACGTAAGAAAAACCACTTTGCGATCGTTGATGCAGTCGTGAAAAAAGACAACGTAGCCAGCATTGTATTTAACGAAAACGAAGGATCATTCCTTGTGGGTGTTGCGGCTGCTCTTTCTACAAAATCAAACAAAATTGGATTCGTCGGCGGCGTTGATTCTGAATTAGTCAGAAAATTCGAAGTTGGCTTCCGCGCAGGTGTTGAAGCAGCTAACCCGAAAGCAAAAGTTGAAGTGAAATATGCCGGTGCATTCGATAAGGCTGACATCGGGAAAGCAACAGCTGAAAGCATGTACAAATCTGGCGTCGACATCATCTATCATGCTGCTGGCGGCACTGGAACTGGTGTCTTCACAGAAGCGAAAAACCTGAAAAAAGCGGATCCTAACCGTAAAGTTTGGGTTATCGGTGTAGATAAAGACCAGTATGACGAAGGAAAAGTACCTGGAACAAAACAAAGTGTCACCCTTACTTCTATGGTTAAGAAAGTAGACACAGCGGTACAAGACTTAACAACGAAAGCAAAAGATGGTAAGTTCCCTGGCGGCGAAGTGATCACATACGGTCTGAAAGAAGGCGCTCTTGACATTTCTCCATCTAAGGAAAACCTTGATAAAGATGTATTAAAGAAAGTTGAAGAATGGAAACAAAAAATCATCAAGGGTGAAGTGAAAATCCCTGCAACACGTGATGAACTAAAAGATTTTAAAGCTTAATTTGAGCAGCGGGATAAGCGCGCCTTATCCCCTTGCCTCTCCTTTACCTCCTCTTTATTCGTAAAAGGTGGTAAAAGAAAAGCTGCAGCCTCGTTTTGCAGCTTTTCTTTTGCTAGTTTTTATCTTCATCAGCACCCTAAAAAAGGAGCGGTTAAACCTGTGGATTATGTCATTGAAATGTTGAATATACGCAAAGAATTCCCTGGCATTGTAGCAAACGACAACATTACGCTGCAGCTAAAAAAGGGCGAAATTCATGCGCTGCTTGGTGAAAACGGCGCTGGAAAATCAACGCTCATGAACGTGCTTTTCGGACTGTACCAGCCTGAAAAAGGTGAAATCAAGGTACACGGAAAACCTGTGACCATCTCTAGTCCAAATGATGCTAGTGATTTAGGCATCGGAATGGTGCATCAGCACTTTATGCTTGTCGATACCTTCACTGTCGCTGAAAACATCATTTTAGGTAAAGAGCCCAAGAAGTTTGGAAAGATTGACAAAGAACAAGCCATACAGCAAGTACAAGAGCTTTCTGACCGCTATGGTTTGAAAATAGATCCTGCCGCAAAAGTATCTGACATCTCTGTCGGTATGCAGCAGCGTGCAGAAATCTTAAAAACACTTTACCGCGGCGCTGACATTTTGATCTTCGACGAACCAACGGCCGTTTTAACACCTCAAGAAATCAAAGAACTCATACAAATTATGAAAAACTTAATCAATGAAGGCAAATCCATTATTTTAATCACCCATAAGCTGAAAGAAATTATGGATGCCTGTCATCGCGTGACCATTATCCGAAAAGGCCAAGGCATTCGTACACTTGATGTGGAAAGCACAAATAAAGACGAACTTGCAAGCCTCATGGTTGGCCGTGAAGTGTCATTTAAAACAGACAAAAAAGCTGCTTCTCCTGCTGAGGAGGTTCTTCAAATTCAAGACCTCACAGTAAAAGACGCCAGAGGAATTGAAGCGGTCCAACAGTTGAACCTCTCAGTGAAGGCTGGCGAAATTGTCGGAATTGCTGGGGTAGATGGCAATGGCCAGTCTGAATTAATTGAAGCCATTACCGGTCTAAAAAAATCAGAATCTGGCACAATCATGCTAAACGGGAAAGCCATTCAAAATCTCCCGCCTCGCAAAGTGACCGAATCTGGGATTGGACATATTCCTCAGGATCGTCATAAACATGGACTTGTACTCGATTTTTCAATTGGAGAAAACATTTCCTTACAATCGTATTATCAGCGTCCTTATTCAAAATTCGGCTTATTGAATATGAAAAATATTTATCAAAAAGCAAAACGAATCATTGCGGAATATGACGTCAGAACACCGAGTGAATATACAGAAGCGCGCGCGCTGTCAGGCGGTAACCAGCAAAAAGCCATTATCGGCCGTGAAGTTGACCGCAATCCTGATTTATTAATTGCCGCTCAGCCGACACGAGGACTTGATGTTGGTGCGATTGAATTTGTTCATAAACGTCTAATCGAGCAAAGAGACGCAGGCAAAGCTGTTTTGCTCATCTCCTTTGAGCTTGATGAAATTATCAATGTCAGTGATAAGATCGCTGTTATTTTCGAAGGCAGCATTGTCGCCATTGTTGATCCAAAAGAAACAACAGAGCAAGAGCTTGGTCTATTAATGGCTGGAAGTACGCAACAGGAAGTGGGGAAAGAAGCAAATGTCTAATCGCTTAACAAATCTGCTGATTCCGCTTATAGCCATTGTACTTGGTCTTTTGGTTGGGGCCATTATTATGCTGGCAAGCGGTTATAGTGTCATCGAAGGCTATAGCGCCCTTTGGAATGGCGTTTTCGGTGAAACCTATTATATGGGAGAAACCATCAGGCAAGTGACACCTTATATATTATCAGGTCTTGCTGTTGCCTTTGCATTTCGGACAGGCCTGTTTAATATCGGTGTAGAAGGTCAAATGCTTGTTGGCTGGGTAGCTGCTGTATGGATTGGAACAACTGTCCATGCACCTATGTATATTCATCTGCCGCTTGCACTCATCACCGCTGCTGCTGCAGGTGCTTTATGGGGCTTTATTCCTGGTTTTTTAAAAGCTCGTTTTTATGTGCATGAGGTCATCGTTACTATCATGATGAACTACATTGCCCTTCATGTCACAAACTATTTAATCTCAAATGTCTTAACAGATAATAAAGATAAAACAGATAAAATCGATGCCACTGCCTCGCTCCGCTCTGGATTTTTTGAGCAGATCACTGATTTTTCCCGAATGCATAACGGTATTTTTGTTGCCATTATTGCTGCGGTCGTGATGTGGATCATTATTCAAAAAACGTCTAAAGGGTTTGAATTACGAGCAGTTGGAATGAACCAGCAGGCATCACAGTATGCTGGCATGAACGTTCGCCGCAATATCATTTATGCGATGCTTATTTCAGGTGCTTTTGCAGGTCTTGCAGGCGCTATGGAAGGTCTTGGTACATTTGAATATGCCTCTATTAAAGGCTCATTTACAGGCGTAGGTTTTGATGGAATTGCCGTCGCTTTATTAGGTGGAAATACGGCTGTTGGTGTTGTCCTTGCTGCATTATTGCTTGGTGGATTGAAGGTCGGTGCATTAAATATGCCGCTTGAATCAGGCGTACCGACTGAGGTTGTTGATATTGTCATTGCGATCATCATTCTTTTCGTCGCCTCAAGCTATATTATCCGTCTTGTGATTCAACAAATGAAGAAAAAGGGGGGAAAATAAGTGGGATTTCTGCAAATACTTGAAATCATCGTCCCAGCTACACTTGTTTATGCTGCACCACTTATTTTAACCGCTCTTGGAGGCGTCTTTTCAGAAAGATCAGGTGTTGTCAATATCGGTCTTGAAGGGTTGATGGTCGTCGGAGCATTTTCCAGTATTATCTTTAACTTATTTTTTGCTGATACGTTTGGAGCCTTGACCCCGTGGCTTGGGCTTCTCGTCGGAATGGCCGTTGGCGGATTGTTCTCACTGATTCATGCAGTGGCGACCATTACCTTCCGAGCTGATCAAACGGTCATTGGTGTGGCGATTAACATGCTGGCACTTGGCGCTACATTGTTTGTCGTCAAACTGATTTATGGGAAAGCACAAACTGATAAAATTACAGAGCCTTTCTATAAAGGAGATATCCCCCTTTTAAGTGACATTCCGATCATTGGTGATATTTTCTTTAAAGATGTTTATTATACGTCTATACTCGCCTTAGCTCTTGCGGTTGTTGCTTGGTTTGTTTTATTTAAAATGCCGTTTGGTCTTCGTCTTCGTGCAGTCGGAGAGCATCCAATGGCAGCTGATACAATGGGTATCAAAGTGTACCGTATGCGTTACATCGCTGTTTTCATTAGTGGACTGTTTGGCGGTCTTGGCGGAGCTGTTTATGCCTCAACGATCGCGCTAGATTTCTCACATGCCACCATTACTGGACAAGGCTTCATCGCACTAGCTGCGCTTGTATTCGGTAAATGGCATCCATTTGGCGCAATGGGCGCTGCTTTATTCTTTGGATTTGCTCAAAGTTTAAGCATCATTGGCTCTCTCCTGCCGCTGTTCCAAGATATACCGAATGTGTATATGCTCATAGCACCATATGTGCTCACCATTTTAGCACTTACTGGCTTCATCGGACGTGCCGATGCACCGAAAGCACTTGGTACGCCTTATCTAAAAGGAAAACGATAAATACGATGTATGATCAATCCCCTGAAGGACAAACTACCTTCAGGGGATTTTTGTATGATAAAAAACTCAAAAACTCCTGTTTATTTTACTTTTATTACACTTATTTTAGTTTAATAAATAGATGAGTGTCACAGAATCTTCTACAATTGAGACAAATAGCATTTGGGGGTGTTTATGTGGCTAATGCACAACAATTGAAATCGATTACAGACGATTCTGACAATAATAAAAGCGTTTTCCGTAAGATCATGTCTTGGAAAATTGGTGTTATTGATCTACCTGTGTATTTAGTACTTGCAGCGATTATTTTAACTGCCGCTTATTTTAATAAAATTCCAGCAAATATGCTTGGTGGTTTCGCTGTTATTATGATTTTGGGGATTTTCCTTGGAGATGTAGGACAACGTATTCCAATCTTAAAAGATATTGGTGGACCGGCGATTCTTTCTTTATTCGTACCATCGTTCCTGGTCTTTTTTAATGTTCTGAATCCGAACTCATTGGAAGCGGTTACGTCTCTTATGAAAACGTCGAACTTCCTTTACTTCTATATCTCTGCTCTTGTAGTAGGTAGTATTCTTGGGATGCAGCGAACTGTTTTAGTACAAGGCCTTATTCGTATGTTTGTTCCTCTCGTTGCAGGTACAATTGCAGCTGTGAGTGCTGGTATCCTTGTTGGCCTTTTAGTTGGTTACACACCGCATCATTCATTCTTCTTTATTATTGTACCGATTATTGCCGGTGGTGTTGGAGAAGGGATTTTGCCATTATCTATCGCTTATTCACAAATTCTTGATGTATCAGCAGAGTCATTAATTTCTCAATTAATTCCTGCGGCTGTCATTGGGAACGTCATTGCCATTATCTGTGCTGGCGCATTGAAGAAGCTTGGTGAAAAACGTCCTGAACTAAACGGAAATGGCCGTCTTGTGAAATCTAAAGAAGCAAACGAAATTTTCGAGCAGCCAGATTTGGATGCAAAAGTTGATTTCGGGTTAATGGGTGCTGGTGTACTTGTTGCTTGTACAACCTTCATCTTTGGTGGTTTGTTAGAAAGCTTTGTTCATATTCCAGGTCCAATCTTAATGATTGTTCTTGCCGCTTTAATCAAATACTTAAACGTGATGCCTCAACATCTTCAAAACGGCTCACAACAGTTCTACAAGTTTGTATCAAAAAGCTTTACATGGCCGCTAATGGTTGGTCTTGGTATTCTATACATTCCACTTGATGATGTAGCAACTGTCATCTCGATTCCATTCGTATGCGTATGTATCGCTGTTGTACTCGCAATGGTTGGTTCTGGTTACTTCGTTGGAAAACTAATGAACATGTATCCAGTAGAATCTGCTATTGTCACTGGCTGTCACAGCGGACTTGGCGGTACTGGTGACGTTGCAATTCTTTCAGCTTCTGGAAGAATGGGTCTTATGCCTTTCGCACAAGTATCTACACGACTTGGCGGAGCAGCAACTGTTATCTGTGCAACGATCTTACTCAGAGTGTTTAGTTAAACTACCACACATAAAAAGCATGGGCTCTCACATGGGCCCATGCTTTTTTTATATTTCTTTTCTCCTATAGGATCTTATTCATCAGCTAATACAATTCGTAAATATTCCCTGGGCTGAAAAGGATACAGCTTGGTTTCTTGATAGCTCATGTGAAGAAGATGCTCAGAAAACAGCGGCCATTCACTCCCGGCCTGCCACCTTTTTTGATCATTTCGGTCAATCAAGAATGCTCCTCCTAAAATCGTGCAGAATAGGCTTAAGCTGATGGCGATCTTTCGTTTCATTTGATCAGCTCCTTTAAGAAAAGCATGTACGAAAAACAAAACAATATACAATGAGTATCATTTTTGATAAAATTATTTTTGTGGTCAAAAGAACCTAAAACAAATACAGTTTGCTTGAAATCGTTTCAAACCAATGCACTATGGCTGTATTTACGCTATAATTTTAATTACCAGTTCTTTAGAACGTGAATTTATATTGATCAAAGGAGGTTCATTTTCTTGCAGCTTATTCACTTCGCCATCCTATCACCTTTTTTACTCGCTTTTGTTGTACCTTTCCTTTACAAATATGTGAGGCGTATACATACAGGATGGTTTGTTCTCATCTTGCCGATTCTTTTATTTACCTATTTCATCCAAATGTTACACATCACTTCGAATGGACGAACGCTTTTCTCACAGGCTGAATGGATTCCATCTTTAGGGATGAATTTCACTGTGTATGTCGATGGTCTCAGCCTGTTATTTGCTTTATTAATTACAGGTATCGGCTCACTAGTGGTGCTGTACAGTATTTTCTACTTATCAAAGGAAAAAGAACAGCTTGGCTCTTTCTACACGTATTTGCTCATGTTTATGACCGCGATGCTGGGTGTCGTTCTTTCTGACAACATGGTGGTTTTATACTTGTTTTGGGAGTTAACAAGTATCTCTTCCTTCCTCTTAATTGGGTATTGGTATAAGCGGGAGCGCTCTAGATATGGAGCAACGAAATCACTGCTTATTACTGTTTTTGGCGGATTAGCTATGCTTGGTGGCTTCATCCTCATTTACCTGATTACTGATTCATTCAGTATTCGTGAAGCAGTCAATCAGCTTCAGCTCATTATGGCATCACCTTACTTTATCCCTGCCATGATCCTAATCTTACTAGGTGCCTTTACGAAATCAGCGCAGTTCCCATTCTATATCTGGCTGCCTGATGCAATGGAAGCACCGACCCCTGTGAGCAGTTATCTGCATTCTGCTACGATGGTGAAAGCCGGTATTTATCTTGTTGCGCGCTTCAGTCCAATCTTTGCTATATCAGAGGTATGGTTCTGGACCATTTCCATCGTTGGGCTTGTCACATTATTCTGGGGATCATTCCACGCCGTCCGGCAAAACGATTTGAAAGCCATTCTGGCCTATTCGACAGTGAGTCAGCTCGGCATGATTATGCTCATGCTTGGCGTCGGTGCAGCTGCAATTCATGAAAACAATCCTGCCTTTTTTGGTGCAGCCGTTCTTGCAGCTATTTTTCACCTCATTAACCATGCTACGTTTAAAGGCAGTCTCTTTATGGCAGCTGGTATTATCGATCATGAAACAGGGACTCGTGACATTCGGAAATTAGGCGGATTAATGACGATCATGCCGATTACCTTCACAATTACGTTAATCGGTACATTTTCAATGGCCGGATTACCGCCATTTAACGGTTTCTTAAGTAAAGAGCTATTTTTCACAAGTATGATACGGATTTCTGATATCAGCTTTACAGACGTTTCAACATGGGGTGCCATCTTCCCAGCACTCGCTTGGCTCGCTAGTGTCTTTACGTTCATTTATAGTATGATGCTCCTCTTTAAAACGTTTAGAGGCCGTCTGAATATAGACCAATTGGAGAAAAAACCGCATGAAGCACCGATCGGCATGCTCATTCCGCCCATCATTCTAGCTGCACTTGTGGTCACCTTCTTCTTTTTCCCTAATATTCTTGCCTATTCTGTCATTGAACCTGCGATTGCGGCGATCATTCCTGAAGCGATTGAAACAGGAAGCCGTTTTTCTGTGAAAATTGAAGCATGGCATGGCTTCCAGCCAGAGCTCTATATGACAATAGGTGTTGTTGTACTCGGCACAATCGGCTACTTGACGCTTTCAAAATGGCGTCCAATGTACAACATCTTTAAGGAAAAGTGGTCATTTAACGCTTTATACGACCGCTCTCTTATCGGTTTAGAAAAAGGTTCATACCGCCTGACAAACAGTTATATGACTGGTTTTCTTCGTGACTATCTTGTCTATGTGTTTGGGTTCATGATTATTGTCATTGGCGGCGTGATGTTTTATCAGCAGGCCTTTTCATTTCAAACTGATCAGGCTGCCTCAATTGGCACGTATGAGGTGATTCTTTCACTTGTGATGGTGGCGGCGACGATTGCCACAGTATTCGCAAGTTCACGATTAACAGCTATTATTGCACTAGGTGTCATGGGCTACACGCTGTCATTATTCTTCGTGATTTTCAGAGCACCTGACCTTGCGCTAACGCAGCTGATTATTGAAACGATTTCTGTCGCACTGTTTTTGCTTTGCTTCTATCATTTGCCAAAGCTGAGCTTAAAACAAAAAACAAGAAGATTCAAAATGACCAATTTCATCATTTCATTAGGTGTTGGGGTTGTTGTCACTTGTCTAGCTTTCGCTTCCACAAGTCAGCAGTCACTTGACACCATCTCAACTTACTTTATTGAAAACAGCTACAAACTTGCTGGCGGTGACAATATTGTCAATGTCATTCTTGTAGATTTCAGGGGCTTTGATACCCTTTTTGAAATTACCGTGCTCGCCATTGCGGCACTTGGTATTTATGGGTTATTAAAAACCCAAGCAAAACGGAAGAGAGGTGTGCGGCGATGAGAAAGATTGATACGAATGATATGCTTTTGCAAGTCACCACAAAAATCACAGCATTCATCATCTTGCTTTTCTCCCTTCACCTATTTCTTGCGGGGCATAACAATCCTGGCGGCGGATTCATTGGCGGGCTGATGAGTGCTGCGGCTGTCGTTCTTCTGCTTTTAGCCTATGATCTGAAGACAGTAAGACGCATTTTGCCATTTGATTTTATTTATGTAACTGGAGCCGGTTTGCTTGTTGCAATCCTGACCGGTATGGGATCCTTTCTATTCGGTGCACCTTTTCTATCCCATGCATTTGATTATTTCCAATTACCGTTTTTAGGGAAAACAGAACTGGCGACAGCCGTCCTGTTTGATATCGGTGTGTATTTGGTTGTTGTCGGTGTCACCATGACCATTATTCAAATGATTGGAGAGAAGGAATAATGGAATTTCTAATGTCTATTATCGTCGGAATTATTTTTATGGCGGCGACCTATTTGATGCTGTCAAAGAGCCTTCTGCGGGTCATCGTCGGTACTGCTGTTTTGAGCCACGGCGTCCACTTGCTTCTTTTAACAATGGGCGGTTTAAAAAAAGGAGCGCCTCCAGTGCTAAAAGAGGGGCTCACATCCTATGTGGATCCATTGCCACAAGCATTAATTTTAACAGCCATTGTCATTGCTTTTGGTGTGACATCCTTATTACTTGTCATGGCCTTCCGTGCCTTCCAAGAGCTGCGAACAGATGACATGGATCAAATGAGAGGAAATGATCAGCATGAATAATCTCGTGATCCTGCCTATATTAATTCCATTACTAGCTGCTACACTATTGATCTTTATGAATAAAAACATCATGCTGTCAAGAGTCTTTAGTGTCTTGGCATCTCTTTCAGCCATTATATGTAATGCATATTTGGTTCAAACGATTTTCACAAATGGGATACAAACACTTTATTTGGGCGGCTGGAAAGCGCCATTTGGGATTGCCCTTGTGGCCGATCAATTTGCTGCACTCCTTGTACTGACCGCTTCCGTTGTCGGGCTTGTGACAGTCCTCTTCTCCTTTCAAACGATTGGGGAAGAAAGAGAGCGGCTCTTCTATTATTCTGGCGTACAGTTTTTGTTAGCTGGCGTGAGCGGAGCCTTTTTAACGGGAGATATTTTCAACCTGTTTGTATTCTTTGAGTTACTGCTGATGGCATCTTATATGCTTATTGTATTAGGCGGATCAAAGCCTCAGCTTCGTGAATCACTCAAATATATTGTGTTTAATATCATCTCGTCGGCCTTATTTATTGTTGGAGTCGCCTGTTTATATGCAGTGACG
Source organism: Bacillus sp. BK450 (assembly GCF_004364885.1). Classification (NCBI taxonomy): domain Bacteria; kingdom Bacillati; phylum Bacillota; class Bacilli; order Caryophanales; family Bacillaceae; genus Bacillus; species Bacillus sp. BK450. Next base: position 765,159 of record NZ_SOBQ01000003.1, on the reverse strand, counting down.
GGTACGCTCAATATGGCTGATTTAAGTGTGAAAATAGCTGAATCAGGACAAACAGGGCTAATCACTGTCATTTCCATCCTGTTCCTCATTGTATTCGGCTTAAAAGCTGGGATCTTCCCGCTTTATTTCTGGCTGCCAGGATCGTATCACGCGCCGCCAGCAGCGATTTCAGCTCTATTTGGTGCTTTGCTCACTAAGGTTGGCTTATATGCGATTGCCAGAGTCTTTACATTAATTTTTATACACGATACAGGCTTCACCCATACACTCATGGCGTGGCTTGCTGCACTGACGGTGATATTCGGTGTGATAGGCTCGATCGCCTATTCTGATGTGCAAAAGATTGTGATTTATAACATTGTCACAGCTGTTGGGGTCATTTTGTTTGGATTTGCAGCCAACACACCCGCATCACTCCAAGGTGCCATTTATTATCTCATTCACGACATGGTGATCAAAGGGGCATTATTTATGCTGGCAGGTGCCCTCTTTGTGTATGCTGGTACAAATCAACTGAAAAAAATGGGCGGACTGATTCAATCCCAGCCTCTATTAGGATGGATGTTTTTCATATCGGCTTTATCGCTTGCAGGAATTCCGCCGCTGAGTGGCTTTGTTGGAAAACTAAAAATTGTGGAAGGTGGATTTTCTGCTGGATACATGACGTTTTCTATCCTGGTCTTACTGTCCAGTCTCCTTGTCCTCTACTCTATTATGAAGATTTTCATGTCCGCATTTTGGGGCGAGGAACAGGATATGCGAAGAAGAAAGCCGTCAATTAAAGGAATGGTGTATCCTGGCGTACTGCTTGTCGTCTTATCGCTTGCCATTGGGTTAGGGACAGAGTTCATTGCCCCTTATATCAATCAAGCAGCGGAAATGCTCTCAACACCAGAAAAATATATTCAAGCTGTGCTGAAGGAGTAGATGAACATGGCCTTTCAAATATTACTAAACGCTCTCCTCGCCTTTACATGGATGTTTATGAATGATACATACAGAGCCGCAGACTTTGTATCAGGTTTTGCATTAGGAATGATCGCCATTTTTATGCTGCGTCGATTTTTCCCGCAGCGTTTTTACGGCTATGCCCTTTATGCAATTTTCAAGCTGATCATCATTTTCATTCGCGAGCTGCTTCTTGCCAATTTAAGTGTATTAAAGACTGTATTATCTCCAAAGCTCAAGATTAAGCCCGGTATTTTCGCCTTTCGTACGGACTTGAAAACAGATTGGGAAATCACCATACTGGCAAATATGATTACATTGACACCAGGTACACTAGTGATTGATATTTCCGATGATCGGTCCATTTTATACATTCATGCGATGGATATTGAAGATGCTGAAAAAGCCATTCACGATATCCGGGTTTCATTTGAAAAAGCGATTCAGGAGGTGAGCGGTAAGTAATGGAACTCATTTTGCAAATGTCACTTGGCATTCTGGCACTGTCTACCTTGCTTTTTGTGGTACGAGTGATCAAAGGCCCCTCTATTCCTGATCGTGTGAGTGCGCTTGATGCGATAGGAATCAATTTAATTGGGATGACAGCCATCGTTTCAATTTTACTGAAAACGACTGCATTCTTTGAAATTATTTTACTGCTCGGCATCCTTGCCTTTATCGGTACTGTCGCTTTTTCCAAATTCCTTGAGAAAGGGGAAGTGATTGAAAATGATCGTCATCGCTAAAGCCATCGTGATTTTCTTTATCCTGCTAGGCGCTATCCTTTGTTTGATTTCAGCCATTGGTGTCCTTCGCCTGCCGGATGTTTACACACGTATGCATGCTGCATCAAAAGCATCGACCCTTGGCGTTGTTCTGATTTTAGTAGGTGTGTTTTTTCACGAATGGTTTCTTGCAGGCGTTATTTCTGCAAAAATCCTTCTCGGCATCGTATTTATCTTCCTGACAGCACCAGTCGGCGCACACTTAATCGGAAGAGCCGCCTACAATACTGGTGTTAAGCTCGACAAACGCAGTGTCCAAGATGATTATGGCGGTTTCCGTAACTTTGTGATTAAGCGAAAAGAAGATTCTTATTTATAAAAAACAAAAAAGAATGGCCTGCCATGTTGGGCCATTCTTTTTTTACCGCACAACAGCATACAAAAAAAGCTTCCGCTGCACCGGGAGCTTTTTTATATGCGATCAATGACAGCAAGTGTGCATCTTGACGTACAGATGTGCCGGTCTCGATCATCTTTTATATCGATTTGAAATACCATTGTACGCCGTCCTACATGTACAGGAACAGCTGTCGCTGTCACAACTCCATCGCGTACAGATTTTAAATGATTGGCATTGATTTCAATACCTGAGCAAACTTGCTGCGTTAAGTCTAAATGAGCCGCAGCCCCCATGCTCGCCACTGTTTCTGCTAGAGCAGCAGATGCTCCTCCGTGCAGCAGTCCAAATGGCTGTTTTGTTCTGTGATCGACTGGCATTGTTGCAACGCATCGTGATTTATTGCACTCTACAATTTCAATGCCTAGTGCCTCAAGCAGTGTATTTGATCCGCTCACATCCATTAAGGCCCTCTCCCTTCACACGTTTACAGCACACTTTCAGACTTGGCAATTAACACCGCTTCTGTACGAGATCCAACATTCAGCTTATTAAAGATGGATGTCAAACTGTACTCAATTGACCGTTTGCTCAAATGAAGCACATCGGCTATTTCCTGGTTCGTGTATCCTTTTTCCACTTCTCTAAGAATCAAACACTCCCGTTCGGTTAAGAGATCGTGATCAGTCTGCTGCGCCTGTTCTGGCTTTTCTTGCTGCTGTGAAATTAATTTCTTTAAATAGGACAGCTGAATGACAACTTCCCCTTGCAATGTCCGGTGTATGTATTCAATAATTTTGTCTTTCGTCTCTGTTTTGCTAATTGCACCGTGTAATCCAGCCCGAATAGCCTCTTCAAAATAATCATCTACTTCATACCCTGTATAAATGATAATTTTCACTTGATGGTTGGTTTCTAAAATTTGTTTCGCAATGTCCATTCCATTGATATCCCCGAGATTTAAATCCATTAAAATCACATCATAGATGGAAAAGTCATGCGTCTTTAAAAAGGCGGCTTCTGCATCAGGACTTAAACAATCGACTGATAGCTGCTGGTCTGATTCTAATATGCTTTTTGTCCCTTCCATGACAGCCGGATGATCATCAATGACCAATATCTTCTTCATGTCTTCCTCCCTTTAAATCACTCACTTCCATTTTATATAAAAGACTTGGCTGATGCCAAGTCTTAATCCTTAATAAATCGTTACAATTCCATTTCAATTTTCACCTTAAGCCCTTTTTCCGGGGCTGTGTGAATTTGAAGCTTTCCATTTAACGCTTTCACTCGTTCTCTAATACCCGATAGCCCCATGCTCATCGTGTGCTGATCAAGATGACTGGCATCAAAACCGACTCCATCATCCTCATAGTGAAGAACAACCTGATCTTTAATACAAATCAGCATCACTAACACTTGAGTGGCTTTTGAGTGCTTCAGGGCGTTGGATAACAGCTCCTGAACAATTCGGTAAATATTCAGCTGTGAATCAATATCAATGTCCAATTCTTTATCAAAGCGTGTCGTATTCAGCCTAATATGAAACGGCGCTTCCTCCTGAATTTGAGAAGTCAGCTTCGATATCGCCTTTACTAAACCTAAATCATACAGCAGCTGCGGGCGAAGTTCATGACACGTTTCTCTCGTCGTTTGAATCACTTTGGACATTTGATCATTCCATGAGATAAGCGAATTTTCAATAGATGTCGGGCATTGGTTGTTTTGGAAATTCGTTAAAAACATCTCCGACTGCCTTTTTAGTGATATCAAGTCCTGCAGCACGGAATCATGAAGATCTCTCGCTAAATCTGAACGCTGCTTTTCTTCCATAGCAAACATGATTTTCTTCAGCCAGGCAGGATTGGCCTCACGCTGTTTCAAATCGTCAAGATGCTCCATCAATTCTTCGATTTTAACGACATTTTCTAAACTGACACTTGTATAAAAGGCCAATGTTTTTAGCCAAGAAATCTCATCACGCGACAATTTCGGTGTCCGTAAATTAGATAAACAGCAAATCACAAAAGAGTGACCGCCCCGCTCACCAATTTTCATCATGAATCCTTTATCAAGCGCAATGATTTTTCCAACTTCACCTAATAATTCTTGAAATTGGTCTACATACTTTTTCCATAGCTTACTGTCCTCTGTCGATTCATCAATCTCTTCAACCTGTCCATCTGCCTTCACTTCAAGCACAAAGGCTTTGTTCACAACAAGTACTTCTAAAATGGTGTATTTTAAATGATAGAACACTTGGTGAAGTGATGACGCCTCACGAATGAGCTGCGTGAATTTAAACACGCTATCTTGATAATTATGCTTCTCTGAAAAACGCTTCAGACGAAAACGGAAATCGATGATTTCTTTAAAATAGAAGACAGTGAGCATAAGAATATACGTGATAATCGTAAATTTCATTGTATAAAAGTTAGCACTTGGCTTCTGAATGAAATCAAAAATAACGACTACCACTATAGTAGGTGTGATGGCTAAAAGACTATAATATTTGATTCTCCCCAAGAAGAAATCAACATTATATAATTTATTTGTCATAAATTGATAGACTAAGAAAAACGGAATCAATAGAGCGAACGATGCAAGGATATAAGGTGAAATAAAATATTTATGAAACAAATAAGGAATAATAAAAAATAGCATAAATGGACTGAATGATGAGATCAAAATAAGTGCAAAGGCACTAAGGACATTTCCGATTTCAGTCCCTTTCAACTTTTTAGCAGCCTTTAAAGTGATAATAATCGTAATAAATGCAAGTGCAAAGAATGAAAGTAAGTTAAAAGCAGCTAAAACCATATCTTTAAACAGAATTTCTAATACAATATTTATAAAAGGGACGGCATACAAACAAAGAAGTACACGCCAACTAATAATTTCCGTTCCTAATTCCTTTATATATTGATACATAAAGTGCATATACAACGGCGGTACACAAGTCATAGTAGAAATGACGATAAAACCGCTAATATATTCCCCTTTACCAGAGCCGCCAGAACTTACATAGGCTACAGCAACAGCTAGCAAAAAGAGAGCAAGAATGTATGCAGACTCTTTTTTCCTAGATTTATTGATTTTTAAAATCATAAATATACAGAATAAACAAATCGAATAAAAAATGATAGGTATTAAATAAATAAACAGATTTTCTTGACTTAATAAGCTTACATTCTCTATTTCAATTTCATCACCATGTCTATCAACAACTAAGCTCTTGACATTCGCTAAATAACCTCGTCTTACTTCTTCGGTTGGTTCTTTATTACCGTTCACTTCAAGGATGATATCGCCTTTTCTCACACCAGCATAATAGCTGTCTGTAAAATCTACAACATCCTCTATTTCAAGTTGTCCGTCACTATTCACCGAAACGACTGCTCCTACAAAAATATTAAACACATTGATGTAGGAAATATAAATCACATAAATGAAGCTAAGGATCAGTAAAATAAAAGTTAATTTCGAGTAAAATTTTTGCATAGACCCTCTATACTCACCCAGCATCTCTCCATTTTTTTGATCTAATGGTGTCTTCTTTTTGAAAACCTTCAACAATAATGCTTGCAGTCACTTGATCAACGTGAAGTAACGATGCATTTCCATTTGCAACTTGCTTTAATGCCAAGGGATTCTCCACTAGATAACTAACTAGTTTCTGAATGTTCATCTTCTCCATCTCCAATTAAAAAGAGTATTAGCTTTTCCTTTTTAGAAGCATCTAAATGTAGTATTTTGAATGCTTCTTTAAACTTATTTCTGAGAAGGTTTCTCATAATAAATACATATTGTTGAACGCCAGATTCTTTTAATTTATCCTTTAATTCTTCAGAGCCAATGCTCTTATCCTCTGATTGATAATAACTGAGCAAGTCAGAACTGGATGGATTAAATTCATTTTTTAAATATACTAGCGGTAATGTTTGCATTCTTTTAAAATCAATATTTTTTTTATTAAAAAGAGCCACATAGTCATTTTCAAGCTGCTCTGCCATGCCTAGATAATAAGCATATTTTTCTACATTTTTTTCAAATGAACCTGTTGCCAAGATAACCCCTAACATACAGGGTAACACAAACAGTGATCCTGCCTTTAACTTCATGATATTTAAACAATCCTGCTCATTCTCCGGCTCCAGAGTCATATCCAAATGCTGTCCTTGCATTGACTGAATGGAATAGGAGTATACACTGTTTAAAAGCTCCGGTGCATGATCAAGCTTTGAAAAGACTCCAAAGCTCAATACAAAAAGAACATTTGCTGCATTCATTGCAATTCCGCTCTGACACTTCATCCAAGGATACGAATCTTTGTCCTGATCTTCAATATCATCTAATATATCGGCTGATAAGATGAGAAGTTCAATCCCTGCTGCCAGTTTTGTAATCGCTTGCTTGTCTTGACCGCCAAATGCCTCATAATGCTGGTAAGCCAATTGTCCAAAAGGGAATTCATTCTTTATATCTGTAAATTCCAGAAGCAGCTTTTGTAAATCATTCTGCCTGACTGCATGTTGAATAAAATCAGACATATTCTGCTTGATTTTTGTATTCTCTAGATAGTTTAGCATACTCGATCTTGTACCTCACCCTTTCGTCTTTTATTTTACTAAAAAGACATGAGCAAATGTCCACTGACATCACTATTTAACAATTATATAATAATATATCCTTTTTTTGTATGTATTTGGATAAAAAAAAGACTTGATGATTATCAAGTCTTTAAGAAATTTTCACATATTCATATTTGTCGTATTGATCAATGCTTTTGTTAATGTTATGAAGAGAAGCCGTTGTTTCTCTGATTTCGTTTTCAAGTTTCCATAATAATTGTTTAAGTTCTTCGATTTCATACTTTTCCATCGATTCCACTCTCCTTTTTTGGAAGATCAATGTATTTGTGTATGGTGATTGGGTCATAAGTATTTGATCTGTTACTAACAGTGTAAATGTAATTGAGTATTTTTTCACCGAAAAGTATGCACAAAACGTGTGCGTGATACCGCAAAATTCAATAGGTCTTTTTTCATCATTTTCTGACTTTTCAAATCATACTTTTATCTCAATTTCAAAGGAATTGCGTCATTTTTGCGACAGGAATAGGCATCATTCGTCACACTTCTCTCCCGATAGAACGTACGATCCCCTCTGTATCTTCGGTTTTGCGTGTCATAGGTCAGACGACAGACGCTATTGTGGACACCGCAATTTTTTGGCGACATTCACCGAAATTGACCGCAAAAGTACCTATTTTTATGCTGGAATTACAAAGATAGAAAGATCATTTTGATTCTTTATTCTGATTTTCTACATACATTTAGAACAGATATCCGTCCAATTTCACGTCAATGAGAGAAGAGGTGACCATGTGTTTTACTATGTTCCTTATCCTGCTTTGCAGGTTCCCGCAATGAGCCACGCATACCCGCCGCGCACGCCAATGACTTTTCCTCCAGTAGATGCCCACTCATTTCAACGAGCCGCAAAAGAATCAGCCCGCCTCGTTGCCGATGCTTCACTCATTACGCAACAAATTTCAAGCTCCCTTCCGTTTGCGCAGCGCATCATGGAGGCTGCTGAGCGCTCTGATTCCACAAGTGTGATCCGAATGCTGAAGCAAATCGGTGTGAAAAGTGGCATAGATATCCGCTTTAGTCCAGAAGGGATTCGAATCTACTTGTCTCTTGCCTCCAGCAGACTTTTTCTTCTTTTAAAATGGGCATGACAAAGAAAAAGCCGCTCTCACGCGAGCGGCTTTTCTTAAGATTCAAACATTTTATGACACCATTCAATGGCTTCTATATAACACCCATAGGCTTCCTGTTTCGGGAAATTTCCATCTAACATTTCATCATCCCATTCATTTCGTTCAATACGTTTGGCCACACCTAGCACAAAAGAATAATCATTTTCATAGCCAAGCAGTGCCTCACCAACTTCATCAGAAAGCGGCAGTTCCTTTACAAGTTCTGTGATATCTGCCCTGACAAGCGTATCAATGAGAGAAAACATACCTGTCAGCATATAAGAGGCGGGGTGCTCTCGTTCAGTACGAGAAGCAATCAGTTCACACGTTTTGGCACGAATGAATGACATTTTAATAATTTCTTTTTGGCTTGAGTTAGCTTGGACATTCAGTTCTTTAAATGAAAGGATAAAGATCCAGCGCCGAATTTCATTAAATCCAAGCAGGATAATCGCCTGCCGGATACTTTTAATTTGATAAAGACGTCTCATGCCGCCTGAATTCAGCATTTTTAATAATTGATATGATAGCGAAAGGTCACTTTCAATAAAATGGGTTACGGTCTGGATATTCGGCTGGTCCTTGCTTAACTCATTTAAAAGCTGATGGTACGCATGGAAGCTGGTCGATAATGCTCGTCCCGATATCACATGCGGCTCACTAAAGAAATACCCTTGAAACAAGTGGAAGCCCGCTTCTAGTGCCTCTTCATATTCTCTTCTCGTTTCTACCTTTTCTGCTAGGAATCGAAGGCGATACTTTTTATACGAATGCAGAATATCTCTTCGTTCTTGCGTTGTGGTTTTCAGAAAGTCAATTTTTAAAATATCTATGCAATAGAGGAGTTCCTCAAGCAGCTTGTCACTATAATGTGTTCCGTTTAGGAAGAAATCATCGAGTGCAATCGTATATCCCCATTTTTTTAACTGCTTACATCTCATAATAAGTGCCGGGGTAATCGGTACATTTTCTAATATCTCGATCACAAGCTGATGCGGATCAAAATAGGTGAGCAGATCAGATGAAAGCAAGCTTTCGGTGAAATTAATATAGCATCGTTTTCCTTCTGTCAGTGTTTCGATGCCGATATTTAGAAAACTATTGATAATGAGGTCCGTTGTCGCTTGATCACCGTCTTCAGCGCTATATGTATTGGTTTCACTATCTCTATAAAGCAGCTCATATGATACGACTTGTTCTTTTCTGTTAAAAATAGGCTGTCTCGCAACAAACACCCTCAACTGCTCCAATCCTCCTTTATGCCATGACAAACAAGATGTGCTTTCAGTATACCAAATGATTGCGCTTTTAGTTCAATTTCAATCGGTCAAAATAAAAAAAAGAGACCACCTGGCTTGATGGTCTCCCTTTCTTCAAATCATTCGCTTTCATAAAGCTCTTTTTTGATTTTATTTTTCACATCATGGATAAACTGCATTTTATTATCCCAGCATTTTTGACTCAAATCGACTGGATATTCTTCTGGTTTGCTGATTCGTTTGTATTCCTCCCAGAAGAGTCCAAGACTGTCCTGCACGTAGGCTTGAATCGTTTGAATATCTGGATTGTCATAGACAAGTTTTCCTTGCTCAAAAATCGGGACGTGAAGATCTTTCGCCACAAAGTTTGTCACGAATTTACTAATAAATGTATGCACAGGATGGAACATTTTTAGTTTATCCTCACTATGAACATCTTCCTCTTCAAGCGCAATGTAGTCACCCTCAGAATGATGATTCAATTGATTGATAATGCGGTACACACGTTTACGGCCTGGTGTTGTCACTTTCTCTGGATTGGATGAAATTTTGATGGTATCATTCATTTTGCCGTTTTCTTCAATGGACACCAGTTTATACACTGCACCGAGGGCTGGCTGATCGAATGCTGTGATCAGTTTTGTTCCAACACCCCACACATCAATTTTGGCGCCCTGTGCCTTTAAGTTCATAATGGTGTGTTCATCAAGATCGCTTGATGCAATGACTTTGGCATCATGGAATCCTGCTTCATCCAGCATTGTTCTAGCTTTTTTAGACAAGTATGCAAGGTCTCCGCTATCAAGTCTGACACCAATGAAGTTGATTTTGTCTCCAAATTCTTTCGCTACCTTAATCGCATTCGGAATACCTGATCTGACAGTATCATACGTATCGACTAAAAAGACACAGTCTGTATGTGTTTCAGCATATTTTTTAAATGCTGTATATTCATCGCGGTATGCTTGTACAAGTGCGTGGGCATGTGTTCCTGATACTGGAATGTTGAAGCGCTTCCCAGCACGAACATTACTTGTCGCCTGAAAGCCGCCGATGAGTGCCGCTCTTGCTCCCCACATCGCCGCATCCATTTCATGCGCACGTCTTGTTCCGAATTCTAATGCTGTCTCATCTTCAATGATTCCTTTAATTCGAGCCGCTTTTGTTGCAATCAGCGTCTGGAAATTCACGATATTGAGCAATGCCGTTTCAATTAACTGAGCTTCAACAAGCGTTGCCTCGATGCGCATAATCGGTTCATTCGCAAAGACAATTTCCCCTTCTCGCATTGAATGAAGTGTACCTGTAAAGGACAATCCGCTTAAATAGTCAATGAAATCGCTTTTATAACCGAGTTCATCTTTTAAATACGCCAGATCGCTTTCGGTGAAAGAAAAGTCCGATAAATATTCAATCGCTTTCTCTAAGCCAGCAAATACAGCGAAGCCATTGTCAAATGGAAGCTTTCTAAAGAAGAGTTCAAAGACTGCCTTCTTCTCATGAATGCCGTCTCTCCAATACGTTTCTGCCATGTTAATTTGATAAAGATCTGTATGCAGTGATAAACTGTCGTCATTAAACCGATGCTCCAACTTCCATTCTCCTTCCCTTACTTAACCACTTTCGCACCAAGCGACTGCTCAAAGTGAGAAAGTGCCCACTCGTGCCCCGCTTCATTAAAACTCGCCACAGCATTTTGGTGAATCACAAGTTCAAAGCCTTTATTGTACGCATCAACAGCTGTATGAAGTACACAAATATCGGTACATACGCCGGCTAAGTGAAGTTCCGTGATGCCGCGCTCGCGCAGTTTCATTTCTAATTGAGTGCCTGCAAAAGCAGAGTATCTTGTTTTTTCCATATAGTAGACATGTTTTATATGTTTTGACGTGTGAAATAGTGAACTTAGTTGTCCATAAAGTTCAATACCCTCTGTTCCGCGAATATTATGGGGCGGAAATAACTTTGTCTCTGGATGATAAGGGTCCTCTTCTTCATGATGATCGACAGCAAAGACGACAAAGTGGCCTTCATCAATAAATGAAGAAGTGATCTCTGTGATCTTAGACTCAATTGCCTGTCCAGGCTTTCCGCATGTCAGTTTTCCATCGTCTGCAACAAAATCAACTGTATAATCAATACAAATCAACGCTTTGCCCATCCGCATCTCTCCCATATGCTCTTTTGAATCATTATAGCTTATTCATTTCACTAGGGAAACCTATTCAACAGATTCATGAGAAAAAGCTTTTTGAAACAGCTCATCCTCTATATAGATATGCTCCTGATTGACCGCACCAGGCATCTCGATGACAAGACCAAAAGGAGAGTGTGCTTCGTGATGATTCACCACTTTAAAGGAACATCCAGCGGCATTTGCCATTTTCACATATTGAGAATAAGAAGCATAAGACAGTTCACCATTTAAAAGTAGGGAGGCCTGTCGATTGGCCTTCAATACTTGTTCCACCTCTTGATACGGTTTATTTCTTGATACCTGTCCCTTTGTCAGGGCGAGAAGCGCTCGTTCCCTTAATGAACCAAGAAACATCCTTCGTTCATCAGGTTTTGTTTCAGCATGTCCAAATATCCCTTGCTGCAAATAAAAGTCTACGGATTCTTCTTTCATCGCTGTTTTCACTCCTGGTTTCTAAATTTACATTTCTGTGACCCAGTGCACAATTTTGAGTGCGAGGTCACGGGCTTCGTCTGTTTCTACTCTTTCCATTAAGGATTGTTCAAGCGTATGGATGAGCTGCTCCTTTTCGTCCTCATACGCAATGGAAATACTCCATTCAATGTCAGGTACGGCTACAAGCGTTTTATATTCTTTTTTATTTTCATGTAAATATACATTGTAGGTCTTTGGTTGTCCGCTTGTGATGTGTGCTTTTCTAATTTTCATTTGACTCAGTTCACACCTCTTTTTTCTTCTTACATCCATATCTATTGTACCATAAAAAAAGACAGCTTCTGAAAAGGAATTCCCTTTCAAAGCTGGCTATGCATTAAAGCTCTTTTGCTGGCTGATCAGGTCTATATCCCACATAAACGTAACGTTTGGACTGCTAAAAAATTGGACAAAGTCCCCTGCATTATAGGTACCTGATCCACCGGCGGAGTGATCGACACTTTTTGGCGAAATGGCAAAAACATCACCGAAATGTGCAGAACCATTTCCAATCACACGGTCAATATGAATAGGTCCAACAATCGCTGGCATCTTTCCACCACCTTTTCTCCCCACATCATATGCCCAGCTCAAAAATACGTGTATGAAAAATAAAAAAGACAGCTGATCTGTGAGTATCAGCTGTCTTCCTATGCATTAAATGATTGAGGCTGGCCAAACAAAGTAAAGTCCCAAAGCATCGTGGCATTCGGATTACTTGTAAGCGACATATAATCACCTGAATTAAAGGCTCCCGCACCGCCAGTAGAGTGGTCTACAGCCAAAGGGGCAATGGCCAGGACATCACCGAAAGTAGCTGCACCGTTTCCTCCTAACGACTCGATATGAATAGGTCCAACGATTGCAGGCATCAGAATCTCCCCCTATCTGCTTATCTCAATCATCTTATGCAAGTAGGGAAAAGGTGTGCATCTGTCCTAGACGTTTAAATGCTGTTCTTTGCGAGAACGCTGACGCAGCTGCACCAATCTGACAATATTCAAGGTGATGGCTTTCAGCAGTGCATAGACAGGGACCGCAAAGATCATGCCAAGGATTCCGCCAAAGCTTCCTGCCCCAATTAATAGCAGGATAATGGTCAAAGGATGTGTATTGAGGCGTTTTCCAATGATCAATGGAGAAATGACATTTCCGTCAATTTGCTGAACGACAAGAATGACAATGACTGTCACCACCGCTTTTCCAGGCGAATCAAGAAACGCAATAAGCACAGCTGGTGCCGCGCCAAGATATGGCCCAAGGTACGGAATCACATTTGTGACCGCAATGATAATGCCGAGAATGAGCGCATATTTCACACCGATTAATAAGTATCCGATAAAACAAGCCACTCCAACAAATAAACAGACAACAATCTGCCCTTGTATGTAAGCCGCAAGTGTATCGTTTAATTCTTTAAAGATTTTCAATCCTTCCTTACGGTAAGGCATTGGCAAAAATTGAACGAGCTTGTCCGGAAACTTATGTCCGTCTTTCAACATATAAAACAAAATGAACGGAACTGTGATCACAGCTAAAGCAATATTGGCAATCACGCCAAACACAGCAGACATGCTTGAAGCAATATTTTCCGGCAAACCTTTTAATGTTGAAACAATTGTCTGTTCAAACTTCGAGACGGAGACATAATCTTGGTTCATCATCCAAGTAAATGTTTTAGAATGCGAGAAGTCGTTGATAAATTTCTGCATATCCGTCACATAACCAGGGAAGCTTTTGACAAGTCCACCGACCTGCGTGACAATAACCGGTCCCGCAGCATTCACAATGAACGTGATGAGTCCGATGAACAAAAGATAAATGATCAGGATAGCAAGTGTCCTAGGAATTTTCTTGGACAAAAATCGAACAATTGGATTAAAGATGAAAAAGAGAATCCCAGCCAGCAAGATGGGAACAAACAAGGTGGATGCAAATAAAATAATCGGCTGAAATAAAAACGAAACCTTTGTAGATACATAAACAATAAGTAAAACAAGTAATATTTGGAATGTCCAAAAATGAACTTTAGATTTTAACAAAGATGCTCCTCCTGTTACGTATTGATCTTATTAAAAAACTACTATTCAACCCACCTTCTGTCAACTGCTTCTTGTTTTAGAACCTCATTTTTTGTAAAAAAAAGAACAATTGGTATATCATGCACTTTTTCCAGATATACATTCTATAAGCGTGAAAAAAGCAGACACCTTTGCGTCTGCTTGTTACACTCTTTCACTGTGATCAGGCATCACCGATACAATTTGCTGGATCCGCACATAAAAAACTGATTTTGCCCCCGCCTCAATCACAATATGATCCGGCATGACTTCCTTCAATTTTCCGCGCACTGTATCTTTCACTGTTTGAACAATTAATCTCATACCGATCACTTTCTGCAATGTTTGATAAACATATGGATCAACTAATGAAACAAGCTGCGGACTTCCTTGTTGTGCCATCCTACCTGCCCCTTTACTTGTGTATTTACCCACAGCGTATGCAATGACCCATGTGAATGTCACTCAGGGCAAACCCACAACCTAAATACCATATTTTAACATTTTATGTAATTTTACATCTTTTGGAATTATAATAGATTGGTGCTGCCAACAATTTAAAACATTTGAAGAGGTGAATGATCTTGAAAAAACTCATCTGTCTCGCTGCTGTCATGCTCTTTTTTTCCTTTGCAAGTTATGCGTATGCAGGATCAATTGGGGATGCGCCTGGGACACCAGGGAAGTGGTTTAAAGGAGAAGAGCCGGTTCAAAAAGACGAGTCAAAACCGCCACTTGTTTTTGTTCACGGCATCAACAGCTCCTCCTCCACATGGTTCGACCGAAACGACATGGCAAAGCAAGCTGTTCTGAACGGATACGAAAGCGCATTCATAGATTTGTATCCAGATCAGGATACGAAAAAGAATGGCAAACTATTAGCAGAAAAGTTAAAAGAAATCTATGATGAGTTCGGTCGAAAACTCATTGTGATTGGTCATAGTAAAGGCGGGGTGGATACACAGTCCGCACTCGTGTATCACAATGCCCATCCATATGTAGAGAAGGTCATCACACTCGGCTCCCCTCATTACGGGACGCCGCTGGCAGATTTAGCGTATAGCAAGGGCGGAAGCTGGCTCGCGCAAATTCTTGGACAAAAAAGCGACGCGCTCTATTCTTTGCAAACGGGGCTCATGGCGGCTTTTCGAAGTGAAACCGACAAGCTGGAGAAGTTTCCTCATAAATACATCACGTATTCGGGATCGGAATGGGGAACATTTGGAGGGGTGCTGTACTTAGGAGGCATGTATTTAAAGAGCTTTGGCGCAAACGATGGCGCCGTCACGGTAAGCAGCACAAGACTATCATATGCAAACAATATTTTAACAGGGAAATGGGATCACAACTCAATTAAAAACGGCACAAGCATGTTCCCTGTGTTTCAGCATCAGCTGCTGGCAAATGCCGCAAGCGCTGAAAAAGAAAATATAGAGAGCCCGAACTCTACTGAGCTGAATACAGATGTTTATGTGAAAGGCGGTGAAAGTGAAAAGGAGAAAACAGAAGCGTTCTATGTAGAGGAAGGAACGAATGGCTTATCGATTCAGTGGTTAAATGAAAGTCATGAGGCGCGGCCGGAAATCATCGCCCCAAATGGAGACGTCTTAACAAATCTGAAGACATCGAAAGCATCTTTCCCATATGAAGGCGCATTTTCGCACCATGTACAAATCAATAAACCCGTTCCTGGAAAATGGACGATTCGATCAAATTCAGGAAAAAAGGCTCCTTATTTGCTGCTCGTATCCTTTGATTCACCATTAAATGACGAAATCAAAGCAGAGGCAGCGAAATCAGGGGATGATGCATCGACCCATTCAAGCGGTCTGATTAAACGATTAAGCAAGAAAGTAGAAACCTTTTACTTTAAGGATGCCCAAAAAGATCATCCTCTCAAAACAACTGCTTCATCCGCTGTTCAATTGAAAAAAGAAGGTGCTTATTCTGTCACGGTTCATTACACCGGACTCACTGCATCAGGTACATCCGCATTTAACCGTACCGTTATTCGCACATTGTATGTCGATCAGGATGGAAATATTCATGGAGACATTCCATACTAAACAGAACGTTTCATGGGCTGAAGTGCCTGCTCCACTTTCTGATCCAATTCCGTGATTTTTTTCATTGCAAGTGATTCGTCTATTTGTCTGTAATGGTGATGTCCGCCAGGCTCTTCATCCATTTCGTCTGCTTTCTTGACGATTTGCTGAAGTGTGTCCTTATGAAGGTCGCCCTCTGGCAAATATGAATCTGTATGAAGCAGAATCGCAAGCGCAATATCTTTGGCTGCCTTTGGTTCCTCACCGAGGCGTATGAGCAGTTTGTGAGCCCGCTCTGCGCCTTTAATGGCATGAATATCATTCCGTCTATATGTCTCGTAATCCCATTCTCCGCCAGCTGTATACCATTCATAGTGGCCGATGTCATGCAAGAGGGCTGCTTTCACAGCGAGATCTGGATTAATCCCAGCCTGCATCGCCAGTTTGAATGCGTGATAAGCACAAGCAATCGCATGGGCTTTTCCTGAACGATTTAAATATTTTTGAGCGACTGGATGGGTGTAAACATCCATTAATGTAACCTTTCTCATGGAAACCCCTCCTTATCTATATTTTTAGCATCCTAACATATTCTGAAAAGAAACTCAAATGTTCTGTTATATTTTCTATGAGTCTCAAGAATAGCTTATGTCAAATGAGCTGTTTTTGCTTGTACAATACGAAAAAAGCAGTCGCTATGACTGCTTTTTTTCCTCTTTTCAGCGTGTTATGAAAATCCTTGAAGTCTAGGAAGGCCGAGTACTGGTGCGGAGCGAATTTGAGATTCGTGAGCACCGGCACGCAGGCCTGACACCAAATGCGAGGGTTTTTCTTCACGCTGCAGCAGTCGTTATGACTGCTTTTTCCCATACTCACGTGCATCGTAGACACATCCGCCACCTGGATCATCCGCTAAAAGATCGAGCAAAATACTTGCGACTTCATCTGGACTCTTCAGTGTGCCTGTTTCATATAATTGCTGAAAACGGTCTATTTGTTCAAAGTCTTGTTTTGATGATTTCCGAATTTCCCCCTGCATATCTGTATCGATCGTGCCGGGTGAAAAAGAAAACGTGTTGATCGGATGCGCCTCGTCCTGTTGTTCCTCATGAAAAGTCCTCATAAACATATCGAGTCCTGCCTTTGAACTGCAATACGCACTCCAGCCTTTGTATGGGTTTTTCGCCGCTCCAGAAGAGAGATGAACGATCGTTTTCTTTCCGTTAAATGATTGAGTCTGCTTGGCAAACACATGGCTCAGCAAAACAGGAATGACAAGATTCAGCTTGTAATGCTGATGAAGTGTATCCTGTCCGCCTTGTCCAACACGCTTGATAGGTGTGACCATTCCTGCATTGTTGACAAGTAAGATGTCATCAGCATCTGCCAGAGTTTGCGGCGTAAGACTATGTTGAAGCCATTTGGCCGCTGCTTCTTCATCGGTCAGATCAACCTGGGTATGTGTAAGCTTCGGATGGGATATCGGCGATGCACTTCTTGCTGCCGTGTACACATGATCCCCGCGTGAAAGCAGCCTGTTCACAAGTGCTAAGCCAAAACCTTTTGATCCGCCTGTAACGATTGAAATTCGAATGACAATCTCCTCCCTTGATATCACTATTTTACGTAGTGAAACGGTATGACATCAAGCAATCTGCATAAAGAAAAGCCTGCCTCTATTAAAAGAGACAGACTATTTCTTTTCAGCCTTCACATTCACCTTTGGAATCAGGATGATCATCACAACGAGACCAAGGGCTATCAAGAAACCAAAGATCATCGGAAGCAGTGCCGATGTCTGCTTCTCATGTTCATCCTCAGAAGGTGCTGATACAGCCGAATCACTAAAAGAGATATTCATCTCTTTCATCATACGAGCTGGTGTTTTCGGCGGGTTCTCCTTTAGATCACTAAATAACTGCGGAGAAAGAGATCCCCCCGGGGCTTTAGGCGGTTTAGCAAAATGAATGTCTGTTTTGATTTTTGATGTCGTTTTGCTTTGTTCGTATTTCGTTTGATCCCTCAATATACTCGAGTTAATATTGAGTTCCTTTTCCTGATATTCATTCGGCTTGACATTCGTATCCGTATCTTCATCAGCAGCGAAAGCAGCAGGGATGAGGAGAAAAAGGGAAACGGCAACGAGTGCCGTCCCTTTCACGAATAGATTAAGCTTCATGAGTCACATCACGTTCCTCTGTTTTATCTTTCCATAGCTTTTTCACAAGGGGTACGACCATGAAAAGAACAGTTAAAATCACTAAACCTGTGACGCCCATTCCAAAGGTGTCTCCATTTCCATATTGAATCGACAGATACACGTCTGTCACTGGATTGGTAAAGTGGAAATTCGGCATCACCAAATCAATTAACGGTGCGACAAAGAAGAAAATCAGCGCTGTTGCTGCCATCCACCCGGCAATAGAACCGAATAGGAAGGCCGTGCGAATAAAGGCAGAGCACGCCACTAATAACAAAATGGTGAAGATCGACCATTGAATGGCTTGATCATCGGCAAGTTTGTAAATGTTCAGTCCAAACAAACTGATCATGAGTCCGACTAATAGATTCAAGATGCCAAACAGTGCACCTTTGACCAGCATCGGAGCTGACGCATAATACGAGCTGAAAAAGCCAATTAACAAACTGCTGATCATCACAATGACCAAAATGACGACCGGCGGTACAGTCTGCGTTTTTTCTTCCGGCACATCGCCGCTGATTTTCAGCGGATTGGCTAAATGGTTATACACATAGTTGCTGTTGCCTTGATCACTTAATGTATTTCCTAGAATCCCCTTTAAATCTTGCTGAACAAGCTTTGTAGAGTCGACATTCTTGCTCCAGTTTTCATTCAGCGTATCTGCTTTTTCTTGAACTGTTGTGACACTCTCTTCAATGTTATTCGTATAATCCGCCACCCCTTTTTGGCGGTCGGTTAACGAACTCATATTTTCAGAAAGACGAAGCACTTCCTGTCCAATTGAATCCTGTGCACTGACAACTATTGAACTGCCTGCAAGGTCTGCTGTATACACCGCATCTCCTTGATCAGCCATTTGCTCAGCTACATTGTCCGCACTTTCAGAAATTGTCTGTAATTCCTGTTCCATGCTTGCCTGCTGAGTCGTAATGTACTCCGCATAACCATCTGAAAACTTCTGCATCTCATCAATAAAAGTAGACACATCATCGTTTGATGTCAGCATCTGGTTTTTGAGCTTATCCCAGTTTTCTGTTTCTTCTTTTTTGATGGAGAGGATGGATTGGATATTCTCTTCTTTTGCGTCATATAGAGAAGAGTTATTAGATGGTTGATAGACATTTGCGATCATCAGCTCTAGCTGAGAGAGTTGATTTGAATAGTCCATTAATTTTTTAGTTCTTGTTGATTTTGTTTCGAACTTTTTCTCAAAAAGATGATCGCTAAAGGCATTACTAATCGGTGAGTTCCTGCGCTTCAGCTCTTTTACTTTGCTTACAATGGATGATTCTTGATTTTTGATTTCATTCGGAATGACGTTATATCGATCTTGTAACCGTAGGATAGTCTTTTCAAGCTTTTCTACTTTTTTCGTAAGGGTCTCAAGCTCTTTACTCATCTGACTCACTTTGTCTTTTAATTCGTCGTTATGAGCGTCCGCTTTTTCTTGTATTTTCTTTTTCACTTCATCTAAGCGAGTTGAGAGTGCTTTTAGATCATCCTTCGATGTATTCGTGCTGCCGGTATCTGGCTGAGCAGGATCATCACCGGTTTTATCATCATTGCCATCTCCAGTAGGCGGTGTCTCCTGTTCTACTAATTGATCCGCAAGGTCGTTCATTTCTATTGAAATCTGTGAGAGCTCATTTGTTTCTTCCTCTAGGTTAATCCCAATCTCTTGTGGGTTTTCATTATCTTGATCTGATGGCTCGTCTTCATCAGAGTCAGCTGGCGGTTCAGGCTCGTCCATTAACTCTTGCCTTTTTGCCAATAGCTTTGTCTGCAAGTCTGATATTTTATTTCGATAATCTTCTAAGTAACGATCTTCATAGTTTTTAATCAGTTCCTTCTGAGACGCTATCACAAGTTCCGTTAACCCCGTGGATTGCTTAGGAATAACGTCTTCTCTCGACTTTTGAACAGATTGGATGGCGCTGTCCGTTGTTTTCAGCTGACTTTGTACCCCGTTGATGTCTGTTTTGAGTCCGCCCATTTGATCACTAAAGCTGCGGGCATTTTGGTTTTGAATGTCAGCGAGTTGTTTGAGCCCTTGCTGGATTTGCTTTTGGCTTGTTGATTGCGCTTTGATCAAGAGATCCTTTTGTTTATCTTGATACTGCTGGTATTGATCGACTACTTTCACAAAGTCCTTTAATTGGTTCTTTGCTTCTTCTGTTGTACTCAAGCCGTCTTTATATTGTTTCTGTGAATCGGCCATCGCATTTTTTAATTCTTCTATTTGTTTCTTCTGCTGCTGGACGGCATCTGATAGTTTGTTTGAGTTCGGTTTATAGAAGTTGTACATCGTGTTTTGGAATTCAACTTCTTTGCCGACAATATGCTCAAATTCTTCTCTCACATTGCCAATTTCCTGTGATACAAAACTCCAGTATAGCGTCGACATCTGTTCATTCATTTTCTTTTGCGCATTTTCCAGCTCTCTCTGCACTTTCTCTTTATTGACTGCATTGAGCTGATCTTGAATTGAAAATTGAATGGACGCCTTTTCAGGATGGTCTTTATCATAGCTCAGCACATTTTTAGAGAAATCAGACGGAATATAAAGGACAGCGTCATATTTTCTGTTTTTCAGTCCATTTTCCGCCGCACTGCGATTCACTACAGTCCATGTATAATCAGGACGTTCTGACAATGCTGCCACAACATCCTGTCCGAAACGAGCCGTGTTTTCACTTTCGCTCGCTCCCATATCCTCATTGACCACTGCAATATTTCGTGTGGCATTCTTCTTCTGTTTTGCCGGGTCATCTCCAATCAGGTGGAAAAATAAAACCGGCAGCACAAGAATCAATATCATGGTGGATACGATTTTGATGGAGCTTTTTTGCTGCTCTGTCATTGAACACTCTTCCTTTCTACCGCACATAAAGGAACCTGGATTTTCTTCTCTTTTCCGTTTTCAACCAAATACCCGAAGCCTGGCTGAATCTCTGGTTCTTGTCTTGCATACGGAAGCGGTATGATGTTTTGCTCTGATTTTTTCATGAGTAACATAGCATGACGAACTTGTTTGATTTCGTTTGTGAGTGCATCATAGCCCTTACTGAACTCGGTATGATTCCCTGATGCAATCAGGCTGAAGCCTAAGTGTGCATATGACTTCATGAAATCAGCTAATTGATCTTGAAGACGCGGATCGATCGTCTGCTGAAAACGCGTAATGCCATCAATCACAAGCACAATTTGAGGAAATGACAGCTGATCGGTCTCCCCTTGGCGCACAGCTTCGACATACATTTCTTCCCGCACCTTGAATATGCGGTCCATTTCTTCTGCCCATTCGGTGATATCATCTTTTGTTTCAAGGTAATCAATGTTCTCTTCTTTTGCATAATGGGATAGACCTCGATCAATTGAATCAAAGACAGCCAGCTTTTCAGGCTTTGCCACTAAAAGCTGATCGAGCATCAGTTTTGTCACATTTGTTTTCCCTCGCTGCGTTTGACCGATAATGAGGCAATGTTTATTCTTTTTCAAGTCAAAATAAACAGGTGCCACAGATTCCTCATCTAATCCGACTGGAATGTCATAAGGCAGTTTTTGTTCATCTAAACGACTCTCAAGCTCCCAAACTGTCAGCTTATCAGGAAGCATTGGCACAGGCTTTGGTTTTTCGGATGCTTCAAAGCGGTCATGAAGAAGCTGTATCTCTTGTTTCAAATGCTCAAACAATTCGAGATCGTTCTCTCCTTCAACTGGCAGAAACATTTGCGCAAAATAAAGCTCTTCTTTGTTAATAATAACTCGGCCTGGGATCGGCTCTAAGCTGAATTTCGGTCTGCCAATAATCGAGTACGCCTCTCCTTGATCCATTAAGTAATGGACAATCTTTGTTTTCAGATTGTTCATCAGCGATTGACGCACTGCATTTACCCGGGTTGCTGTAATCAAGAAGTATATACCTAGTGATTGTCCGTCACGGCTCAGCTGAATAAACTCAGATTCGAGCTCATGCATTTCGTCTTTGACAATGTCAAAGTTGTCAATCACGATAAAAATGAATGGAAGCTTTTTCTCATTTAAGGCGTTGTACATTTTGATATGACTCATTTCTTGCTGTCTGAATAAGCGCTTGCGATATTCAACCTCTTCCCGCAGACGCTTCATTGATTTTTGAATCTTTCTCATCTGATCCATTAAGAAATAATCCGCCGTATGCGGCAGTTTAGCTAACGGAAGCAATGTTCCGTTTCCGAAATCATAAATATATGCGTGCCATTCTTCAGGTGAATACCTCTCCGCAAAGCTCATCAGCAGTGTTGTGGCAGCAAGTGATTTGCCGTAGCCGGAGGAACCGAAGATGCCAATGTTCCCATCTTCCATCATTTGATAAGAAAGTGGATGCTGGCTTTGCTGATCTGGTTCATCGACAAGCGCAAAATGGAAGACATGCTCTTCACTCGACGCATAACGTGTTTTTGGAATCCGCTCTTCAAGCGGTGGAAGCCATGGACTTGGCAGCTTCTCAATTCCAAACTCCTGCTGCATACGTTCAATTTCATCCACAACAGCGGAAATCTCCGTCACTGTCTCTTTTTTCACTGCCGGCTCTGTGCTTACCCCTGATAACGGAATAAGACCAGTATCTGTCACAATGGCAATGTCATCTTCTGAGCCGTAGCCATCTTCCATATATGGTGCACCGCTCCAAGCCGATTGGAACAATTCATAAATTTCATTGTTGCCCACTTGTAAATAGCCGCGGCCTGTGACGGTAATGGATGCTGCATCACTATTTTTCAAAATTTCCTTACTGTCTGACGCATCTTGCACTTTTAGTGCGACCTTAAAGCGGGAGTTACTCCAAATCTGATCATCAATGACCCCGCCTGGCTTTTGGGTAGCCAAAATGAGATGGACCCCTAGGCTTCGGCCGATACGTGCAGCACTGACAAGCTCCCTAATAAAGTCTGGCTCTTCACTTTTTAATTCAGCAAACTCATCAGAGATTAAGAACAAGTGAGGCATTGCCTGCTCAGCCTTTTTCTCCTTGTAGAGCTTTGTATAATCATTGATGTGATTCACATGATACTGATCAAACAGCCGCTGTCTTTTCTTCAATTCACTTTTAATTGAGGCAAGCGCTCTTTCACTAAAGTTCTTGCTGCCTTCAATATTGGTGATCGTTCCAAGTAAATGAGGAATATTTCGAAACGGCTGCGCCATTCCGCCGCCTTTATAGTCAATCAACAGAAAAGCAACTTCATGCGGGTGAAAATGTACAGCGAGCGATAAAATATACGTCTGTAAAAATTCACTTTTCCCTGATCCCGTTGTTCCCGCCAACAGTCCGTGCGGGCCATGTGCTTTTTCATGCAGGTTCAGATCGACAATGTCGTTTTTCCCTTTATAACCAATTGGAACTGATAATGATTTGGCCGTTTCTGAAGTCAGCCATTTTTCACGAATGCCAATGTCATCTACCTGTTTGGCATGGAAAAGATCAAGGAATGAGACCGTCTCAGGAATCGAATTGGTCATACCGACTTGATGATCTAATGTTCTCAGGGTTCTGGCAAACAGTTCATTGTCCCCGCGCTGATGTGTATCAAGCTGAAACGGAATTCTTACTGCCTTCTTGTGCTGAATGAGAATATCCCCTTCTTCTTCGTTAATATAACGGACAAGCGTCGAAATATTTTCAGCTAAGCTTTCCTTTGTTTCTGCTGCAAAGATGATGGAAATGCCAAGATCTGTCCGGCTGCCTTCTAAGTATTCTAAAATCACATGCTCGGCAATGAGCTCATGATTTGTCACGATGAACACAAAATGAGGCGTAAAGATTTTCTTCTCTTTTTCTTCTTCTAAATCACGCTCACGTAAAATTTCATAGATTGAGGACAACAGCTGATCGCGTGTTTGTTCGTTGTAAATAAACCCTTTGCCATATGTATGAGGCAGCTGGAAGTGCGGAAGCCATTTCATCCATTCCCAGTTCTCATACTCCTGCTCATGAAAGATAAAGACAAATCTCAAATCGTGATAGCTGTGCGAGAAAGCAAGCTGCCCGACAAGCTGATGAAGCTCATTTTTCACAATCGCAGGCTTCCCAATTAATCCTGTTGGACCATCCGCAAGACCGAATGTAATCGGGACATTCTTCACTTCACGATATACTTTTTGCATGTGCTGCGTTTGTTCCATTAAGTCATCAACATCCCGGTTGGCCATATCGCCGCCGCTCATCGATAATTCATAGCTTGATGGAACTGCGCCCGTTCCAAGACGCAGATGCAAGAAGTCGTCACTCACAAGCGTCTTTTCCCAAATGCGGCCGCTGATTTCTGATGTTAAATACTTCATTTGTTCAAATGACGGATAATGATACGTCAAAATATATTGCTGGCGGTCATACAGCTCCTGCAGCTCTTTCCGCTTATTTTCTAAATAAAGAGAATAGACTCGCTGCCGCTTCTCTTCTCGTCTTTTGCGCTGTGATTTTTCTTTAAAGTATTGAACGGACGATGTAATTAACGTCATGATAAACATCGCCATCGACACGACAATAAAGATTCCGCGCGGCTGGATAAGGGCGACAATCCCCATCACAAGGAGCATGACAAGCGGCGGAAGGACAACAAGCCAAAGCCCTCTGCTGTTATTTTCACTCTCCTGCGAAGGAAAGCTAAAGGATACCCGGTCATCTGGTAAATCATAAATCAAACGCGGTGTACGTCTGTATGAAGGGTATTTTTGTTTTGTTTCTGTGCTTGGAGGTCTTGTTTTTTCCAAACGCGTTTGAAAAGGTTCGTAAGCTGTCACCTGTAATAAATCATCATCTATAAATGTCACCGTCAGAAAGTTCCAGAACAGCTCATCTCCGGCATAAACCTTCTCTGGACCGTAGATTTTCTTTCCGTTCACGTAAATCGTCTCGTCCTGAGGCATGACATACCATGTTCCTTCGATTTTCTCTAAAGTGAACTGGCTGGCATCTTGAAACATGGAATGAGCTTGTTCTTTCCACACATCGATCTCATCTTTCTCTTCACGTGAAAAAGACAGCTCAACTCTATTTCCTAGGTAATAAATATGCTGATCATGATGTGCATCCATTAAAATAAATATGAGTGAACCAAGCTGATATGGTTCATGTGGAAGTAATTTGCCTTTCTTCTCATTCCCCTGATAAATAGTAAAACCATCATTCGGTTCATCAGGAGATAAACGAATTGTCCCTTCATCAAATGAAAGTGAAGGGATTGTCACCGTATGCTCTATTACAGGTCCAATCAGAGCTTCTCGATTGAACTGCTCATCTAAACGGACGGTTTGATAATCCTCCTCATAAAAAACCCAAAGAAGACTCAAACGCTCCACCTCCTCATCGGACAGCACCAACTGTCAGTTGTATCGAAAGAATTATTTTTTCTCATCTTTTTTTGTCTGAGAGGTTTTCTTTTTCGCTTCAGATTCTTTCTCATTTTTCTCTTGATCGGCTTTTGACTGCTCTTTTTGTTCAGCTGTTTCATCTGTTTGGCTTGCGCCCGAGGAGTCACTTGTGCTTGTCTCGGTTGTTTCTTTTTCTTCATATTTCGCCATTTCTTTAATGATTGGATCTAGTTGTTTTTGTTTTTCTTCAGCAGAAAGGCTGTCATCATTTTGAATTTCATTGCGGTAGGCGACGAGTGCCGTGAATATGTACCTGTCGTCTCCAAGCACCCGTGCAATATCAAGTGCTTCCTTGCTATTGCCTTGTCCAATATGAATCCAGAATAGGAAGTATTGTGGATCTGTCTGTAATGTGTACGTTTCTGTGATTTCTTTTTTATGCTGATCAAGTAAGAGGCTGCCTTGATTCGTTTGTACATACGAAATGGCCAGTTCATATTGAAGAGAGACTGGCATTTTATTGGCTGGATACTTCTCTAACGTATCCACCACTTGACTGTACTGCTTGTTGAGATAATATTTATTTGCCTCGACGTATGCTTCTTGTTTTGGCATGGCAAAAAAGAAGGTATAAATGGTGTACACCAATGCAGGGATTAACAGGACAAGCAGACCTAGTCCAATGTATCGCTCGATCTTCCATTTCTTTTTAGGAATGGTTAAGAGCGTTTTTTCTTTCGTATCGATTGCTTTGATCTTTTGCTCAATCAAAGCTGACAATTCTTCCAGCGACTTCGTTTCACTAATTTCTTTTGCCAGCTCAGATAATTTCAACGTTTCATTGTAAGCCACATATTCTTGAAATTGATATTCATGGTCAACCACTCGAAGAACGACGGCCTTGACCTCTTTTAACAGGCGAAGTTCATCAGTTTCATATGGCGGGATGCTTTCTTTGACTCCATAATGCAAAAATGCAGGAGCTAAGCCTTGATGAAAAACAATGTTTTCAGGAGAAACAATAGGATGCAGCCGCTTCACGTCGTGTTTAAGAACTGCATCGACAAGCTGGTATGAAAAAATCCATTTGCTTTTTTCATCCTTTGCATGGATGAAACGAAATTCCTGATAGGCAGGAGGCGGTTGAATAGAAATGATGACCTCATCTTCAGTTAATTGAATCTCTTTCTGAAATGAAGGATTGATGTCTTTGATCGGTGCCGCTTCTAAACCGTCTAAGAGTTTAATTGTCTCTTTTTGAAAAATAAAGGTATAGGTGCCTCCCTCTTTTTTCATGACTGCTTCTAATTGTTCTTCTAAATAGGAACTCTTTTTATCTGCCATTTACAAAAGTCCTTTCATAGTATTTCCAGCCTGTCTCCTGTGGTAATTCCACAGTCTGACAGCTTATATTCGCCTGAAAACACAGCTTTCTTATTGACTACTCGCACCCATCCGCCTTCCCGCTTTGGAAGCGAGATTTGTTTTGCCTGCCAGGCGATATGGATGACTTGTTTAATATGTAAATAATTTGATAGTCTCAAATCAAACACACTGCCATCATAATTTTTTAAGTCGATGGTAATATCGATATACACAAATTTCCACCTCACAAAATAGAAAGAGCGCCGGCATCCATTGACAGACTCGGCGCTGTTTCTGCTTTTCACACTTAGAAAGGAAATCCCCTTGATTAGCCGCGGATTTGGCTTGCGATGTCTTGGTCAGTGCTTTCAAGTGTATTTGCCGTTTGATCAAGCTGATTGCTGACATCTGTTAATAGATCAGACATTTTGATAAATGAAGGCTTAAGCTGTTCGTATTGATCAGCAAATGCTTCACTAGAAGCACCTTCCCACATTCCTTTTAAATCAGAGATCATTCTATTTAGACGATCAACTTGGTTTAACACTTCTTGACTTTCAACACCATATTGCTTAGCGGTCGCTCTTAGTTCTTCTGGGGTTACGCGAATAATTCCTGACATATTCCTCATTACCTCCCGTGCATAGCCGCCATATAATGGGCTAATCCACTTATTTTTTGACGTTATTATTATAAAAACAGAAATGATACACAGTCAAACAAATCTGTTTTTATTTTACAAAATGAGTCTATAGAATTACTGTTTTTTCGCTTTTTATCTAGTATTTAACAGTTTTTTGGTCATATATTCTTAATAAGTATCCACCGACTTCGGTGGACCTTTCCGCCTATTGATTTTTTACTACGTTATTATTGTACTATTTCTTTTTCATCGTGCTTCAACATCCACTTGCTTGCTTCTCACACTTTTTGTTTTTTTTAGTTTATGGCAGTTTTTTGTTGATTTACGTACCTCATTCTCTTCATAATGTAAGTACGTGAAATATTCGAAAAAGCAGGGGTTTTTTATGACAAAAAAGACAGATCCGTTTAAGTATAGTCTTGATCGTTTAGAGGATGTGGCAGACCAAATAAGTGATGTGCTCAATTGCCCTATTACTATAGAAGATACTCATCATCGATTATTGGCATATAGCACACACAATGATTTTACTGATCCCGCCAGAACTTCAACCATTATCTCCCGCCGGGTACCAGAAAAAGTCATCAATCGGCTTTGGAAGGACGGCATCATTCCTACACTCCTTAAAACAGACGAACCGCTTCGTGTCCCTCAAATTGCAGAGGTGGGTTTATCTAGCAGGGTCGCCATATCCATCTGGAAGGACAAAGAAGTGCTCGGATTTATTTGGGCGATTGAATCTACGCAGCCATTTTCAGAAGAAGAAATGGACCTTCTCAAAATGGCAGCACATGCCGTGAAAAACAAATTACTCAATTTACAAATTCGAAAAACAAAAACAGAGGAACGCAATCAGGAGCTTTTCTGGAAAATGCTCACGGGTCATATTCATGAAAAGGATGAGATGCTTGACCTATTTTTAAGACTTGGCATCAGATGTCCAGACACATATGCCATCATCATCTTCCGTCTTCGTGACGAACTCACAGAGGAGACAGAAAAAAAGCTGTCCTATCTGCTTGAAACAACACAGCAAGTACAGGTATTGTTAACGACTGTTGATTTTCACGAATTCATTATTCTTGTCTCACCAAAAACAGAACATCCACTTCAAGATATTAAACAATTCACAAGCGGCATGCTGCAGCAACTTGCGGACCGGTATCATATTCAGCATGTTCAGGCAGCAATTGGAGGAATTTACGATAACATCTCTCAAATTCAGCCTTCCTATAAAGAAGCACTGGCTGTATTAAAAACGAAAGAACGCTTTCCAGTTGAAACAGAACGTTTAAACAGCTTTTCTGAACTAGGCATTTATCAATACCTTGATGTGCTTGCTGAGAAGCGAAAGGGCTCTTCTTACTCCAGTTACTCTTTATCGAAGCTGGAGGATTACGACCTGAGGCATCATTCCAACCTCGTCGAAACACTTGAACGGTTTATTGACTGTGACAGCAATGCCAATATTGCCGCAAAGCAATTAAATATCCACATCAATACCTTAAATTATCGATTAAAACGGATTACAGACATCGCAGAAATTGATTTAAAAAACATGAATGAGAAAATGACCATATACCTTGATATGAAGCTAAAAAACGTCCATTTGTGAAATTTCACAAAGAGGCGTTTTTTTATTTTTTATTTCAACCGAAGAATTTTCTAAACTTTCAGGATACACTAGACATACAATATCAATAGATAAGCATAGGAGGAATAAACATGATCATCGGCATTCCGAAAGAAATTAAGAACAATGAAAACCGAGTGGCATTAACACCAGGAGCAGCTTCTCAATTGCTTTCAGCTGGACATCAGATTTTAATTGAAACAAACGCTGGTTTTGGAAGCGGATTCACTGATGACGATTATGTATCTGTTGGTGCAGAGATTCTTGATCAGGCGAAAGATGTATGGGCATCTTCTGATATGATCATGAAAGTAAAAGAACCATTACCTGAGGAATATCCTTATTTCAGAGAAGGACTCATCTTATTTACGTACCTGCATCTAGCCGCAGAGCCCTCCTTGGCTGAAGCATTAAAACAAAAAGGCGTTACAGCCATTGCTTATGAAACCGTAACGGACGGAAAATCACTCCCACTTCTCACACCTATGTCTGAAGTAGCAGGCAGAATGGCCGCTCAAATTGGTGCACAATTTTTAGAAAAGCCAAAAGGCGGAAAGGGTATTTTACTTGCAGGTGTACCAGGGGTATCAAGAGGAAAGGTCACCATTATTGGTGGCGGGGTTGTTGGAACAAACGCAGCGAAAATGGCTATTGGACTTGGCGCAGATGTCACCCTGATTGATGTAAACGCAGAACGCCTGCGTCAGCTGGACGACCAATTTGGCCATCAAATGAAAACGTTAATGTCCAATCCTGTCAACATTGCAGATTCAGTCAGTGAGGCAGACCTTCTCATTTGTGCTGTGCTGATTCCTGGTGCCAAAGCACCAACGCTTGTGACAGAAGAAATGGTGAAACAAATGAAGCCTGGTTCTGTCATTGTGGATGTAGCGATTGATCAAGGCGGTATTGTCGAAACCATTGATCACATCACAACCCATGATCAGCCTACTTATGAAAAACACGGCATTTTACATTATGCTGTCGCTAATATGCCAGGCGCGGTTCCGCGGACATCAACTGTTGCTCTAACGAATGTCACTGTTCCATATGCGCTGCAAATTGCGAATAAAGGCGCTGCAAAAGCTATTAGAGAAAACAATGCCATCGCAGAAGGTGTCAATGTGATGAACGGACATATCACGTACGAAGCGGTCGCTCGTGATCTCGGCTATGATTACGTACCTGTCAGCAAAGCCATCGATGCCACTTTTATGACTGAAGCTTAGTCAACTACCCGCCTTCTTGATGGGCGGGTTTTTATTGTTAACTTAAAATAAAAACAAGTTGACAAAATTTCTTCTTCCCCTTAATCTATTTGTACAGATAAGACAGGGGGAAACATCATGCAAAAGAAGACACGAACTGCTGACTTTGTGCTAGTCGGAATGTTTGCTGCACTCATGGCTATCGGGGCCAATATCACATCCATTGTGCCATTTTTACAGGTCGGCGGAATTCCACTTACGATGCAGCCGTTTTTTTGTGTGCTTGCTGGTCTCTTACTCGGCAGACAGCTTGGCGCATTAGCTATGATTGTCTATGCCTTGGTTGGAATTGCTGGTGCACCTGTATTCGCCCAGTTCTCTGCGGGCTTTGGGGTCATTTTAGGGAAAAGCGGCGGCTTTGTACTATCGTACATCCCTGCTGCCTGGCTTGCTGGATTCATTCTAGAGAAAAGAAAAAATCCTGGTTTTGGTCGCTTTTTGCTTGCAGCCATTGCTGGTACGACCGTGATGTATGTGATCGGAACGACCTATACATACCTCGCATTAAATGTATGGCTCAATGCACCGATTTCCTATCAAACCACGTGGTTCTTTATGATCTGGTTTATGGTAAAAGACTACGCATTGACCATATTACTTGCGATGCTGGCACCTAAAATTTATCGTTCTGTTTCCAAAGCCACATCCTTTCGAAAACAAGAAGCTGTATCATAGAAAAAAGAGCCAGTCTTCATTCAGGCTCTTTTTTCATCATTACTCAGCGTATTGATCTATGATTTCTTCTAGCATTCCTTCAAGCACTTCTACATCTTCAAGATCTGATGGACTGAAGCGGTAGCGTACAAGCTGTTCTCCATCATTATACATCTCCTCAAGCCAGCCTCTCAGGCCTCTTGCTCTACGGTCGACTTCGAAAACAATATCTAATCCGCCTTCATCTATCAGAAAAATCAGCTCTAACTCATCAAGCATATAGCGATAGTAGTCTGATGTCGGAATGAACTCGAATTCTTGGACGAATGGCAGGCGCCGCTGAAAGTAAGGTGCTTGCTCACAGTCTGCTTCATTCAGGTGGAAGCCAAGATTTCTAGTGGCCTCCAGTACATTTCTCACCCAAGGATGAGCTTCAACGAAAATGCGGTCATAGTCAGATTTATCGATTCCGCCTTGGATATCAAGGTCTGTCTCTACTGCAATTTCCACTTTTCCGATCGTCATCGGGGTATCAATAGGAAGAATAAATGAAAAAGGAAATTCATGCTTTTCTCCAGGCTGGATGGTAAAAGAATCCGTCACCCGTACAGAATGGATGTTTGCATATTTTCTACGCTCTTCATCATCTTTTACAATCACATACTGTGTTTCAATTTTAACATTGATATGGCGGATTTCCTGAGAGATTTTCCCGCCCTTTACATGGACAGTTCCCTTTACTTCTTGTCCTGGATAATAAGCGTTTTTCTCTAAAATGGTATCTACTTTTGCCGCACCAATTCCTGCACTTGCCGCTAGTTTTTTAAAAAATGACATGTCCCATCTTCCCCTTTTCACTTTTATCAGCATATATACGTAAGATAGAGGAAGAAAGATTCATTTAATTCATACTTTTGTCCTAATTATTTTTTCATCTGCAAACAACAAAAAAGCTTATAGAAAAAACATCATCGTTTTCTCTACAAGCTTTTCATTTTACAGAATAATCGCCG
The DNA here is from genome assembly GCF_004364885.1 of Bacillus sp. BK450. NCBI lineage: Bacteria > Bacillati > Bacillota > Bacilli > Caryophanales > Bacillaceae > Bacillus > Bacillus sp. BK450. The sequence goes on along the minus strand of NZ_SOBQ01000003.1, from coordinate 733,158 downwards.
CCAGCCAGCCGAACAGAACAAGCGGAATATTATAATAGATAAAAGTCGGGACACAAGTTCCCCAAATATGGTGATGCTGTCCATCCATATTCAAACCAGATGTTGGTCCAAGCGTACTGTCACTTGCAGGTGAACCTGCATCTCCAACAGCCGCAGCAGAGCCAATAATGGCAATGGTAGCCATTGGACTAAATCCTAAGTGTAAGCAAAGTGGAACAAAGATGGTTGTAATAATCGGAATCGTTGCAAATGATGATCCGATCCCCATTGTCACAAGTAGACCAACGAGCAGCATTAAAATCGCCGCAAGACTCTGGCTGTTTCCGATAAATTGGGAAGATGCTTTGACAAGAGATTCAATATCTCCTGTTTTTGTTAAAACGTTGGCAAATCCAGCCGCAACAAGCATGACAAAACCGATAAATGCCATCATATTCATTCCAGATGTAATGAGTTCATCTGCTTCACCGCGTTTCATCATTCCAGTCACAAACAAGACAAGCAGTCCTGAGAGTGCACCGAAGATCATTCCTTCCACACCAAGGCTTTGCGATAGATAAAGCTGGACAATCAATGAAACGAGAATAGCAAGACCGGCAAAGAATAAGCTTTTTTTCGTATAAGCCGATTTTTCTACGTCTGTAATTTCACGATCCTCATATACCTTCGGCTTTCGATACACAAAAATGGAAACGATCAATCCAAGAACCATACCCGCAACTGGAATCAGCATGGCATAGGGAATATCTGCTAAGTTTACAGTCAGACCCGCTTCCTTCATATTGTCACGAAGCATTCCGTGGAAAATCTGTCCAAAACCGACTGGAAGTAATATATATGGTGCAGTGAGTCCGAAGGTCATGACACACGCTAGCAGTCTGCGGTCAATCTGAAGCTCGTTAAACACCTTTAATAACGGCGGAATTAAGACTGGGATAAAGGCAATATGAACAGGAACGACGTTCTGTGAAAAACAAGACACGATCAAAATGACAAGAACGATGAGCACTTTTGATAGTGTTTTCCGTCTTGAATCGCCTTCTTTTCCTAGAAGCTTCACTGCTCCTTCAACCATGGCATCTGGAAGACCTGTTTTCGTCAGTGCCGCAGCAAATGCTCCTAATAACGCATAACTAATCGCCACGGTTGCATTTCCTCCGAGTCCGTCCGTAAAGGCGTCCACTGTTCCTCCCAAGCCTAATCCACCTGCAAGTCCGCCAGCTAAAGCGCCTATGGCCAGCGCAATCACAACATTGACCCGCAGCAAGCTTAATATCAACATTAAAACAACCGCTAAAACAACTGCATTCATGGTGAAACCCCCGAAATCCTTTAGTTTACTAATGTAGTAGATAATTAAAGTACCAACGTATGTTACCATAGAAAAAAAACTTCGTCAAATGGCGTATGTCCTACATAAAAAAGCCCTGCCACTCGGCAGAGCCTTATCCTTTATTTTGTTCCTTCAAATCGTTCCACAAATGTTGCGAGTGATCTCACCATCACCCCTGTTGCCCCTGTTGGTCCAAAGCATGAAGGTTTTTCTGTTGTTGCAGTTCCTGCAATATCTAAGTGAACCCAAGGCGTCTCCTCTGCGAATTCGCCAATGAAAGCACCTGCCATGATCGCATGACCATCACGGCCTGGTGAGTTATTGAGATCCGCCATTTTGCTGTTTCGTACTCGTTTCTTATCTTTTTCCGTGATTGGCAGCTGCCAGATCATTTCACCGCATTCTTCTGATGCTTCTTTAAACTGAGCGTACAGCTCATCGTTATTGGTCATCGCTCCTGTTGTCTCATTTCCAAGCGCCACAATGACACCGCCTGTTAATGTGGCCACATCTACAAGGACAGAGGCACCGTGCTGCTTCGCATATGTCACCCCATCTGCTAAAACAAGACGGCCTTCTGCATCCGTATTGAGCACTTCGATTGTTTTACCGCTTAGTGACACAATCACGTCGTCCGGCTTCATAGCGTCTGCCGAGATCATATTATCGGTTGAGGCGATGACCGCAATGACATTTTGCTCTGGGCGAAGTTCGCCGATGATTTCCATTGCGCCTAGAACAGAGGCTGAGCCGCCCATATCTGTTTTCATGCCAACCATACTCGCTCTTGGCTTTAAAGAATAGCCGCCAGTATCATACGTGATGCCTTTACCGACAAGGCCGATGACGTCTATCCATTCTTCCTTGCCTTGATATTTCAATACGATGAGTTTTGGAGGTTCTGTTGAGCCTCTATTGACGGCTAAAATACCGCCCATTCCGAGCTCTTCCATTTGTTCTTTATCTAAAATTTCAATCTCAAATTCATATTTATATGCAAGCTCTGCCGCATACGAAGCCAGATCAGAGGATGTGAGCATGTTCGGTGGCATATTCACAAGGGTACGAGCCGAATTAACTGACTGTCCGTACACTTCGCCGACTTTCAAACTCGCCTGAATTTCAGCTTGATCATGCTCTGTCGTTGCATAAACAAACTCGATAAAACGATCCGGTTCATTTGTTTTATGTTTAAAATCCTGTAATTCATATGTAGCTAAAAGGCAGCTTTCAGAAAGGGCATGGGCTGCATCTTGAGCAGGCAGATCCTTTCCAATAAACGTATCCAGCAAGACAGAAACCGCTTGCTTTTTATCTTGATGAAGCTTTTTGAATAAATGGGCAAACACTTCTTTTGCCTCTTCAAACGTGTAATCTGATTCCTTCCCAAGCCCGACAAAATAAATGCGTTTGATGCCTGTTTCAGGGGATGGGAAAAATTTCGAAAGCTGATTTCGTTTGGATGAAATGTCGCCTTCTTTTAATAATTCAGTGATTCTTCCTTCAAGTAATTCATCCATTTCTTTTGCTTTTCCTGATAATTGGCTCTTTTGAAAAAGTCCGATCGCCAGTGTATCTTTATGCTGCAATTCATTTGTCGAGAAAAACATATTTATCACACGCTCCTTAATGAACTCCATTTTTCACATTGGAACTTCTATTATATCAAAATTTGCGTGCCTATACGATCATTGCCAGTCTGTCTTTCCTTGATGAACATTTATATTTTCACACGCGGAAGGGCATCATGAAAAAGCGGCGAAAACTCGAGCAGCCTGTCTTTGTTCTCCTCGTTCCACATCTACTTTCTTTAATGTTATAATGAACATGGACTTGGCAGCTTTTTTTACTGCTATCATTTTTTCATCATACTAGGATTTTTAGTCCATCATTTCGCACAATATTTTTTCTTAAAGAGAGGATGTTTCTTGTTCATGAGCGTACTGACGAATTTTCCGCTGCTTGCCAGCCTTGCAGCCATCTTTTTTGCTCAATTTGTAAAAGTACCGATTCAATTTATCATTTCTAGACGACTAGATTGGTCGCTCATTACAAGCACAGGCGGAATGCCAAGTTCACACTCCGCAGCAGTAACAGCACTCTCAACAGCAGTGGCTTTAGAGCACGGGCTAGATACATCTATCTTTGCCATTTCCGCCATCTTTGCCATTATTACGATGTTTGATGCGACAGGCGTTCGCAGACAGGCAGGAGAACAGGCGACTGTTCTCAACAAGCTCGTAACAGATTTTAACCGATTTGTTTCCGAAGCAAAGAATTTCCCGAATGCGGAAGAAAAAGAAAAGCAAAAGAAATTAAAAGAGCTTCTTGGTCATAAGCCGATTGAAGTCTTCTTCGGCGGTTTAACAGGGATCTTGCTGACACTCATCTTAGATTATTACTTCATGTAGAAGCGAAAAAGCTTTGGACCTTAAACGGCCCAAAGCTTTTTTATTCTTTATTGGCTTGAAACTGCTGACGGAATACCTGCATCGATTCTGCTTCATTAAGCTGATTTAAGTCTTTTTCCGTTAACGTCCCTTCACCCTTTTTGATGATATACACATCGAGCACTTTTTTACCCCATTCTCTATACACATCATCAACGGTTTCATAGTATAAATCAAGCTTATGGCCTTTAATGGCTTTCCCGGTATCTGCAACCACACCGTAGCCATAGTTCGGGATAAACAGCACCGTTCCAATCGGAAAAACAGATGGGTCGGCTGCCACTGTTGAGTATAAATCACGTTTCACTTTGACGCCTGAATATGTAATGCCATATGCATGATGTTCCTTCGTTTTGCCTGTTGATTCCACACCTGCTGTATAGCCGGTTGCCACAACTTTCTGTTTCGGGTAATCGTTCCAATTAAAGGCTTCTTCGAGAGAAACAGCCCGCGAATCTTCACTTTTAAGTGCGATCGTTTCCCTTTTTGGCTGCTGAAAAAAAGAAGATACTTGCTTGCCCGCATCGGTTTTTTTCACCCATACAGCTAAATCACTTGGTTCGACTCCAGATATGCCCGTAAAGCTTGTCAAAAGTGCAAGCATGAATAGGGCGGTCATGAACAATCGTTTCATCTCTATTTGTCACTCCTCTACCCATCTATTTGTTTCCAAACAAAATGGAAACTATGCAAAGGAGAAACAAAAAAACCCACTTGCGTGTCCACAAGTGAGTTAAAACATTTGATACCCTCTTTTTCGAAGTGCATTAATGACAAAACCTGATGTGATTGCACCGATCAGGCCGCTTAATAAGATGATGATATCTGCCGCAGCGAGTGAGACAATCCGGTCTCCTATTCCTGAAAAAGCAGTGCCAGGCTCTCTTACATAAGCGATCATCTTTTGATTGTTGATAATGAAAAGGCATACAATTGGATATAAAATAGCCATAATCCATGACATTCTCAGCAACATATTGAGCAAAAAGCCAATGCCGAAGAATAACACGAAAAATAAAATAACTGAAATGATAACGACTGGTAAACTGATCACTTCATCTCCACCCCCAAATATCCCATCATTAGTTTAACTTGGAAATAGAGATGAAGTCAATCAATGGAAAAAGCAGATCGATTAACGCTTCTTTCCTGTCCCTTTACATTCCTCACACGTTTCAGATCCGCCGAGCAATAGCTGAAAATACCCTTTTCCTGAACAATATTGACAGGTTGATGTTTTTTCCTTTGTTTGTGCATTCATATTGCTCACTCCTTAATCTAAATTTTCTGATAATTCATCATAACATATTTTGCCGTCAATGACCAAGTGAGAAAATATACCACAACTTATAAAAAAACGTGTATCACGAGGATACACGTTTTTGTCTATGATGGTTTAGAAGAACTTGAATTTTCCTTTTTTCAGAACAAGTCCTGGTCCGCCAACCATGAATAAAGAACGGTTGTCGATGATTTTCTTCATTGCAGAAGCTTTTGTTCCTTGAAGTTTTTTACCAAACGCAACACCTACAGCGTCGTGTTCACCAAGAGAAGCAACTGTTCCTTTGATGTCTGGCTTAAAGCTTTCAAGAGAACCGCCTTTTACTAGTGCTGCAAGGTTTTTCGCTACTGTTTCACCTTGCTGCATAGCGATTTGTGCAGTTGGTGGGTATGGACGGTTGATTTCTTCATTGATAATCAATGAACAGTCACCAATGATGAAGACATCATCATTTTCTGGTACACGAAGATCTGGAGAAACTTTTACGCGGCCGCGCATGTTTTCAAAACCAGCTTCTTCAACGATTGGGTTACCGCGTACACCTGCTGCCCAAACAACAGTTGCAGCTTTGATTTCTTCTGTATCATCGTCTTTTCCAACAATGATCCCCTCAGGCGTACATTCTTTGATCGCTGTACCAATTTTGAACTCAACACCTTTACCTTGAAGGTAGTTCATCGCATAGTCGATCAATTCTGGATCGAATCCAGGAAGAGCTGTTGGCGCAGCTTCTACACAGATGATACGCACGTCTTTTTGATCAATGTCATACTCTTTGCAAAGCTCAGGCACACGGTTTCCAAGCTCACCAAGGAACTCAATACCTGTGAATCCTGCGCCGCCGACAACGATTGTCAAACGCTCTGGACGTTTTTCAGCATCCGTATTATACGTCGCAAATTGAAGCTCAATGTGCTCACGAAGCTGACGAGCAGAGTTGATGTTAGAGATTGAGAATGCGTATTCTTTCAGTCCTGCAATACCAAATGTTTCAGGAACAGCACCAAGTGCAACAACAAGGTAGTCATAAGAAAGTTCGCCATCTGATGTCACAACTTTCTTCGCTTCCTTATCAATGCTTTCAACTGTTGCTTGTACAAAGTTGACACGGGAACTGTTAATCACATCTTTGATTTGATAACGACAGCGGTCATGATGAAGAGTACCTGCACTTGCTTCATGAAGCCATGTTGTTTCGTAATGATAATTATGCTTGTTCACAAGAGTAATGTCCGCATCATTTGTGCCAAGCTGTTTTGTTAATCTTGTTACAGTCATTAATCCGCCATAACCTGCACCTAATACAACGATTTTCGGTTTATTCACTGGAATCACATCCACCTTTTTTAAATTTGCTGTAAAACGGATAAAGAATTACATATCGTTATTCTCAACCGCTTTGCGGCATTTTATGAAATTTAAACAAAAAAATAAGTATGTGAAAATCTGAACTTTCACCTACATAAAACGAAAGCATTTGACCGTATCCGACAAAAATTCATAAAAAATTAATATTTAGTTCCCTTAACAATAATAGCGAGTTCTGCTCCAATTTTCAAGGCTTTAAACTGAAAATCCTTATGATAAACGGTCTTTCTCACTTTTTCCTCCTTTTCAAAGCTTCGGCATCAAAAAACGACAAGTTTTTCAAAACAAGTCAAAGGGCGATATGTGGTATGATATGATATAGTGATAACAATTTTCATTTGGGAGGATTAAAGGAATGCAAGAAGATTCTAAGGTATATGACATTACCGTTATCGGGGGCGGCCCAGTTGGATTGTTTACTGCGTTTTACGGAGGCATGAGACAGGCAAGTGTGAAAATCATTGAAAGCCTTCCTCAGCTCGGCGGTCAACTATCCGCTCTTTACCCTGAAAAATATATTTATGATGTGGCTGGATTTCCAAAAATCCGCGCACAAGAATTAGTTGATAACTTAAAGGAACAAATGGATAAATTTGATCAAACCATTTGCTTAGAGCAGGCAGTTGAAACGGTTGAAAAGCAAGCAGATGGGATCTTTAAACTTGTGACAAATCAAGAGATTCATTATTCTAAAACAATCATCATCACAGCTGGTAACGGTGCATTCCAACCGAGAAAGCTTGAACTTGATTCAGCAGAATCATTTGAAGGAAGCAACCTGCATTACTTCATTAATGACTTGAACCAATTTGCCGGCAGACGTGTTGCCGTTCTTGGGGGCGGAGACTCTGCGGTGGACTGGGCACTTATGCTTGAACCAATCGCAAAAGAAGTATCTATTATTCACCGCCGCGATAAATTCCGCGCACATGAGCACAGTGTAGAAAACCTGCACAACTCGAAAGTCAATGTACTAACACCATTTGTACCAACTGAGCTCATTGGTGAAGACCGCATTGAACAAATCGTGCTCGAAGAAGTCAAAGGCGACAAAAAACAAGTGCTTGATGTGGACGACGTGATCGTCAACTTCGGTTTTGTTTCCTCCCTTGGACCAATCAAACAATGGGGCCTTGAAATCGAAAAGAACTCCATCGTGGTGAAATCTACAATGGAAACAAACATTGAAGGCTTCTATGCGGCAGGAGACATCTGTACGTATGAAGGAAAAGTCAAATTGATTGCAAGCGGATTTGGTGAAGCACCAACTGCTGTCAACAATGCGAAAGCTTACATGGACCCGAAAGCCCGTGTACAGCCTCTCCATTCCACAAGCTTATTTGAAAACAAATAAGAACGGATCAAAAAAGGAGTTCCCACTCGCGGAACTCCTTTTTTCGTTTATTTAAAAACCCCAATATAGGCATTTGCCATTCCAAGTACCATTGCAGCAAGCAGCACCACAACAATCCCTGCCACAACCAAAATCACCCGATCCTTCACACGTTCCTTTTTCGGAAGCGGCTTCTCAATCCCGCAAGATGGACACGTTTTGGAACGATAAGGAATCAGTTCATGACAGTTCCTGCAATTGATTTGTTCACTCAAACCTCAGCAACCTCTTTTCTCACTACAGTTTATGTTTGGTTCTCATGATACTCTTTTCGAGTGGAAATAGCCAGTTGTTCGGGCCAGCTGTAACAAAATTGAGCGATTTGCGAAAAAAAACATAGCTCCTTGAATCCGCTGCTTCAAACAAGATCAACAATGATATAAATTTTTAAAAAGATGATTGACCCTAACGCAACGTCATATTTTATAGTGGATATCAAGAGAGGTGAATTGAAATGAAAGTAAAAGAAGTGGCTGAATTATTTGGTATTAGCATTCGTACACTTCATCATTACGACAAGATTGGTTTATTGACTCCAAGTGAAGTCACAGATAATCGTTATCGGCTCTATTCAGAAGAAAACCTTGAAACATTGCAGCAAATATTATTTTTCAGGGAACTTGGATTTCCATTGAAGGAAATCCAAAAGATGATGCACAATCCTTCATTTAATAAGAAAGAAGCATTTATGCTACAAAGAAAAATGTTAGTAGAGAAACGAAATAATCTCGATAAAATGATCGGAAATATTGATAAGACGCTACAGCATTTAACGGGAGAAACTCAATACACCTATAAAGAAAGGTTTGAGAATATGAATATGAATTTTAGCCAATATGAAGAAGAAGCTCGTCACCGTTGGGGAAATCAAGCTGTTGATGAAGTCAGCGCAAAACTAAATCATTTGTCTAAAGATGAACAAATTAAATTATCTGATAGCTGGGATAGCATATTGAATAAACTAGCCTCTCTTCGCAGCCAATCCCCTAAATCCAAAGAGGTGCAAATCGTCATCAAACAATGGTACGACTTTTTAAACGAAAACTTTCGTTATTACTCTCTTGATGCTTTTTACGGTTTAGGCCAACTCTATATTCAAGATGAACGTTTCACAAAGAATATAGATCGTTATGGTGAGGGCTTGGCATCATTTATGAGCGAAGCGATGAAAGTCTTTACTACTCTTCATAAAAGAGGGAACAGCTTTGAAAATGATGATTGAGAATACAATCGATTAATACGAAATGTTATTCTCAACGAAACACAACAAAGAACATTTTTTCCGACACACCATGATGAAACCTTTTGAAAAGATGTGGAAGATGAACAGAGGAAATACTAAGAAACTGCGAGCTTTTTTCTAATTAAATATCTTTATAAAGAGGACGTGCTGAGTGATTGAAGTCATGTCCTTTTTATGCATCTTCAAAAACAACACAAAAAACCTCCTCAAGAAAATGATTAATATGAGGAGGTCTTCATTATACAAATGGTTTTACAGAATGAATCGTTTTAACCCTTAACACTCTTCCGGCGTACCGGTATTCGTTGCTGTTCTGAACGAAGAACCGCATCCGCATGACGCGATAGCGTTCGGATTGTCAATCGTGAAACCGCCACCCATTAGTGATTGTTTGAAATCAATGATGGTTCCGTTCATGATATCAAGGCTTTCGGAATCGACAAGGACATTGATGCCGTGCTGCTCGAACTGCGTGTCTTTCTCTGAGACTTCATGGTCAAAGCCCATGCCGTATGAGAGACCGCTGCAGCCGCCGCCTTTTACGCCCACTCGAAGGAACGCATTTTCTTCTTCATGTTCTTTCATCATATCTTTAATCTGCAGTGCAGCAGCTTCTGTAATGGTTACTGGTGTACTCATGATCATCCCTCCTTTTGACTGGATGTTTCTTTTCAATTATAAACGTGATGATGCCTTTTCTCAAATAAATGGTTTAGAGATAAAATGTGCCGTCACAAATCGTTTCAGCAGGTCCTGTCATGAGCACGTGGTCATTGTCTTTCCAACGAATGATGAGGTCTCCGCCTGCTAAATGAACGGTCATGTCTGTTTCTTTTTTTGCCTGACCATTCACAATTGTGGATACAGCCGCAGCACAGGCCCCAGTTCCGCAAGCCTGGGTAATTCCTGAACCTCTTTCCCACACGCGAAAATGAAGTTCTGTTTCACTGACAACTTCAACAAATTCTACATTGACGCCTTCAGGGAACATGTCGTGTTTTTCGATGATCGGCCCAAGTGTATGAAGCGGCGCTTTTTCAATGTCCTCTAAATAAAAAACGATGTGCGGGTTTCCCATCGAAACGGCCGTTCCATTTAATTTCGCAGTACCAAAATCAAGCAGCTCATTAACCGTTGTGCTAGCCGGTTCACCAAGCATCGGCATTGCTTCTTTTTCAAAACGTGGTTTTCCCATATCTACTGTGACTAGCTGAACGTGACCATCCTGAGCGTGAACGGTCGCTTCAACGAGTCCTGACAATGTCTCAATCTGGAACGTTGTGTCCGTTACAATTTGATGCTCATACACATACTTTGCAACGCAGCGCAGCCCATTACCACAGTTTTTGCCCTCTGATCCATCATTGTTGAAAATGCGCATCTTCACAGGTGCAACATCTGATGGGCAAATCAGGATCATCCCGTCAGAACCGATTCCTGTATAAACAGAAGAAACGCGGATCGCTATCTCTGATAGCTGCTCTTCTGGAAGCTGTTCCTTCATCTGATTGACGTAAATATAATTATTTCCTAATCCGTGCATTTTCGTGAATTGAAATGATGTCATGAGCTTCCTCCAAAAATGTTGTTTCTTTTTAGTATAAAAGGAGTCGATTCAGGAGACAATCTTATCATCCCCCGTTTTTCATACATAGAAGCTCTTTGCTGCCATGGCAAAGGGCTTTTATTATGCATATGCCTCTTTTTCTCTCGTGTGATATTTCATATTGATGATATTTTATTAGCATAACATATTGGATGCGCTTTCTATTGATTCTCCTTAAAAATGGAAGATGAAAATGTGAAAAAAATGCACCTCATGACCCATGTGGTGCATTTAAAACATGTCGTTTTCCTCTATAAAAGCATAAATACGCTCGACTAGCTGCTCTGCATTTTCTCCTGAAACAAATTCTCCATTCACAAGTGCAAATGGGGAGTCCATACATTTGCCGCAATAGCTTAAACAGCCGTATTCCATTACGTCTAGGTTTGGGTCTTTTTCAAGCTTCTCTTTTGCTTCTTGAGACCCTTGTGCAAGATTACTTACACAAAATTCGATCAGTGGAAACACTGTGCTTCACCTCACATTGCCTTACCATCCTACCGAAATTCCTTGTATTAGTCAAAATATGAGCTTCGTCTGTATCGTTACGCCTATTCCTCTTAAAATGTTTTACTATTTGGGACTAACTGATGAATATGTAGGTTATTTTGAAACAATTATTGTGGTTTCACAGTAAATTCGATATAATTTTATTTGGTATTTTAACTTAAAGTTTTTTAGTATAAGTGTTTTTCAATGTCTACGGGGAAAAGGAGAATCGTCATGAAAAATTTAGTCTTGATCGGCGGAGGTTACGGGAATATGCGGGTTCTCCACCGCTTATTGCCAAATCAATTACCTGATGATGTCACTATCACATTAATTGATCGAAATCCTTACCACTGTTTAAAAACAGAATATTATGCACTTGCTGCTGGAACGATCTCTGATCATCACATTCGAGTATCTTTTCCAGAGCATCCGAAGCTGGATATTCAATACGGGGAAGTAGAAAAAATTGATATTGAAAACAAACAGATCTTATTCAGCGACCGTGAACCGATTCCGTATGATGATACGGTGATTGGACTCGGCTGTGAGGACAAGTATCATAATGTCCCTGGTGCGAAAGAACATACATACAGCATTCAAACCATTGATCAGTCAAGACATGCGTATAACAAATTAAACAATTTGAGCGCAGGTGCAACGGTTGGCATCGTCGGTGCTGGACTTAGCGGGGTAGAGCTGGCCAGTGAATTAAGAGAAAGCCGTGCTGATTTAAACATTATTCTTTTTGACCGCGGAGAGCTGATTCTATCAAGCTTCCCAAAAAGATTAAGTTTGTATGTGCAAAAGTGGTTTGAAGAAAATGACGTAAAGATTATTAACTGTGCCAATATTACAAAGGTTGAAGAAGGTCTTGTTTATAACCATGATGACGCGATTGAAGCTGATGTCATCGTGTGGACAGCAGGAATACAGCCAAGCAAAGTGGTACGAGAGATGGATGTTGAAAAAGACGCACAAGGCCGTGTCGTATTAACTCCTCATCACAATCTCCCAGGGGATGAGCATGTATATGTCGTAGGTGACTGCGCAAGTCTGCCGCATGCCCCAAGTGCACAGCTTGCTGAGGCGCAGGCAGAACAAATTGTCCAATCTCTGCAAAAACGCTGGAAAAATGAGCCGCTTCCTGAGGCTTATCCACAGTTTAAGCTAAAAGGTGTTTTAGGTTCATTAGGGAAAAAAGCCGGATTTGGCTTAGTGGCAGATCGTCCACTTGTTGGCAGGGTGCCAAGACTTCTGAAATCTGGACTGCTTTGGATGTATAAGCATCACAACGGCTAAAATTATGTGAATTTTTTCTCAAAGCTCCTTCGTGACGAGGGAGCTTTTTTCTATGAAACGGCATGTGCCGATGAGTTGGTCCATTTGATCGGAGCAAGGGCAAGAATGCAGTCTTTACGAAAGGTTCTCATCGTTTTCTTCGATAAACAATACGCTTGGATAAACTGATCCGTCTCACGGTGGACAATGATTTTTCTCTTCGTGCACTCTCCATTTTTCTTCATATAAATCATCTCAATCGGTGTTTGCTGATGAAGAGATTGTTTCAGTAAATAATTCATGATGCTCACGCTCCTTTCATTTCATTATAAACGAACAAACGTTCTTTTTCAACCTAAAAAGGAACACTTGTTCGTTTATATTTCTCAAAAAAAGAACAGCTTATTCACTGCTCTCCCTGTACCCGTATTTCTCCATTTCTTGATAAATGTCTTTTAATTTCGGATTGCCCTCTCCAACGATTTGATCCTCTACTAAGACAAGCGGATAAAAGAATTCATCATCAAGGATTCGTTCAGACAATTCCTTTTGTTGTTCATTTTCTGGCGGGTGCTCAATATCAATATATGTGATGCGAAAAGGCTGATTCGGATATTTTCGTTTTAATGCTGCATCTAACCATTCAAACGTATCTTTTGAAGAAGGCAGATTCACGCAGCTAGCGCACAAGACATCTCTTCCATATACATAAAGATCGACGGTTTTGTTCATTTGACAAGCCCCCTATTCTTTCTTCATTTTAGCTGAATTTTCTGGATGAAAAAAGTCAAAATCACTTTTTGTTTCAAGATGAGATTGTGCTATAATGAGAAGGAAACTTTGAAACCAATCAATAGATTTTTATCGTCCAGATGAATATAATGGTGATATGTTGTGAAAGGAGCGATTATATCTAATGACTGAAGTCGAAATGAAAGACCAAGTACAGGAAGTACTGGACAAACTTCGTCCATTTCTATTACGTGATGGTGGAGACTGTGAGCTTGTAGACATTGAAGATGGCATTGTGAAATTACGTCTTCTTGGTGCATGCGGCAGCTGCCCAAGTTCAACCATTACATTGAAAGCCGGTATTGAGCGCGCATTATTAGAAGAAGTGCCTGGCGTTGTAGAAGTTGAACAGGTTTTCTAATTCATATATGACATGAAAACGACCCAATTAGGGTCGTTTTTTTCATGATTGACAAAGGCTTTAGCCCTTTGTCTTCTTTTCAGCGTGATATGAAAATCCTTGAAGTCTAGGAAGGACGAGTATTGGCGCGGAGCGAATTTTCTATTCGTGAGCACCAGCACGCAGAACTGACACCTAATGCGAGGATTTGTCAGCACGCTGAAGGGTCGTTTTTTATTAGGCTAGCTTTTCTCTAAACCATTCCTTTATAAAAGTCAGTCTTTGAATACGCTGTCCCGGGTGGCCGCTTCTGGATAAATCATGAGATGCCTTCGGGAATTTGACCAATCTTGTGTCTTTCCCAAGCTCCTTCAATGCCACAAAAAGCTGCTCTGCTTGATCAACTGGGCAACGATAATCTTCATCACTGTGCAAGATGAGCAGCGGCGTGTTCATCTGCTTCACATATTTTAGCGGCGAACGATCCCATAGCTTATCGACAGAATCATAAATATCCCCATCAATCTGCCACCTTGTAAAGAAATAACCGATATCACTGATGCCATAAAAGCTAATCCAGTTGGAAATGGAACGCTGTGTGACAGCTGCCCGAAAGCGGTCAGTTTGACCAACAATCCAGTTGGTCATAAAACCGCCATAGCTGCCGCCTGTCACGCCAAGCCTTGTTTCATCAAGGAAATCATAGGCTTTGAGCACATGATCAACAGCCTGCATGACATCGTCATAATCAACGTCACCATAGTTTCCTCTCACACGGTCAGTAAACATCTGTCCATACCCATGACTGCCGTGCGGGTTGATATACACGATGGCGTAGCCTTCAGAAGCGAGCATTTGAAATTCATGAAAATACGTATGACCATACATCGCATGCGGTCCGCCATGAACCTCTAGAATGAGCGGATATTTCTTTCCCTCTTCCATCTTGGAAGGCTTCATAAACCAGCCATGCACCTCGTCACCATCTTTTGACTGAAAAGAAAATGGTTCAGGTTCGGATACGACATGCTCCTTTAGAAAATCATGATGCTCGAATGTGATTTGCTTTAGTTCTGTCTCCCCTAATGTCATCTCATACAGCTCACTTGGTGAGACAGGTGAAAGCCGGCTGAGCAGCAGTTTGGATTCATCTGGATGAAGGCTGAAATTGGTGATATGTTCCGCCTCTAGTCGAACAGGATAGGCTAAACCTTCAATAGAGAAATAATAAATCCCTGTACTGCCTTGATCAGAAACAAGCGCATAAAACCCTTGGCTGTCTTTTGTCCACTGCGGAAGCTGATAGACCTCTCCCATCACGCTATCTCCTGCCATACAGTTCCCAACATACATATCGAGCATTTCTGACAGTTGAACCGTCTTTTCTTCCTTCAGATCATACAGCCATAGTGATGGGAAGGTGGCATTTTGAAATTCGCGCTCATGTCCAATATACAAAAGACTCTCTCCATTTGGAGAAAAAGATACGGTGGAATAAGCGCCGTTTGCTTGTGTGATCTTTTTTGTCTGACCATCTTCTAATGACAGAAGACACACGTCACTTATGTAAGGTATCTGTGGATTTAATTGAATAAAGGCAAGCCATTTGCCGCAAGGAGAAATCGTATGATTCATATGATGAACCTGCTCGCTCGTGACAGGCTCTATTTCTCCTGAATCGATATCTACCTTCACGATCTGCGTGACACGCCCATCTAAAAAGCCTCTTCCATCTGCTTTATAGGTCAAATCATCATATACCGCTGGAGCAAAGTCATCTTGCTCTTCCTTTTTTTCATCATGAACAGATTCTGATTGTTTCAATGACACAGCCGCATAAAGAAAAGCACCATCTGGAGAAAAAACAGGATGAGATACTCCGTAAGGAATCGTCGTTAAGGTTCGCACGCCGCCTCCTTCGCTCTTCATGAGCGCCAGCTGAGGGACTTCCTTTGGCTTTTGTAAAATAAAAGCAAGCTGCCTGCCGTCTTTTGACCAAACTGGCTGATGATGCTTTCCATCCTCAAATGTCCATTGTGCCAGCTCCTCTGTCTCTTCATCTCGAACCCATAAGTGGATGTTGTAATCGTCTTTTTTCTCATTCACAGTGACTTTTGTAAAGACTGCCTTTTGTCCATCTGGTGAATAAACCGGATGGGAAACAGAAACAATCTTTGTTAAATCTTCTGCCGTCATCAATTTCTTCATGAACGTATCTCCCCCTTTTATGCTTAAAAAATAGTTCGATCCTCTAAATAATAATCCCTGCTTCTTCCCATAAAAACAAGCATAAAAAAAGAACGTGCAGATTCACAGCACGTTCTTTACTTGATTAACAGGATGATGCTGCACGACAACCCCTTCTACTGGCACCGTCAGCAGATCAACTTCGCAATGCGGGAAATTTTGGGCTAGCTGCTCTTTCAGCGCTTCTCCCTTCCCTTTTTCCACTAAGGTGAGGATCGTCGGTCCAGCACCGCTCAAAGCCGTTCCATACGCTCCTTTAAGCGAAGCGACATGCTCTACCTTCGACAGCTCTGGCACGAGCATTGTGCGGTAAGGCTGATGAAATAAATCCTTATTCATCATTTCTCCAACAAGCGGCCAGTTCTGCGTCATTAAGGCGGCTACAAGGACGTTGCTCACAGCACTCGCACTGACAGCATGTTTATAGGAGAAATCCTCTGGCAGGACATCACGGGCATCCTTTGTGAGCACTTCATAAAAAGGAATCACCACGACGACATCTACATCCACATGCTGCACTTTAACGGCATGTGTTTTGTCTTCTTCATGGAGACCAATCAGTAAACCACCGAATAAAGAGGCACCCGCATTATCTGGATGACCTTCTACCTCACTTGCATAAAAGAGCTTCTGATCATCTGTCATGTTTAATTCAAGAAGCTGATTGGCGAGTTCAATGGCGGCCACGATGGCAGCAGCACTGCTGCCAAGCCCCCGTGCCAATGGAATGTCACTCCACACTTTGACATGAACAGGCGGGAGTGTTTTTCCAAAGTCATCTGCGACCTTTTTGGCTGTTTGATAAATCAGGTTGTCGGTGCCTGATGGAATCCCAGACACGACATCTGTTTCTGCTTCAAACAGCCAGCTATCATGGTCATAGACCGATAGCTTTAAATAGCGGCTGAGCGCCATTCCAACTGAATCAAAGCCTGGTCCTAAATTGGCAGTGCTTCCCGGTACTGTGATTGAAAAAAGCATGGAGGCTTCACTCATACGCGTGCGGCCTTTTCTAAGTGTTCAAGAATTTGATCTTCATCTGCATCGAGTGTGACCGGCTTGATTTGAGAAATATCGATAGCCGTATTTGGATCTTTCAGTCCGTTGCCTGTTAGTACCGCAACAACTTTACTGCCTGGCTTGATTTCTCCAGATTTCACCTGCTTTAACACGCCCGCAATCGACGCACATGAGCCCGGTTCTGCAAACACGCCTTCTTCACGTGCAATCAATTGATACGCATGTAGAATTTCCTCATCTGTTACTTCATCAATCTTTCCATTTGATTCCTCTGCGGCTGCCACAGCTTGTTTCCAGCTCGCTGGATTTCCGATACGGATAGCCGTTGCCACTGTTTCTGGCTGCTCAATCACTTCATTTCGAACGATTGCCGCTGCACCTTCTGCTTCAAAACCACGCATGACAGGCAGTCCAGTTCCTTTTTTCTCGTGATATTCCTTGAAGCCTTTCCAGTAGGCCGTGATGTTCCCTGCATTACCAACAGGAATCGCCAGTACGTCCGGGGCAGAGCCTAGCTGCTCACAGATTTCAAATGCTGCTGTCTTTTGTCCTTCAATTCGATAAGGATTGACCGAGTTAACAAGGGCAATCGGTGCTTTTTCACAGATGCTGCGGACGATTTTCAGTGCATCATCAAAGTTGCCGTCAATGGCAATGATCTCTGCTCCGTACATGACGGCCTGTGCAAGCTTACCGAAGGCAATTTTCCCGTCTGGAATGATGACAATACATTTCATATCAGCACGGGCTGCATAAGCTGCTGCTGCTGCAGAGGTATTCCCCGTTGAGGCGCACATGATTGTATCGTTGCCTTCTTCTTTAGCCTTTGCAACAGCCATGACCATTCCTCGATCCTTGAAAGAGCCTGTTGGATTAACGCCTTCTGTTTTCACATGAAGCTCGATTCCCAGCTTTTCTGAAAGCTTGGCAAGATGGATCAGCGGTGTATTCCCTTCATTTAATGTTAGTTTAGGTGTAGATTCGTTTACTGGTAAGAATTCTTGAAATTCTTCAATGAGTCCATTCCATTTCATCAGCTTAAACCGTTCCCTTCTACTCGGTACGTGCTCTTCACTTGAACCACCACGTCGAGGTCGTTTAATTTTTGCAGGATATTTGAGAAATCTTCTTCTGAAGTCTGATGTGTAATAATCACAATTTCAGCCAGCTCATCATGTCCTTTCACAGGAAGCTGAAGGATCTTTTCAAAGCTGATGCCTCTTTCAGAAAAAATAGATGTAATGCGGGAGAATGCCCCGACTTGATCTCTAACATGAATTCTTAAAAATTGCTGAGCAAATATTTCTGATGACGATTTGATCTTCTTCTCAAACTGCGGTGCGATAAATCCGCTTCCGTTCACGCCAAGGCGCATGTTTTTCATCACAGCCACTAAGTCTGATACAACAGCTGTTGCTGTCGGCAGACTTCCTGCTCCAGGTCCGTAAAACATCGTTTCTCCTACAGCACTTCCGTAGACATATACCGCATTAAATTCATTGTTGACGGATGATAATGGATGATGATCAGGAAGTAAGGTTGGCTGAACGCTGACCTCCACTTTCTCTCCGTCCCTCTGAGCAATGCCGATCAGCTTCATTGTATAGCCAAACCGCTTACTGAAATTAATATCCTCATCAGAGATATCAGAAATACCTTTCACCTTGACGTCCTCTAAATCTACATTCATAGAAAAGCCGAGTCTTGCAAGAATCGCCATTTTCCTTGCTGCATCCAGTCCTTCTACATCAGCTGTCGGATCTGCTTCTGCAAAGCCTAGATCCTGTGCTTCTTTTAAGACATCCTCATATGCGCTTTTATCGACATTCATTTTCGTTAAAATAAAATTCGTTGTACCGTTCACAATCCCCATCATCTTGGTGATTCGGTCTGAGGCCAATCCTTCCTCCAGCGTGCGCAGAATCGGAATTCCTCCGGCGACACTTGCTTCATAATAAAGATCACAGCTATTTTCTTTCGCTACATGTAAAAGCTCCGTACCGTAAAGCGCCATTAAATCTTTATTGGCTGTAATGACATGCTTCTTCTCACTTAACGCATCTATTAAATATTGTTTTGTCTCTTCAATGCCGCCCATCACTTCAATGATGACATCGACCTCTGGATCTCTAATCACATCGTATACTTCAGTTGTGAAGACCTCTCTTGCGACATCCACATCTCTTTTTTTATCGGGATTGCTCACAAGCACTTTTTGTATTAATACCGGACAGCCGATTTGGTGCATTAATTTATCCTGATGGTCTTGGATAATTTTTACGACACCGCTTCCCACTGTTCCTAATCCTAATAGCCCAACTCGAATTGCCTTCACCTGAAATTCCACCTTTCTCCGTAAATGTCCTCTCTAAAAAGACATTTGTTAACCTTACACAGACATTCAATGTACACACATTATAAAGGGGTATCCTCATTTTGACAAGGTAATAAAATAAGAGATTGTCAGAATGAAACCGCTTAACAGCTATTTATATCAAGATTCTATATTTTCAAAATATTTTTGTTAGAAAAGCTCCCGAACACCGGGAAGCCTTATATTATAAACGAACCGGCGTTTTGGCTGGCTCGTCTTGTAAGACAAGCGCAATATTTTCAGCACATAAACGCATCATCGTTTTTCTTGTTTCAACACTAGCACTTCCAATATGAGGAAGGACTGTGACGTTAGGTAATGTCGTTAACGGATGAGACGGGCTGACAGGTTCCTCTCTAAATACATCCAGACCAGCGCCGGCAATTTTTCCTGTTGTGACAGCCTCGTATAAAGCATCCTCATCCACAGTCTGTCCTCTTGATACGTTAATGAAATAAGCAGAGTTCTTCATCAGGTCAAATGCTTTTTCATTAAACATGTCTTTCGTTTCCGGGGTTAACGGCGTCAGACAGACGATGAAATCAGACTGCTTGAGCAGTTCCTCAAAAGCCGCATAGGTCACGCCAAGCTGCGCTTCTGCCTCGGATTTTCTTGAACGATTATGATAAAGGACATTCATATTAAAGCCTTTGGCCCGCTTGGCAAGTGCTGTTCCAATGCTGCCCATTCCGACAATCCCGAGTGTTTTGTGATGAACATCAGCACCGGCAAGAAGAAGCGGCCCCCAGCCTGTCCAGTTTCCATCCTTAATCCAATCACTCGCCTCGACAATGCGTCTAGCTGACGCCATCAGAAGAGCAAAGGCTAAATCCGCCGTCGATTCTGTTAAGACGTCTGGTGTATGACATACGGTGATTCCGTGCTTTTTGGCTGCTTCAAGATCAATATTGTCATAGCCAACAGCAAGGTTTGCAACCACCTTGATATTCGGAGCCTTTGATAAAAGCGGCTCATCTATTTGATCTGACAGCATGGTGAGAAGCGCATCCGCTTTAGCAGCTTGTGTTTCTAACTCTTCTCTTGGACACGGCTCATCCTCTCTTGGCCACATCTCAACATGAGCGACTTCTTTTAATGGTGTAAGTGATGCTTCATCCAGTTTTCTTGTGATATAGACGTAAGGTTTCGTCAAGAAGAACACTCCTTTTATCGATTTCTTTAAGCATAACGAAAAACGTCTCAAGAGAAAAGAGACGTTTCGTCTGTTCACTGAAACTTCAAATCAGCTGCAGGCTGAAGCCAGCCAACAGCCGGAATGGGGCTCCCGCCGCTTCGCATGGCACTCATTTCTTGAAAGACCTTCAGAAAGTATTCATAACGATTGGCATCATTTAAGACGTAATCTAACCGCTCTTCATAATATGACTTTTCATTTTCTCCCGACATATAGTAGCCTTCTACAATTTCAAAGTAATGAAGCGGGAACAGCAGGCGGCTGTATAACAAACGCTTTGAAAAGGAGGAAAGAGGTGTCACCTGTTCATATTGCTGTAGAAAGGAAAAACCCTCTTCAATTAAATCCTCCTTATGCTGTACAAAGGTCTCTCTTAAGTATTCGGCAATATCACGGGTTGGATGATCAAAGACCCAATCCACAGGTAAACGAAGCGGCTGCTCATGCGGCCATGTCATACGTGAAAAGCGCTGATGACAGACAGTGCCTGAGTCACCTTCTTTTGGTTCATCATCAAGTTCAGTATCAACTAAATATTGAATGGCATTCTCCGTTAATCCAAGATAATACGGAAACGATTCAATGAATTTTTGTTCAAACCGTTGCAGCGGTTTTTGATGCATTTGCTGCATCCAAAAGCCTTCGAGCTGATCTAATCGTTTTGCCCATAATTCCTTCCAGGCACCGACACGTTTTGTTTCGGATACTTCATATGGAAAGCCTCTTCCCCTGACATGGAAGGCTGCCAGCTCTGACGCTTGCTGAAACGAGCGGCTTGAGATCGGAGGCGATGCTTTTAATAAAGCATACTGCTCCTTCCCATGAGTAAAGGTGGGTTTCTCTTCATTTGTTAATTCAAACACAGCGACGTATGGGTCTCCTGCATTCAGTAAATACTGACTGATATGATACAACTCCGAGAGTTCTTCTTCTCGCAAATGAGACACAGGAACAATGAGGAAGAGAGCCTCCGCCGTTTGAAAGCTCTGATAACTGCCATATGGCGTAAATTGACGAACATCAATACCAAATGTGTGATAAATGGTTTCTTTCATGTTTTCACCTGCGTTCCTATGATCAATCTCTTATCATATCGTAGTCGCAGGTTGAGGGATTTATGAATACTATTTACTATCCGAAGCTTTTTACACGTTGTGGACAAATTACGAGGATTGGGTGAGGAATACATGCCGCATCATCATGAGATGAACGAAGTAGAAAAAACAGCAAGACGCCGTTTACAAGAACGAGGCGTAACCATTCAAGATATAGCAGACCTTGTCTACTTTTTACAGGAAAAATATCATCCTGGCTTAGACATGACAGAGTGCATCCACAATGTGGAGCGTGTCATCGCAAAACGTGAAGTCCAAAATGCGATATTAACGGGCATCGAATTAGACGTACTCGCCGAGCAAAAGAAGCTGACTGAGCCGCTTCAATCAATACTTGAAACGGACGAGAGCCTGTATGGCGTTGATGAAATTTTATCCTTTGCTATCGTCAATATTTATGGTTCAATCGGCTTTACGAATTACGGATATATCGATAAAGAAAAACCAGGAATTCTCGGGAAACTCAACGATAAATCCACGGGCGAATGCCACACCTTTTTAGATGACATTGTCGGCGCTATTGCTGCCGCCGCATCAAGCAGGCTGGCACATAGTGCAAGAAATACGGAATAAAGAAAAAGAGGACGCGCGCGAACGCTTGTCCTCTTTTTCTATGATAATCGCTCAATCCACTCGGATAAGGATTCAATGACATAGGTTGGCTGCTTTTCATACTGCTGAAGCAGCTCTTTTGTTGTCACACCTGTGTGGACGAGTAATGTGTCCATTCCTGCATTCATTCCTGCCATAATATCCGTATCGTAGTTATCCCCCACCATGAGCGTCTCAGACACATCTGTCCCAAGTACACGCATCGCTTGTTCCATAATAATGGATTCCGGCTTTCCGATAAATGTCGGCTGAACCGTTGTCGTCACGGTCAGTACAGATGTTAACGAGCCGTTCCCTGGCAAAAGCCCTCTTTCTGTTGGAATGGCAATATCTCCATTTGTTGAGACAAATTGTGCGCCTTGACGGATGGCAATCGCACCTACTGCTAATTTTTCATATGTAATGCCACGATCAATTCCAACAACAACGAAATCTGCGTCTTCCTGACCAAACGTCAGCCCTTTTTCTTCAATGGCCTGCTTGATTCCTTCTTCACCGATCACGTAAACTGATGCATCTTTCTTTTGCTCAGCAATATAATTGGCCGTCGCCATACTTGTTGTAAAAACTTGTTCTTCTGTTGCTGGGATATCAAATGAAACGAGTTTTTCCGCTACCTGCTTTGGCGTACGTGATGAGTTATTCGTGACAAACAAGTAAGGGATGTTCAACTCATTTAACTTTTGAACAAATTGACCTGCTTCTTCGATCTTTTCTGTTCCTTTATACATTGTCCCGTCTAAATCAATTAAATAGCCTTTGTATTTCATGATGCTCACAACTCCAATGGTTTATTTAAACGCTGATACTGGGCCAAGCTCCTGTTCCAAGTAGATACGGATGCGACTTGGAAAGACCTCTAGCGCCTGCTCTACTTCGCTGATCACCTGCAATAAGTCATGATGATTTACTTCCTGATATTGCTGCACAAGTGTTTTGCGGGATGAGACAAGCTTTTTCAGCTGACTTCCTTCTCCTTCTGGTACAACCTTTTCATCAACAAGTATATCCATGATGTCATCATAGCTTCCTGGGTCACGCATAATAAAGCCATCAATCATGTCATTTCCGGTATCAAGAATACATTCGACGAGCAAATGAACAATTCGTTCCAGCGCTTTTTTCTCTAGAGGACTTGTCCATGTTTGTTGACTCTGCAACAACTCATATTGCTCCTCGAAAAAACGTAATGTCTCTTCAATCTTTTTTCTGTCTACGAAATACATTATGACGCTCCCCTTTGCGTTATTTTCTAATTCGCTTTAAGACAAAATAGGCACAGCCAAAATTACAGTATTCATAAATGTATTCATCGAGTGTGCTGATTTTAGTATCAAATGTGGCCTTTTGGTTTTGGTCATCAAAGAACCCTTTCAGCCTGAGCTGATTGTAGCCCCAGTCCCCCACAATATAATCATACTTATTTAAAATATCTGAGTACCTTGCTTTAAACGCTTCTTCATTAAAGCCGTCTTTGATATCTCTTACAAGATCAAAGGTAGCATTCTGAACGACGATCATCTTCTCACCTCTTTTTAAACGATCCATCTTTAATGATAATTCATTGGAAGAACTCCATCAATTGCTAAAGCATGTTTTTTCCGATTTAGCCGAAGCTAAAGGAAAAAGGAGGTCACATTTATGAAGAAACAACTGACTGCCGCGATTCTCCTCAGCATGGTTTTAGGCGGGTGCGGCTTTCAATCAGGTATGAACCGGCAAGTGGATGAAGATTCTTCAAGTAAAACCATCCGTCTGTCGGATCGTCATGAAGGAAATAATTCCAATATGCCAGAAGCAGATACAAACAAAGCAGGATATGTTCGTTATCAGCGCCAGCAAGTAACGGATCAGAAAGAAAGAACCCCTGCTTTAAATCGTGAGCATCTTGCCCACGTGATTACAAGTCTAACGGTGCAGCTGCCAAACATCAAAGATGCAGCCACACTTGTGACAGATGAGGATGCACTCATCGTGTATCGAACAGGAAACAAAAACCGTGATGAATCTGCCGATCAAGTAAAGAAAACGGCGGTTTCTGTTCTCCCTCGTTATTATCATGTATACGTCTCTGATAATCCAGAGCACTTTCAATCCATTGCCAATTTTTCACGTCTTCAAACCAATTCACGTGATTTTGACCAAATTTTAACCAAAACGATTCAGCAAATGAAGTATTCCCCTCAAGGCGGGAACATATCGAATCAAGAAGATGCAAATGGGATGACGAATTCAGACCGTACAATGAGAAGAAACGCCCCTTACGGCCAAAATTAATACGAGAAAAAACGCCAGAGAGCTCTGGCGTTTTCTTTGTTACGCTTGCGCCTGACGCTTTTTAGACGCTTCGTTTACTTGTTCATCTGCATGGTAGGAAGAGCGCACAAGCGGCCCAGCTTCACAGTGGCTAAAGCCTTTTGACATCGCAATTTCCTTCAGCTCTGCAAACTCATCCGGATGGTAGTATTTTTGAACTTTCAAATGCTTTTTCGAAGGCTGTAAGTACTGGCCAATCGCCATAATATCCACGTTATTGGTAAGAAGATCATCCATGACTTCAATGATTTCTTCCTTCGTTTCACCAAGTCCAATCATAATGCTTGATTTTGTTGGAATATCGGGCTGCATTTCTTTTGCACGACGCAAGAATTCTAATGAACGATCATATGTAGCACGCGCACGAACTCTTGGCGTTAATCTGCGAACTGTTTCAATGTTGTGATTTAAAATGTCAGGACGCGTGTCCATTAACGTCTTCAAGTTATCATAATTGCCGCCCATGTCTGAAGGGAGAACTTCAATGGTCGTGAATGGGCTTTTTCTTCTAATCGCACGAACGGTTTCAGCGAACACACCTGCGCCGCCATCTTTTTGATCATCCCTTGCAACCGCTGTTATAACAGCGTGCTTTAAGTTCATTAAGGCTACTGAATCTGCCACGCGTTCTGGCTCTTGCAGATCAAGCTCAGTTGGAAGTCCAGTTTTCACCGCACAGAAACGGCATGCGCGCGTACAAACAGATCCAAGGATCATAAATGTAGCGGTTCTTCTCACTGCCCAGCATTCATGAATATTCGGACATTTTGCTTCCTCACAAACGGTATGCAGGTTGTTTTCCCGCATCATTTTCTTCAAACCGGTATAGTTTTCATTCGTATTCAGCTTAATTTTAAGCCAGTCCGGTTTTCTTACGTGCTCTTCCTTCTTTGCCAATTCCATCATCTCCATATGAATTCGTTAAAGGTGCATCTACAAAAATCTTCCTGCTATATACGATGGATGCAGCCAAGAAGCTGCAAAAAATTGAATCTTCGGCCTAAAGCCTTTTCTTTAGACACTTTAACATAGTACAGATTGAACAACAAGGGAATGAGCTGCAAAAATACCCAAAAGCCTCCTAAAAAAACAGAAGAAAATTACTAACATTTTCTTCTTATGAAATAGAGTGTTCTAACCACACTAAACGGTAGAAGACGATGCTCGATGAAAGGAGATGGACGTTTGTGAAAGTGGTTTTAGCCATCATGATTGCTCTTTCAATGCTCCCTTTACCTGTTCATGCAAAAGGGACGGGCAAACAGCCAGATGAATTGAAGCAAAGAATGGCCCTATATGAAAAAGTCTCCATCACAACACAGGTTCCATGGTATGTACTTGCTGCAGTTGATCAGTATGAACACAATATTCGAAAAAGCAGAAGAGATTTACCGAAACAAAAAGGCGTCATTGGCATCTACATTCCCCGGGAAATGTGGATTGGACCAGAAAACCCGAATAAACAGGATACCTCTCCTTTAAGCATTAAAGTGTTTGACGGAATTGGTCTTGATGGGAATGGGGATGGCAAAGCAAGCAGCGATGACGATGAGGATGTATTATTCACTTTTGCACAATACTTGCTTCACTACGGCAGCAGCATTGATCAATTAAAAATTGGCTTATGGGACTATTATGGACGTGATCAAACCGTTGGAATCATTTCATCTTTTATGAAGCTATATAAGCACTACGGCCATCTTGATCTTGGAAAGCATGCTTTTCCTCTTCCGGTTGGAGCTGACTACAGCTACCGGAGTACATGGGGAGATGCGAGAGGATTTGGAGGAAGGAGAATTCATGAGGGAACCGATTTATTTGCCCATTATGGTCTTCCCGTTCGTGCGACATCGTATGGCGTGATTGAAATGAAAGGCTGGAACCGTTTTGGCGGCTGGCGGATAGGCATTCGAGATATTCATAATCAATATCATTACTTTGCTCACTTAAATGGCTTTGCGAAAGGACTCAAGACAGGTCAAATTGTTGAACCTGGCCAGGTGATTGGATCTGTCGGAAGCTCCGGTTACGGTCCTCCAGGCACCGCAGGAAAGTTTCCGCCGCATCTTCACTATGGCATGTACAAAGATAACGGCAGAACGGAATGGTCATTTGACCCATACCCTCATTTGAGGGCGTGGGAAAGAGCTGAACGGAAACGAAAGTAAATAACAGCCCAATCATTGTTGGGCTGTTATTCCTTTTTCTTCTTTTTTTCTGGAAGAACAATTGATGGAGCACCTGAGTTTGTTCCGCTGCCATTATAATAATCTGGCACGTCTCCTTGAACGGCTTGTATGGAGACAGGAACAGAGTTTTTCACTACGATTGTTTCAGAAGCAAATGGGATAATGACTCTTACCTTGACCTCGATCAGAACACTAATATCAATCAAGGCATTGTTGATGCCATAAGGCTTAATATTTTTTTCAACGTCCGTATGCGGATCACCAATCACACTAAAACGTACAGGCACTTTGGGTCCGAGGTTGGCAATGAGTGCATTTCCGGATGCTTGCCCAAGCGGAATGTTATATATAATGCCGTCATGTCCATCTGTTTGATCCTTTAATGCTTCTTTTGCCTCTTTTTGAAAGTTCCCCTTTTCAATGTCCTCTAAATTTTTTTGAAGATGACGCGAGAGGTCAGCCATTGCTTTCGATGTTGCTTGCGCATTAAAATCGATGGTCGTCACTTTTCCGTTCTCACTTGTATTCATGACCACCATATCCTTCATATTCTCCTGATCGTCTGCAAAGTCTTGAACTGAATATTGTATGAGGTGATTGGCGATGCGCTCTGTTTCTAGTTCAGCAATATGAATAAGGGTAGGTTTAATTGATCGGTTGATAAAAAATAAACTAATTACGGTTGAGAGCACAAAGAATAAAATCGCAAGCAGCATAACGTAACGAAATGGCAAAGGGCCCTTCTTGTAGGGGCGATAACGGCGGTTCATTCTCAATAAAAAATCCCCCCTTCTCCATTACATGTGTATGCAGACAGGCGGGGGGATAGGAATCATCTCTCTATTTTATTTCACCATTTTTAATAATGCATCTCTTCCAATTGTTCCAGCTGAGATGCCCAGCGCTTCTGCGGCGTATGTCACAGATTCTAAAGGAGCATCGAGCAATTGCTCAATGGTTCTTACACCAACTGCTCTTCCTGCAATAATTCCTCTATCTGCAAGCTTTTCATTCAAGAGCCCGACATCCAGTGCACCGCACATGATATACCCATGTTCATTTGTTACTGCCATGAAATTTGTCTTCGGCAGCTTGACGGTGACCGCTGTAAAGGAATGGCCATCAATTGTAATAGGTGTTAAATTCACCAAATCCCTTCACTCCTCTCATCACAATCTATGTGAAAAGAGGGCGCGTGTTGTTAGGCTGAAGCGGATTTCATGTTGCTTCCTTCAAGCGCCATGTCAGAACATCACGTAAAAATTCAGGCATAAAATATTCAATGTGTTCGTGATCACGGATATGAGGAAAAAGAGAGCCTAATGTATACATATCGACTGTGCCAACAGTATAGGAGGCGTCTTTTTTGATTAATTGACCATGTACAAAGACATCCTTCACCCGTTTGGCCTCGCCTTCTTCTAATGTATAGCTGAGGCCGCTATATAGCATTTTCCCCATCAGCTCACCTCTAAAGCCGAAGCCCTTGATGCGCAGCTGTTCCATTTTTTCTTCACAGCCTCGCTGAACTGTTTCGATGAGCTGTTGACCGGTAAGCGTCACCCGAATAGGATTAATGGGATGCGGACATATCCGGTGGATTTCTTCTCTTGTGACGATCCCTGCCTCTAATGAATCAAGCACCATACCTGCATTCATCATGCCAATATCTGCTCCGCACCAATCTTTAATGGCATCTGTTAAGAGCTGCGGAAGCGGAGAATCGTCGAACCACTTCGTTTCTAGCTTCGACTCAATCGTTGTCACTTTTTCCTGCATGAGTGCCTTCGCTCTTCTTTCTGCCTGCTGCAAGGTGGTGATGGCTTCATCTGATTCACTGATGAGCTGATCCACTGACTGTACTGTCGCTTTTTTCTCTATCAGCTCTTTGCGCGCTGTATCGATCGTCAGCTCAACGCAGCCAATATAATGCCCGTACTTTTCAGCGCATGCAAGCAGCACACCATTGTCCATTTCACCTTGTTCTAACAGATGATGCGTGTGTGAACCTAGGATGATGTCGATTTCAGGGAAATCACGGGCGACCTCTCGATCATGGATGATACCGAGATGAGATAAAAGCACAATGACATCTGCCTGTCCCTTCACTTCCTGCAGCATGTCCCGTATGCTGTCAAACGGATCAGTAATGTTCCAGCCCAGCTTTTCATATACGGGTGTATACGCAATGGTCACACCTAAGAGACAGAGCTTCAGTCCGTTTTCCATTGTGATCATATGATAGGGCTTTGCCCACGAAGGCCTTTTGCCTTTCTCAAATAAATTAGACAGCACCACTGGAAATTGTGCATTCTCATACAAGTGATCCAGCTGATCATGGGGCAGCGTAATGCCTTCATTATTCCCGATTGTGACTCCATCATAGCCAAGCTGATTGAGGAGCTTGACGTTTACCTTTCCATAATCCGCTTCGGATACGAGGTTCACTCGATCCATATGGTCGCCAATATCAAACAAGAGCATCTGATCGTGAACTTGACGCTTTTCTTCAATATAAGCTGCAATTTTTGGCCAGTTCTCAAAGTGGCTGTGCAAGTCGTTTGTATGATATAACCATAGCTTCTGCAGCATGTTGATCTCTCCCTCAAGTTGTCACTGACCGTCTCATTCAGGTTGAAAGCTTCAGTCAGCTCTCGGTTAACTAAATAAATCTAACTGCTTCGGAGACAGGTTTGAATAGGTGATATCCAGCAAATCAATCATCTGCTGGCCATTTGCCGCTGCATCTCCGCCGGAGTTATTATTAAACACGACATAGACATCTTTCGATTGCTGATGCAGAATGTCGAGATTCTTTTTCCACTCTTTTAATTCAGCTTCATTATATAAATATAAGTATCTCACTTCACGCCAATTCTCATGGTCTGCCGGGTGAAGCCAGCCCTGTTTATTCCTTCCATGAAACCGGACCAATGTTTTATCACGGTGTGTAGCTTGTATGACCGGCGGAATGGAGCCTTCTCCGACTTGCGGTTCATCACAGACGGAATGAATCCATCCTTCCTTTTCCATAAAGGACAAAGTCTGCTCATAAAATTCATCTGAAAACCATGTACGGTTTCGGAATTCGAGGGCACATGGAATATCGCCCATCTTCTCCTTACACCATCTTAAATAGTGGACGTGCTCTTTTTTGCAATCAAACCAAGGTGGAAATTGAAAGAGCACCATGGCTAGTTTCCCTTCACGAATAAGCGGAGTCAGCGAAAGAATAAACGCTTCAAACATGTCTTCCTTCGAAGCAAACGGAATCTCGCCCCTTTGATGTCCAGTCATTCCTTGATATGCTTTCACAACAAATTGAAAGTCATCTGGCGTATCCTTTATCCACTTTTCATGATTACGCTCAGGCTGAACCGCATAAAAGCTGGCATCCAGTTCCACAATCGGAAACGTTGACGCGTAGTAAAACAGCTTTTGCGCGCTGCCGATTCTTGGCGGATAAAGACTGTCATGATCTCCCCAGCCAGTTAATCCGATATAAATCATGTTCCTCACCTCTTGCCACTCTCATGTATAGACGGCTTCCTCATTCGAAGCCTTTGTTTCTTGTGATACCCATATTTTCTGAAAGAAATTCTTCTGTCTACAACATATCATATTTGCTCGTAATTCTGAATGAAGATGACTGGCGGCACGTGATTTTGTCCTGACGCTCTGTTTGTTTGTTATATTAATTGACAACTTTCTATCTATAATGATTTTAGCTGATAACATAAAATGCATATCAGAGATGCTGACAGTGATTGTCCATTTTTTTATTCATCTTCACCAATAAAGGAGACCCCGTGGATATGAACATAGACGATAACCAGTTTGAAATTTTACAAAAAATGGCCAAAAAGATTCACAAGCCCATCTATTTGTTTAACCAGCATGGACGTATTCTCTATACCTCGCACCCCATGATCACAAGCTCAGAATGGATGAACATTCTCCCCTTTTTTCAAAGCAGGACAACTCATTCTTTTTCAATGATACATGCAAAACAAACCTTTTCCATCTTTCCAATTGATCTAAACGAACAAACATGTGATTATCTGGTCATTCTTTCTTTCCTTCACCCGCAGAATAAAACTTTGCATGGGATCATTGCAAAAGCAGTAAACGAAATGTCGATTGCACGTATGAGACAATATGCCACCCTGCAAACGGCCAAGCGTGCTAGAAATGAGGGCTTTCGCAAATGGATAGAGAGGGCATCTTCTTCCCAGCAAGATCCCTTACATTTCGCTCAGGCATTTGGATTAAACGCCGAATGCCGCTATCTATGTATGATCTGTCAGCTTGACGAGCGCAGTGATACCACATGTTTTATGAAGCAGCAAATGGTTTTAGATCAAATGGTTGATCTGCTCGAAAGTGCACTTCCAAGCTGCCCATTTCCTGCCTTTCTATTTTTAAAAGGGGATATGGGTGTTGTATTGATGGAGGAGACTGGCAGTTGGCCGGAGGTTAGCGGCAGGCTCAGCTCTTTTTTAAAACAGTTGCAGATGCTTGTTAAACTGCAAGTGAATCATACTATTTCTTTTGGGGTGAGCTTGACGGGCTGCCACATCTCCCATCTGTCTGAAGGCTACAATGAAGCATTAGAGGCTCTTCAAACCGGACATCTCTCATCGCGGACTGAATATATTCAATTTTATCAAGCAAAGGATGTGCCAGATTTACTAAGGCTCATTCCAAGAAAGGATATGATCACGTTTCACCAGCTGCACCTTCACCCGTTATCTGAACCATCACAAGTCGATCAAAGCCTTCTTCACACCTTATCTGTTTATTTAGAAACCCATTGCCACATTTCAGAAACAGCCAAACGCTTGTCCATTCATCGCAACACGGTCATTTATCGCCTCGAGAAGTGTGAAGAATTGCTTCGAATCAGCTTAAAAGATTCTGACGCAACATTGCGGCTGCGCTTAGCCTTCCGTATTCAAATGTTTCTCTCATCCCATCCTGATTGAATTTTTTCTTCTGAAACCTCATATAGTTTGGAGGAGAAAAATGAGACTCAAGGAGGGATGATAAATGGATGATGAGCTCCGTCACATCCCGCAGCCCATTCGAAAGGATGGCGCGGGTGCCACCGACTTAGGCCCGCGCGATGTCCTTCGAGATATAGAGAACCCAGATATGCTCGTTCCCCCTAAAACCGATGCCGGGACCATCCCAAATTTAAAATTTTCATTTTCTGATACACACATGCATTTGAATCACGGCGGCTGGTCGAGGGAAATTACAAAGCGGGAGCTGCCTGTTTCAACAACGATTGCAGGTGTCAACATGCGGCTCACACGCGGAGGTGTTCGTGAGCTTCATTGGCATAAGCAGGCGGAATGGGCGTATATGATTTTAGGCAAAGCCCGCATCACATCTGTAGATGCAGAAGGGCGAAATATGATTGCTGATCTAGAAGAAGGCGATTTGTGGTATTTCCCGCCTGGTATCCCGCACTCCATTCAAGGACTTGAGGATGGTTGTGAGTTCCTTCTTGTATTTGATGATGGCGATTTTTCTGAATTTGATACATTCACGATCACAGACTGGTTTGCCCATACACCGAAAGAGATTCTCTCCGCCAATTTTGGTGTTCCTAAGAAATTGTTTGACCATATTCCGAATAAGCAGCGCTATATGTTTCAAGGCTCGCCGCCGTCATCCTTAGAAAGCCAAATGGTATCTGATCCATACGGGAGCATTAAGCCGCCATTTACGCACCAGCTCCTTCGTCAAAACCCGATAACGACCTCTGGCGGAACCGTCCGAATTGTCGATTCACGGAATTTCCCGATTTCAAAAACGATTGCGGCTGCACTTGTTGAAGTAAAACCTGGCGGCATGAGAGAAATGCACTGGCACCCTAATAATGATGAGTGGCAATACTATTTAACAGGTACAGCTAAAATGACGGTCTTTGGAGCAGGAGGTACTGCCCGCACCTTTAATTACAGAGCAGGTGATGTTGGATATGTTCCTTTTGGCATGGGGCATTACATCCAAAATATCGGCCAAACGAGCCTTTGGTTTTTAGAGATTTTTAAAAGTGACCGGTTTGCAGATATTTCGTTGAATCAGTGGATGGCCTTAACCCCGCCTCAATTAGTGAAAGAGCATTTACACGTAGATGAAGCGATGATTCATGCGCTTCATAAAGAAAAATCACCTGTCGTGAAATATGAGAGATGATGCCCATCATAAAAAACCGATCAATTCGTTCTGATCGGTTTTTTTATCAGCAAATTTTAAGAAGCTGCCGAAGCATGCTGCACTTTTTTCCCCCACACGATGGATGCAGCGAAGCTTACGCAAAGCACCAGTGTTCCAAACATAAAAGGAAACTCAATATTCACATCAAATAATATACCCGCAAGACTCGGTCCGACGATATTGGCAAGGCTCATAAAGGATGTATTGAGACCGCCTGCTACCCCTTGCTGATTGCCTGCCATCTTGGACAGCAATGTATTGAGGGCTGGTCGGACAAATGACGTAGCCGATAAAAATAAAATCGAACCCGTAAAAATCAACCAAAAGGACGGCGCAAAACGGCAGGCGATCAGCATGAAAGCCGCACCTAACAGCGCATAACGCACGACTCTCATCTCTCCAAATCGTTTCACACAGGCATTCACTAACACCCCTTGAACAAGCACCCCGGCAAGACCCGCAACCGTAATCACAAACGCAATATCCTTCGGGGAAAATCCGTGTTTTTGGTCTACATATAAGCCGAAAATCGATTCAAAATGAATGATTCCGAAATTGAGGACAAAGGCCAATATAAACAAAAAGCCGTACGATGTCCTTAGAGCCTCGATCATTTGTACAAAAGGATTGAAATGAATATCCTTGTTAAGCCGCGCCTCTTCCTGTTTTTCCTTTGTTAAAGTTTCAGGTAAGAAGAGGATGGATAACAAAGTAGAAAGAGCCGCAAAGGAACCGGCAATCAGAAATGGAAATGCGATCCCGTACTCAACCAAATAGCCGCCTACGCCCGGCCCAATGACAAAACCTAGTGTCATCGCTGCACTGAATAGACCCATTCCTTTCCCTCGGTCCTTTTCACTTGTGATATCAGCGATGTATGCAAACATGGCCGGCATAAGCAAAGCACCGGCAGCACCGCCTAAAAATCGAGACACGAACAGCATCCAAAGCTGATCAGCAAAAGCAAAAATAAACTGAGCAATCGTAAAACCCGCAATCCCGGCAATGATCAATTTTCTTCGTCCAAATCGATCGGTCAGTGCCCCGGCAACCGGCGATAACGCAAATTGTGTAAAACCTGTTGCAGCGACAAGAAAACCGAGTGTTTTTCCTGTTGCACCAAAGGCTTCGATGTAACTCGGCATAACAGGTACAATAAGGCCAAAGCCAAGCATGGCAATAAAAATATTGAGCATCAAAATGTATAATCTGCCCATCTTCTTCATACAAAAAACCTCTTTCTGCAAATAAATGAAAATGATGACAAAAATGATAAGAACTTCTCCAGTATAGCGATAACCTCATCTATAAGTCTAGTTTTTCAAAAATTAGTGTTCTTTTCCAAATAAAAAATACCCGCCAATGGCGAGTATGTTGGAGCTCGTTATTCAGCTTGTTCATAGATAGAAAGAGCCGCCTGAAGCCCTGCTCCGCAATGGATAGACGCACCGTGTTTGATGAGAATCGCTTCCAGCCCTGCTAACACAAACAGCACATTTTCCTTTCGGCAGCTGTAGCCCATTGTCCCAATTCTCCATATACGGCCGGCAAGCGGTCCAAAGGAGCTTGCAATCTCAATCCCAAAATGATGGAGCAGATCGGCACGGACCGCTTCTCCGTCAATACCACTTGGAATGACAATACAGGTCACAACCGGCATTTTACAATCTGGATCACCAAACAATTCAAGCCCCATTGCTTCAAGACCTTTCATCAAGGCTTTCTCATGAAATGCGTGCCTTTGAAAACGTTCAGACATCCCTTCTTCCAGCACAAGACGAACCCCTTCTCGCAGTGCATAAAGCATCGTTGTCGCTTCTGTATGATGATTTAATCGTCTTGGGCTCCAATAATCCTGAAGCTGGCTTAAATCAAAATAATTGCTTTTGATTGGAGAAATGTCCATTTGTTTTTGTAATTCATCCTGTGTCGCAATGCCTTTTTCTACTTTCTTTCTCGATTCAATGACAGCTGCGACTCGGTCATTATACGTAATAGGTGACATACCTGATGGAACAGATAAACATTTCTGCGTGCCGCCAATCGCCGCATCTATTTTCCATTCGTCCACTTTTACCTCGACACCGCCAATAGTCGCCACAGCGTCTACAATAAACAGTGCATCAAGAGCCCGGCATGCTTGCCCGATTTGCTTGAGCGGCTGTAATCGTCCGGTGGATGTTTCACCATGAACCATGGCAACGATTTTAGGCTTGACCCGCTTTATTTCTTGGGTGATGTCTTCAGGATCAAAAACCGTCCCCCATTCACATTCCATTGTATGTACCTCAGCACCGTAACGCTGCCCTATTTCAATGAGCAGGTGACCGAAGCGGCCAAAGACAGGCACAAGCATTGAATCTCCCGGTTCAATCACACTGGCGAGCACAGCTTCAAGCCCTGAACGGGACGTACCGTCAATTGGATAAGCCCATTTGTTTTCTGTTTGAAAAAGTGACCGCAATAAGGTCATTGTTTCATTCATAATGTGTGTAAATGCTGGATCAAATTGACCGAGAATTGGCGTGCTCATCACACGGAGCACTCTCGGGTCTACTTCAACGGGTCCCGGTGTCATAATCGTTCTTGAAGGTGTTTGCAGTTCTTTCACGTGATCCATCCTCTCCCTTGCTGTCCATCCTTATAAGCCCACTTATACAGGAATGCGCCTAAAATAGCAATCTCTTTTCCTATAAACTTATTACATAAAATTTACGATAAATCCATTTATTTCTTCATGGCAATATGATAGAAATAAAGGGAATACATTCCCTTTCAAGGAGGAAATCGAATGAAAAGAACTTTATTTGGAACTGTGGCCGCCGGAATCATGATATTCGGCACATTCGCCGCCCCGCTGCCTCCAGCTGCAAATGCTCAAGGTTTCAATCTGAGTGAACCTAGTCAAACGATCACCTTTTCCCCGTTACAGCTTCAAAACGAAACATCTGCACAACAATTTCAAACTGCCGCCACAAGTCAAATCGATTCCTATTACCAATCTGCTGCTGGCAAATCAGGACCCGCTCTTAAGAAAGCCTTACACGATATTATTGATGATCATACGCAGCTATCCTACAGCCAGGTGTGGGATGCCTTAAAGAAAACAGATGAAGACCCCAATAACCCAAACAATGTGCTGCTTCTTTATAGTGGTGTCTCCCGCTCAAAACAAGCGAATGGCGGAAATGTGGGCCAGTGGAACCGGGAGCATGTCTGGGCCAAGTCTCACGGCAATTTTGGGACGAGCCAAGGGCCTGGGACGGATCTCCACCACCTTCGTGCGACAGATGTGCAAACGAACAGCACACGCGGAAATTTAGATTTTGACACGGGCGGTAATGAATACAAAGGAGCGCCAGGCAACTTCTACGACAGCGACTCATTCGAACCTCACAACCGGGTCAAAGGAGATGTTGCGAGAATGCTCTTTTATATGGCGGTTCGCTACGAAGGCGATGACCGCTTTCCAGATTTAGAATTGAACGACAAAGTAAATAATGGAAGCTCTCCTCTTCACGGCAAAATGTCTGTACTTCTCAAATGGCACAAACAGGACCCAGTCGATCAAATCGAACGGAACCGCAATGAGATCATATATCAAACGTATCAGCACAACCGCAACCCTTTTATTGATCACCCTGAATGGGCAAGTGAGATTTGGGAATAAAAAAAGGGCACTGCTACGAGCAAGCAGTGCCTTTCTTTTTTTCAAGCGGACAAACAAGACAATAATCGAGACTCTCCGATTTTTTCTCAAGCTTATAATACATACAGCAGGTTTTCCGGTTGGATGTTTCAAGTAAACTGTCGTCTAGGTTTAGGCTGTGCTGAAATAGATTTTGCTGAGCTCCAAAAACATCTCCAGCCGCCTGCTTCAGATACAGATAATCCTCCCGCACGCGCTGCTTCACCGCAGGCTCTTCCGCTTCCCGCATCATGCTTCGATAAAGAGAGTTGATTCGAACCGCTACATTTTCCCATAAAATACGATAAGAAAGTTTTGATGTGCGGTTCAGCACGTCTAAAAGAGGCGTGACACACTCCGTAAACAGCGCACGCACGACCTTCTCTCTCCACTCCTGCCTGTCTCCTTCTAGTGGAACAAACGAACACGCCGCCTCATCCATTTCAATTTTCCGATCCTCTCTAAATACACATGCTGCTGGTGGAAACTGATAGACACCGTCATACAGCGTCATCAAGTATAAAGAGGAACTGACGGCTAAGTAGGCGTAACGCTTTGAAAACATAGAGGCTGCTACCGCAAGATTCGGTGCATACATCGCTTCCTTTTCAGCTTCTAATAAACGTATGACGGCTGCTTCTGAAAAAAGCGCAGCAAGTGTGCGATCAGATGTCATAGGTCCATTTGTGATGTGTACCCCGAAATCAAGTAATTCTCTCTCAACCCACTCTGGCCTCATATCAAAACCCCCATCTTCTGTTTATCGATTACGCTGTTGATATAACAAATAAATAAAGAACGGTGCACCAATGGCCGCCGTAAATACACCTGCTGGAACATCTAACGGTAGAAATGCGGTTCTAGCCACAAGATCAGCCAGCATCACGAGAATACTTCCAACAAGCGCAGATGCTGGGACAAGCGCTATGAATGAACGTCCAATAATCATCCGTGCAACGTGCGGCGCCATGAGTCCAACAAATTCAATGCCGCCTGCAAATGCGACTGCAACACCAGCCAATGTCACACTCATCAGGAGAAAGAATAATCGTTTCGCCTGCACTTTTACCCCGAGACCTGTTGCAAGATCATCGCCAAGTTCTTTTACATTCATCGTTCTTGCTAACACCATGACAATCGGTAAAATGATCATCACCCAAGGAAGCATCGCAGTGACGTCTTTCATCGTCGAACCATATAAGCTCCCCGTCAGCCAGATGTAAGACTTTGTCGTTGTCATCGTATCACTAAGAACAAGCGTAAACGTCACACAAGCCTTCATAATGGCAGAAATCCCAATTCCCATTAGGACAAGTGTGATCGGCTTGACCCCTTTTTTCCATGAAAGCAAATAGATCAGACACGATACCGCAAAAGCACCTGCAATCGCCCATAAGGATTGATAAGCAATAGGCACAGTGCCCATCCAAAAGACGATGAACATAATCGCACCAAACGAAGCACCACTTGTAATTCCAATGATATCAGGTGATGCCAGCGGGTTGCGGATCAACCCTTGCAAAATAAGCCCTGATACCGCAAGTGCGGATCCAACTAAGACAGCCAGCAGCGTTCGTGGAATCCTCAGTGTATTTAACACAAAGGAATTCCCCTCTCCCTGACCGATTAAATGAAGCAGCACATCGACCGGCTGAATGAACCGGCTTCCCATACTGAGACTGAGAATAAATAAGCCAAAGGCAATGGCCGTCAATAAAAGTAAAATCAAAAACGTCCGCTTTGAAAATTGAAATGAAATGCGCCCGCCTTTAGAACGCACTGTATATGTTTTAGCCACCTGTCTTCAACCCCTTGCGCACGAGATAAACAAATAGAGGCGCTCCTGCTACCGCAGTCATGACACCAATCGGCACTTCCTGCGGCATGATCAGAAAACGAGCCGCCAGATCCGCGGCAAGTAAAAGCGACGCCCCCACAACGGCACAATACGGCAGTACCCAGCGGTGGTCAGGCCCGACGAGCTTTTTCACAATATGCGGCACAAGAAAACCAACAAAACCAATTGAACCAGCAACAGCGACGGAACCACCTGCTAAAAAGACAACGAGTACACCCATCGTGATTTTCAGCAGCAGTGTACGCTGGCCAAGTCCTTTGGCAATATCATCTCCCGACAAAAGAACATTAATAGAACGTCCAAGAAGCAGCGCCACTACAGTCGCACCTAAAATATAAGGCAAAACAGGGATTAACATATCAATGCTTCTTCCAGACACTGACCCAGCCATCCAGAACAAAATGCTTTGAATCGACTGTTCATTCACGATTAAAAGACCTTGTGTAAAAGACGCAAACAGTGCAGATATCGCCGCACCTGCAAGGACTATTTTGACCGGCGTCAATCCATCTCTTCCAATAGAACCCAATAGAAAAACGAGCATCCCTGCAATCGCTGCGCCTAGAAAGGCTGTCCACATATAGCTTGTTAAAGACTCTGTTGAAAAGAAAACAATCGAAATCACGATAAAAAATAGTCCACCTGCATTAATTCCTAATAAATCAGGCGCCGCAAGCGGATTTCTCGTCAATGCCTGCATGAGTGCACCTGAAATCGCCAGGCTTGAGCCAACGACTGTTGCAATTAAAGCTCTTGATAATCTGGATGTCATGACAATGACACTGTTTGGATCCGATTCATCAAATTGAAGAAAAGCATGGATGGTGGCTTTGAGGGAAATTGAGGTTTGCCCAAGGGAAATACTGAGCATAAAAAAGACCAACATCAACACAATGAATCCAGCAAAAAGCAGTGCCTTGCTTGAATCCTTTTTTATTAAACTTCTCATCTGATTCCCGCTTTCAATCTGTTATGGAAAAAAGGAGAAAATGGTATATTCACATTTTCTCCTCTGTTACGACTTATTTATCAATTCCTAAACGATCGTAAATATCATCAAGCATCATGTTTGCAGCGATAATACCGCCGCCCATGTTCCAAGTGATTTCATCTACTTTATGCACCTGTTTCGCTTTCACTGCGTCAAGCTGCTTCCATAAAGGATGACTCGTCCACTCTTTATATGCTTTTTCAACCGCTTTATCCTTTTCATCCATAAAGTAATAGATCACATCTGCATCCATTTGCGGAATGCTCTCTTTGTCTGTCAGTGTAATGATGTCTTGCTTTTTATCTTTGACATTCTTAGGTCCTTCAAAGCCTAGCTCTGTTAAAATGGATCCTGCGAAACCAGTTTGATAGATTCTAGCATGATCTGCACGGAAGTTCACCACAGATACACTCATTGGCCAGTTTTTGATGTCTTTTTTCGCTTTTTCTTTGAAATCAGCGACGCGGTCATCCCACTTTGTCAGCAATTCTTTTGATTTGTCTTCCTGGTTTAACGCTTCACCCATCAACTTCACTGTATCTTTAAATGTGAACACAGTTTCAGTTGCAACAGTTGGAGCGATTTCTTTCAGCTGATCAAAAATTTGCTCGTGACGGATTTTCGATGCAATGATCAAATCAGGCTTGAGCTTTTCAATTTCCTCTAAGTTTGGCTGTGTTTCCTGCCCAACAATTTTAACATCCTTTAAGTCATTTCTTAAATATTTATACGTAGGTGCTTCAAGCCATGATTCAACAACACCTACTGGTTTAATGCCCATAGCGACTGCTGCATCCGTTGCTCCTTGGTACAGTGTCACCACACGTTTAGGCGATCCTTGAATTTCAGTTGAACCGATAGCGCTTTCAACGGTT
Source organism: Bacillus sp. BK450 (assembly GCF_004364885.1). Taxonomy (NCBI): domain Bacteria; kingdom Bacillati; phylum Bacillota; class Bacilli; order Caryophanales; family Bacillaceae; genus Bacillus; species Bacillus sp. BK450. Next base: position 692,873 of record NZ_SOBQ01000003.1, on the reverse strand, counting down.
CTTGTTTTCTCTTTACTATCTGACTTGCCGTTACTGCTATTGCTGCCGCAAGCTGCAAGTAAAACGATGGAGAGCACAACTAATAGCGACCAAAAAGATTTCTTGAACATGTACCTCACCTATCCATTCTATATGTAGTCATATCGTTTGATAACGATTCTCATTATCACAATTTGATTTTATCATAGAAAAAGATGGTGTCAATGTAAAATATAAAAATAACAGATGATAATCTCCTAATCACAAAATAACATATTGTGGAAAATATAATTCTTTCGTCTCTTTTTTGACGCTATCTATTTTCCTATAATGAAGTTGTAACAATACAATTTTTGGAAGGGGAATGATCATAATGAATTGGAAAAAAACAATGACTGGTGTCGCTCTTTCTTTTGGGTTACTTCTTTCTTCTTATGTTCCAGCAGCAAATGCTACTTCATCTTCACCAGCAAAAAGTTCAGATGGAGTTGCTCGTACAAGCAATTTCGAGACGCCCTGTCCCGCAGATATCTTACGGAAATTTCGCAACTCAGACAAGCCTTTCTTATGTATGTACTCCGACACAGCTATTTTTGCAAACTCTTTCACAGCATACGGAATGAAATGGTATTTTAAAGGAAGCTCTGGACTCTATGCTTATTATGAGGGTACTATATAATCGATAAAGTAAAAAACACCGATAAGTGAATGTTGTGATCTTTAGCAGCATTTCATTTATCGGTGTTTCTTTTATATAGGAATTATTATGTGACTGATATCCCGCAAAAATCTGGCTTGTCTGCTATCTCTTTGAATTAGCAGACAAAGGTGTGTAGGAGAAAGAATTCATGATTTGCTCACTCCATATATCGGACTGATCAAATACAGATAGACCATGATCAATTATTTAACGAAAAAGACGAACGTCCATCGTTCGCCCTCTTTCCTTACTTCACTTCCTCATGCTCTTGAGCAGCATCTCTTTTGCTCGCGATAAAGAGTGCACAGGTCATAGCAAGTATGGTCAGCGCCCACCAGAAGGTCGATTCAGCCTCTTTATGATCGATGATAATCAAACGAATAACGGCTGTGATGCCAATATAAATAAAATAGCGAAGCGGAAAATGAAAGTTTGATTTAAAGTACTTAATAATTAAGGCAATAAACTCAAAGTACATAAAGAAGATCAGCAACTCACCAAGCATTTCATAATAACTGTCTTCTTTGCTGAGCAAATTCTTGTAAACGAATTGGACAATATACCAAGTTTCACTAATTAAGAGGACGCTTAAAGCAATGGCCAGAAAGAATAAACAAATATTCAGAAGGCCTTGCAAGAGATCCGGTACCTTTTGGAAGTTGTTGAATCGTTTCATTAGATTGTCTCTCCATTCCATGTTATTCATTTGTCAGCTATATTTTAATATGCCAGAATCGCAGCACGATGTAGTAAACGCCGTTCTTTTCCATCCTTTCAAACTGCCCGTGCATGCGGGACATCATTCGTTTTATGCTTCGTTCACCAAGTCCAGTGCTTTCCTGGGTGTTATCTGTCTCGTTTATCGCATTGCTGATATGGATCTCAAAGATTTCTTGGTCGGATAGAAACGTGAGATTGATATCTTTTTTCGGGTCAGCGTATTTCAGTATGTTCGACATCAGATTATCAAACACTCGGCCAAGCTCCTCGACATTCACATTGATATAGCTGTCTGGCAGCTCTCCTAAAAGATGAACCTTAAATGTCTCTTGCTGCAAAATCGCCACCTGATCTGATAAGAGATCGTAAATGACCTCTTTGACTGCAACTGTCTCAAGCTCAGGTTCATGTTCTTTATCAAGTAGAAAATAGGCGAACAGATTATCAGATAGATTTTTCAATTGCAGTGCTTTTTCATAAGCACTTGCTATATAATGATCCTTACGGGTATCCGCTCCAGCCTCCTCTTTTTTCGCAAACTCCAAATTCATCATCAGCGACGTCAGCGGTGTTCTCATATCGTGTGACATTTCAGTAACCAAGCTGCGGCTCTCTTCTTGCAGCTCATCAATGGCTTGAAGCTTGTCCAAAAAAGCTTTACGAAGGTCCTCAATACTTTTGGCAATCATCGCTAATTCGTCATGCCCTTTCACCGTCATCTCATAGTCCAGCTCTCCGCCTTCAAGAATATGTATCTCTTGGTGAATCGTTTGCAGGTAGCGCAGACTTTTGCGAATACCGAGAAGAACCATGAGGAGAAAAATAAGCGTTGCTCCGAGCAGCTCGAGTGTAAACGCAAGATCGTGGTAACGAGACGAATAGAAACCATCCACCATGACCCGACCTTCACCGTCGCTAAACTGAACAGGAAACGAATGTTGCTCAGCGTACTGGGTCACCTTTTCTTTTCCGTACGCCGATTCATCGGCAGCGGAATAAATAGAGTCATATTGCAGCACTTGATCCTTGAAGATGGTCAAATTAATGTAATTCTCTTTTTTCACCCACTCGCCAAACGCTTTTCGATCCGTTGAAGACAGCTCATTCTCAGACACATAGCGGCTGAATTTTTGAATGTACTTGGCTGATTCCTGATCGTAATACTCGTCCGAACTCAAATATCCATCGATCAAATCATTGGTGATCTTTTGCAGCGTCAAAAAGACAATACCACTCACAATTGCAGCCACCAAAATCAGCAGTGCAAGCTTTTTGGCCAGTGTATATTTACGATGTGGATGTGCCAAATCGATATCCTCTTCCCCATTCAGTTTTGATATATACAGGACGCGCAGGATCATCCTCAATTTTGGCACGCAGCTTTCGAATATGCACCATCACCGTATTGTTGGAACAATAGAAATAAGGCTGTCCCCACACGCTTTCATAAATATTTTGGGCTGAAAAGATTTTGTTTCGCCTGCTCATAAGCAGTTTTAACATCCGATATTCTAGATCAGACAGCTTAATTTGCTGGTTTTCTTTCCATACTTCATTAAATTCTTCACTTACCTTCAGTTTGCCCCCAACAAGAAAGGTCTCTTCCTGTTCCTTCTTTTCCTGATAGACAGTATACCTGCGTAATTGTGCAATCACTCTAGCATGAAGCTCCTCTTGTGAAAAAGGTTTTGTCATATAATCATCCCCGCCGGCAAGTAAGCCTTCGGTTTTATCGAATGTACTTGATTTGGCTGTTAGAAATAGAATCGGGACATTGGAAGAGGCTCTTATCTGCTGGCACGTTTCGATGCCTGAGAGCCCCGGCATCATCACATCCAAAATCACCAAATCGAGCGAATCGTCCACAAACTTCAATGCTTGCTCGCCATTCATCGCTTTTAGCACCTCATATCCTGCACGTGAAAGGGATTCCTGCAGAAGGTCCCCAATATCCTGATCATCTTCTACGACTAATATTCGATGGGTCATGCCTCTCACCTCATGTAATGTGTTGCTCTTTCTTTTATGTCTTTACTATATATCATCTAGTTATGTGAAAAGATACAGCATAAACCTTAACAGTTTATGAATTTGACCATCTGCCATCAATTTGTCACATTTATTTTCAAAAAAATGGATCTTCATAAATTGTTAAGAATTGGGCCGTATATTGATTCATTGTAGGATCAATGAATTGATCCGAATCACATTATCATAACAAGAAAAGGAGCATGGATATGAATGCAAACAAAGTAGCACACGGACAACCGATGAGTCTGCGGGAACGGGTTCATTTCTTGGACATTGTACGAGGGTTCGCCTTAATGGGGATTATTCTAGTCAATTACTTTTTGATCGTGGATTCGGCCAAGGGATTTGACATGCTGTCAAATGATGTCTTTCACAATGTGGTGAATTGGTTTGCCTCAGGGAAATTCATTACGTTGTTCTCCTTTCTATTCGGCGTTGGTTTTATGATTTTTATGGATCGAGCTGCTCAGAAGGTGGACAGTCCGAATAAGCTGTTTGCCCGCAGATTAACCATTCTCTTAGGATTTGGCCTTCTGCATTTAACTTTTGTTTGGATTGGTGACATTTTGGCCTATTATGCAGTCGCTGGCTTTTTATTGCTTTTCTTTTACAAACGCACAGCCAAAACCATCCTATACTGGCTCATCACACTTTTTGTGATTCAATTGCTCACACCTATTTTCACGATGCTGTTCAATACTGTCAGTTCAGGATCATCAGGCAAGCCGGACTTTGCTGATTTTGAATTAATCAGCCACAACAGTCTGACTTATTTAGCATCTATTGGTGACCGGTGGACAGATATGGTGACAATGGCTTCAAGTTCTTTTTCCACCGTCTATTCTATGTTTTTCATGTTTTTACTTGGTGTGTATTTTGTGAAAATGGAGTTTTTCAAAAACATGGAGGCGAAAAAAACGATTTGGAATCGCATTTGGATCATTTTTGCCATCGCTTTTCTCATCACCCAAGGCAGTACGATCATAGCAGCGGTCAATCCTTTTGAAAATACACTCTGGATGAACATTGCCACTGCTCTGGAACAAAACGGGGGATTAACTGGCAGTATGTTTTATATGAGTACACTTGCGATGCTGTTTCTTCACGTCCCTCAGCTGCGAGGTGCTTTGATGGTCTTTACCAAAGTCGGACGCATGTCACTGACCTGCTATTTGCTTCACTCCATCATTGGCACAATGCTATTTCTGAAATACGGAGCCGGACTTGCCGATCATCTTCACCCTGTTGGCACGTTCATGATTGGGCTGGGGGTTTATGTCTTCCTAGTGCTCTTCAGTACACTATGGTTAAAGCGGTTCAAATATGGCCCGATGGAGTTTATTTGGCGTCAGCTGACATATGGGAAGGTTGATGATCAACCGAAAACAAATACAATGGATATGGCGAAGTAACTGAAATAATAGTAGTTAAAAAGAGTGGGAAAAGGCGAACTTTAGTGGTTCGCCTTTTCTGTAGTATATTCATTTTTTTTGATTCAATACTTGTCAATCACTTCTCGTAATTGATTCAAATAACTTTCTTTCAATTCATCTGGGTATTCAATTTTCACATGTTTCCCAAATGACATCAAATAATGAGTCATATACGATAATTCTTCTTGGTTGTATCCACCCACAATATAAGGGATCTGATCAATGATCTCCAATCTCATATTTGGGTAATGATGCTTTAAAAACTTTTCTTTTCCTTGTTCCGTTAATCGACATTTAAATGAGATATCATGATAAGTTTTTTCGTATTCGAGCTGCAGTTCTTTTAATTCTTCCTTTGTAAATGTGTCTCTGATTTCTTCTTCAATCACCATGTCCTTCATAAAGTCACATCTATAGATGCCCCACTTTTTATTTTGAACATCATATGCTTGAGAAAACCAAATGCCATTTCGATAAAACAACTCAAGAAATTGCAGCCTGATCCATTTATTTTCATATTGAGTGTACGTCATCTTCACGATTTGATCTTTCATCATTGCCTGTAAAATCAATTCCAAATGATTTTGTTCACTAACTGGTGCGACATTATAGTAATGAATCACATCCAAAGTCTCCGTAATCATTTGCTTTTTCTCATCAGACATTGTGGCAAACAACTTTTGCCGAATTTGTGAGTAAGATTTTTTAAATGGTGTTGCTGACACCAGGTCTAGAGCTTTTAGAGCGAAAAAAATAGCTTGGACTTCTTCTATATTGAAATAAATAGGAACCAATGGAGATTGATTCACCAGTCGATATCCTCCGTGTCTGCCAGGTTCAACGTAAAAAGCTAAGCCCATGGACTCTAGTTCTTCTATATCTCTTAAAGCCGTCCTTTTAGAAATGTCAAATTCGGATTGTAAGTCCTTTAACTGAAAAGAGTGTTTATCGCTTAAAAAAATAAGTTCTTGGTTTAATCGTTCTGATTTTTTCATTTGTTTTCCCTCTTAAAAAGGTGACTTCTTTTGTCACCTTTATCATTTATACTCAGCTTATCAAAAGAAAAGGAGCATGTACATGCAAACATTAATCATTAACGCACACCCAGATTTTACTCAACAAGAAAGTTATTCAAACAAACTGCAAACTCTTTTTTTAAAACAGTTTAAAGAAAGGTTTCCTCATGAAGAACCAACCATTTTACATTTATATGGAACTGAAATTCCTCGTATCGAAAAAGAACAGCTGCTAGGAATTTGGGATAAGCAAGCATCCGAACAAGCATTAACGGCTGACGAGGAAAAAATCGCCGCTGCTTCATCTGCTTTATTGGCTCAATTCAAAGCACATCATCGAATTGTGATCGTGTCACCTGTTCATAATTTCAATGTGACTTCACGAATGAAAGATTATATAGATAATATCTTTATTGCGAGAGAAACGTTCAAATATACAGAAAATGGTTCTGTTGGTCTGATGACTGACGATTATCGTGTACTTTTACTTCAAGCAAGCGGCTCAATTTTCACAAATAACGATCGATATACACCTCTGGAATTTTCACATCATTACCTAAAAGAAATATTTCAAAACTTGATGGGGTTTCATCAATTTCATATTGTCCGAGCACAAGGAACAGCGATTTTAGAAGAAGAAACGATCTTGTCATCTGCAGCTGACGATTTGTCTAAAGCTTTTGATGAGTTTTACTCACCTAGCGGGATGTAAGTTGTATTTTTTCAAAAACAAAAAGACCAAAAACGTTTGATATCACGTTTTTGGTCTTTTATTATTAGCCGATAGAAACTTCCATTTCGAACTTGATTAATACGGAAATAAAGAAATTTTCAAGCCAAAAAGAGACATGAATTAAATCCAATACTCTTTTTTAAGACTATTATTTACCTAAAAGACGGATAAATTTACTTAGTTCTTCTTTTGCTTCATCTGTTGTCCCTTCCAGCTCATTCAATAGCCCAAACAAATTATCATATGAACTCGCAATTTCCGCTTTAACTTCTGCCAACTCTTGAGCCACTTGTGAAAGGGGAATAACTTCTTCTTCTTCAAACGTGTCAACATAACGTGGAATGTTTAAATTGTAATCATTTTCTTTGATTTCTTCCAAAGATGCCACATGAGCATATTTTTCAACGTCTTTACGGTTACTGTATGTTTCAATAATTTTGTTGATGTTTTCAGGGGAGAGTTTGTTTTGGTTCTTTCCTTTTACAAACTCGTTTGAAGCATCAATAAACAAAACATCTTTACTCTTTCGAGCTTCACGACCTTTGAATACCAAGACACAGGTTGGGATGCTTGTGCCATAAAACAAGTTAGCTGGCAATCCAATCACAGTATCTAATAGATTATTATCTATGATATTTTTGCGGATTTTACCTTCAGAAGCACCTCGGAATAGTACCCCGTGCGGCAATACGATAGCCATTGTTCCAGTTTTATCTAAATGGTAAAGTCCATGCAGTACAAAAGCATAATCAGCCTTAGATGCAGGTGCTACACCATAACCCTTGAAACGTGTATCTTTTTCTCGATCAACATCTTTTGTATCCCATTTATGAGAATATGGTGGGTTTGATACGACGGCGTCGAACTTCAAAGGAATTTGTGTTCCATCTTTTTCGGCAAATGGCCAGTCAGCATCCAGTGTGTCTGCACGTTTCAACTCCATATTGCGATAATTTACCCCATGCATCATCAAGTTCATGCGAGCTAAGTTATAAGTCGTCGTATTCAACTCTTGCCCGTAAAACTCAACACTTCCTTCTTCATCACCATTTGGTAATTCTTTTTGGACTGTTAAAAGAAGTGAACCTGATCCCATTGTAGGGTCATAAACACGGAATTGACCGCCAGTACCATCTGCATCATTCGTGACGATTTTCGCTAAGATTTGACTAACTTCATGTGGTGTATAAAATTCCCCTCCTTTTTTACCAGCATTTGCAGCAAATTGTCCAATTAAGTATTCATAAACATCACCCAAAATGTCGTGCCCTGAATCGTCTTTGAAAGTGAACTCGTTTATTATCAACACGATATCATTCAAAGCCTTTGCACGTTCGTTTGTACTTGAACCTAGACGTGTGTCCCCAAAGTTAACATCTGAAAATACATTAGCAAAATCAGCTTCGGCAATCGCGTTACGTTTTGCATTTGTATTGAATGAGTCAAACATATCTTGGAAGTCACTAGCTTTGATTTTATGATTTTCAATTTTTGATACGATTTTGTCCCAAGTGTAGGCAGGATCAATCGCATATCCGATACCTTTACTAATTTCCTCAAGATAATCTTCTTTTTCAGTTTCATCTGTCACTTCGTAGAACTCTTCCAAACCATTGATTTTTAAGTATTCATCTTGATTTTCTGATAAGTATCGATAGAACATAAATGGCAAAATATAGTTCTTGTACTCACTTGCATCCATAGTCCCACGCAGTTTGTTAGCCATTTCCCATAGCTTTGATGTAATTTTTGTTGCATTACTCATTTGTGTAATCTCCTTTTCTTATACAAACATTTGTTGAAGCAGTGATTGCTTTAAATTTTTAAGCGAACTTAACTCACGCTGATGAAGGGTGATGAGGTGGTCAAGGTTGGCAAAAATTGAGCCAATATGCTTTTGTTCTGCCAATTCAGGTACTCGAAAACTAATTTTCATCATCACATCTGCATTAAGTTTTGCACGTCCACCACCAACTAAATAAGGTTCAATATTCGTGTGTTTCATCGCATTCATTAGAAATTTATTATCTGCAATTTCTGATTTTGCTTGTAAGACATGAGCATGATTATTTACCCAAACCTTGCCGTTGACGTACTGGACAGGATAGTTCTGCAAATCATTGGCCCCATCTTCCGCAACTAAAATAAACTCACCATCATGAGTAAATCCTTCTACATAATCTTGAATACCGTTTGCTCCATAATACGGAGTGCTACCAGACACACGGTCAGATGCAGTAATTGGGACTCGTAAATTATCATATCTATCAGCCAATTCACTAACAGTACGCTGTTCCCAAGCATCAGTAAATCCTTCAAAGCGAATTTCAGGAACATTGGCTCCATCTTTCGGAAACATTTTTTGAAGCAGACTCTTTTTCGTATCCTTAAGCAGTTCCAGCTTGCGCTGATGAAGGGTGATAGTATTGTCAAGATCATCAAATAAGTCCACAATCTTTTTTTGTTCCTGTTCATTTGGAAATGTAATATCCATATCAGCAATCATTTCCATACGTACAGAATCAACAGATGTTTTGGCAGTCATTGCCATAACCCTTCGATAAAAGTTTTTAGAAAAGTAATAGTAAAAATATTTTGCTGAGACAGCACTATTGAAATCGTACATCCTATACACTCTTTGATGTAAATTGTATTTTCCATTTACATAATGAAATACTTTTCCTGTTCCAACTCCATCTCCAACTGTCAATACTGCTTCTTGATCATAAAGAAAATCGTTGCTTCTCTCAATAGTTGCCGAACGAACGTAAAATGGATATTTACCATATTCAACCTTATCCTGGGTATTTCCCTTTCCTGTAGAAATTGTGCATAATTCTTTAGCCTTACGCTGTTCCCAAGCATCTGTAAATCCTGTGAATCTGATTTGAGGTGATTTTGTTATTTTATCGCTCATTTCTGATCTCCTTTTTGTAGTCTGCATAATTTTATCACTTGACTATTCTCCCTTCTTAATTTCGTCGGCCATTTCGTAAAATGCCTTACGAAATTCAATGCGATATCGTACCCAAGTTAATTCTGCAATCTTTTCAGCTGCGATTTCTTTATAATCAGCTCTTGCGTCATTCATGATTGCTGTTAACTCACCTTGTTTATCCATATCCTCTTGACCTAATCGGTGTTTCTTAATCAAGTTTTCAAGTTCCTTAGGCTTTGTGCTGTTATCAAGTCCCCAAGTACGGATGAAGTTCGTTACAAGTTGGATATTCGTATCCTTTTGTGCTTGATCCATTGCTTGGTTCATTTTTTCAACACTTCGAGGTGCTGGATAATGATCAAATTCAAATTCTTTTGAGAAAATTTTAGATACAAAATGACTCACCTTAGATTTTTCTTTTTCATTGTCAGACTTGGCGATTTCAACTTGGATTTCATCACGTGTACTTTCCGCTTTTGACATTTCGTTCGCGTGAACTTCGTCAGCCATTCGGGCGATCAAATCAATCAAATAATCGTAGTTGATGGTCACATCGTGAATATGAACCATCGAGAGATTGACTTGCGAAATATCAATGTCTTCTCGCTTTGCACGTCGTTCTTTCAACTCACCTGCGATTACAGTTGTTAAAATGACTTCCTGCTCTTCAGTAATACCTAGACGTTCATAGAACTCTTCAGGATTATCATAGGCTGATATAGGATTTTTGTCATCGTCTTCGGTATATTGTTTCAACTGACTCAATAAACGATTATACTCTTTCAGATTCTCAAAGACTTCATCCTGTGCTTTTTCACTTGGTGGTAATTGTATAAAATCATCTGTGAGTGTGGAAAGCTTGTTGATGACTTGTTGCATCTCAGCTTGGACCTTGCTAAATGGTTTGGAAGTGATACCAGACTCTTCGTTGCCTTTCTTCAATTCTTCAAGTGAAAGCTGTTCGTCGGCAGATGCACGATTTGAATAAATAGCAAAAGCTTTATTCATTTCATACTCGTTTTGCTCCGGCCAACGATAATTCACGACATTTCCCCAAGGCTTATCGACAAGGTTATGTATTCTATTTGTACGTGAGTATGCCTGAATCAAGTTACCACCTTTAAGTGTTCGATCAATATAGAGCGTATTCATCTCAGGCGCATCAAAACCGGTCAAAAGTTGATCCACAACAATGACCAAATCTAAATAGTTGCCATCATCAGCTGTCTTGTTCAAACGTCGTGCTAAGTCTTCTGTGTAGGCTTTAACTGTCGTCATATCAAAAGCTGTGCCAAACATTGCATTATAGGCTTTGATGGCTCTGTGCAAGTTTTCGTTCGTTTTCAGCTGATGAACACTATTGGATGTATCTGCCGAGAAACTCACCGCAACTTTTAATCGTTGATCTACTGGACGACTCGCATTCTCTTCTGCAAACTTATCGAAATATTCCATCGCTCTTGGTGTACTTGCTTTGTTACCTCCTACATGAACTGTAAACAAGGCATTATATTTGCGCTCATTTGAACGTTTCTTCCAATTATCAAAGATGTCTTTCACTACTAACTTCACATGTTCTGGACTATAGTCGTAAACACTTCCACGAACATTATCATCAATATCATCTTCGGTAGGATCTTCGGGAGCCTCGATCGTTTCCTTAAATTCAACGTTAAACCCTAATACGTTTTTATCTGCAATCGCTTCTTTAATGGTATATGCATGTAATAGTTCACCAAAGATTTCTCGTGTTTCGGGGAATTTTGGTGTACCAGTATAACCAATCCAAGCAGAATTAGGAATTGCTTTTCGAATTGTTTCAAGCATCCCTTCATTTTCAGTACCACTGCCAGTTGAACGGTGGGCTTCATCCACGATAAAAAGAATATTTTCATTAAGTGGCTTGAAACTGTCCCGCCCTACATAACGCGACATTTTTTGGATACTTGTTACTATGATGTTCTTATCGCTTTTCTTCGTTAGTTTGCGATGAAGGTCTGAGATATTGGCTGTGTCACCCACCACACCAGTTTTCCCTTCAAAACCAGCAACAGGATCATAGGCTTTATAAGCATCTGCTGTTTGGTTGGTAAGTGCGATCCGGTCAACCAAGAAGATCACTTTATCTACATTTGATAGACGGCTTGCCAGCCACGCCGTCTTAAAACTTGTGATTGTTTTACCTGAGCCTGTCGTGTGCCAAATGTATCCTAATTTACCACCATCATATTTAAAGTCAAACTTTCTAACTTTATCAAGTACACGCTTTGTGGCATAGACTTGATACGGACGCATGACTTTGATACTTTCTTTGTTTTTTGTACCATCTAGTACCATGTAACGTGTTGCCAAATCATGAGCCATTGGAATGGACAACACTTTATCCGCAAATGTCTTCCATGATCGAATAGGGCGAGCATCATCTTCGTTTTGCCAGTTGAAAGCAAAAGCTCGGTTAAAATTTTCGAGTGGGGTATTTGCCATATAACGAATATCAAACGGTGTCATCGCGATTAAAATCTGCAAAGTTGAAAAGATACCGCTGAATTGTTTTTCAGCTATATACTGTTCCATCTGATTTATAGATTCCGTAGCGCTATGAAGTGCTTTCTTTAATTCAATTTGAATAATCGGCAAACCATTAATGAGCAAAGTCACATCAAATCTGCGAGTCGTTTTACCATCAACAACTTTTGGCCGTTTAATTTGATTTACTACTTGATAAACGGTATTCCCGCCACCGACTTGGGCTTGATCGAATACTGTCAAGAACACATGTCTACCATTATCAAGGTCAACTTCAATTTCAGAAACACCATTAACGCCATACAAAAACTGTCCGGCCTGGTAAGGTGATTCGATACTAGTGATGATTTTCTTCACTTGGTTAAATTCAGTAACAGACAAGGGCTCATCTAATCGTGCGCTATTGTTTTGTTCTAGGATTATTTTAAAGTTATCCCAAAGTTGTTCAGTTGTTTTAATGTCTTTTTTGTATTCCCATTGTTTTACTCCACCGATTTTGGTCAAATAATCGATAACTTCATTTTCAAATGCTAATTCCGATTGACTTTTCATTTCATTACTCCCCCTTTAATGTTTCTTCTATTACCGAGCTCGTAAACTGCCATATCAAGTCTGCGTATTGGCTTAACTTATTTTGTAACTTCATTGTTTCTACGTATATAGTGCCTATTTTCTTCTGTTCCTCGATCGGAACAACTGGAACGATCATTTCTCCAAGGGCACGAATCGGAATTCTTAGAATAGAGCCAGTCCCCTGTGACCCCCTTTCTTTTTGCTGCTTCACATCTTTATGAGCATTAAACAAGTAAAGAAAATATCTCTTATCAAGTTGTTCGCTATCAAACTCTATTTTCGTAAAGTTGAGGGACAACACTTTACCAACATTATTTTCACCAACAATTGTGGCCAGCTGCAATGAGTTACTGATAACAACATCACCTTCATTTAACGATAGGTTATTTTGAGATAAAGGTTTTTCCTTTTCTTCAACAGCTACGTCCTCACGATGATAATCAGCTTCAAAAGACGCTTGGTCATAATAATTTATTTTTTGAGTTTCAAACTGCTTTTGTGCTCTTGTTGGATTAATACCAGGAACGAATGTTACGAATTCATTTAATTTACTTTTCTTCAAATAAATCGCCCCTAATCACATATATGATTTTTTGAAATATTTCTATATTACAAATTAAAACATACCAGAGTTGCTTCGTCAACGATAATATGAAATATTTATATATTTCATATTATCGTCTTTGAAAAAGCCTACTGAAACTATTTTGCAATTCCCATTTATACTCTACCGCGCCAATTTGTTAAAGCAGTATTGCGAAAATGTATCCCTATTCAATGTCATTTTTGTTACCACCAACGGCCTCAAACCGCTAATACCAAATTGCTCTTGCACAATTTTAAAATCCCAAAAAAACAAACAAAACCCCGGTGCGCTTAAGGAAAAAAATTGAAATTTATTTCTAAGCGCTCTGGGGCATAAATCGATCAAAACAACAGCCGACATTTATCTAGTTATTACTGAAAAATAGAAGAAGACGAACTTCAAAAGTTCGCCTTCTACACTATTCAAATCCTTGATAAATAAAAGGTTTTTAAAATTTAACCGAGTGAACCTTCCATCTCAATCTTAAGTTATCTTGTTGTCATGATCCCCACGTTTTATATTTTTTATACTTCATATAAAATAATTAGCGTTGCCATCTAATTTTAAGGGTGTTTTGTAGGTGTGCCCACATCACAGTCAAGGCTAAGAAAATACAACTCTTTTTATCTCTCATCTGCTAGTATACTATTTTTTATGATCAATGCTGCCGTTTCACTCGGATGGCTAATAGGAAAATGATGGCCATACGGAACTAAATCAACCTGACCAAGATACAATGGAGCAGAATAGCCTTTGTCATACTCCCCCCAAATCATGTGAAGATTATGCTTTGTTGCTTTATTGAAATCATCTTGATCGTTTTTCAACAGTAACTGGTTAAGCTGAACCGTCGTATTTAAAATCCTAGGAGACGTAAAACTGTGTCTGATTTTTTCAATATAATGTTCAGGGATGTTCTCCGTCCTTTCAAACAAACCATTACTTAATAAATAACGCTCTATCATTTTAGGAGTTGCTAATTTTAATGACCATTTGTTCATCCATTGTGGAACATTTAGCGATTTAGCATTTCTTTTGACAACTGGCGGCTGAAGTAAAGTGATTGAATACTTCTTATCTATGTACCCTTGTCCTAGCGCTTTCAGTAGAATAAACGCACCGAATGAATGGCCGATTAGATGTGCACCATGAGCCGCTTTCTCTAATACCTTTTTCACTACATTCAAATAGATATCTAGAAGATGTTTCTCTCGTTTAAAAGGAGAACGCCCCAAACCTGGAAGATCCAAGATCCATACAGGCTGACCCGTTTTTTCATGAAGCTCTTGTGCTAAAGGAAATAAATCCTCTCCATCACTCAATAAACCATGTAATAAAATAAACGGCTTCCCCTCTCCTTGTAATTGGTAAAGGGTATTGTTATCGCATAATGTTCGCTCAAATACATGATGATGCTCACCATGTTGATCCATCATGCGATAATCCAGATCAGCTACTACGGCAGGGAAAAAGTTCATGACACTCGTCCTCTTAAACCAATCTCCCCCCATCATTTTTTTCACTGAAGCATTTGAAAATGTTCGTTTAGTCATAAAATTGAGTCCATCAGAAGGAATGTTTGTTATTTTACTTACTCCACTTTTCATTATTGCTTTCATAAACGGCATTGGGACAGAGATTTTTGGTGCTCTCATATTCATACTTTCCGACATCATACTTAATAATTCAGCAATGTTCTGATCTTGCTCTTTGTCTTCAACAAGTGTATATGTTTGAATAGCCGGCTGCTCCATCTTGAAAACCTGCACAATAAACTTCGCAAACTCATCGTTTGAAATCAGTGGCAGCCTATATCCTTTACCTCCAGGAATCACTGGCATAAGCCCTCTTCGCATACTTGTCACAAGCAATCCTAATCCTGCTATCTGCTCTGTACTCCCTGTTTTACTACTGCCGACCACAGTTGGCGGATTAATGACAGACAGCGGATAACCGACAGCTGATGCTTGTTGACGGATATAAAGATCTGCTAAAAATTTTGTTCTCTCATATGGATTTTTGATTTTCAAATAATCGTTTCCTTCTTTAAACACATCAATTGCAATCTTGCTATTTTCATCATCAAAGGGGCTCATATAACCGACAACATGAATAAAATGCTGCAAGCCCTTCAATTGATGAATATTTTTAGCCAATTCACCAATATATTTGGCGCCATTTAAAAAGACGGAAGCTGCCTTTTTACTTGTCGCTTGAATATCCATAGGGCCTCCTGCGTGAATCATCACATCCGTCTTCAATACGCTCTCTTTATCTTCAGGACTTAGACCTAAATCTATTTTCGTCAAATCACCTTCAACAAAGTGCATCACTTCCTGTTGTAAGATGCCTCTTTCTTGAAACTTACGTGCTGCTTTACTTTTCGACCTCACTAAAAGAAGAATGTTCACATCCTCTTTCACTAGTTCTTCAACTAATTGCTTTCCAATAAAGCCTGTTCCACCTGTTAAAAATACTGTTTTCATATGAAATCTCCTTTTTAGTACTAAACAGTACTAATTTGATGTAAAAAAAATGCTTCTTTATCGAAGCAAGTTAAATAAATGATCTGCTGTTTTTGTGATGACAGTGGCATCCTTCAATGTTTCTGAAATAAATAACGCTCCTTCAAGATTTGTAATAAAAAGTGATGCCACCTCATCAATCTGAATCGTATCTCTGAATTCCCCGTTCTCTACACCTTGTTTCAGTAATAGAGAAACTTTCTTTTGTAATCCTGTAAAAAATAAACCTATTTTTTCTTTTATTTGCGTGGCCTGTGCAGGACTTTGAATATAAAGAGTAATAAATGGACAGCCTCCCTGATACTCTCTCGACTGAACGCCTTGTGATAATTGCTTTAAAAACATTTGGATACGATCTTCAACTGAAAATTGGGTCTGAGACATTACGTCGTCTATTGCAGCTTGATACATATCAATCCAATAATCAACGACCCCTTCTAATAATTCCTCCTTATTAGAAAAGTGATAATACACATTAGACTTTGATACTTTGCTTACACGTACCAATTCATCCATACTTGTATAAGCAAACCCTTTTTCCAAAAATAATGTTGCAGCTACTTCAAGTACACGTTTTTGATTCATTAATTTTACCTTTGTCATAATTAGAACTATACAGTACTAATTTGAATGTTGCAAGTATTTATGTTCGTTTAGAAAAAAGTTAATTCAACAGAAAAATATGATGGCTTTAATGATGATGATATTGGAGGGGTGGACCTGGTTTCACGAATTAAATACATCTGTCGTTTCACCATGAATGTGAGTAAGAGCCATTTGTTGAGGATGATGAACACTGTATGCTTCTCCACATTCACATAAAAAAACACAACGCCATGAAGGCTTAATTAACAAGTGGTATCACTCGAAATTAAATGCCTTCAAAAAGCGTTGTGTATCAATGTTTTTTATTAACCAATAGAACCTTCCATCTCAAACTTAATCAAACGGTTCATTTCAACTGCGTATTCCATTGGCAATTCTTTTGTGAATGGCTCGATGAAGCCCATGACGATCATTTCTGTTGCTTCTTCTTCAGAAATTCCGCGGCTCATCAAGTAGAATAGCTGTTCTTCTGATACTTTTGATACTTTCGCTTCGTGCTCTAATGAAATGTTGTCGTTTAAGATTTCATTGTAAGGGATCGTATCAGACGTTGATTTGTTATCCATGATGAGTGTATCACACTCGATGTTTGAGCGTGCACCCTCTGCTTTGCGTCCGAAGTGAACGATTCCGCGGTATGTTACTTTACCGCCTTGTTTGGAAATCGATTTCGATACGATTGTTGAAGATGTGTTTGGTGCAAGGTGAATCATCTTCGCACCTGCATCTTGGTGCTGACCTTTACCTGCTAGGGCAATACTTAATGTCATACCACGAGCACCTTCACCTTTTAGGATGACCGCTGGGTATTTCATTGTCAGCTTAGAACCGATGTTTCCATCAATCCATTCCATTGTTGCATTCTCTTCACATACTGTACGTTTTGTCACAAGGTTGAAGACGTTGTTTGCCCAGTTTTGAATCGTTGTATAACGGCAGTAGCCGCCTTTTTTGACGATGATTTCAACAACCGCACTGTGAAGTGAGTTTGTTGTGTAAACTGGAGCTGTACAGCCTTCTACGTAATGCACATGTGCGCCTTCGTCAACGATGATCAGTGTACGTTCGAACTGACCCATGTTTTCAGAGTTGATACGGAAGTATGCTTGAAGTGGAGTATCTACTTTTACGCCTTTTGGTACGTAGATAAATGAACCACCAGACCATACAGCCGAGTTAAGCGCAGCAAATTTGTTGTCAGTCGGAGGAATGACTTTTGCCCAGTGCTCACGGAAGATGTCTTCGTTCTCTTTTAATGCGCTGTCTGTATCTTTAAACACAATTCCTAGATCTTCAAGGTCTTGCTTCATGTTGTGATACACAACTTCAGATTCATACTGAGCAGATACACCAGCTAAATATTTTTGCTCTGCTTCTGGGATACCAAGCTTATCAAAGGTTTGTTTGATTTCTTCTGGTACTTCATCCCAAGAACGCTCAGAGCGCTCTGATGGCTTTACGTAGTACGTAATTTCATCAAAATTTAATGCATTTAAATCTCCGCCCCATTGTGGCATCGGCATGTTGTAAAAGTGCTCAAGAGATTTCAAACGGAAGTCGAGCATCCACTGAGGCTCTTCTTTCATACGAGAAATTTCTTCAACGATCTCTTTTGTCAGTCCGCGCTCTGAACGGAAAATGGAAACGTCTTTATCAGAAAAGCCGTATTTATATTCACCAACATCTGGCATTTTTTTAGCCATCCATTTTCACTCCAATCTTATGATTTGCCGTTATCTTCGGCAGATGCGCCTTTTTCAAGCGCCTTCCAGGATAATGTTGCACATTTGATGCGGGCAGGGAATTTTGCCACTCCCTGCAGCGCCTCAATGTCACCAAGATCAATGGAATCGTCGTATTCTTTTCCTAGCATCATATCGGAGAAAATCTGAGACATTTTCAAAGCTGTTTCAATATCTTTCCCTTTAATCGCCTGCGTCATCATAGAGGCAGATGCCATCGAAATCGAGCATCCTTCTCCTTCAAATTTCGCATCCGTGACTTTTTCGTCTTCGATTTTCATCGTAAGACGAATACGGTCACCACACGTTGGGTTGTTCATATCGACGACAATGCTGTCGTTTAGTACACCTTTGTTTCTCGGATTTTTATAATGATCCATAATCACTTGTCTGTACAGTGTGTCTAAATTTACATTAAAAGACATTCGTAAAATACTCCTTTGTCTTACGGAGCGCTGCAATAAGTTGGTCAATCTCTTCTTCTGTATTATACAGATAAAAGCTTGCTCTTGCAGTCGCTGATACACCAAGCCATTTCATGAGCGGCTGTGCACAGTGGTGTCCAGCACGAATGGCGACACCTTCCGTATCCAGAACAGTTGACGCATCATGCGGATGGACGTCGTCTAAGTTAAACGTCACAAGCCCAGCTCGGTGCTGCGGTCCATAAACAGTCGCACCGTCAAGCTCTTTAAAGCGCTCAAGCGCGTAAGTCGCAAGCTGATGCTCGTAACGGCTGACTTCCTCCATACCAATGTCATTTAAGAAGTCAATTGCTTTTCCTAGTCCAACTGCTCCAGCAATAATCGGTGTTCCCGCTTCAAATTTCCACGGCAGCTCTTTCCATGTAGAATCATATAGATCCACAAAGTCGATCATTTCACCGCCAAACTCAGCAGGCTCCATATTATTCAAAAGGTCCTTCTTCCCGTAAAGCACACCGATGCCAGTCGGTCCACACATTTTATGCCCAGAGAATGCGAAAAAGTCACAATCTAGATCCTGAACATCAATTTGCATGTGCGGGGTGCTTTGCGCACCGTCGACGACAATGATTGCCCCATGATCGTGGGCAATTTTGGCGATCTCTTTAATCGGGTTGATGGTTCCTAATACGTTTGAGACATGTGTGACTGCGACAATTTTCGTTTGATGTGTGATCGTTTGCTTCACATCTTCAAGCGATAGCGTGCCGTCTTCCTGTAACGGAATGTATTTCAATGTGGCGCCAGTTGCTTTTGCCGCTTGCTGCCAAGGGATGATATTCGCATGATGCTCCATATGCGTAATGACAATCTCATCGCCTTCTTTGAGGTTGGCTCTAGCATAGCTGATCGCCACTGTGTTTAGTGCAGTTGTTGTACCTCTAGTAAAAATAATCTCCTGGACAGATGAAGCACAGATGAATGCACGAACTTTCTCTCTCGCACCCTCGTATGCGTCCGTTGCTTTTGTGCCAAGGGTATGAACACCCCGGTGGACGTTCGAGTTGTAAGACCGGTAATACTCATTCATTGCATCAATGACCACTCTTGGTTTTTGAGAAGTCGCTGCACTGTCCAAATACACCAAATCATGTCCGTTCACTTGCTGATGAAGGATTGGAAATTGCTCACGAACGTCTTTGATATTCATTATTTTACTTTCCTTTCAATCACAGAAATCAGCTGCTTTTTAACTCCTTCAATCGGCAGTTCTTTCACAACTGGATTTAAGAAGCCATAAATCACAAGTCTTTCTGCATCTTCTTTGGAAATCCCGCGGCTCATGAGGTAGTACAATTGAATTGGATCAACACGTCCAACAGAAGCGGCGTGCCCTGCTGTCACATCATCTTCATCAATTAAAAGAATTGGGTTTGCGTCACCGCGTGCTTTCTCACTCAGCATGAGGACACGTGATTCCTGCTCTGCATTTGACTTTGTTGCGCCATGCTCGATTTTACCAATTCCGTTAAAGATAGAGGATGCTTGATCCTTCATCACACCATGCTTCAAGATATACCCTTCAGAGTTTTTACCGAAGTGGATGATGCTTGTTGTAAAGTTTTCTGTTTGGTTTCCTCGGCCGACAACAACTGATTTCGTATCACCGAATGTACCGTCGCCCATCAGTTTTGTGATGTTTTCAGACACGACGTCTCCATCATTCATCAGGCCAAGCGCCCATTCGATTTTACTGTCACGGCCATTTGCCATACCGCGTCTGTTCACATATACTGTGACACCTTCTGCAAGGTTATCTACAGCACCGTATGTGACGCGGGCGTTAGCGCCTGTGAACACTTCAGAAACGATATTGAAGATCGCTTCTTCCGGTTTTGCTGTACTGATGTAGTTTTCTACATATGTCACAGCACTATGATCGTCTGCTACGACGATGACATGGTTGAACAAAGTCGTTTCATCATTTTCATGAAGATAAACAGCTTGAATTGGTGCTTCAAGCTCTACGTTTTTCGGTACATAGAGGAAAGCTCCGCCATTCACTAAAGCAGCATGTAAAGCTGTTAGTTTATGCTCATCCACTTTCACTGCATCTGTCATGAAGTATTGTTTCACTAAATCTCCATGCTCACGAATCGCTGTATGAAGATCAGTGAAGATCACACCTTTGTCTTTTGCTTCAGCTGAAAGAGACAAATAGGCCGGCGTTTGATCACGCTGAATGTAAACTGTCTTATCTGTGTCCTCTAAATCAATCAGAGATTTCACTTCTTCTGGAAGCTCTTCTAATGATCCAAATGGCGCACTTTCGACTGTATGCTGTTTGAAATTCGTTAAATTCCATTTTGAAATATTCGTTTTGTCAGGCTTTGGCATTGGGAGGTCTTCTGCTTTTTCAAGAGCCTGTAAGCGAAGGGAGCTCATCCATGCCGGTTCCTGATGCTTCTCGGAGAAGCTTTTGACATAATCTTGATCTACTGATAATTTCGTTTCTAATGTCATCAATAATCCTCCTAACGCTTACGCTTCTTGACCAACAGTTTCGTCTTCAATTCCTAACTCTTTTTTAATCCAGTCATAGCCTTCTGCTTCTAGACGCTGCGCGAGTTCTGGTCCGCCAGATTTCACGATACGACCTTGCATCATGACATGAACGTGATCTGGTGTGATGTAGTTCAGTAGACGCTGATAGTGAGTGATCATTAAGCAGCCGAAGCTTTCGCCGCGCATTTTGTTAATTCCTTTAGAAACAACTTTCAAGGCATCGATATCAAGACCAGAATCGATTTCGTCAAGGATGGCGATCTTTGGTTCAATCATCATTAATTGAAGAATTTCGTTGCGTTTTTTCTCCCCGCCTGAGAAACCTTCGTTTAGGTAGCGCTGTGCCATATCTGGGTCCATTTCAAGGAACTCCATGTTTTCGTCCATTTTGCGGATGAATTTCATAAGAGAGATTTCATCGCCTTCTTCTCTGCGTGCGTTAATTGCAGAACGAAGGAAGTCAGCATTTGTAACACCGCTGATTTCAGATGGGTATTGCATCGCAAGGAAAAGACCAGCTTGAGCGCGCTCATCTACTTCCATTTCAAGGACATCTTCGCCATCAAGCAAGATGCTGCCTTTTGTTACTTCATATTTAGGGTGACCCATAATGGCAGCAGATAAAGTAGATTTACCTGTTCCGTTTGGTCCCATTACTGCGTGGAATTCTCCACCTTTTATCTCGAGGTTTACACCCTTTAAGATTTCTTTCCCTTCAATCTCAACGTGCAAGTCCTTAATTGTTAATGTCGAAGCAGTCATATATCGATACCTCCAAAATAATCATTATTCTCAATTTATTCTCATTCTAATTTTATAACAAATTAAAACTGAATACAACACATTCACGATAAGCGTGAGAGGATGCTCTCAAAATTCTAACAAAAAAAGCAGGTAGATAAAAGGATTTATGTCGAAAAGACTGTTTTCATAAAGAAAGGGCGGGAAACTGTTCTCCCCGCCCCTCAGCTATTATTAGCCTCGTATATTCATTTTTGCGAGCTGTCTTTTCTCATCTCGATAGGACTGCTCTCGTTTATATTCCACTTTCATCCTTAAGTCATGGTCTCTTTCGTACTCTGCATAGCTCATGCCATGAGCTTGATGCATGGCCTTTTCCATCTCGGCGGTATAATCCAATCCCAGTGTACTATGGTCCGAACAAATAATAAACCATTCCCTTCCTTGAGTGTAGCTTTATTGTAGCAAACGTATGCGGCTTCACTCAAAAGGGGTATGACACCTTATGATGGCATATTTTCTCACACAATCGGATGAGAAGCGCTCAACTCCCTGAGATGGAAAAATACCGTGTTTTGCTTCCCTTAATGCGTCTGTCCTCCAAATTCATCAATACATTGCTGAACGACAGTGATTCCTTGGCTTAGTGCTGCCCCGCCGCCAAAAGCTGCCGCCACGCTGACAACCTCCAGCAAATTCTCTTCTGTCGCCCCTTGATCGAGCGCTCCTTTTGTATGATAAATCATGCAGTATTCATCCTGCGCATGAATACTGATACCGAGGGCAATCATTTGTTTTTCCTTTTGCGTTAATGAATCGCTTTGGAAGCACTGCTCCGTAAATTCATTGAATTTCTTTCCAAACACCGGCATTTTCTTCTGGAATTCACCCATTGCGGTTTTATAATCAGTCAGTGATTGCTGCATGGATCCGCTCATATGCTGTTCATTCATCTTGATTCCATCCCTTCAGGTCTTTAGGTCTTTTGTACGTTTTTATTATGAGCGAGATTTGAAAAAATACACAAAAAACCTCGCTTTGATAGAAGCGAGGTTGAAATGTTGTTATTCAGATACAGGCAATACTGCACCGTCATATTTTTTGTCGATGAATTCTTTGATTTTATCAGAGTGAAGAACTTCCATTAGTGCCTTGATCTTATCTGATTTTTCGTCACCTTTGCGAACCGCAACGATGTTTGCATATGGGTTGTTCTTTGTTTGCTCAAGTTCGATTGAATCTTTTTTCGGATTCAATTTATTTTGGATCGCATAGTTGACGTTGATAAATACAGCATCGCCTTCACTGTTTTCATAAGCTTTTGCAGTTAATTCAGGCGCAATTTTTTTGAATTTTAGGTTCTTTGGGTTTTCTTTAATGTTCTTTACTGTTGCGTTAATTGTATCAACCTTCGGATCAAGCTTGATGACACCAGCATTTTGCAGCAGGGCAAGCATACGGCCTTGTTCAGCTACGTTGTTTGTCATGATGATTGTGCCGCCGTTTGGAATATCTTTTACTGATTTGTATTTCTTAGAGTAGATACCGAAAGGCTCAAGGTGAACCGCACCAGCACTCACTAGGTTATAATCTTTGTTTGATTTATTTTCTTCGTTTAAGTAAGGGATATGTTGGAAAAAGTTCGCATCCACTTCTTTTTCAGCTAACGCTTTGTTGTACATTTTATAATCGCTAAGCACTTTCACTTTTAAATCGTAGCCTTTTTCTTTTAGAAGTGGTTTTGCTTCTTCAAGAATTTCGGCATGCGGCGTTTTTGAAGCGGCAACCGTTATGGTTTTGCTTTCACTTGCGTTATTAGATGAACCGCACGCAGCTAAAATACCTGCAAATGCTAGAAATAGTGCACTTAAAATCAATTTCTTCATGAATAAATCCTCCCTTAACGTTTATCAATTTTATTTGTAATCAAATCACCGATTATTTGAATAATAAAGACGATGATGAGAATAAACACAGTAGCTACAAGTGTGACATCTGTATTACCAGATTGGTACCCTTCCACATAGGCGAGGTCACCAAGTCCGCCTGCTCCAATTGCACCTGCAATCGCAGTAGAGCCAATCAGAGCAATTGCTGTTACGGTAATACCTGAAATAAGGGCTGGCAATGATTCTGGCAGCAATACTTTGAAAATGATTGTCGACGTTTTTGCTCCCATTGATCGTGCTGCTTCAATGACTCCTTTATCTACCTCACGCAGTGCAATTTCGACAAGACGTGCATAGAATGGAGCTGACCCTATGACAAGGGCAGGGAGTGCTGCATTTGGGCCAAGAATCGTATGCATTAAGAATTTCGTAAACCCTAGTAATAAAATAATTAAAATGATAAAAGGAATCGATCTGAAAATATTGACGACAGCGCCGATGACAGCATTTATCGGTTTATTTTCCCAAAGACCGCCTTTTCCTGTAAGGAAGAGCAGGAGCCCTAAGATAATCCCGATTGCAAAGGCAAATGCCAATGAAATCAGTGTCATATACACCGTTTCACCTGTTGCACTCCAGATGACGTCTAAATCAACGTTCGGAAACCATTTCTCAAACATGTGTCATCACCTCGATTTCAACCTGTTTGCTTTGGATATAGGCGATGGCTTTTTCTACCTCAGTCTCTTCTCCATTAATGTGGATAAAGAGTGTTCCAAACGCGCCTTCCTGCGTTTGAGAAATCTTCCCTTGAAGGATATTCACATTGACATTGAAGGATCGAATGATTTCAGTGATCAGCGGCTGCTCGGCAGAGTCTCCAATAAAGGACAACCGTACGACCTGACCTTCTTTTACTCGTTCTAAGACGTGCTCGATTGTTTCTTTCGCTTCCTCTGGTTCTGCAAGCTGTTTCACAAATCGTTTCGTCATTTCTTCCTTCGGTTGTCTGAAGACGCGTAATACTTCGCCTTCTTCGACAATGCGTCCATTTTCCATGACCGCGACGCGATGACAAATTTTGCGAATGACGTGCATTTCGTGTGTAATGAGCACAATCGTGAGCCCTAACCGTTTATTGATATCCGCCAAAAGCTCAAGGATCGAATCAGTCGTTTGCGGATCTAGCGCAGATGTCGCTTCGTCACATAGAAGAACCTTTGGATCATTCGCTAATGCTCTCGCAATGCCGACACGCTGTTTTTGCCCGCCACTTAGCTGAGACGGGTATGCATTTTCTTTTCCTTCTAAACCGACCAATTTAATCAGTTCATTCGCACGCTCTCTCCGTTTAGATGTCGGTACACCTGCGATCTCAAGCGGGAACATAATGTTTTGTCTCACCGTTCTTGACCAAAGTAAATTAAAGTGCTGGAAGATCATGCTGATTTCTTGTCTTGCTTTCCGAAGTTTCGCATTCGATACTTCATTGATCCGGTTGCCTGCCACTTCAACAATTCCTTCTGTTGGCAGCTCCAGACCGTTTAATAGGCGAATAAGCGAGCTTTTCCCTGCACCGCTATACCCGATAATTCCGAATATTTCACCTTTATCAATATCCAAGTTGACGTCTTTCACGGCATCAACATTTCCGCTTTTTGAATGGTACGTTTTTGATACATTCTGTAAATGGATCACAGTCTGATCACCTGCTTTCTTGCTGAATCTATAGGTTTCCATCACATACGTTATTTATTCTTCTTTCTGTCATGACTCTAGCCTGGCGCCAGGTCAGTAAAAAAGACCTAACTGCAACGCAAGCAGAAAGGCCTTTTATGTCAATTACGCCTTTCTCTCATCTTTCAAAGCGCTGCGGCTTTGAGTGAATTGGCACCAATTTCAGCTATGCTGACGGTTGCCGGGTTTCATAGGGCACGTCCCTCCACCTCTCTTAATAAGAGAAAATATGTTGTTTTATGTGATGTTCATGTTTTTACTAACGTAGGATATCATGCTACCCGAGATATGTCAACGCTGTAAATCGCTAATTTCCAAGTAAACAACTACGTTATCATTTTTCGAAAAAAACCGTTCGTCAGCCAAAGCACTGCCTCTAGTCTAAGGAGCGCACGGAATGACCCTTTCACTTTGACTTGTCCCCTGCTGATTAACTGCTGTAAGGACATATCTCCATCTAATAATTGAAGAATCTCTTTCCTCTCACCATAAAAGATGAGATCCGATAACTCAATTGCAGGTAGTTTCTTCACTTCACCACGTTCATCCACAATCAATGTACAAGAGTCAGTTTCCGCCTCAAATGTAATCTTCAAGGATGATGATGAGAGCAGCGGCTTTAATAATAAACGCTGCCCTGTGTTACCATGGGCTTTCACATTTTCCACATGTATAACCTCCCTGTCATTTGGTTATACATAACATTTCTCTACAAACATCGGCTTGTCCTTTATAAATAACTCGACAAATTTTCAAATGAATTTCTTGAAATATGACAAAAAACCGCTTTATTTAGCGGTTTCAATCATTTCATGAAGATATGGAACTGAGTGAAAGGCATAGCCTTTTTGCACCAATTCACCTTTTTTAAACATGAGAAAGCAAGGAACACTCTCGATTTCAAATGCTTTCGCAAAGCCTGGTGAATAGTTTAAATTGTTTTCGTAAAATGGTACATCCGGCTGCATGGCGTCTACGACTGCCAGCATTTTCTTTGCCAGCTGGCATGTTCCGCAAAACGGTGTATATAAGTATAAAAGAAATAAATCGTCCTCTATCTCCTTGAATTCGTGTTCTTCAATCTCTTTCATATACGTCCACCCTCATAAATATTTCGAATGAACATCAATGTTTGCAGCTAATAGGATAGATGCAATGTGGGCTGACGGTGAAGCGGCCACTTCGCGGTACGTTCTGTCGACAAAAAGATGAAGTGCTTCAGGGAATTCTTTTCGAAATTGCTTCCGCAGTTTGTCGCCTGCATCGTCACTGTCAGCTAATATGTAAACGTCTTTCCCCACTAAATCGTCCACAAGCTGATCCAGCTTCGATGTACTGATCGTGCCATTGGTGCAAATGATGGTAACAGGTTCACTTATGACTTCTTTTAGCTTTTGTTTGTCTGTTTTACCTTCTACAATGATGACCTTTTCTATCTCGACATTCATCACGATCACCCGGCCCTTTTGACGTTGATTCACTTCTTCCTTAGATTACAATCTTTCATTCAGGTTGTAAAGATTGAGCGCCTCGTCATCAAAAAGACTGCAGCTTCTGTTCACTGCAGTCTCATCTGTGATTAGCACCAGCCATTTTCATCGTCACAGTCAACATATTTTTCTGTCCCATCGGTCAATGTATCCGTTAAACGATAAAAACGATTTTGATCATAGGAATATCCCGATTTCAGCTCATATTGGTTTTCACTAATCATCGTACCAATCTCTTCATTTTGATGATAAAGCACCATGCCGCTTTCTTTGAATCGTCCAGTGACATGCTCTGTTATATCCACGTGTTCTTTTTGAAAAGACAAATTGGACACCCCCCATAAAGGTAGAGTGTCCAATTTCTCATGAATTAGTCTTCTTTTGTCATTTCTTCATATTGCTCAGCCGTCATTAAGTTCTCAATTTCAGAAGCATCAGCTGGTTCTACCACGATCATCCATGCTTTTTCGTATGGAGAGTCGTTGACGAATTCTGGGCTGTCATCCAGCTCATCGTTCACTTCAACGATTGTGCCATTGATCGGTGCATAAAGTTCAGAAACGGTTTTCACTGATTCTACACTTCCGAAAGGCTCGTCCGCTGTGATTTTGTCTCCTACTTCAGGAAGCTCAACGAACACGATATCGCCCAGCTCAGATTGAGCAAAATGCGTAATACCGATACGCACCTTATCTCCTTCTACTTTGACCCATTCATGTTCTTCTGAATAACGTAAATCTTTTGGTGTGCTCATTCAATACCCCTCCAGTCTTTTCTTACAATCTATATTGAAGATACCACAATCTGAATGAAAGTTACATCATTTCCAGACGCTTTTAAATGTATCTTCGTTAAATCCTACCGTGACTCGTTTTCCGTCTGTTGTAATCGGGCGCTTAATCAGCATTCCGTTAGACGCGAGTAATTCTAGCTGCTCGTCCTCTGACATTGCAGGAAGTTGATCTTTCAGCTGCAGCTCCCGGTATTTTTGTCCGCTTGTATTAAAGAATTTCTTCAGCTCTAAACCGCTTTTTTCGTAAAGGGCTTTTAATGTTTCTTTATCAGGCGTCTCTTCGACGATATGTATGCTGTTGATGTCTTTATTGTGTGCTTCCAGCCACTTTTTTGCTTTTCGGCATGTACCGCAAGATGGGTATTCGTAAAAATCTAAAGCCACCATTTTCACCTCCTGCAAATTGTGACAACATTTTATCACAAAATATTTTAAAAACCTAAATGTATGCTTACAAAAAGGTGCGGAGTGATATCCGCACCTTTTCAGCCGTCCTTATACAATATATTTCTCTGCTTCAAAGATTCGTTTTGCCACTTCGCGCTTTTTGGCGATGACATTGATCGGCGTAAATCGTGTCAGCTTGCGAAGGGCTGACAGGCTCATACGGAGTGAATCTCCTTCCTCCATCGCAATCAAGGATTCTTTTGCATGGGCTTCAATCTTTAAGAAAGCTTCCTGCGTGAAAATTTGTGTGTAAGCAAGCTTTTGTTCATTCTTTTCTGCCCCTGTTGCAGCGATTGCCTTTTCTGTACGCAGAATCGCTGATTCAGCAGCAAAAATTTCATTGACGATATCGGCTATGTTCACAAGAATTTCTTGCTCTTTGTCTAAGGCTTTCCCGTATTTCATAGCTGCCATACCAGCCACCATTAAGGCGATCTTTTTCGCATGGGCGAGCAAATATTTTTCTTGATCGAGCGGCTGATCGCCTGGCTCTTCCGGCATCATCATCATTAGCTCTTCCTGTAAGGTTTGCGCTTTTTGAAGCAGCGGAAGCTCTCCTTTCATCGCTTTCTTCAAGAATGTACCTGGTACAAGCAAACGGTTGATTTCGTTTGTCCCTTCAAAAATCCGGTTAATTCGCGAGTCGCGATAGGCTCTTTCGACCTCGTATTCTTGCATGAATCCATATCCGCCGTGAATCTGCACGCCTTCATCCACAATATAATCCAACGTTTCAGAGCCAAGCACTTTACAGAGAGAACATTCAATCGCATATTCCGCAATGGATTGGGCAATTTGTTTGCCGTCTTTTTGCTCTTCATCACTTAAGAGCCCCATCCGTTGTTCAAATAATCCAACCGTACGGTAAACAGCACTTTCCATCGCATAGAGCTTTGCTGACATATTGGCTGCTTTTTCACCAATTAAGCTGAATCGAGAAATTGGTGTTTTGAACTGCTTACGCTGGTTCGCATATTCTGCCGACAATTGAATGACGCGCTTGGATGCACCGATTGTGCCGACTGCCAGCTTATAGCGCCCAATATTCAAAATGTTAAACGCAATCACATGACCTCTGCCGGCTTCACCGAGCAAATTCTCCTTCGGTACTTGGGCATCTTCAAGAATCAACGTTCTTGTCGATGATCCTTTAATACCCATCTTTTTCTCTTCAGGCCCCGTTTTGACACCTGGAAAATCCTTTTCGACGATAAAAGCAGAGAAGTGTTCACCATCAATCTTCGCATACACAACAAAGACATCGGCAAATGCGGAGTTTGTGATCCACTGCTTTTCTCCATTGAGGACATAATGGGTACCTGCTTCATTCAGAACTGCCGTTGTTTTTGCTCCAAGAGCGTCAGAACCTGATCCAGGCTCAGTAAGTGCGTACGCCGCAATGGTTTCACCAGAGGCGAGTCCAGGCAGGTACGCTTCCTTTTGCGCTTGATTCCCGAAGAGCACGATCGGCAGAGAACCAATACCGACATGAGCACCATAGGAAAGTGAGAAGCTTCCTGCTCTAGCGAATTTTTCAGTAATGATAGCTGAACTGATTTTATCTAATCCAAGCCCGCCGAATTCCTCAGGCACATCGGCTCCTAAAAGTCCAAGCTCACCAGCCTTTTTGAGAAGCCTAACCGAATGCTCGAACTCATGGTTTTCAATTTGATCTATATGCGGAACCACATCTTGTAAAATATAATCCTCTGTTGTTTTTCCAATCATTTGATGTTCATCAGAGAAATCCTCCGGTGTAAAAATATGCTCATAATTCGTCTCATCAATTAAAAAGCTTCCACCCTTTTTTACATCTTCCAATGCTTTCATCCTGATTTCCCCCTTTAGATCAATTCAAAAATGCCTGCTGCTCCCATGCCCCCGCCGATACACATTGTGACAATGCCAAATTGCTCGTTTCGCCGTTTCATTTCATGAATCAGTGACAGCGTTAGTTTCGTTCCTGTACAGCCGAGCGGATGTCCGAGCGCAATTGCCCCGCCATTGACATTTACCTTTTCTTCATCAATTCCTAAATGACGAATGACTTGAATTGCCTGAGAGGCAAACGCTTCGTTTAATTCAAACAGGCCAATATCCTTCAGTTCAAGTCCAGCGATTTTCAGCGCACGCGGAATGGCTTCAACCGGACCGATCCCCATCACTTCAGGCGGTACACCGCCAACAGCAAATGCTCTGAATTTAGCGAGCGGCTGAAGAGAAAGTGAGGATGCTTTCTCGCGGTCCATCATCATCACACACGCAGCCCCGTCACTTGTTTGAGACGAGTTCCCTGCGGTCACCGTGCCTTTTGTTGAGAAAGCCGGACGCAAAGTGGAAAGAATCTCCTCCGTTGTGCCTGCTCTCACACCTTCATCCTGTGAGAACGTGAATTGATGCTCTTCTAATTGATATTGCTCACCTACCCGTCGCTCTGTTACATCAACAGGCACAATTTCATCTGAAAATTTTCCTTCTTGAAGTGCCTTTGCTGCCTTTTGATGACTCCTCACCGCAAAGGCGTCCTGATCTTGACGTGTGACCTGATACTTTTGCGCCACTTGCTCTGCCGTGTGCCCCATGCTCATGTAGTATTCAGGTGCTTGCTCTGCCAAGAGAGCATTTGGACGAATGGAATGCCCCATCATCGGCACCTGTGACATCGATTCGACTCCTCCGGCTAAAATCGTGTCTGCCTGCCCGAGCATAATACGTTCACCCGCATAAGCTATAGATTGAAGTCCAGACGAGCAGTAACGGTTTATGGTGATGGCAGGTACCGTATAAGGCAATCCTGCTAATGCCCCAATATTCCGGGCCACATTTAACCCCTGCTCTGCTTCTGGCGTTGCACAGCCAATGATCAAATCATCTATTTGACCGTCGTATTCACCGGCACGCTTTAACGTTTCTTTTACACATAATGCGCCCATATCATCAGGCCGGACATGTTTTAACGATCCTTTTTTCGCCTTCCCTACTGGTGTTCTTGCGCCAGCGACAATGACTGCTTCTCTCATTTTGACTCCCCCTTAGTTACGTAAAGGTTTTCCTTTGACGAGCATGTGCTGCATACGTGCCTGTGATTTCACTTCTCCTACAAGACTTAAAAAGGCTTCTCTTTCAAGCTCTAATAAGTATTGCTCCTCTACCTCTGTTCCAAATGGCAGTTTCCCGCCGGAAATGACATGAGCTAATTTTTTTACAATGGTCATGTCATGCTCTGAAATGTATCCTGACAGTCTCATATTTTCAGCAGCCAAAATCATCGCTGCATAGCCTGTTTCTCCCATGACCGGCACCTTTTGCTTGAGCGGCGCACGATAACCGGCTTCATCAAGAGAGAGCACCAGTTGTTTTGCATCATAGATCAGGTGATCCCCGTTCATACTGATCCGGTCACTCACGCGGAGCATGTTCATATCCCGCGCATCCTCAGCTGAAGTTGATACTTTTGCCATTGCAATTGTTTCAAATGTTTTCAGCGTGGCATCCTGTATAGCCGTCTGCGACGGCTTCGCTGATCCTTGCAGGTGACGAAGATATAACTCTTTGTTTCCGCCGCCTCCTGGAATCAGTCCAACTCCCGCTTCCACAAGTCCCATGTAAGTTTCGCTGGACGCCTGAATAGCTGCTGCCGGCAGACAAACTTCTGTTCCGCCTCCTAATGTCATCCCAAATGGTGCGGCTACGACTGGGCGATTGCTATATTTCACCTTCATCATTGCCTGCTGGAAGCGTCTGATCACAAAGTCAATTTCAAAGAAATTGTCGTCCTGTGCCTCCATTAAAATCAGGGCAAGGTTTGCGCCAACACAGAAGTTCTTCCCTTGGTTTCCGATGACAAGCCCTTTATAATTCTTTTCCGTCTCATCAACAGCGCGATTGATCATATCAATGACATCTAGTCCAATGGCATTGCTTTTAGAATGAAATTCGAGCAAGGCGACATCATCACCAATATCGATCAGGCTCGCACCAGAATTTTTGAAGATGACGTCGTGCTTCTTTTTCAATCTAGCTAAAGATATATGTTTGTCGTTCCCTTTTTCCTGTTCATAAGCCCCATTATGATAAAACGCACGCTCTCCATCAGCATTCTCTTGATAGAATGTCTCGTGTCCTTCTGACAGCATGTCTTGCACCCATGTTGGAATACTGTGGCCTTCTGCTTCCATGCGTTCAGCGGCTTTTTTGACACCTATTGCATCCCACAGCTCAAATGGGCCGTGCTGCCAGCCGAATCCCCATTTCATGGCGTTATCAATAGACTGAATATCATCCGCAATTTCACCTTTTAGATGAGCTGAATAAAGAAGTACGGGAGCTGTCATATTCCAAAGTAGTTGCCCTGCACGGCCATCCTGATAAATAAGCGCTTTCAACTTTGCTTTTGCACCCTTTTGCTGTTTCGCCATTTCAATGCCTGGATCATTTAGCTTTGTGCGTTCTCCATATGTGAGCGTCACTGGGTCAAGCTCTAAAATGACCTTCCCATTTTTTTGATAAAAACCTTGGCCTGCCTTGCTGCCAATCCATCCTTTTTCGAGCATTCTTTCAATAAACTCAGGCAGCTGAAAAATCTCTTTTTCCTTTCCTTCTACCTGTTCATATACGTTTCGTGCCACATGAGAAAACGTGTCGAGTCCCACTACATCCAGTGTACGGAAGGTCGCACTTTTCGGTCTTCCAATGAGAGGTCCTGTGACAGAATCCACTTCTCCGATGGTGTATTTGTTCTCAAGCATTTCACGCACTGTGACAAGAAGTCCATAAGTGCCAATGCGGTTTGCAATAAAGTTCGGTGTGTCCTTTGCTTCAACCACACCTTTGCCGAGTACATCCTCGCCAAATGTTTTCATAAATGACAGTACTTCTGGATCGGTTTCTTGAATAGGAATGATTTCTAAGAGCTTTAAATAACGAGCTGGGTTAAAAAAATGTGTGCCTAAAAAATGGCGTTTAAAATCATCTGATCGGCCTTCTGCCATTTTTTCAACTGAAATACCGGATGTATTGCTTGATACGATGCTTCCTTCTTTGCGGTGTTCGTCGATGAGAGAGAATACGTGTTGTTTGATGCTGAGCTTTTCAGTGACGACTTCAATGATCCAGTCAGCATCGTGTAATAAGGAAAGGTGGTCTGTGAGATTTCCCGGTGTGATGTATGATAGGTTTTTTGCTGAAGTAAGAGGTGCTGGCTTTTGCTTTAACAATTTTTTCATCGCTTCTTGACTTAATCGATTCCGAACACTAGGGTGATCAAGCGTCCGCTTTTTCGCCATTTCTTCCTTTGTCAGTTCATTTGGCACAATATCTAGCAGTGTAACTGGTATCCCAATATTGGCTAAATGTGCAGCAATGCCTGAGCCCATGACACCTGAACCAATGACAGCCGCCTTGCGAATATGTTTGCCCATAAATATCCCCCTAAACGTTTTGAATGAACAGTCATTCATTTTTTGTCCAAAAAAAAGCAATGCCTCTTTCTTTATCTTAAAAGATTTTCCGAAACAGTTCAATAGCAGATTTCAAAAATTTACACATTCTCGTGTGCCTTATTTTGCGGCGTATGAATTAAAGATGAGAGGGAATTGTAAGAATGGAGGTGATGTCCACATGTCTCGTTTGAAGAAAAACCCATCGAAAGCAGGCGTTAGTGCTGCAAGTGTAAAAGGAAACGCAGGTCCATCACAGGAAGCAGACCTAGGCGGGAAAAAAACCAGTCAAAATCAGCAATATAAAAAGAATCAGTAAGGAAACAAATTCGTAAGGAGGAACACAAGTTGAACAATCAGCAAATGAATATGCCCCCAGAAGTCATTTCAGTGAAGGATTCCTTGTACTTAGAGGATATGCTCAACTGGAATTTGATCGCCATGAAAAAGGCTCATTTTATGGCCGAGCATTGCCAGGACCAAACATTGAAACAAGAATTAAATCAAGTTGGGCAAATGCATCATCAGCATTACACACAAATTCTTCAGCATTTAGGCAGCTCAGGGCAAGGCCAGTCTACTGGCTTTATGCAATAGGAGGAAAAAACATGGAACAGCAAAACCAACAAAAAATCGGGAATCCACAAACTCCGGTTCCCACAACAACCAACATGAACGATCGTGATTTTGTCACAGACCTCTTGTCGACTGAAAAATATATGACAAGTGGATACAACACAGCGCTCAATGAATTCAGTCATGAATCTCTTTATCAGGATATTCAGCGAATTGCACTGGAAACACAGAAAACACAAAGACATTTATATGATGTCATGTTCCGATATGGCTGGTATTCTGTTGAAGCCGCTGATCAGCAAAAGCTCCAGCAGGCACACCAAAAATTCCAGCAAACACTGACAGATCAATCCCCGTACGGTTCATCACAAATGTCATAAGAAAAAAACTGCCAGTCTAGTGCTGGCAGTCAATTGTTGATAAAGGGCTAAAATGATTTTTATTTTAGCCCTTTGTCTTCTTTTCAGCGTGATAGAAAACCTTTGCAGTCTAGGAAGGACGAGCACTGGCGCGGAGCGAATTGAACATTCGTGAGCACCAGCGCACAGGACTGACAAAGAATGCGAGGGTTTGTCTACACGCTGCTGGCAGTTTTTTAACGGTCTTTATTGGCGCGATGAGCCTCGTTCAACTGTTTGATTCGTTGAATCGTGTGTTTGATTTCTTCTTTTGCTTCTGGATACATTTCATTGAAATGCTTTGCTAGCGGCGGCATGCTTTTTGCGATATGGGAGTAGATCACCCATTGTTTCACATCTTGTTTCAGCTCGTCTGTTGATTCACCGAGCAGCAGCTCTGTATATTTATCAAGCAAGCCTTCCAGCTTTTCATCTAATTCATTTCCCATTGATATTCCGCTCCTTTTTCAGAAAAAAGCCTGACTCTGTGAGACACAGATGTCAGGCTTTTGACATACGATTATCTTGCAGCAAGAAACGTTTCAGCTTGCGCTTGCTGCACAATACAGCGTCCTCTACCGTGCGGAATACATAATGGTGTTCCAAATAAAGGATCTGTTGTCACTTGGCAATTCATATCAAAGACATTTTTCACGAGATCACAATTAATCACTGTTTCTGGTCTACCTTCTGCATAGATTGACTTGTCTTTAATCGCGACAAGATGATGAGCATATCTGCATGCAAGATTGAGGTCATGAAGAACCATCACAATCGTGCGCTGCTCTTTCTCATTTAAATCAAACAGGAGGTCCAAAATTTCGATTTGATGCGTCATATCTAAATATGTCGTCGGCTCATCTAACAAAATAATATCGGTCTCTTGGGCCAGCGTCATCGCAATCCATGCACGCTGCCTTTGTCCACCTGATAATGAATCAACAGTCCGATCAGCAAGATCTTCCATCTTTGTTGACTTCAATGCGCGGTTCACAGCTTCTTCATCTTGCTTCGACCACTGCTTCAGCCAATTTTGATAAGGATATCTGCCTTGCTTCACTAACTGATGCACGGTTAATCCTTCTGGCGCTTCTGGTCCTTGTGGAAGAATGGCGAGCTGTTTCGCTACTTCTTTTGTTGGTAATTTTGCAATGGAATGACCTTCAAGCAGGACAGAACCACCCATTGGCTTCATGAGCCGGGCCAAAGAGCGCAGTAGCGTGGATTTACCACATCCATTACTGCCAATAAATACTGTGATTTCACCCTTAGGGATTGATACATTTAGTTCATCGATGATCATTGTTTCTCCGTAGCCTAAGCTTAAACCTTCAGTAGAAATGGCACTCATTCCGCTCAAACGCTCCTTTTCTCATCCAAATTTTTATATGAAATATCGTCTATGTACAGACGTAAAAGATCACTTATCTCAATTTAGTGTATCAGATTTAAGTGATCTTGAAAATCATTTTCAATTAAAAAATGAGAAAGTCTCGTTTATTTCTTCCTTTGGAATGTACGTTTGGTCCCATCCTCGAGCTTTAAATCGATCTGAATCCGCTGATAATCATCATCTAAATTAAAAGCAGTTAATAGTTCATTTACATACGCTTCATTGATCTTTGCACTAGGAATCGACATATCATTCAGCTTCATCTTCATCTCGCGCAAAGCTTCTTCTCCTTCATAGCGGGCCCCATTCATATGATCACGAATGATTGCTTCCTCTTTGCCTCTTGCCTGACGGTAGGTCGCTTCGTATAATTCGTTTTTCTGTCCATATTGGACAAGCAGATGCACATGCTGAAATGGCAGTTCCTTCATTTGAACAGCTGATAGACTTTCTGCTTCTGCTTCATGTGTTTGTTGTAACGGTTCAACTGATTGACAGCCGGACAGCATAAAGAGCAGCACTCCTATTCGTCCCGCCTTCTTCCAACACATCATGTGTTTCCTCCTATTTCACAGCATCGCTTTTTATTCTTCTCCAGGCTCCTTTTTGTTATTCAATAAAACAGCCCACTATGATAAATTGAAACAAAAAGGAGGACCGGATGATGAAAAGAACAGCCATTGTAACTGGTGCCAATAGCGGCTTTGGCAAGCTCATCACGATGTGTCTCGCAAAGCGGGGCTATACAGTGATTGCCGGCGTCAGACAGGAAACCAATGCCAAAAAGCTCGCTGAAGAAATCGAGGAAGCCTCTTTATCTGGCATGATACATATTGAAGCGTTAGATGTGACCGATACGCAGTCGATTCAAGCATTTCAGAAGAAGCTTCATACCTATGCACCCATTACCCTGCTTGTGAACAATGCGGGAACAGCCTTTGCTGGTTTTGCAGAGGAGGTTCCTGTCGACACATACCGCCAACAATTTGAAGTGAATGTCTTCGGTGTGATGGAAATGACCCAAGCAGTGCTGCCGTTTATGACGAGTGGCGCAAAAATTTTCAATATGAGCAGTATCAGTGGATTAATGGGAATGCCTGCACTTTCTCCATATGTATCGTCTAAGTTTGCGTTGGAAGGCTATACAGAAAGCTTGCGGATTGAACTGGCTTCGTTCGGTATACAGGCGGCCTTGATCGAGCCAGGCTCTTTCCAGACGAATATTTGGAACACCTCCATGAACGAACAAATGATTCAGCCAGCAGAAGGATCGAAATACACAAAACTCTATCAAAAGATGATGGCCCATATTGATGCCCAGAAATCCAACTATGGAGATCCTCGTGAAGTGGCAGAGCTTGTTGTACGATTAGCAGAAAAGAGGCGGCTGAAACGGCTGAGATATCTTGTTGGAAAAGGTGTACGACTTTCATTCACAGCAAAGCAGCTTCTGCCGTGGAACATGTGGGAACAGATCATACTACGTACACTTTCAAAAAAATAAGCACAAAAAAACAGGCGGACATGTTGACATCCACCTGTTTTTTCATTTATTCGCTATCTGACTGTCCAAGAGTAATATCTAGATTTTTATTCTTTCCTTCACGGATGACAGTCATTGTGGTTTTATCGCCGACTTTTGTTTCTTTGTAAAGAATTTCTTTCAGCTGAGAGCTGTTCACTACGTCTTTTCCTTTGAACTTAATGATGACATCTCCAGATTTCAAGCCTGCTTTTTGAGCAGGTGAACCTTTTGAAACATCCTTTACGTAAATGCCTTTGCCGATTTGTTTATCAAATAAGCCGAGCGTATTTTCCTGATACGTCTCAGGCACTTGCTCAAGGTCAATCATTTGTACGCCAAGGTATGGACGTTCGACTTTTCCATTTTTCAACAGCTCATCTACAATCGGTTTGACATCGTTACTTGGGATCGCAAATCCGAGTGATTCCACACCGCTTTCGCTGATTTTCAAGCTGTTAATGCCAATGACTTGACCATCTGTATTGATCAGTGGCCCCCCGCTGTTTCCTGGGTTAATGGCTGCATCTGTTTGCAGTACATTCATCTCCACCGTACCAGATGACGTATTTGCTTCTACGGTACGATCAAGACCACTAATGATTCCTTCTGTCACAGTACCTGAGAACTGTGCACCGAGCGGATTCCCAATGGCAATGACTTTATCTCCAGCACGAAGCTTAGAAGAATCACCAAAGCTCGCCACTTTATCAATGCCGTCTGCGTTCATTTCAACAACGGCTAAGTCGGTCATGACATCACTGCCGACAAGCTTTGCGTCTTTTGTTTTTCCATCATAAAGGGTGACCTTGATTTTATTGGCCCCTTCGACAACGTGGTTATTTGTAATAATGTACGCTTTTTTGCCATCTTTTTTGAAGATGACACCAGAGCCTGTTCCAGCTTCAGCTTCTGTTTGATCACCGCTCAAGCCAAACGAATTTTGTGTAGATTGATAGTTTGAGACCCCTACAATAGTGGGCTCTAAATCTTCTACCATATCAGCCACATTTGTGGCATTGGTGATTTGTTTTGTCGAGAAATTATCTGAGGCTGCCGGCTCGCTTGATGCGGTCTGCGTTTGCGTGTTGGCAGCTGTATCCTGTGACTGCGGCAAAAGCGGTGTAATGCCAAGTACAAGACCCCCGCCAATAATCCCTCCAAGAATTGGACTGAGCCATGCCGCCTTCCGCTTTTTCTCTTTTTTCGACGCACGGTCATCCACCATTTGAGGAGAATGATTTGTCACACTCTCCTGCGAGGCAGATGCTTCATTTTCATGCTGGTGAAAAACAAGTTCCTTCTCTTTTTCTGGTGCGTCTATTTGTTTCTCATTCTCTTGTTGGGTATCTTTTTGATGATTCATTTCATTGTCTTGATTTTCTGGATGATTCATCTTATTCTCTTCATCTTCTCTTCGGAAATCCATCGCTTGCACTCCTTTACATCATGTTTCATTCATATGTCTAGATAGGACTCAGGTCCTCTTAATGGAAAGATCATTGAAAAATACTTTATGGCAATATGTCAAATTATATAATACTTATTCATAGAAAAAAAGCAAGGTGCGCACATTGATGAAAAGCACCTATTCATCCGCCTTTTGTCTATGCCCTTTTTTCCCTTGACCTTATCATAATCAAACATTATGGGATAATGATGAGAAGAATATGTGAAATTGTGAAAAAAGCGTGTGATTGTTGACATGCCGCCTTCGTATCCCGTTATAATGACGTTGAGAGGATGTGGAAGACTTTGTCGTACACCATTTATTTAGTTGAAGATGAACAAAATTTAAATGAACTGTTAACCAAATATTTAGAGAGTGAAGATTGGAATGTCTCCTCTTTTTTAACCGGAGAAGCGGCACGCGAGGCCATAAACAAGCCGCCGCATCTATGGATTTTAGATATCATGCTGCCTGATACAGACGGCTATACCCTCATAAAAGAAATTAAAGCCGCATCACCTGACGTACCGGTCATTTTCATTTCAGCACGTGATGCAGATATCGACCGTGTCCTCGGTTTAGAGCTGGGAAGCAGTGATTATATTGCGAAGCCGTTTCTTCCTCGTGAGCTGATCATTCGGGTTCAAAAGCTGCTGGAGCTTGTGTATAAAAACAGCGATAGCCCGCAGCAGCAAAGCGTCACTTCAGTTTCTTCTTATGTCATTCATGAGGATGTAAGAGAGGTCTATGAAGAGGGGCAGCTCATTAACTTAACGTCTAAGGAATTTGACTTGCTGCTTTTATTTACACATCACCAGGGACATGCTTTTTCTCGTGAAGATATCCTCGTCAAGATTTGGGGACACGATTACTTCGGGACAGATCGTGTGGTGGATGACCTTGTCAGACGGCTGCGCAAAAAAATGCCCGACTTAAAGGTCGAGACCATCTATGGATTTGGCTATAGGATGCTGAAAGGATGAAGAACAAACCGCTCGCTTTTCAAATTTGGGCTGTGATCTCTGGCATTTTGCTCACCATTTCCATTGTCCTGATTATTCTATTTTCCAATACATTACGTGACTTTTTCACAAATGAAATTTATAAAAATATCGAAAATGAACAGCAAGTGCTGACAGAATATCCATTGAACCGAGACGGCTCGCCAAAATCGACACCGGAAAACCGCTCCGTGCAGCACATTTTGATCCCGTCAGATGAATTAGATCAAATGGCGCAGTTTTTTCCGCATGCTTTTATTGAGAAAATCCAATCGTTTGTGAAAAAACAAAAAAGCGCAACGAAACGGTATTCTGAAGAGGTGAACGGCCAGCATATCTTTTTTGTCATCAAAAAAGTATCATCAGGCAATACACAATATATTCTTCTGTCCTATGCACCAGATTCTTATCGAGATGACCTATCCTTTACGCTGTTTAAACAGCTGATCTTCATCTTAGGCACTGTTATTTTACTAAGCTGGATTCCATCGATTTGGCTTGCCCGCTATCTATCCCGACCAATCGTTGCGTTTGAAAAGCACGTCAAACGGATTGCCCAAGAGGACTGGGACGATCCTGTCATCGTTGACCGGCAAGATGAAATTGGCAAACTTGGTCATACCATTGAAGAAATGAGACAAAAACTCATTCAAAAAGATGAAACAGAACGGACACTTTTGCAGAATATTTCACATGACTTAAAGACACCTGTCATGGTCATCCGCGGCTACACGCAGTCCATTAAAGATGGTATTTTTCCTAAGGGAGATCTTGAACAAACGGTGGAAGTCATTGAAGGTGAAGCGGAAAAGCTTGAGAAGAAAATCAAGGATCTGCTGTACTTAACAAAGCTTGATTATTTATCTAAACAACATCCCGCACATTCTTCCTTCCTACTCAGTAATACGATGCTGGAAGTGGTCGACCGAATACGGTGGTCGAAAAATGAATTGCAGTGGAACGTGGACTTAGATGATGAGGCTGCTCTTGAAGGCGATCCAGAACAATGGAGCAAATTATTTGAGAATGTACTAGAAAATCAACTTCGCTACGCAAAAAGTAAGATTGATATTCAGATGAAACAAGAAGAGGATCAAATCCGCATTGTCATTCGTAATGACGGTCCTCCAATTGAAGAACATATGCTGTCCAACCTATACGAACCTTTTAGTAAGGGAAAAAAGGGCGAATTCGGTATTGGATTAAGCATTGTCAAAAGAATCCTTTCAATGCATCAAGCGTCCATATCTATTGAAAATGATGATCTAGGTGTACGTTATACAATCATGGTTCCAAAGAAGAGACTGTAGGTTTTTGACCGCAGTCTTTTTTAAATGAATGAATACCCATTGAAATCACGGTATGTGGCTTTGATCTTTTTGCCAGCTTGATACATCCATTTCTTTTCAATGGTTGTCTCTTTCGGCATTTTGACTTTTTCTACTTGAATCCCTTTTGTTCGCAAGCGTCTAATCATATCATCAATTTCTCTCATGGAACATCATCCTTTCGCATATTTTGACCAGTTGGTCACCTTACTTTATAATATAAAGAATTACACTGTAAAAAACAAGTTACAATCTGATTAATTTTTGAAAACTTTCGTCGTTTATGACCAATAAGTCACATGCTCTTTGCGCACGTTTCCTAAGACATTTGTCTCTCGGTAAGAAAGGATGACATTCATATTGAAAAAGAAAGAAAAAATGATCATTGAGGCTGGCATGAAATTATTTGCCAGCAAAGGCTACAACACAACGTCTGTTCAGGAAATTGCGGATGAATGCCACATGTCAAAGGGTGCTTTTTATCTTTATTTTAAATCAAAGGAAGCATTGCTCATTTCAATCCTTCATTACTATTACGATAAGGTATTTACCCGGATTCATGAGGTTCAAACAGAGGGCGGCACACCAAAAGAAGCCTACCGTAAACAGCTCACTGTCTATTACGATAATATTTTGCAGCAAAAGGATTTTATTAAAATGCAGCTGAGCGATCGAGCGCTTCCTATGACTCAAGAAACGCAGCAGCTCGCAAAACAAATTAGGCTTGCGACGATTCAGCTTCATATCGATAATATTAAACAAGTGTATGGAGACGCTGCCATTCCTTATATGGCTGATTTATGTTTGACGATTGAGGGCATGAGCCACGTTTATTTCGAGCTTGCGATTTTATATGATTTTGAGCTGGAAGCAGAAGAGCTTGCCACAACCATGATTCACCGTATCGATGATTTGATGGGCGGTATGATGAAGCGAAATGATCTTCCTCTCATTTCTGTAGATCAAGCGAGCGATTGGTTTGGTCCGATTTATGAACGGTCATTCGATCCGCTCACAGAATCTCTTTTACAGGAATTAAGAGAGATGGCTGAAGCACACTATGAAGTGAAAGACGAGCCTGAATTATTTGAAGCGCTTGGCATTCTGGAAAATGAATTAAACAAACAAAAACCAAGACAAGTCATCGTGAAAGGCATGCTGTACCAATTGAAATTATACGCACCGCTTCAAACCAACTCCGAATCTCTTTTGCGTATTTTGAAAGAGGATCATTTGTAAACACATATTTTCAATGAAAAAAACCAGGGGCAGCCGCCCCTGGTTTCTTATTTTGCTTTCGGTGTCACCATTTCCTCTGGTTTCACAAATTGCTCGAACTGCTCTTCTGTTAACAGCTCTAATTGAAGTGCTGCTTCTTTTAGTGTTAATCCTTCTTTGTGCGCAAGCTTCGCAATTTTCGCTGCATTTTCATATCCGATGTGCGGGTTTAGTGCCGTCACAAGCATCAATGAATTGTTCAAGTTTTTCTCAATCGTTTCAAGGTTTGGTTCGATTCCAACTGCACACTTGTCATGGAATGAGTTCATGCCGTCAGCAAGTAGTTCAACTGATTGCAAGAAGTTATAAATGATGACTGGCTTAAATACGTTCAGCTCAAAGTTTCCTTGGCTTGCCGCAAAACCGATTGTGGCATCATTCCCCATGATTTGTGCTGCAATCATGGTTAAAGCTTCACTTTGGGTTGGGTTGACTTTTCCTGGCATAATGGAGCTTCCCGGCTCATTTTCAGGAATGATCAATTCACCAATTCCGCAGCGAGGACCACTTGCAAGCCATCTCACATCATTGGCAATTTTCATTAAATCAGCTGCAAGTGCTTTTAAGGCTCCGTGTGCATACGTAATTTCATCATGGCTTGTCAGCGCATGGAACTTGTTTGGTGAAGAATTGAATGTTTGACCTGTCAGCTGGCTGATTTCCTCAGCAACATATTGACCGAACTCAGGATGTGCGTTAATACCTGTACCAACAGCCGTTCCGCCAATGGCCAATTCTCTCATTTTTTCAGTTGATTCTAGAATCATTTCTTTTGAACGGTCCAGCATGTATACCCAGCCGCTAATCTCTTGGCCAACTGTCAGCGGTGTTGCATCCTGCAAGTGCGTACGGCCGATTTTCACAATCTCTTGATACGCTTTTGCTTTCTCATCAAGAGTTGTTCTTAACTGGTCAATAGCAGGCAGCAATTTTTTGTACACAGCTAAAACAGCTGCCACGTGCATAGCCGTTGGGAATGTATCATTTGAGCTTTGGCTGCGGTTAACGTCATCATTCGGGTGAATGCTGAACTCGCTATTTTTATCTTTCAAATAAGCAGTTGCTCTGTTTGCAACGACTTCGTTCATGTTCATGTTACTTTGTGTTCCACTGCCTGTCTGCCAAACAACAAGCGGGAAATGCTCGTCATACTTTCCGCTGATGATGTCATCACATACAGCAGCAATTGCTTCTGCTTTTTCGCTTTCAAGGTTGCCAAGACGCTCGTTCGCAATCGCTGTGCTACGTTTCAAAATTGCAAACGCATTCACAACTTCCTTTGGCATTTTCTCAGAACCGATTTTGAAATTTTCTTTGCTTCGTTGTGTTTGTGCACCCCAGAACTTGTCCTTCGGCACTTTGATTTCGCCCATTGTGTCTTTTTCGATTCTAAATTCTGTCATTATGTATCCCTCCATAGCTTCTCATCACTCAACTCTATTCTATACAAAAAACGAAAATCCTTTAAGCGTTTTCAATTAAAATTTTATCTTTATTTTAATTTTAGTTCAATATAAACGCGAACATCCTTCGAATATTTGTATTTTGGGTTCGTTTTTCCGTAATCCTTTGATGTATATGTCACCTCATAATGCTTGTCAAACGACTGTAGAATACGGTCGATCTCCTCTTTTGTTCCTGCTAAACGAATCTGTGCCATCTTGTTTCCTCCAAAACCCTCATTCTTTCTTTTACCACAAAATAATGTAACACAGAATATTGTTTTTTCAAGCAGGTAATGCTAAGAAAAAGATTTGAGGCGGGTGATCCGAATGAATCAGACTCCATTAAAAGAGCACTTATACGATAATCTCTCCGTCATTCTTCCGCAATTAAAGGAAATGGACGATTTGGTCCATGAGAAAAAAACGCTGCCTCACGGACAGGTGGTTTACTATTTATACATAAAAGAAATGAACGAAAAGATGGAGATTCAAACCTTTTTAAAGCTGCTTCTCCAAGATCATACGTCTCTCACAAAAGAGAAGCTAGAATCCAATTTATCAATGATGACCACTCGTTCGGTGAAAACCTCTGAGGAATTGGTCGATGCGATTTTTGATGGGCATTGTGTTGTTCTGATTAACGGATTTCAGCATGCGTATATTTTAGAAACGCATGGAACGAAGAAACGCAGTATAGGGGATGCTACCTCTGAAACAGTTGTGAGAGGACCGAAAATTGGCTTTATTGAAG
The DNA here is from genome assembly GCF_004364885.1 of Bacillus sp. BK450. Classification (NCBI taxonomy): domain Bacteria; kingdom Bacillati; phylum Bacillota; class Bacilli; order Caryophanales; family Bacillaceae; genus Bacillus; species Bacillus sp. BK450. The sequence continues at coordinate 648,098 of NZ_SOBQ01000003.1, read as the reverse complement.
ATTTAGATACGAACTTAGCTCTTGTGAGGCAGCGCTTGAAAAACCCCAATCTTAAAACCGTCGACATGAAGATTGGTCAAAAAAAATACACCCAAGTGACCATCATGTACATTGACGGTATGGCTCAATCGTCTGTTTTAAAAGAAGTGAAAAAACGGCTCAAGCAAGTCACCATTGATGATATACAAGACTCCGGTGTTCTTGAGGAACTGATTGAAGACAATGTGTACTCGCCTTTCCCGCAAGTCCAAAACACAGAACGGCCGGATAAAGTGGCCTCTGCTTTAAATAATGGACGTGTCGCCATTTTTGTTGATCATTCTCCTTTTGTGTTAATTGTACCTGCTTCTCTCGCGACGATTATGCAATCACCTGATGATTATTATGAAAGGTGGATCGCTGCCTCTCTCATTCGGATGCTGCGGTTTACCTCTATTTTTCTGACATTATTTTTATCAGCCATTTATATTGCACTTGTGTCCTTCCACCAAGGACTTTTACCAACAACACTGGCTATTTCGATCTCAAGTACAAGAGAAAATGTCCCCTTTCCGCCTATTGTGGAGGCACTCATCATGGAGATAACGATTGAGCTGCTGCGGGAAGCCGGTTTAAGACTGCCAAATCCGCTCGGTCAAACGATTGGACTTGTAGGCGGAGTTGTCATTGGGCAGGCGGCCGTTCAGGCTCATATTGTGAGCTCGATCATGGTGATTATCGTCAGTGTGATTGCCCTTGCATCATTTACTGTCCCGCAATATGGGATGGGCATGTCGTTCCGCGTGCTCCGGTTTGTGTCCATGTTTACAGCAGCTACCTTTGGTTTATATGGGATTGTGCTGTTCATGCTCGTTCTCCTTACTCATTTAACACGGCAAAAAAGTTTTGGGACGCCTTATTTCTCACCAGATTTTGTGTTCAGCTATAAAAACGAAGACAATTCCATCATTCGATTGCCTTTAAAAAATCAAAAGAAAGGAGAACGATATGGTCAATCATAAAGAGTCGATCACCAGCTATCAGGCAAGTGCCATCATTGCCAATACAACATTAGGTGCAAGTATGATGATTCTGCCAAGAGCAATGGCTCAGGCTGCAGCTACACCTGACGGCTGGATTGCGCTCTTACTCATGAGTGGGATTTACATTGTATTTATTTTTGCGAATGTCCTTATGATGAAAAAAGTCCCCTTCTCCTCTTACTATGATTATACGAACGAGGGGCTTGGCAAGTGGATCGGTGCCCTTGCTAACCTGCTCATTATTATTTATTTTCTCGGCGTTGCCAGCTATGAAGTGCGTGCTATGTCGGAAATGGTGAAGTTCTTTTTGCTTCAAAACACTCCTGTAGCGGTGACAATGATCAGCTTTATTTTGGTCGGTCTTTATCTTGTCGTCGGCGGGATTGGTGATTTTGCCAGACTGTGCCCTTTTTTCCTCATTGTCACCCTGATTATCTTATTTATTGCTTACGGACTCAGTGTTCAAGAGTTTAAGTTAGATAACCTCCGGCCTGTTTTAGGCGAGGGCTTCTCCCCTGTCTTCAAATCCTTTAATGCATCAGCTATTTCGTTTGTCGGCATTGAAATGATGCTGTTTATGCCTGTCTATATGAACACGCAAAAACACACCTTTGCTTATGGCGCAATCGGCTTTTTGATTCCTGCGATCATTTATATATTCACCTATATTCTTGTCGTTGGTGCGTTCACTGTGAAAGAAACTGCGACGTTGACTTGGCCGACGATTGCTTTATTTCAATCGTTCGATATACAGGGGATCTTTATTGAGCGGATTGAATCTTTTTTGCTTATCGTTTGGCTTGTTCAGCTTTATACGAGCTTTGTAGGATATACGTTTTTTGCTGCAATGGGGGTATCCAAACTAACAAAATTACCCAAAAAAGTCGTACTCACGTTGATGGGAATTGTCATCTACTTTGCCGCCGTTTTCCCAAAGGATGTTGATACAGTGCGTGATTATTTAACCTATGTGAACAATTTATTTTTCCTTTTATTCGGCATTCTCCCGTTTCTCTTATTTATCATCGTATTTTTGAAAAGGAGGCGGAAAGCGGCATGAAAAAGAAAGTGGTTTTTGCATTAATGACCCTTGTTCTATTAAGTGGATGCTGGGATAGTACCAATATTGAGGAACTCAACATGGCGATTGGTTATGGCTTAGATAAAGGAGATGACGGTCATAAGCTTAAAATATCAATGCAAGTCCTTGTTCCTCAAAAAATTGAACAAGAATCCAGCGTAAAAGACCCAACAAAGATTATAGAAACGAGTGGTGATTCCGTACATCAAATATTCCGAACAACGACGCTCAAAAGTCACCGGATTTTCGCCCAGCAGCTGAGGGTGTATTTATTTTCTGAGGAACTTATCAATGAGAATAATTTCGACCTCGTCATTAATCAATTTATTCGCGACAATGAAACGCGGAGAGGAAGCCTCGTCTTTATGACCTCAGAAAAGCCTGGGGACTTGCTGAAAATCAATGACGATGGGCAGCCAGCTTCTTCTACATTATATGATATTTCTGGGAATACAAAATCGACCATACGTATGTTCAAGCCCGTTTCATTAGGAGATATTTCTTCTGCTATGCAAAACAACGTATCTTTTGCTGTTCCGAAAGTCGGTGTGGATCAAGGGAAATTAATACTCGATGGAGCCTCTATTATTAAGAACAGACGATTTCTCACCAGCATCTCTCCGTTAGCCGTGCAGTCATACAATCTGTTGACTGGGGACGGAAAAGGCGGAGTCATTGAATTTGAATATGATCACAGCATCTATTCGTTTGAGATTTTTAAACTGAAACATAACATTGAAACGAATAAAACAGCGAGCGGAAAATATCAATTTAATGTGTCAGTGGCGCTTGAAGGAAGGTTGTCTGAGGATTGGAATGAGCGTGAAAACTCATTTAATGAAAAGTATCTTCAAGAGATTGAGGGTGCAGTGGAGCGTCAATTAGAGAAAAACGTAAAAGATTTCATTGGGGAATTACAACATGAGATCAAAGCAGATATTTGCGGGTTTTCTCAAAAAGCGAGTATTGCGTATCCGAAGGACTTTCGAAAAGAAGCGAAGCATTGGGATGAAATTTTTAGTGAATCGGACATTCGTTACAAGGCAAATGTGAAAATCCGTGACTTCGGGACTAAGGGCGCAACACAATCTTTATAGAGTGTGTTAAAATGGTAAGAAAAAAAGGGTGTCAATCATGAAACGAGCTTTACTTTCGGCCGGCATTCTATTTTTGATTCTAGGGATACTTCTGTTAATCGTTGTATTCACGCAATCAAAAGAAGATTTCTTCATTGAAGCCGACAGCTTTTCAAGCACATTTTTGATCGTGGTTTATTATGGACAAACCCCTGCGCTCCTTCTGTTGGGAGGCGGTTTATTCGTCGGACTTTCACAGATCATTGATTTGCAGGAAAAAAAAGCGGCAGCAGCAAAGGAGAGCGTAAAGCTTTTATCCGAAATGAAGAAAACCCTGGAAGAAAAATCGGCCAAGGAGCAGGAGGCTTTTCCAGTTCCTGAGCTCCATCAACTATCCGAACGTCCGATCACAGGACAGAAGGACTAATTTTACGCATGTTCTAGCAGCTTTCACTTGAAAGCTGTTTTTTTATTGAATCAGCTTATGACGGTGCGCATACACAGCCGCTTGCGTTCGATCTTCCACATCAAGTTTGGAAAGAATGTTGGTAATATGGGTCTTCACCGTCTTAATTGTAATAAATAATTCCTCGGCAATGACCTTATTCGATTTCCCATCCGCAATCAGCTTCAAGATCTCCATTTCTCTTGCTGTTAATGAATCGTGAAGGATGGACCCATTTGATGAATGACGGAGTTTATTCATGACCTTTCCAGCCACTTTCGATTCAAGTCTTGGTTCACCGATACTTGCTGATCTGATGGCATCAGCAATTTCTCCTGCCTTGGATGTTTTTAATAAATAGCTTAGAGCACCCGCCTCAATCACCGGATAGACTTTATCATCGTCAATAAAGCTCGTCAGAACGATAATCTTGGCATCTTCAATTTCCTGACAAATTCTTTTCGTTGCTTCGATGCCATCCATCCCTTCCATGACAAGATCCATTAAAATCACATCTGGCTTTAACTCAACGGCTAGCTCTACACCTTTTTGTCCATCTGACGCTTCACCAATGACTTCAATATCAGCCTGCGCCTCTAAAAAGGCCGCAAGACCCATTCTCACCATTTCGTGATCGTCGATTAAAAGCACTCGAATCATCGAACGTTCTCTCCTTTTCCTTCATCAAAAATGGGGACCTTCACATCAATTTGTGTGCCTTTTCCCTCAAATGACATAATCTCTGCGACACCGCCTACTTCACTTGTTCTCTCTCGAATCGATTCAAGTCCGTAGGAGGCTGTCTTCACATGATCTGTTTGAAAGCCGATACCATTATCAATAATCTTTAGCTGCACTTGCCGGTTTCTTATGAGCAGGCGCACAGTTACCTTTGTCGCCTTTGCATGCCTAAATACATTAGACAGGGCTTCTTGCACAATTCGGAAGAGGTGGTCCTCTACTCCTTTAGATAACGGAACATCATCTTCGATTTCCCAATCAATATCAATCGGCTGCTTTGCTTGGAATTCATTTAGCAGCTCAATTAAGCCTTTTTTCAGGTCTTTTCCTTCTAGCGTGATCGGTCTTAGGTGAAGCAGAAGAGCACGCATCTCATTTTGTGCATCGCCAGCCATTCGTTCGACAAGCTGCATTTGCTTTAATATCTTTTCGTCCTTTTCCTTCATGCCTTCAAGAATAGCTGAAGTCATCATTGAAATCGCAAATAACTGCTGACTGACCGCATCATGGAGCTCTCGTGCAAGCCGCTGCCGCTCTTCTGAGACGACCGATTTCTTCATTTGAACCTGCCATTCAGCCCGTTCATTTGAAAGCTTTTGCAAAGAGGCTACTTGCCCTTCGACCCGCTTCGCCATTTCATTTAATTGATCGGCGGCTAAGCCAATTTCATCGTCGCCAAGAGACGGCAGTCTATATGCAAAGTTTCCATTTTCAAATTTCAAAATCGACTCAACAAGCTGATCGAGGCGTTTCTTATGCTGATAGCCAAATACACTCCCGGCAGAAATCCCAATCGCAAGACTAACGATGAGTAAAATACAAAAAAACGGTATGCCAAACCAGCGGGTAGAAAGCAGGATCATTGGATCAAGCTGATAATAAAAAAACATCGGCAGGGTCGTCATCGTCACAACACCGAGCGAGATACCGACGCCAAGACGAACAGATTGCCACTGGAGACCTAAATGCAATTTCCTCATAAGTATCTCACATCCACATCTCCGATCAGCAGAGAGATGGAGATTTTCACTTTTCGTTTGCTCTCATCGTAATCGTTGGTCATCACGTACACTTTACTGCCGAACCCGCTTCTTTTTTCATCTATGATTTTCATATCACCAATCGCGGCGGAAGCACTCACACATACTTCAATATCCTGCGGTACGTAAATATCCACATCTCCAATCAGCCCGCTAATCACGATCGTACTCTCTTCTTCTGCGATGATCGCCTTTGATAAATCGATTTTAACATCGCCAATAAAACCTGAAATCGTCAAATCACTTAATTGAAACGGCTTTTTCATCAGCCTGACTTCACCAATAAAAAAGTCATGCTCTTTGCGCGGCTTTGTCTGGCTTTTTGTTTTCTTCTGATCGCTCTTTTTTTCAAGATTGACTTTCAGTGAAGGCTTCCCGTCGTCTGATGTTTCCTTTTTATCGACATCAAAAACAGGTTTATTTTTCAATAAGCGGTAGCCGGCATAAATCAAAAAGGCCGCAAATAGGTAACCTGTTAAACTAAATGTAATATTGAGCAGAAATTTTAAGAAGAGAAAGCCGGCAAAAATATAGGAAACTGAACCGAGCCAACGTTTGGATCGTGAGTGCAGCCAATAACCCGCCAGCGCAAAAAACACAGGCCAAAACAAATCTGCTCCGATCCCAATAATTTTGAGAAATAAATTAATACCAAATATCACAACAATGATGCCTAAAATTTGATTCCTTGTAAAACGCAGTTGACTCGCCTCCTTCCTTTCTTTCATTCATTACCGCAGCTTGAGGTTACCACTTGTCATTTCAATATCGACTACATGTGTCCCTTTTCCCCGCGTACCTGTAAAGCCTCGACCTTCACTATCCACTTGATCAAAGTCATACGAGTGATCGACGCTTCCACTTGTTTTTTTCACCTGAACGTTGAAATCTCCGTCATCTGGCAAATTAAATTTCGCACTCCCTGATGTCATATGAAAGGAGACAGGTGACTCAATTGTATCAAAACTTGCTGTCAATCGGCCGCTTGTCATGCCCAATTGCAGCTCGCCTTTGACATCATTAATATCGGCACGCCCTGAAGTTGCCCCAATATCACTATCCTTCGCATCAATGTGCGACACTGCCAGTCTGCCAGAGGTTGCTTTGATTTCTACATTTTTTGCTGAGAAATTCTCAGCTGTAAGATTTCCACTCGTTGATTTAAGTATCACATCTTGAAGGGACAGCTTTCCTTCTCCGTCAATCTCACTGACGCCGCTTCCACCCGTAATCTTCACATTTTTATGATAATCTGTTGGAATTTTAACTAAAAGCTCTCCTTTTTCAAATTGAGTAAAAAACAAGAAGCTTTTATTTTCAGCACGAATTTTGAACGTACCGCCTGTTTGCTCCGCATACATTTTCCCTTTTCCATTGACAGCAGTCACCGAGATATCGGAACGATTTTCAGGTTTTACCTTCACGCGAAACCCAGAAAGAGAAATATCTAATTGATCAATCTCCTCTTTTTTCGCTGAAGCTGTTGTCACTGGTTTTTCACGGGAAAAACTTAAATGAAAGAGATTTTCATTTTTGAAAAGCATGCCAATCATTAAAAAGATACCTACAAGTATACAAATTAGACCGATTAATCGCTTCATTTATACCATCCCTTTATCTTCTGACCTTTTCATTATAAGGAAAAGCGAAACAGAAAGAAATCAAATATCGGAAGAAAAAGCCTGCTTTTCTTCCGATTTGACCTTTATACGTTTGCTTGCTGCTGTTCAGGCTTTTTCTCAAGCTTCAGCTTCTGCCATTCTTTTTCAACCTCATCGGCGTAGTCTAAATGAGCATATGCCCCTTGATCTGCAAATTGTGCATAGCTGCCTGCTTTGGTTTCCATTTCTTCAATACGGTTCTCCATTCGAAGAAACTCTTTATATGCACTTTCACTGTCTACTTTATTGATGGAATCATTCATATGCTGCTTTGCCTGTGCGGCATTGGCTCTTGCAATCAGTGCCTGCTTCTTGTCTTTTATATCACGCAGCTTCGTTTCTAAGTGCTGCAATTGCTCTTTCAGCTCTTTCAATTGTTTCACAGATTGCTGGTAGGCTTCCTGATATTCGTTGTGCTTTTCTTCAAAATACTTCATTTCGGTGAGCGCTTTTCGTGCAAGCTCCTCTTCTCCCGCATGATATGCCAGCTCGGCCTGTTTCTTTCGCTTTTCAGCAAATGCTTCCGTCTCTTCTGCTTTTCGCAGGAAGCCTTGCTGAATCGTTTGCTGTTTGATGATGGCATGTTTCGCTTTCGCAACATCATCCTCCATATCACGAACGTATTGATTCAGCATGACACGCGGATTCTCCAATTTATCTAAACCTTCATTGACAGTTGCAACAAACATATCTCTTACTCTTCTTAATACCATTTGATATTCCTCCCTTTATTTTTTCTTTAAAAAGTCTTCCCATTCTTGATCAAAAGACGTATGAATCGGTTCTTCCGTATTAGGTGCCGTGTTTGGCTCCATATAGGCTCTGCTTGATGATTTTTCGGTAGATTCACCATTGATCATCGACCAGCCAAAATAAAGAAGTACCCCTGCAAATGCGATGCCGAGTATAAACGGCAGAAATTGCACGACGATCAGTACACCAATGACTGCTAGAATGACACCTAAGGTTTTACTGCTTTTTTCGTATTTTTTAACACCTACATAGATGAGCCCTGCACCAATCAAAACCGGGATCAGCCCACCTAATGAACCACCAAAGAAGATGGATAAACCGACAAACAATAAAATTGAACCGATAATGGTTTTACTTGTTATTTTCATCTTCATGCCTCCTTTCTTGCTCCTTGCTTTAACTATAGTCAAAAAAGAAAGCCGGCAAAACGTGTCACAGATTGATCTTTGATTGCGACTAGAGTCGTAACAATGCTCAGACTAAGCGGCAGAACCTAATAAAAAAGCACTCTTCTATGAAGAGTGCTTTCCTTATTTAGAACGAAACACATCGGCACTTCGTTCATATTCAACATCAGCTTCACCAAGCCGATAATTCACGATTCGAGCGGCTGCAAATAAATAATCGGATAGACGGTTTACGTATGAGAGCACAACGGCTGGAATCTCCCCCTGTTTTGCAAGCGCCACAATATGCCTCTCGGCTCTTCTGACGACTGTCCGCGCTACATGTAAGAGAGCAGCGCCTTCCTGACCACCCGGTAAAATAAACTTGGTAAGCGGCTCAGCCTCTTCTACATAGACATCCATTCTTTCCTCAAGGACTGTCACAGAGGGTTCTGTTAATTTGCCTTCTTTACGTGGTTTGACTGCTGCCAAATCACCCCCGCAGTCAAACAGCTCATGCTGTATAACGATCAGCTCTGACAAAAGGTCCGGAAACAATTCGCCATGCTGCCGTAATTTTGCATGCGCGAGTCCAATAAAGCTATTCGCCTCATCTAACGTACCATACGCCTCTACTCTCACATCATCTTTATCGGCTCTTCCTCCGATCAAGCCTGTTTGGCCCTGATCCCCGGTTTTCGTATAAAGTTTCAACGGTTTGCCCCCTTTTCTACTGCTTTGTCCTTTTAGTATAACCTGAAGTTAAAAAGATGTATTTGTTTTATTATGAAACACTTTTACTGAAAATCACTCCAAACCCCTTATATATGTTGAATGATGAAACACCACGTTTTATAATGAATGAAAGCGCTTTTTAATTATGAGAGATGGGGTGGGATGTACGTGAGTTTACAAAATAAAGTAGCAATCATTACAGGTGCAAGCAGAGGAATTGGCCGCGCCATTGCGGAGGCACTTGCCTGCGAAGGAGCGCGCGTCGTTCTCAATGGAACGAACGACATGCTGCTGCAAGAGGTTTGCTCCTCACTGAATAAAAAAGAGAAACGAGCCGTTTATGTTGCTGGTGATGCTAGTTTACCAGAGACAGCCTCTTCACTCGTGGAGCAAGCGAAAACACATTTTGGACAGATTGATCTGCTGGTCAACAATGCTGGGATCAATTTACGAAAATCAACAGTCGAGACATCCCTTGATGAGTGGAAACGATTGATTGATATTAATTTGACCGGCACGTTCCTCATGTGCCAAGCGGTCATTCCTGACATGATCAAACAACAAGGCGGAAAGATTATTAATATGAGTTCTACAACTGGCAAAACCCCTCATCACAATGCATCACCTGCATACGGTGCATCAAAGGCAGGCATCAATTATTTAACCATGCATCTTGCCAAAGAATTAGCAGAGCACCACATTCATGTGAATGCTGTCTGCCCTGGTCCAATTGAAACAGACATGAGCAAACAGTGGAGCGATGAATACCGGCGTTCGGTTTTAGATAGAATTCCTTTGAAAACGATTGGGACACCAGAACAAGTCGCAAATGTTGTGACATTTTTAGCTTCTGACCAGTCGGATTTTATCACAGGAGAAACCATCAATATGAATGGCGGAACGTATATGAACTAGAAAAAAAGAGCCTCTCTTAAAGGCTCTTTTTCTTTTCATATTGATTTTCTCTCGTACCAGAAAGCATGATGGCCTGTCTAATAGCTTCTTCCATGCTCGCAGAATCAGCTTTTCCTGTTCCTGCGATATCAAATGCCGTCCCATGATCGACACTTGTACGGATAATCGGCAGCCCAACTGTAATGTTTACACCCGACTCTAAACCAAGCACCTTAATCGGTCCGTGCCCTTGATCATGATACATCGCCACAACGATGTCAAAGTCACCTCTTACTGCCCTAAAGAACAAGGTATCAGCAGGCAGCGGCCCAAATACTTGAATCCCTTCTTCCTGCGCTAGTTCAACCGCTGGGATGATCTTCTCCTCTTCTTCTCCGTTCCCAAACAACCCATTCTCTCCAGCATGCGGGTTAATCCCGCATACAGCGATTTTAGGAGCAGAGATCCCAGAACGGACGAGTGTATCATGTGCCAGCTTAATCGTCGTGTATACACGCTCAGGATTAATCTTTAAAATGGCATCCATTAATCCAATATGTGTGGTGACATGAACTACCTTTAAGTTAGGGGCCGCCAGCATCATCGCATAATCTTCTGTACCTGTCAGGTCAGCTAAAATTTCTGTATGTCCTGGATACATATGACCTGCCTTATGAAGTGCTTCTTTGTTTAGCGGCGCTGTGCAAATGCCGTCAATTCTACGGTCATTTGCAAGACTAATGGCTTTTTCAAGATATCGGAAAGCAGCATTTCCTGCTTCTTTTGATATGTCCCCAATTGGAATCTCGTTCGTTAAGAGCTTAAGGTCTAAGCACGGAACTGCTCCGGCTTTCACCTGCTCCGCTTCCTCTGGTTCTTTGATACTTACAATCTCCACATCTGTATTCACAAAGTCTTTTGCCCTATTTAATATACTGGTATCTCCGATCACAAATAGAACGGCTTCTTCATGTAAACGCGTTTGCTGAAAAGCTTTTAAAATAATTTCAGGACCAACACCAGCCGCATCTCCCATCGTTACAGCAATGATTGGTTTTGACATTCGACTTCCCCCTCTATCTTTTTCAGCACTTCTACCGCGTGGAGTACTGAATTTTTTTGACCGTAAGCTCCTGCTTTCGTAACCGCATATAAATTCGTATCAACAAGCTGACCGAGCGGGATGCCAGGTTCAATTTCTTTCAGCAGCCGAATACCTCCTGCTCCAAGCTCCTGGCAAATCGCCCGCGCTGTATCTCCGCCAGTTAGGAAAAGTCGTCTCATTCCTGATAATGTGACAATGTCTTTTGTGATCATTCCAAGAAAGACGGACAAAGCACTTCCAACCTCTTGTCTTGACAGCCCTTTCTTTTCTCCGTAAACCAGCATCTTTTCAACCATCTCTGGCCGTGCATCTGTGTAAAGGAGAATATCTTCGTTCTGACGCTTACGCAGTTGATCGAGAACTGATTTTCGTTCCCATGCTTCACGGCCGTTTAATACATTCAGCGGGTTCACTTTTATCTCAAAACAATCGTGAGTTTCTCTTAAATAAGCAAACTGCTCATTTGTTTTTTGAGAGGCACTTCCAGATACGATGAGGACAGGTCTCTGTTTTTTAAGGCAAGAAGTATTTCTATGTTTAGCGACATATGCCGATAATGCACCAGCTAGTCCCGCTGAACCGACCCATAGTATTCTTTTATCCATCTTCATAAACACTTCCACAATCCGCCCTAAATCATCACTTGTTTCTGCATCACACACAAACCATTGGTGACCATGCTTCAATAAGGATGATACCTCATCATTCATTCCTTTGAGCTCTTCACCGATTGTTTGTTGAGAAAGGTTTTTTGGTCTGACGTTCGTCTGCTCCTCAATTAAATCTGGTATGCTGGATGTCAAAACTGGTGTTTTCGGATCCTTTGCTGCCTCTGACAGATGAACAGGCACTCCTTCCACATAATGTATGCCATTTTTGGTTGCTCTTTGTGCATCTGGGTAGGCAGGTGCGATAACCGCCGCATCAAATGGGCCAATATCCATTAGTGCTTGCAGTTCAATTCCTATATTGCCTCTTAATGTTGAATCTATTTTTTTTAAGAAAAGGTGCGATTCATCTTGGAGAAATGGCTGCACCATTTGGCTGACCTCATGGTAGGCGTTCTCTGAAGACATACTTCGTGAATCGGTATCCACTATCAGCACATCCTCTTTATACCTGTCAATGCCTTCAAATGACGGCTGAAACAGGACAGAGGCTGTGAAGCCCGCTTTGACAAATTGAACACCTGTATCGTTGGCACCTGTCAAATCATCCGCCACAATGATTACCTTTTGCTCTAGTTTCGCTCCTTTTTTTAATAGATCGTTTGTCATTTAGACACCTCGGCCTCATTACATATTATTCCTTTAGCTTTCTCCATAGCGTCGTACGATTGATATTCAACCGCTTTGCCGCCTTTGATTGATTCATATTTTCTTCTTCCAGCACCGTTTTGATAATCCGTCTTTCAATTTCATCAAGCGTTCCATTCAAATAGCTGGACAGCTGTTTTTCTTCATTTTCAAAAGCAAGCTGATCAATTGCTGCCTTTGCCTTATTCAACGTGATATATCCACTTTTTGTCGTCAGCACAAGCTCCTCAATGATCCGCTTGAACTGCCTGACATTTTCTCTGAATTTCTGGTGTTGAAAGGCTTCAATCACATCTGCTGACAGCCCAACCACCTGCGTCCCGTAAAGAGAATTTAGTTCCGCAATAAATAACCTGCTCATGTCCTCAATATCTTCTGGCCGTTCAGATAACGGAGGGACATGAATTGTGAGCTCCTGTAAGCCTGTATATAATTCCTCACAAAACGCTCCAGATTGCATCAATTTGAACAAATCCACTTGAGACGCAGCCATCCAGCGAATATTCTGATGATGATGCATCTGCTCAGCAATGAGCTGCTGTATATCCATTGGAACGCTCTCAATATCCTTTAGAAACATCGTCCCTTTTTGATGCAGAGGGATTGATTTTAAATCTTCCGGTTCTATCAAACGTCTGCAATGTACCGTCGTAAAGCTCTCATCTTTCCTCTCGCTCATTTGATGGATGGCAAATGCAAGGCTTGATTTACCAGTTCCTTGTTCACCATACAGGCAAATCGAGCGCTCCGTTTGGCTAAACGCTTTTGCCCTTTTGATCACATCTTTCATTTTCGGGCTCTGTTCTGTAAAAAGAGCAAATGGATGTTCTGAATGAATAGGCGACGCAAGCGTCCAAATACGATGACCTTCTTGATTCATCACAGCCGAAGGCCTTTCAATCGTGACAAGCAACTCGCCTTTCGATAGCATGCTTCCTTTGACATGCCACACTTGTTGCTGATGAGATATTTGAGAATATCCATTTTGTTTCCCTTCTCGAATCGCCTTTAGTGCCGGTTCAAGTGCTGGACACCATGTAATCACATCGGCATGAGAAGTAGACGGTGCAAATAATCCTTTTTCTGTCCATTGTTTCATTTGTTGATTCATAAAATGAAGTTTGTTGTGTGGATCGACGATCAGCATGCCTTTTGGCTCTTGATCAATCATTTCACGAAAAAGACGCTGTTCAGCTGTCGCCTCTTTATATAAACGATACATTTGTTTTGCTTGATGAAATGCTTCTTTGACCGATTCACGACCTGATGTAATGAGCATACTCTGCATTCCCAGCTCTTTAGCCGCTTTATCTGTAATGACATCTCCAAGCACAACCTGTGTCCCTTGATCTTGTAATTGTTTTAAGAGATCCCATACCTCTTCCTCTTGCTGCACTGTGTAAATATCAATTTTAATTCCGTATAATTCCCCAATGGTGCGGACACCTTGAGTGATATTTTCAAAACCCACGACCGCTTTTTTACCTTGATAATCTTTTATCAGCGTTAAGGCACGAAGCAAGTCGTACCCTGACACAGGGATATCCACTACTGGGATGTTCACATGTTTTTGAATGAGCGCAGCTGTTCCGCCCCGGCTCATAATGATATCCATCCCTTGAGCTTCTGCTTGTTCTGCGAGAGCAACACCAGACCTAAGATCTCCGACTACAAGCTGGAATGTGATATTTTTTTCTTCTTTGGCAAGGTCGATTAACACATCTCCCAACCCTTTATACGGCGCAACACCTAACACTTTGATATTCATGAAAAGGACCCCCATTTTTTATCTCTTCATCATGAGACATACCTTGAGGGAGTCCAGCCGATAGAAAATGGGGACAACCCTCCAAACATCAATTATAAATGAAGCAAATGAGGGTTACAATTCACCAGAAGCAGGGCCCTCTTGCAGTTAAGAAGTGCGATTGACCCATTCTTCTGTCACACACACATATTTGATCGCCTGCCGATAATACGTAAACGCAATATGCAGCTTCCCGTCTTTTCCTTCCGTGATGGATGGATAAGAATACTCTCGATTTAGTTTATCCTTTGAATTGTTTGTCATCGCATATCCATCACCCACTTCAAGGTTACGTCTGATAGGCCATGTATTACCATTATCCTCAGAGAGCGCCAAAGTCATTGGTGCACGCGGTGTTCCCCAAAACGCTGGACGTGCTTCTGTATCAACCGCCGTGCGCGTATCGCCTTCATCCTCAATTTCATCGTATAAAGAAGCTCTTCTTTCTGTTTGCTCATCCGCATTGATATGATTATAGACAAGGGCAAAATGCCCATTTTGGAGCACTGTAAATTGAATGGATGAATTATTATTGGGCAGCTCCGTCGCCTTTGGCTCAGACCATGTCCGTCCATGATCGACGGAACGGCTGATATAAATCGAATCAGCAAACCGGCTTCTAAAGAGGGCTATGAGGGACCCGTCTGCACACTTTCCAATATTCATATGAACACAGCCCGTGCTGTTTGGTACAATGACCTCATCCCATGTCTTTCCTTGGTCGGATGAAATTTTCACAGCACTGACATCCCGGTTCCCTGTCCATTTGACGCCTGGAATGGTCTTACAATAGAAGACGGGCAGCAGCCAATCTTGATTATCCAGTACAACAATCGGCTGCCGTATAAACGTACCCGGCTGTTCAAACAAAGTATCAATCTCACCCCATGTCTCACCTCTATCCTCTGATAGCCGGTATCTCACGATGGCGGTATCTTGATTCCCAGCTAGCTGCGCGGTATACAGCAGCCACAGTCTGCCATTTTCCTCTTGAAACAGAACTGGATTTTGTTCAGAGCGTGCAGGATCGTTAGATAACTTCACTGCCTCTGTCCACTTGTTACTTCCCCGTTTGAGTCTCGACGTATAGATTGAGATATCAGGTATTCCCTCCTGCGTTCCACCAAACCAAACACATAATACATCTCCATTATCCAGCTCAAGTAAATTGGCCGCATGATTTTGCACACAGTCTGTTGGCAGAAAGGCTTCTTTTCTCTCTGTATCTTGTTCATTTTGTCGCAAAATTCCATCTATTTTCATCACAGTCTCTTCATTTGTCATGACAATTCTCCTTTCAATGATTGATCCTTTTTAGCAGGCGGACTGATAAGTCGATCGATTACCAACACAAGGAAAGGAATGATAATGGCAATGTACATATTATCGATACCGAACGGATTATCGAGTAAATACCAAACCGTCGTGGTAACACCTGAAGCAGCAAGGCCAATGGTCGCCCCTCTATTTGAATTAAAGTATGGCAAGTAAAAGCCCATTGCTGCTACAACGGCAATCGATGTTCGAAGCGCCCTTGTAAAAAAGGAAAGGGACAGCAGCTCCGGCGCAAGTGCCACTCCGACAAGAGGCACAATTCCAACGAGTACAGCCACATACCTCGTGATTTTCATTCTCTGCTCTGGTGTTGGATTCATTTTCGGTACATAAAAATCATCGATAATTAAGGTTGTCGTCGCAAGCGCGACCGTCGACACACCGACAAAGATGGATGCCACAAGCGATGTTGCCACAATGGCACTCAAAATTGGATTCATATGCTGTAAAAAGACAGGGAAGGCATAAATAGGATCAATGTCTGGATACAAATAATGTGCAGCTACACCGATCACACCAATCGCAACGGCGAGCGGCAAACAAAGCAGAGCTGCATAAAGTGTCGATTTCTTTGCCTCACGCTCACTTTTCGACGAGGTGATTGCTTGAATAATAAACTGCGTAGCAAAGATGGCGCCCATGTTTCCTATAAACCAAGCTCCAATTGTCCCCCAACCAATTGTCCCGTCCCATGTAAAGAAATGATCAGGCATCGTTTGTTTCATCGGTTCAAAGCCTTTTGTTAAATAAAGGGCTACCCCTAGTGTAATTAAAATTCCCGCATACTTCACGATCGAATGAAGGATCGTGACCCATGCTACCCCTTTCATTCCTCCGAATGTAAAATAAAATGTACTCACAACGGCCGTAATGATCGCACAGGTCATTAAAGGAAGCCCTAAAATGGATGCAATAGCAGCTGACCCACTTAAATAGTTTCCTAGATTCACAAGTAGTAATGCAGCAATCATAATAACAGAAACAACTAGCTTCGTTGATTTCCCAAACTTCTGATCGATAATACCTGAAATGGTGTACTGCCCTGTTCGATAAAACTTGCCTACTAAGAAAAATGAAAAGATAAAAAAGGCGATAGCGACGGTCACAATAGACCATGAAGCAGAAAGCCCATGCGTAAAGGCAAATTCTGCTGTTCCAACAGTGGATTTCGTTCCAATGAATTCACTCATGAGCAAAATACCGACTACAATGGCTGGAAGTGACTTAGCAGCATTGTTAAATTCTGAATTGGATTTACTGCGGAAACGCATCGTCAGCCAAGTGGTAAATAGTATATAGAGAATAATGACGATCAAAATAAATGTGATGACAGAACTGCTTAAGACATTCATTTAAAATCCCCCTTTGTGTGCAAGCCGTGTGAAGCAACTTCTCATGTCCCATCCCAATAAAGCATTAAGCGTCAAGCAGTTTCATGTATACCTGTTCAATTTCGGAAACAGACATTGGCTTTGGATTGTTGTCCATTAATCTCTTCACCTCTGAAGCTGCTTGAGCAAGTGCCGGTACATCCTCCTTCGACACGCCAAAAGCTTTGAGCTGCTGTGGAATGTGTAAATCCGCTGTCCATTCTTCAATTTGATGAATCACACGCTCTGCAAGATCCTGCTTTGTGTGAGCTCCCGCTAGTCCTATTACTCTTGCCACATGTTCAAGCCGATCAATGATATGATCTGCATTAAAAGCAGTGACATGCGGAAGCAGCATGGAATTAGCAACACCATGAGAAATCTTGTATTTCCCCCCTAATGGATAAGCCATGGCGTGAACAGCCGCAGTTCCGGCACTTGTGAGCGCCATTCCCCCATACATTGCACCAACAAGCATATTTTCTCTTGCCTTCATATGATCCCCGTGATGATACGCTTCCTGAATACTTCCTGAAATCAGCCGCATCGATTCCAAGGCAAACATGTCACTGAATGGATTGGCTTTATTTGAAATATAAGATTCAAGCGCATGCGTAAAAGCATCCATACCTGTAGCTGCGGTAATAGATTTCGGCAAGTTGAGAGTAAGTGCAGGATCTAAGATGACAAGGTCTGGCAAAAGATGCGGACTAACCATTCCAATTTTCAGTTCCTTTTCTGGAAAAGTCACAATTGCATTTGGTGTCACCTCAGATCCCGTACCAGAGGTTGTCGGAATTAGAATCGTCGGCACTCCCCTTTTTTCCACAAGGTTTGTGCCAACGAGAGCAGAAATCGGCTGATCGTTTGTCTTAAGAACAGCTAGAATTTTTGCAGCATCAAGGACACTCCCGCCACCAATGCCAATAATGGCGTCATGCTCTCCTTTTAAAAAGGTGTGGAATACGCCCTCGATATTTTCTTCTGTTGGTTCAGGTTTGATTTCTGTACTTATCTCACTTGCTATCCCCTTTTTCGCAAGTTCTCTTTTGATGTGATCTGCATAACCAAGTGATACGATAGATGGCTGCGTTAATATAAAAATGGATGTGAGTCCGCTAAGCCCTAAACTATCTAATTTCTCCCCAAGAAGGTCTAAAGAACCTGCGCCAGATACAATGTGTGATGCCGTCTGAAAGTGATAATGCGTGATCGTCATCTCTTCACTACTCCTTTGCCGCTTTTCCTTGTTTGCGATAGTGCTCAACCATTTGTGCCACAGCTTCCAATGCCTCGCCTGACAGCTCTTTTACAGGTCTTCTGGGCGGGCCAACCGGAATTCCATAAAGCTCTGCTGCCTTTTTCAAAGGTGCTGGTAATGTCCCTAAACCGAATGTTGCTCTTAATGGCTGCAGCTGCTTCTGGAAGTGCTCACTTTCGTCAAGCTTCCCTTTTTGAAAAGATTCATAGAGTCCAACGACAGTTTCAGGCAGTACATTTGCAGTTGCTGCGACCGCCCCTGCTCCGCCGAGTTTCAAGGTATCCAAAATGAGTGAGTCTGTACCTGCAAGGACAACAAAATCTTCATCTTTTGTGACATCCAAATATGCCTTGATATTTTCAATGTTTCCACTGCTATCTTTAATACCTAGCACATTCGGAAGTGCACTGAGCCGCGCAACCGTCTCTGGTGCTAGAGATACGCCTGTTCTCGATGGAATGTTATAAAGCAGAATCGGGATATTCACATTCTCAGATATGTGGCGAAAGTGCTCATACAGCTCTTCTTGGGTTGGTGCAACAAAATAAGGTGTAATGATAGACAGAACATCTACCCCTAGATCTGCCAGTTTATTTGACAGCCTGATGGTTGCCTCCGTACTATTTTCACCTGCTCCAATGAATACCGGCACTCGTCTGCCAACAGCATTCACGACAGTTTCAGCAATTTGAAGCTTTTCTTCCTCTGAAAACAGATGAAACTCTCCATTTGTGCCTAAAGCAAAGATGCCGTGTACACCTGAGTCGATCAAACGATTCACTATTTGCGTTGCCACTTCGGGATGAAAATGTTCTTCCTCAGTAAGCGGTGTCAAAATAGCTGGTATAATCCCTTGAATGTTCAAATGATCCTCCCTTTCTTATATGTTGTATTTTTAAACACATTATAAATTAAGCGCTTTCACATTATTTATTATAAAATTATTTTGATTTATTTAGCAACACTTTTTTTGATTTTTCACTATAATCTGTCCATATCTTATACAGCTGTTGATGTTTTCAACAAAAAAAGCGAACCATTTTGGTTCACTTTTGAATGTCTTTCAACGTATGAAGAAGCCCTTGCACCTTTTGTCCTAATCTTTCGTGTAAATGGTCAGCATCTTCCGTTTCTTGCGTATTTGGTGCAGCGATGCACAGATGATGGATCGGATAACTTGTTTCTTGCTTAATGATGTGCATAAGCTGCCCCATGAGCTGAACAACTGCGCCATCTGCTAAAGATCGTTTTAGGATAAGCCAAATGGTCAACGCTTCCTGCTGAAGCATGCCGTAAAGGATCATATCGTCTTCAGCGTCTTCTGCGGTAAATTGTGCTAATCTGTTAGCTTGCTCGAAAAACAGCATTTCTTCAGCTGACTCTAGCTGCTCATGAAGCGTCTTCGTCCCCGTTCCAATAGACCTTTTCCAAAAGAACCCGCCGTTTTTCTTATGTGAGGAAAGGATGCGAAGAGGCTGATTAATGGAAAACGTCATTCCTTCTGAACCATATGTCCTCCAACCATCCGCTATGTTTACAATTGATGCTTTAGAAAGGGCTGCAGGCTCAACCATCAGCTGAGGGTTTGCCCTAAATGGATGCTGGAGCGGTGTCACATTTGTTTCATACACACGGTTGATTCGTTCAGTGGTCAAGACGTGATGCGGCATTCCTAACATGTCAGTCTTTCCTTCATGAAGCAGCAGCAGCCGATCACAATATAAACTGGCGATGTTCACATCATGGAATACGCCAATGACCGTTAACCTAGAGGAAGCAGTTTCTTCTTTAATTAAATCAAGCAAATCTTTTTGATAGGCTAAATCAAGGAAACTCGTTGGTTCATCCAGCAATAAATATTCAGGCTGCTGCGCCAATGCCTGTGCTAAATACACCCGCTGCTGTTCTCCTCCGCTTAACTCATGGATGGATTGATTCTTAAACTGTGCAACACCCGTTTGTTCCATGACTTTGCTGACGACCTGTACATCTTCTTGCGTGACAGATTGCAGCCACCCTTTTTGATATGGATAACGACCGAATTGGACGGTTTCTTCCACCGTAAATGAAAAAGCTTGGTCCGTTTTCTGCGGCAGAACTGCCATCTTTTGCGCAAGCGCCTTTGGCTGATAGGATTGAATAAGGTGACCGCTGAGACGTACTTCACCGCTCATAGGTGCTAAAATCCCTGCCATCATTTTAAGAAGGGTCGTCTTACCGCTTCCGTTTGGACCGAGTATACCGAGAAATTCTCCTTGCTTTACTTCAAGATTAATGCCACGAATGACCTCTTTCTCTCCATATCCACCTCTGATTTCTTTCACTTGAATCATATGTGCGTCCCCCCTCTATATTTACGAATGAGGATGATGCCAAATACAGGTGCACCAATTAACGCAGTAATGATGCCAATCGGTAATTCAGTCGGCTCGATGATGGTACGGGATAACACATCTGCTAATACAAGAAAGGAAGCACCGTTCAGCATAGACAAAGGCAGCAGATGTCGATGGTCCGTGATAGTTAAGAGGCGGATAAAATGCGGAATCACAAGTCCTACAAAACCGATCGTCCCTGATACCGCTACTGCGCTTCCGGTCAGGATCGAGCCCGCCAGCAGCACAATATATTTGCTCCTTTTCACATGTACACCTAATAACTTTGCCTTCTCTTCGCCATACGTCATCACATTCAAATCTCGCCCCATCAACATTAACGCAAAGGTCCCAATAAGAAAGAAAGGAAGAAAAAGCACAATATAACGCCAACCCCTCATGGACACACTGCCAAGCAGCCAATGAATGATCTCTTTTAGATCATCACCTGTTAAAGCAATCATCAATGAAATGAGCGCACCCAAAAAAGAGCTAAAAATTACTCCTGTCAAAATTAAAGAAGAAATGCTCATCCCCCGATGAACAAGACGCGCAAAAAAGAGAACGAGACAGAGGGTCACAAGCGCTGTTGTCATACTGAATAATGGCAGTGTGAAACTACCAAAAAGCGGGAGCTGCAAGCTGAAAAACAGGGTCGCTACGGCTCCAACTGATGCCCCTTGAGATACCCCCAGCGTATAAGGGTCAGCAAGAGGATTTTTTAATAAACCTTGAAAAGCTGCACCAGATAACGCAAGTGCTGCTCCGACTAATGCCGCTAATATGACTCTTGGCAGCCGAATGTTCATCATAATATTGCGATCGATAGAATCAATGGTTCCAAACTGCACGCCGAATAGTTCATGAACAAATATACGAAGAATAGAAGGAATGGGAATCCCTAAGCTTCCAAAGGAGATTCCCATTCCAATGCTCATCACAAGAAGTAAAACACTTAGTGTATATGCGATGGTCAATTTATTTGAACGTATCAGGATAGACGTTTTTCGCAAGAGCCTCGACTCCTTCAACCAATCGCGGTCCCGGTCTTGATGCGAGATCCGTATTCAATTGAAAGACTTGTTTTTCTTTCACTGCTTTCATTGCATTCCAGCCGTCTCTTTTCTTCAAGTCAGCTAAGCTGGAACCATCAATTGTCACGATAACATCAGGATTTCGCTTGATGATCGATTCTTCTGTCATTTGCACCCACCCAGTTTGATCGCCTGCAGCATTTTTGGCATGGATAACAGAAAGCATTTCATCCATAAATGTATTTTTACCAGTTGTATAGATTTCAGGTGCACCTGACACTTCGACAAAGACTGTTTTTTGCTTGTCTTTCGAAATCCCCTCTGCTTGTTTCTTGATATCATTCAGCTTTGTTTTCATTTCGTCTACAAGCTTTGTTGATGCTTCTTTCACGCCAGCTGCTTCACCGATCATATTGATTGATTTGTACACATCCTTAAAGGACGTTGCATCATTTACAGTCAGCACTTGGATCCCTGCATCTTCAAGCTGTTTAAATCCATCTTTTGATCCCATCTGAGATGCATGTGCTAAGACAAGATCTGGCTTTAAGGAAATGACCTTCTCGACATTGAATTCAAGTCCGCCAATCTTCTCTACCTTTTCGACTTCCTTTGGATAATTGTCAAAGTCTGATCGTCCAACCATTTTATCTCCAAGACCGAGTGCATAAGCAACTTCCGTATTACTTGGAATTAACGAAACAATTCGTTTAGGCTGTTCTTTGATTTCAACTGTTTTGCCAGCTGCATCTTTTATTGATACTGGAAATGCCGCAGTGGCCGTTTCTTTATTTTGTGACCCTTTTGCTTTGTGATCTGTCTCAGCGCCTGCACATCCTGCTAAAACACCCATCACAAGCAATAACGATAGCCAAATAGCTGTTAACTTTTTCATGAGTGAACCCCCTGTTTATGTACTGCTTAACGAAATCTCTTTCGTCAATTCTTTTCTAATTTCGGGAATATTATACTACAGTGCAGATAGGTTGTATATGTGATTTCTAAAAGCATCTTTTCTGTTCCTAAAACAAAAAAACAGCCTCTAAAAAGACTGTTTTTCACTCTTCAATGAATTGATTTGTTCTCCATTGATGACGACTTTCTGAAAAGCAGGAGAAACGGCATGCTCTAAAGATAAGGGATACGCCACATCATCTATGACACAATCTTTCATTTTAAAATGTGTCACAGGAGAATGTGCGTATGCGGCTATTTTCACACCATATCGCCCGCCGCTGCTTTTGAGTCCTTCCACTTCAATATGACGTACAACAGGACGGTGCGGACCAGCATCTCCTTCCTCATACATCATGTCGATACAGACCACTTCATGCTTTAGACTTTTCACTGTATTGTTTTTAAAATAAATATGTTCAATGGTGCCGCCTCGGACAGAGTTGGTTTTAATACGTAGTGCCCTGTCAAGGTTCGGACTGTCCATGACATTATCTTCAGCATAAACATACTTTACCCCGCCAGAGATCTCGCTCCC
This sequence comes from Bacillus sp. BK450, assembly GCF_004364885.1. NCBI lineage: Bacteria > Bacillati > Bacillota > Bacilli > Caryophanales > Bacillaceae > Bacillus > Bacillus sp. BK450. The sequence continues at coordinate 625,169 of NZ_SOBQ01000003.1, read as the reverse complement.
GATCGTCACACCGCCATGTCCATCCCGCATCTCATTTCTACGAATAACGATGTTTTCAGATGGAATTCCTATTCTTCGTCCATCCTCGTTTCTGCCCGATTTGATAGCAATACAATCATCCCCGTTATCAAAATAACAATCTTCAATGAGTAGATTCCGGCAAGACTCCGGATTGACACCATCTGTGTTTGGTCCATGCCCAATGATTTTAACGCCGCGGACGATGACGTTATCACTTAACACAGGATGAATTTGCCACATCGGTGAATCCTTCACTGTCACTCCTTCGATTAGCACATGCTGACATTGGTATGGCTGAATAAAGCTTGACCTTAAATAATGACCTTCTCCAAATACCCTTTCTTCTACCGGTATTCTCTTTTCCGCCATTTCAAACAAAAGCTGGCGATCCCGATCCTGAGAGGGCTGGCCATTTGTCCCATACTTCCAAGGCCACCAATGATGCTCATCCCCTCTGCCATCAAGCGTTCCTGCTCCCGTAATAGCGATATTTTCTGCATGGTGTGCATAAATGAGAGGTGAATAATTATAAAGTTCAACCCCTTCATATCTTGTCAGTACAAGAGGCAAGTAATCCTTTGGGTCTTGGCTGAATGTCACATAGGCTTTCTCATGCAGATGAAGTTCTACATTGCTTTTCAATTCTAAAGCACCTGTCATAAATCTCCCTGCTGGGATCAGCACCCGCCCCCCTTTCAACCGGTGCGCATCATCAATGGCAGACTGAATAGCATTTGTTGAAAGCTCTTGCCCTTCCGCATCTGCTCCATAATGCACCACATTCAATTCACGATCTGGGAACTGCGGTGCTTTTATCTGCTTTAGCACTTGATCGATTCCGTTTGCTTTCTTATTTTTCTTCCCTTGCTTTGCTAAACGAGCAATTCCGACTCCAGTTAGTACCGTTCCTGCTGTGATATACATCAAATCCCATTTTTTAGACACTTCCTCATCCCCCAGTCGACTTAGAGTGTGACACCTGTTTTGAAAATAGCCAGCTCTCTAAAATTGTTTTTTTCATGATTTAGCAGCTTCCCGCTCGCCACATCAATGACAGTTGAAATGAATTTTTCTAATACAATATCTTCCGGTACATCTTCAAGCAGTTCTCCAGCATTAAAGTCAATCCAGTGCTTTTTTGTTTCATATAAGGCTGTGTTGGTTGAGATCTTCATTGTTGGCACAAACGTACCAAATGGTGTCCCCCGGCCTGTTGTAAACAGGACCATTTGACAACCGGAAGCAGCCAGTGCAGATGAAGCAACCAAATCATTACCAGGTGCACTTAATAGGTTCAATCCCTTTTGTTTCAGCAGCTCTCCATATTTCAATACATCTTTAATATCAGAAGTACCTGCTTTTTGTGTACAGCCAAGAGATTTATCCTCTAATGTCGAAATTCCACCTGCTTTATTTCCCGGGGAAGGATTTTCATATACCGGCTGGCGATGATCCATGAAGTATTGTTTAAAGTCATTGATCATTTGCACAATATTGTCGAAAGTCTTTTCTGATTCCGCTCTCTCCATTAAAATCGTTTCAGCACCAAACATTTCGGGCACTTCTGTTAACACTGTCGTGCCGCCTTGAGCAACAATAAAATCGGACAGTCTGCCTAAAAGCGGATTTGCGGTAATACCAGAGAATCCATCTGATCCTCCGCACTTCAAGCCAATTTTCAGCTCAGATAACGGAATGTCTTCACGATGATCTTCTTTCGCCGCATCATAAATTTCCTTGAGTAAAGCGACTCCCGTTTCTATCTCATCTCCTACTTCTTGGCTTCTTAAAAATTTCACTCTCGTACGGTCATATTCACCTAAAGTGGACTGAAAATCCTCAATGTCATTGTTTTCACAGCCAAGTCCAAGAACGAGTACTCCTCCAGCGTTAGGGTGCTTCACCGCATTTTGTAAAATGATTTTGGTATTTTCATGATCGTCCCCAAGCTGTGAGCATCCATAATTGTGCTTTAATACGAGGGCTGTTTCAAAAGGATGGATGTTTCCACCCATTTCAGCGGTGAATATTTGGATCATTTGATCGGCGATACCATTTACGCATCCAACGGTAGGAACAATCCAAAGCTCATTGCGGATTCCGCTTCCGCCATTTTTTCGTTTATATCCTTTAAATGTAAGATTCGTTTTTTCATATGGGTTTTCTGATAATGAAGGCTGGTATTCGTATTCTAGCTTGCCAGATAGATTGGTTTTGATATTATGCGTATGCACCCATTCTCCAGCAGAAATGGCAGTCACTGCATGACCAATGGGATAGCCATATTTGATAATATTCTCTCTTTGCTTGATTTCAGCCAATGCAAACTTATGACCTTTGACGACGGCCTCTTTTAAGATAATCGTATGTCCTTGATGCTGCAGCTCCTCCCCTTGCTCAAGCTCTTTTAAAGCAATACCGACATTATCTGAAGGGTGGATGACAATAAAGTCTTTCATGCTTTCTCCCCCTGACTTTCATATTGATGAAGCATCATTCGATGAACAGCTGCTCTCATCCCATGCGTCTGTATGAGGGTAAGCTGATCAGCTACAGCTTGACTCAATCCATTTATATCTGTTAAATCTCTGCCCCATAATGACTCGCATGAAAGAATTTTCGCTGCAACTCCTTCATTAGAATGGTTTTCCTCTTCCCATGCTTCCTTCATGAGCGTTAGCACAGTTTCATCATCCTTTACCCTTCCTGCATGTGCTTTGTAGAAATAAATGAGACTGCTAAGTGAAAACACAAGTTTCATTGGCAGCTGTTTCTTTCGTTCAACATAATCAAGCAATGACGGAAGATTACGGGTTCGGAATTTGGATACCCCATTCAGTGCAATATCCAGCAATTGATGCTTTACAAATGGATTGCAAAAACGATCCCAAACGGATTGTGTATAAAGAAGAAGCTCATCTTCAGGGAGTTCAAGCCCTGGAAGTACTTCCTCCTCCAGCATACGCCGGACGAACGGACCAACATGCTCATCATCCACAGCTTCTTTTACAGTTTCTAAACCGCATGAGTAAGCAATCGGCACCATCGCTGTATGTGCACCATTTAAGATTCGTACCTTGCTCATACGATAAGGCGCAATATCCTCTACAAAAAGTACATTTAATCCTGCTTCTTGAAAGGGGAGCTCCTTTTGTACAAAGGGAGGCGCTTCAATGACAAAAAGATGATAATATTCTGCCGTGACAAGCAATTCGTCGATATACCCTTCCTCCTTTTGTACAATTTCAGCCGCTTCCTTAGAGAATCCAGGGACAATCCGGTCCACAAGTGTATTACAAAACGTGTTGGCTTCCTTAATCCATGTAATAAACGCAGGCGGCAGTTCCCACTCATCTGCCATACTGATCACATATTCCTTCAATCGATCACCATTTTGTTCAACCAATTCACAAGGCAGAATGATCAGTCCTTTCTGCTCATCTCCAGCAAATGCTTTAAACCGGTGATACAAGAACGCTGTCAGCTTTCCTGGAAAACTGGCTTGCGGCCGATCCTCCAAACGATCCTCTTTTCTAAACACAAGTCCTGCCTCTGTCGTGTTTGAGAAGACAAAGCGAAGATTCGGGTTTTCCGCTACGTGTAAAAACTCCTCGTAATCCGTATACGTACTAATTCCTCTGCTAATCGATTGGATGATCATACGTTCATTCATTTCTTGCTGGTCATGATATCCCTGAATACATAATGTGTACAAGCCATCTTGTTCATTTAAGGCTGCTACCGATCCTTTTCGGGGAGGTACAACAACCGCTCTTCCTTTAAAATCTGTGCAGTCGTTCAGCTTCTGGATGTGCCAATTGATAAATCCTCGCATAAAATTTCCTTCGCCAATCTGCAAAATCGTTTCCGGATACTCAGCCGCCGGGTATATGGCTTTTGATAATCGTTTCAAATGGATTCCCCTCTCCAAGAAATATGCACACGTGAACATTTCTTTAAGAAGGTGCTGATTACTGCACCTTTTTAACTGAATCTCTGATCATCAGCTCTGTGTGGACATACACTTTTTCCATATGATCCTCTTCTTGCTCTTCACCGTTTATTACTGAAAGGATAGCTTCTGCTCCAAGTGCACACATTTTTTCAATCGGTTTTTTCACCGTTGTCAATGCAGGTGTAGTATAGGACGAAAAAGCAATATCATCAAATCCAATAATAGAAATATCACCTGGACACGTTTTGCCTTTTGCAAATAATGCATTCATTGCACCAATCGCCATGTCATCGTTTGAGCAAAAGAGCGCTGTTGGCGGTTCATCAAGGGCCAGCAGCGATTCCATTGATTCATAGCCGCTTTTCATATGATAATCGCCTTTCATCATATATTCTTTCTTCATAGGTATTTGGTGATCAATTAGCGCTTGCAGGAAACCAGCTTTTCTTTCTTGAGTTGATTTAAAGCCTTCTTTCCCTTCAATGATGGCGATTTGTTCATGACCTTGCTGAATGAAATGGTGTGCAGCCTGGTAAGCTCCTTGACTATCATCTGCTAATATATTCATAACCTCATGACTTTCTACACGGCGATTCAGCACAATGATGGGTATGCCCTGTTTTTTCACATGATGAATAAATGCTTCATCGTGTTCGCTTTGACTCATGAGCAAAATGCCATCGTAGCGTTGTTTATGAATGGTTGTGTAATCGTGAAAGTCGTCAATTCCTCTTACAAAGAGATTATAATGCTCTGTCATGACGCTATTGACACCTTTTAACGCATCCACAAAGAAGCTTGAAGATGTGCCTTCTGTTAAACTCGTAAAAAACAGACCAATTGTGAATGATTTTTGTGATACTAGGCCTCTCGCATGGACATTCGGTGAATAATTCAGCTGTTTTGCAATCGACAAAATCTTTTGTTTTGTCTTCTCTTTAATAAAAGGACTGTTATTCAAAGCCCTTGATACCGTGGTATGAGAGACGTTTGCCAATTTTGCTATGTCTTTAATTGTGACTGTCATGCTATTCCGCCTTTTATGATTTTTTACCATCTTATCATAAAACCGCTTTCATTTTCTTCATGTCATTCAGTTTGGATGCTGGAGCTGCTTTGCCCGGTCAAATTGAAAATACTGCCTGGCATTTTTATAGCTGATTCCTTTCACGATTCCCCCTAACAGTTCAAGATCATAAGGGGCTTCTCCTTTTTCTACCCAATCTCCGATGATATCGCATAGCAGTCTTCGAAAATATTCATGCCTTGTATACGACAAAAAGCTTCGTGAATCTGTCAGCATCCCAATGAAACGGCTGATCAGTCCAATACTGGATAGTGCCATCATCTGCTCTGTCATCCCTTGTTTCGTATCATTAAACCACCAAGCTGTGCCGTGCTGGATCTTCCCAGGTGTCGTCCCGTCTTGAAAGCTTCCAGCCAATGTGGAAATCACAACATTGTCCCGAGGATTCAAGGAATAGAGAATGGTTTTTGGCAGTGCCTGTTCTTGTTCTAAACGGTCTAATATTCTGCAAAGCGGCTTGGCAATGTCTTCATCATTCATCGCATCATACCCTGTATCTGGCCCAAGCCGCTCAAACATTTTCGTATTGTTGTTCCTAAGCGCATTGATATGCAGCTGCATTGCCCAGCCCCGCTCATAGTAAGCCTGACCTAGCTGAATGAAAGTTTGTGTTTTAAATTTGATCTTCTCTTTTTCCGTCAATGAATGACCAGACATTCTTTTATGAAAGATGGCTTCCACTTCTTCTTCCGTCGTTTCTTCAAACGTCATTTCGTTAATAGCATGATCTGAGATCAAGCAGCCTTGTTCATGGAAAAAATCAATTCTTGCGAGGAGAGCTGTCAAAAAGTCTTGATAGGATTGTATTGAAGTAGATGAAGCCTCTGCCAGTTCGTGAACATACACTGTAAATAGGTGATTCGTTATATCTAGAGCCTTGTCAGGCCGAAATCCGGGCAGTACTTGCACAGTGAATCCTTCTTCCCGCAGTTTTTGATGATAACAAAGCGAATCGACTGGATCATCTGTTGTCACGACTGTTTCAACGTTCGATTTCAGAATGAAGTCTCTTGCACCAAAACCCTCTCCTTGCAGCTTTTCATTTACTTTTTGCCAGATGATGTGTGCGGTTTTTTCGTTTAAAAGTTCTTCAACTCCAAAATATCGTCTCAGCTCTAAATGAGTCCAGTGATAGAGCGGGTTACCAATGGTCATGGGAACAGTCTTCGCCCACGCCAGAAATTTCTCATAGTCTGAGGCATCCCCTGTGATGTGCGATTCGGGTATGCCATTTGCTCTCATGGCACGCCATTTATAATGATCTCCGTAAAGCCATGCTTCGGTGATATTATGGAAGGTTTTATTCTCATAGATTTCTTTGGGGCTTAAATGACAATGGTAATCTATAATTGGAAGGTCCTTTGCAAACTCATGGTATAGCTTTTCCGCCGTTTGACTGTTGAGTAAAAAATGCTCATCTAAAAAGGCTTTCATCAAACTCCCCCATCTCTCTTATAGATAAAATCGATTTGTTCACGTTAACAATTTTATTGTAATCGTTTACAAAATTGATTTCAATCCTAAAACAGGAAAAAACGATCTCCTTTAGAAAAGAAAATCGTTTTTTGGCTATTTTACAGGTGATGATTTTTTTAGGATAATCGCAATAGTTGTTCCAATGCCTAGTTCACTTTCAACTTGAATATCACCGTCATGCAGCAAGACGAGCTCTTTTGCTATCGCAAGCCCGAGACCTGTTCCGTTCGTTGGATCGTTTGTATTTGTCCCTCTGTAATAGCGGTTAAATAGGTGATCCACCGTTTCCTGTGCCATTCCGCGGCCATTGTCTTTCATTTCGATTCGAACTTCTTCATTTGTTTCAGATAAAACAGCTGTAATATGTGTGCCTTTTTCGTTATGCTTCACTGCATTCGCCAGCAGGTTCTCAATCACTCGTCTGAACCATGCTTTATCGATCTCAAATATGACACCATCTGTTTGATCTTCAAAGGAGGATGGATAATCCTCAGAAAAAGAGCTTCTTGAAAACTCGTCCATAATGGAAGCTAAAAATTCACTGAGTTCAACCGGTTTCCGATTAATAGGCAGGGCACCATTCTTCAATCGGTACGTGAGGTTTAAATCCTCAATCAGTGTCGACATGTATTCTGATTTCTCACGAATCACCTGTCCCATTTCCATGACTTCTTCCTTGGACCATTGATATTGATCGGATTCAAGCATGAGTCCATAGCCGTAAATCGTACTTAGAGGCGTTTTCAAATCATGAGACAATCCTGCAATCCATTCTTCCCTTGTGGTTTGAATTTTTCTTCGGTTTGCTTCATTCTCTTTTAATGTAAGTGTAAGCTGCTCCATTGTTTTTAGGATATCCTCAAATAATCGGTATTCCCGCTTAATACGGCCTTTTTTATTTTTACTGACTGGAATTCCCTTTCTATTTGTTGGTTCCTGCAATTTATTTTTTGATAAGAAAATCAGCCAGCGAATAATGTGATAAATTGGCAGCCCATAACGATACGAATACCATAATGTCATGACAATAATAATAGTAAGTGCAAGACCTGCAATTAAGATGGTTGTATATTGATTTAAAGCGTCTCTCTCTTTATCGTAAAGCTCGTCCGGGCTGTATACTTTATTTGGTACCGAAACAATAATATACAGGTTTTTATTCACTTTCATATAAGACAGATCACTTCTAAACTCCCAAGGCTTCGATTGATACTTGAGCAGTTCAACATCTGTTACGTTATGTTTCAAATCGGTGTTGGCTCGAATGCCTTTTAAATATTTTCCTTCGTCATTGAACAAATGAACCGATCCATTCATTCTCTTCAAGAATTCTTTCGTTTCAACCGAATATTGAGATAATGCAGCCAAATTTTTCTCGTGCTGTTTCAGATAATTGGCTACCTTCGTGCTGTTCGTTTTGAACCCATATAACACAGTAAAACTTTCTTGATCAATCTCAATTGGCCAGAAGTACATCTTGTAATCTTTAAATTGTCTTTTTTCAAAGATCTTGATCATTTCATCCTTTTGATAAGACGTTGGAATTGATTTAGGGCGGTGATAGCTATAAACGGTATTCTTCTTTGAATCAATCACTTGCAGCCAGCCGTCTCTTTTTTCCACTGCTTGCTTGAGCTGATCGTCGGCTTCCATTTTTCCATCCTCGTTAAAATAAAGCCAGCTCATGAGTGTATCTCCATCAGCTTTTGTTAAACCAGTTTCGGTCATGTTCTCATAGTATTTATTTAAATATAAGTTCTCAGAGAACGTATTCCCGATCGTCAGAATGGCAATCACAATAAACATTTGTCCGACAAAGTGAAAGAAAAGTTTTGCTCGTAAATTCATAAATTATTGAAGGACCTTTGCAGGGTGCGGTATAAATTTATATCCCATACCACGGATCGTCACAATATATTCTGGCTGACTCGGATCTAATTCAATCTTTTCTCTCAGCTTTCGAATATGAACCATGACAGTGTTGTTATCACCATATGATGGGACGCCCCATACTTTCTCATAGATTTGATCTTTTGAGAGTACCACATTCGGATGGTCACAAAAGTACTTCAGCAAAGAAAGAAGCTGAGCAGAACATGCCGTCACCTCTCCTCTTACTTTCAATTCGGCTGCATGAGGATGATAGGAGAAATGGGCATAATGATATTGGCTTTGAGTGTCTTCTTGCTCCTCCTGTAAGGAGATATATGTTCGATTTAGGTGAGCCTTAATTCTAGCCACTAGCTCAAGCGGGTTAAATGGCTTCGTGATGTAATCATCTGCCCCCTGTGCAAAGCCCGTCAGTTTATCGACATCAGACGTTCTTGCAGTTAAATAGAAAATAGGCACTTTCGTTAACTTTCTGATTTCAGGCAGAACGTCAAAACCAGACTTACCGGGCATCATTACATCTAGAAGTAAGAGGTGGATGTCCTCGTTTTTGACAATATCTAATGCTTCATCTGCATGGTAGGCTTTATAAATATGCTTGAATCCTTCTTTTTTTAATACGCGTTCAACCATTTTCACAATTGCTTCTTCGTCATCTGCAATCAATATTTTTGCTGTTTCCACGCATCTCTTTCCTTTCTAGCATGATCTCTAACCGTATATTACCATTGTCTAAAGTAAAAAAGTACCTCTTTTCTGCATAAAAGCGAAAAAATATCAACTGGAGAAAATGGAAGGACTAGGAAGTTTCAAACATGCAAAAAAACCCGGCAGCTGCACCGGGTTCCTATACATCTATTATCCATTCACAGCTTCTAGCTTTCGTTCATGATTCATTAAGTCATATGTTAAACAGATCGGCTTATTCGTTCTAGGATCAAGCACAATTTCTGCATCAATATGGAATACCCGACTGAGTACATCTTTGGTCATGACCTCATGAGGCGTACCATCTTTTATGACTTTCCCTTGATTGAGGGCAATCATGTAATGTGAAAAACGCGCCGCATGATTCAAATCATGGATGACCATCAACACAGTTCGGCCCTGCTCCCTATTTAAGCGTTCTAACAGCTGAAGAATCTCGAGCTGATGTGCAAGATCCAAATACGTCGTAGGTTCATCTAATAGGAGCAGCTCTGTTTCTTGGGCAAGTGCCATCGCAATCCATACACGCTGACGCTGTCCGCCGGAAAGTGCTTCAATTGGCCGATCATGAAAAGCAATCATTCCCGTTTCCTCAAGTGCCCACCTAATGATTCGTTTATCTTCATTTGATAAGCGGCCAAACCCATTTTGATGCGGGAAACGTCCATATGACACGAGCTCATACACTGTCAATCCACTTGGTGCTTCGGGCGTTTGCGGTAAGATCGCCATTTGTTTTGAAATTTCTTTTGTCGGCGTCTCATGGATAGCCTTGCCATTTAAGTAAACAGCTCCTCGATTGGATTTCATTATACGAGACATCGTTTTTAAAATGGTTGATTTCCCGCAGCCATTCGGTCCAATCAGTGTTGTCACCTTGCCTTTTGGGATACTGACATTCAAATCTTCTACAATCAAACGGTCTTGATAACCGATACAAAGCTTTTTTGTTTCGAGTGATTTCATATGTTGTCTCTCCTTCCTCATTAGTTCGATTTCATCAATAAGTAAATGAAGTAAGGTGCGCCTAAAGCAGAAACGACAAGGCCAACTGGCACTTCTGATGGTGCAAGGATGACGCGGCCAATTGTATCTGCCAGTAATAATAACAGCGCGCCAATCAGCGCGGAGGCCGGTATCATTCCTTGATGCTTTGGCCCAACAAGCTTTCTAGCCAAGTGCGGTGCGGCTAATCCTAGGAAAGAGATACTTCCTGCAACAGCAACACTCGCACCTGCTAATGCAACGGCAATCAGCATGAGAAGGCTTCTTTCTTTATGAACAGAAATGCCCAATCCATAGGACAGCTGATCACCTAAATTCATAATGTTTAAGTAGCGTGATCTGACAAGCGCTAATATAAGGAAAATCAGCATCCATGGCAGAACAGATAAGACGTACGTCCAGCTCGAGCCATAAATGCTTCCAGATAACCACACGATAGCTTGGTTAAAATCATTTGGGCTCATTTTCAACTGGATGACCACAATTGCTGCTGAAAACGCAGCATTCACACCAATACCAGTTAAAATCAATCGAACAGGTGTGATGCCTTTTTTCCACGCTAACACATAGATGAGAAATGCAGCAAAGCCTGCACCTACGAACGCGAAAAGCGGCAGTACAAAAATCGTAAAATCACCTAAATTTGTCATCGTGCCTTGAAATGCAAAGATAAATAGCACAACGGCAAAACCAGCACCGGCATTGACACCGAGAATACCCGGGTCAGCTAAACCATTTTGAGAAACACCTTGCCAAATCGCTCCTGATACAGCGATAGAAGCGCCGACAAGTAAAGCGATGACCATTCTTGGAAGCCTGAACTCGAATAATACGAGTTCATCCATTTCACTTCCGAATCCAAAAAGTGTTTTCAATGTATCCATCGGAGAGATTCGAATTTCTCCGGTATTTAAACTAATGAGAAACACAGCTACGATCGCGAAAAAGATCATGAGCATCGTTCGTTGATATTTCTTTTTCTTTGCTTGCTGCACCATTTCCATTTAAATCCCGCTCCTTTCACGTCTAGCTAAGTATAAGAAGAAAGGAACGCCTATAATCGCTGTAATGGCACCGACTGGCGTTTCAAACGGAGCGTTGACCAGTCTTGCAGCAATGTCTGCATAAATTAACAAAGTGGCCCCTAAAATAGCGGAGCATGGGATAATCCAGCGGTAGTCCACTCCAACCAAGAATCGAGTGACATGAGGGATCACAAGCCCAATAAAACCAATAGAGCCTGCTACCGACACGGCAGCACCCGTTAAAAGAATTACAACCAATATACCAAGCACCTTGACCGATTTTGTATATTGTCCAAGTCCTTTCGCCAGTTCTTCACCTAAGCTCAAAACCGTGATCGAACGGGCAAGGATCATTGCAATGATTAGTCCTGCAATGGCAACTGGAATGATGATATGAATGTTACTCCAATTCACACCTGCTACTCCGCCAGCATACCAAAAGCTCATATCTTGAGCGACGTCAAAACGGATGGCAATGGCTGAGGAGATGGAGCTCAAAAGTGCTCCAACCGCTGTACCAGCTAGTGCGAGCTTTACAGGAGTCAGCCCCCCTTTTGACATAGTACCGACACCAAATACAATAGAGGCACCGAGTGCGGCTCCAACAAATGACCAAAGAATTAATGTAAAAGAAGATTGGCCAGGGAAAAATGCTAATGCAATGGCAATCGCAAATGCGGAGCCATTTGTCACACCCATAATCTCAGGTGACGCAAGCGCGTTTCTTGTCATTCCTTGCATAATGGCACCTGATACGGCTAAAAAGGCACCGACGAGGGCAGCTCCAGCTGTACGCGGCAGCCTCAATTCCCGAATAATTTGATGTGAAGTTTGATGTGGATCAAAATGAAAAACGGCTTCCCATACAGTCTGTAGATGAATGTTTGCCGCTCCTAATGATACTGATAAAAAAAGACCAAATGCTAAAGCGATCATTCCTATGATGATAACAGCTGCTGTTCCAAAAGGCTTCGTGACAATATCGATCGTATCATCGCTGGCTGGCAGCTGTTTATTCGATTGTGAGCCCAAAACCAGTCTCTTCCTTTCCGTTCATGTCTATTCTGTATTAGTGATAATGATTATCAATCTCGAAATCTAGTATATCACTTTCTTTTCTTTTTGAAATCACTGTTCTGATAAATTTCTTTATTTTCGGCAAAAAACTGTGAGAAATTCATCATTTTTCTTTTGGTTCTAAATTAGCCGATGCATTTTTGTTCCTACCATGTTACGATAAAATTGAAAATGAGAATCATTATCAAAGGAAAGTGAATAGGAGAGAACTTTTGTGAAAAAACGAACTGGATTTCTTTTGATTTCTTTATCCATCCTTATGATCTTTACAGCCGCTTGCGGCAGCACTTCAAATAAACAATCTGCAGAGAAAAAGAATGACATGATCACCTATCAGGATGCCAAAGGTGAAGTGAAGCTACCGAAAAATCCGAAACGAATAGTGCTTCTTGCAGAAAGCTATTACGGGGACCTCGTCACGCTCGGCAAGACGCCGGTTGCTACAACATCCCCCATCTTTAAAAACCCTTTTTATAAAGGGAAAACAGATGGAGTGGAAAATCTCGGAAGGACCCCATCAGTCGAAAAGGTAGCCGCTTTGAAGCCAGATATGATTATTGCATGGGGAGAAGACGAGAAGTTTGATCAATACAAAAAAATCGCCCCAACTGTAGCGGTTAAATACAACCAATATTCCTTCAAAGACCAGCTAAAAGAATTCGGTAAAATGACAGGTACACCAAAAAGAGCAACAGAATGGATCACGAAATGGGATACCAAAATTGCTGAGGTGAAACCAAAGGTAACAAAAGCGGTCGGCAACAAAACGGTTTCGATCGTATCGCCATTTGATAAAGGTATTTATATTTTTGGAAACACCTTCGGCCGCGGGGGCGAAATCATTTATGACGAGCTGAAATTAAAAGCACCGAAGGACGTCAAAAAAGAAGCGATCGACAGCGGTGTCGGCTATGCAAACATTTCTCTTGAGAAGCTGCCAGAATTCGCAGGCGACTATATTTTCACAGGTCCATGGAGCGGCTCAAAAAGTAATGGTGACCAAGTGTATCAAAGCAGCATTTGGACATCACTTCCTGCCGTCAAAAATAAACGTGTATTTGAAATAGATCCCGTCGGTTACTTCTTTAATGACCCAGTGTCACTAGAAGGTCAGCTAGAGTTCATTGTAGACCGATTGACATCTGCATCATAAAAAAACGTTTCTCCAGAGATGGAGAAACGTCCAAATTATTGACAAAGGGATAAAATGAGCTTTATTTTAGCCCTTTGTCTTCTTTTCAGCGTGATAGAAAACCTTTGCAGCCCTAGGAAGGACGAGCACCGGAGCGGAGCGAATTGAACATTCGTGAGCACCGAAGCGCAGACCTGACAACGAATGCGAGGGTTTGTCTACACGCTGAACGTTTCTCCAGAAATGGAGAAACGTCTTCCTTATCCTAATCCTATACCGTTTCTTTGGCAAATCCTTTTGACATAAGTGGATAAAGCAAAATCCCCACTAAGAATAGACCGATTCCAAGACCAAAAGTTTTCAAGTCGGCTGTTCCTGAAATAATGACCCAAGCTGAATATCCCATCGCAACAAGTGAAATGATACCGTCTCTTGTTCGATTTCCTTTTTGAAGCTCATATGTGTCACCTTGCATGATGACCTTAAAGCTGTAGATGGAAGACACAATATACGGAATAAGATACGCAAGTGTCGCTGATGTGGTTAAAAAGGTAAAAGCTTCATTAATCGTACGTGACATCACAGAGAAGATAAACAGCTGTGACATAATATTTGTAACAGTCAAAGCGAAAGCAGGGCTTCCTTTTTTGTTTGTTTTTGCAAATACTGCTGGAAAATCACCAGCCTTTGCTGCTTGATACGGTACTTCTGAACCAAGTAAAATCCAGCCAAGCATCGAACCAAACAAACAAATAATCGCCAGCAGCGCCATGACAATTCCGCCAGCTGGCCCAATAATAAGCTGAAGCACATCCACGAATGGTTTGTCAGAGCCTTGCAATTGATCATGCGGCAGAACGCCCATTGTAATCAATGTGATAATCATGTAGATCGAAAGTGCGATTAAAAGACCTGTAATCGTCGCACGTTTCACATCACGCTGTGAGGATGCTCTTCCTGATAAAATGACAGCTGATTCAATCCCAATAAATGCCCATAGTGTGGAAATAGCTGCATGATGAATTTGGCCGCCAAGTCCGAGCACTCCTTCTCCGCCTGTTTCAACTGGGAAGTAATAATGTTCAAATAATGCCGTTTGAAATGCAAATAATCCCGCCACAATAAAAAGGACGAATCCAAGCACCTTCGAAAAGGTCGTAATAAAATTCAATTTACTTGCAGCACTTAAGCTAGTGATTAAAATGGTATGTGTTCCCCATAGAAGAAGGGTACATACGATAAACGTCATGAGCTGGCCAAGTGTGACCGCTTCTTTTCCAAAGGTAAAAACTTCAGTCTTTACGGTGAGAATAGGGAAAAAAGTCGTTAAATAACCAGCAAGGCTTGTAATAATTGCGACATTACTAATCCAGCTTGCCACCCAATATCCCCAAACCATTGTAAAACCGGCCGCTTTCCCTTTTTTCGGATCTTTAAAAAGCGCCCTTGCATAACTTTGTGGTCCAGCCGTCAGCTGCGGCTTATGAATGGACAAATGCCCAAATACAAGCGCAATCATCAGCACACCGCCGCCTGTGACAAGCCATGCCATCGTCACACCTAAAGGACTGGCGTGCTGGGCAAGCGTACTTGGCAGCATAAAGATGCCTGAACCTACCATATTTCCGACGACAAAAGCCGTCAATAACCAAAAACCCCATTTTTTTGTCTGTTCCATTTCCGTACCTCCGTTTTATTCACTTTGGACCAGACCCGGCAGTATCTTCATTGATATATTTGTGAAGCAATGACTTGCATTCTTTATGTTCATCATGGATTACTTATTCACAGCATACCCTTATTTTTGTTACTCAGAACATAAAAAAAAGCCTGAACAAAAGTCCATGCTTTTCAAAACATACACCTTGATCTCCGGATAGCCCTCCACGCTTCAAAGACGTGGCAGTCCTGCATTTATTCAATGCAGACCCAGCATAAAGAAAGTTGGAGCTCTCTTTACACTTCGGCGCTGATGCCTTTTTTCTCATGATCTACGATTCCATCTCTCCTATGAGTGACTCATCATCCGCGCAACCTCTACCTCACTGAGACATAGCGTGAGGATTTCTATTCATTTTTACTACACGAAGGTTATCAAACATTCTCACATCTGTCAAAGGGAAAAACATAGAAAAAAGGCAGAGAACGATTTCTCTGCCCTTTACCTGCTTATTGTTGGTTGTTTTTCTTCTTTTGTACAGCTTCCTGAAGCGGATCGCCTGCTAGCTCTTTACTTGCTTCCTCTAACAGCTGATCTACCTGCTGATGGTTTTTCTCACTTTTCGCCTTTTTATCCTTTTGGAAAAATGACATCGCTGTTTCCTCCCTTTTCATAAAATGCGGTTGCCTGTTTAATTTGCGCTACAGCGCTCAGCATTATACAAGGGAAGAGGCTCAATCATCATGAAAGGTCTGTCTCATTTTTTGCAAGTACGACAGAAAGGTTTTTAAATCATCCTTTGTGAAGTCTGACATCATATGCTGAATCACTTTTCCGAAAAGACGTGTATGCTTTTCATAAATCGCCATCCCTTTTTCCGTGACTTCTAAACGAACAAGTGATGAATCGTCCTTGTCCCGTTCTCTTTGAATATAACCCTGCTCACATAATTTATTGAGTGCAATAGAGGCTGCACCAGGGTTTAAAGAGAGTCTTTGCTTCAGCTCTTCGGCATGTGATACTTTGCCTTGTATCAAAATAGAAAGAGCATATATCTGCGGGGGCGTGATGTCTTTCTCTAACTCAAGTAACTTGCGGTTTAATTTACGGCTGACTTCATAATGTACAAGAACAATTTCTTTTAAAATGTCTGCATTACCCATCCGAATCGCATCCTTATCGTTAGTATCAACATGACTTCTCCCTTATTATAGAATGTTTTTCCATTCAGCCAACCATTTTGGCCTCTTTTTCTTTAGAAATAAGCCTTGCTGAATAAATCCACCCTTGATATAGTGAGTACTTGAACTAAAGATAGAACAGGAGTACGCATCATGACAGGAAAAACACACATCATGGGCGGAGTTGCCGCCTCTACAGCCGTTGCCTACTATTATGGATTAGACCCAGTGACGATGGCTGCTGCTGGATCAGTTGGTGCCCTGATCCCTGATCTTTGCCATACAAAAAGTAAAATCGGCAGAAAATTCCCGCTGCTCTCAGCACTGATCAGCAGTGTATTCGGTCATCGCACGTTTACACACAGTTTATTATTTTTGCTGATCATTTATTTTCTAGCGACAACATACATTCCAAATGACAGCCTAAGTATCGGTTTACTAGTCGGGATGGCAAGTCATCTCATCCTAGATGCAGGAACAGTGAGCGGGATTAAATTTTTATTTCCAGCTTCCATTAAAGTGCGTCTTCCCTTCTATGTCAAAACAGGCAGCACAGGAGAACAAGTCGTACTAGCTGCTCTTACCGTCGTTACCTGCTATTACATCGCCGTCATCTGCGGCATATCCATCCCATTCTAATGAATCAAAAAGAGTTTTTCCGAAAAAACAGGATATGAATTGATCATTCCTCATTTTTTTAGTAGGTTTAAGATAAGTGTTTTTGCCTTGCAGCTGAATACAGAATGATGAGGAGCTACATAAATGAAAGCGTTCTTCAAAAATCACTGGTTTTTAGTGTATTCCATCCTCTTCATGTGGATGAAAACATACATCATATATCAATTCGGGTTTCACATAAGAACGGCCAATCTGTTTCATGAATGGCTGCTTTTGATCAATCCACTTAGCTTTTTGCTCCCATTGTTTGGGATTGCTCTTTTTTTAAATGAAAAGAAGCAAAAGATTTTTTTATTGACCGCAAATTTTATTTTGACGGCGATTCTCATAGCGAATACGATCTTTTATGGATTTTATATTGATTTCATTACGATCCCTGTATTATTCCAAGCGAAAAATATGGGGGATATGGGCAGCAGTATGACAGAATTGTTCCACCCGCTGTTTTTGCTGATGCTCATTGATTTCGTGGTACTGGCATGGCTGTTAAAGCGTAAACCTTTAGCACCAAAAGCCTCCTTCAAGACGATCAAAACATATTATGCCGTGTGCTGCAGCTTTCTATTGTTTCATGTCAGTTCAGCCATGATGGATCACCCTCGTTTTCTGACAAGCTCTTATGATCGAGAAGTGATTGTACGAAACCTTGGGCTGTTCCAGTTCCACCTGTATGACGGCGCTGCTCAAACAGCGCGAATTGGACAAAAAGCCTTTGCAGATGAAGATACACTTTCAACCGTAGCAAACTACACAAAGGCTGATTACAGTGCACCAAACGAAGAGTACTTTGGACTTGCTAAAGGCAAGAACGTGGTGTTCATTTCACTCGAATCAACCCAGCAATTTGTCGTTGATCAAAAGGTGAATGGACAATACATCACCCCCTTTTTAAATCAACTCGCTAAAAAGAGTTTTTATTTTGATGAATTTTATCAGCAGACTGAGCAAGGAAAGACGTCGGATTCAGAGTTTATTGTCGCAAATTCCCTCTATCCATCTAGCAGCGGCGCTGTCTTTTTCACAGCGAGTGACAACGAATACGACACGTTATACAAGCAGCTGAAAAAAAAGAACTATCAATCCGTCCAATTTCATGCGAATAATAAAACGTTTTGGAATCGTGATGTGATGTATGAATCGTTTGGGATTGACCGCTTTTATGATGTCGATTCGTATCAAGTCAATGAACAGAATTCAA
This sequence comes from Bacillus sp. BK450, assembly GCF_004364885.1. Classification (NCBI taxonomy): domain Bacteria; kingdom Bacillati; phylum Bacillota; class Bacilli; order Caryophanales; family Bacillaceae; genus Bacillus; species Bacillus sp. BK450. The sequence continues at coordinate 607,076 of NZ_SOBQ01000003.1, read as the reverse complement.
CTGGCTGGGGCTTAAAGGATATCGACTTCTTTGACCAATCCATTGATTATTTAAAAAAGTTGAAGGCACCTTATTACAGCACGTTCATTACCTTGACCAATCACTTTCCATTTGAAATCGATCCAAACGATCAATTGATTGATGAATATGATTCGTCCAGCGCCATTTTAAACCGCTATGTGACGACCGTCCGCTATCAGGATGAAGCCATTAAGACATTTTTTGACCGTATGAAAGAAGAAGGACTGTATGACAATACAATGTTTGTTCTCATGGGGGATCACTATGGCATCTCCGAGGCACATCATCAGGCAATGGCAGAGCTGCTCAATAAAGATGAAATCACACCGTTTGATGCTGTGAAATTGCAGCGGGTTCCCTTTTTGATTTACATTCCGGGAGTCACAGATCAAGCACCGCAGACAATTTCTGAAACAGCTGGGCAAATCGACGTGAAGCCGACCCTCCTGCACTTACTCGGTATTGAAACGAAGGATGCCATTCAATTTGGCAATGACTTATTTTCAAACGAACGGACGCCTTTTGCTGTTTTGAGAAACGGGAACTTTATTACAGATGATTATCTCTATACAAAGAACACCTGCTATGACCAAAAAACAAAAGAACCTGTTGAACAGGATGAGGTGTGTCAGCCTTATATCGAAAAAGCCAATAAAGAGCTTTCCTTATCAGACAAAGTGATCAATGGGAATTTGCTCCGTTTTTATCAGCATTAAAAGTCGCCTTCTGGCGGCTTTTTCTTTTCTCTTTTTACTTAAAGCCTATGAATGGTCAAATAAGTTTGCTTATAATAAAGGATACAGATGATATTGAATAATAAGAGGTGTAAACATGAAGTATGCGTTCTTCGCCTTCATCGCCATCTGTTTACTCCTGAGCGGGTGTCAAACAGAGATGAAGTCATCGGATACAACCAAAAAAACTGAGCTTGTCATTTCAGCTGCGGCAAGTCTTCAGGATGCACTAAAGGAAATTGAATCCACCTATAATGATGAGCATCCGAATGTGACATTAACAAATAATTTCGGGTCATCCGGCGCATTGAAGCAGCAAATTGCGCAAGGGGCAAAGGCCGATCTCTTTTTCTCTGCAGCTGAAGCGCCCTTTGATGAACTTGTGAAATCTGGAGACATCGATCAACATTTTATCAAGGATGCTATCCAAAATGAGCTTGTACTCATTGTGCCAAAAGATCACTCTTCCTCTATTAAAAGCTTTCAAGACGCCCAGCACATAAAAGGAAAGGTTGCTCTTGGCACACCTGAATCCGTTCCTGCTGGTACATACGGCAAAGAGATTTTCACAAAGCTGAACATCTGGGATCAAGTGAAAAAGAACGCTGTGTACGGCAAGGATGTGCGGCAGGTTTTAAGCTACGTAGAAACAGGAAATGTGGAAGCAGGTGTTGTGTATAAAACAGATGCCCTCGTTTCCAAAAAAGTAAAGATTGCAGCTGAAGCCAATCAGGACATGCACTCCCCGATCATTTACCCAGTAGGGATCATAAAAGGGACAGAACATTTAGAGGAAGCCAAGTCCTTTTTTGAATTTCTTCAATCAAAAGCAGCCAAATCCATTTTTAAAAAATACGGCTTTCAAGTAACATAATGCCCATGCTCACTGAAGAATTCCTATCTCCCATTTGGCTGTCTGTGCAAGTTGCCGTTGTGAGCGGACTGCTGGCAACTGTTTTTGGTACATTGATTGGTTATTGGATGGCGCGAACATCATTTAAAGGGAAAATGATCGTAGAAACGTTCTTGATGATGCCGCTTGTCCTTCCGCCAACGGTTGTAGGGTTTTTATTGCTCGTCATATTCGGAAGGCATAGCATGATAGGAGACGTGATTGAATGGATCTTCCACCAACCTGTCATTTTTACATGGTGGGCGGCGGTAATTGCATCAACGGTTGTGGCATTCCCGCTTATGTATCAATCAGCAAAAGCCGGATTTTCAACCATTGAGTCAGATATTGAAGGGGCTGCAAAAGTAGATGGTGCTCATTCATTCCAAGTCTTTGCCTATATAACAGTACCACTTGCCCTGCCTTCTCTATTGTCAGGCAGCGTCCTCAGCTTTGCTAGAGCCCTTGGAGAATTCGGGGCGACCTTAATGTTTGCCGGCAACATCCCAGGAAAAACGCAAACACTCCCAACCGCTATCTATGTGGCAATTGATTCTGGACGAATGGAGCTTGCTTGGGCTTGGACGATTTGTATTGTGATCCTATCTTTTATCATGCTCTTGGCTGTGCGCCGAAGCAGTACGTAAAAAATCCTCTTTCTCATATAAGAAAGAGGATTTTATTATTTATTCAAACCCAACCGTCATCGTCTCTGGATTTGAGCCGACGCGTTCGTTATTGTTTAATGCATCGATTTTTTCCATGTCTTCTTTGGAAAGCTCGAAGTCAAAGATGTCTGCATTTTGTTTAATGCGTTCTTCATTGATTGATTTTGGAATTGTCACGACACCGCTTTGCAGATCCCAGCGCAAGATGACTTGAGCAACAGATTTGTTGTAGCGTGCAGCAATGTCTTTCAATACGTCATGATCTAATAGCTTCCCTTGCATCAGCGGAGACCATGCCTCAATCTGAATGCCTTTTTCCTTTGCATATTGACGCAGTTCAACAAGTGTCAGTTTCGGATGAAATTCAACTTGGTTCACAGCTGGAACAACCTCAGCATCTTTTAACAGCTCTTCTAAATGCTGAATGTAGAAGTTGCTGACTCCAATGGCTCTGACTTTCCCATCTTTATAAAGCTTCTCAAGTGCACGCCATGTGTCTTTAAATGTATCTGCATTTGGTCCAGGCCAATGAATCAAATAGAGGTCTAAGTAATCAAGACCTAATCGGTTTAAGCTTGCGTCAAACGCTTCAAGCGCTTTTTCATAGCCTTGATCTGTGTTCCATACTTTAGATGTGATAAATAAGTCTTCTCGTTTCACGCCAGATTCTTTAATCGCTTTTCCTACGCCTGTCTCATTTTTATAAACAGCTGCCGTATCAATGCTGCGATATCCGTTTAGTATGGCTGCTTTTACGGCATCTACCACTTGATTGCCGTCCTCCACTTTGAATACACCTAAACCAAACCAAGGCATTTCGACTCCGTTATTCAATGTTACGGTATCATTCAAGCTTTTGACCATTTTAACAACCACCTTTTTTATAGATTCCATCTCTTTCATTATCTCATGTTGTGTTTCAAAACTCTATTATCAGGCGTTTCTCTTCGCTTCGACGGCTAAGAGCAGTGCACCTGTCATGCCAGCCTTGTCCTCAAGCCCGGGGGAGACAATGTATGTATCAAGCGGCGGCAGATCCACATAATCATTGACATAAGCAGCCAGCTTCTCTCGAATGAGTGGGAATAGCTGCTTTTGCTTCATGACGCCTCCGCCCATGATGATGCGCTCTGGGCTTAAAATGAGTGAGTACTGCATAAGCGCCTGCGCTAAATAATCCGCTTCAAGTGCCCAAACCGCTTCTTCCTGCGTAAGCTCTTTGGCGGGTTTTCCCCACCTTTTCTCAATCGCTGGTCCAGCTGCCAGCCCTTCTAAGCAATTTCCATGTGCCGGACAGACACCTGCAAACGGATCTGATTCATCCTGTCTGATAAGGATATGTCCCATCTCAGGATGTGAATGGCCGTGTAGAAGCTCATTTTTCACGACAGCTCCCGCACCAATGCCTGTACCGACCGTGATATACAAACAGCTGCTTAGCCCTTTGGCTGCCCCTTTTGTTAATTCACCTAGTGCTGCGGCATTGACATCTGTTGTAAAGGATACTGGAACACCTAATTGCTTCTCAAGCTCAGGAATGAACGGATAATGCTTCCACTCCACTTTCGGCGTGTTCATGATATAACCGTATGAAGGATCATCCTTTTGAACACAAATGGGTCCAAAGGAGCCAACCCCTAATGCTAAAATGTCATGCTGCTTAAAAAATGGAATAAGCTGCTGTATTGTTTTCTCTGGGTGCTCTGTTGGAATCGTCATTTCCTCTAAGATGTCTCCACGCTCATTGCCGATTGCACAACAAAATTTTGTACCTCCAGCTTCAATTGCTCCATAATAGGCCATCATTGATCTCCCCTCTGTTCGTTCTCTTTCTTCATCATAAAACACGAGGGAGAAGATGACAACATCACGTATTGGTGAGCAGAACAGCTTCCATGTCATTGATATACTCCCTTAAATGATGGGCAATATCACGGTTGATCTCACCATCTTCATATAAGGTTTGAATTTCATTTCGAATCGACTGTACAGCTTGGAAGTTAAGCTCTTTTTTCTTCCGATCAAATGAACGGTCTTTTTGCTGGAAGAAGCTTGGACCGTGTTCACAGCGGTAAATCACTTGATTGTAAAAACCAATCACTTGGTGGCACGTTTGCTGGTTTTCATCTGTCATATGCTGTTTGATCGAGTCTACCGCAGCCTCAGCCGTTTTCTTACGGATTTGTTTGTACGCGTCCTCTTTTTCTAAAATACCGCTTGAAATGTGCTGATTCGGCCGCCATAATTGTAGCCATTGAAGCAAGCGGAGAAACTTCACCTTTGAAAAACGAATTTTGAAGGAGTTTGAGTACAGCATTTCCAGCTCATGAAATCTCTCTTGTAGCTCATAGGCTTCTTCCTTGTCAATTTTCTCTTCATCAATTAATTGTTGAAGTTTCATCTGTTCTGCTTTGATGCCGTGCAGTCTGATTTTTCGCTCTTGTTTTCTCATCCCGAATTGGTATGGTTCACGCTGGATATTTCTCAGCTTCATTCGGTAATCATTGATGAGTGCAAGGGATACTTCCCTATTGTCCTCATTCATCCCTTCTTTTAACGTTTTAATAGCGCTTCTCAGCAGCTTCCGTTTCGCATGCTGAATCTTTGTATCCAAGTCCACGTCGACTTGTTTGTCTTTTTTCTCAGATAAAAGAGGCAGTAACACACTGGCTAAAATGAGTGTACATAAGATGACGCCTGCTGCGAGGAAGATAATCAAATGCCGCTCTGGAAATGGTGATCCGTCCGCGAGCGTAAATGGGATAGAGAAGGCACCGGCTAATGTCACAGCCCCGCGGACACCAGAGAATGTCATGAGCATCGAGGCGCGAAACTTCGGCTTTTTCACATTCTGCTTTTTAGTTGCACTCCATTTTCCTGCCCAGAACAGCCATACCCATAAGAACCGCAGCACCATGAGACATAGCGTAATAATTAAGATGTAGCTAATGACCTGCATGTTGTTAAAGGATTCATCTTGGAAAATAACTGTAGATACATCTGGAATCTGCAATCCAAGTATGACGAAAACAAGTCCGTTTAAAATAAATAAAATAATATTCCATGTGTTTGATGAAGCAATTTGCAGTTTGGCTAAATTCGCTTCCATTCGGTCTTGCTCAATGGCATGTGTCACACCGCCAGCTACAACGGCTAAAATTCCGGATACACCGATTTCTTCCGCTGCTAAATAAATCACAAATGGTGTAAGGATTTGCAGGATGATATGCATTGTGACATCGTCCATTCCTAAACGGCGGAGAAAATAGCGAAAACGAATGATAAAAAAGGATAGAATAAATCCAGTCAATAACCCGCCTGCTGCAATCAGTACAAAACTAAAGGATGCCTGAGCAATTGAAAATGCTCCCGTCACCGTTGCGGCAATGGCAAATTTAAAGGCGACAAGTCCTGATGCATCGTTCATCAGCCCTTCGCCTTCCAGCAGTCTCATGATGCCCTTTGGCATATTCACACGGCTGGATAAAGCACTTACTGCCACCACATCTGTCGGTGATAAAATTGCAGCAAGCGCAAATGCGGCTGGAAGCGGTATGCTTGGAATCATCCAATGAATGGTATATCCCGCTACAATGACGGTCGCAAACACTAGACCAAGCGCTAAAAGAAGAATCGGTGCTCTTAATTTCCATAGCTCATCCCTTGGGGTACGCTTCCCGTCATTAAATAACAGCGGCGCAATAAATAGCACGAAGAAGAGTTCAGGATTTAAAGAAATATGTAAACCTGAAGGAAAAGCTGCCACCAATATTCCTAAGCCCACTTGAATTAACGGAACGGGAATAAAGGGGACAAAACGATTGATAATATTAGATACTGCAATGAGTGCCAGTAGTACGAGCACTGCCAAAAAAATCTCCACTAGTACATGTCCCTCCTATGTATATTTTTCGTCAAGTTTTGCTTACATGCAAAGATGTGTTCATTTCATCCATCCGTCCGCTCAGAAGTGCTTCTTTAGTATTCCGCAAAAAGTGAAACCAACACATAACAATCCATCTAGGCAAAAAAAGGCTGAATCTAGATATTCAGCCAGCTGACAAAATTTTCATCATATGTATTGTTCAAATGATGAACAAAAGACCCTGCTTTTATTTTACACGAAAACTCCATCATCTGCTGATATTCAGCTCTTATTAAACACAAAAAAAAGAGCGGAATCGCCCTTTTTTCGTTTTACCCTTTATTTAAAAAATAAGACCTGGCGGGAAGACGCCATTTGAATAAGTAGGAACAAACTCTGCATACGACGAGGATGACAAACAGCAGATATAAAGCAAGCTCTCCTTGTGCTAAGCCGAGTCCGACGAATAAGCCGCCAAGGGCTGCCCATACGGCGTAAATCTCTGCTTTTAGCACAAGCGGCTTTCGCCCTGCTAATAAATCACGCACAATTCCGCCGCCGCTTCCAGTCAAAATGGCTGCCACAATAACTGCACTGAGCGGGAGTTCTCTTTGCACAGCAAATAATGCGCCTTGAATCGCAAACGCTGCTAAACCGATCGCATCCGAGAAATTCCCCCATGTGCTCCAATGCTTGAGCAAAAGCTTTGGAAAAAGAAACACAATCGTAATGGATACAAGGGCAATCGTAAACATTTTGCCCTGTGACCATAAAGCAGACACCGGCAGACCAATTAATAGATTCCGAATCGCTCCACCGCCAAATGCTGTCACAATCCCTAAAATGTACACACCAAGAATATCGTACTCTTCCTCCATTGCCACAATCGCACCACTAATAGCGAATGCGACAATGCCAATGATACTTAAGACTTCCCATGCCATTTTCCGCTTATCTCCTTACCTTTATCTGATCATCTAACACTACTCCCTTAATGTATATCTGACACAGGTGAAAAGCAATACAAATTTTCTTTAAATTTTATCTTTTTGCAAAAATAAAAAATAGCCCGCTTATAAGCAGGCTATCTCTTTCAATCTTCTTTTGCATTTAACAGCAGCATACTAATGATGATGAGAATAAATGCAATAAGGGCTAGTAGTGGAATGGTGATAAAACCAAACCAGTTTAAATAATCAACGGAACAAGGAACACCGCTCAGGCAAGGGCGAATCGATGCAAAGCCAGGTATCTTTTGTTCCATATAATGATAGATAGAAAAACAAGCGCCAATCACAGCCAAAGGCAGAACGTAATATTTCACTTTCACATCGCCTCTGAATGTCGCAATTCCAAGTAAAAGCACGAGCGGGTACATGAAAATGCGCTGAAACCAGCACATATCGCATGGGATAAACTTCTTTACTTCACTTAAATACAGGCTGCTCATCGTCGCAACGATAGAAACGATCCAAGCACTGTATAAGTAAACAAGCTTATTCTTCATGATTTTTTCCCTTTGAGCTCTTGATCAATTAATTCTTTGATTTCATCATAGTCATAAAAGTTTTCGACTTGTTTATTGTTAATGAAAAGAGTTGGTGTTGCATTCACTTTATATTGGTTCACAAGCTGATCGTCTGTGTTCAGCTGCGGCTGATATGTTTTCTTTGATAGGTTATCTTTAAGCTTGTCCGTATCTATTTTTGTTGTCTTTTTCGCTAGCTCTGTCAGCTTAGCAGGCGTGACCCATTCTGCTTCACTATCTGGCTGTGCTTGATAGACAGCTTCATGAAATGCCCAAAAGTTTTTCGGATCTTCTTTCCACACTTCTTCAGAAGCTAGTGCTGCCAGCACTGCGCCATCTCCATGAACAGGAAGTGGCAAGTTAATAAACGAAAATGATACATCGCCTTTATCTATGTAGTCCGCTTTCAGTTTTGGGAAAATGTCTGTTTCAAATGATTTACATGACGGACATTTATAATCCCCAAACTCGACGATTTGCACCGCTGCGTTTTTATCCCCCATAACAGGCTGTCCTTTAATAGAAGGCTTACTGTCAACCGTTTGTGCTTCTTTGCTGTTGTTATTTCCAATGACGACGAATAATCCGATGAGAAGAGCTGCGATAATGGTTAAAATGACAGCAAATTTAATGGATGATGATTGATTATTTTTTTTACTCACATAAGCACCTACCTTATCTTTTTCATTCCTTCAAAAGAAAAAGGATAATAGCTTAGAATAATGCCATTATCCAACTTCTTCTATTTTAACAAGAGGGGATTCATTATGAAAGATGGTATTCATGAATTTTTCCTAACAATTTTATTTCATTACCCTCATGGCATTTAAAACAGCGAGTACAGTCACACCGACATCCGAGAAGACGGCTTCCCACATGGTCGCAATACCAAATGCTCCGAGTAATAGGAAAACCCCTTTAACCCCAAGAGCAAATGCAATGTTCTGCCATACAATTCTTCTTGTTCGTTTAGCGACAGCGATGGCTTCTGCTACTTTTGACGGCTGGTCTGTCATAATGACGATATCAGCCGCTTCTACCGCTGCATCTGAACCAAGTCCGCCCATCGCAATTCCTATGTCTGCTCTTGCTAATACCGGTGTATCATTAATGCCGTCCCCAACAAATAATAATTTTTCTTGAGGCGCTTTTTTCTGATCAATTTCTTCTAATTTCGTTACTTTATCCTGCGGTAATAATTCGGCATGTACTTCATCAATGCCAATTTGCTGGGCGACCGCTGTTCCAACCTGCTTGGCATCACCAGTCAGCATGACTGTTTGAATGCCAGATGCTTTTAGAGCTGAGACGGCTTCAATTGCATCATCCTTTAATTCATCTGCAATCAAGATCGATCCGGCAAACTCACCGTTAATGGCCATGTACACAACCGTTCCGCTTCGTTTTTCTTTTTCATATGAAATGCCTTCTCGTTCCATCAAGCGATGATTACCCGCTAACACTTGGGAACCACTGATGGTTGCTTTAATTCCATGTCCCGCAATATCTTCATATGCTTCGATCTTGCTTTCATCAAGCGGCGAACCATATGCCGCTTTAATTGATTCAGCAATCGGATGTGAGGAGTGGGCTTCTGCTAAAGCTGCAAAAGAAAGAAGCTCTTCTTCTGACCACTTGTTGCTCGTTGTCACGATATTGGTCACCGTAAAGTTCCCTTTTGTGAGTGTGCCCGTCTTATCAAATACAGCATAGCTCACAGAGTTTAGTGCTTCTAGATAGTTACTGCCTTTTACAAGGATGCCTCGTTTAGAAGCTGCCCCAATTCCCCCGAAGAACCCTAATGGGATGGACACGACAAGCGCACAAGGACAAGAAATCACAAGGAAAACGAGTGCCCGGTAAACCCAGTCAGACAATTGAGCTGATGGAATGAGAAGCGGCGGCACAAAGGCAAGCAGCAATGCCAATACTACGACAGCCGGTGTATAGTATTTTGCAAACTTTGTGATAAAGTTTTCTGTCTGTGCTTTTCGGCTGCTCGCATTTTCAACCAAATCTAAAATTTTCGTCACTGCCGATTCGCTTAGCCCTTTTTGCACTTCAATTTCAAGAATACCGTTTTGATTCACAAATCCTGCAAGAACTTCTTTCCCTGCTTCTACATCCCGCGGCACAGACTCACCTGTTAATGCAGAGGTATCCACGAGTGAAAAGCCTTCAATGACGAGACCATCAAGTGGAATTTTTTCGCCCGGTTTTACGACGATACGGTCACCGACTTTTACTTCTTCCGGCTTCACTTTTTTCGTTTCATTTCCTACTTTGAGATTCGCATATTCAGGGCGAATATTCATTAGTTCACTAATGGATCGTCTTGAACGATTCACTGCTGCTCCTTGGAACAGCTCTCCAATTTGGTAAAACAGCATCACTGCCAGTGCCTCTGGATATTGCTGAATGACAAAAGCGCCAGCTGTTGCAATGGTCATTAAGAAGTTTTCATCAAATACTTGGCCGCGCACGATATTTTTCAGCGCTTTAAAAACCACATCGCCCCCGACTAGTAAATACGCTGCGAAAAACGTAATAAATTTCAGTAAGCCATCTTCTGGTATAAAATAAGCTGCTGTTCCAATGACTGCACCGCCAATTAATTTGAGCACAATCGCTTTTAAATTTTTTGTCCCATGATCATGATCGTGGTGATGTCCTTCTTCTTTTGGTGATACACTCACATGAGGTTCGATGGACTGAACCGTTTTTTCAATACGTTTTGACATCGTTTCTTGCTTATCTGCATGTGTGACAGTTAATGTCCCTGTCGCAAAATTAACAGAACAAGCTTCAACGCCATCCATTTTGCTGACACCTGTTTCAATTTTACGTGCACAGTTTCCACAATCAAGACCGCTTAATACGTATTCATCCTTCATTTTTTTCATGTTCTCACCTTTTTTCTATATGATAAGTAACGTTCCCTGGATCGATGAAACCTATTAAAAATCAAAAACTTTATATATGAGCATATATTCATATATTGGATTACCTTTATTATATGAGGAGTTCTTGTCTTCTGTCAATCATTTCTGAAGAAATCATTGGTTTTTTGTGTTCAATTCTGTCACACGGATTTTCAATAAACCAAGCTCATGTCCCCCGCTCCCCGCATAACATAAAAACGATCGTTTGCAGTTTTTCTCTTTACAAAAGAAGGACAGACGCTTAGAATAAAATAAAAGTTTCCCTAAGGAAACAAATTAGCATTAGAGAATCATTTCATCCTTTAGTCAAAATTATTTAATGTATGCATATATCTTTAGGAAGTGCAATGATGATTGAAAGGGGCCGCAAGAGATGTCAAATGCTTTAACAATCGACCGTCTTCATGTCTCATATCACGGACAGGATGCATTAGAAAATGTCTCTCTTTCCATACAGGAAGGGACAATGACAGGAATCATCGGTCCAAATGGTGCTGGTAAATCGACGTTACTCAAGGCATGTTTGGATCTCATTGAAAAAGACCAAGGGGATATTCGTTTTTTTGAACAGCCCTTTAAACACGTCAGAAAACAGATCGCCTATGTACCGCAGAGAAATGATTTAGATTGGACGTTTCCGATTCATGTACTGGATACCGTACTACTTGGAACATATCCGAAGCTCGGACTAATCAAACGTCCAAAAAAAGAAGACCGGGCATATGCGTATCACTGTTTAGAAAAAGTCGGGATGCAGGACTTTGCCAAAAGACAAATCGGTGAGTTATCCGGCGGACAGCAGCAGCGTGTCTTCCTTGCAAGGGCACTTGCTCAAAACGCACAGCTCTTCTGTTTGGATGAACCATTTGTCGGGATTGATATGGCAAGTGAAGAAACAATGGTTCGCATTTTGAAGGAATTACGAGATGAAGGGAAAACCATTTTGGTTGTCCATCATGATTTGAGTAAGGCAGATGATTATTTCAGCCATCTTGTTCTGTTAAATAAAAAGCTCATCAAAGCAGGGCCTGTACACGACATCCTTCGCCCAGAGATCATGCTGGAAGCATATGAAACACAGCTGCCATTCTTAAAATCAGCAGGAGGAGACGTGTAATGGAATTTTTAACCGGACTCTTTGAATATGCTTTTTTACAAAAAGCGCTATTTACATCCGTCATGGTAGGCATCATTTGCGGCGTTATCGGCTGCTTTATCATTTTACGCGGCATGGCCCTGATGGGAGACGCCATTTCTCATGCCGTACTGCCAGGGGTCGCCATCTCTTATATGCTTGGAATTAACTTTTTCTTCGGGGCCGTTTTAACTGGCGTGTTAACAGCGATTGGGATCGGTTATGTGAGTCAAAACAGCCGCATAAAAAATGATTCTGCTATCGGCATTGTCTTTACAGCCTTTTTCTCAATCGGAATTATTTTGATCACATTTTTGAAAAGTTCAAGTGATCTATATCATATTCTATTTGGAAACGTTCTAGCTGTTCGATCATCTGATATGTGGATTACACTGGGAATCGGTATTTTTATTTTGCTAGCCGTCATTGTTTTCTACAAGGAACTGCTCATTAGTTCATTTGATCCGGTGATTTCTTCGGTTTACGGTTTGCCGAATCGTATGATTCATTATTTTCTCATGACCTTATTGACCCTTGTGACCGTTGCATCACTGCAAACCGTTGGGATTATTCTTGTCGTTGCCATGTTGATTACGCCGGCAGCCACCGCTTATCTCTTAACGGACCGGCTATGGATCATGATTTATTTATCTGCTTTTTTCGGTGCTGTTTCTGCTGTCGTAGGTCTTGGGCTTAGTTTTACGTATAATTTGTCATCTGGCGCTTCCATCGTGCTGGTCGCGACTATTTTATTCGGCAGTGCCTTTATCTTTTCACCAAAGCAAGGCATTCTATGGAGATCATTAAAATCTAAACGAAAACGAACGCACTTAAAAAAGGAAGCGTCTATGTAAAAGGAGGACATATATGAAGAAGGTATTTGCTATCCGTTTGACCGCAGTATTCATTGCCCTTATGATCATCGCAGGCTGTTCGACCAAGCAAAGTAATTCCGGTAAAGATGACGGCACATTAAAAGTTGTCACGACCTACTCCATTCTTTATGACATTGTGAAGGAAGTAGGCGGGCAGCATGTTTCTATTCACAGCATTGTTCCCATTGGTACAGATCCACACGAATTTGACCCACTGCCAAAGGATGTTCAGTATACGACGGATGCAGACCTTGTTCTATATAATGGCTTGAACCTTGAAACAGGGAACGGCTGGTTTCAAAAGCTGCTTGAATCGAGCGGCAAGGACGGGGATGATGCACCTGTAGCCGAGCTGAGTAAAGGCGTGAAAGTGAAGCATTTGTCCTCAAAAGGCCTTGAAAGCCAGCAGGACCCTCACGCATGGCTGAATGTTGAGAATGGGATCCTTTATGCCCAAAATGCCCGAGATGCGCTTATTCAGGCGGACCCTGAACATAAAGAGGATTACGAAAAAAATGCAGAAGCCTATATCAAAAAGCTTCAAGCTCTTCACGATGAAGCAAAAGACAAGTTTGATCAGCTGCCAAAAGATAAAAAACTCCTTGTCACAAGTGAAGGGGCATTCAAATATTTTGCAGAGGCGTATGGATTGAAAGCCGGCTATATTTGGGAGATCAACACAGAAAGTGAAGGAACACCAGGACAAATGAAGCGCATTATTCATTTTGTCAAAGATCATCAAGTTCCTGCGCTCTTTCTTGAAACAAGTGTTGATAAACGCAGCCTTGAAAGCCTCTCTGAGGAAACCGGGGTTCCGATCAAAGGAAAAGTCTTCACTGACTCTATTGGAAAAGAAGGCGAAGATGGAGACAGCTACTATAAGATGATGAAATGGAATATCGACACCATTTACAAAGGGCTGTCATCATAAGAAAAGACAGGTGGAGTGAATCCGCCTGTCTTTTTTGTCAGCCTGTTATATTTTCTGGATGTTTTTTCGGCCAAATGACGTAGCTGATGCTAATGATGAAATCAATCGTTAAGATCATCCCCCATGTATTGACAAGCTGCATCAGCGCTTCCGTCCGCTCTGGTGCTTGGATGAGATAGGTTAATCCATATAACAGCCCCGCTCCAATAACATAAGAAATGAAATGCCGCGCCCAGCCGACCATTTCATACACAGACCGCTCTTTCCCGTACTTTGGTTTTCCCTTTGGCTTAGGGCCTCCTGCAAATCGATAAGCAAACCTAGCATCTGCCCATTTCACCATTTGATGTCCGAAGGCAAGGCTCACACCAATATAAACAGCCGCCAGCCCGTGGATGACACTCGCCACAGCCCCTTGCCTTAAATCTATATAAGTAGCCGCAAGAAGGATGAGATCTAAAACTGGCGTACAGACAAGAAAAAAAGCACCCCACTTTTTCTGTTTAAACACATAACGAAGCGTTAAGCCCATTAGAATAAACAGCCAAAAACCAATTTCACATGCCACAATCAATAACCCGACCAATTTCTCCACATCCTTTTTAATACAATTGTATTAAATAAAAAATAACACATCTGTGTTAAAAAAACAACAGCTATGCTAAAATCAATGTATGCCAAAAATCGTCGATCACCATAAACAAAAACAAAAGGTCGCTCAAGCTGCAATGAGAGTGATTAAACAAGAGGGATTGGAAAACGCTTCTGTACGAAAAATAGCAGTCGAAGCTGGAATTTCAGCCGGCTCTATGCGTCATTATTTTTCCACACAGCAAGAGTTATTTCTCTTCTCTATGAGTTTAATTCAGGAAAGAGTCAAGGAGCGGATTACAGGGCTTGCATTAAACTGTTCAACGGCGGAAAATGTTCTCACTTTATTGGAGCAGCTTCTTCCACTTGATGAAGAGCGAAAATTTGAAATGGAGGTGTGGCAGGCTTTTACAGTCAAGGCGCTGACTGAACCAGATCTACAGCCGCTCAATGCAAAGATGTATGACGAGCTTTTCCAAACGGTCCAATATTGTTTAATGAAATTGAAAGAGGATGGGCTGCTGCTAACTGATATCGATCTTTTATTAGAAACTGAGCGGCTTTATGCAGTCATCAATGGGCTTGCATTGAATGGAATCGTACAGCCCGAACGTATACCGCCTCAGCTCATACGCTCCGTACTGCAGATGCACCTGCAATCCATCACAAAAAAAGACATGTCTCCTTAATTGGAGAGCATGTCTTTTTTTAATCTTCCATAAAAATACGTTTCGCTTCGTAGTAAAGCACCTGCACAAATTTCTTCACATTGATGCGGGTGTGTTCTTCTCTTCCGCTCATCTCTTTCGTCAATTCACTCATTTTCTTTCGTACGATGGTGAAATCGAAAAATTTAGATGCGTAATTTTCAAACGTTGGATGAGAAAAATCGGTTAGCCCAAGTGATGCGATGTGCTTTAATGATTGGTTGATCGCACGTCTTACCCGCTGTTCGGCTGCCTTTGCTTCTCTTGCGATGTCTGCCGATGTGTAGGGCTCACTTAGCTTATCCTCTGTAATCCCAGTGAAAATGATCTTTAAAGAAGGAAAGGAATCATGATGATCAGCATGCAGCGCTAAATACTGGTCTGTAAACAGAATCATATCTAATAAATCTTTAGACCCCTTCTCCCCAACAATACCAAGCTCCGCCAGCAAAAACTGCCCCGCCTCTGCAAGACTTTTCCCCCGCTGCTTCGTTTTCGTCTGACCGCGCTGCTGAAATTGCATGACCGATTTGAGTGAGTGCTGAATATTTTCAATTGAATGCTCTAAATGAAGACGTTCAATCATGAGATGGAGGACACTTAAGACCTCTACACGATTGATCGGCTTTGTCACATAATATTCGACGCCAAGCGTATACGCCTGTCCGATTAATTCCTTTGTTTCAACCTGTGACAGCATTAAGTATTTCCCATGAAACTCATCCTTGATCGCTCGAATCGTTTCAAGCCCGTCCCTTTCCGGCATCAATAGATCAATACATAAGATATCAATGTGCAAATCATTTAAGTAGCTGGCTGTTAACTCTGCGCCATCCTCTGCTTCCCCGGCCACAATGCCAAGCTCTTCATCTTCAATGAGCTGAGCCAGTGAAGAACGAACGGCTTCATCATCATCAACAATAAAAAATCTCATCTCCCAATCCCCTCTTTTCTACTGACTTGATCTACTGGTATCGTTAATGTGAAAATCGTTTGTTCATTTGGGATACTCTTCATCTCAACACTTCCGCCAAGCTTCTCCGCTGTATCCTTTACATAGGCAAGCCCGATACCGCTCGATGGATTCCCAGCCTGATCGTATTTTAAAGTGAAGCCCGGTTTAAAAATCACATGATGATTACGTTCTTTTATGCCAGGCCCGTTGTCGCTGATTTGAAAAATCACGTGGTTTTCTTTCTGTGAAATAGAAAGTGACACCTCTCCTTCTACAGGAATGGCTTCAACAGCGTTGGATACGATGTTATTTAACAAAGATAGAATGGTATACACGTGATAGGCGGGATGCTTTCCATCTTCATCATAATGAAAGACGATGTTTTTTTTAAGAGATTCTGCATAATTTTCATGAATGCGAATGACAAGCCCAGCGATATGAGAAGGACTCTCATAAGCCTGGAAGTTTTCCTCATGAATCAGCTTTGATAAGGCAGAAAAAATCCGCTGGTTATCCTTTTTGATTTCATGCACCTCTCCTGCAATCTGCAAGGCGGTTTTACCGAGCTTTTTCAAATCCAATGATTCCGCATCCTTTGCGTGGTGAAGGGATTGATACAATTGATAGGATGTAGCCGTAATATGCTCAGCATGTGCGAGTGTTTTATGAAAATATGTAGATTCTGTGTAAAGGTTAGACAGAAGCATCAGCAGATGTTCCTTTTCCTTTTTCATCTGACGCTCTCTCGCCTGCTCTTCATATAAGCGAATCATTGTATAACAAGCCAACACGAAAAAGCTTCTGAAAATCGCCAAAACAAATAATTGGAACAGCGTCCTCACCGTTAAAATTTCATCCATCGTGCCTCGAAGTGCGATGATTTCAACAACGCTTGCGCACAGCTCCATGACGATGCCTGTTGCTCCAATAAGCCATGGCTGATCGCGGAAACGTCTGACCTTCAATAAGTAAAAGAGTGTGCCATAGACAACATAATAAAGCAGGGAAGGAAATCTTAATGAAACTGCCTCTTCAAGCGGAAGATGCCCTGTCACAGCTGTATCAAGCAGCACACGAAACACAAAAACAGATATCCCAGCGATGATGCCGCTTGCCCATGCAGGAAATCTTTTCATTTGAAGCAGGATAAAGAAAAAGACAACGGTTCCAAAGCTGACCCGAAAGCTGTCCTCAAATGGATAAAATTTAAACTCTCCGCCAATCGGCGTCAGTACAATGAGCAGCACAATTAAATAAGGCTCTGTATTCAGCCATTTTTTCAGTAGATTCAAACGCAGTCACATCCCTAATAATTGACGATAGTATACTATGTGAGCTAAAGAAAAACAAACCTCCATGAAAAAGCGCACACCGGAACTTTGCCGGTGTGCGCTTCTCATGATGCCGCTTAATCTTCTAAACGATCCTTTTCTAAAAGTGATGCACCAGCAATACCTGGTTTTGTCATTTCAAAAGGATTTAAGATGACATCAAGCTCTTCCTCTGTTAACACATCATTTTGCAGACATAGCTCACGTACAGATGCGCCTGTAAGGATGGCTTCTCTTGCAATTCGTGCAGCCGCTTCATAACCAATGTGCGGATTCACCGCCGTCATGACACCGGCACTCTTTTCTACATATTCTTTTAATCTAGATTCATCTGCTTTTAAGTCACGCAAGCAGTTGTCCACGAAGGACTCGAATACATTTTTCATCATGCTGAGAGATTGAAGCAGGTTGAACACTAACACTGGTTCCATAACGTTTAGTTCAAGCTGGCCAGCCTCTGATGCAAGACAGATTGTGTGATCGTTCCCAATGACTTGGAATGCCACTTGGTTCATGACCTCAGGCATAACTGGGTTGACTTTCCCTGGCATGATGGATGAACCTGGCTGTCTCGGCGGCAGGTGCAGCTCACCAAAGCCTGCTCTTGGACCTGAAGCCATCAGACGAATATCGTTCGCCATTTTGGACATGTTCATCATACATACTTTAAGTGCAGCCGATACTTCTGTATAAGCATCCGTATTTTGCGTTGCATCGACTAAGTCTTCAGCGCCAACTAACGGTAATCCGCTAATGTCAGATAGGTAGCCAACCACTTGGCGAATATATTTAGGATCTGCATTCAATCCAGTTCCGACTGCTGTTGCACCCATATTGACTTCATATAAATGCTGTCTAGACTGTTTGATACGTTTAATATCACGAGCAAGAACTTTTGCATAAGCACTAAACTCTTGTCCAAGTCTGATTGGAACAGCGTCCTGAAGATGCGTGCGTCCCATTTTGATGACATGATCGAATTCCTGCGCTTTTTCGGTCATGACTTGATGCATGTTTTCCATCGTATAAAGTAGTTTTTCAATCATATTCAATGTTGAAATATGAATCGCTGTTGGGAAAACGTCGTTTGTTGACTGCGACATGTTCACATGCGTGTTTGGACTTAGCTCAGTATAAGCGCCTTTTTCCTTTCCTAGTAGTTCAAGCGCTCTGTTTGCAATGACTTCATTGGCATTCATATTCATTGAAGTGCCAGCCCCGCCTTGAATTGGATCGACAATAAATTGATTGTTCCATTTTCCTTCGATGACCTCATCTGCGGCTTGAACAATTTTTTCTCCAAGACCAGAATATAGTCGCTGTGTATCCATATTTGCAAGTGCGGCTGCCTTTTTGACAATCCCTAATGCTTTGATGAGTTCCTCATGAATACGGTAGCCTGTAATTGGAAAGTTCTCCACTGCACGTAATGTTTGAATTCCATAATATGCTTGAGTGTCTACTTCCTTTTCACCTAGAAAGTCACGTTCGATTCGAACTTGCTTGTCCTGTAGCTTCGTCATTTGAAAAGATCTCCTTTTTTACGCTGCTTTTGTTTGTTGTTTTAATTCCTCAATATACTTCTTCGATTTCTCTTGATCAAATACTTTTTCCCACTTAGACATGACAATGGCTGCAAGTGAGTTACCAAATACGTTCACTGTTGTACGAACCATGTCAAGAAGTCGGTCGATCCCAACGATGAAGGCAAGTCCTTCAAGCGGCAGTCCCATAGCACCAAGAGTTGTGATGACAACAACGATCGATGCACCTGGTACACCAGCCATTCCTTTAGATGTCAGCATTAAAATTAATAGTAACGTAATTTGCTCATAGATGGAAAGCGGCATGCCGTACATTTGTGCAACAAATATCGCAGCAATGGATTGATAGATGGCACTTCCATCTAAGTTAAAGGTGTAGCCTGTTGGAATAACGAACGACGTGATCGCTTTCGGGCAGCCGAACTTCTCCATTTTGTCCATTAATCTAGGCAGTACAGCTTCTGAACTTGCTGTTGAGAATGCAAGAATGATTTCTTCTTTTAATACTTTAAATAGTGTAAAGACGCTTGTTCCAGCCATTTTCGCAATAATTCCAAGTACAACAATGACGAAGAATGCCATTGTACCGTAAACAACAAGTACCAGTTTACCTAGCGGGAGAAGCGCTCCGACCCCGAATTTGATCACCGTCACACTGATGAGCGCGAATACACCAAATGGTGCAAACTTCATCACTTTATTGGTCACCCAGAACATCGCTTCGAGTATCCCCTCAAAGAATCCTAATACTGGTTTTCCTTTGTCTCCTACTGCGGCAATTCCTAATCCGAATAAGACTGTAAAGAAGATGGTTGGTAATAGATCACCTTCTGCAATAGATTGGAAAACGTTTGTTGGTACAAGATGCACCAACGTTTCAGAGAAAGTCGCTTTTTCAGAAGAAGCCTTAGATGTCTCTTCATATTTAGAGATATCGCCTTTCTCCATGTTGCTCATATCAATTCCTGTACCAGGATGGAAGACGTTTGCTGCAAGCAGTCCAACTGCTAATGCAATCGTTGTCACAATCTCGAAGTAAAGAATGGTTTTTCCGCCGAGTCTTCCGATTGTTTTCATATCTCCTACACCTGCAACTGCTACAATCAATGCAGCAATAACAATTGGAAGAACGATCATTTTAATTAAATGGATAAATATATCGCCAATCGGCGTTAACACATTAATAACGGTTTCATTTTGATAAAACAGCGCTCCCACGACAACACCCAGAACAAGTGCAATGAGTATTTGAGAAGCTAACCCTAACTTTTTCATACGTGAACCCCCTTTTTTTGATAACGCTTTCTTTGTTGCTTAATCGCATCTTAACGACGAACCTACAAAAAACGACAAAAAGGAACAAAAAGAAGTGAATTTTTTATGAAAAATCTTTAAAAAGGTGGGTTTTTCCACAATATTGTAAAAAAAAGACTTCGCTTTTGGCGAAGTCTTAATGATTTTGCATCTGTTCACTTGGTGTATGTTGATTTGGAAAAAATTCATCATAAATCTTATATCCAATGAGCACAAGAGCAACGTAGAACAATGCACTAACGGTCCAAATCCATTTGACATTCAGCTTCATTCTGCCACTCCCTCTCTAACTGGCTTCAATCGCTGCAATCTGAGCGCATTCAGCACAACGGACACGGAACTAAAGGCCATTGCTGCTCCTGCAAGCCATGGCGCAAGGAAACCAAATGCAGCAATCGGTATCCCGATACAGTTATAGGCAAGCGCCCAAAATAGGTTTTGTTTAATGTTTCTCATTGTTTTTTTACTAAATTCCAGCGCATCTGCAATGGCATGGAGATCTCCCGTCATGAGCGTAATATCTGCTGCTTCCATGGCAACGTCTGTCCCTGTTCCCACAGCCATCCCAATATTCGCTGTTGCAAGAGCTGGGGCATCATTGATACCGTCTCCGACCATGGCGACTTTCTTTCCCTGTTCCTGAAGCGCTGCAATGTGAGCCGCTTTTTCTTCAGGCAGCACTTCAGCAATGACATGATCAATGCCCGCCTGTTTCGCAATCGCCTCTGCTGTTAGTTTATTATCACCTGTCATCATCACAACGTGAATCCCCTGCTCTTTTAGACGAGCGATGGCTTGTGGAGAGGATGATTTGATTGTATCTGCGACCGCGACAATGCCGGCGACTTCGCCGTCAATCGCAACAAGCATAGCCGTTTTCCCTTGCTCCTCCAGCGTTGTGACAGATGCTTCAATTTGCTCATATTGGATATGATGTTTCTGTAATAGCTTACGCGTTCCAATCAAAAGCTTGTGTCCTGCTGCCTTTGCTTCAACTCCATGACCTGGATCTGCTTGGAACGCTTCAACCTCGACCGCTTCAAGACCTCGTTCCTTCATACCGTCTGTTATCGCCCGGGCAAGCGGGTGTTCCGACTGCTGTTCTGCCGATCCTGCTAGCTGCAGCAGCATATCTTCTGTCCAGTTGGCATATGCCAGTACATCTGTCAGACTAGGCTCTCCTTTTGTCACAGTCCCTGTTTTATCTAACACGACCGTGTCGAGTGATTGAGTCACTTCTAAATGCTCTCCGCCTTTAAACAGAATGCCTGATTCAGCCGCACGGCCGCTGCCAGCCATAATAGAGGTTGGTGTCGCAAGGCCGAGCGCACACGGACATGCGATGACAATGACGGCTATAAAGGTTTCAAGTGCTGACGTCACATTTCCTGGATCAACAAAGAAAAACCATATGAGGAATGTGAGCACAGCAATTCCTACAACAATAGGAACAAATATCCCTGATATTTGATCTGCCATTCTTTGAATCGGTGCCTTTGAGCCCTGCGCTTGTTCTACGACTCGGATAATCTGTGAAAGAGCGGTCTCTTTCCCGACTTTAGTCGCTTTTATTTTGATGAATCCATTTTTATTGATCGTTGCCCCAATGACCATATCTCCTGCTGTTTTATCAACAGGCAGACTTTCTCCTGTAATCATGGACTCATCTATTGCGGTTGTCCCCTCTATGATTTCTCCATCTACCGGCACTTTTTCCCCGGGTTTGACAAACACAAGATCATTCACTTTCACGTCAGAAATAGGCACAGTCATCTGTTTGCCATCTCGCTCGATAACCGCTTCTTTCGCCTGTAAGCCCATCAGCTTTTGAATCGCTTCTGATGATCTTCCTTTTGCTCTTGCTTCCATTAATTTTCCGAGCACGATCAACGTAATGAGGACAGCACTTGTTTCATAATAGAGGGCTGCCTCATGTGTGCCTCTAATCGCTGACTGAATGCTTTCATATAAACTATAGAAAAACGCGGCAGATGTCCCAAGTGCGACAAGAACATCCATGTTGGCACTTTTATTTCTTAAAGCCTTATATGCACCTACATAAAAGGGCCAGCCGACAATGAACTGCACCGGCGCTGCTAACGCCAGCTGTACCCATGGATTCATAAAAGCTTCTGGCAGCCAAATAAAGAACGTAAAAGAAAAATGGCTGACCATTGCCCAAAGTAGCGGCAGTGATAAAATCATCGAGAATAAAAAGCGTGCCGTTTGCTTTTCTATTGCAGCTTGCCGGTGATCTTTTTTTCCTTCCTCCGCTTGATCTGCAGCTGGTTCTATTAAAGAATACCCAATAGACTGCACCGCATCTTTTATGTCATTTGTAGACGTTTGGCCCGGATGATATGTGACCTGAAGTGTCTCAAGGGCAAAGTTTACAGACCCGTGATCGACACCGTCCATTCGGTTAATTTTTTTCTCGATTCGGTTTGCACAAGCTGCACAGGTCATTCCCTCTATATCAAATTCTGCTTGCTCCATCACCACATCATAACCAAGAGATTGAACTTTTCGCTTCAAATCATCTGGTGTTAGCTGCTCTGTTTCATAAATGATATGAGAAGTTTCAAGCGCCAAATTCACACTGGCATCCTCCACACCCTCCAGCCTGTTCAATCCCTTTTCGATGCGGCCTGCACAGGCAGCACAGGTCATCCCCGTAATTTGAAAATCAATTTCCTTTTTCATTGATCTCACCTCTCCACATACTCCATGGGGGTATTATATTTTGAAAAAAATACGTGCTGTTTTGCAGCACGTCTACTTATTTATACAACATCATATCCCTGTTCCTCAATCACATCGGAGATACGGTGTAACGTGACTTGATCTGGGTGAAATGAAACCTCCACCTGTCCTTTGTCTAAATGGACTTTCACAGATTCAACACCTGCTAATTCTCCTACATTTCCTTCGACTGCTTTCACGCAATGTCCGCAAGACATGCCCTGCACTTGAAGTGTTGCTTGTTCCACTTCTCATCGCCTCCATCAATCATTTTCTACAATTTACTATACCCTAGTAGGGTATCAATGTAAACATAAATGCTACGATTTTGTTAGTTTCGTAAAGACCGTCATTAACTCTTCAATGGCTTCATCCCCATTGCCGCTCTTGATAGCATCTGCAACACAATGATGTGTATGCTTTTCCATCAAATGAAGACTGACTTTTTTCAAAGCCGCATTGACTGCGGAGATTTGATTCACAACATCTATACAGTAACGATCGTTTTCAATCATTTGCTGAATCCCGCGAACTTGTCCTTCCACTCGTTTCAAGCGATTGATCAATTGGTCCTTTTCCTTTTCGGCTCTAGGCGAAGCCATATGTCTTTCTTCATGTTCTGTCATGTGATCACCTTTTTTCCATTATGACTTGTCTTTACCTAAATTAAAGCATATCTCCACCGGAAAAGGCAAAGATATGCTGAGCACCGCATATAAAGCTGTGTTTGTCCTAATTTGTTAATTGTTCGATATCCTGCAAAAGATTGACGGATTGCTGAAGCTTTTTCATCAATCCCTGCTGATCCTCCAGTATGGCGGCAACATCGATATCGCCTGCTTTCAATTGCTGTAAATACGTTTGGATTTCCTCTGACAGCACTTTATTTTTTTCAATGATTTGCGCATGCAGGTCTTCTGCCATTTTTGGCGCTGTGACGTCATTAAAATCTTGAATGTCTGCCTTCAATGATTCAAGCTGCTGCGTTAATTCTGCTTTTTTGGCGGCATTTTGCACAGCTTCTTCAGCGAGTTTTGGAAAATCCTCTGTAAATTGCTGAATGTCTGTCACATAGTCATTTGCCTCAGTGACATATGTCGTTGTATCGTTGACCTGATCAAGCAAGCCGGAGCACCCGCTTAATACAAGCGTTCCGGAAAATAGGCAAGCCATCACATATTTTTTCAAGATCGATCATCCTTTCATCTGTAGGATTAAAAGCATCATTTGTTCCGCTTCTCTATCACTCAGATGCAAAAAGACCTTAAAAATAGCCAGACCTTTGCCTCATGTGTGATAAGCAAAGGTCTGGCTAACATTGTTCATGCCGGAATGGCCGAGAAACAACGAATGTTTCTGTAATGACGACCAAACCGTAAAAGCTACTCCCCTTTAGGAAACCGTTCAAATGTTATGTTTATCATATCGAATGTCAGGACAACAGTCAATTCGGAAGATCCTGCTCTTGATACAGCACATGGCCCTTACCAGTGGATGCATAAATCCGGTTCCGTCCTTGGCGTTTTGACATATACAAGGCCTGATCCGCTTCAAATAGAAGTGTTTCTAATACACAAGGATCATTGGCTGTATGAGCAATTCCAAAGCTCGCTGTCACTCGCACTTTTTCCTCATCATTCTGAAAGAAGCTCACTTCAAACGAATGTCTTATTTGTTCCGCGATATGACAGGCCTCTTTAAATGACTGATGCGGCAGACAAATGGCAAACTCTTCTCCCCCATATCGTCCAAATAAATCATCCATTTGTAAATGCTGCTGACAAATAGAAACAACATGACGCAGCGCTTCATCCCCGATATGATGTCCGTGTGTGTCATTGATTTGTTTAAAAAAATCAATATCAAACAGCATAACAGCCGTATCCTGCGCATCCTCTTCCAAGATCATCTGCGTTCGTTCGATGAAAGAAGAACGATTGTAAATATTCGTCAAACCATCGATATACGCACGACGCTCCAGCTCTTCCTGCAGCAAACGCTGCTCTGTTACATCACTGATCACGATTTGCCTGCCCTCGATTTCTCCTCTTCTATTAAATAGAGACGAAGCGGTCAAATGATAATAGCAGGACTGGTCTTTTTCCTTTTTCCACATTAAATCATATTGCGAATGATCCTGCGGAGAGCGCAGCCATTGAATGAACGCTGAATCTTTGATGATTGCTGAGAAAATATCGTCGATTTTATGGCCAATTCCCTTTTTATTCGCAAGTGCTGGAATGATCGATGCAGCAGCGGGATTGTAGTCAATGAGTGTCCGATATCGATCTAAAATCAGAACCCCTTCAGACATATGCTCAAACACACGCTCCATTGCAATGGGAGAGATTTTAAAGAGCTGGAACGACATAATCGCCCATAAATAGAGTGCGTTGGTTAAAAACATCACCACTGGGACTGGATCAATATGTAGGGGTGTAACACCTAATAAATAAATAAAAGAAGTCAAAATTGGTAATGACATTCCCACTAACAGTATGAGAATCTGCTTTAAATATTCTTTTTTTGTGACACGTAAAAACCAAAGCAGCATAAAGATAGCAAGCATCGAACAGCCAAACGTATAAACGCCATGAATGACATACCAATAGCCAATCGTAAAATCAGCCAATAAAAACCCATCTACTGGATTCATCGTGATGCTTCGATAAAAGAGTGAATGTAAAGAGTTGGTGAACACCAAAATGGTTGTGAGAGTTGGAATCAATAAGATGAGAAGCACGCGGCGCTTTGTGAAATATTGATGGAACCCCGTAAATTGCAGCACAATCAGCAGACTGAGCGGTGCGATAAACGGAAGACCTATGTATTGAAAACAAACCCAAAACATGATTTCTCCAGGAGTACGAGCCAATAATTCAAACGTATGCCCAAAGATATAAATCGCAGTTGCTCCAGACATGTACATAAACAATTGACAGCCAATATATCGATGGCGGTTTGCATGAGCAATGATTGATAATATCACGGACAGAATGCCAGAAACACTCATGATCACAATAAAATGTAAAACAATCGAATCCATGTAAACGCCCCAATTTCAGTTATTTAGAACTAGTCTAATCTTACTATATATGAGGACGTCTCAAATGGGAAGATGTGATTTTGAATTGGTTGGAGATTTTTTGTAAAATTTCAGGCGTCATCGGTTCGTGATTCCTTATATTTTCACTACTTTTTGCTTAATTTGAGGGAGAAGTATGTTGCGTTCGGAGAAATATATGTACAATGTGGGGATGAATGGAGAGGAGACTCGAAAGGAATATGACTTTTTGGATGATTATGACGGGGCTGTTTATGCTGATTCTTTTGGAAAAACCGTTTAAAAAGAGAAGTTCTGGATTGTTATTTTTGATCAGTTATTTACTGCTGATTGCGGTTTATGTGATTCAGACAACGTTTGTAGAACTTGTGCCAGATGGATTTTTGTTGATGATTGCGGTGGTTGTCGTTTTTCCTTTGTTTGTTCGGTTGGTGCAGTCTTCTTTGAGAAACCGTACATAAGTTTCTTAAATTAGATAAAAAAAGCCCCTTTATAGAAAGGGCCTTTTTAAATATTTAAAATTATGGAGACGGTGGGAGTCGAACCCACGTCCAGAGACATCGATTACTTAAGCGTCTACGAGCGTAGTCAACATATTTCGTGTTCACTCATCCGCATGCCTGCTGACGGGCGCTTGGAGAGCTAGTCTGATGGATCTCTTCTTACGTCCTCAGACGGAAACGTAAGCGTAGCCTACTTCATTGGGCTCCTCACAGACACATAGGCGATGTCAGGAAGAGCTCGCTGCGCTTATTAGGCAGCTAGTGCTAAGTTTTGGTTAAAACTTTTAGTTTTGCCAGTTACATTTAAGTGCGTGTTAACGAGATCGCCTCTCGGCTCGCAGCCTAAGCTCGAACCATCCCTGTCGAATCCGTAACGTCCCCTTGTAAAAGGGATATACGGGATGGAAGTTCAGCTTCACTGCTTCCGTATATAACTATTATAACAATCTCATCGCTCGAAACAACTGGTGGTTTCTGTAAAAATAGCGGTGATTGTTTACTGCATAACATATTGTAGCATAATGCTTCCGCTCTCAGCAAGCCATCAGCATCAGGCTAGAATTGCTTTTGACGATCGCGGAAGGCACGTTCGATTTCACGTTTTGCATCTTTTTTCTTCAAGTCTTCACGTTTATCGTATTTCTTCTTCCCTTTTCCGATTCCAATCAGCACTTTGGCAAAGCCATTTTTCAAATAGAGTTTCAGAGGCACAAGTGAGTAGCCTTCTTCCTTCGTCGCACCAATCAATTTGCTGATTTGCTTGCGATGAAGAAGCAGCTTTCTCGTTCTCAGCGGATCATGGTTATAACGGTTCCCCTGCTCGTATGGGCTCACATGCATGTTGTGAAGGAACACTTCTCCTCGCTCGATTTTGGCAAAGGAATCTTTTAAATTCACTTTTCCAGCACGAATCGATTTGATTTCAGTTCCTTGTAATACTAGGCCGGCTTCGTATGTTTCTTCTATAAAGTAATCATGATTTGCTTTTTTGTTTTGGGAAACAACCTTTCCCTCTCCCTTTGGCATTGGCGTACACCCTCCTTTTGACACAAACACGGTCCAAATCGTACGGATTATTTTATCAAACAATCCAGCTTTCGACAATGCTGACGCCATGTGGTCAAAAAGCAAATAGAGCGTGATGCCCTATTTGCTTTTTGACACGTTACTTTTTCTTTTTGCGTTTTTGTTTCGGTGCGTTTTCAAATACGCGTTTTTTCTTTTTCTTCTTTTTACGGTTTGTGAACCAGTCACTTCCGCTTTTATCCTCTTTGCCTTTTTCCCCAGAGGCTTTTTGACCTCCACGCCCTTTTTTCGCTGGTGGATCTGTTCGTTTTTTGAACTTGAAATCTTTTGGTGATTTACGGCGAGTGCCCTTCATACCGACAATTTCAAAATCAATTGAGTGCTCATCTTTATTGACATTCACGACTTTGACAGTGATTTCGTCACCGATACGGTAGACATTCCCTGTACGTTCACCGATCATGGCAAAGTGCTGTTCATCAAAGCGATAGTAGTCGTCAGTCATATAGCTGACATGGACAAGACCTTCTATCGTATTCGGCAGTTCAACGAATAGTCCGAAGTTCGTCACGGAACTAATCATACCATCGAACTCTTCACCGATTTTATCTAGCATAAACTCTGCCTTTTTCAGGTCATCTGTTTCACGCTCTGCATCGACTGAGCGGCGCTCCATCGTGGAGGCATGATCTGCGATTTCAGGCAGCAGCTGACCCCACTTCTCTAGGGTTGCTTCATCTGTCTTTTTCTGAATCAAATAGGTTCTAATCAGTCTATGCACGATTAAATCCGGATAACGGCGGATCGGTGATGTGAAGTGTGTATAGAATTCCGTTGATAATCCAAAATGGCCAATGCTTTCTGGATCATACTTCGCCTGTTTCATAGAACGAAGCATCACAGTTTGAATGACGACTTCTTCCGGTTGATCCCTGACAGCATCGAGGACACTTTGAAGTGCACGCGGGTGAATGTTCGTTGACGTCCCTTTCACAATGTAGCCAAACGTCGTCACGAACTCTAAAAAGCGCTGAAGTTTCTCAGGATTTGGTTCTTCGTGAATTCGGTAAATGAACGGAACATTCATCCAGTGGAAATGCTCGGCAACCGTTTCGTTTGCAACAAGCATGAATTCTTCAATTAATTTCTCTGCAACGGAACGCTCACGAATGACAACGTCTTTCGCAGCGCCTTCATCATCTACAAGTACTTTTGCTTCCTTGAAGTCAAAGTCTACAGCTCCACGCTCCATTCGTTTGTCACGAAGAATCTCTGCAAGCTTCTCCATCTCTTGGAACATCGGCACTAGTGGCTCATATTTATTTAGAAGCTCTTCATCTTGGTCGACTAAAATCTTATTCACATCGGAATAGGTCATTCTCTCTGTCGTTTTGATCACACTTTGGAAAATCTCATGTTTGACGACTTTCCCGTTACGATCAATAACCATTTCACAAGACAGGGTGAGACGATCGACCTTTGGATTTAATGAACAAATACCGTTTGACAAACGATGCGGAATCATCGGAATGACGCGGTCGACGAGATACACACTCGTTCCACGTTCATAAGCTTCCTGATCAATCGGAGAATTCTCTGTGACATAATGAGAAACGTCTGCAATGTGCACGCCAAGCTTATATTTGCCATCATCCAGCTTTTGCACAGTTACGGCATCATCTAAGTCCTTTGCATCTGCACCGTCAATCGTCACAATCGTTTCATTGCGCAAGTCGCGTCTTCCTTCAAGGTCTTTTTCATCAATCGTTTCCGGTGTGTCTACTGCCTGCTGAAGTGCTTCTTCTGGGAACTCACCTGGCAGACCGTGTTTATGAATGATCGACAAAATGTCAATGCCAGGGTCATTTTTATGACCGAGGATTTCAGTCACTTCACCCTCTGCACTCATTCTTCCTTCAGGGTAGCTTGTCAGCGTCACAACGACTTTATGACCTTCGACCGCACCGTTTTTAGCGGATTTCGGAATGAAGATATCGTTTGTGATTTTTTTATCATCAGGAATGACAAAGCCAAAGCTTTTCGTTTCTGTATAGGTACCGACAACCGTCTGAGTATTACGCTCGAGAATACGGATGACCGTTCCTTCTTTTTTCGTGCCGTTTGATTTGTGGCTGACACGAACCATGACGGTATCGCCATTCATCGCTGTACCTAATTCATTTGGCGGAATGAAAATATCATCCTGTCCAAACTCTTCAGGCGTTACAAATGCAAATCCTTTTGCATGAGCAGACAGCTTTCCTTTTACCAAATTCATTTTTTCTGGTACACCGTAACGGTCGCTGCGCGTGCGAACGATGAGTCCTTGATCCTCCAGCGTCACAAGTGCTTTGACGAGCTCTTTATAATCATCAGGATTGGTAATCTCCATCATGACTTCCAGCTCTTGAACAGTTAACGGTTTATATGCTTCTTCTTTCATAAAAGCGAGTAATTCATCCATAAATTCTTCTTTTTGCACACTCTAACCCCCTATATATTTAAATTGACCAATCAAGTGATTCTAAGAATGCATAGACATCCTGATGAACCTTCTCCCGCTCTTTATCAAGCGTGATGACATGGCCTGATTCTTCATACCATTTCAAATGCTTATCATCTGTCTCTACTTCGTTATAAATGATATTCGCACTGTCTGTATTAATCATATGATCGTGACGTGCCTGCACAACAAAAGTAGGTGAATAGATCATGTCGACATTGTTTCTGACATCTGCAATCAGTTCTTGCAGGCTCCTCAGTGTATCCATTGGTGTTTTCTTGAACGTTTCCATTTCTTGTTCAATTTGGTCCTCTGACTTACCCTCAAATTTCTTATAGTTACGGGCATAATCTAGTACACCCTGGTACATGACTTCTTCACTTTTTATGTACATAGGTGCACACATAGGTACAATTCCCTTTACAGGTACAGTGTAACCTAATTTCAATGAAAAAACTCCTCCGAGGGATAGTCCGCAAACTGCAATCTCCTCATAGCCCTCATCTTTTAAGAATTGATAGCCTTCTTCTACATCTTTCCACCAGTCAGCCGGGCCTGTATGGACAAGCTCTTCTGGCGGCACACCGTGTCCTTTATATTGAGGTGCATGGCATGTATATCCTCTTTCGTTCAAATAACGGCCAAGCATTCGAACATCGGCTGTATTCCCAGTAAAACCGTGAAGAAGAAGCACCGCCTTTTCTCCACCTTTAAACGTAAATGGTTTTGGTGTAACAACTTTCATGATGTGACTTCCTTTCCTTCTGATATGGTTTATATTTTCCACTTGTATGTATGAAACAAACACAAAAGAGTGCTGATAATAAAAAAAGGTCTGAAAAAAGATCAGACCTTCTGTTACCCGCGCTTTACACGCCTAAATATGCCAATGCAAGTGTTAAGATGAAGAAAAGCACTGACAAAATAACCGTTAATCGGTGAAGAATCAAGTCAAGGCCTCTCGCTTTTTGCTTACCGAAAAGCTGCTCGGCTCCACCTGAAATAGCGCCTGACAGTCCAGCACTTTTACTTGATTGTAGTAATACAACGATGATAAGTGCGATACTGACAATTACGAGTAATGTGATAACAAATGCGTGCATGAAAACACCTCCAGACAAACTGGTACACATAACTTTATTTTACATGAAAACAAGGTGCATGTCACGAAACATCAAAATAAAGATTTCCTATATATTGTCGACTTGATTCGTTATTTTGATACAATTTCGTTCCAAAGTGCTGGCTGCAGCATTTTTATATGCAATTTTTCGGTTAAAAACACATTTTAATGAGTTGCTTCTTCCTTCAATAGCTGTTTTAATTCTACTAACAAGCGTTCAGCTCCTTCAGGACTCAGCATCACGCTCCCATTTCCATAGCTTTTGTTGTACTTCGTCACTTGTCCTGTTAACAGGCAGCTCTTATCTGCATCATATTTTTTCAGCATAATGGTTTGATCTTCAATGAATATTTCTAACAGCTGCTCTTCTTTAATATTGAGTACCTTGCGCATTTCTGAGGGCAGAACAATTCTGCCGAGAGAATCAATGTGTCTGACCATCCCAGTCCTTTTCAATGACATTTCCTCCTTGATGATGATATCATTTATTGACTTTTGTCAATATCTTCATAGTAAAATAGATCTTCAAATTTTTTATCAAAGTAATGAATCATTTTGCCAATGACAAGCTGTCCTGGTTTTCGGTGACCATTTAATACCCTGCTAAGTGTGGCAGGAGAGATGCCAATTTCATCAGCGAGCTGATTTAACGACATATCGTTCTCGATCATATACTGCATGACAAAAGCCCGCCTGATCTGAATTTTTTCGACCATCATTACAACCTCCTATGGAATCATTATGTACAACATGTAAGGCTCTCACATCAAGCAGATCCATTAACTTATGTCAACACTTTTACCCCTCTGCTATTTCCTTTGGTCAATGATCATACTAAAATAAGTCATATACTGAAATGTGAGGTTCGATGTCATGAATCACTTTGGTGAACAATTACGCATTTTAAGAGAAAATAGAAAAATGTCGGTCAATCAGCTTGCCATGTATTCAGGTGTAAGCGCTGCTGGTATTTCTCGTATTGAAAATGGAAAGCGCGGTGTGCCAAAGCCTTTAACCATAAAAAAATTAGCACACGCCTTGAAGGTGCCTTATGAGGATTTAATGCTGCTTGCCGGTCATATTGAACAGGAACAAGTTCATGAAATGAAACCGAAATATGAGTCCATGTTAAAAATCTATCAAACGGCGCTTCAAAAGGATGTAGAACATCTCCCCATTTTTGACGGAGACAAATGGGAAAGGCTCTCCGCACAAGACATCAGCCAGCTGAATGAATACTTTCTCACGCTCATCGACCAAAAAAAGGCGAACAAATAGCGGGGCATAAACCTAATGTACATCCACCATTAACTAATGTCAATATTTTCATGGTGTGCTTATTGCCAATAGTCAACAAATCAAGTAAAATAGACATATCGAATCTATAACCATGTGAGGTTTTGCGTTGATGAACTTTGGTGCATATTTAAGAGCATTACGTGAGGAAAAGAAGCTGTCGGTGAACCAATTAGCGATGTATTCTGAGGTCAGCGCTGCCGGTATATCTCGTATTGAAAACGGGAAACGCGGCATTCCGAAACCTCCTACGATTAAAAAGCTAGCTGGTGCGTTAAAGGTACCGTATGAAGACATGATGCAGGCTGCGGGCTATATTGAGGAGGCCTCTTCTGTCCATCAGCACGAGGAAGATGATCTTGCTTTATCCAAAATAAAGGAAGCCGCAGCGCAATATGAACTTGATGATCTCGAAATATTTGATGGTGACATATGGTCAACCCTTTCGAAAAAAGAAATAGAGGACCTCAACCGCTATTTGTTATTTATGTTAAACAGCCGTTCATCCTCGTAAATGTTTTCATCATTGACAAGCTTTTTGCGCCGATTTATGACAGATTTACGGTATAATGGGTTCAGATTGGAGTGAAGAAAGATGAATCAATCTGACATGTGCCCGCGGTTTGAAAAAGCAGTTGAGTTATTGAGTAAACGCTGGGTGGCACTGATTGTTTTTCAGCTTCTCTCAGGTCAGCAGCGCTTTAGTGAAATTGAGGCGGCTCTGACAAATTTAAGTGGAAGAGTTTTATCTGAGAGATTAAAAGAGCTGGAGGCAGCAGGTATTGTAAAACGGGAGGTTTTTGCTGAAACACCCGTGCGCATTGAGTATTCTTTAACAGATATGGGGCGTTCACTTGCACCCGTTTTTGAGGAAATTGCGAAGTGGTCTTCTGACTGGATCACGCTTGAATCATAAAATACCAGCATGCGAACCGCCTGATCATCATAAAACAACCTCCCTTACAGATGTAAGGGAGGTTGTGTCTTTTCAACCGCTTAAGCAGATGTGATGTTTTTTTCAGCTAACGCTTTTCTTTCCTTTTTCTTGTTTGTCGGGCTTAAATAGCGTTCGAGCCAGCCCATGACAAGGTCAGCCATAATAGCCATGAGTGCAGTTGGAATCGCACCTGCTAAAATGATAGCTGTTCCGTTTGTGGCGTTTGATCCTCTGATGATGATATCACCAAGTCCTCCCGCGCCCACAAATGTTCCAATCGCTGTAATACCGATGGCAATGACCAGTGCGGTTCTTAAACCAGCCATAATGACTGATAAAGCAAGCGGTAATTCAACCATTCTCAGCACTTGCCATTTCGTCATGCCCATCGCTTTACCTGATTCTAAATAAGCATGTTCAATGCTGACAATGCCTGTATACGTGTTTCTGATGATCGGCAGAAGCGAATACAGAAAGAGTGATAGGATGACTGTATTTGCGCCAAGTCCTAATACAAGCATCAATACGGAAAGCATCGCTAATGCCGGTATCGTTTGAATGACGTTGGTAACGGCGAAGATCCAATTGCTCAGCTTGCGGTAATGCGCCACAAAGATGCCTACTGGAATCCCGACAATTGCCGCAAACAACACCCCATACGCCGACATGAGAAAATGCCGATAAAATTCTTCTAACACATATGACCCGTTCTGCTGATAATACGTCCATAATTGCTGCAGTGTGTCCATCAGCCGTGACACCTCCCCATCTTACTCAAAGTAATTGTGTTTTTTCAGGAAATTCTTCGCAACGGTTGCTGGTTCTTGAAGCTCCCCATCGACTTGATAGTTCAGCTCTTGCATTTGTTCTGTATCGATTTTTCCGATCAGCCTGTTGATCACCTTATCAAGCCCTGGATTTTCTTTTAAGACTTTCTCCGGGACTACTGGTGATGCATCATACGGCGGGAAGAACCGTTTATCATCTTTTAAAATTTTGAGGTTATAGGCTTTGATCCGTCCATCTGTTGAATAGGCAAGCACAATATCCATTTTTTCATTCTTTAGAGCATCATAGACTAAACCAATCTGCATCGGATACGTGCTGCCAAATTTGATTCCGTATGTTTTCACGAACCCGTCATAGCCGTCGCCTTTCTTTTTGAGCCAAATATTATCGACACCAAATCGGTAATTGTTCGCATTCTTTTTCAAATCAGAGACCTTTTCTAGCTTGTTTTCCTTCGCCATCTTCTGCGTCACAGCAAAGGCATACGTATTATCAAATCCATAAGAATCAAACCATTTGTAATCATATCGCTTTTTAAATTCTTTTTGGACGATGTCCATCGCACGCTCCGGGTCTTTTTCCGCATCCATTCCAAGCGTGCTTGTTAAATCCGTGCCTGAATATCTTGTCGCAGAAATGTCGACATCTCCGTTTTCCATTGCTTTCTGCTGCACAGTATTGGAGCCTAGGTTTTTCACAATGGTCGTCTTTTTATCTGTGTAATGTTCGATCATATCGCCAACCATATAGGCCATAATTTCTGATTCGGTAAAGTTTTGTGCTCCAATTCGCAGCGTGCCCCCTGAGGAGCCGGCTAGTCCAGGAAGTGAACAGCCGCTTATCAATAGCAAGCATCCGGCAAGCAGTGCACTGATCCATGTTGTTTTTCGATTCTTCACATAAGCCAACTCCTTATGAAACTTCCTTCAATCCTTTTAAGCCTTCTGGTGTTACTTTTTTCTCCAGCTTCATTAATGATAGGTCGATGATGACTGCTAAAATTGTGACTGGTATCGCACCCGCAATAATAAATTCCGGCTGATACAGCTGAAGTCCAATCAAAATGTAGTCACCTAGACCGCCTCCACCGATAAAGGCTGCAAGTGTTGTCCAGCCAATCAAATATATCGTTGACGTTCTGACACCTGCCATAATGACCGGTACAGCAAGCGGGAGTTCAACAAGACGAATTTGTTCCCATGTTGTCATCCCGATTCCTTTACCGGATTCAAGCAAGTTTTTGTTCACACCTTGGACCCCGGCATACGTATTTCTTAAAATAGGTAAAACCGAATAGAAAAAGAGAGCAACGATTGCAGGTATTTTCCCAACCCCCAAAATAGGAATAAAAAAGGCAAGAATCGCTAAACTAGGGAGTGTTTGAAAGATATTCACAACACCGATGATAAAACCTGCGCCTCGCTTCATTCGTGTGAGGACCACACCTAAAGGAACGGCAACAAGAATACCGAGTACGACAGCAATTAAGGAAATATATAAATGCTCCCACATTTTTGTGAGGAGTTCCCCACCATTTTTCTCTAGAAAGTCGATGATTTGATCCATGTGTACACCTCCCTTAATTCATTTCAGTGACAGCCGCCGGCGTATCGTCTCCCCAAATGGAGTCGTATACAACATCTACAAGACTTGCACGTGTCACAATGCCTTTTAAGTGCCCTTCTGCATCCACAACCGGTACATATTTAATGCCGCGTATTAAGATTTTCCGGACAGTGTCTCTTAGAAGTGCGCCTTCTTGTACGGTATAGAACTCTGTATTTAAAATATCACCAACGAAAGCTGCTTTTCTGCGGTTCGCATCGATTGTTTCAATATCGATATAGCCTTTTAGCACATGATGTTCATCTACTACAAGCAAGGAATCGACCCGCTTTTCTCTCATGATGTAGATGGCATCTGTTAATGTTTTTTCAACTGTAATGGTGACTGGTGACGTGTTCATCATTTGTTCTACACGTTCCATATTCGGATTCGATTGAAGCAGACGTTCTTTCCCGATGAATTCTTCTACGAATTCGTTGGCTGGGTTCCGCAGAATATCGTCAGGCGTACCTACTTGGACAATCTCTCCATCTTTTAAAATCACAATTCGATCAGCTAGTTTAATGGCTTCATCCATGTCATGTGTGACGAATACGATGGTTTTATTTAACGTTTTTTGCAGTTTCTTAAATTCTTCCTGCAATGAATCTCGTGTGATTGGATCAAGTGCGCCAAACGGTTCATCCATGAGGATCAGAGGGGGTTCCGCTGCTAGTGCGCGAAGAACACCGATGCGCTGCTGCTGTCCTCCGCTGAGTTCATGAGGGTAGCGCTCTAAATATTCCGGTCCCATGTCTACAAGCTTCAGCAGTTCACGTGCCCGTTCTTTTCGTTTTTCTTCCGGCCATTTTAACAGCTTCGGAACAAGTGAAATGTTTTGTGCGATGGTCATATGGGGGAACAGTCCAATTTGCTGAATCACGTAGCCAATTTCTCTTCTTAATTGAACTGGATCTTTTTTCATAATGTTTTCTCCCTCGATGAAGATTTTTCCTGAGGAAGGTTCGATGAGTCGGTTAATCATCTTCATGGTTGTTGTCTTACCACAGCCACTCGGTCCAATAAAACAAATAAATTCTCCTTTTGCTATTTCTAAATCAATATTTTTGACAGCTTTTTTTCCGCCTTTATACGTCTTAGATACATTCTCTAGTTTCAGCAAATGAGACACCTCCATTAGTCGGATCAATATTTTCAGAAAATTTACACCTTATTTATTATAGTGCAAACTTTATAAAATAAAAAGTTTATGATGTGTTTGTATTGCATAACATTTATTTAAAATTTTCAGTTAACGGCCTGCTAGATAGAGATCTCTCCTTTTTCCTCCAAATTACGAGCAAATACTCAATATTTATTGTTTTCATCAACAAACAGGTATATGATATATTGTGTTACAAATTGTCAGTCGTGAAGGGATGAATCGGGGAGTGGACAAGCAAGCGTTAGGTGCCATTCAAAAAGCACAGGATCATTATATTGAAAAAGCTGCCGAGAACATGAATGCCTTTGGTCTTTCTTCTACAGTGGGTAGAGTGCTTGGTATCATTCACATGAACCGTAAACCAATGACGCTTGGAGAGCTATCAGAGGCGACAGGCATGAGCAAAACGAGAATGAGTCAAGTCGTTCGAGAAATGCTTGATTTGAATATTGCGGAAAAGGTTTATGAAAAAGGAATACGTAAAGATCTATATGACGTTGAGCAAGATCAATACCAAACGTTTATTTCCTTGTTTGCAGCCAATTGGTCCCGAGTTGTCAGCAAAAACCGCAAGGCACATAAGAAAACGTGCAAGGAATTGCTGGAGCTGCTTGAACAGGACGACCTGCCAGAAGAGACAGAGAATAAAATCAATCTGCTTCTTTCAGAAATCAAGGAAAGTCTTGATTACTATGATTGGATTAGCCGCTTAATTGAATTCTTTGAAAGTGAAGAAGTGTTTAAGCATGTGCCGAAACCTTAAAAAAAGCTGTTTTATTTTACATCATTGTAGAAAAAAACAGCTTTTTTATATACACTTATTGCATAAACATTGGAAACATCCCTTTTAAGCCTGCACCGATCATCTCAACTGCCACTACAGCAAGAATTAATCCCATTAACCGCGTCACGACATTCATCTCTGTTTTCCCCATTTTCCGCATAATGAAACTTGAATAATGAAAGGCATAAAAGGTCATTGCCAGAACGATGACAATGCCGATTAAAATCGCAAACATGTGAAGCATCCCTTGACTTCCCGGGGTTAAACTCATCACTGTAGCGATTGTACCGGGACCAGCGATGATCGGAATCGCCAGCGGCGTAACGGAGACATCCGCCTTTTCTTTGCTTTCTGCCTTTTCCTCAGAATGAGGATTTTGGACATGTGACTCCTTTGCATTCAGCAAATTGTAAGCGATACCAAAAATAAAAATACCTCCGGCGATACGGAGTGCATGAATATCGATCCCAAACAATTTGAAAATGAGCCTCCCTGCCAATAGAAAGGCAACCAGAATAATGAAAGAGACCACAATGGCTTTTTTGGCTGTCTGGGAACGTTCTTTCTCTGTATATCCCTCTGTTAAAGTGATGAAAAGAGGCACGTTTCCAATAGGGTTTGATACAGCAAATAATGAGACCACAACATGAATCATAAAGGAAATCAACAGACACCCTCCTTTTTTCATAGTGTCTGCCAATCTGATGTGAATATTCCCTTGTGATGTTAAAACCTGTATATATTTAACCGATGATAATAAAGGTTTAAAGAAAGGGGAATGACACATGAAGAAAACGATCACCATCATCCTTCTATCTGTTGCGGTTTTAGGAGCAGCCGGCTGGATGGTTTGGCAGCAGCAGACCATCAAAGCAGCTGAGGAAAAACATCAGCAAGAAAGCAAAACGAACGACGAGAAGCTTTCGAAGTTAACATCAGTTCAAGCGGATATGAAGCATGAAAACGAAGATCAAAAAAAGAAACTGTCTACCATCACCAAAAAGCTCAAAAACGAAAAGAAAGCCTATCAAAAAGAAGTCAAGCAGCGTAAAATACTTGAGTCAAAAATTGACCAGCTTCAAAAAGAGCTGACAGCAGCGAAAGCCACTGCTCAAGCGAATAAACAGAGCGCACAGGCTGCAAGGCAACCAACTGTTAAAAAAGACCCAAATGTCACTCACAATCCGCCCTCACAATGGGTACAGGATCAATATGATTGGGGTGTGAAACAAGGATATATTAAAGAATAGAAAGGATGAAAAAATATGATACACATTCGGCCATTGTCAGGTGATCAATCCGTCCCTATGGATCTTTTACTCTTAGCTGATCCTTCAAAGGAAAAGGTTCTTACTTATGTGCAATCCGGCTCTTGTTATGCCGCGTATCATGATCAGGACGTGATTGGTGTCTATGTGCTTTTATCTCTGTCTCAGCAGACAGTTGAAATCATCAATGTCGCCGTGAAGGAATCATGGCAAGGGAAAGGAATTGGGAAGCAGCTGATCCGCCATGCCATTGCTGAAGCGAAAGCCGCAGGTTTTCACACGGTTGAAATTGGCACAGGCAACTCGAGCATTCAGCAGCTCGCACTTTATCAGAAATGCGGCTTCCGCATGACATCTATTGACCACGATTTCTTTCTTAAGCATTATGATGAACCGATTTTTGAAAATGGCATTCAGTGTATGGATATGGTACGGCTGTCACTCACTTTGCAAGCAGACTGATGTTTTGTTCCGTCCGTCTGCTTTTTTATGTTCTGCGTTTTTTTACCACATGCTTCACATATTGAATGAAGAAATAAAGCACGGCGCCAGCTAAAAAGCAGACCACACACCCAAAGAGCGTCGCCTCTGAGCTGAATTGATACTCTTCAATTTTCATGATATAAAATGGCATGCCAAACAATGTTGGGCTTGATTCAACATGATTGACCTCTAGCAGCAGTAAAAAAACAGGGGTCATAAACACAGCAAATACATACAGCATCGCAAGTGTTATACCGCTGGAAAACGAATGAAATACTTTGATCATCTCTTTCTCTCCTTCATCTCTTTTAAACTGGCTGTGATATTTTTTCCGTCAGGGCAAGCTGGATGCAGCATCACCGAATTCAGTAAAGAAAAAAACAGCAGCTGATGACTTACAGGATGCTTCCATATCATAAAAAGCACAAGCGAACAAAGCACCGGAAAGAGCGGGCCTGCAAGTGCCACCATCATATTGAAGCTCGGCCGGACAAATTTCTCATGGACGACCGCCACATGCTTCCAATCAATCGTGATCACAAAATCAAAGAGCGGCCTTTTTTCGATTTTGTTACACAACATGATCATCAGCATATGACCGAGTTCATGTATCAGCACAACCGCTAGGAAACTACACACAAGTTCTATCATCGCAAGACAGGCCTCTTTAACATGACCGTATATATACAGCTATAAAATGCAAGTGAACCTAGCAGATAAGCAGTAGCGAGAAGATACACATCTGCTGAAAGCCACTTCAATAAAAGCATATCGATGAAGCTGAATACAGCAATCATCATCACGATGACAAACAGTTTATTAAACTCACTGATCTTCACGATAAACCCTGTACAGGCCGCCATGGCAGTGATCAACAAAATGGACAAACTTGCGAGGCCATGACCTTCACTTTCAATACCTATCACCATAGATGCAAGCCCAATAAACACAAAATATATCAACAAATTAATAGCGTAATAAAATAAAATTCTCGACAATAAATAAGCACCCTTTGATGTATTTAACATAAAGATGGCCCTTTGATTCATATGATATTCTCTGCCAATCATCAGTGGAAGCATGATCAATATTTCCTTTAATGCATACTGCACAATAAAGGCATACATCCAGCCGGTTTCTACAGGTGTAAAAACAAATGGCAGCCCTGCCGTCAAACAAATGAGAAATAGAAACAAAATGCCCTGTTCTTTAAAAACAGCTGACCGGCTGAAATAGACCAATTCCTGCCGCAGGTGCGACAGAAAGGAAGATTGCGTTCTGATTTTCTTGTAAGAAAACGACTTTACCTCTGTTTTCAGCTGCAAAAACATCTGATGGACATAAGAAGCCGCTAACCCCTTCAGCCAGAGCCAGCCAGCGCTTAGAAGGATCACGAGAAATATGAGATAGACTGATGGCCATACTCGGATCATCTCCATTGCTTTTTTCAAAAGGAGAAACACCAATAGATTCAGCACCGCAAAGCCGAGCGTTTGCAGCAGCAAATGCTCTTTTGTTTTTGATACGAAATGGCTCACAGCAATCCGCATCATCATCCAAGAAGCAAGTGCAAGCAGCGCCAGTACACAGCAAGTCATGCATACAGCCGTTATCCAATACAAAGATGGCGTAACACCGCTGATCAAAAGGCCTAAGACAATCGGTAAAAAAAGCAGTCCTACCATGAGAAAACAAAAGAGCATCGGAAAGAAATACACACAAAGGACAAATGGCACACTTTGTATCGCACTATTCAAAAAGTAGAATTGATATTCCTGGCGCTTTAATTTATTGCGGGATAACACAATACCTGCGCCTAAAAGTAAAAGCGTCATTTTTATCAATTGGAGATAAATAGCAGCCGGTTCACTTTCTCCCGCCTGCATGAAAAAGCGCAGACTGATAACGACATATATCGCATACATGAGCAAGAAAAAAACCACGGCTGCGAGAAGCTGTATAGGGTACTTTTTTGCGAGCTGCTTTCCTTTCGTTGTCAGCATTCCCCATTCTATTTTATGAAGAACGTGTCGTGTCCAGATCATTGAGCAACCTCTCCACCTGCATATAGTAATCTCGATTTACTTCTTTATAAATTTCTTCAAGTGCCTGATGAGGAAATGTCTGAGTCGTTTCTTGGCGGGACATATCCAGCTTGACGTCCCCATTTCTTAAGATCATGAGATGGTCATAAAGCGTATCACCAAAGCTCAAATGATGGGTTGAAATGAGAATGCCAGCGCCTTGATCTCTCAGCTTCATGAGCACCTTTTTTAAGATGATCATCATATCTGGATCAAGACCGTTCGTTGGCTCATCAAACACATAATAATCACATGGCCTGAGGAGCTGTGAAATGATCTGCGTTTTCTTTTGATTGCCATGAGACAGCTGAGCGATAGGCTGATCCATATACGAACCCAGCTCAAACAGATCGATGAACGTCTCTTCCCGTGTGACATCTTGCTCATTTGGCAGTTGAAGTAATTGAAAGTATTCCCTCGGTGATAAATAATCGAACAACGAATGCTCGTCAGGAATATAGGACACATGTTTTTTCAACAAGGAGATATGTTCTGAGGATTGAAGATTCAGCTGTTTACCATGTAAAGTGACGCATCCTTTAAATGGCGTCAGCCCAAACATGGATTGGATTATCGTCGTCTTTCCCGCACCATTATGCCCCAAAAGCAACAGCATCTGCCCTTTCTCGACATTCATTTGAATATTGCGGAGAGAGAAGGTGCGGCTATATGTTTTTTCTTTTAATCGTAATGTCAGCATCATATCCCTCCGTTTGTTTCAGATAGAACAGATGCCCTTGCATCTGTTCTCATCCCTGTTAAAAACCGCACTGGATTTTAACGTACATGCCTAATAATTTGAACTCACCTAAAAATTTGGAGCCTCGTCCAAAGGTCTTGCATGCCCAAATCAATGCTCCAAGTGAAATAATGCCCAATATAGCGGCAAGGACATAAATCCAAAATGCGTTTTTCTGTACATTCTTAGAAGTTAGAATTCGTTGCTTCCTTTCATCATATGCCGCCAATAGGTGAAGAACATACATATATACACCTACTGGAAAACGAAGGCTAAAAGGATTCAGCATCTCATCACCCCCTAATATATGTAAAATGATACCACCCCCTTACAGAAAGCATAAGTTCATTTCAGATCATATTTTTAGTCGATTTTTCATGATTTAGTGCTTATAAATGGAGGGGATTTTGCCTTCTTCTCTAACTGAAGAAGGATTTTTTACAGAAATAGGATAAGTCAAATGAATCAGCCAGCGGATTTCGCTTAACACAAAAAAAACGCTGCGCCCCGCTCTCATGAAAGAGCGGAACGCAGCGCATAGCTGACATTATTTATTCAAGTTATAGAATGTTGCAATGCCGTGATATTGTGCTGTTTCAGCCAATTGATCTTCGATGCGAAGTAATTGGTTGTATTTCGCCACACGGTCCGTACGAGACGGAGCACCTGTTTTGATTTGTCCAGCGTTTGTTGCAACAGCGATGTCTGCAATCGTGCTGTCTTCAGTTTCACCAGAACGGTGAGAGATAACAGCTGTGTATCCTGCGCGTTTCGCCATTTCGATTGCATCAAATGTTTCAGTTAATGTACCGATTTGGTTTACTTTGATCAGGATTGAGTTACCAACGCCGTTTTTGATTCCTTCAGATAGCTTCTTCGTATTTGTAACGAACAAGTCGTCTCCTACTAGCTGAACCTTGCTGCCAAGGCGCTCAGTTAATAGTTTGTGACCTTCCCAGTCGTTTTCATCAAGGCCGTCTTCAATAGAGATGATTGGGTATTTCGATACCATATCTTCATACCAGTCAACCATTTCAGCAGATGTTTTCACAACACCTTCGCCTGATAAATGATATTTACCGTCTTCTTTGTTGTAGAACTCAGAAGATGCAGCATCCATAGCAAGCTTCACTTCTTCACCTGGTTTGAAGCCAGCTTTTTCGATCGCTTCAACGATTGTTTGAAGTGCTTCTTCGTTAGAACCAAGGTTTGGAGCGAATCCACCTTCATCACCTACAGCTGTGTTTAAGCCTTTTGCGCTTAATACAGATTTCAGGCTATGGAAGATTTGAGCGCCCATGCGAAGTGCTTCACGGAAGTTTGGAGCACCTACAGGCATAATCATGAATTCTTGAATGTCTACGTTGTTATCCGCATGCTCTCCGCCGTTGACGATGTTCATCATTGGTACTGGAAGCGTTTTGGAGTTG
Source organism: Bacillus sp. BK450 (assembly GCF_004364885.1). Lineage (NCBI taxonomy): Bacteria > Bacillati > Bacillota > Bacilli > Caryophanales > Bacillaceae > Bacillus > Bacillus sp. BK450. Next base: position 563,502 of record NZ_SOBQ01000003.1, on the reverse strand, counting down.
AATCCACCAAGGTATTGATAAAGTGGAATTTGTAAGAAATCAGCAGCCGCACGTGCTACAGCGATAGATACGCCAAGGATTGCGTTTGCGCCTAATTTCCCTTTGTTTTCTGTTCCGTCAAGTTCGATTAACATTTTGTCAATCGCTACTTGTTCTGTTACATCAAAGCCTAAAAGCTCTGGTGCAATGATTTCGTTTACGTTGTTTACAGCTGTCAGAACACCTTTTCCAAGGTAACGGTCTTTGTCTCCGTCACGTAGTTCTACTGCTTCATATTCACCAGTAGAAGCACCACTTGGAACAAGCGCACGGCCAAAGCCGCCAGATTCTGTGTAAACTTCTACTTCAACTGTTGGGTTACCGCGAGAGTCTAATACTTCGCGTGCATATACGTCAACAATGTATGGCATCGTTATTTCTCTCCTTTTGAATCAATTTTTTTATTTCTGAATTAATGATGTTCCTGTCATCTCTTTTGGTTTTTCAAGACCAAGTAAGTCTAAAAGCGTTGGAGATAGATCAGCTAAAATGCCGCCTTCTCTAAGCGTCGCACCTTTTTTCGTCACGATGACTGGTACAGGATTCGTTGTATGTGCAGTATGCGGCTTTCCTTCTTCGGTAATCAGCACGTCTGCGTTACCGTGGTCTGCCGTAATGATGGCATGTCCGCCTTTTGCCAGGATTGCGTCGACTACAGCTCCTAAGCACTCATCTACTGCTTCAATGGCTTTGATTGTTGGCTCGAGCATACCTGAATGACCAACCATATCCGGGTTAGCAAAGTTCAGAATGATCGCATCATGCTTGTCAGCATTGATGTCTGCAACAAGTGCATCCTTTACCTCATAAGCACTCATTTCCGGCTTGAGGTCATAGGTTGCTACATCTGGTGAATTGATTAAGATGCGGTCTTCACCAGGAAATTCTTCTTCACGTCCACCGCTCATAAAGAACGTGACATGAGGATATTTCTCTGTTTCAGCAATCCGCAGCTGTTTCAATCCGTTTTGAGAAAGCACTTCTCCTACTGTGTTATCCAAATTCACTGGTTTGAAGGCAACATAGCCATCAACCGTTTCACTGAAGTGTGTGAAGCAGACGAAGTGTAAATTCTTCGGATGAGCTTCTCCGCGGTCAAACGAGCGGAAATCTGCATTTGTGAAAGTGTTCGAGATTTGGATGGCACGGTCTGGACGGAAGTTATAGAAAATCACAGAGTCGCCGTCGTTTACTTTGGCAACCGGCTCACCATTTTCTCTCGTAATGACAGATGGAATAACGAATTCATCGTAGATTCCATTTTCATAGGAGTCATCAACGACATCATAGATGTTTTGATAACTTGGCCCTTCACCATATGCCATCGCGCGGTACGCTTTCTCCACACGATCCCAGCGTTTGTCACGGTCCATTGAGTAATAGCGTCCTGAAAGTGTTGCCACTTCACCGACACCGATTTCTTTGATTTGTTCTTCCAGCTGTTTTAAGTACACTTTGGCTGTCTTCTGACCAACATCACGTCCGTCCAAGAAACCATGAATGTATACCTTTGTTAAGCCTTCTTTTTTCGCCAGCTTCAGCAGGGCAAAAAGATGCTGGATGTGACTGTGCACACCACCGTCTGACAAGAGTCCAAATAAATGAAGCGCCTTGTCATTCTCTTTTGCATACGTCATTGCATCTAGGAACGTTTCGTTTTTCTCAAATTCCCCTTCACGAATGGCAACATTCACCCTTGTTAAGCTTTGATACACAATGCGTCCTGCACCGATGTTCAAATGCCCAACTTCAGAGTTCCCCATTTGACCTTCCGGTAGACCTACTGCCTCACCTGAAGCCGTTAAGGTTTGATGCGGAAATTCGTTCCAGTAGCGGTCAAAGTTCGGCTTTTTTGCTTGTGCGACAGCGTTACCGACTGTTTCGCCTCTTAAACCGAACCCGTCTAAGATGATTAATGCAGCTGGTTTCTTACTCATATTGACCTTCCTCCAATAATTGAACGAAAGACTGAGGTTCTAAGCTTGCGCCGCCTACCAAAGCACCGTCAATATCGGATTCTGCCATATATTCTTTAATATTTGCCGGCTTCACGCTTCCGCCATATTGAATGCGAAGGCTGTCTGCCGCTTCTTGACCAAATTCGCTTGCAACGGTTTGGCGGATGTGTGCGCAAACGTCGTTTGCATCTTTCGCTGTAGAAGATTTTCCTGTACCGATAGCCCAGATTGGCTCATATGCAATCACAGATTCAGCAACTTGCTGCTTCGTTAAACCAGCTAGTGCTTTCTTCACTTGATCAGCGACAAGTTCATTTGTTTTGCCAGCTTCACGCTCTTCAAGCGTTTCACCTACACAAATGATTGGAACGATGCCATGCTTGAATGCAGCATGTGCTTTTTTGTTCACTGTTTCATCTGTTTCAGCAAACAATTCACGGCGCTCTGAATGCCCAATCACTGAATAGCCGATGCCTAAATCTTTTAGAGCAGCAGGGCTGATTTCACCAGTGAATGCACCATTTTCTTCAAAGTGCATGTTTTGTGCACCAATTTTAAGGTCTGTTCCATTTGATAGGCTGTTTAGCTTTTCAAGGAAAAGAGCTGGCGCACAGACAATGGATTCCACTTTGTCAGGAGATGGAATAGATGACTTGACTTCTTCAACGAAGCTGACTGCTTCGCCAAGTGTTTTGTTCATTTTCCAGTTCCCAGCTATAATTGGTTTTCTCATGATTGACACTTCCTTATAGCAGTTTTGGTCTTATTTATCGTTTAATGCAGTAACACCAGGAAGTTCTTTGCCTTCCATAAATTCAAGTGAAGCGCCGCCGCCTGTAGAAATATGGCTCATCTGATCGGCAAGACCAAATTTCTCAACAGCTGCTGCTGAATCTCCACCACCAATGACAGAATATGTATCTTTTGCTTCTGCCAGTGCTTCTGCGATAGCTTTTGTTCCTTTAGCGAATGCATCGATTTCAAATACACCCATTGGTCCGTTCCAGACAACAAGTTTGCTGTTTTTAATAACGTCAGCATACTTTTCTCTTGTCTCTGTTCCAATATCAAGTGCTTCTAGATCACTTGGAATTTCAGAGATTGGCACAATGCTTGTATTCGCATCATTTGAAAAGTCGTCGGCTACCAGAACATCTGTTGGAATCAGGAAGTTCACGCCTTTTTCTTTTGCACGGTCCATAAAGGATTTCGCTAAATCGACTTTGTCTTCTTCTAATAGAGATTTCCCTACCTCGTGGCCAAGTGCTTTCACAAATGTGTAAGCAAGTCCGCCGCCGATGATGAGGTTGTCCACTTTATCAAGAAGACTTTCAATTACACCGATTTTATCCTTTACCTTTGCGCCGCCGATAATCGCTGTAAATGGGCGATCAGGATTTGAAATGGCTTTCCCTAGAACCTCAAGCTCTTTTTGCATGAGGAAGCCTGAAACAGCCGGAAGATAAGCTGCAATACCAGCTGTCGATGCATGTGCACGGTGTGCAGCACCGAACGCATCATTGACATACACATCGGCTAAATCAGCAAATGCTTTTGATAATTCAGGATCGTTCTTTTCTTCACCAGGATAGAAACGAACGTTTTCAAGCACTAGCACATCTCCATCTTTTAAGTCAGAGATTTGCTTTTTCACGTTGTCGCCGTAAGCTTCATCTGCCTTTTTCACTTCTTTTCCAAGAAGCTCTTGCAGACGTTTTGCCACAGGTGTCAGACGCAGTTCTTCAGTAACTTGACCCTTCGGACGACCCAAATGACTAGCTAGCAGTACCTTTGCGCCTTGTCCTGTTAAATACTCAATTGTTGGTAATGCTGCGCGGATACGAGTATCATCCGTCACTTCTCCGTCCTTCATCGGAACGTTAAAATCTACGCGGCAGAACACAACTTTACCTTTTACGTCAATGTCTTTTACTGATTTCTTATTCATGCTCGTCAGGAGATCCTCCTTTATTCTGGTTTCCTTACGCATTGGACAAGACTCTCTTTATCCTTTTCCCATTTTGCCCTCATCAAAACGAGAAATCGTGCAGAACGGATAAAAACAGAGAAAAAGGGAAAGGGATGCTTCCCCTTCCCTTGTCCGTCTTCATTATATCGTGTCTCTAGGAAAGAACCAAGTGAGTTCCTTCAGTGTGAGAAATTAAAGACCTTGTTTTGCAATGTAAGCTGCAAGGTCAACAACGCGGTGAGAATATCCGCTCTCGTTATCGTACCAAGAGATTACTTTCACCATGCTGCCTTCCATTACCATTGTAGAAAGAGCATCGATTGTTGAAGAGTTTGGATTACCATTGTAGTCACCAGATACTAATGGCTCTTCGCTGTAGCCAAGGATTCCTTTAAGTTCTCCTTCAGCTGCTTCTTTAAGTGCTGCATTTACGTCTTCAGCTGTTACATCTTGGTTTAATTCAGCAACAAGGTCAACTAAAGAAACGTTAGGTGTTGGAACACGCATAGCGCCACCGTTTAATTTACCTTTAAGTTCAGGCAATACAAGTGAAACAGCTTTCGCAGCACCTGTAGAAGTTGGGATGATGTTTTCCGCAGCTGCACGAGCACGACGGTAGTCTTTGTGCGGAAGATCAAGAATTTGCTGGTCATTTGTGTATGAGTGAACAGTTGTCATCATACCGCGTTTGATACCAAATTTATCGTTAAGTACTTTTGCAAATGGAGCTAAGCAGTTTGTCGTACAAGATGCATTAGAGATGACATCGTGGCTAGCTGCATCGTATTTGTCTTCGTTTACACCCATAACGATTGTGATATCTTCTTCGTTAGCAGGAGCAGAGATGATGACTTTTTTAGCGCCAGCTTCTAAGTGTTTCGCAGCGTCTGCACGTTTTGTGAAGAATCCAGTAGATTCAACAACGATTTCTACGCCTTGTTTACCCCAGCTTAATTTCGCAGGGTCACGCTCAGCTGATACTTCGATTGTTTTACCGTTCACTACTAAGTTTGTACCGTCTACAGAAACCTCTGCATCTAGTTTTCCGTGAACAGAGTCATATTGTAAAAGGTGTGCAAGCATGTTAGCATCTGTTAGATCGTTAACCGCTACTACCTCAACTTCAGGATTATTTAATGCTGCACGAAATACGTTACGTCCAATACGTCCAAATCCGTTAATACCGACTTTTACTGCCATGATGTTTCCTCCTTTTATAGGTCACAATGTTTTATATTGAGGGATCAATTGACTCCCTTAATAACTCTTTTGCGGCTCCTTCGTCTGTGACGAGAACCGTTCGGCGCGGTTTTTTGAAATAAGCTTCAATCGCCCCCGCCTTTGATGATCCACCTGCAACAGCAATGATGTGTGGAATGCTTTCTAGATCATCTAGCTGCATGCCGACGGAGTGCACTTTGTGTACGACCTCACCATCACGATTAAAGTAATAGCCAAAGGCCTCTGTCACTGCGTCATGCTCATCAATCTTTTTTAAATCTTCAGCTGGTGTATTTCGTCTCATCGCCATTGTCTTTGCTTCACCAATACCATGAATGAGCATCGTGGACGATTTAATCGTTTGAAGCACTTCTTTGACGGACGGCTCTTCAATAATGGAAGAGTAAGCACCTTCTGACAGCTGCCCTGGAACAAACAGCAGTTTGTAAGTACCGGAAGCTTTTTCAGCCATGTGGGCACAAATGGTGTTTGCCTGATTTTTTACATTCTCCCCAAGACCGCCTCTCGCAGGGACAAACATCGTATCGCGGTTTTTGGCATCAGGGGTCATCATTTCGGCAACGGCTTCCATCGTCGTTCCGCCAGTGACGGCGACGATATTATTTCCAGTAAACCTTTTTTTCATGCATTGGACAGCAGCTCTTCCCATTTCTTGCTTCACCCACGGGGATTCGTCACTGTCTCCAGAAACGATCATGACTTCTTCCAGGCCTAACTTTCTCTTTAATGTATTTTCCAAAAAGGTTAAACCTAAAACGTCCTTCATCATTCCTTCAAGCATTTCAAGCAAAGCGTGACCCTCACTCGTTAGCATCATACCGCTCGTTTTCACATCCAGCAGATTTTGTTCTTTTAAAAACTGAACTTCAGCACGTAAGATGCGCTCACTGAGACCAAGACTTGTCGCAAGACTTCTGCGGCCAATCGGTTCAGCTAATCTGATGTACTGCAAAATGTCGTAGCGTTTTTGCATAACAATGAGAAGATCTGGCAATAATTTTTTTTGAGCTTCCAATAAACGATTCATGGCTAACGACCCTTCCTTTTCACGTTGGACTAAAAACGTCCCACTGTGACAAAAAACGTCCCGCCACAGCCAAAAAAAATCAATCCCTGCTTTCTTTAATTATTTTAACAGGATAATCTTGCATTTTCAACTCTTACAAACACATTTAGACAAAAAATAGACACATTTTCACCGATAGCCTGCTTGTCATCAAGGTTCTTGCGATGATATTTCTTTTCAAAATATTTATTTTCTTTTATATAGAATGTATTCACGATGGAAAATGTGCATGCTGGTGATATGAGCATGCACATTTTTTTCAGGACCTGCTTATGTTTTTGTGATGCTTCCAAACTGTTTTGCCTCTTCCTTCGGTTTGATTTTGAGATAATAAATAATGTAGCAGGCAGCCATGAACGGGATTCCGCAATAAAGGCCGATCCGCTGATCCTCGATAAAAAATAAGCTGATGAGGACAATGCCAAATGCGATAAAGCCTGCTAGTGGAACAAATGGATAAAGCGGTGTTCGGAAGACGAGATCCTTTACATCTCCGCCCGCCTTTATGAATTGTTTTCTAAAGAAATACTGAGACAAGCAAATAGACATCCATACCACAACAAGAACCATACCAGAAATAGAAATGAGCCACACATACACCGTTTTTGGTGCCACAACACTTGTCAGCAGAGATAGTGCAGATACGCCCATTGTCACCAATAGTGCATTGATCGGAATTTTACGCTTGGACAGCTTTTTCGTAAAGTCAGGTCCTTTCCCGTCTTTCGACAGCGCCCAAAGCATACGTGATGATGCATATAATCCAGAGTTTGCTACAGATAAGACGGCTGTGATAATGATAAAATTCATGATATCTGCCGCATATGGTATACCGACCTTGTCCAGCACGACGACAAACGGGCTGTCGACAGTGCCTGCTGTCTGCCACGGAAGAAGCGCGGCCAGAACCGCAATGGATAAAACGAAAAAGACCATCGTTCTCCAAATAATATTTCGTATAGAACGAGGCAATGTTTTTTCAGGGCTTTCACTCTCTCCTGCTGCAATCCCTACAAGTTCTGTTCCTTGAAAGGAGAAATTGACCGTGACCATGGTTAATAAAATAGCAAAAACGCCGTTAGGAAATAGTCCGCCATGATCCGTCAAATGACGAAATAGAGGGGCTGGTTCTCCATCTTTCAGATGAATCATTCCGAAAATTGCGCCAATTCCAATGATAATAAATAATAGGATGGCAGCGACCTTAATGGCTGAAAACCAAAACTCGGTTTCAGCAAAGCTGCGAGCTGAGATGGCATTCACGGCAAATAAAATCACGCTAAATGCAAGACACCAAAGCCAAACAGGGATATCTGGGAACCACCTTTGGAGCAAAATGCCTGCTGACGTAAACTCCAGTCCTATTGTACATGCCCAGCTAAACCAATAAAGCCAGCCGATCATAAAGCCTGTGGACGGACCTATATATTTGGTTGCATACTCCTGAAAGGAACCCGCTGTAGGCATCGCCACCGCTAATTCTCCAAGACAGAGCATCACCAAATACATTAACAATCCGCCAATGATAAAGGATAGAATGGCTCCCCCGGGTCCAGCCTGATGGATAATGAGTCCTGACCCAAGGAAAAGACCAGTACCAATGACGCCGCCTAAGGCAATCATAAAGAGATGCCTGCTTTTCATGGAACGTTCTAGTTCATTATGCTGTTCTTGGTTCAAATCCGTTTCCCCACTTTCACTCTTCTATTCATCATCCTTTGACAAAATTCGCTGTTCGTTGAAAGAGAAAGGGAGAAAGTGAAGGTTTCTCCCCCTTTGACATTTATGCTTGAAATAATGCTTCAATATGACCAATCGCCCAGTCTAAATCTTCTTTAGATATCGTGAGAGGCGGTGCAAAGCGGATGACGGTCTCATGGGTTTCCTTACATAACAGCCCTGCTTGTTTCAGCTTCTCACAATAAGGTCTCGCTGCCTCTGTCAGCTCCATGCCGATAAATAATCCGCGGCCGCGCACTTCCTTGATGACAGGACTTTGAATGCGCGTGAGTTTGTCTTTTAAGTATTCGCCAAGCTCCATAGAACGCGCTGCAAGGTTTTCGTCGATTAAGACATCCAGTGCAGCCAGCGACACCGCACACGCAAGAGGATTTCCGCCGAAGGTAGAGCCGTGAGATCCAGGGTTAAACACACCTAATATATCGCGGTTTGCGACCACACACGAGATTGGGAATACACCGCCGCCTAAAGCTTTCCCAAGAATCAGCATATCTGGCTCAATGTCTTCCCAGTCGCATGCAAACATCTTGCCTGTTCGCGCTAATCCGACCTGAATTTCATCCGCAATGAACAGCACATGTTCCTTTTCACAAAGCGCTTTCGCTTCCTTCAAGAAGCCTTCTGGCGGCATGACAATTCCCGCTTCTCCTTGAATAGGTTCGATCAGAAAAGCCGCTGTTTGTGGTGTAATGGCTTCACGTAACGCTTCAATATCTCCGTAAGGAATCAGTTTAATGCCTGGAAGCATTGGACCGAAACCTCTTTGATATTCTGCTTCAGAAGAAAGGGAAACAGCCGTCATCGTTCTGCCATGGAAGTTACCGACGCACGCAATGATTTCTGCGCGATTGTCTTCGATTCCCTTGACGTCATAGCCCCAGCGTCTTGCTGCTTTTACAGCTGTTTCTACAGCCTCAGCGCCAGTATTCATCGGGAGTGCCATCTCTTTATTCGTCATTTGACAAATTTTCTCATACCAAGGGCCAAGCTGATCATTGTGAAAAGCTCTTGAAGTCAGTGTCACACGGTCTGCCTGTTTTTTGAGCGCCTCAATAATGCGGGGATGGCGATGGCCTTGGTTCACTGCGGAATACGCACTCAGCATATCCATATATCGATTGCCTTCAGGGTCTGTCACCCAAACTCCTTCAGCCTCTGAAATCACAATTGGCAGCGGATGATAATTTGCCGCACCGTATTGTTCGGTTTGTTGAATCAATTCATTTGTCTGTGTCATCGTCTATTCCTCCTTCTATAAGCTAGCCTCTTTTTCATTAGGTTCATCTTCACACATATGATATGCAAGGATCGTGCCAACTTTCTGCCCGCATTGTGGCAGTGATTGATCTGGTTCTTTGTGCAAAATATCTTTGCACCTGCTAAATTTTTTAGAGGAAAACGCAAAATTTTTCATGTAAAATAGAGGTAACGTCTGGAGGTGCTTCAATGAAAGAAGATCAGTATACTGCAAAGCTGGAAAATGAGATTGATCTGTATAAACAAATGCTTGATTTAATAGATGTCGGGGTTCATGCAATTGACGATAATGGCAATACTGTTGTTTATAATAAAAAAATGATGGAGATTGAGTCTTTGAAACGCTCTGATGTTCTCCATAAAAATGTATTAGATCTCTTCGTCTTCCAAGACGAAATGCACAGTACGCTTGTCCAAGCGCTGCGTACCGGGAAACAAACCGTTCATGCAAAGCAGACGTATCATAATTACAATGGAAAAGAAATCACAACGATTAATCATACATACCCGCTCGTTCGAGACGGCCTCATCCAAGGAGCGGTTGAAATTTCGAATGATGTGACGAAGCTGGAACGGCTGATTCATCACAATATGAAGAAAAAAGGAAGCACGCGCTTTACCTTTGATTCCATTATTGGACAAAGCCCTGCGTTTTTAGAGGTGATTGAGCATGCAAAACGAGCGACACGCACCTCTTCCTATGTGCTCATTGTTGGAGAAACAGGGACAGGAAAAGAACTATTTGCACAAAGTATTCATAACGGCAGCAGCCGGTCATCTGGACCATTTATTACCCAAAATTGCGCGGCACTGCCTGATAATCTCATTGAAAGTCTGCTTTTTGGTACACAAAAAGGGGCTTTTACAGGCGCAACTGATCAGCCCGGCTTATTTGAACAGGCGCAGGGAGGTACACTGCTGCTTGATGAGATCAACTCATTAAATCCTGGTCTTCAAGCAAAACTGCTGCGTGTATTACAGGAGAAACGTGTGAGAAGGCTTGGCAGCACAAAAGAAATCGCTGTTGATGTAAGAGTCATTGCCAATATGAATGAGGATCCTGTAGATGCAATCGCAGGCGGACGCATGCGCAAGGATTTATTTTACCGGCTGGGTATTGTCACCCTATTTATTCCGCCGCTTTCTGAACGAAAAGAAGACATTCCTACGTTTGTCAGTCATTTTATTCAAAAATATAATGAGCTGTTTCAAATGAAGGTGAAGGCGGCTGACGAAGAGGTACTAGCCCTTTTTCAAGCGTATGATTGGCCGGGTAATGTACGAGAACTGGAGCATGTGATTGAAGCGGGGATGAATATGATGATGGATGAGGATTACTTATGCATGCATCACCTTCCATATCATTTTAGATTTAAACATAGGGAAGGCCGTCCTGCAGCGCAATTACAGACGAACCCTTTGCAGCATACCGCAGCTGACACGTTTATTTATACAAGCCCAGAACATACGACTGATTTTCAAACCCAAATGGAACGATTCGAAAAACAATACATCGTCCATTACTTAGAAAAAATGGACGATAATATTTCACAGACTGCAAAGTTATTGGGCATGAGCAGGCAAAGTCTGCAATATCGCATGAAAAAACTGCATATTTCTCGTTAATAATAGAGCTGTGCCCTCATTCGGCACAGCTTACTGTGGTTCTGACTGTCCTGCCGGTTCTTGACTCACATCACTCAGCAGTTTTTCTACATTTTTTAAATGCGTGAGCATCGCTCTTTCTGCTTCTTCTGGCTGTCTTGCCATGACGGCTTTGTAAATGTGTTCATGTTCTTTGTAAAGCTGCCGAATGGAGCCTTTCCTTGAAAATAAGACGACTTTTCTCGTCTCCCGCATCGTTTCTACCAGCAAGGTGGAGACCTGATTCATTAACGCTTTTAATAAATCATTCTTTGAGGCTTTGGCTAAAGCGAGATGGAATGCGAGGTCTGCCTCTTCACCAGTTTCTTTATGTGCTTCTGCGAGTTTCATTTGTTCAAGTGCCTCACGCAGCTGATGAAGGTCATCGTCCGTTCGCAAGAGCGCTGCCTTTTTGACAGCACCCGTCTCAATTATGGTTCTTAATTCAAGGAGCTGTGTGACATCATGCTGCTTCATCAAAAATGCAGGAGACAGACTAAATGTGAGCTGCTCAGGATCAAACTGCTTCACATATGTGCCTTCCCCTTGCTTCATCTCTATTAATCCGATCGCTTTGAGAGCAGACAGTGCCTCTCTTACAGCGGAACGGCTGACTTGAAAGCTTTCTGAAAGCGCTTGAACCGAATCTAATTTTTCCCCTGGAAGAAGCTCACCTGTACGAATGGATTCAATTAATGCATCCGCAATTTCTTCATATATTTTTTTCGTTTTGATTTGTTTATATTTCAATTGGTCTCACCTCATCACTGTTGTCTATCCCTATCGGCTCATGCCCTATCTTATACTTTACCCCAAAATTTCCGATCACACGTCTCCCCTCTTTAATTTTCAAGAAATCTTCGAGCTGCCTTGCTTTCAACAAAAAAGAAGCACGTGCCATGTTCTGGCAAGTACTTCTTTTTAATCGTATCGCTTCCGCAGCGTAGAGGACGGAAGATTCATTTGTTCACGATATTTTGCAATGGTTCTGCGCGACGCGCGGATGCCAAAGGTTTGCTGAAGCAGTGTCATAATTTGCTGATCTGAATACGGTTTTTTCTTATTTTCCGTTTGGATGAGCTCTGCAATGTGCGTTTTGACTGTGTAGCTGGACGCCTCTTCTAGCGAATGCCCTTCTAATTTCGCTTGGAAAAATTGTTTCATTTCCATAAGACCATAAGGGGTTTGCACCATTTTCCCTTTTACAGTCCGGCTGACTGTTGACTCATGGACTTGCAGTATATCTGCAATCCGCTTCATCGTAAGCGGTTTCATTTTATGTTTCCCCGTTAGAAAAAAATCGGTCTGATGTGAGATAATCTCACGAACGACATGAGTCATCGTTTGCTTTCTTTGCTTCAGCGCTTGGACAAGCCAATTGTACTGCTGCTCTTTTTCCTTTAAATACGCATATGCTTCATGCCGCTTTTGGTCTTGAATCATGGCGAAGTAGCCTTCATTCATTTCTACGTCTGGAAAAGCGCGCTGATTCAGCTCAAATGTGATGTGATCCTGCACCACAGTAATTGTCACATCAGGCTCTATATACACATGCTCTTCATCATATGAGAAATGAAGGCCTGGTCTTGGTTCAAGCTGAGACACTTCATCTTGTACCGCCTGGAGTGTTTTCATTGAAACACCTGTTTTGGCCGCAATTTCCTTCCAAGCCTTTCTCGCAAAAAGAAAGAAATACTCTTCGATGATCAGCTCGGCTTCATACCAGCGCTTCTTTTTCCTTCTCAGCTGAAGGAGGATGCATTCCTGCAATGATTTTGCGCCAATCCCGGCAGGCTCCAGCGATTGCAGCTGATGAAGGACAGCTTCTACTTCTTCAGCTGGCACCTCTAAGACAGCTGCCATTGCGTCAATCGGTTCATTTAGATAGCCATTGGAATCAATGGAGTCAATCATAAAGTGAAAGATTCTTTGATTCTTTTCACTTAAATTCAAATCAATCGCCTGTCTTTTTAAAAACATTTGCAGGCTTTCTTTTTGATGCGTTCGATACGGCTCTGTCATTCGATCTTGTGATTTTTTATGATAAACTGGTTGATAGCTGTCCGTGTCTTTCCGCTCAATCAGAGGGTTCTCAAGCGCTAACTGGTCAAGATACTCGCCGAGCTCTGCGCAATTCAGCTGCAGCAGCGTAATGGCCTGCCTAAGTTCTTGTGTGAGCACCTGCTTTAATACCTGTTCTTGTTGCAGTTTAAGGCTCATTGTCTCCCCTCCCTCTCATCATTTTACATGAAGATTGACGGACCGTATATACGAAATAGGAGTGATTTCTATGTCTGAACTTTTTTCCGTTCCATACTTTGTCGACAACTTGAAACAGCACATCGCCATGAACCAAAATGAAGACAAAGTTCATGCGATGAATGCCTATTACCGCTCAGTGGTGTCAACGCTTGTTCAAGACCAGCTGACCAAAAATGCGGTTGTATTGAAGCGAATTCAGCATCTTGATGAAGCCTATCAAAAGGTGAAAAAAGAAAGCGAATGAACGAAAAAGAACACCCTTTTGTCAAGATGACAAAGGGTGTTTATCATATGCAAAAAGCTTCTGATCCAGCCTCGATTTATACATCATTAAAAAGCCAGACCGCCCTACAGTATAGATAATAAAGGCAAACCATAGGCCATGATTGTGCCAAATGGGCGTGACCACGGTTTGAACGACGATAAACAAAATCATCGCAAACAGCATCGAATTTCTAACAGGGGCAATTTCTGTCGCACCTGTAAATACGCCGTAAATGACCAAACCGAAGCAAGCCGCAAATGGATAAAGAACAAGCCAGTCTGCATAGCGTAATGTCACATCTAGCAGCTGAGGGAGATTTGTAAACAAGCTCAATATCGGCTCTTTTAATAAAAAATAAACCGCCGCAATGACACATGCCATCACAAGTGCCCACTGCCTCGAAAGGGTTAAGGTTCTTTCATAGAGGGTGCGGTCATTTGCACCAACTGACCTGCCAACAAGGATGCTGGACGCATTGGCAAAACCATCGAACAAATAAGCCATGATGTAGTGAATTTGAAATAAGATGGCATTGGCTGCCAGCAGCTCTGTACCAAAAGAAGCACCTTTTGCCGTAAACATGTTGATGACCACTAGCAGACAGATCGTCCTGATAAACAAATCTTTATTCACATGAAACATTTTCTTCACTGCCTGAGTATCCATGATTTTCTTGATGGAAGGCGTCTGGAATCCGTTTGACGAATGCTTCAGAATAATCCATGCCCCCAACACAAAAGCGGTTAGTTCAGATATCAATGTCGCCGCCGCAACTCCTTTGACCGCAAACGAAAACACATGAACAAGCAGAAATGCGAGCGCCATATTCATAACATTGATCAAGATTTGTAATGAAAGAGCTTCTTTCATTTTAGCCATCCCCATCAGCCACCCCAATATAACATAATTCATTAAAGTAAATGGCGCTCCCCAAATGCGAATATGAAAATAGTCTGCGGCAAATTGACGGACATCAGCATCAGGAGAGATCACTAGAAAAGCAGATTGAATAATCGGCCATTGCAGGGCAATAAAACAAAGTCCGACGATGATGGCGACGAAAAAAGGTCTTAGAAAAGCAAGAACGCCCTGCTCCTCATTCTGCGCACCGTTTGCCTGGGCGGCAAAAGCAGATGTACTTACCCGCAAAAAACCAAACAGCCAATATAATGTACTGAAAATGAGACTGCCGACCGCAACGCCTCCAATATAAGCGGGATTTGCGAGCTGACCGACAACCGCTGTATCAACAGCTCCCAGTAATGGAGTGGTCATCGTTGAAATTGTTAAAGGAATGGCTAAAGCTAAATACGCTCGATGGTTCACGATGCCACCTGCCTTTCATGAAAAATAGCCTCTTTCCTAAAAGAGGCGCAGATTGCCTGCAAAGGGGCTTTCGCTCTTTGCTTTTTACCGAATGCGACGCTTTGGCTGCACGCTGAGGCATTGATAAAATGAAGAATTACCGAACCGGTCTGCCAATCGTTCGTGACAAAGGATGGTCTGCGAGCATTGCATCTCTCATTTTCCGCACAGCTTCCTCTTCTGATGAAAAGAAGTCATCCTTTGATTGAAATTGGGCAGCAAGCTCTCCTTGATCAAGAATCGCCAATTGATCACATAAGTGATAGGCTGCTGTTATATCATGTGTAATAAATAAGTAAGCCACACCCAGCTCCTTCTTTAATTCTACTAATAAATCTAAAATGACAGCCTGCGTCACCATGTCTAAGCTGCTGACAGATTCATCCAGTACAATGAGCTTTGGCTGGAGCAATAAGGCTCTAGCGATGTTGATCCTTTGGAGCTGGCCGCCGCTGAATTGGTGCGGATATTTACACAAATCCTTTTCACCGAGCCCGACTCTTTCCAGCCAGTGAATTAATACATTTTTACGTTCCTTTCGGCTCATGGTTTCATAGTTTTCAAGCGGTTCAGATAAAATTTGTTCGACTGTCCATCTTGGATTTACCGCGGAATAGGAATCCTGAAACACCGCTTGCACATGCCGGCGAAAATGCTTACGTGTTTGCTGATCTGCATGATAGACATCCTGACCTTCAAAAAGCACCTGCCCAGCTTTTGGTTTCTCTAAACCAAGTATGATGCGGCCAAGTGTACTTTTCCCTGCGCCGCTTTGTCCCAGCAGCCCAAGGCATGTGCCTTCTTCAATATTCAAATCGACGCTTTTCAGGACAGGGGCTGCGCCTTTTTTTCTCATTAGAAACGACCGGTTCGTGTATGCATGACTGACTGCTTTCACTTCTAATAAATACAAGGGCCTTCTCACCTCAAATCGGGCAAACAGCTGGGATGGATGGACGAGCTGCTAATAGTTTTTTTGTATAATCATGCTTTGGTTGTTCAAAAAGTTCAAGAACTCCTGCCTTTTCAACAATTTCTCCTTGTTTCATGACGACAACTTGATCTGCCATTTCAGCAATGACACCAAGATCGTGGGTAATCAGTAAAATGGCCGTTCCATAGTCATGACGAATTTGGTTCAGATGCTGAAGGACCCGTTTCTGATTGTGTACATCTAATGCAGTTGTCGGCTCATCTGCAATGATGAGGGGCGGGTGCATACAGGCAGCCATGGCGATCATGACACGCTGCAGCATGCCTCCGCTTAATTCAAAAGGATACTTATTGAACAGCTGGTCTGGCTGGGGCAGATTCATTTTCGCTAACGCATCTATTGCCTGTGATCGTGCCTGCCTTTTACTGACAGCCGTATGCCGGCGGATCGTTTCAACCAGCTGATGGCCGATTGTCCATACCGGCGTAAAGCTGTTCATTGGATTTTGCATAATATACGAGATGTCTTTGCCCCGAATGGAACGCATATCCTTTTCACTTATACCGATCAATTCTCGTCCCTGTAATGTGATACTGCCAGTGACTTCCGTTGTTTTTCGATCAAGCATATGCAAGATCGACATACTTGTCACTGTTTTCCCGCAGCCGCTCTCACCAATTAATCCAAGGATTTGACCGCGCCCTATTTCAAACGAGACTTCTTGAATAAGAGGGGTTGTCCCTTGAGGTGTTTTCGTCTGCACATGCAGGTTCTCTACTTGTAAAATGGACTCTTGCACATTGATCATTCCTTTACACACGGCGTTTGATGCCATATTTCTCTGAAAGGGCTTCTCCTAGTAAATTAAACAGAACCACCACAGCCATGATCACAAGACCTGGGTACAGCATTAACTGAGGATTCGTTTGAATGTAAGATTTCCCTTCATGAATCATCGCTCCCCATTCAGGCATAGGAGGCTGAACCCCTAATCCGAGGAAAGACATCGCAGAAATGTCCATAATCGCCCAGCCCATTTCAAGTGTTCCAATGACTGCTAATGGCGGCAGGACATTGGGAATCATATGCTTTCTCATAATGTTCCAATGCGAGGTCCCACTGATTTTTGCAGCTGCAATAAAGTTCTGTTCTTTTAAACTGAGCACCATTCCTCGGAAGACGCGGGCATAATATACCCATTGCACAAGCATCAAGGCAAGTACGACTTGAGGAAGTCCCGGACCGAAGATGCCGACTAATCCAAGGATCAGCACCAGGTTGGGAAATGCCATGACGCCGTCACAGATTCTCATCAAAACATGATCGATCCAGCCGCCTTTGTATCCTGAAAAGAGGCCGACAATTAAACCAATGAATAACGAAGAAAGAAAGATTAATAACGCACAGCCGAGCGAAACACGCGCACCATATAAAATACGAGATAAATTGCATCGTCCTAATTGATCTGTTCCAAGAGGATACTCCCATGAAGATCCCTTTAGCTTCATTGCTAGATTGACAGCAGCCGGATCATGCGGAGCGATCCATGGTGCACATATTGTGACAATGAGCAGGAGACCGAGCAGCAAAGCGCAGATCGAGATCATCTTTTGATGAACGAAGAGATGTTTTACTTTTGTCATCATTGCTGGCGGCCTTCCTTTCTAGAAATACGGGGGTCTATGATCAGCTGAACTAAGTCAACGATCAAGCTGCTCAAGATAAAAATACATGCCGACATGAGGACATAAAATTGAATGACAGGCAGATCTCTGTTAAAGATCGCTTCAATAAAAAAGCGGCCAAACCCTGGCCATGAGAAAACGGCCTCTACAATAATGGTTCCGGTTAACAGCTTGCCAAGGTTCACCCCTAGTCCGGTCAGCATCGGCGATATCGCAATTCTGAACACATGCTTGAACATGATCGATTGTTCCTTCAAACCTCTGATTCTCGCATATTGAACGAAAGGCTCTTGAAGCGCCTCACTCACACTTGACCGTAACAGCCTTGTATACGTAGCAATTAAAGGGACTGCAAGTGTGATCGAGGGCAGAATGAGATGCTCCCATGTTCCAATCCCTTCAACTGGTAAGAGGTCAAGTTTCACTGAAAAAAAGAAGATGAGCAAATACCCCAAGACAAACGTCGGGATAGATGCTCCTAAGAAAGAAATGAGCCGGCTCACATGATCAACGGCACCATTTTTCCTCATGCCGCTGAAAAAGCCGAGCGGAATGCTGACACAAATAGCGATCAGCAGACTGGTAAGCGCCAATTGAATTGTCGCCGGTATTCGATAAACCACCTCATCAACGACAGGCTGATTGGACATATACGACCGGCCGAAATCAAGATGAATGACTTTTTCAATGGTATGAAGATACTGCATATAAAACGGCTCATCTAAGCCGAATTCACTTCGTTTTTGCGCTAATATTTCATCCGTAGGCTGGATATGAGCCGCTGCTAAATATGCCTCTGCCGGGTCAACTGGCGAGAGGTGAATCATACCAGTTGTGAGCAGTGTGGCTAATAAAAATACAGGAATAATTGATAGCACTCGTTTGACGATATAGCGGCCCATTTCCTTACCTTCCTTCTGTTACTTCAGCTTAATGCCTGTGAAAGGATGTTCATCACGATTTGCAGGGAATTCAAAGTCCTTCACAGCTTTTTGATAAACGGCTGTCTTTTTAAAATAAGAGATTGGCACAATTGCCCCTTGATCCTGTAAAGAGGATAAGACAGACGAATACAGTGCTTTGCGTTTCTTTTCATTTGTTGTGGATGGAATTTCCGTCATTTCTTTGATCAGCTTTTCCTTATTTGGATAGGCTGAGATAGCTTCTTTAAATCCAAAACCATCTGATGAGAGAACGTTCATAAATGTATGCGGATCATACGGCGCTCCGTAGTTGCTAAAGAAGTTCATATCAAACTTATTGGCTTTAAAGCGTTGAACCTGTGTGGCCAAATCCACACCCTCAAGCTTGACACCGACACCAACGGCTGCCCATTCTGCTTGCAGCGTTTCCGCCATCGCTTTTTGAATCGATTCCGCTGAGTCATACATCATACTAAACTCAAGCTTTTTCCCATCTTTTTCACGAACGGATTTTCCTTTTGGAAGTGTCCAGCCCGCTTCATCCAGCAATGCTTTGGCTTTGTCCACATCATATTTGAAAGACTTCACTTGAATGTGTGACGTATACGGCATGTTAGTCGGCAGGATGTGATCTGCTTCATCCTCTAAACCTGAGGTGACCCCTTCTACCATTGATTTTTTATTGAAGGCATATTGAAGGGCATGACGCACTTTCTCATCTGACAGCTGATCCACTTTTGTGTTCATAACAAGCTGTCTCGTTGCAACAGGCTCTGACATTTTCGTTTCATACTTGCCGCTTGCTTCCAGCTGTTTGTAGGAATCAAGGCTAATGGTTCCTTCTCCGTAAAGTAAATCCACATCACCTTTTTCAAATGCCATGACTCTCGTTTCCGCATCTGGGATGACCTTTACCTTGATTTCTTTTACCTTTGGTTCTTCTCCCCAATAATGATCGTTTCGTTCGAAAATGGCATAATCATCTTTCTTATATGTTTTTAAAACCCAAGGGCCTGTCCCCACTGGTTTTTCAATTCCTTTTGACGTATCTCCGTTTTTAGGGAAACCTGCTTCACCTAAGAAACGAACTGGACGAACAACGGCTAATTCTTGCACAGTTGGATAGTATGGTGCTGTTAAAGTGAGTTTAAATGTCTTTTTATCAACGGCTTCTGTCTTTTTGATTTTCTTAATGACACCTAACCAGCTATGTAAATCTTTATTTTTTAAAATTGTATCGAAGTTCTTTTTGACAATGTCCGCATTAAATTCAGAGCCGTCTGAGAAAGTCACTCCGTCTCTTAAATGGAACGTATACACCTTGCCATCCTTTGAAACATCCCATGATTTCGCTAATTCAGGTTTCAGCTTACCATTCTTTTGATAGCTGACCAATGGCTCATAAATCATTGATTGCGCAAATAATTGTGATGGGTTGTATACGTGTGGATTCATTTCACCAATATCTCTTGGCCACGCCATTGTGATCATATCAGGATGATCCTTATTGCCTTCTGCTCCATTGTTTGTTTGAGAGCATCCTACTAGTAAAAAGAAAATAAGCAGGAATGGTAATACTGAATTTATTTTAATTTTCGGAAAATTCCTCCAAATAGACATAAGTTGCTCCTCCTAATTGATGCTGATAATCATTTTCATTTTAAGGAGGAAGGAAGCCGTTGTCAATATCATATTTGAAACGAAATGACAATAATTATTCCTATTTATTCCATAAATTGAGGAATTTGATAGAAAGAGAGGCAGGCTGCTTATGAATGAGCAGCCTGTGAAGAGGTAAATGTTTTTTCTCGCAGCATGTCATGGAGTATATGGATGATACGTTCCTGATCTGCATCTGTCATGCTCGTTCCAGACGGAAGACAAAGCCCCCGCTCAAATAACAGCTCAGATACAGGAGTGCCTTTTTCCGCAGTATAAAAAGGGCAATGACGAAAGAGCGGCTGCTGGTGCAGCGGCTTCCAAACATGCCTTGCTTCGATTTGTTCTTTTTCTAAAGCACCAATGATATCTGCTGGAGACAATTGTTTATCACGATCAATGGTCAATGCCGTCAGCCAGCGGTTGGATTTCGTTTCTTGATATTCTGGCATCAAATGAAGTCCCTCTGCTTCTGATAAAGCGTCCTGATAACGCTGGAAAATGCGGCGCTTTTGTTCAACACGCTCGTCCAGCACTTCCATTTGAGCAATCCCGACTCCTGCTAAGAGGTTGCTCATGCGATAGTTGTATCCCATCTCTTGATGCTCATAGTGCATCGCTTGTTCTCTGGCCTGTGAAGCAAGAAAGCGGCATCGTTCAATCGCAGCTTCATCATCACTCACAAGCATTCCGCCCCCTGATGTTGTAATGATTTTATTTCCATTAAAAGAATAGATACCGAACCTGCCCATTGAGCCGCTTTTTCTTCCTTTATAAAGCGCACCTAACGATTCAGCCGCATCCTCAATGACTGGTACATCATATGCTTCACACAGAGCCATGATCTCGTCCATTTTTGCGCTTTGCCCATATAAATGGACAACGATGACCGCACGAGGTTTTTTCCCAAGACGTTTTGATTCAAGCAAGGCTTTCTCTAAAGCAAGCGGGCACATATTCCATGTCTCCCTTTCAGAATCAATAAAAACGGGCTCCGCTTGTTCATATAAAATCGGATTTGCCGTTGCAACAAACGTGAGAGTGGAACAAAAGACAATGTCTCCTTTTTGCACACCTATCAGCTTTAAAGCAAGGTGAATCGCTGCTGTTCCTGAAGATAAAGCCGCTCCTGTCTTCACTCCTGCATAGTCCGCCACCGCCTGTTCAAATTCATTCACAAGCGGTCCAAGCGGCGCAATCCAGTTGCTCTTGAAGGCTTCCTCTATTTTGAGATACTCTTTTCCGCTCATATGCGGAGGAGATAAGTAAATTCGCTTCCTTTCTTTCATCACTTCCCACCTTCTCTCCGATCTTTGATTTCTACTGCAGGAATTCCTACAGCGACCTTCTGATCATGTATATCTCTTGTCACTGCTGCTCCAGCACCAATGACGGACCAGCTTCCAATCGTTATACCCGGTGTCACCACGGCACCAGCCCCAATATGGGCACCTTCCCGCACGGATACACCGCCAGTCAGCACCGCGCCTGGTGACAGGTGCACAAACGATTCGAGTATACAGTCATGCTCGGCGATAGACCCTGTATTTATAATCGTATGCTCACCGATGGCTGCATCTGCTTGAACCACTGCCCTTGCCATCACAACAGTCCCCCTTCCAATGACAGATGACGGACTCATGACCGCCTCTGGGTGAATGAGTGTGGCATATGCTGTGTCTTCAAATGAGAGGCGTTCCTTGATGAGCTGTCTGATCTCATTTTGTCCGATCGCAATCAGCCATTTCATATGAGGCATTGTCTCTCTCAGCTGCTCACTCATGGAGATCGGTCCATACAAAATCCCGCTTTGAGTGACCGTCTCTTCAAATTGATCATCTAATACTGCACATAATGAGTAATCGGCATGTGCAAAAATGAGATCTTGGATGACTTTGCTATGTCTTCCGGCCCCAATTAAACCAATGGTTTGCTTCTTACATATTGGTTCCTTTAAATTTTTCAGCTGTGGCATGATCCGGCTGCTGCACCCCCTCTGTTTTCATGACTTTCAGCAAGGTCATCCATAAAATTTTCATATCGAGCCAAAACGATTGATGCTCGACATACCACAGGTCATAGGTGAATTTCTCTTCCCATGAAAGCGTGTTCCGTCCGTTCACCTGTGCCCATCCTGTTATGCCGGGCTTTACAAGATGACGCCTTGCTTGTTCTTCTGTATACATAGGCAAATACTCCATTAAAAGCGGTCTTGGCCCGACAAGACTAAGCTCTCCTTTGAGTACATTGACAAGCTGCGGCAATTCATCAAGACTAAGCTTTCGAATCAAGGCACCGGTTTTTGTTAATCGCAAATGATCTGGCAGCAGCACCCCATGTTCGTCTCGTTCATCTGTCATCGTCCGAAATTTATATAGCATAAAAGGCCGGCCATACAGACCAGGCCGCTTCTGCCGAAACACCACAGGCGTTCCAATTTTCCATCTAATCAGTCCATAGATGAGAAGTAAAAGAAGACTGCCTGCGATGAGCAGCGTCAATGCCACCATCACATCTATCATTCTTTTCATCATTGCATCTCCTTTTCATATTAGCGGGAGACCGCATGTTTTACCTTACGCATCAGCTGCATCCGCTCTCGTTTCGTTCCTGCAAACACATACAAGTAGCCCATATAGAGAATGAAACAAAGCCCTCCAATACAAAACAGCTCCCACCATGAAGTCACGTTATATACCGCCTGAATCCCCGCACAGATGCCCCAAATAAATAGCCCTCCAGCAAGTGGAACCAGTGTATGTTTATAAAAGATAGTGCGTTTCTGATTCGTGATCCTGGCCGTATAAAATGGCAGAAACACAATATTTTTAATCAATAAAACCATTGCCCCCGCTGATGCAATGCCATATAAACCAAGCTGCAGCATATGAGTCAATCCATAGGCAAAAAGCACATTAGATACACCTAATATAAGGGTGACAACTGCAGGAACTTTCAATCGATTAAACACGGTCGGCACATATGTGAGCGGTAAAAACATCAAGGTCAAACATAAATAAGCCGCATGAATCATGAGAAGCCATTTCAGCTCCTCAAAAGCAGGCCCAAGCCATAAAAGCATGAGTGGACCAGCGAGACCTCCTAGAAGTGCGGCTGGGAACGCAACAAATAAGCCGCTCCACTTAATGGCGTTTGCAGCATATTGAATGAGTCCCTCTTTGTCCTGATTCGAATAAAATTTCGTGATCGTTGGTGCAAACACAACGGCCAGTGTCCCTGCCAGTGTGCGTAATAATAATGGAAACTGTAAAATTGCCGCATATTGGCCCGTTGCTTCCGCTCCAATGAGCAAGTTGGTCATCAATAAATCAATTTGTAAAAACAACAAAATCCCCATTTGCTCAAATGAATGCCAGATCCCTGATCGAACAAGTGTGAGACTAGACGATAATGAGACGTGCCGCCACTTAAATGAAAACCAAGGGATGAGTTTCTTAAAATAATAGATACCGATTCCCATAGCCGCTAAGCTTCCTATGACGGCCGCAAGCGGGATATGCCAAATGGCTGGTGTCGTCCATGTAAACAGGATGACAATCATCAGCGCCCTCAAAAACATTTGAATCGCCTGTCCAATACTTGATACATAGAGCTTATTCGCATAAAACGGTGCAGCCCCAATGCCAGACATGACGAAATTGAGCATAAATAAAAGACCCCCTAAAATAAAGGCGGTCTGTGTGTCTTTTGCGAGATGAACAGGTACATGAAGCCATTCAACCAGCTGATGAGACACGAAAAGACAAAGCAAAAAGAGACTAATAGATAGTAAAAACGAACTGACGAAATAGGAAGCGAGATAGCGCTGCGCCTTCTCCATCTCTCCTTTATGAGCCGCCACAGAAAAAAATCGCACAACAACCGCACTTAACGAAGCCGTAATGACCGATAAATAGTTGATCATATTTTGCGTCAGATGGATTAAGCCGAATGCTTCCACTCCAAGCGTATGAACAATATAAGGTGTTAAACAAACAGACATAAGCATCATCAGGACAAACGTGATTAAGTTCGCACTGGCATTATAAAGAAACGCTCGATTCATTGTGCTTTCACGCAGCGTTTAAGAGCCCTCATCCAGCTTCCTCTCCCTTTTGACCGCTTGTTTTCATCAGCTGATGAACGGCCTCTTTCACAGCGGCCTCATTTGGTTCTTTTAAAAGGGTCATAAACGGAAGATGAGCCACCCACTCAAAACCCTCCATCACCTTATGATCAAAAGATCTAAGGACAACACACGGTGTATGAGTGATCGCACAAAAGATCATACCATGCAGACGATCTGTCACGACGACTTGCGCTTGTTTTAACTCCGTCCACAAAGACGTTAACTCCTCTAAGCGAGTTGTTCGATCGACTCGTTTGCCAATTGTCGTTGTGATCAAACCGACTTGATCATATGTCTCTTGGATATGCTGCTGCAGCTGCTGGCGCTCCTCCTTTGTGAGATATGCTTCTTGATCCTCACGCAGACAAAGCAGAACCCCTTTACGTGTTTCATCCTTTGATGATTCGTCTAATGACAGCACCATATCAGGCTGTTTCCACACATCTTGATCAGGAAAATGCTGCTTCATCCATTCATAGGTTGTTTGATCTCTTGCCATGAGGAGCAGTCTTGGATGCTGACTATACGTGTGAATGGCGCGGCGTTCCTCTCGTTTCCCTCTCTTTGTTTCTGTAAAATGTACAGTAGCAGGCAGCTGGATCATGGGATAGGACTTGAAGGTCTTGATGATAAATTGTCTCGTCCATTCTTCGTACCGGTATAAATCCCCCATATTGCCCCCACCGATCATACAGACGATGTCTTCTGGATGCCGGCTGCGCTTTAGTGGACGGGCAAGGCGATAGATCTCTTTCATGTCCACTTCTATGATGTCATAGGCTGGAAAGTGTTTCTTTAAAAAACAATAACTCGCATAGGCAATCGCATGATCCCCTAAATTATCATGGCCCGGCAGCAGCGTGAGAATGATTTTCTTCTGATGACTCAGCTCTGGCAGCCTTTGGCGGCTCAGTCTATACTCAAGCGGATATTTGACCTTTAAGAGCAGCCACTCTGCGGTTTTTGCCTTCAATTGCTGCACTGTCAATCCCATCACCCCTATTTCCTTGTCTGATATTCGATCCATTTTTGATAGCTAGAAGCCGCGGCAGAAAGCGGATAAACCAATCGGCACTTAGCAAGAAATAAAATCATTCGCTTTCGTACTGTGAGCTTCGATGGTTCCACTTGTTTGACGGCATGCTGAAAAGCATCATGTGTGACCATTTCACGCATGTGATCAAGCTTTTCCTGAATAGAGAGATCATTTTGGCTCTTCCATTCGTTGAGCATACAATGAAGCGTATGATTGACGATAAAAAAGTCTAATGCTTTCTCATACAGAGAGATGTCATCATGCTCTTTTAAAAAAGAGCGCTGTGCATGATAAAAGGTCAGTCCATGATGAAAATACTGCTTCTGATATCGCTGTACAATAGATGACAGATGAACCCTGTAATAATAAAGAGGCTCATGAACAAAAGCGATACTGCGTGCTAAAGAAAAACAGCGCAGCGTCACATATTGATCTTCAATGTTCTCTAGCTCACCCCGCAGCGGAAATCGAATGTGGTGATTTTCCATAAAGGCACGCCGATACAGCTTATTCCATGAGAATCCAGTCAAGTCTCCGTGTAATAACGCTTTGATTACATCCGTTTTTTCGGCTGAGCGCTTGTCTAACAGCGTCGTTGCTATCGTTCGCTTTGACTGTTCAAATTGAATCCAATACTCGCTCACAACAAGATCTGCCCCGGTCATTTCGGCTTTTTTATACATAGCTTCACAGTAATGAGGAGCGAGAATATCATCTGAATCCACAAAGGCGAGATACGTCCCTTTCGCTTCCTCGATGCCCCGGTTTCTCACAGCGCCTAACCCTTGATTGGATTGATGGATTACCCGGAATCGCTCATCACGCTCAGCAAATGTTTCAAGCCATTCACCGCTGCGGTCGGTCGATCCATCATTGATAAGAATGACTTCTATATCGGAAAAACTTTGATCTGCAATTGATTGAAGACATTGCTCCACATATTGACTCGTATTATAAACTGCGACCAATAGACTGATAGCTGGCATTACAGCATGCCCCACCTTTCTTCAAATCTACTTATTAAATATCGTTCTATACGGCAAAACCGAAGAATCGAACGGCATCAGCATGATGCTGTACAGAATATAGCAAACAGCAATCCCTACATACATAAACACATTAGACCGCTGATCAAAAATGCGTGTGAAATATGGCAGTAAAATGAGCTGATACAAGCCAAAATAAATATGAAATCTTGCATAAATGACATCCTTCGTTGCAAGGATGCCAAACAAGAAACCAAGCAAACAAAAATTCACAATGTAATCACTCTCAGGCGTCAGTTCACGAAGTCGTTTTCGATAAAAGAAAGCAAGCAGAAGCGGCAAAATCAAGACACCAATTTTTGTCACATTCATTCCATTCGTATTCGTTGTGAGCCATTCCTCGTAATGACCATATGAACTGCCTTGCAGCATCACGACAAACACTGAGACAAAACGGTCATAAAGAGCGGTTAAGCCTAAGAACACCAGGCATAAGACTAGCATCATCCAAGACCAAGCCTTTGTTCTCACAATAAAATACACAGGAATCATGATGAGAGCGGATGAATGAAACAATGAACATACAAGGACGAGCGGAAAATACAATTTCCACTGACCATTGATCACCAACCGAATGGCATAAAAAAGAATCGCTGCCACCATATACTGGCGCATGCCATTAAATGACGCATAATAATGAAAGGTCCCAAGAAAAAGCAGCATACTCAGCTCAAATGGACGGCCATATTGAATAAGCGTCTTGATGATAAAAAAATAAGTAATGGCTCCGACTGAGATATACATGATTTGCGGATCATGAGACAGTTGATTAAGCATCCATAAAATAAACGTAAACCCCGGATCCGTTGCGGCCTTATCCACACCGAAGCCGAATATATGCCAAGGCTTTTCGTAGTTGATGGAGAACTCATACATCTGGCCATATGTGACAAAATCGGTTCCTACTTTATACCGAATACCAGCTACGATACAAAGAAACAGAAACGGAAAAAACACCAGAAGCTTATTAGGCCGCCATCCGCTTTGAATGGTATCATCACGCCTGCCGTAAAATGCGGCAAAGCTCGACCATAAATAGACCATGATCATGTTCACCAAATAAACCGCCATCTGCCCTTCCTTCCTTACAGTCCATATAGATTCATCACACGTGTAATATTCTGTTTCACATCAAATCCTCTTTGTTCAAGCTGAGAGGTAATGGTCTCTTGAAGAGGAGGTTCTGCATGATATGCTTCAAGCACCGCCTTCATCCATTCATGCGCGGACTCTCGCAGGGACATCCTTTTCACAAGCCCGCAGCCTAAATCTACTTCCTCTGTAATATGATCTGAAATCACACAAGGCAGACCAGACGCCTGTGCTTCCACTAATACAAGCGGAAGACCTTCAAACAAGGAAGGCATCACAAATACATCAAATGCTTTCATATACTGTGGAACGTCTGATACGACGCCTGTAAAGACAATGTCCTCCATCAAGCCTGCCTTCTCTGCATACGATTCGACTACTTGCTTCAGCGGTCCATCTCCTACGAGGACAAGCTGAAATGAAACCCCTTGCTTCTTTAAGGTCTGTGCCAGCTCCATAAAAAAAACATGATTTTTTTGCTCATGGAACCGCCCAATATGACCGATGACCATGTTTTTTTCGCGAAGATGGAGCTGCTTTTTCATCTCTGCCTTT
Source organism: Bacillus sp. BK450 (assembly GCF_004364885.1). Classification (NCBI taxonomy): domain Bacteria; kingdom Bacillati; phylum Bacillota; class Bacilli; order Caryophanales; family Bacillaceae; genus Bacillus; species Bacillus sp. BK450. Next base: position 535,636 of record NZ_SOBQ01000003.1, on the reverse strand, counting down.
TCGTCTGGATCAGGCTGAAAAAAAAGGGATAAATCTATCCCATTTGGAAGCACCTCAACTTGCCCGTTCTGCATTTTTTTCTGTCCAAATAAAAAGACACCGGCATCCTCGCCGCATGCAACAAGCTGTGTAGAGAATGCAAAAATCAGCTGGCGAAATCCTTTGAGCATCATATGATCCAGCCAGTTTGGCGACTGCTTCCACGCTGTATTATGTGAATGGCAAATGCGCACCTTTACACCCGCTAGTTTTGCAGCAAGTGCGGAAAAACCCGTCTGAAAATCCGTATGTGCATGCACTGCCTGATAGGGCCCTGTTTGCCTAATTGTCTTGGTCAATGTTTTCACAAAAGCAACCGGAGAGGACGCCCCAATACTTGGGACGTAAAAGATGCGCCCCCCAAGCCGGCGAATTTCCTCATCATAATCACAGACGTCCTGCCGGTGAGTAATGAAATCAAATTGAAGGACATTTCTGTTGAGTGCACGATAGATGTTCATAATCATCGTTTCAGCTCCGCCGCGGTTCATTCCGCCCACAATATGAAGCACGCGCTTTGGCTCACTCATCTTGAACCGCCCTCCTCTTCAGCATAGACGCCGACAGCTTCCGGCGATGATAAAGCTTCATGATCTTCGGTGACAAGCAGGCACGGACCACCGGCTTTAGAGCAAATAAATAGTCAAGCGGCGACAGCTTTAATAGCCAGCATGCTTTCAAAACGAGCCAGGCATTATCCATCGAATATCGAAACTTTCGCCGCTGAAAGGCCGCTTCATCCTCTCTCACCAAATATAACGGCTCTTGTAAATTAAAACCTTTCCTCCCAGCAGCAAAAAAGCGGATCCAAAGATCGATATCTTCCATCCGCCTTGTTGTTTTTACAGAACGATAGCCTTGTAAAGCCTTGTAAGCAGAAGCCCTCATCATAATGGTCCCATGACAAAAAGGAGTCCCTCTTGCCAACACCTTCCGATCAGGCTCTGAAACAAGTGCCCGCACACCCTTTGTTCCCGTTTCATCAAAAACCGTCATTGCCGTACCGACCACATCATATTCAGGATATGTATCGAGGAAATGAACCTGTTTTTCTAAACGAACAGGCACTGATAGATCGTCGCCATCCTGCCTTGCAATCAACTCTCCCCTCGCTTCAGCCAGGCAGCGATTGAGACTGGCAGCGAGTCTTTGATTTTGTTGATTGCGGATCAGGCGAATTCTTTCAGGATGTCGTTTTGTATAAGACAGCACTTTCTCATAAGTGCCATCTGTTGATGCGTCATCACATATGATGAGCTCCCAGTTTTCATATGTTTGATGAAGAATAGATTCAATGCTTTCTTCTACTGTCTCTTGGCAATTGTAGACGCCCATGATCATAGATACCTTTGGTTTATGCATGCTGTATCACCTTCTCTGCTTGATCCATATAGATTGTATAAATTTCTTCCATTGCACTGACCGTCTGCTCCTGTGCAAATGCATGAGCCATAGAACGTCCCGCTTTTCCCATGAGAAGCAGCTGATCTTTTTTGTCATAGAGCTGCTGCAAGTAATCAGCTAAACTATTCACATCTTGCGGTTTAACTAAAAAACCATTGACGCCATGTTTGACAAGCTCACAATGTCCTCTATTCTCCGTTGCAACCACAGGTTTTTCTGCCGACATCGCTTCAAGCAGGTTCATGCCGAGCCCTTCTCTCAAGCTGGTGGAAACACATACATCGCTCATATGCATCCATTCCTCCATTTGTTTGCAAAACCCAGCAAAGTGGACATGATTTTCAAGATGGAGCTGGCGGGTAAGCTTTTCATAGTTCGGCCTCATTGTCCCTTCCCCGGCAAATACGATCTTTATATTTGGTATTTTCCTAGACAGCTGTGCACATGCTTTGATGAGCATCCCTTGATTTTTATTCGTATTTAATTCACCAGCACACAGCACGATAAAATCTTCCGAGGAAAAGCCATAGGCTGCGCGAAGGCTCTGCTTCTCTTTTTCATCGACAGGTGCGAACCGCTTCATATCCACACCCATACCGGGCACATAATAAACAGATGTCCGCTCTTTTGATAGACGGTCGGCTCTTTTAAAATCTTCTCCATTAATGGTGATCAGAGCGTCTGTATAGCGGGCGAGAAATCTCTCTATTGGATAATAGAGCAGCCAGTTTTGAAGCGGCGCCCCCTGCCAAAAGTGAAAGCCATGTGCCGTGTAAAGAACCTTCGTTCCTTTTTTGCGCGTACCTTTGGCTGCGAGCCTGCCAATGACACTTCCCATTGGTGTGTGGCAATGGATGAAATCATAGTGCTCTTTCGCTAACAGCTTCTTCAGTTCTACATACGCAAGCCGGTTGCGTACATGAAAAGGAGAGCGCTGAATCGGAATAGAGTGAGCTTGATTCACATAGGGCAGCTTCAGCTGGCCGTTTGCCGCTGTATGCACTTCCCATCCTTGTTCCTGAAACCACCGGAAATACGGAAGATGAAAGGCCTTAAAGTGATAATCAACCGTTGCGCAAAACAAGACTTTTTTCTTCATTGGCAAGCGCTTCCTCCTCTCGTGTCATCTGATCGGACAACATATCATGCGACTCAATGGCAGCAAATAATGCTTGTCTCATTTGCTCTTCATTCATCATGTCAAATTCATGGATAAAGCGGTTCAGCACATATGGGTCACCATCCAGCGCATGGCCGATGTGAATTTTCGGGAAGATTTGCTCCTGTGCTTTTTCATGCTGGTTGAGTAATTCCTCGTACATTTTCTCTCCAGGACGAATGCCTGTGAAAGTGATTGGAATCTGGTCTGTGGTGTAGCCTGAGAGGTGAATGAGGTTTTCTGCGAGGTCCACGATTTTCACTGGCTCCCCCATATCTAAAACAAAAATCTGTCTTCCTTCTGCCAGTGCACCTGCCTGAATCACAAGCCTTGATGCTTCTGGGATGGTCATAAAATATCTTGTCATGGCTGGGTGTGTGACCGTCACCGGCCCGCCTTGCTCGATTTGTTTCTTAAAAATAGGGATGACGCTCCCTCTGCTTCCGAGCACATTTCCAAATCGTACAGCGACAAATTTTGTTTCGCTGCTTGCCCCCATTTGCATGATCAGCATTTCAGCAAACCGCTTTGTGGCTCCCATCACATTGGCAGGGTTGACCGCTTTGTCAGATGAGATGAGGACGAATGTTTCAATGCCGTGCTCGTGTGCGGCTTCTGCGACATTTTTTGTCCCGATAATATTGTTTTTCACAGCTTCTTTCGGACTGATCTCCATGAGCGGGACATGCTTATGTGCCGCAGCATGATAAATCATATCCGGCTGAAATTGACCAACGATTTCACTCATTTTCTGTTTATCTTGAATATCCGCAATTTGTGGATAGAGTCTGATGCTGCCTCCATATAATTCTTTCAGCTCTAGTAAAATAGAATGAATGCTAAATTCTCCATGTCCCACAAGTACAATCGCTTGAGGAGCAAACACACAAATTTGACGGCAGATTTCTGATCCAATTGATCCGCCTGCCCCTGTGACCATGATTGTTTTTCCCTTTAAATGAGCAGATAGACGGCTCGTATCTAATTGAATCGGTTCTCTCCCTAGTAAATCCTCTGGCTGTACATCCCGTAATTGATTCAGCGCATGGGTTCCTTTTAAAATCTGCTCCATTTCCGGCATGATCTGTGTTTTGACTCCGGTCGCGACACATTCCTTATACAGCCCTTTTAAGGTGTGGCTGCTTTTGGACGGAATGGCGATGATGATCTTCTGAATATCCATCATCACGACAGCTGTTTGAATTTGTTCTTTTCCTCCTATAACAGGCAGACCCATAATTTCAAGCCGATGTTTCGTCTTGTCATCATCGATGAAGGCGACTGGCTCAATATGTACATCACTCGATTGCTGAAGCTGACGAACGAGCATGGTTCCCGCTGATCCGGCGCCAATGATTAACGCCCGCTCCTTTTCTGCCTGAAGCCGCTTTGCCCCGTCATGAAATAGCCTGGAAGCCATACGAGAGGCACCGATGAATAAGATATGAAAAAGCCACACGATGAATAAAAACCGAAATGGCCATGTCTGCACGAAAAGGTACAGCATCGTCATCGAAAATAAAAAAGAACACACAAAGGTCTTCATTAAAGAGAATAACTCTCTTACTCCTGTATAAGCCCATACTTGCTTGTACACATGAAACATGCAGGCAAATATATGGTGCCCAATGAGCAGACTGAGTGAAGAAATGGCGAGCATTTCAAATGTATAAACGGTTAAAGCCGCCTCTTGGACAAATTGAAAACCAAAAAAGACGGCAACTAAGATGAGATATGAATCTAGTGCTACGATGATTGATAATCTTTGGGCGTAAGTCAACGCTCCTCCCCCTTTTTAAAGCATCACTATTCTTACGTAACATGGGCATCAAACCCGTCCTCACATCCCACTACTGATGACGAGCATCTAAGGCACGGTTATGCCCACAGCAGGATCGAGTGCCTCCATTGTTAAAGATTAGGAGACATCACCTATCAATCTTTTTAATACATATACAGCCTGCCCTTTTTCTCTTTCTTGCCATTTAGCATAGCTCCAAGCAGTTTACTTGTTGTTCCTTCTAATACTTCTTTTGATTTCTTCACAGCAGCAATCTTTGTTTTGCCGCTTAAGACAACGAGAATGCTCCCATCCGTCCGGTTCGCCAAAATCTTTGCATCTGCAACTGGCAGAAGCGGTGTGGAATCAACAATCACCATGTCATATTGCTGTTCAATCTCATAAAATAACTGCTTCATTACAGAAGAGGAGAGCAGCTCAGCTGGATTCGGCGGAATGGTTCCGCTCGGAAGCAGCTCTAAATGCTCAATCGGTGTCGGTAAAATAGCTTCTTCCAAGCTGCAATTATTTAATAGCACATTCGTCAAACCGGTATGATGACTCAAGTCAAAATATTCATGGACGGCCGGCTTTCGCAAGTCAGCATCCATGAGCAGCACCCGCTTGTTCTGCTGTGCAAAAACAGCTGCTAAGTTTGCAGCCGTAAATGATTTCCCTTCCTTCGGTAAGGAGGAGGTCACTAATATCGATTTCAGCCTTGTTTGGATCGATGTGAATTCGATGTTTGTTCGGATCGTACGGAATTGTTCCGCAATGACAGAGTGAGGATTTAATACAGAAATACAGGATAAATCTCTCTTTTCTCTTTTCTTCCTCTTAAAGATCAATGTTCTGTCCTCCCGTTATGACGGACTGCTTGTCTTTTTTGGCCCTCCTGTCTGCCTGCATCTGATAGACACTGCCAAGCGACGGCAATCCGATCTCTTCTCTTATTTGATGTGTTCGTTTTACAGTATCATCGAGTAAATTCATTAAGAAAATGAGTGTCATGCCCCCTAATAAAGAGGCGCCTAGTGCCAGAACGATATGAACGAACTTCCTTGAATTCATCAGAATCGTGTTGGACAGCTTGGCTTCAGACAAAACATTAATGCGATCCATATTCATTGTTTTTTTGATTTCTTCTTGCAGCACCTCTGTTGCGGTATTCGCAATGGCGACTGCCTTCGCGCGATCCTCATCTTGTACAGAAATATTGATGACCTCAGACTCATTTTCTGTACTTGTGGCAATTTTGTGTTTTAGTCCTTCTGCTGATTCTGTGAGATGAAGTGTTTCTTTTACTTTTTCAATGACGATTGGGCTTTTTAATAAAACTTGAAAGGTACGTGTATATTGAAGGTTCATCTGAATATCGTTTAAATCTGCTTGTGCGTCATTGCTGCGTTTATGAACAAGAATTTGAGTGGTTGCCTGATATACAGGAGTCGAGACATAGAACTGATAATAGGCTGAAATGCCCGTTACGATCAGGACAATCAGGATCAGAAGGGCCATTTTCTCTTTAATGACAGAAAACAGCTGCTTAAAACCTATATTCTCATTCATAGATACCTCCCGATTTCATCATAAAAAGGTTATATATGGTTTCTTTTTGTTAATGATTGGATTATAAAAGATAATACCCGCAAAGAAAAATGTCATAATAGGTCTTATAGTTCTTTTTAAAGAACGAAATCGTTCGTTTTCTTTTGTTTACTTCCTGATTCTTACGTTTTTGAATTTTATAAAGAACAATTTATTTCTTATAATGAACGAAAAGGTCGCAGAACTATTCGCCGGTGAGAAGGGAGATCATTGATCGAATGATAGGCAAGGTGATACGCATTTACCGAAAGAGAAAAGGATACTCGATTCAGCAACTGGCTGAGGATGCTCATGTCTCTAAGTCATATTTGAGCAAAATTGAGCGTGGTGTCCACAGAAATCCATCTGTCCAGTTCTTAAAAAAGGTATCTTCTTCACTAGAGATTGATTTACAAGAGCTGTTTGATGCAGAGACAATGATGTTTCATTACGCTGAGGGTGGTGAACACGAATGGCGGGAGCATATCGTAAGTGCCGTCCAATCAGGCATGCCTAAAGAAGAGCTCTATCAGCTGCTCCAAACGTACCGAAAGGAGCAGGAAGAGAAGTCGTTACATGTCACCCATAGAAAGCTGACTGATTCAAATATCGCAGAGTGGAAGCGTCTAATGAGTGAAGCAAAGGCAATTGGCTTAAGCATTGAGGAAGTAAAAGCTTTCCTCAACAACATGGGAGAACGCCGGGCGTAAGCCTTTCAGGAAGAATGATTGCGGGGAGAGGCGTTTGACGCTTCGATGAAAAAGAGCCTTTGATTCATGAAAGGCTCTTTCAGACTGTTGACAAAGGGCTAAAATGATTTTTATTTTAGCCCTTTGTCTTCTTTTCAGCGTGATAGAAAACCTTTGCAGCCCTAGGAAGGGCGAGTACCGGAGCGGAGCGAATTGAAACATTCGTGAGCACCGGAGCGCAGACCTGCGGGCGAATGCGAGGGTTTGTCTACACGCTGAAAGAGCCTTTGATTCATGAAAGGCTCTTTCTTCTGTTATTCTTCTTTTTTTGTTCGTGCTTTTTTCGTTATATCATTGTTTTTCCAATAGGCCCATAGTGATGTAATTCCCAGAAAGGCCAGTGTGATGAATTGCTGAACACCTTCTTCATCAATAGGAATTGGGCTTTTTCCCGCAGCAGTTAGCGCACTGTTAACAAGCGCCAGTAAAAGCAGTACAAGCCTTGCAATTGTACCTGCACTAATTTTTTGAACCTCCAACTGTAACCCCTCCCTTTCCTCTTCTCACGGGCGGTATTGCTCGTTCTCTCTCATATGTATGCATCAGCCGAATGAATAGAAGAACGAATCAAAAAAAGAGACATCATTCCTATATGCGGAATGATGCCTGATTTCATTTGCTATTTATTTAGAAAACATCTCTTTTGCTTCATCCAATGCCATTTTATTGCCTAGAGCTGAGTAATCGAGCCAAGGCTGATCGGCAATCGGATAGACTTGGTTTTTCTTCACTGCTTTTAGACCCTTCCAAATCGGAGTCTTTTCTAATTGCTTGAATGCCTGCTGCGCTTTATCATCACGGTTGACAACGACAAAAATCGCATCAGCATCATAATCAGGAAGAACCTCTTGAGAAATCACTTCAAATGGGCGCTTGCTGTCCAGCTTTTTCACACCATCGACAGGTGTCAGGCCTAAATCCTCGTATAAAATAGGACCCATTGGGCGCTTCATGCTAAATACGCGAAGCTCCTTTGCTGTCACACGGATCGCCATGACTTTTCCGTTTCCAATCTTTTTCTTGATGAGCGATTTGACCTCTTTTGCTTCTTGATTGTAATTCTTAATATATTGATCCGCTTCTTTTTCTTTATTGACGTGTTTGGCGATTTTTTTCAAATGATCCCGCCATGTGCCATCATTTAAATTAAACACTTCTGTTTTGGCGATCTTCTTATATTTCGATAGGTCTTGTCCGGCTAATTCTTCATCAACATAAATGACATCTGGTTGTAACGCAAGCAGTGATTCCATATCTGGATCAGATGCAATGCCGAGCTTCTTCGTCTGACTCAGCTGCTTTTTCGCATGTGGAAGGAAATCTTTTAAGTCTCCTCCTACAACAGAGCCCGCCGGTTTGATACCGAGTGCTAACAAGTCATTTGTTAAATGAATAGACAAGGAAGCAATCTTTGGTGTGCCATTGGTCTTTTCATTTGTTGTATTTTTTGTTTCCTGTTGTCCGCAAGCGGCAAGCAGCAAGAAACAGAGCGTTAATCCAAATACTAGTAGTTTTTTCATGATGAGTTCCTCTTTCATATTTATTTCGTTTTAGTTAATAAATAGAGAAAATACGGGGCACCGATAAAGGCCACGACCACACCCGCCGGTATGGCATTTGGAGCAAAGATAGAACGTCCGATTGTATCGGCACTGACCAAAATCAACAAGCCAAGCAGCGCACTAACTGGTAAAAAATACTGATGCAGTGAACCGACAAGCCTCCTAGCCAAATGCGGGGCGACGAGGCCAATAAAGCCAATACCACCTGTCATTGAAACACTTGCACTCGCGAGGCCTACCGCTAAGGTCAAAAGGAGAAGACGTTTACGCTGGACACGTACACCTACACTTGAGGCGACAGCATCTCCTAATGTCAATGCATTGAGCGTGTTCGTCTGCATTAGCGTAAGCGGCACAAGGCATACAATCCAAGGCAGAAGCGCCAGCACATGAATCCAGTCTCTCCCCCATACATTGCCCACAAGCCACCTTGAAGCAAACGTGTATGTATCTTCATCCAGCTTCAATGACAAATATAAGGTGAGTGCACTAAATCCCGCAGCAACCGCAATGCCAACTAAGATCAGCCGGATAGGAACAAGCCCTTCATGCCGGTCATATGCAAGAAGCACGATGACAGCTGCCGCAAGCAGTCCGCCGCCAAACGTAAAGAGCGGAATAAGAAGAGACGGATTGCCTTCAAGTGCGTGAAAATATGTCACAAACACAATTAAGCCAAAGGCTGCCCCTGCATTCAATCCAATAATCCCAGGATCGGCCAGCGGGTTACGGGATAAGCTCTGCAAAATGCCGCCAGCAATGCCAAGACCAATACCAGCTAACATCGTCACCACAATTCGAGGCAGACGATAGTCAAACAGCACCGTTTCACTTTGGAAATCTCCAAAGCCAAATAACGTCTTGACGACCATGACAGGGCTTAGTTTCAGCGTACCGGTATTTAAACTATACAGCACAACAGCCGCACTCAGGCAAAGCAAAACGAGTGTCACGACAAGAGCACGCTGTTTCTCTCTCATGACAGGTTCCTCCCTTCTTTTCTGGCAATGTATAAGAAGAAAGGAACACCAACAAGTGCCACCATCACGCCAATGGCAAGCTCTCTTGGCGGATTGACTGTACGGCTGGCAAGGTCTGCAAAGACAAGCAGCATTGCGCCTAACATCGCTGACATCGGAATAACGAAACGATAGTCTACACCAACCAGCTTTCGTGCAATATGCGGGATGACGAGACCGACAAACCCAATCGACCCGACTGCTGATACAGAAACCCCTGCTAATAACACAGCAGCGGTCATGCCTAGTATTCGCACTTGTCGGGTTTTCACCCCTAAATTCGCCGCTGTATCTTCACCGAGCGATAGTAAGGAAAGTGACCGGCCCAATAGCATTGCCCATACGATCACAATCAGAATGACGGGGGCAAGAATCATCAGCTGCGGCCATTTCACACCAGCTACCCCGCCTGCATACCAAAAAGCCAGATCCTGACTCAGGTCAAAATAAATCGCAACCCCAGAGCTGAGCGCATGAAGCAATGCGGCTACAACCGCTCCTGCTACAGTGAGGCGCAGCGGTGTCAATACGCCGCCAGCCGCCCCAATCGCAAAGATCAGCAGCGTACTGAGCACAGCACCAATAAAGGAAAAAAACATCAGTGCTGAATAAGGCATTCCTGGGAAAAAAGCAAAACAGAGAGCGACCACAAACATCGCACCGCCATTAATGCCCAAAATCCCCGCATCTGCCAGTGGATTTCTTGTGATGCCCTGCATAAGAGCACCCGCTACGGCAAACGCCGCTCCCACTAGAGCTGCCCCTAAAACCCGAGGAAGTCTTAATTCATGGATGATCTGCTGCTCTGTAATATTTGACTGGTAGTCAAATACAGCTGTCCAAACCGTTTGCAGAGACAATGTTTTCGCACCGTATGACACAGCAAAAAACATGGCAGCCGCTAAACCAATGACGGCGAGGAAAAATATCAAAAAGAACAGAATATGTGATGATCGTTTTTGTTGAGGTTTTCGCTTATCCTGCAAAATCGGTGTCATCCTTTTCTTCATTAAAAGTCAGTTTGAAAATGAGAATCATAATCAACAAAATTATAGCCGCCAGCCTCTAAAAAATCAATGTACACCCTATTTTTTAATTAATGAAGGTATGTGCAGGGCAGAGAGGGGAGATTTCTTTTTGCCGCTCAGAACGGCCTATCATTTTTTCTCATAGTTTAATAGGAAAATAGTTGACATTTCGCATGAATATCCCCTAAAATTACAAAAGTAAGTCAAATGTTATAAAAATATTACAAACAGATGTCAAACTAATAAAGAATGACCCGTCATGAGAGGAGATTTGAAAGTTGTGTCAGTAAAGGGAAAATGGAGTATCGTCCTATTTGCGCTTGCAGTCGTCATTGGAGCAGTTGCTTTCTTTCAAAATCAACAAGCAAGCGGTACAGAGAAGAAAAATGTAAAGCAGGATACGAACTATAAAAACGTAGAAATTGTCACTCTCGTAAATGACGGGAAATTTATGAGATATGCAGTCAACTATCCTCTTTTTCATCAAAAAGAGCTAGATGACAAGATTCAAAGCTATGCCAATTCGGCATTAGAGCATTTCAAAAAAACATTCAGTGAAGCAAAGGATATCGATGAACATAAACGCTATGAACTGAATATTGATTATGAAATGGTGCACTATGCAAAGCAGTCTGCTGCCATTCGTTTTACGACCTATACGTATACTGGCCAGCAAAATGGAACCACCAATCATCTCACGATTAACTTTGATTTTCAGAAAAAAACCTTTCTTGACACAAAAGATCTATTTCTGTCTAAAACCAATTATTTAAAGAAATTATCCTATATTACATATACAGAGCTTCGGAAGGACAAAACCTTATCTAAGGATCAGCCTCTCCTTCAAAAAGGAACAGCCCCTGATGCTCAAAACTTCAGTCAATTTGCCTTAAAAGACAAATATGTAGAATTTTATTTCCCTGCATCTCAAGTAGCCGCAGAGGATCTTGGTCCGCAAACACTAGCGATCAAAAAGACATTGCTGAAGGACATATTAAAGCCAGAATATATGGATAAACTGAAAAATAAAAATGAAATGAAAGAACCGAATCCAAAAAGAAAAGCCGTCAAGCTGCCGCAAAAATCAAAGCTTGACCCGAATAAAAAAGCCATCGCACTCACATTTGATGATGGACCGAATCCAGCGACAACCTCAAAAATTTTAGATGCGCTGAAGGCAAATAAAGGACATGCTACCTTTTTCGTATTAGGCAGCAGGGTGCAATATTACCCTGGAATGCTTGCCGATATTTTAAAAGGCGGGAATGAGATCGGAAACCATTCCTACAATCACCCTTTATTAACAAGACTGCCTTTAGATGAAGCGGTCAAACAAGTGAAGGACACCCAGCAGCTGATTGAGAAAGCGAGCGGATATACACCTACGCACTTTAGACCGCCATATGGCGGTACAAATCAAGATATCAATCATGCAATTGGGATGAAGGTCACTTTGTGGGATGTTGATCCAGAGGATTGGAAAATCCGCAACAGCCAGCAAATCACAAACCGCGTTCTCTCACATGCAGCCGATGGCAGAACAGTGTTAATGCACGATATTTATGAAAGCTCAGCCCAAGCTGCCGTAAAGATCATTCATGAACTCACCAAACAAGGCTACCAGCTCGTCACAGTGAGTGAACTTGAACAATTAAAAAAAGAACGACATGAACAAACCCCTGTCGAGTAAACAGGGGTTTTAGATTGTTGACAAAGGGGTAAAATGATCTTTATTTTAGCTCTTTGTCTTCTTTTCAGCGTGATAGAAAACCTTTGAAGTCTAGGAAGGACGAGTACCGGAGCGGAGCGAATTGAGCATTCGTGAGCACCGGCACGCAGGACTGACAACGAATGCGAGGGTTTGTCTACACGCTGAAACCCCTGTAGAGTAAACAGGGGTTTTCTTTTACGACTCCAAAGACTTTTTTTGTTTCAATAATGCTTGAAATGTCTCTTCAAGCTCTTGCGACGGCTCAATACTTAAACGGCTGAGCACTTCAGACAGCTGCATATCAATTAACAGAAGCTCCTCTTCTCTATTTGTCACAGCTGGTTTTTCTTCCTTTTGTTTATAGGCTTCATATGTGCCGTCAAATCCTTCAATACGTTCCTCATGAATATGGAAAATACGAGTGGCAACCTCTTCAATCAGCCTGCGATCGTGGGAAACAAACACAACGGTACCTGGGTAATCCTTCAATAGACCTTCAAGTGCTTCAACTGCCGCCAGATCTAAAAAGTTCGTCGGTTCATCCAGCATGAGAACATTGGCATCACTGACGAGTAAGGACGCAAGCATCGTCTTCACCCGTTCTCCCCCGCTTAAAACCTCAACAGGCTTGTGCACATCATCCCCTCTAAATCCTAGTCTCGCCAAAACCGTTCGAACCACTGTCTCATCTTGAACTGCCTCTTTCAGCGCATTTTGTAAAATCGATTCATCTACCTTCAATCCTGACAGATCCTGACGAAAATAGGCTAGCTTGACAGCCTCTGAACGAGTAACGCCGGGGTCTCCATTCACTAACATACGGAGAAATGTCGTTTTGCCGCTCCCGTTTTTTCCGATAATGGCAACCTTGTCTCCGCCCCTCACTTCCACATTCGCCTGCCTCCAAAGCACTTTATCTCCCGCCTTGCCATCTACATTTTCCACTCTCAAAATGGTACGGCTTGCTGTTTCCTTCATCGTATGCTGAGTCATTTGAATGGGCTGAATGTCCTTTACCTTCTCAACCTTTTCTAATTTCTCCATCCTTGTTTCAATGGATTTGGCTGTTTTTTGCAGTTTTTTTTGCTTATTTGCATAGTAGGGCTTTGCAATTTTAGGTCCTGAGGATTTCACCTTTTGGGAGGGCTTTGTCGCTTTGTCCGCCTTTTTCTTTTTCTTTTCAAGTGCATGCTCTAACTGTTTTTTCTTTTGTGTATAGGCTTCATACGCTTCCACCTGCTGACGATGCGCCAGCTCTTTTTGCTGTGCAAAATGTGTGTAATTGCCTTTGTAATGATGAAGCTTCCCATGATCCAGTTCCCAAATCTCCGTACATATTGCATCTAAAAAAGCACGATCATGTGAAACAACAATGAGAGCTCCTTGATAATGACGCAGCTTATCTTCCAGCCACTCAATATGCTCTGTATCCAAATGAGTGGTCGGTTCATCTGCTAATAAAAGGGCAGACGGCCGGCTTAATGCTCTTTCAATATAAGTTTGGGTCATTTCACCGCCACTCTGTCTGCCGTCTCCTTGTTTCAATTGAGGAAGCAGCGTACAGACCGCTGTGGCGGCAACCGTGCCGCTGTCTGGTGTTTCCTGTCCTGCCAGCACATGCAATAAAGTCGTTTTTCCGCTGCCATTTGTCCCTACAAGACCAATGCGATCACCTTGATGGATGGCTAGCTCCTCAATATCAAATAACAAGCGATCTTTTCGAAATACCTTTAACTGATTGGCTTTTAGTAACATCCAATCCTCTCCTTTCGTATCAGGAGACATGAAAAAGCCTCCCATTCTCAGAATAGGAGGCAAAATGGTGTACAAAAATAAGCGGATTGATCCAGTATGGTGTGCCGTTCCTATTTGAACGCACACATCCCACGTATCAATCATCTCATTCTTTGATTCCCAAGCTGTACCATCCTATTCCGAAGCTAAAAAATGAAAACGCAGCAAACATGGCAAACTGATCGTTTGCTCACTGCCTTCGTTCGTTCATTTTGCTTACAGGTCATAGGATTAGTACTTCATTGCATTGGGTCACCCTTCCGTCGTTTGTTACGTATACGATAAAAGATTGGTTATTTTTTGTCAAGCTGAAATGGCATAAGTGAGTCGATTAACTGGAGTGTAAATGGATGGGACACTTCAAACAGTTCGTCCTTTTTGCATTCTTCCACTAGGCTTCCTTCATGTAAAAATAGAAGGTGGTCACATAGATACACCGCTGCTTCTACATCATGAGTAATGAGAAGCATGGTCATGTCTAGCTCTTGTTTTAATGTCATAAGCAGATCCAATATTTGTACTTGAACAGAGACATCCAGTGAACTCAAGACTTCATCTAGTATAAGAATGGCTGGGTGCGTTGATATAGCTCGTGCGATGCACACTCGCTGGAGCTGACCGCCGCTTAGCTGATGAGCATATTGATTCAGCACAGACGAGGGCAGTCTGACTTGCTCAAGTAATGACAAAACCTTCTGATCCATATTCTGATTCTGCTTTAACAAACGCATCGGTTCTGCTATGATCTCTTTCACCGTAAAGGAGGGATGAACAGAAGATAGATAATCTTGAAAGACAACACTCATTTTCCCCCGATTCACCCTCCGCCATTTGTCAGCTGTCATACCATCAATTTGTACCTCGCCTCCATCTATTTTTTCTAAACCGAGCAGGATACGTGCCAATGTACTTTTGCCACTGCCGCTCTCACCGACTAATCCGGCACATTGTCCTTTTTCGATTTGAAACGAAACATTTGATATGCGGTCTTTTGGTTTCTTTTGTTTTGAAAAAAGACCTTTCTTCTCACCGTGTTTGACTAGATCGAAAGCTGTGATCAACATGGAAACGCCTCCACTCTCTTCTGCTGCCGCAGTGCTTCAGCAGGGGCAGATAATCGAAGCCTCGTCTCAAGTAATTGCTTTGTTTGGGGATGCTCGGGTGATGTGAACAATTCCTTGGCTGACCCATGCTCAAGCATTACTCCTTGGTGCATAACCATCAATTCATCAGCGATTTCCTGAACGACGCCTAGATCATGCGTTATGACGATTAAGGTAACACCCGTTTCTTCCTTTAGACTGTGTAATTGTCTGATGACTTCACGCCGATTAAAGGCATCAAGCGATGCAGTTGGCTCGTCTGCAATGATCATGTCTGGAGAAAGCATCATCGTGATGCCAATCATCACACGCTGAAGCATTCCTCCAGACAGTTCATACGGATATTTTTTCATCAAATCATATGGATTTTTTAAATGAACACGTGTAAGCCCAGCCATAGCATGTGCTTTCCCTTCTTTCCCTCGTAAGCCCAAATGCTGCTGAAATGTTTCCACCATTTGATGACCTATCGTTTCGATAGGATTGAATGCATTCATGACATCCTGTGAGATGAAACCTATTCGTTTCCCCCGCCATTGGTGCGCTTCTTGATTTGTTAATGTTTTGCCGTCAAAAATAATCGTTCCTTCCACTTCTAGCGAAGGGGCGACAAGATCAATTAACGCTTTGGCGACAGTTGATTTTCCACTGCCACTTTCTCCAATGACGGCTAAACAGCGTTGTTGATGTAAAGAAAATGTGATATTCGTCACTATATTCTTTTGCTGCTGTGGATCATGTACGGACAGATTTTTTACGTCGATTAAAGGCAAATGGCCTCACCCCTTTCTTTCTGGTATGATGCATGGCAGGATTCGCGGCATGCTGAAGGCTGTCTCCTAAAAAGCTCAATGCCATGACCACAAACAAGATGGCAAGTCCAGGCGCAAGCATATGGGCTGGATGTGTCACCATGACATTCTTCGCCTCATTGAGCATCATGCCCCATTCTGGTGTAGGTGCACTCACACCTAATCCAAGAAAAGACAGTGCTGATATATTTAAGATCACCCAGCCCGCATCAAGTGTCGCAAAAACAGCAATTTCTCCTGAGATGCGAGGAAATAGATGTCTCCTCAATATGTAAAAGGGTTTGCCGCCAGTCACCTTTGCAAATTGAACAGAAGGTTCATTCGCATATTGAAGGACAGACGAACGAATCATTCTTGTATACCAGGCCCATTTCGCTAGGACATTGGCCAAAATAATATTGAATAGTCCAGGTCCGAGTATTCCCACAACCGCAAGAATCATCACCTCTGCTGGAAAGGACAGCATGACATCACACAGCCTCATCAAAACCCCATCCACCTTTCCTCGAAAGAAGCCTGCCATGAGTCCAAGTGCGCTGCCAATGAGCATCGTGATACACATCGTCAGCATAGCTGCAAGCATTGTTGTCCGAATGCCATATAAAAGCCTCGATAATACACATCTCCCTAGATGATCCGTTCCGAGTGGGTAAGTAAGACTGATACCGGCATATTTTTGAAGAATGTTCGTATTTGTTGGGTCATGTGGTGCTAACATTGGAGCAAACAGTCCAGCTAATGCGACAAGCGCTAACAGCCAGATTGAAAGAATCGCCATACGGTCTTTTCTTAATTGATGCCACCCTATCATTGTTGTCATACCTCCTTTCGCAATTGCGGATTCATGGTCATTTGCAGCATATCAGCGATGAGATTGCACATAACAAACAGGAACCCCATCACAAACAAATAGGCTTGAATAATAGGGAAGTCAGCATGGAAAATAGCAGTTATACACAACCGGCCAACCCCTGGCCAAGCAAAAAGGTTCTCAATAATGACAGTTCCCGCAATGAGCTTTGGAATAGACATGCCAAGTGCTGTTACCGCTAATTGCAGGGCATGCCTCATGACTTTCAGTTGAACAGTTCGTTCCTTTAAACCACGTGCTCTTGCATAAAAAACAAAGGGCTCGTGCTGAAATTTTAGAATTTGATTACGTATGAGTCTCACATAGGTCGATAAGTAGCCTAATGATAATGTGACAGCTGGAAGAAGAATCGATTTGAACCCTTCCATTCCACTCGTATTAACCCAATTGAATTTGACAGAAAAAAGCCAAATCAACAAAATCCCCAGCCAAAAACTAGGCATTGAAGCGGCGATAAACACAAAGGCTCTCAATAAACGATCCACCCAAGTGTGAGCAGCATATGCACAGATCACCCCGAACAATAAACTGAGCACTATGATAAAAAAGAGCGCTGCTCCTGCAAGCTGCAATGTCGCAGGCAGCGCCTCCATGATAAGATCAAAAACGGGCTCCTGAGTGACATAGCTCCTGCCAAAATCACCTGTTAATCCATTTTTAAGCCATGTGGCATAGCGGATGAAAAATGGCTGGTCTAAGCCTAACTCCTGCCGCATCGATTCAATCATTTCTTCTGTTGGAGTGACTTGATTCACCCGCAAAGCGACCTCTGCTGGATCACTTGCCCGCATCGTCAGCAGTACAAAAGCAAAGAAGGTGATAAAGATCATAAGCGGAAAAAGCATCAGTATTCGTTTTAAGAGATAGCGAGTCATGTCTCTGCCTCCGTTTTATGACGCAAAATACATACGGTCAAATGGGATTTCATACTGAGACACATGAAAACCTACGCCTTTCAGGCGCTTATTATAAACAGCCTTTGTCACAGAATAAGAGATTGGGAGGTAAACATTTTCATCATGGATATACGTCAATATTTCTTGATACATTTGTTTCCGCTTTTGCTCATCTGGTTCTACTAATACTTCCGTAATCGTCTCGTCCAGCCACTTTTTCTTTTTCAGTCCTAATTGAGCTTGATAATCAGCATGGGATGCTACACGGAATGAAGAGACATAAGTTTGTGGATCATAAGGAAGCCCCCAAGACAGCGAGTACATCAGATCGAACTTTCCTGTTTTTTGGCGATCTAAGAATGCCTGTTTTTCTTCTCCTCTAATATCCAGCTTGATCCCCACCTGCTTGAAATCTTGTTGAATCGATTCACTGATCGTTCTTTCCCCTGCATTATCGGAATTATAGTAAATAGCCACACTCAGCAGTTTGCCATTTTGATAGCGATACCCGTCTTCTTTCATCCTCCAGCCTGCCTCATCCAATATTTCCTCTGCTTTCTTCTTTTGATAAGTTTTCTTTTTCAGTGGAATATCTGCGTATGGGACAGAAGGAGCAAGCAATGTGTGTGCCACCTTTTCCGTTCCATTTAAAATGCCTTCAGTGATCATGTCCTTTTGAATGGCGTATTGAAAAGCTTCTCTTATTTTCGGATCTTTTGTGATTGGCTGGTTTGAATTAATCACAATCGATCTTGAACCAACAGGAGGGCTCACGGTGACACCATATTGCCCTGCTTCTTTTAAAGCCTGGAATGAGTCTCCATCAATCATGTCACCATCTGCTCCAAATAAAAGATCAATCTCTCCTTTTTGAAGCGCAAGTAAGATGGTTTGGTGATCCGGCATGACTTTCCATTTCACAGTTGAAATTTTCGGCTTTTGCCCCCAATAGTGATCATTCATTTCAAAAACGGCATATTGATTTTTCTTATGTTCCTTTAGCACATAAGGACCTGTACCTGCATAGCTTTTAACTCCTTTTGCAGTCGTTCCATCAATGAAGCTTTTTGGAGAAATAAAACGGAAGGGGCGTGTTAAGCCCAGCTCTTCTAACGTAGGATAATAAGGCTCTTTCAACGTGAGAACAAATGTATCGTCATCTACCGCCTTTGTGGATTTGATTTCAGATACGAGATTAAGCCAAGCGTTCTTTTCAATATTTTTGACAACAGCATCAATATTCAATTTCACTGCCTTTGCATTAAAAGGCTCACCATCTGAAAAAGTCACACCTTTTCGAAGATGAAAGGTATAGGTCCTTCCATCATTTGATATGTCCCAGCTTTTCGCTAAGGCAGGCTGAACGCCCTTCTCTGTATTGACGACAAGCGATTCAAACACCATATTTTGAGCAGCCATCTCTCCACCGTATAGATGAGGATTGATGTCCCTGATATCTTTTGTACTTGCATACACGAGCTCATCTTCTTCTCTATCATTGCTGGAGGATGCTTTGTTTTCAGAGCATGAGGCCAATAAAAAACAAGCCATCACTGAAAACAGCATCAAGGTGTATGACACGTAGGGATGCCTTTTCTCATATTTCTTCTTTATGTAAACAGGTTGATCACTCATATGTACTTCCCCCAATTCAACATTATCGTAATCATTACGATTATTAATCGAAATGATTACGAATTGAATATTAGCATACAGAAATGGGAAATACAACGTCTTTTCATAAAAAAAACAGACTCATGATTGAGTCTGTTTCGCTTGTATAAATTGGTCAATCACCTTTAATGCTTTTTCTGTTCCACCTGCTGCTTGGAAGCTTTCTTCAATTTTCTCAATCCCCGCACGGTACGTGTCACTGCCTAAAACCTTCTCAACAGTTTCTCTTAGCTGCTTTGGTGTCAGCTGATCTTTATCAAGTGTACAGGCAGCAGATAATTCGGTCAGTCTTTGTGCCACCATCGGCTGATCTTTATCGACTGGAATGACGACCATCGGAACGTGGTAATGAATACCTTCATTGACACTATTCATCCCGCCGTGCGTTACAAATACATCTGTCAGTTCGAGCACTTCAAGCTGCGGCACATAAGGCTCAATCAGAAAATGAGCAGGCGCCTCTTTTAAGAGAGAACGATTTACTTTTTCACCTGTTGCGATAATCACTTTTCCGTCAAAGTCTTCGAAAGCATCTATACACATATTAAAAAATGCTTCTGTATCCCCAAGAACGGTGCCCATGGAAATAAAAACGACTTTTTCTTGCTCAAGTGCTTCCAGCGGGAAATCATGCTGGTCGGCTCTTTTTAAAAAGCTCGGTCCAATGAAAACAAACGAATCGTTTAATGAATCAACAGAAGGCTGGAAATATTCACTTGTATAGACGATATTCAGTTCTCCACGGTTTTTCATAAATTGCATCAAACGCGTTGGCTGAACGCCAAAACGCTCTTGTATTTTTTCTAACAGATGATCGGCTTTCTCATCCTTTCTGTATAGCGGTGTATCAAAATGCGCCTCTTGCAGCACAAAAGATGGGTTGGACCCAATGCTCGGAATGTGCAAATAATCTCGAACAAGCTCCCCTGCCCCAAACATATCAAAGTAAACCAATTCAAATGAATGATTCTCGGAAAGTGTTTCCACCACCTCTAAAATATCATATGATGTTTGCAGCATGGCATGAAAGAACGGCTGCAT
The DNA here is from genome assembly GCF_004364885.1 of Bacillus sp. BK450. NCBI lineage: Bacteria > Bacillati > Bacillota > Bacilli > Caryophanales > Bacillaceae > Bacillus > Bacillus sp. BK450. The sequence continues at coordinate 515,407 of NZ_SOBQ01000003.1, read as the reverse complement.
AGAATCTAAATCTCCTTCTTCCACATGTAATGTCCGAATATAGTCTGGATGTATATGTACGTGAGCGCCTAAGCGTTTGATCCGTTCCTCATAATGTACAGTTGTGACCGCATGCACTTCATCGCCTCGCTCCGCCCATGCTTTGATCATTCCTAACATAGGGTTCACATGTCCTTCAGCTGGAAATGTAATCAATAAAATCTTCGCCACAAGAAATCCCTCCTCATTGTCAATTCCCTTCCATGTTAATCATATACAGCGAACTGGCTCAACAAATACGCCTGAAAAGGGAAGAAATGAGTCTTACGTCCAGTATTTCATGGAGGGACATGAACATAACGCCTTCTACGAGCAAACATCCAATATAACCCTTTATTATTTATTCTTGTATAATTAGTCATAATATTATTTTCAGCTTCATATTGGAGGGATATTTTGTGAAATTCTTGGAGAAATACAGTTATTTAATTATCATTCTTTGTCTAGCGGCAATGATCGTGACAAACTTCACTGTGAATGACAATACAATAAAAAATACTGTATCCGTGATTGGATTTATCATTGTTCTCCTTACAATTATACCTGCGGCTATTTACAGGAAAGGCCAGAAAGGCAGATAACTCCTTTATAGCAATAACCCCACTCTTATGTTAAGAATGGGGGTTATTTTATTATATTCGGATAGATGTTGCTGGCTTGCAACCAGATCATTTTTTCACTTCCCTCACCCTAGTGAACGATAAACCCGAATGAACACAAAAACCCCTCTCCATATGAAGAGGGGTTCATGACAGACCTTTAACATCGTAAGCAAGGTCAGATACGCGCTCGGAGGGATTCGAACCCCCGGCAGACGTGGTACCGGAAACCACCGCTCTATCCAACTGAGCTACGAGCGCACGATATGTTTTTTGAACGTCAGCATATCAAATTATAAGGGAAATGCTGCAAGAAAGCAATGATTAATCATTCGTCTTGATGATGTATTTTCTTCTTTTGGATACATAGAATAATATGCTGGTTTGAAGTGGAATGATTTTGGGGAAAATGGATACGGGTATTTGAATTTAGGTCAGCGTTTTGTTTGACCTTTATTGACCAAAAATGTATCATTGAATTACATACTTACCTAAAAGGTGAAGGAGGAACATTATGAATTTAATACCTACAGTCATTGAGCAAACAAATCGTGGGGAAAGAGCTTACGACATTTATTCTCGTCTTTTAAAAGACCGTATTATCATGCTTGGTTCTGCGATCGATGACAATGTTGCCAACTCCATCGTGTCACAGCTGCTTTTCTTAGAAGCTGAAGATCCAGAAAAAGATATTTCTATCTACATTAACAGCCCTGGCGGTTCAATCACAGCTGGTATGGCCATTTACGATACGATGCAATTTATTAAACCAAAGGTATCAACTATTTGTATTGGTATGGCTGCATCTATGGGTGCGTTCCTGCTTGCTGCTGGTGAAAAAGGTAAGCGTTATGCTCTTCCAAACAGTGAAGTCATGATTCACCAACCACTAGGCGGTGCCCAAGGTCAAGCAACAGAAATTGAAATTGCGGCAAAACGAATCCTTTCTTTACGCGATAAACTGAACCAAGTACTTGCTGAACGTACTGGTCAGCCAATTGAAGTCATTGAGCGCGATACAGATCGTGACAACTTCAAAACAGCGGAAGAAGCACTTCAATACGGACTCATTGACAAAGTCTTGACCCGTAATACAGAAGAACAAAAATAATGATCACAACACAAACCGTCTGCTCCTTGAACAGACGGTTTTTTGTTTTAATCCTACTTTAAGACAGCTCCGTCCATTTCTGCTGAAGAGACGGTGTTTGATAAGAAGCCATCTGCGTGATTAATTCCTCCGGTTCACACGAAGCATGTAACAATTGAAGATGTGATTCATTCGAAAAACCTTCATGTACACTGAATTTCACCATGTCTATGAGCGGATTGAAGTAGTCATTTACTTGATACAATCCAATCGGCTTTTGATGGATGCCGATTTGTGCCCAGCACAGCACCTCAAATAATTCTTCATATGTACCAAAGCCGCCTGGCATCGCAATAAACCCATCGGCCAGCTCGCTCATTTTCGCTTTTCGTTCATGCATGCCTGTTACCTCAATTAGCTCTGTCAGCTCTTGATGCACGACTTCTCCTCTAAAAAGCCCCTTAGGCATGACTCCGATCACTTGCCCGCCATGTCTCATGACCTCATCGGCAATCGCGCCCATTAACCCAATACGCGACCCGCCATAAACAAGACGAATGCCCTGCTTCGCCATATAAGCACCCAGCTCTACAGCCTTTTGTTTGTAGACATCATTTACACCTGGATTCGAACCAGCAAACACACAAATCGTTTTCATCAAAACAGCCCCATCTCTCTCTATGATTTCTTCACCCACTCATTCTACTATAATGATTTGTAAAGAAACAGCCGTTTCTTCTATATATAGTGTAAAATCAAAAGAGTGAACACCATATAAGGAGCTGTATAGAGAGAATGCAAACAACTGAGATGGAGAAGTGGATCAAGTATTTTTATCAAACGAGAAATTGGACAGAATACGGACCGTTTATCCGGTTAGGCTTCTTAATGGAAGAAACGGGAGAACTCGCTCGCGCTGTTAGAGCAATAGAAATCGGAAGAGACCGGCCTGATGAGCAGAGACAGGAATCATCTGAGCTGAAGAAAGAACTCATTGAAGAAATGGGAGATGTTTTAGCAAATCTCCTCATTTTAGCGGATCAATATGATGTCACAGTAGAAGAGGTCTTCAACGCTCATCAACAAAAACTCACAAAGCGTTTTTCTGGAGAAAAAGAGCCAGTAAAAAACACGTGACCAAGCTGTCACGTGTTTTTTTACGCCTTAAAGATGCTGTGGTGAGATGTCATCCGTTCGTTCAAAGAAATGCTGTTTTCCAATATGATGGAATAGACCTGTTCGATGCAAAAGCTCCTTAGGCTGTGATTGAAGTCCAACGATCATCAGCTTTCCATTATGATGCTTTAACCGATTGGAGATATTCATGAGAACCGCTTCTGCCGATGTGTCCATATAATTGACTTTATTCATAAGCAGAATGAGCGTTTTCGGTTTTGTTTGAACATGATCCAATATCGAATTTTCTAATGAATCTGTTGTTCCGAAAAAGAGCGGCCCTTCAATGGAATACATACTGATCCCTTTCTCCTCTGTCTGTTTTTCTAAAGCAGCTGCTGTTTCCATTTGAGGAACGGCGACATTTGTATGGATATTGGTCGTCTGGCTCATTTTTTTGATAAAGGCGATAAATGCTAAAATGAGACCAGCAGTGACGCCAATAATCAGATCACCGATCACTGTGAGCAGGAAGGTCACGACCAGTACAAGCGAATCAGCATTTTTCACTTTCAAAATATTGATAAACTCTTTTCTCTCACTCATATTCCAAGCAACAAACATTAAAATCGGTGCCATTGCAGCAAGTGGAATCATCGACGCATACGGCGCAAATACCATTAAGATCAGCAAGACGACAACGCCATGCACCACACCAGAAATCGGACTTGCCCCGCCATTTTTTATGTTCGTGGCCGTTCGGGCAATAGCTCCCGTCGCTGGAATTCCTCCGAAAAGCGGTGCCGCCATATTGGCAATTCCTTGCCCCACAAGCTCTTTATTGCTGTCATGCTTAGAGCCTTTCATATGATCAGCGACCATTGCGGATAAAATCGATTCCACGCCGCCTAAAAGCGCAATGACAATTGCTGGAGGCAGGAGGTATATCATTTTTTCAATCGTCAATTCAGGAAAAGCGAAGGTTGGCAGCTGACGAGGGATTTCACCATATGCAGAGCCAATCGTTTCAACTTGTCCTTGAAAAAAGAGAACGGCTAGAAACGTAGAAGCCAATAAACCTAATAGAGCACCAGGTATTTTGGGAATGTATTTTTGTGCCGCCAAAATCACGATGAGCCCGATGACGGCTGTGATAATGGCGAGACTGTTTGTGGTACCAAGATGGACCACGATTTCTCTCATATTGAGGAAAAAGCTTTCATGTTTTTCAACACCCTTTAATCCGAGGAAGTTGGCAATCTGTCCTGAAAAAATAATGACAGCAATGCCAGCAGTAAAACCGATGATAACCGGACGAGGAATAAATTTCATGAGCTTTCCTAGTTTGAATATTCCGAATAATACAAGCATACAGCCTGCCATAAAACCGGCAATGAGCAAGTTTTCAATACCGTACTGGCTGACGATTCCGAATAAAATTGGAACAAACGCCCCGGTCGGCCCGCCGATCTGATACTTTGAACCACCAAACAATGAAATCAAAATGCCGGCAACGATGACTGTGTATAATCCATATTCTGGTCCGACACCAGATGCAATGGCAAATGCCATGCCTAAAGGAATTGCCACAACGCCCACGACAAGCCCAGCGATTAAATCGCGTCTAAACTTTGATGAATTGTACCCTTCAAATCTTCCATAAAAACGCATGGTATGTGTTGGCCTCCTTCAAGTATGTGTAGATGATTTAGGTATACTGTGGGTCAATTTGTTTGTCTTTCACTACGACATCCAGCTTTCCTGTCGCTGGGTGAATCACCAGTCCATGAACTGCCACATCACTTGGCATCAGTGGATGCTCTTTCACTAATTTCACACTTTGGGCCACGCTTTCTTCAACTGAATCAAAGCCTGTCAGCCAGCCCTTTAAATCAACTCCTGAGTTTTTCACAATGCTTAAGCATTTCTCTTCGATTCCGCGTGCTTTCGCCTTTTCAAGTAAAGGGTCCGCCGCAAGACCTGCCATTCCGCATTCATGATGCCCTACAATGCATACTTCCTCTGCCTTTAGTTCATAGATAGCTAGCAGGATACTCCGCATCACACTGCCGAACGGATGTGTCACGATGGCGCCTGCATTCTTAATGATTTTTGCATCCCCGTTGCGCAGACCCATAGATTGCGGCAATAATTCCAAAAGACGGGTATCCATGCACGTTAAAATAACCAGTTTTTTCTCAGGAAATTTTCCCGCTTTGTAAGGCTCATAATGTCTCTCATTCACAAACTCTGAATTGTGCTGAAGAATCTGTTCTAATTTTGACTCCATTTTGCCATCTCCCATCTTTTTTTAAGTAATGTAAGCTCGTGCCTGTCCTCCTTTTCTTTCTTGTGTTCTCAAGAATAGAGAAGAAAAATGATAGAAAAAAAAGAAAAAAATGAGAAAACGATGAGAAGAAATATCATCATTTTCTCTATTTTACGCTGCATCCCAATGGCTTCGCGGGTTTGTTTTCCATCTATTGTTCTCATCACACCAAAAGACAATAAAATGGTTTAGTAGAAAATGATCATCCCGTTTAATACATTTCAAATATAATAAATTTTCTATCAAAAAGTCTCGATCTATTTTCCAGTTTGTCAGATAATCTCTCGTAAATTTTTGCAATTTCACATGTCTCATCTACTATCAGCTTATTTTTATATAGATAAAAAATGCATCAGATGGCATAAGAATCTACTTTTTCACTAAGAAAATGTCTTTCTTTACCGTTATTTCAGTATATTAAATATTGAGCTGCTAACATTCAAACGTGTTCTGCCGAAATCGTTGCTTTATAATAAAAGGAGCAAGATGACCATGTGAAAGGAGCGAATTGACTGTGACACCACACATTTTTGCCACCAAACCCTTACCTGCCTCTTTTGAGGAAATGCTAAAGGAACATTGTACATACGAGGTTTGGCAATCCAAAGACCCTATTCCAAGAGACATTTTGTTTGAGAAGCTGCAGCACGCTGATGGTCTTTTAACGTCTGGAACAAAAATCGATCAAGAGCTGTTAGATCACGCACCAAAACTCAAGGTGGTGAGCAATAACTCTGTCGGCTATGACAATTTTGATATAGAAGCGATGAGGCAAAGAGGCGTGATTGGTACGCATACTCCTTATACGCTCGATCATACCGTGGCTGACCTTGCCTTTTCGCTCATTCTCTCCTCTGCACGAAGAATCGCCGAGCTTGACCGTTTTATCCGTGAAGGAAAATGGACGAAATTCGTACAGGAAGAAGAGATCTTTGGCATCGACGTACATCACCAAACGCTCGGTATTATTGGCATGGGACGTATCGGAGAACAAGTGGCCAAACGGGCAGCACATGGTTTTGATATGAATGTTCTTTATCATAACCGAAGCCGGAATGAAAAGGCTGAATCGGCGTATGGCGCTGTCTATTGTGCACTTGATGATCTTTTAAAACAAGCTGATATCATCGTGTTGATTACACCGCTGACCGAGGAAACATATCATATGATTGGGGAACGAGAATTGAAGTTAATGAAGCAAACGGCTTTATTTGTAAACATTTCCCGCGGGAAAACAGTGGATGAAAAAAGCCTCATTCAAGCACTTCAGGAAGGATGGATCAAAGGTGCTGGTCTTGATGTGTATGAGCAGGAACCGCTTCAAGAGGATCATCCTTTCAAAGAGATGAACAATGTCACCCTAGCTCCTCACATCGGTTCCGCTACTGAAACAACAAGGGATCTCATGCTGAAACGAGCCATTCATAATGTGATTCATGGAATAGATGGGAAGGCGCCTGTTGATGTTGTGAAGGAGCTTGCTTCATCTTGAACTGAAAAGACGCAGAAACTGCGTCTTTTTATTTATTTCTTTAGGAGACATCAGGAGAAAAGACTCATTTTAGCAAAGATCCTGATTCTTTACATTTCCTTCATGTTCGGGTGCTATAATATGAGCTAGACAAGCATCAAGAGGACGGCATCCGATTTCCTTAATAGGAGGATGAAGATGAAAAGATTGAGTTCGGTTTTTACTATGTTCGCTCTGATCGCTACTATTCTGTTTTCTGGATTTGTCCCGCAGCAAGCTCATGCAGAAACACCTCTTACACCAACAGCCACAACTGAAACTGCTTCTATTCAGCTCACGCCAGATGTGCGTACCCTTGCCGTCATTAATACGTTTGATGGTGTAGCAGATTATTTAATTCGCTACAAACGACTGCCTGATAACTACATTACAAAATCACAAGCAAGTGCTCTCGGATGGGTGGCATCAAAGGGAAATCTAGCAGAAGTGGCGCCAGGTAAAAGCATTGGTGGAGATATTTTCTCAAACCGGGAGGGACGTCTTCCTTCAGCAAGCGGCCGAACATGGCGTGAGGCAGACATCAACTACGTTTCAGGCTTCCGCAATGCAGACCGTCTTGTGTATTCAAGCGACTGGCTCATTTACAAAACAACAGACCATTATGCGACTTTCACACGTATTCGATAATCAATAAAAAAGACAGCCCTATTTGATCTGGGGCTGTCTTTTCATATGGTGGTTTACGGTATAAGCTTTTTTACGTAATCCTCAAAAGGAATCGGCAGCGGCTTTTTCGACACTTCTTCGTGTTCATGTGTGGTGACATGATCCTCAGTAACGATCACACGTCCTGTTGGCGTGAGCTTTGACGCAAGCGGTCTTTTGTTAAATGGAGAGGATTCATTTTCATAAATCTCGTGTCTCATTTGGGCTAATACAGACTCGTCCACCTCGTTCAATGTGAAAGCATAGCCTGTTTCAGCGCCATCTCCCTTATCTAATTGGAGCAGATGTGTCCCTTTTTCGGTTTCCTCAGCTTTGACGCGAAACCTCATTGACGCTCCTTCCACCCAATCTCCTGTAAAAGGCACAGGCTGAAGAGGTAAATTCACACCAAATCCCGCATCAATGAGGAAGCGTTCGTTGTGATGCTTCAACATGATGGCTACGTGCGTGCCATCAATTGCCCACGTATCCGCTTCTTTGTTATACACTGTGCCTTGAAGAAGCTGTACAGAGAGCCCTGCCTCTTTTAACACATAGTATAAGAGAGGATTGAGATCATAACAAAGACCTCCTCTGTTTTCTTCAAGAAGATGCTGCTTCAATCCTTCTTGATTCAAAGCGTAGGATTGTTTGTTCAAAACAGATCTATTTTCGAATGGAAAGGTATAGGCCATTTTTTTTAATAATACAGGCAAGTCTTTAAAGGTGATGGACTGGCCTTCATATCCGATCTTCTGTAAAAAAGCTGATTGAATCATGACATTCCCTCCTAAAAAAACTGAGCCTTTGAAGAGACTCAGTTTTCTTGATTGATAAAATCTGTTAACGCCTCAATGGCTTCTTGTTCATCTGCACCATCTGCAATCAGTGTGACAGTAACCCCAGAGCTGATCGCAAGACTCATGAGACCCATAATGCTTTTCGCATTGACTTTTTTCCCATCTTTCTCTAGAAAAATATCAGCACCAAAGCGATTGGCTTCTTGTACGAACAAAGCAGCTGGACGTGCCTGCAAGCCTGTTTTCAGCTGGATGGTGACCGTTTTTTCCACCATATGATCTGCCTCCCTTTTTCATTCTCCTATTTGAGTGTAACAGCTTGTCCGTTTCGTAATTGTTCTGCGATTTGATCTAGCTTTCTTAAACGGTGGTTAATCCCTGACTTGCTGATCTTGCCGCTTTCCACCATTTCTCCAAGTTCCTTCAGCGTGACCTCTTGATAGTCGACTCGCAGTTTGGCAATTTCACGAAGCTTTTCCGGCAGGGCGTCAAGTCCAATTTTTTCATCAATGAATTGAATGTTCTCGACCTGACGCAGTGATGCACCAATCGTTTTATTCAAGTTTGCTGTTTCACAATTGACGAGCCGGTTGACGGAGTTCCTCATATCTCGGACGATCCGCACATCTTCAAAGCGGAGCAGTGAGTTATGAGCACCCACAACGCTTAAGAATTCCGTGATTTTTTCTGCTTCCTTCATGTACGTAATGTACCCTTTTTTGCGCTCAAGTGTTTTACTATTGAGATAAAATTGATTCATCAGCTCACAAAGGGCATCATTATGTTCTTTATATAGTGAAAAAATCTCAAGGTGATAGGAGGACGTTTCTGGGTTATTCACAGAACCGCCTGCTAAAAAAGCACCTCTCATATAGGAGCGCTTGCAGCATCTTTTCTTCACAAGTTCTTCTGAAATATTGCGCTCAAATACAAATTGCTCACCTAATATTTTCAAATCCTCTAAAATGGTTTTCGCTCGTTCTACCAGTCTGACAATATACACGTTATTCTTTTTCAATCTCATTTTTTTACGGACGAGCAGTTCGACTGTCACATCGTATTTCTTTTTGAGCAGCGTATAAATCCGTCTTGCAATGGCTGCGTTCTCTGTCTGTATATCTAAAATCAATTTTCGATTAGAGAAAGATAATGAACCGTTCATACGGATGAGGGCAGAAAGCTCTGCTTTTGTGCAGCAGTCCTTCACGTCCAGATTAGTCAGCTCTTTTTTTGTTTCGGATGCAAATGACATCCTTGCCACCCCCATTCCTATTTTTTCTGTTGCAGCAGATCGACAAGCAGCGAGGCTACTTTCAGCGTGTCATGACGAATGACATGCTGGTCATATGTAATGATTTCTCCAGGAATCACTTCTAGTCCCATTGCTTTCAGTGCATCTGTGTCGAATTGGACAGGCTGTGCCTGTTCTTCTGCATATTTTGCTTTGATTTCTTCTGGAATTTCTTTATTGTTCACAAAAATCGTATCGATAAATGGACGATCCATATGATCATTTAATGCCTGAACATGATCAGCTGCACTGTAGGAAAGCGTTTCCCCCGGCTGCGTCATGACATTGCATATATACACTTTTTTCGCCTTAGAGCGAATCACTTCTTCTCCAATATGCGGGACAAGCAAGTTTGGCAAAATACTCGTATACAGGCTGCCAGGCCCAATGACGATTAAATCCGCCTCACGAATGACTTGAATGGATTCTGGCAGTGGTTCAATCGTATCGGGTGTGAGGAACACTCGTTTAATTCGCTCACCATAGGTGGGAATTTTCGATTCTCCTGTCACCATTTGTCCATTTTCTAATTCCGCATGAAGAACAACACTTGAGTTCGCTGCTGGCAATACTTTTCCTCTCACATTTAAAACCTTGCTCATTTCAGTGACGGCATGAAAAAAATCACCGGTTATATTTGTCATGGCCGCAAGAATGAGGTTGCCAAGTGAGTGGCCTGTTAAGTCATTCCCTTTGTTAAAACGGTGCTGAAATAAATCTTCTACAAGCGGTTCAACATCAGAGAGAGCCGCAAGGACATTTCGAATATCACCTGGAGGGGGAATATTCAAATCATGCCGCAGTCTGCCTGAGCTGCCTCCGTCGTCAGCAACCGTTACTATAGCGGTAATGTCCACCGGCTTCGTTTTAAGCCCTCTGAGCAAAACAGATAAGCCAGTGCCGCCGCCAAGAATGACCACCTTTGGTAATGTCGTCATCTATTTTCTGCTTCTCTTTTCAATGTCCCGGTGAGTGACATGTGTATAGTAATCGTTTTTAAAATACTCCGATAAATAGTTGGCCAGTGTCACAGATCGATGCTGTCCGCCTGTACAGCCGATGGCAATCACAAGCTGGCTTTTTCCTTCCCGTTTATAGGACGGAAGCATAAAGCTGAGGAGATCGATTAATTTCTCTGTGAATTTTTGCGTTTCAGTCCATTTCATCACATAGGAGCGCACTTCTTCATCGTTTCCAGTCTGTGGACGCATGCTCTCAATATAGTAAGGATTCGGCAGGAATCTTACGTCAAAGACAAGATCAGCATCAATTGGCAGACCGTATTTAAAGCCAAAGGACATCACGTTTACTGTAAACACCTGCCCTTGATTCGTGGCAAAGTGCGTGACAATTTTTTCTCGCAGCTGTTTTGGTTTTAAATCCGATGTATCAAAAATCATTTGAGACCGGCCTTTTAACTCCTCTAACAGCTCGCGCTCCATTGCAATTCCTTCAAGCGGCAAACCTGTTGTCGCAAGGGGATGCGAGCGTCTCGTTTCTTTGTATCTTGAGACAAGTACCTTATCATTTGCATCTAAAAATAGAATCCTTGGCGTGATCCAGTCAAGATCACTCATTTCATCTAACGCGGCAATTAAACTGTCAAAAAATTCGCGTCCACGCAAATCCATCACAAGAGCGACCTTGCTCATCTTGGAATTCGATTCCTTCATGAGCTCTAAGAACTTCGGTAAAAGTGATGGCGGCAGGTTATCAACACAAAAGTAGCCTAAATCTTCAAAGCTTTGAATGGCGACGGTTTTCCCCGCACCTGACATTCCTGTAATAATCACAAGCTGAATATCTTCTTGTTTGTGTGTATTCATGCCTGCTTCCTCTCCTTCTTTATGAAAACGGTTCATGTATTATTCTCCCTGAGGATCTAACCGATAAGCAATCAGCTCAAAATCGGGTGTATACGTAAAAGTGCCGTGCAGAAGTCCTTTTCCTTTAAGCATAAAATCAAGAATATGGGAATCTCCTGGGGCCATCGGCAAATGAGGCACATCCTTTACGTCATGCCACTTTAAAATACCTTCCTCTGACTCTGTTACGTTTTTTCCGGTAAATGAATCTGCCATAAAGGTGAACATCATCCACTCTTGAACGATTTGATCGCCTTCTTTTATGATAAAGGTAAAAACACCTTTTAGCTGCGGATTTAAAATATAAATACCTGTTTCTTCTCTATATTCTCGAACGACTGAATCCTTGACCGATTCTCCGCTTTCCATTTTGCCGCCCGGTGCTACCCACCAGCCCCGTCTTGGCTTTTGCAGCAAGAGAACTTGATCTTCGTGATGCAGCACACAATTCGTTACTCGTTGCATCAGCTGTCACCTACTCTTTTATGTCTTTAACTTATTATACAGGTTCAACCTGACTCCCACAATGAACATGCCCGTTCTTCCCCGAAAACAGACCGGTTTTCGTTTGAATAGTGTAATGGGCCATTTCTCTACTCTTTATTTTACAGCATCTAACGGTTCTCCATGCGTCATTTGTGAACATCTCGTGAATTTCTGATTTTAGGCAAAAAAAAGGACACGGATTCACATCCGTGCCAAACATGTATTCCTTATAAAAGGGGGTCAATTACTAGCTTTATCATAACGGAAAATTATTTCACCCGTGTTACATTCCAGTTAAAAGCCCATGACGCTATATTAAGGATTTACGACAGCCTTTTATTTCGTTGCTTTGAGTTTTTCAGCAAGCTCTTCTACATAATGCTGTGCGCTTTGTGCTGCAATACTTCCGTCACCTGTTGCTGTCACAATTTGACGAAGTGTTTTTTCTCGAATGTCACCAGCGGCGAAAATACCTTCCACTCTCGTTTCCATTCTTTCGTTTGTCTCGATGTAGCCTTCTTTATTTGTAATGCCGAGATTTTCAAATGGTTTAGACAGTGGCAGCATGCCGATATAGATAAAGGCGCCGTCTGTTTTAAAGTCTTCTTCTTCACCAGTCACCGTATCAACCAATGTCACACTGCCGACTTTCCCGTTTTCTTCATTGATCTGTTTGACGGTTTTGTTCCACTTGAAGTCAATTTTTTCATTATCAAAGGCGCGTGCTTGTAAAATGCTTTGTGCACGAAGTTTATCGCGTCTATGGATAATCGTTACTTTAGAAGCGAAGCGTGTGAGATACACACCCTCTTCTACCGCAGAATCACCACCGCCGATGACGACAAGCTCTTTGTTTTTAAAGAAAGCCCCGTCACATACTGCACAATATGATACGCCGCGGCCGCCAAGTTCTTTTTCACCTGGTGCACCGATTTTTTTGTATTCAGCCCCTGCCGCGATAATGACAGAGCGTCCTTTGTATTCTTTTGAGCCGGCTTTGACGATTTTATATTCTTCACCGTTCACGATTTCTTTGATATCGCCATATGCATACTCTGCACCGAATTTCTTCGCATGCTCAAACATTTTATTTGAAAGTTCCGGCCCTAAAATACTTTCAAAGCCAGGATAGTTCTCGACATCTTCCGTATTCGCCATTTGTCCGCCTGGAATTCCTCTTTCAATCATTAATGTTGAAAGATTTCCCCGTGATGTATAAACAGCGGCTGTCATTCCGGCAGGACCCGCTCCAATGATGATCGTATCGTAGATTTTTTCTTCTGACACAACTGTCACTCCCTCTTCAATTGCTGCTCGCATTTCTTATTAGAATGCCCTTGGGTGATGCTTCCATTCATGACAGAGAGCATCATTTCCACTCTTAGCTTTTATTCCTTACCCATATCCTATTAAATCTGCGGGGAATAAGCGAATCATTTGCTCATATCTTCAAAAAAAGAAAAAGCTTCCTTAAACTGCTGTTTAAGGAAGCCTGTTTACGGTTATATACAAAGTAATGATTTATTCAACGACTCTTCTTACAACGCCATTGAAAGCTTTTTTCCAGTATACGTTGTTCATTGAGTCAACTGAAACACCGCGAGAGCTGTTATCGTTCAAGAATGAACCGTTTCCTAAGTAAATACCAACGTGCCCATTTACTTTATACGTATCAAAGAACACAAGGTCTCCGCGTTTCATGTCAGATGCACTTACAGCTCTTCCTTTACCTACAAGCGTATCTGTTGTTGTACCGCCAACTGGTCCAAGGTTGATACCTGCTGATGCAAATGCCCAGCGAACGAATGAAGAACAGTCAAAACGACGTGCGTCAATATCGGCTTGTGATCTGCCGCCGCCCCATTTATATGGAGATTGTCCAACAATCGTAGAACCTGTGCTGATCGCACCTTCAATTCCGCCTACGTTACTGCTGACAGGTGATCCACCGCCAGAAGATGGCTTCTTGCTTGGTGCACTGCTGTTGCTGTTATTGTTGTCATTAGAAGATGATCCACTATTACTTGAAGACGGGCTGCTATCGTTATTTGAGCTGTTGTCTTCCGCTTGGACACTAGCTTGACGCTGCTGCTGTTGTCTTTGCGCTTTTTCTTCTTTTGCTTTTTGAGCTGCTTCCCTTGCTTCTTTTTCAGCTTGTTTTTGTGCAGCGATTGTTGCGTCTTTTTCAGATGCAATGCTGTTAGCCTCACTGTTTAACTCGCTGATTTCAGAAAAAGCACTTCCTTTTTGCTTTTTCACTTGCTTGAATAGCTTGTCTTTTTCATCAAGCTGTTTATTCAAGTCTGATTGAAGCGTTTCAAGCTTTGCAAGTGTGTTTTGCACATTTTCAAGCTTTGTGTTTAATTCGTTTTCAGACTTTTGAAGTTCTGCTTTGTCTTTTTCCTGCTCTTTAATGATTTCACTGTCTGCGTTGATCAGTGTCGATACTGCCCCTGCACGGCTGATGAAATCGCTAAAGCTTTTTGCTCCCAGTAATACATCTATGTATTTCGTAGAACCGCCGCTCTCTTGTAGGGCACGTACACGCTTTTTCAAGAACTCGTTTCTTTCTTCAATACGTTTTTCTGTATCAGCAATTTCTTTTTTCAGTGCTTTGATTTCTTTTTTTGTTTTTTCATTTTCTTTTTGTTTTTCTTCGATTTGATCACTTGTTTTTAAAGCTTTCTCATCAATATCTTTAAGCTTTTGTGCAAGTGCCTCTTGTTTTGCTTCAAGCTTTGAAAGCTCTTCTTTTTTCTTTTGAAGATTCTTGTTTACCTCAGATTGCTTGCTGTCTAGTTCTTGTTTCTTTTGTTCAAAGTTCTGTGCGTTTGCTTCATGCGTAAATGGAATAAATAAACCGCTCGCTCCGATCACCGAAGCTAAACCAAAAGTAATAAACTTTTTCACGAATAGTTCCTCCTTTGACAATTTCCCAAGCGACATTAGAAAGCAGCAAATTCTCTGCGATCAATCTGTGCTCTCTATGTCTTTTTTCCTGATTGTTCAGTCAGATGTTGACCAGATTGTTTCTATCACTAGGTGTTTCATTATGTATAGTAAAATATTTAAATATCTATCTTTGTTTTAATCCACGAGTTTCATTATACATGAGACATCGACAAAATGAGCTAATATTTTTATTACATTTATGTTTCAAAAACATGTCGTGATTGTCATACTTCGCCAATTCCTTGCAAATCCCACCTTTTTATCCAAGAAAAAAGCATGACCTTTTCGGCCATGCTGGGAGGTTCTGAATCTATTTACCTATTTAATCGATTAACGTACAGATCTCTCGTTCGTATTTAGACAGTGTTTGAACACTGATCTGAAACGCGGACGCAACATCTTTTTTACTGACAGCTGCTTCTTGTTCATTCATCCATAGATAATAAGATGCTGCTGCCCAGGCAGGTGCATTTTTCTTATCAATACCAGAAGCACGTGCCTGCTGAATAATATGGAATAACCAAAAATAAGGCATATGGCTGTCAGGCTGAACCGCTTCCTCCAGACTGGATGCCGCCTGTTTTGCAAAAACTGCATCTTCTGAAAAAGACTTTTCTTTCATTTCATCTTCATATAAAAGCAGTTCTATGAATTGCTGTTCAAACGCCGTTTTCGCTGCGCGTGCATCAAGGACAGACTGCAGAACGTCACGTTCCCCTTTTTGTTTACTGACATAGTACGCAGTCAGCCGTTCCTCAATCGAGACCATTGGCTCATTCACCTCAGGTTTATCCTGCCACGGCTTGATTTCATCTGCATCGATATCTTCTTCGACCATCTTATCCCAAACCGTTTGGGCGAGCGTCTTGTGGCCTGTATGATAGGCTGCGCTTGCAAGCCAGTATAAAAATGTACTATCTCCTTGAAAACCTGTTTTGTATAAAGAATAAAGCCATTTAAAGGCCCATTCAAATTCTCCCACAAGGGCAAATGTTGCACCAAGCTTATAACGCTGTTCACTTAGTATTGGATACACGTGCGTTAATTGCTTTGCTAACACGTTGACCTTTTCTTCTTCTTTTTCATAATGGTAGAAGACTAGCTGATTGCAAAGGGCGTGCAGATTACCGGGATTTTCATGAAGGACCCGGTTCAACATTTCTTTCGCCTGATGGATTCGGCCAGAATAAAAATAGGCCAAAGCGAGATTATTATACGCCGACCAAAATTCTGGATACTCAACAATCATCTGTTCCAGCATCTCAATGGCTTCATCGAGTCTGCCGCTTTCTAGCAAATGGTTTGCTTGATCCTGCTTCACAATCAGGTCATCCTGATCATAAGGAAAATCTTCGTCCTCTTCGTCGCTCATGTCGAGCAGGTCAAGAAGGTCGTCATTTTCATCCGCAAATTCCCCGTTCTCTTCCAGCGCGGCATAAGCAGTAGCTGATTTATATGCCTCTTGAAACAGTCCGAGATTCGCATAATTATTGGCTTTAAAATAGTGGCACTCAGACATGTTTTCATCGATGTGTTCAAGAATAAAATCAAGCAGTTCGTTTGATTGCTGGTAATGACCCATTTCAGTATAAATAATGGCAAGCTGTGACAGCATTTCTACATTTTCAGGCTCAAGTACGATGGCCCGCTGTATCAGCTTACTTGCCCTAGACAGATTTCTTTCTCTATATGCTTTAAGACCTTTATGAAAAAAGTAATGCCCATCTTGAAATAGCTGGACGACTTGTGTGTGATTATTTTGAGAAGTGTATTTACTCACCGATACCCTCCATTTCGAACAGTGTACCGTGTGTAGTATAACATACTTCACTAGTCGTCACATAGAACAAAAGGAAAGGAAGGATTTGTTTTTCATTTAAAAGTAAAAAGCCTGGGATATCCCCCGGCTTTTCATTCACCTTGATGACGTTTTTTTAATACCTTTAATACATCATCAAGCGGCAATTGCTGTTCACGTAATAATACAAGAAGATGATAGAGGAGGTCAGCAGTTTCCCATTTCAATTCTTCTTGATCCCGGTTTTTCGCTGCAATGATCACCTCAGACGCCTCTTCCCCTACCTTTTTCAGGATTTTATCGACCCCTTTTTCAAATAGATAGGTTGTATAAGCCCCTTCTGGCATTTCCGCCTGACGCTTTGCAATGACCTGTTCAAGTTCATTTAATATCGCAAAACGTTCCTGCTCTTCGCTAAGGCGTTTCACGCCTTCTTCCGAGAAACAGCTATAGCTGCCAGTATGGCAGGCTGGGCCGCTTGGCGCGACAAGGACAAGCAGAGCGTCCTTGTCACAGTCATATCGAATAGAAATCACTTGCTGGGTATGTCCAGAGGTGGCGCCTTTATGCCAAAGCTCGTTTCTCGACCGGCTATAAAACCATGTTTCACCTGTCTCCAGCGTTTTTTCATAGGATTCTTGATTCATATATGCAAGCGTCAATACTTCCTTACTTTGAGCATCCTGTACAATCGCAGGAATCAGGCCTGCTTCATTAAAGGTTAATTCATTTGCCTGTTTCATCTGACCTTCACCCCGTGTTCTCTCAAATATGTCTTCACCTCATGAATGGAGGTTTCTTTATAATGGAAAATGGAGGCTGCTAATGCTGCATCAGCTTCTCCTTTTGTAAAGGCCTCGAGCATATGCTGAGCATTGCCAGCGCCGCCAGAAGCGATCACTGGCACATTGACCGCCTCTGATACAAGCTTTGTCAATCGATGATCAAAGCCTGTCTTTTCACCATCAGCATCCATACTTGTCAGCAAAATCTCTCCTGCCCCTCTCTGCACAGCTTCCTTCGCCCAGTCGCTGACCTCTAAATCAGTTTGACGGCGTCCTCCGTGTGTATAGACCATATATGCTTTTTTCTCTTCATCGTATTTTGCATCAATTGCGACAACGATACACTGGGAGCCAAAAAAGTCAGCACCTTCTGAAATCAGTTCCGGTCTTAACACAGCTGCTGTGTTGACAGATACTTTGTCTGCACCCGCTCTTAATATACGCTTCATGTCATCAAGGTGGTTAATCCCGCCACCCACCGTAAATGGTATCGCAAGCGTAGACGCGACTTGTTTGACCACATCCACCATCGTTTTCCGGCCTTCATGAGAAGCAGAAATATCAAGAAAGACGAGTTCATCCGCCCCTTCCTCATCATAGATCTGCGCCAACTCAACCGGATCACCAGCATCTTTTAAGCCAAGGAATTGCACCCCTTTGACAACACGCCCTTCCTTCACATCAAGACATGGAATGATTCGTTTTGTCATCATATGCGGTCAAGCCCTTCAAATGCTTCTGCTAAAGTAAACTGCTTTGTGTAAAGTGCCTTTCCAACGATCGCACCAGACACACCAGACTGTTTTTGCGCTGACAGCTTTTGAAGATCAGCTACTGCGCTGACACCACCTGAAGCAATCACTTGTTTGCCGGTTGCTTCTGCTAAGCGAACCGTGCTTTCTACATTGGGACCAGACAGCATGCCATCCATTTGAATATCGGTGAAAATAAAGACCTCTGCGCCTTCCTTTGCCAATTCCCTGCCGAGTTCCTCTGCCTTCACTTTAGACGTTTCAAGCCATCCTTCAGTCGATACAAAGCCATTTCGCGCATCAATCCCAATTGCGATTTTCTCTCCATATTGCGCCAGCATTTTTTTCACAAAGGCTGGGTTCGAAACAGCTGAGCTGCCGAGAATCACTCTATCTACGCCGCTCTTTAAATAAAAGGCAACGTCTTCTTCTGTCCGAATACCGCCGCCGATTTGTACCTTCACATCTAAGGAAGAAGCAATCGCCAGCACATGCTCATGATTGACCCGTTTCCCTGCTTTTGCACCATCTAAATCGACAAGATGAATCCATGCTGCTCCATCCTTCGCAAATTGCGCGGCCATGTCGAGCGGTGAATCTCCATAAATGGTTTCTTGATCATAATCTCCTTGCACAAGACGTACACATTTGCCATTTCTCATATCAATCGCCGGATATAATGTAAACTCACTCATTTGCTCACCCTCTGTTCGTTTGCTAATTGAATAAATTGTTTGAGCAGCGCCATTCCCGTTGTACTGCTTTTTTCAGGGTGAAACTGTGCTCCAAGCACATTCCCCTTGCCAACAACAGCTGGTACTTGAACACCATAGTCCGCGCTTGCTAATTGCTCATGTGGATTCATATCGCTCACATAATACGAGTGAACAAAGTACGCAAATCCTTCTGGTACACCGTCAAACAATGGGGAGGGCTGATGAAATGTGAGCTCATTCCAGCCCATATGAGGTACCTTCAGCCTTTGCCCGTCCTGATCACGATCCTTTAAAAGAACGACACGCCCTTTTAACAACCCCAATCCTTTTGTGCGGCCTGCCTCTTCACTTTCTTCAAATAACAGCTGCATGCCAAGGCAAATGCCGAATAACAGCTTTCCTTCCTGCACAACTTGGTGAATAAACGCCTCAAGTCCTGTCTGTTTTAACAGCTGCATTGCATCACGAAACGAACCGACCCCGGGCAAAATATAAGCATCTGCTTTTTTCAGCTCCTCCACATCAGAGGAGACGATATAGCGGGCACCTGCTCGTTCCAGTGCTTTTGATACGCTGAACAAATTTCCCATTCCGTAATCAATGACTCCGATCATTAGAGCATCCCCTTTGTTGAAGGAATTCCTTTCACACGTGGATCAATGGTTGTTGCTTCATCTAAGGCACGTGCCATCGCTTTAAAAATGGCTTCAATCATATGGTGTGTATTGGTTCCGTAGTGAACAATGACATGAAGGTTGATCCGGGCTTCAAGTGCAAATTTCCACAGAAACTCATGTACTAGCTCTGTATCAAAGGTACCAACCTTTTGACTTGGAAAAGCCGCTCTCATTTCCAAATGAGGACGGTTGCTTAAATCGACCACGACCTGGGCAAGTGTTTCATCCATCGGAACAAAGCTGGAACCATACCGCTTAATCCCTTTTTTATCGCCTAACGCTTCCTTAAACATTTGCCCAAGTACAATGCCGATATCTTCTGTTGTGTGGTGATCATCAACATCCGTATCTCCTTTCGCATCGACGGTCAAATTAAAGTGTCCATGCTTCGTAAATAAATCAAGCATGTGCGTCATGAAAGGGACATCTGTTTGAATATCCGCTTTTCCTTCTCCATCAATTTCTAGCGCTAATGAAATGTTCGTTTCATTTGTTTTTCTCGCTGTTTTCGCCTGTCTCATTACGATTCCTCCCGCTTTCTCGCTTCAATCGACCTTGCATGTGCTTCAAGCCCTTCTAATCTGGCAAATGCCGCAATGCTTTCCCGGTGTGTTTCAAAGGCTTCTTGACTATATGAAATAATGCTCGTTTTCTTTTGAAAATCAGTCACACCAAGCGGGCTGGAGAATCGAGCTGTTCCGTTTGTTGGCAGCACGTGATTCGGCCCTGCAAAATAATCGCCCACCGGCTCTGGACTATAGCGTCCCAAGAAAATTGCGCCAGCATGCTTGATTTGACCAAGAAGTGATTCTGGGTATGCTGTCAGCACCTCTAAGTGCTCTGGTGCTAATTGATTGATGACGTCTACTGCACGATCGATTGATTCTGTCACGTAAATACGGCCATGATCTTGTATAGATTGTGCTGCGATTGATTTTCTCGGCAAAGTATCCAGCTGCTTTCGAACTTCAGCCTGCACACTTTCAGCAAGTGTCTTAGACGGTGTCACCAAAATACTAGATGCCAGCGCATCATGCTCTGCCTGCGAAAGTAAATCCGCCGCTACCTCATGCGCGACTGCTGTTTCGTCTGCTAGAACTGCAATTTCACTTGGACCTGCAATCATATCAATATCTACCTGACCAAATACTTCCCGCTTTGCCAGCGCGACATAAATGTTGCCTGGACCTGTGATTTTATCAACAGGCTTGATGCTTTCCGTTCCATAGGCAAGTGCCGCAACCGCCTGTGCTCCGCCCATTTTATACATTTCTGAAACACCAAGCTCCTTCGCCGCAGCCAAGACTGCGTCAGAGAGACAGCCATCTTTCCCAGGGGGTGTCACAAGTACGATTCGTTCAACGCCAGCGACTAGCGCAGGGATCACATTCATTAATACAGATGATGGATAGGCAGCTGTTCCACCAGGGACATACACACCTACTGCATCAAGCGGTGTTACCTTTTGTCCAAGCATTGAGCCGTCCTTTTGGTGATAAAACCAAGAGGACGTCAGCTGACGCTCGTGGTATGTGCGAATATGCTTCATAGCCGTTTGAATAATTTGAACCATCTCTTTGTCCAAGCGGTCGCAGGCTTTTGCCATTTCATCCTCTGTGACAAGTGAATCTTCAATCAACACCCCGTCAAATTGCTTTGTAAAAGACCGTACAGCTTCATCACCACTTGTTCTTACTTCTTGTATAATGCGCTGAACAGCCTGACGCTGCTCTTCTGTTCCTGTATCTAAAGACCGTTTGAGTGAGAGAGTATCTGTCTCACCTTCTTGTAGATAGGTGATGTTCACGATGTTTCCTCCCCTTCTCCAATAATTCTTGCAAGACGCTGCGCCATTTCATCGATCACCGTATCCTTCATCCTATAGCTCACAGGATTAACAATGAAGCGTGACGTGATATCACAAATATGCTCCGTTTCCACAAGTCCATTTTCTTTTAATGTTTGACCTGTAGAGACAATGTCTACAATGCGATCGGCAAGCCCAATGAGCGGTGCTAATTCTATGGAACCATTCAGCTTAATGATCTCCACCTGTTCTCCTTGCTCTCTAAAATAGGATGATGCGACATTGGGGTACTTTGTTGCCACACGCGGTGCGACACCACCCCAGCTCGCTCCTGGCAAGCCAGCAACAGCTAAATGACATTTACTGATGTTTAAATCGAGCACTTCGTACACATCACGAGCTTCTTCGAGCATGACATCCTTCCCTGCAATGCCAACATCCGCCACGCCGTGCTCTACGTAGGTGGTCACATCCATTGGCTTGGCTAAAATAAAGCGGAGGTTTTCTTCTGGTACATCAATGATTAATTTTCTTGAATCCTCGAATTCCTCTGGCAGCTGGTACCCCGCCTGTCTTAACAGCCCTGCTGCTTCTTCAAATATCCGGCCCTTTGGCATCGCCATCGTCAACACTTTACCCATTCCGCTCTTCCTTTCTAGCGCCGATAAAATAAGTCACCTGTTCAAATGCCTTGGTCATCGCGTCAATATTTTCAATCCCCGCTAAGTCTTGCAGAACGATCTTTTTCCCTTTTGACCGCTCCTTTTCTGCAAAAGCAAAAGCTTCCAGTCTTTGTTCTTTACTAAAAATCACAGCCTCCTGCGACTCAATGATTTCTTTTGCATCGAGCGCTTCAAGAAGACGGTCTAGTCGAAGTCCGAACCCTGTAGCTGGCGCGGGTGCATCAAAATGAGCAAGCAATTGATCATATCTCCCGCCGCTTCCGATGACCGACCCAACATGATCTGCAAATACTTCAAACAAAATACCCGTATAATAGCTCATATGACTCACCATGCTTAAATCTAAACGGATATATTCTGTACAGCCGTAATCTTCAAGTGTCTCCCAAAGCGACTTTAACTGTGCGAGCACCTCTTTTCCTTCTTGTGAAACGACGATTTCCTCTGCCCGCTCTGTAACCTCTTGGCCGCCTCTTAACTCTAAAAGCTGTAACAGCCTCGTTTTATCGATGGAGGAAAGCGGTAATTGTTTCACATGCTGACGGTATCCCACATAATTCTTTTCATATAAGAAGCGGCGAAGGACGTTTGCACGCTCTGTATTTCCGAGTACATCAACAAATAACGTTTCTGCTAAAGCGACATGCCCGATCGCGATTTTGAAGGACCTTAGCCCGGCATTTTTTAAGGCAAATACGGCAAGCGCGATGACTTCAGCATCTGCACTAATCGAACCATCACCAATCAATTCAATTCCGACCTGCTCAAATTCTGACGGTCTTCCGCCTTCTCTCTCCTGAGCACGGAACACATTGGCTGCATACCCAACACGAAGCGGATACGCCTGTTCATGAAGCTTAGAAGCCGCCACTCTTGCAATCGGACCTGTCATATCAGGTCTCAGCACTAGAGTTTGCCCGTTTTGATCAAGAAGCTTAAAAAGCTGTGTATCAGTAATCGCCGATTGAACACCGACTGTATCGTAAAATTCAAGCGTTGGTGTCTCCATCAAACGGAAACCCCAACCAGTCATGACCTCTGTTAAGGAATGCCTCACTTTTTTTTTCGTCTCATACAATCCAGGTAATGAATCCCGCATACCATATGGTTTCTCAAACATAAACATGTTTCTTCCGCACCTCCAACACATTAAAACAAAAAATTCCGAATCCTTTAGTTCGCTAATATGATAATATGCTAACAAAATAAAGTGATTAAATCAATCATTTTTATTTCTCTCTATTTTCATCAACATATTCTGGAATTATTACATTCAAGTGACACCTGTGCCTTTTCTGTATGTTCGATGAAGGAACGTGCTATAATACTTAAAAATATTGAATAACACAGGAGATTAACAGTGAAGTTCATCCAGACATTCATCTTAACTTTGTTGTGCGCATGTCTTGTTTATTTCGGCTTTATATACGTTTCACAAATCGATCAAGTCAAGAAAACAGCTTCGCCGCAAAAAGCAGCAAAAGAAAACGATACAGCACTTGCGGCTGAAGAAACTCGTTCAACGAAAAAAGCAGAAACCACACATCATTCATTAAAAGGAAGCAAAAAAGCCATGGACGTCATCCTCTACAATCAAATGGATGCGCCAAGGCTTTATAACGGATGTGAAGTCACGAGCTTAGCGATGCTGCTTCATTACAGCGGCTATGAGCAAGTAACGAAAAACACATTGGCAAATGAAATCAAACGCGTTCCGCTCAATTATGAAAATGGCTTAAAAGGAGACCCTCATGATGGGTTTGTAGGCGATATGGAGAATGGGCCGGGTCTTGGTGTTTACCATGAACCTATCTATCAGCTTGCGAAAAAATACGCGGGCGATCAAGTTGTCGACTTAACCGGAAAGCCTGTTAAAAAGGCCATCTATCAATCACTTGAAAAGGGCTATCCTGTCTGGGTGATTACGACATCCACTTTTGACAAAACAAATAACATCGAAACTTGGAATACCCCAAATGGCAAAATAAATGTAAGCTTTGATGTGCATAGCGTGGTCATCACAGGCTATGACAAGGAGCATGTCTACTTGAATAATCCATACGGAGAAAAGAATCAAAAAGTCGACCGTGATCAGTTTGAAGATTCTTGGGAACAGATGGGCAGTCAGGCGATTATCATTAAAGCGTAAAAAAACAACCTCTATTCACGTAGAGGTTGTTTTTATTGCTTCATTTAGTAATTCCTTCAGGCGGTCTTCAAGCTTTTCAGCTGTCATCGCACCTCCGCCCAGGCTGAAGGATTCATCCCCTCTTTTTAATAAAAGTGTAGGATAGCCGTTCACATGAAGTTGATGAACCTTCGCAAAGTCGGCATACGCATCATTCATCGCTTCTTTTGTTTTCATGCGATCTATGACTGCGTCAGGATCAAGATGATGCGCCAAAGCGATCTCCCGATACGTTTCTTCATCACTCAGGCTTTTTCCGTCTTGATAAAAAGCCTTTTGCATCGATGAAGCCAAGTACAATGCGCGCTCAGGTGCGATGGATCTTAATGCAGAAAAAC
The DNA here is from genome assembly GCF_004364885.1 of Bacillus sp. BK450. Classification (NCBI taxonomy): domain Bacteria; kingdom Bacillati; phylum Bacillota; class Bacilli; order Caryophanales; family Bacillaceae; genus Bacillus; species Bacillus sp. BK450. Next base: position 490,920 of record NZ_SOBQ01000003.1, on the reverse strand, counting down.
CAATGGCCGCAGCCTCAGAGTCTAAAAGAAACGTCCCGTTTGCTAACAGCTCCTGATAACGTTCTCCAAACTCGACACCAGTCAGCTGACTAATACGCTGATTTGCTTCTGGAATGTGTGGATAATCCTTTATTGGAAGACTTCTTTCCCCTACAAATAAACCGCCCGACACAAGTGTTAGTGATATCTCCGGATGATTTTCATGCAAAGAACGCATACTGTTTGAAAATCCATAACACCAGCCACAATACGCATCCCATACATAGATGAAAGACAATTCTTGCTCATTCATACGTTAGACTCCCTATTTACCATTTTTAGGCGGCCATGAAACTGCTTATTCAGCTTCAGATACAACGGTAAAACGTTCTCCAACATGGGCTGCCTGCTCCACCTCATCAACCAGCGCAATGGCGTAGTCAGCATAGCTCACATAGCTGTCACCTTTAGAATTGACAATCAGATGGTCTTTCCCTTTCACGTAAGAACCTGTACGTTTGCCAGCTGGATTAAAGAATGCAGCTGGGCTGAGGAAGGTCCATTTTAATCCCTCTGTCTGTTGAAGATCTTTTAGGTTTTCTCCTTGCTGTGAAGCCGTAGCAACAAATTCTTTAGGAAACTCTGGTGTGTCCACTAGTCTTGTTGTTTTCGCCTCATCTACAAATAGACTTCCTGCTCCGCCCACAACGATCAAACGAGTCTCAGGTGCCTCTTTTAAAATATCGATCAGCTTTTTCCCAGCTTCTACGTGAAGATGCTCTTTTCCAGCAGGTGCGCCAAATGCATTTACAATCACATCAAAGCCTTTGATGTCTTCTGCTTGCAAGTGAAACACATCCTTCTCAAGAACAGTTAGAGATGAATCTGTCACCTTTTGTGCATCACGGACGATTGCCGTTACTTCATGTCCTCTTGATTGGGCCTCTTTCACAATTTCTTGTCCTGCTTTACCTGTTGCGCCAATAATTCCAATTTTCATGTTAACTCCTCCTGCAATATGATTTTATGTTGATAAAGAAAGGTGTAACTAATACGGTTACAACAGAGGTAAAAAAAATTGAATAGATCATCCAATTTTTTTGATTAGCACATGCGTTAGTTCACTTAATTTGATCTCAGCAAGCACTTGCTCCATCGCACTTTGAGCGCGGCATAAAATTAATTCTAGCACCGCTTGAATATTTGCACCGATCGGACAGTCAGGATTTGGGCTTTCATGAATTTGAAACAATTCTCCCTCATCTACGACTTCAACCGCTTTATACACATCGAGCAGTGTGATGTCGTCTTCACTGCGGTTCAGCTGAGAACCACCTTTGCCAAGACTCGTTGAGATTAGACCTGCTTTTTTTAATTTACTCATAATGCGGCGGATGACCACTGGGTTTGTATTCACACTTCCCGCGATATCCTCCGATGTCTGTAATGATCCTTTTTCAAGTGATAGCAAGGCCAGAATATGGACAGCGACAGTAAATCTGCTGCTGATTTTCATGTTTTCTCACCTCTGTTGTAATCATTATAGTTACACCATGTCACATTGTCAACAAAAAAGTCTGCCGAGCTACTCAGCAGACGTAGATTGACGTGCTTCCATTTCTTCTTTCGTATAAATCATGCGCATTGGATTTCCTCCAACAAATGAGCCTGCTGGCACATCCTTATGAACAAGTGTACCAGCCGATACGATCGCTCCATCCCCAATGGTCACACCAGGTAAAATAGTTGAATTAGCTCCAATTAAGACTTCATCACCAATATAGACTTCCCCAAGTCTGTACTCTTTAATCAAATACTCATGGGACAAGATGGTTGTGTTATAGCCGATCACACTATTTCGACCGACAGTGATTTTCTCAGGAAACATCAGATCAACCATCACCATTAAGGCGAACGCCGTATCCTCGCCGACCTTCATACGAAGAAAGGTTCGGTAAATCCAATTTTTCATTCCCATAAAAGGCGTGTACCTTGCCATTTGAATAAAAATGAAGTTTTTCACCACTTTGAAAAAGGGAACTGTCCGATAGACTTGCCGCAGCGAATTGACCCCTTTTACAGGATAACGATCTGTTTTTCTCAACTTAATCAGCTCCAACAATCGCCAGGAGATCACTCATTTTCTTCAGCATGAAATCAGGGCGATGCTTTAAAAGGGCCTCTTCTCCCTTAATCGACCAAGCAACACCTGCCGTCTTTGTCCCTGCCGCTTGACCAGACAAAATGTCGTGATAATTATCACCGACCATCACTGCTTCATGCGGATCACTGCCAAGCTTTGATAATGCCAGCTGAACAGGCTCCGGATGCGGCTTCTCATTTTGTACATCATCGAGCGTCACAATGACCTCAAAGAACGGCTCTAAACCGGTCAGCTTCAATCCCATTAAAACCGTATCCCGTATCTTCGTTGTGACAATACCGAGCTTAAATCCTCGATCCTGCAGGACTTTCAATGTGTCGATAACGGTCTCATATTCAGTCACAAGCAGATCATGCTGCTGATGATTAAACGTGCGGTACATCTGAATCATGTCATCTGTCAAATCAGGGTCCATCGCAGAAAATGTATCAAACAAGGACGGACCAATGAAATGAAGAATATCCTCACGGCTGTACTGACCAGGGTAATAATGATCCAGCGTATGCTGAAATGAAGCAATAATTAATTCATTTGTATTGATTAATGTGCCATCTAAATCAAATAGCACTGTGTTGATCGTTGATTCGTTCATATGGCTTCCTTTCTAACAGCTGCATGTTCCCGCTTCCGCCAAATATAGCTAATGGCAGCTGTCAATAAAATTGCAGAAATCAGGCGGATCACAAGAAGCGGCCATACTGGAATACCAAGTGGAATAAAAACCAGCGTATCTTCGACCACCGCATGGCAGGCAACAAGGAAAATAAAGGCAAGGGTTAAGTCCTTTTTACTCACACCGTCCTCTTCCACTGCCTTCATCATCACACCGGCTCCATAAGCGAGACCAATTGTTAATCCAGCCACCATCGTCATAGACGTATTTTCTTTCATCCCAAGCATTCTAGTAAAAGGTGACAGCCACTTAGACAGTGTATGAAGCCAGCCTAAATCTCTCATGAATTGAATGATGATCATGAGCGGGATAACGATACAGGCAAGCTGCAGCACACCGAGTACTGCTTTTTGTATAGCAAGAAGGACGATCATGTACCAGCTGGAAGGCACATCAGCCGCCTGAGCTGCACTAAGCAGTCCATATTGCGCCGGCTCCTCGCCTCCCTGCCAAACGAGATGAATGACAATCGCAGAAATAACAGCAAGACTGATTCTAACCAGCAAAATCACAGATACTCTCAGTCCAACCTTTGCTGCCACTGTTGATTCGATGATCAAGTTATGGCAAAAGGACAGCATCACTGCCAAAATAAACACTTCCTTCACAGGAAGCTCTAATGTCAAAATGGCAGCAATCCCCGCATACAAATTCAGCATATTTCCTAATACAAGCGGAATAGCCGCTTCCCCCGAAAGACCAAACAGCCCCATAAATGGCTGAATGAATCGGATGATCCAATCCATGACAGGCGTATGCTGCAAGATACTGACGAGAATGGTCACTGGAAAGATGACTTTACCAAGTGTCCAAGTTGTCGACAGCCCTGCTTTCAAGCCGTTTTTCCATGTCTCTCCCATCTTCTTCTGATCCCCCCTGCTTAATTCGATGAGTTGTTCTCTTTATACGGAATCGATGCGTATCCTTTCATTCTTCTAAAGAAAATCAGTAGAACAGCCACTGCGAATATCGCAATCGAAATCATCTGTGCGATTCGAAGATGCTCTGTCAGCATTAAGCTGTCTGTTCTCATCCCTTCAATGAAGAAACGGCCGATTGAATACCAAATTAAATAAGACAAGAAGATTTCGCCTCTGCGCAGCGAGGTTCTGCGTAATAAAATCAAGATGACAACACCAACAAGATTCCATAATGATTCGTATAAGAACGTCGGGTGATAATAGGTACCATCAATATACATTTGATTAATGATAAACTCAGGCAGATGCAAATTTTCTAAAAAGGTTCTTGAAACCGCCTCACCATGCGCTTCTTGGTTAATAAAGTTCCCCCAGCGTCCAATTGCCTGCCCTAGTAAAATACTAGGTGCTGCGACGTCAGCTATTTTCCAAAAGGATACCTTTCTCACTTTTGTAAAAATGATGGCTGTCAGCACGGCACCGATCAGCCCGCCGTGAATCGCAATTCCACCATTCCAAATCTTAATGATTTCGTTTGGGTGCTGTTGATAGTAATCCCATTCGAAGGATACATAATAAATTCGGGCACAAATAATCGCTATTGGAATGGCAAATAAGATTAAGTCAATAAACAGATCTTTATTGATTCCTCTTTTTTCACATTCTCTCAAGGCGAGCCAAAGTCCAAGCAAGGCCCCGACCCCAATAATCACACCATACCAATGAACCGAAATAGGTCCGAGGTGAAAAGCAATCGGATCAATTGGCTGAATTGCTTCGTTCATATAGTCAACTCCTATTCATCCTGGCCATTGTCTTCAATGACATCAGCAAGTTTACTTGTAAATTGTTCTGCTGCATTATGTCCCATACGTTTCAGCCTGAAGTTCATCGCAGCCACCTCAATGATGACCGCTAAGTTTCGTCCTGGCCGCACAGGGATCGTCAGCTTCGGCACATCTGTATCGATGATGCGCATTTTCTCTTCTTCAAGTCCTAAACGATCATACTGTTTGCCTTGTTCCCAAAGCTCAAGGTTCATTACAATCGTAATTCTCTTATAGCTTCTGACAGCGCCTGCTCCAAATAAGGTCATCACATTAATAATGCCTAACCCGCGGATTTCTAAAAGATGTTCAATCAGCTCAGGTGCGCTCCCGACTAACGTATCCTGATCCTCTTGACGGATTTCCACGCAATCGTCTGCGACCAGCCGATGTCCCCTCTTCACTAATTCTAAGGCTGTTTCACTTTTTCCTACTCCGCTTTTCCCAATTAACAACACACCTACACCATATACATCTACGAGCACACCATGAATAGCAGTCGTTGGTGCAAGCTTACTTTCTAAAAAGTTGGTCAATCGACTCGAAAGTCTTGTCGTTTTTAGGCTAGATCGTAAAACGGGCACGCCATTTTCATTTGATGCTTCGATTAATTCCTTCGGGACATCACGATCTCGTGACAAAATAATGGCAGGGGTAATATCTGTACAAAGAGACATCATTCTCTGCTTTCGTTCGCGTTCTGGGAGCTGTTCAAAAAAAGAAAGCTCAGTTTTCCCTAAAAGTTGAACTCTTTCTTTTGGGTAATATGTAAAATAACCAGCCATTTCAATACCTGGTCTGGAAAGATCACTGATTGTAATGGGACGATTAATCCCTTCTTCCCCACTTACCAGTTCAAGATGAAATTGTTCCATTATGTCCTTCGTACGAACTTTCGGCACGTTTCTTCCTCCTTTTATCACAGGCGATTCAGAAATACAGCTCTATTTTATCACTTTCAATGATGAACCCAAAACAGTATTTTATCCTGTTCCTGTTTCACCGCCCTAACTGGTATAGACAACTATACTTAAAAAGAGTAAACTTAAATGAAAGATAACGAATAAGGGGGCTCAAACATGAGCGGTTCTTTATTGCTCTCCAACATTCATATTGTGACAAAGACAAAGGTCATTGAAAACGGTTTTGTCGGTTTACGCGATGGCAAGATTGACTATATTTCAACATCACCACCGACAGGAAATTATGAAAAAGTATATATTTCCCGGGAAAACTTTTATTTACTCCCTGGAATGATTGATATTCACATCCATGGCGGATATGGTGCAGACATGATGGATGCGACAGCAGAAGCAATGAATACGCTCGCTGACAACCTTCCGTCCGAAGGAACGACAAGTTTTTTAGCGACAACCATCACACAAAACCATCATGAGATTGAGCATGCACTTAAAAATGTCGCTCAGTGGAAACAAAGTAATGAAGCACAAGCAGGAAATCAGGCACAATGTATAGGAATCCACCTCGAAGGTCCATTTATTTCTAAAGATAAGGCAGGGGCACAGCCTGTTCAATGGATTACAGAGCCTGATATTCCGCTTTTTAAAAAATGGCTGGATGCTTCTGATCAGCTCATTCGAATTGTCACGTTTGCACCTGAGGAAGACACAGATTTTGCATTTCTTTCCCTGTTACAGGAAAAGAACATCATCCCTTCTATTGGACACACGAATGCCCATCATGACATGATCAATTTAGCAGCTAAGCATGGTGCACGCCATGTAACGCACCTTTATAATGCACTGAGTTCCTTTCAGCATCGTGAACCGAACGCTGTAGGTGCTGCTCTTACGAATGAGAACCTTTATACCGAACTGATCACAGATGGGATTCACTCCCATCCTCTTTCCATCAAGCTTGCGTATTTGGCAAAAGGAAGTGATCGTTTAATCATGATCACAGACTCGATGCGTGCAAAAGGGCTTGGGAATGGAACGTATGAATTTGGTGGTCAGACGGTCACAGTTAGCGGCGAAAAAGCATTGCTGGACGATGGTACACTTGCAGGATCGATTTTGCGAATGAAAGACGGCGTCAAAAGGATAAAACAGCTCACAAATTGTGAGTGGACAGAGATTGCGAAGATGACCTCAACCAATGCGGCCGCTCAGCTGGGACTTGATCAACAGCTCGGTTCCATCGAAGTGGGAAAACTAGCAGATCTGGTGATTTGGGATGAATCTGGTGAACTGATGATGACGATCTGCCGTGGACAAATCGTCTTTGAAAAAAAGGAGGCCAACCACTAATGAACATCATCGAATTTGAAAGCAAAGATCAATTAGGAAAAGAAGCAGCTGCCATTATTGCAAGGACAATAGCTGCTAAACCCGATGCCGTACTCGGCCTAGCAACAGGCGGTACACCTATTGAAACTTACAAAGAGTTAATTCAACTTCATCAAGAGCATCAATTGTCTTTCAAGCAAACAAAAACAATCAATTTAGATGAATATGCAGGACTTGATCCAGAACACGAAAATAGTTATATGACCTACATGAAACGTCATTTATTTGACCATATTGATCTCCCTCACGATCAGTATTTTCTTCCAAATGGCAATGCAGCTCATTTAGGAAAGGAATGCTTAAGATATGACCAGCTCATTGAGGATGTAGGCGGCATCGATCTTCAGCTCCTTGGGATCGGTCAAAATGGGCATATCGGTTTTAACGAACCAGGTACCCCTTTCAACTCAAAAACTCATGTCGTGCAGTTAGATGAAAACACGAGACAGGCTAACGCAAGATACTTTTCTTCTATTGATGAGGTACCTACACATGCCATCACAATGGGAATCGCGAGCATTCTTTCAAGTAAAAAGATTCTCCTTCTTGCTTCAGGAAAATCAAAAGCGAAAGTGATACAATATTTAGAACAGGCAGAGATTCATCCGGACTTTCCAGCATCAGCACTGAAACTTCATGAAGATGTAACGGTCTTGATTGATCGAGAAGCTGGATCACTACGCTAAAAACGAGAGGATTTTCACATGTTTATTGATAAGCAGTCACCTATTCCGATGTACCATCAGATTATGGAGAACTTGAAAAAGCAAATTGAGGATGGAACATTAGCACCTGATACAATCATTCCTTCTGAAAGAGAATATGCCGAACGCTTTGGTATTAGTCGAATGACTGTCAGACAAGCCTTATCGAATCTTGTGAACGAAGGATATTTGTATCGACAAAAAGGAAAAGGCACTTTTGTTAGCCGGAAAAAATTTGAACAGCCGCTTCAAGGCTTAACAAGCTTTTCAGAGGATATGCGCCAGCGAGGGCTCAAAGCATCAAGCCAGCTGATTGACTTTAAAAAAACCGCATGTCCAGAGCACTTGCTGCCAGTCTTACATCTGTCAAATCGTGATGCTGTATTTGAGCTCAAACGGATACGCCTTGCAAATGATGAACCGATGGCGATTGAAACGAGCTATATACCTGAAAGATTTGCCGGAGATTTAACAAAGAAACATTTAACTGGCTCTTTATATGAATATATAGAAACTCACACTGGACATGTCATTGCTCATGCCAAACAGGAACTTGAAGCCAATGTTGCCTCAAAGGAAGAAGCAAACTTGCTGTCTATTTCAGCAGGCGATCCTGTGCTGTCCATAACAAGAACGACTTTTTTTCAACAAGACATTCCATTTGAGTATGTCGTTTCTGTTTATAGAGGGGATCGTTACAAGCTCATTCATACAATGGAAAGATAAACAGTGCCCCTGACACGGAGCACTGTTTTTTATTTCCTAAGAAATTTTGTTTCGTCATCATCTTTTGTATGAATTTTCCATATTGGTGAAATGGCTTTTCCTTGAAAACGGTCTTTTGCTACAGTGTACCAATAATAATCTTCATTTGGCTTTAAGCCCTTCCACTCAAAGCTTGCTTTTTTGCCGCTTTTTACGCCGCGCGCTTCTCCTAGAAGAACATTCGTATACACATTGAGTTCAAAATAATTGGTTTTGACAGATTTCATTTTCGGTGTCAAATCTACATCGATTGAAAATTCATCCTGATCTCCATACGTTTTAGGATCATAAAAATGCTCTTGATTCAAGTAAGGAGAGTATGTCGTAAAATGAAGTTGATTTTTTTCTTGATCGGCTGTTATGACCCTCATAAACCCTTGACCACCTTCAGGTCCTGACTGATAATCGGCGAGTATTTGATATACTTTCCTGTCGACTTTTCCATCATGGTCATCATCAAGCTCATCTACTTTCCTGCTTGCTCCATGGTAATGGCCGCTAAATACGGCCACAATATTAGGATGGCGTTTCACCACTTGGTGGAAGATGAGGTCGCCAATCGGGCTTCGGTTGCCGCTCACTAACAAATACTCATGGAAATTTAAAATGACGATACGATCTGGATGCTCAGAAATTACACGGTTTAACCAATCAATTTCATCTTGCTTAATCCCCCAGCCCATGTACACCATCATATAATCATTGCCACCGGCAGAGATGAGATCATAATGACCTTTATTGTTTCGATAGGATTCACCATAGTAAGGCTTATCAGCAAAGCGTTTTTCCCCGAAATATTTCCCGTATTCCGCATATAAACCGTCCTTGTGTCTAACATCATGATTTCCTGCTAAAACACCATAGGGAATGTGATTCTCATCTAATACACGCATAAATGTATCAGCACGCTGCCATTGCTTATCCTTTGAATCATCCACAATATCGCCTGTATGGAACACATATTGAATGTTTAATTTTTCCCTCTGATCTCTGATCCATTCGACCATTTGTTTAAAGATATGGGGATAGCTCTTTGCATAATATTGAGTGTCAGACATCCATACCATCTTATATGGCTTTTGCGATTTGCTGATTTCATCCTGTACTAGCAAATCAAACGTTTGATTCTTCATGTACTGTCTCACTGACAGTAGCCCTTTCAGATAAAATTCCTTTTGATCCTTGGCAAAGTGATGAGTGATTTTATCCCACTTTTCCTGCTGGTGATTCCACGCGTACATTGTCACCTTTCTCCCTGACAATGAACTCCCTTTCCATACAGCTTCGACGACATCCTTTTCACGTACACTATGATGAACCTTAATTTGAAAACGATGATAAGGAAAACGCTGTAAATCCTTCGTTTCAACTGACTTTCCATCAACAAATGCAATGCGGTTCCTTTCTTGATCAGAAAAAATCATTTCTCCTTTTTGGAGATAACTCTTAGGCGGTTCTGTCTCTGCTGCATACTTAAAAATCTTCATTGAAGGATGCAGCGATGTATATTGATAGGCACGATAAAAAGAGTAATCTAACTTATCATTCGTTGGATCCTTGGTTAGCACAGTTTGTTTTGATGATTTCATATTCGTCTTATCTGCCACCCGCTCTGGTGTTTCTGGATGCTCATGTACCGTCTTGAACTCTTTTTTTAACGTCGACATGTTACCAGCTGCGTCTTTTGCTTTGATCGTAAACGTGTGCTTCCCAGGCTTTAATTCACTAGAGGACGTCTGATATGGCAAAGAAACTGGTTTGCCATCCACATATGCCTTCAACTCCTCTATGTCACTCCAGCGATCCGTAACTTTTGCTTTTAATGTAAAGGCGCCTTTATATTGATCCTTTACTTGTACGTTGGTCTTAATTCTCGGCCCAGTGTTATCAACTTTCACACGTACTGAAGCGTGCTCGTCTGAGGTTTTGGCCTCAATCAGGTGCGGCCCTTCTTTCAGCCTTTTTGTGTCCCACTTTATATAGGTTGAAACATACGCCTCTTTTGGAATCTCAAATTGAAACGTTCTCACCTTTTTTGCGTTCCCGCTGTCTCCCATTCTCCATTCTTTTAGCGGCTTCGCATTGATTGGCGGAATTTGTGTTCCATTTGATAAGATCATCCTGACGTTTTTCAATTCAAAATCATCATGATTCTCTCCAGGCAGCCGGTCCACCGGAGAAGACTTTGTGCCAGCGTGAAAAGAGATCGTTTGGAGACCTGCCTTTTTTATCTCTTCTTCGGGTATTGGCATTGTATAGGTACGGTACACTTTTGTCGAATCATCAAAAATAGAAAGTAAACGCCTACCTATAGACACACCATTTTTAAAATATAAATTTGTTCCTTTGACATCAAATGCGATATATGGATCTGCTTCAAGGGCAGAGGATACTTGCTGATTCCGTTTTCCATCTATCCGCAATTCGATGCTTTTTTTCTGATCAGACGTTGCCTTTAATGAAAATAAACCTGATACCGTATCTCCCTCTTCCACATTGAATCGTAGACCGTGGGCTTTGCTGACCTGCTCCACATCAATCGTTTTTTTCAACGTCTTGGCTTCATTTTCGCCGTCTGACGCTTCAAGCTGATATTCCAATTGTTCTTTCCCAATCAACTCAGGTGAATAAATAATATGATGAAATAACCGGTCATTATGGTCTTTTTGCAGCAGGATTTCCTTAAACGGATCTTTTCGATTCGTTCGATAGCGCAGCTTGACGGTTTTCACGGCCTGATCATCTTGGACATCTGCTTTAATCTCTACACTTTCAGTTGGTTTCACCGGCTTCCTTACCGTCATATCTTCAATCACAGGTTTATGGATATCTTGAGAAATTTCCTTTTTTTCAGATGGAATTTGTGCTTTTAGCACTTTACCTGGAGTGGGTTCTTCCTCAATTTTCGAAATCAGCTTCGTCTGCGTCGTACCATCCATTGGATACTTAAACAGCAAGGATTTATGCTCGCTAAACCATGATGGCTTCAAACGAAAAGCGGCAGAAGAAATTTCTTCACCTATATTTGTTGTGATCGAAACAAGACGAGATTTAGAGTTGGACAGCCCTTTGCTCTCGATAATAGATAGATGCTCGCCCTCTTTTAATTGGCTTTTGTACATGGCATTAAAGTCCGCTGTCGTTAAATGCTCCTGCCCTTTTTTTCTCAGCCAGAATACATAAGGTTTTCCAGGTGAAATGGTGACTGGATTTGTGTGAAAGGAATATACATCATCCATTTCAATGCCCTGTGCAGGATTGCGGTAGCGGAGCTGATAATGTTTAAGAGAGATAGGCGCATGTGTCGTGTTATACACTTCGATAAACTCAAAAGCATCTTTGCCTTTTCGGTTTTTTGAATTGACGACAATTTCTGTGATGAATAAATCCGGAATATGTGAAAGATCTTCTTCAAATCCATTTAAATGAACCGATTTCTCTGCCGTTTTGATTACTGATTTTTGCGTAAGGAACTCTGTATAGTAACGAACGGTTGGATTCCATAATTGATCTGGCGGAATTTTCGCTGTAAATTCTGGCTTCATCCCTGGCAGCCGTTCCATTGGAATCAAGCGGTACCCCAGTTCATCACTTTGTTTATAATACAAGTTCGCAGACAAAATCTGTTCTTGGTCACTAATGGACGCACGAAACTGTAGATCATGGCTTTTTCCTAGAACCGGGCGGACGTCCACATGAAATTGGTCAAAGATAAAAGGCGAAAAAGGCTTGTCCGGTACATTCACTTCTGTTTGAAGAAAAGGTCCTGCTGAAGCAGGCTGACTGAAACAAAAAAGAATGATAAAAAAACATAAAAGCATGATTTGTCTGCTCACGTTCACCATCTTGCACCGCCTCCCTTCGGATATTGTGTCTCCTGAAGGTCGTTTTTATGTCAGATGGAACGGAGAAACGATGCAAATTTGCACAAAAAAACCGTTAGCTTTTTTTCGCTAACGGCTCTACAATTCCTTTTTGTATCAACAGATGGAAAATGGATAAAATGACAGCCATCCAAATGGCCGTTCCGAATCCATCAATGTTAAAGCTATCTCCCATAAAGCTCGATGTCATCATGAGTGTAATCGCATTGATGACAAATAAGAACAATCCTAGTGAAAGGACGGTCACTGGAAGCGTTAAAATGATCAAAAACGGCTTCACTAAAATATTGAGCAAGGACAAAATGATACTTGCCACAATGGCTGCGCCAAAACCTTCAATATACACGCTCCCGAGCCCAGGCAGAATGCCCGAATCAAAATATCCAGCAATGACGATTAAAAGTAATGCATTTACTAAAATACTGACGATCCATCTAAGCATTTACTTAGTGCCTTCTTCCGGAACAACAAAATACCAGATGAAGTAGATCAGGAAGATCGGCATAAATGCTGTCAAAAATCCGATGATGACGGTTAAAATGCGAAGCAGCGATGCATCCACACTTAAATATTCCGCAAGTCCACCAACAACACCCGCTATTTTTTTATCTGTTGCTGAACGATAAAGCTTCTTCATGTAGAATCACTCCTTGTCTGATTGGTGCTTTACTTGTATTGATCCTGTTTTTGTTTCTGCAAAAATGGATATACTGTGCACCGCTTGTTGATTGGCTTTGATCATTTTCTCTTTTTGTAATGTTTCATTTTTTTCTTTAATCATCTCTGCTTCAAGTAAATCGTGAGAGATAGACCCAAGATTGCTTTTCAGCTCAGCGGTCACTGCACATGCACGCGGAATCTGAACGTCCACACTGCCTGTTGTCGTTTTCGCATAGATGGAACGGCACTTTTCATCTGACAGCTGAACAGCAATATTTCCATTAAAGCTTTGAGCATCAATTGATTCACTTTTCCCGCGCAGGTCTATGAGCCCATTGATGGTTTCTACTTCAATCATACCACACTCGTGATCTGCCAGTTTGATTTGTCCGTTTGCTGTTTCTATTCCGACTTTTTCTGCTTGTAACGAAGCAAAAGAGACAACACCATTTGTCGTTTTCGCGGCAAGTTCTTTTGTCTTTAGCTTTTCCCCGCGAATCGGTCCATTAAACAGCTTGACCTTGATCTTATCGTATTGGATACGCGGTACGTATAATGTAACATTGACTTTCATCGTCTTCTTTTCGGTTCGAATAAAAAATTTATCTCCTTCAAGCCCGCAGTCCAATTGATTGAGAAATTGCTGTCTTGCCTGCTCTCCATCCTCTGCACGGTAAATTTTTGCATGACACTCTGCTCGAATATCTCGATCGTCCCAAGGCATCACGTTGAGGCTGCCGTTCGCCAATTGAATATCTAAATGGGAAAGCGATGCGTCCTTGAACTGAAAAATGTGCTCAACATCAACGGACTGTCCAAAGTTCAAATCAAGATCCACGTCTTTTACCTTTTTCACCGCAGAGTCTAACCAGCCAAACAGCTTTGCCCCAAGATTTTCGGTGCCGTTTCCTTTGCTCTCTGCTCCAGCTTTTTCTTCATGAAAGGTGTGATCAGCCGTAGACTTTTCTAATGAGACTGACTGACCTTCTTCTAGTTTTTCCAGCAGCGTAATTGCTTCTTTTGCTGATAATACTCCGTCTTCTACTAATTTTAAAATTCGTTCTTTTTCATTCATACAAAGCCCTCCTAAGATTTGATGGATTGAAGTACTTTAATACCTTGAATGATATTCCAAATGACAGAGATCAAAAAGCCAATGACTACTAAAAAAGACAAGATGAACACCGTCATGACTGGAATGAGCGAGTCACCTGCCTGTGTCGTCAATAAAAATGGGATAGACCCAAAAATCAACAGAATGCACGCTGCGACCGGCAAAAGATGTGACCATAATGCCCGCAATGCGTGCCGCTTCGTTTCCTTTTGATCTACTACAAAAAACGCCACGATCGGTACGATAAACGGCATAAATAATACACTAAAATAACAAATAGAAGCAATAATCGACTGATCTCTATTCATATATATTCGCTCCTTCATAACGAAAATCCCTTTCTAACTCATACGTTTATTGCGTATAAAAAGTTTCAAAATCATTCGATTTACATATGACCTTAGACACAAATTATTTCTTTTTGCACCTAAGAGTAGATTCTTCACAGATTACCCTTTAAAATATGTTGAAAAGATGGTGATTATCATTATAGGGGGTAATTATTTTGACAGATCATCATAATTCAAAACATACGGCTCAAACGCTTTTAGACCTTATACAGAAACAGAAAAGCATGAACAGCGATATGATCAAGGAACTTGAGACCATTCATCCGTCTCATCCAAAGTATGGTGATATCCGTTATTTAAAGGTACTGCTCGACAGCAGCAGCACCCATATTTTAAAGGATTTAACGCACCTCAGTAATTTAATGCCGAAGGAAGATATGCAGTAAAAGAAAACCCCTCTTATCGAGGGGTTTTCTTTATGAAGAAGTCACACTTTCCGTTTCTTTAACCAACTGTTTCATGCGTTTACGGTCACGCTCTAAAATAGGCTTCAAGTATTTTCCTGTGTAAGATGCTTCTTCTTTTGCAATGTGCTCAGGAGTGCCAGAGGCAATGATCGTTCCGCCGCCTGCACCACCTTCTGGTCCGAGATCAACGAGATAATCAGCAGCCTTGATAATATCAAGGTTGTGCTCAATGACCAACACCGTATCTCCGTTTTCAACCAAACGCTGAAGCACTTTTAATAAACGGGCAATATCATCCACATGCAGTCCTGTTGTCGGCTCGTCCAAAATATAAAGAGACCTTCCGTTTGAACGGCGGTGAAGCTCAGATGCCAATTTCACGCGCTGCGCCTCTCCTCCGGACAATGTCGTTGCAGGCTGTCCAAGAGTAATGTATCCAAGCCCCACATCATAAATCGTTTGAAGCTTCCGCTTAATTTTCGGGATATTCTCGAAAAATTGGAGTGCGTCCTCCACGGTCATTTCAAGCACGTCAGCAATGTTTTTTCCCTTATATGTGACCTCGAGTGTTTCGCGGTTATAACGTTTCCCGTGACACACTTCACAAGGCACATACACATCTGGCAAAAAGTGCATTTCAATTTTGATGATGCCATCCCCGCGGCACGCCTCACAGCGGCCGCCTTTGACGTTAAAGCTGAATCTGCCTTTTTTATAGCCTCGTACCTTTGCTTCGTTGGTTTGTGCAAACACCTCCCGCACATCATCAAAGACACCTGTATAGGTGGCAGGGTTGGATCTTGGTGTACGGCCAATTGGAGATTGATCAATATCAATGACCTTATCCAAATGATCCATTCCTTTGATTTCTTTGTGCTGCCCTGGCTTCGCCTTCGCTCTGTGCAATTTTTGTGAAAGTGATTTTAATAGAATTTCATTCACAAGCGTACTTTTTCCTGAGCCGGATACTCCGGTCACAGCTGTAAAGACGCCAAGAGGAAACTTCGCATTCACGTTTTTCAGGTTGTTTTCTTTTGCACCTTTTATCTCAATATAGCGGCCGTCAGGCTTTCTTCTCTCAATTGGCAGCGGAATAAATTTCTCACCAGATAAATATTGTCCTGTTAAGGATTTCGGGTCCTTCATGACTTCTTCTGGCGTTCCAGCTGAAATCACTTCTCCTCCATGAACTCCTGCTCCAGGTCCAATATCTATTAAATAATCAGCGGCTAGCATGGTATCTTCATCATGCTCCACGACAATCAGTGTGTTCCCGATGTCACGCATATTTTTCAACGTCCCGATCAACCGGTCATTATCGCGCTGATGCAGACCAATGGATGGTTCATCTAATATATAAAGAACACCTGTCAGCCTTGACCCGATTTGAGTCGCCAGGCGAATCCGCTGCGCCTCTCCGCCTGATAGTGTGCCAGCCGACCGGCTCAAATTCAGATAATCTAATCCCACATTATTTAAGAAGGACAAACGCTCTTTGATTTCACGTAAAATGAGCTGGGCAATCTGCAAATCTTTCTCAGATAACTCAATTTTTTCATAGAAATCAAGGGCATCAGAGACAGACAAATCGGTGATTTCTCCGATATGCTTGCCATTGATGAGAACCGCCAGCGTTTCTTTTTTCAGACGATATCCTTTACATGTCGGACATGGCTGATTGGCCATATATTTTTCCATTTGTTCACGAATATAATCTGAGCTTGTTTCCTTATAACGCCGTTCAATATTACGAAGAACGCCTTCAAACTCAATTTCATTTTCACGTACCTGACCAAAATCATTTT
Organism: Bacillus sp. BK450; assembly: GCF_004364885.1. Taxonomy (NCBI): domain Bacteria; kingdom Bacillati; phylum Bacillota; class Bacilli; order Caryophanales; family Bacillaceae; genus Bacillus; species Bacillus sp. BK450. The sequence goes on along the minus strand of NZ_SOBQ01000003.1, from coordinate 474,359 downwards.
CATATTTAAAATAAATCCGTTCAGATCCGCTTCCATATAAAATTTTATCAAATAAATGCGATGGGATATCTTTCACTGGAATGTCCATGTCGATGCCATAATGTGTACAAACAGCCTCAAGAAGCTGCGGATAGTATTGCGAGCTTTGCGGCTCCCATGGTGCAATGGCATGCTGCCGTAAAGTCAGATCCTTATTAGGAATGACAAGCTCAGGGTCGACTTCCAGTTTTGAACCGAGCCCATCACAGCTCGGGCAGGCACCAAAAGGACTATTAAATGAAAACATTCTCGGCTCAAGTTCACCAATAGAGAACCCGCAATGCGGACAAGCATGATGTTCGCTGAATAACAGCTCTTCTTGTCCAATCACATCAATCATCACTCGGCCTTCTCCCAGCCGCAGCGCCGTTTCAAGGGAGTCAGACAGCCGAGCAGCAACGCCTTCCTTCACGACAATTCGATCAATGACTACTTCAATGGAATGCTTCTTGTTCTTTTCAAGCTCGATATCTTCTGAAAGATCCTCCATCTCTCCATCGACTCTCACTCGTACATAGCCCTGCTTCCGAATTTGATCAAGCACTTTCACATGTGTTCCTTTGCGGCCGGATACAACTGGCGCAAGCACTTGTAATTTCGTTCTTTCAGGATACTCTAAAATACGATCTGTCATCTGCTCAATCGTTTGTGACGTAATTTCAATTCCATGTATAGGACAAATCGGTTTTCCGACTCGAGCATACAAGAGACGCAAGTAATCATAAATCTCAGTGACAGTACCAACTGTTGATCTAGGGTTTCGGCTCGTCGTTTTCTGGTCAATACTAATCGCCGGAGAAAGACCTTCAATGGCATCTACATCCGGTTTATCCATCTGCCCAAGAAATTGGCGTGCATACGCTGAAAGAGATTCAACGTACCTGCGCTGACCTTCTGCATAAATCGTATCAAAGGCAAGCGACGATTTTCCTGAACCAGATAATCCCGTAATGACCACTAGCTGGTCACGCGGGATATTGACATCAATATTTTTAAGGTTGTGGGCTCTAGCACCTTTCACCTCTATTCGTTCCATAGCCATCAGGCAATCATCCTTCCGCTTTTAGCTCTAGCAATAGATCTCTTAATTCTGCTGCTTTTTCAAAATCAAGCGCTTTTGCTGCATCTTTCATTTCCATCTCGACTTTTTCGATCACTTTTTCTCGTTCTTTTTTGCTCATTTTCGAAAGCTTTGGTGCTGCTTTTGTTTCGTATTCTTCTGAATCCTCATGTATCTTTGTTGCCTTAATGACATCTCGAATTTTCTTATGGATCGTTTGCGGGGTAATCCCGAATTTCTCGTTATATGCTTCTTGCTGTTCCCGTCTTCGCTTCGTTTCTTGAATCGCAATGTCCATCGATTTCGTCATATTATCTGCATACATAATGACTCGGCCTTCTGCATTTCTCGCTGCTCGGCCAATCGTCTGGATGAGGGATCTTTCAGAGCGCAAAAAGCCTTCTTTATCCGCATCTAAAATGGCCACGAGCGACACTTCTGGAATATCCAGTCCTTCACGAAGAAGGTTGATTCCAACAAGCACATCATATTTACCGAGACGCAGATCACGGATAATCTCAATCCGCTCAAGGGTCTTAATCTCTGAATGCAGGTAATTCACCTTGATTCCGATTTCTTTTAAGTAATCTGTGAGATCCTCAGACATTTTCTTCGTCAGCGTGGTCACGAGTACACGCTCATTTTTCTCAACTCGTGCATGAATTTCTCCAATTAAGTCATCAATTTGTCCTTCAATCGGACGCACTTCAATAATTGGATCAAGTAAACCTGTTGGGCGGATAATTTGCTCCACGACCTCTGGCGTTTTCTCAAGCTCGTACGGGCCAGGCGTTGCTGATACATGCACAATATGGTTGATATGCTTTTCAAACTCATCAAAGGTGAGCGGTCTGTTATCAAGTGCTGATGGCAGGCGGAATCCGTGATCAACCAACACTTGCTTTCTCGCTTGGTCCCCGTTGTACATGGCGCGGATTTGCGGAATCGTCACATGCGACTCATCGACCACAATCATAAAATCATCTGGGAAATAATCAAGCAGTGTGTAAGGTGTTGAACCAGGCGGACGCAAGGTCAGATGTCTTGAATAGTTCTCAATTCCTGAACAAAAGCCCATCTCTCTCATCATCTCAAGGTCATATCTTGTCCGCTGCTCAAGACGCTGCGCTTCAAGCAATTTTCCATTTTCGCGAAGCTTTTCAAGCTGTTCTTCTAGCTCTTGTTCAATATTGATAATGGCTTTTTCCATTTTTTCTTCTCTTGTGACGAAGTGAGATGCTGGGAAAATCGCCACATGATCACGATCACCAAGTATTTCTCCAGTCAGCGCATCCACTTCACGAATACGTTCAATTTCATCACCGAAAAACTCCACTCTGATACAATGCTCATCTCGTGAAGCAGGAAAAATCTCAACGACGTCTCCTCGGACTCGGAAGGTTCCGCGCTGAAAATCTATATCATTACGAGAATACTGAATATCCACCAGCTTACGAAGAAGCTGATTGCGTTCAATCTCCATTTCAGTACGCAAAGACAGCACAAGCTCTCTGTATTCCTCTGGCGAACCTAAGCCATAAATACAGGACACACTGGCAATGATGATGACATCTCTTCTCTCAAATAACGAGGACGTAGCCGAGTGTCTCAGCTTATCAATCTCATCATTGATGCTGGCATCCTTCTCAATAAATGTATCGGTCTGAGGTACATATGCCTCTGGCTGATAATAATCATAGTAACTCACAAAATATTCAACAGCGTTATTCGGAAAAAATTCCTTGAATTCGCTGTATAACTGACCGGCAAGTGTCTTATTATGCGCAATGACAAGTGTCGGTTTGTTCACTTCTTTGATCAGGTTGGAGACAGTAAAGGTCTTTCCCGTACCTGTAGCACCTAACAGCGTTTGATGCTGTTTCCCCTGATGGATCCCCTCAACAAGCTTTTCAATCGCCTTTGGCTGATCTCCTTGGGGCTGATAGTTAGAAACTAATTCAAAGCGGTCACTCACATCAAAGCCTCCGTTTCGTTTACGAAATCTATCTAATGAATATATTATCATAAAAGAACACAAAAATACGAACTAAAGTTCGGCTCTTACTTGATTTTTATTTCCAATACAGTCATACCCTCTCTCCCATGGCAAATAACCCTCTTAAGAAAACCTTCCTTTCAGTATGGAACATTTTGGAGTGAGATATTCGATGAGCAGAAAAAGAAAGCTGCGCTTACTAGAAATCGTAAGCACAGCTCTTGTTTAAAACATGTCAGTTTTCAGCCATCATGCTCTTGATGGCGATGACATCACTGATTTTCTTCAGCTTTTTCTTTTTTTTCGATTTCTTTCTTAGCCATAAACAAAGCCCCAGCTATTAAAGAAATAATATCTAATCCCACAATAAAGTAGGTTTCTGTATAGCCCTTCATGTACGAAGCAAATAAAAGCGCTGCTGTTAACGCAATGCCCACGTAATGATTGTAAGTAACCTTTGAAAATAAAATAACGAGCAAGAAAGGAAAAACTAGTGCAAATATGGCTTTTGTAATCACAAAAACCCTCCCTCTTCATGGTCTACTTCCTTGATTATAGTAAAGATTGGCATATTGAACAATTCACAGTTTTCAATTTCGCCTTTTTTCTCCATGTTCGGAGACTTTTGTTTTAGAAATAGCAGGAAATTAGTGAGATTGTCCCCTTTGTAAAGATAGGTCTTTCCGTCTTTGACAATAACATCCAATCAATCCTATGATTAAAATGATAGTGCGCACTATCATTTTAAAAAATAGAGAGACATACAAACCATTGGCTATTTGGATAAGGGGGCATTCCCATGTATTCAGTTTTATTTCATGCGGCTGAAGAATCCGCATCACTCGCAGGGGCAAAAGGCCTGAATTTAATCAAATTAAACAATCACGGCCTGCCAGTCCCAGATGGATTTATTATTAAAACCAACAGCTTTGAGAGCTTTCTTTCATATCACAATCTGCAGCCAGCAGAACAAAACCTTTCTCAAAAAATCAAAGAAGCATCGTTTCCTTTACAAATGGAAGCAGAGCTGCTTTCGTCCTTTCAATCCTTGCGGAAGACTTACCCCTCAGTTGCAGTCAGGTCCTCTTCTGTTGCTGAAGATCTCGAAGGCGCCTCATTTGCAGGACAGTACGAGACTTATTTAAATATCAAAACAAATGAAGAGTTTTTACAGGCAGTCAAAGAATGCTGGTCTTCTTATTTTGCAGCGAGAGTCACAGAATATAAGGAAGAGATGAATGAAAATGAGGAAGATATGCCGCTCATGGCCGTTGTCGTTCAAGGATTGATCCATTCTGACGTCTCCGGTGTCATCTTTAGTGAGAATCCCGTATCGGGGAAAACAAATGAAATGATGCTGACCGCAAGCTACGGATTGGGAGAAGCAATTGTCTCCGGCCTTGTGACACCAGACACGTTTATTGTAGATAAAGAGAACTTTTCGATTGAAAAAACACTTGGGGCGAAAGAGCTACAAATTGTTCCTTTCCAAGAGGGTGTCATCGAGGAGCCAGTATCGGAGGAAATGGCTGGCCAGTTTTGCCTGAACGATGATCAATTGAAGGAAATCACACAAATCACGAAACAAGTAGAAGAACTTTACGGACATGGAGTCGATATCGAATTTGGAATTGCAGATGGGTCGTTTTATTTACTTCAAGCAAGGCCGATTACTACAGCTCTTCCAAAAGCAGTAAATGAAACAGCAGGTGCTTCTTTTCAAATGAAGCCAGAAGAGCTGCAGGATTTCTGGATTTCAATGGATGATCATATGCCTGGTCCAACGAGCCCTCTTTTCTCAAGCCTGATCATACCAGCCTTAAAAAGCGGGATGAAGAAAAATGGAGAAAAGTATCAAGTACCTGATATGAACATCAAAGATATTAAGCTTTACAGAGGCCACCTATACTCAGCACCGGATCTGCCAGAAGCGCAAGAGGGAGCTGCACCCGTTTTTGATGAAAGTATATTTGAGTTATTTCCTCATTTAAGTGAACGGATGTATGAGATTCTAGAGAAAAATTTCTTTCCATTTTACGAAAAACTCGATCGCCAAATGAAGGAACCTATGACCATTGAAAAAGCCATCATTGGTTTTGAAGAATTAAAGGATTTTTATATTCAAGCATATGATGATCATTTTGATATCGTCATACCACAAGTCATTCTATCAGCCATCATTGAAGACATGCTTGTAACGTATACTGGTGATCAAACCCAAGTCGTCTTGCTGCACGAAATGATGATAGGCGTGATGAACAAATCTCTTGAAACAGACAAGGTGCTATCTGATATCGCAAAAGATGTCCTTCAAGATCCAGAACTTCATCAAGCATTTATTCAACATGAAAAGAACTCGGAGCTGTTACATGCACTCAATCACTCGGAAAAAGGAAGGCATTTCATTTCGAAATTGGAGGATTTTCTCCAAGTTTACGGCTGGCGATCTATTAAAAGTCATGACCTTACAGATGAGACTTGGGCAGAAAACCCGAAGTTTATATTAGATATCATCAGAAATAACATCCATTGCCATTGTGATTTTGATGAAGAATTTGCAAAAGCAGTGATCAAAAGACAAGAGACATATAAACATTTTATGAATCAAGTGAAGGATGAATCGTTTAAAACAAAATTTGAGACGCTGTATCAATTTGCCCTTCGAGCAGCGAATATCCGAGATGACCACCACTTCTATATTGATGCCATGTTAGATGCAAAGGCCCGGGTATATCTATTAAAAATAGGTGAACTTCTTGTACAAAAAGGATCCATTCCTCATCAAGAAGATCTTTGGTATCTCTACGAGGAAGAGGTACAAAAAGCGCTCACAACGTCTATCTCATTTGATTCGGTTATCCAGCAAAGAAAGATAGAAATGAAGGAAAATGAAGATATTCAACCACCGGCTTACATTGGTACACCAACTGAAGCGGAACTGCAGCAAGTAGAAAGAATGCTTGGTTCATTAAGAGAAAATGAAAACAACACACACGATGTGATCCATGGAATTGGCGCATCCAGCGGTATTGTTTCTGGAAGAGTAAAAGTCATTACATGTGCTGACGAATTCTCACAATTTCAAAAGGATGATATTTTAGTTTGTAAAACGACCACACCTTTATGGACGAGCTTATTTAGAGATGCGAAAGCAGTTATCACCGATGCTGGAGGCATTTTATCTCATTCAGCTATTATCGCAAGAGAGTATATGATGCCAGCTGTCTTAGGTACTAGAATAGCAACTGAAACACTTCAATCCGGTGACCTTGTGACAGTAGATGGCAGCAATGGACGCATTCAGATATTAAAACAGTACTCGCGTGCATAAACTTATCTTTTTGGATGATATTGGCGGTCATAGGTTTTATCGGTATACTTACTTTGTTGCAAACACATTCATAACCTGAGGTGAGTATGCTTGTTAAAATCTACAAATCAACGAATCATTCGCGCAACAATGGATTTATTAACTGAAAAGGGCTATCAAAAAACAACAACCAAAGAAATAGCGACAAAAGCGAATGTGAGTGAAGCAACTATTTTTCGCAACTTTAAAAACAAACGCGGCGTGATTGCTGCCATTATGAAAATGAAATCAACACCGACAAAAACCCTAGAAGCAGAATTCAAAGGCGATTTATACACCGATTTGAAGTTTCTCGGTACCTATTTCCTTGAAGATTTGACTGCCAAAAAAGAATTTATTTATATCAGCATGCGAGAACCGGCTATGTTTAAGGATTTAACCAGTCACGAAAAAATATATCCTCAAGAACTAAGAGAAATGCTCATACAATATTTCAAAAAGATGGGTGCCCAGCATCATGTATTAAAAGGAAATGAAGACATTTATGCAGACATTTTCATTAGTACGTATTTCGGATTTTTCATTCAGCAGCTAGAGCAAGATTTTCAACTCGTTCTCACACAAAAAGAAGATTTTATTGAAACATGCACACACATTTTCATGAGAGGAATTTCTCCCGCTTAAAGGGTGAAATTCTTCTTTTTTACAAAAGGTGGTATACACATTGAAGTTAAAAAAAGAGAGTTTCGTCATCTATTCTTTGTTGCTTGGAGCTATACTAGTTCCAGTCAATTCAACGATGATCGCTGTCGCTCTATCATCCATATCAACTTATTATGATCAATCCCTTGCAAACATCACTTGGGTTGTCACAATTTATCTTATTGTCATGGCAGTCACTCAGCCTATCGCTGGTAAGTTAGGAGATATATACGGACACAGGCGAATGTATTTAATTGGGGTCATGCTCTTTTTAATTGGCTCAATTGGATGTGCTTTAGCTCCTAATCTAGCTTTTCTCATCACTTTTCGTTCCATTCAAGCAGCTGGCGGTGCTATTTTAACACCGAATAGCATTGCATTAATTCGTGCAACAGTATCCCCCGAAAAACTGTCTAAAACAATGGGGTATTTTGGGTTTGGAGCCGGTATTGGTGCCGCACTTGGACCTTTTATTGGTTCGATTCTTATTCAGAGTTTTGATTGGCATTCTATATTCTTTGTCAATATCCCATTCTTGTTCCTTACACTTGTTACCGGCGTATTACTCATTCCAAAAACAAAGCATACACGCTTACAAGCAAATGTAGACATCACTGGTTCACTATACTTAACCATCGGGATTGCCACACTCATTCTATGCACTAAAAGCCAATTGCTAAATGAATACTTGATCTATGGAATTCTAGCGTTGATCGTCATTCCTTTATTCTTTAAACATGTACGAAAAGTAAAGAATCCGATTATCGATTTGTCGCTTTTTAAAAACAGTTCATTTACAAACGCAAACCTGTCGATCATGCTAAGTAATTTTGTGATGTATGCCATTCTTCTAATTATGCCGCTGTTTATGGAACAACAACTTGCACTTTCTCATACACAAAGCGGTATTATTCTATCAGTATTTTCTCTTTGCATGTCTATTAGCGGCTTGTTAGGGGCAAGACTCCATCCGAAAAAAGGCGCGAAAAAAATGATTGGCTTTTCATTTCTCTGTCTCACTTTATCAGGCATCATGTTAATCACACTCAGTCAGTTCCCTACCTTACCACTGCTTATCGTGACACTTGTCGCAGGCGGAATTTCATCAGGTATTGGAATGACCAGTATGCAGATGGCTTCTTTAACGTCTGTTGATCAAAGCTTATCTGGTTCAGCATCTGGTATTTTCTCTACCTTTCGATATTTTGGCAGTATCATTTCGTCTACATTGATTGGGATCATGAGTGGTTTTCAATCTTTATTTATTGTATTAATGGGTGCAGGCATTCTTGGTTTCCTTTTATCTCAACGTGTAAAAACCAAATCAACCTCCCCATCATCTGAACATTCCGCCTAATGACTCCCTTGCTCTATGTTTAGTTAGAGCGGGGAGTTTTCATCATTTGTATCACTGTAAACTATAGCGAGTGCATCCATCAAATCCTGAAAATCATCTTTTAAAGAAGAAAAAATGGTATATGTCCAGACAAAAAAGGAACTTCAGGTACAAATGGACTCCCTCACTTACCTAAAAGCTTTTTTTTCATTCTTTCAGCATGGATAACTTCAATTTTTTTTCACAATTTTTGTGGTATGATTTTGAAAATAGAGAACGCAAAGGAGCGGAAGAATGGAACGTGTGAAATATGTTTTGATCTGTTTATCAGCTCTACTTTTATTCCTGACAGGCTGTGGAAAAGAACAGCAATTTACGCCGCCAGGCAGCTCTCAATCCATCGCTGTCATCTCTCAATTAAAAAAAGCCTCCTTTTCAATAGTTGATATACAAAAAAATAAAATGCTCTCTTCTGTGGATTTAAAACACCCACTCACTGATCTAATTCAAATCAATAAAGACGTCATCATCGCTACAAGTAAAGAGGGAGAATCCCTTATCGAAATTAATCTAAAACAAGGTACAGCGACAGATTATATGAATGTGGATAAAGGACTGACTTCCCTTACATATGATGCAGCTTCTCATACATTAATCGCTGCCAACTCACAGAAAAATGTCGTTTATTTTATTGATACGGAGCGCAAAAAAATAAAATCGACTGTGAAAACTGGAACATTACCTTCTTCTATGACTCTTTCTTCATCAGGTATTTTATTTGTTTTAAATGCAGAAAGTCATACTGTCTCCGTCATAGATATTGAAAAGGAAAAAAATATACGTACGTTTTCTGTACTTGAACGGCCTTCTGGGATTCATTTTGATGGACAGTCCATTTGGATCGGCGGTCACGGTAAACCAGGCACCTTAAATAAGAGTATTTTTGCTTATGACCCTAAAACTGGAAAAAAACAGCGAGAAATAAAGCTAGGCGTTATGCCTGTTGCATTTTTTCCAGAGAAAAATTCTTCTATTTTATATGTACTATGTCATGGAGATCATACGCTATACAAAGTAGATACCAAAACAAATAAACAGCTTGCTTCTGTTGAAACTGGTCAAAATCCGAATTATATCACCGCTGATACGACATCAATTTATGTGAGTAACTTGGATGACAACTCAGTATCCATCATCGATAAACACTCACTTATCATGAAAAATCAACTGAATGTCCCATCAGGACCTTATGCTATCGTGTTGGAGGAAAAGAAATGAAGGAACAAATGCGTATTTTAATCGTAGATGATGAGCTTGATATGCTTGAGTTAATCGGGTCTTTTTTAAACAGACATGGCTTTCACATTATCACTGCGAATAATGGAAAAGATGCCTTGCATCAGCTTGAAAAGGAATCTGTTGATCTTGTTGTATTAGATATCATGATGCCTGACATGGATGGATTTGAAGTCTGTCAGCGTATTCGACAAACATCTCAAATACCGATTTTATTTTTAACAGCGAGGAGTTATGAAGAGGACCGAATTAGAGGACTTGAAATTGGAGCGGATGACTACATCATGAAGCCTTTCAGTCTGCGTGAGCTTGCAGCAAGAATCGAAACCACTCTGAGACGAATTAGAGGTCTTTCGCTAAAGCGCACCCGAATACAGATTGGTGACATGGAGATTGATCAAGATGGCAGACAAGTTTACCTCCATCAACAGCCCGTTAATTTAACAAGAAGAGAATTTGATTTACTCATGTTTCTTTTGCTCAACCAAGGACAAGTGTTTTCACGAGAACACCTTTATCAAAAATTGTGGGAATCACATTCAACGAGCGGCTCTTTAAGAACTGTCGATACACATATCAAAACGCTGCGACTGAAATTAAAGGAAGCCGAACGATATATTAAAACCGTTTGGGGTGTCGGCTATAAGTTTGAGGAGGAAGAATGAAGCCATTATCGATTAAAAAGAAAGTACTCTTCTTAATCCTTGCAGTGATCGGAATCGTTGCAGCCTCAGCGCTTGCCCTTACCTTTTACTTATACCAGCACTTATATATTGATAAACAGATCGATTCCTTAAGTTTGCAAGGTAAGAAGCTGGCAGAAATCTATCACACACACGGGAAAGACAAGTATTTTAACGACAGAATGAAGTGGGCAAATGACTCAAGTCAGGCGAACGTTATTTTTACAGATGATCCAATGGAGCTTTCAAGTGGTCTTCCTTTTGATACGGACACAAATGATAATCTCATTACGTTCAAGGAACGCCAAAAGCTCCTTCAAGGTGAAACCGTCGTGTTAATTAGAGAACACCCAAAGTTTCACCAAGATATTCTTGGCATCGCCATCCCTGTTTTCTCAAGCAATGATGATCTATCGGGAACTATTTTCCTCTCCATGCCCTTATCAGATGTATATGAACCCTTTGTCCAAATTAGATTGACGCTTGGCATATCCATCTTAATGATTCTGCTCCTGATATTCGTGATTGGATATAAGAGCTCCAATAAAGTAGTGCAGACAATTAATAAAATGAAAGAAATTGCAATGGAAATGGAATCTGGTGACTTCTCAAAACGAATGGCCGTAACCAAAAAAGGAGATGAGTTAAACCAGCTTAGCCGCTCCTTTAATAAACTGTCTTCAACCCTCGAAAAAGTTGAACAGCACCGCAGGGAATTTCTTGCGAATGTCTCTCACGAACTTAGAACGCCTTTAAGTTATATGAAAGGCTATGCAGAAGGAATTGAAGAAGGGATCATTGATCAAAAAAAGGGAATGCAAATCATCCAAGATGAGGCCACACGTTTAAGCCGGCTTGTGCACGACCTTTTAGATCTTGCACAGTTAGAAGGTGACTCTTATCCACTTACGATGGAGCCAATCGTTTTTGCACAGCTCATCCACGATGTTCTTGATCAAATGGCATTCATCGCTGACAAAAAAAGCATTACTTTCAAACGAACGCTTGAAGAGGATTGTATTGTTTATGGTGATAGCGACCGTCTCCAACAAGTAATACGTAATTTACTCGATAATGCCATTCATTACACACCATCTGGAAAATCAATATCGATTGAATTACAAGTTCACCAAGGTGTTGCTGAATTGAAAGTGACTGACGAAGGCAGCGGTATTCCAAAAGAAGATCTCCCACATGTTTCTGAGCGATTTTATCGTGTAAATAAAGCACGAACAAGAAAGGATGGCGGCTCTGGCCTTGGGCTAGCCATTGTCTATCAAATCATCAAAAAACATCATGGAACATTCGGCATTCAATCTGAACCTGGCTTTGGTACGACAGCCATCATTCAACTTCCCAATGCTTCATTCAATGAGAGCTCACCTACTCTATAGCTACTCACATATTTTAAAATATCATTTGGAATTACTACTTTATCAATAAATTAAGCATCCATAGGATTTTCTACAACTTGAACAGCTCTTTTCACCAAGAGCTGTTTTTATTTCTAAAAAATAAAAAAATGGTCTTTTTTTATTAACATTTTATTCATATTTGCTTGTTACACTTTTTTCAAGTGAAAAAAAGGAGTGACTTGCTTTTGATCAGACGTTTTCAGAAATTTGATATTTATTTATTTTTCATATTGATCTTATCTGCCATCTTAAACATTTATAACATTTGGGAAGATGACACGGTGAATGCGTATTATACTGCGGCTGTCACAAGTATGATGCAAAGCTGGCATCATTTCTTCTTTGCTTCATTTGATCCAGCAGGATATGTCACGGTGGATAAACCCCCGCTCACCTTCTGGCTGCAAACGATCAGTGCCAAAATTTTTGGTCTGCATGGATGGAGCGTCATCTTGCCTCAAGCTTTAGCAGGCATTGGATCTGTTTATCTGATCTACCGTCTTGTCAAACCAACTTTTGGTCAAGCAGCGGCGAGATTAGCGGCACTTATCATGGCGTGTACACCTATTGCGGTTGCTGTATCTCGCACAAATAATATTGACAGCTTACTTGTCTTTATACTTTTACTAGCAACAGGAATGATGTTCAAGGCTGTAAAACAGCAAAAGGTGCTTTGGGCGATTGCTTCGTTTGCGATGATTGGCGTCGGCTTTAATACAAAAATGCTGCAAGCCTATATGATCGTACCAGCACTCATTCTTTTTTACATCATTGCCTACCGAACGACATGGAAGAAAAAATTGTTATCACTGATGATTTCAATGATTGTTCTTTTAGGTGTATCTGTTTCTTGGTCTATAGCAGTTGATCTCACTTCCAAAAACAATCGCCCTTATATGGGATCAAGTCAATCGAACTCAGCACTAGAATTAGCCTTTGGTTACAACGGTCTTCAGCGGTTGACTGGTCAACAGTCTGGCGGGGGCGGCGGCACAAATCAGGGTGAGGGACAGCCGCCTTCACAGCAGGGTGATCAGCAAAATGACAATGATTCATCCACCATGCCTCAGCCGCCATCTCATGGAAATCAAAACAACTCAGACAATTCAAACCAATCATCCAGTCAGAAACAGCCTTCAATGCAAGGACCACCAAGCAATGCAAACGGCACAACACCACCTGATATGCCTTCAGGCGGTAATGGTGATGGACCGCCAAATGGCGGGGGCGGAAAAATGGGAAATGGCTCCGGCATGTTTGGTACAGGAACCAAGGGACCGTTACGTCTGTTCCAATCTGAACTGTCCGATCAAATCAGCTGGCTGCTTCCATTTGCAATCTTCGGTGCGATTGGTATCTTCTTCTCGACTGCCTTTGAAAGAAGACGTCTCAATACAAAACAAAAAGAAACACTATTTTGGTTAGCATGGCTTATACCTGTTGCTGCATTTTTCAGTGTAGCAGGATTTTTCCATCATTATTATTTGATCATGCTGGCACCGCCAATTGCTGTATTAGCAGGAGCCGGATGGGTTTCTATGACACAATTATTTCAAACAGGAACTGGCTTTAAGAAATGGCTGCTTCCAATTGCGATATTCGTCACAACCGCATTTGAAATCTTTATCCTATCTACTTTTACAAGCACGATCGGTCTTGGACTAAGCATTGCAATCGGTATCATTGGTGCTGGAACAATCCTTTCTTTGCTTTTGATGAAAGGAAAAGAAAAACTAAAACAATTCGTGTCTCTCATCGCCATCCTTGGCATGCTGATTGCACCACTATACTGGGCAAGCACACCTCTTCTTTATGGGGGAAACAGTATGCTTCCAGAGGCTGGTCCTCAGCTTGCAACTTCAAGTGGCAGCATGAGTTCACAAGTCAATGAAAAGTTGATCAGCTATCTTGAGAAAAACAATACGGGAGAAGAATTCCTATTCGGAACAACAGATGCAACCACTGCTTCACCTTACATTATTAAAACAGGAAAAGCTGTTATGGCATTAGGTGGATTTAGTGGATCTGATAACATTCTCACGCTTAGTGAATTCAAACAGCTCGTCAAAGACGGCAAAATCAAGTACTTCTATCTTTCTGGTATGAGAGGCGGCAGCTCTGACATTCTCACTTGGATTCAAAAAAATGGCAAAGAAGTATCTGCTTCTAAATGGCAGAACAGCTCTACATCCAAAACGAACCAGCAAACAGACAGCCAACAATCAGAACAAAATGATCAGTCAAATGGAAGAATGGGCGGAATGGAAAGCGGCACTCTTTATGAACTATCCGTTGATTAATTCATCTATTAAAAGGGAGGAAGGATGACTGATGGAAAAGAACATACGATATTCTATTGTAGTCCCAGTCTATAATGAAGAACTTGTGATCCATGAATCCTATCAGCGACTGAAAACAGTCATGGATTCGACGGGAGAAGCATATGAGCTTCTCTTCGTCAATGACGGTAGTATGGATCGTACAGCTGAACTAATTAAAGGGTATTCCCAAAACGATCCGAATGTAAGACTCATTGATTTCTCACGTAACTTCGGACACCAAATTGCCATTACAGCTGGGATGGATTATGCAAAGGGAGAAGCGGTCATCGTGATAGATGCAGACCTACAAGATCCGCCTGAATTGATATTAGAGATGATCGCAAAATGGAAAGAAGGCTATGAAGTCGTATACGCCGTGCGCACCAAACGAAAAGGCGAAACTTTTTTCAAAAAGCAAACCGCTTCCCTTTTCTATCGCATTTTACGTCAAATCACCGAAGTAGATATCCCAATCGACACCGGTGACTTCAGGTTAATGGATCGTAGAGTGTGCCATGAAATGAGAAAAATACGAGAAAAAAATCCATTTGTTCGCGGCCTAGTCAGCTGGGTAGGTTTCAAACAAATTGCAGTAGAGTACGTTCGAGATGAACGTCTAGCAGGAGAAACAAAATACCCGCTCAAAAAGATGCTCAAGCTCTCGATGGATGGAATCACTTCCTTTTCCTATAAACCTTTGAAGCTAGCGAGTATAGCAGGAATTGCCCTTTCCGCTATCGGATTCATTTCAATGTTTCTTGTACTTTACTTAAAGCTTTTTACAAACAGCACCATTACAGGATGGAGTTCATTAATTGTCATACAGCTGTTCTTTAGCGGCATCATCCTCTTTATGCTGGGAATGATTGGAGAATACATCGGCCGAATCTACGACGAGGCAAAAGATCGACCACTTTACATCGTAAGAGAGAGCTACGGGCTTCAGTCAAAGCCCCAGCCTGTTCAACCCCCTGTTCATTTCAAGCAATACAAACAGCATTAAAAAAGCGTGTGAGACCTCTTTAAAGGTCCCTCACGCTTTTTGTATTAAGCGGCTGTGTCAAACCGCTTTCTATTGATGAAGAAAGAAAGAGTAATTATTAAATAAATGCCCATTGTGACCATCGTTTGGATAATTGGAGTTGTTGACACAACGCCAATGAAAATGGCAATGATCGCAATCACAGAAAACCATGTTGTGAAAGGATACAGCTTCACGCGATATCCTCCTGGTTCTGTTACACTTCGAGATTTTAAATGCCCGACAGCAATAATAAACCAGATGAATAAGACCGTATAGCTTAAAGATCCCATTAAATAATTAAAGGTTTGACTTCCTACAAAAAGAGAAATCAATACAGCGGCATACAATGTAGATGTACACACTAGGATCGCTCTAACAGGCACCTGCTGCTTTGATAGCTTTGAGAAGCCCTTCCATACACGCCCATCCATCGCTTGCGTGTAAAGTACCCTTGAGGATGCGTACAGCCCAGAGTTCATAGAAGACAAGATCGCTAATAAAATGATACCGTTCATGATGTCACTTGCATATGGCACGCCAATCGTTGCAAACACGGTGACGAATGGACTCACTTGCTCATTGTTTACTTGATTCCAAGGAATCAAGCTGACGATGATGAAGAACGGCAGTACATAGAAACCGATGATTCGTACAAATGTACTTTGAATGGCCTTTGGGATGACTTTTTCAGGGTTTTTTGTTTCTGCTAATGTGACCCCGATCATTTCAGTCCCGCCATATGAATACACCACAACAAGCATGGCCGCAATTAAGCCGCCTGTTCCATTCGGGAAAAATCCTCCGTGGTCGGTTAAGTTGGATAATCCCGGTGCTGCATGCTGACCAAATGAGACAAACAACATGGTTAACCCAATGATAATAAATAAAAGAATGACAGCAATTTTAATAGAAGCTAACCAGTACTCCGTCTCAGCAAACATTTTAACAGAACAAACATTGATCAATGTCACAACAAGTGAAATGATTAACACAAGTATCCAAATCGGCACTTGTGGGAACCAGTACTGAATAAAGATCGCAGATACGATTGCTTCTGCTGCAATGTTCAGCACCCACATTTTCCAGTATATCCAGTCTAAGAAATAAGCCGGATATTTGCCTAACACCGGTTCAATTAAATCACGGAATGTTCTTGCGCCAGGTCGTGCAACCGTCATTTCGGCAAGTCCTTGCATAATAAATAATAAAATAAGACCACCAATCATATATGCCAAAATGACAGCAGGACCTGCGATATCAATAGCAGAGCTGCTTCCTTTAAACAGACCAGCACCAATTGCTCCGCCAAGTGCGAGCATCATAATATGCCTTGACGTCATTGTTCGTTTTAACTGCACATGTTCCTTTTCCATTTTCTATAGCTCCTTTAAATTTGAATCTTCAGACAAATATAGGATAAAAGCATATAAAAAGGCCAGTCATCTCCTTGAAGAGACGACTGACCTTGCAACCGCGTTACCACTCTAATTGATTCAGCCATAGCTAAATCCAACTTAAAACCCGTTAACGGAGGTCACACGTAAAGACTTACTATTCATTCAGTCTTACCGCTCTTTGAGCGAGTTCAATGATTCGTTTTACTGCGTTGCACCACCCCGCAGCTCTCTAAAAAAACGGATGTTCATCTACTATTCTCAAGTCAAAGCGTTTATAGTCAATTTGTATATTCATCAAAGATTTTATTTTTTAAATATACTGACTAACCACGCAATTGTCAACATCCTTTTTCAGACATTCTCTTTTAACGAATCCAAACAGCGACTTCATCCATCGGACGGCGCGTTTTGCCGCGCTTCGGCTCAGTCACACGATAACCAAAGGCTGCCATGACAGAAATATCATACTGACCATCCTCAAGCAGCCCTTCTTCATCTAGAATGCGATGAATCTCATCGTAGCTGAATCCCTCGACCGGGCATGAATCAATGCCAATTTGTGCAGCGGCTGTCATCATGTTTCCAAGAGCAATATACGTTTGTTTTGAAGCCCAATCAAAGAGCGTGCGTTCATTTTCTAACAAATGAAGATCATTCTCTTGGAATTCTTGGTAGCGTCCCTTCACCATCTCGAACGTTTCGTCTGACATTCCTTTGATTTGCTTGTTGATATATTCTGCATATGCTGAATCATAACGGGCGTCTGTTCTTGCCAAGATGATCACAAAATGGCTGGCAGTAGGAAGCTGCTTTTGCGCTCCCCATGTATACTCTTTTAATTTTTCTCTCAATGCTTCATTTTGAACAACGAGGAACTTCCAAGGCTCAAACCCTACAGAGCTTGGGGAAAGTCTTCCTGTTTCTAAAATAAATGCAAAATCATCCTCTGGTATTTTTTTCGTTGGATCAAACTCTTTTGTCGCATGGCGGAACTCATACGCCTCAATGATTTCTTTTTTTAATTGCTCTTTGTCTCGCATTGTCTTCATCCTTTCTATTAACCAATTAGGGCGTTAGTTTCATCAATCCAATTTCTTTCCATTCCCATATAGAAATTGTTATGATAAAAAAACAACAGCCCGAATGTGTGATGTGATATCTCTATGGTATAAGAAAAGCTTCGAGTGATTCAAGTACGCACATTTTTGTTCGTTAGTTACCATCTTGTTCGTATATCACCAAATTTGTCTAAGAAAGGCGTGTTAAGATGAGTGCACCATCCAACCCAGTCAGTATTGTCAATCATGGCTGTCCCGTTTCAGTGACGACAAGTGTCATAGGAGGGAAATGGAAAGGAGTGATCCTTTATCATTTGACTTGCGGACCAAAACGCTACAATGAATTGCGCCGGCTGCTGCCAAGAATTTCTCAGCGTGTCCTCACACTGCAATTGCGTGAGCTTGAACAAGACGGCGTTGTCCATAGAGAAGTCTATGAGGAGGTCCCCCCTCGTGTCGAATATTCCCTCACTTCTCTCGGAAATACATTAAAGCCTATCATCTTCGCCATGCGTGAATGGGGCGAATCCTACGGGAAAGAAGCGCGCCCAAAAGAAAAAAGCTGCCATCTCTAGCAGCTTTTTTTTAAGATGAAATTGCCGTTGGTTTTTGCTGTGGATCATCCTTCACAAACAGGATGCCAAGCTGATGATGCTCCCCTTCGTAAGAAGCACGTTTCTCAAATCTTGTCTGACCATTTAAGCCAATGATCTCGAGCTTTGTTAGAGCACGATTGGTTTGAAGGGCTTCATAAAATTCCGAAACGGTTTTGACTTCAATTCCATTCACTTTTGTGATGACTTCTCCGATCTCAAGCTTTAAATCAGCCGCTGGTGTATTTGGAATAATCCCCAGCACCATCAGCCCTTGATTACGCTTAGAGAAGTAGAACGGGGCAGCATTGTCATTGACCCTCTGCTTCCATGAGAGAAAGGCTCTTCCTATCACCGCAATCAATACAGCTCCCCAAGCAATCGGTTCAAACCAAATACTTGCAGCACCTAATAAGGCGACAGCGAGTCCGAGCATGAGAATACGCCGCGCTGTAATTTGAATACTAACAATTGGCAGTGAGCCTTGAATTCTCTGACCGAATCCGATGATATATGGAATCAAAATAAATGAAAAGCTTTGATCATGCACTTGAAGCACCGGCCACCATGGCAGAGAAGAAGTGAATTCACCTGCCGGCATTAGCAAAACAAGCGGTAAAAGCCACAGACGGTTTGCCCGCTGCTGACCAATTAAAAGTCCTCTCGCACTCATCACCATAGCAGGCGATGTACGTAAATGCGCCGTTCGATAGGCTAGAATTCCCTCGGTCATTAATAGAAGTCCTAGCAGAATGACAACGGCTGATGCATTCATCATTGAGAGCTGCGGCAGCCAAGAATGACTCACTTGGAAATGCATCAGTCCAAGTGCCGCAATAAAACTGAAACCGAGTGTGTATGCAGACGAAAGCGCACTCGCCTTAAAGAATAAAGAGAAAACGATGGTCATCGCTGCAATCAGCACGATGAATCCAGGGGGGAGGGCAATCCCTAAGCCTACTGAAATAACGGATAGGCAAATCCCTAGAATCCATCCCTTTGAATATGTAAATTTAAGTTCATCGTATACATCTTCTATTCTTGTTTGAAACGCTTTTCTCTCCCGCTTTACGCGGATGTAGCCATGCAATAGGCTGATTAATATCATGAAATAAAAAAGAGGATGGATTAAAAACAGACCGACCGCTTTTAATCCGGCTCCCATCCACTCCGAGCTCATTATCGTTCACCGCCCAAGTCAAGCATTTTCTCTTATTCTATCAAATAAATCGATGCTTGACATCAGGTTTATTTCTCCTGATTCATCCAAAGTGTGACATTCGACAGTGAAAAATCTTTTAAGTAGTGATTGACATCTACATCTAGTATGCCGCCGAGCAGCTGCATCGACCTCTTGATGTCGGTTAAGTTTATACCAAGTCTCTTATGATTATCCATTAAATAATTGAAGTATATCTCAGCACAGTCTTCATCGATTTCATCGACTGATTCTACCGTTGTGTAATTGACCAAGTACCTGCTTAACAGCATGAGCAGACTTAATGCCTTTGTAGCGGAAAACGTCACATCTTTCGTACGACTCTTAAGTTCCTCTACCAACTCGTAATATTTTTTCTCTCTCACAATACTTGCCCTTTTCAATTGTGTACCCCCATTTACTAGTTCTTTTAAGAAAAGCGCAAACCTCGGTACAGCTTAATGCTCAAGCTGAATATCCGCAAAAAATAAAATATTTAAAATGAGTGCTACTTTTTATTGTAAGAATTATTTATGTAACATACAACTTTCAAAAGTTTCATTTTCATGACATGTTTAAATCAACAGAAAGTCTCTTATATACATATGTTATCGGGTAAAATTGAAGGAATGTTATGTTTTTTGTAAAATAAATGAATATATTTCTCGATATAATTTATTTTTAATCATAAATTATTACATGTTCATGACACTTATGAACCAAAAAAAAGAGGCTATTATTCGCCTCTTTATTTTTTAAGATATAGTGCTTTTAGTGCAGTCTGTAATTGAAGGTCATTTTTTTCGTATGATTTCACTTCATCCACCATTTTGTTCATCATTTCTGCGGTTTTTAAATCAATGACACCTGATTTATTGAGATTGTATGTGCTTTGGAAGGCAAGTACGGCCTTTTTCGTTTCTTCATCAAAGTATCCATCTACTCTGCCAGGGTCAAATGACAATCCCTTTAACAGCGTCTGCGCTTGTCTCACTTCTTCATTGTTCATATCAAGCTGAAGGGGTTCTTTCAGCTGAAGCGGACCTGCGGTAAAGTAATCCGGCTGATGAATCGCAATTGTCGGTACGACGCCTTTTTTGTGAATCCAATTGCCTTTTGGCGTGAGCCATTTATACAGCGTTAATTTAATATTACTTCCATCTCCCATCGGAACCGCCTGCTGCACAGTTCCTTTTCCAAAGGAGACATCACCGACAACTTCATACTTTCCAGCTTCTTTCATGGCTCCAGCAAGTATTTCCGAAGCGGAAGCACTGCCTTTATCAATTAAGACGTTGACTGGGTAAGGCTTTTGTTCTTTTAGTTTTGAAAAATATCGTTTCCGGTCGCCATTCCGTTCTGCGATTTGAATATAGGGCTGATCCTTCGTAATAAAATGTTTCAAAATATCTTCCACACTTTGCAGATAGCCGCCAGGGTTTCCTCTCACATCCAGTACAAGACCTTCTATGCCCTTTTTCTCGAGCTGTTTCAGGCTTGACGTGAAATCCTTCGCCGTATCTTCAGAGAAGCTGGAGATCGCAATATAGCCTGTTTTATGACCATTGACCTCTTTTACAGAGGAAGTCACTGTTTCAAGCGGGATTTCTTCTCGTTTGATATGGAACGTCAGCTCTTTTTCAATCCCGTTTCGTTTGATTGTTAAGGCGACAGACGTTCCTTTTTTTCCTCTTATTTTCAGTACAGCATCGTTTAAGCTTTTTTCTTTCATCGGCTCACCGTCAATGCTGATGACCTCATCTTTTGGCTTTAGACCTGCTTTTGCCGCAGGGGATTTTTTAAAGGCGGAGACGATAATGATCTTTCCTTCATCCATCCCCACTTCTGCACCAATTCCCTCAAAGGAAGAATCAAGCGAATCAGAAAATTGTTTTGCGGTCTGCTTGTCCATGTATACTGAATACGGATCGTTTAACGTCGAAAGCATTCCTTGGATCGCGCCTTCAAGCAGCTTTTGCCGATCCACTTCCTCTACATATTCATTTGAAATAAGGTCATAGGCTTTCTCAATCTTTTCCATCCCATTCTCTTTCGCCTTATCACTTGATTGAGCTTGTCCAGCCATTGCAGCGGCTGCTTGCGGTGACTCAGCATGAGTTCCTTCTTTATGCGTCATCACACCTGCACTTAATAAGAGAACGACACTTGCCATAATAGATGCGATTTGTTTTTTCATATTTGGCCTCCTTCTTCAACTCTTCCTGATGACCTGAGTTATTATATGCCAGAAGAAGGGATTTCATGTAAAGACATTCTCCCGTGAAGGCTTGACGAATCATTTTATTAGGTGTAATTTTTATTTTGTTATGATTGAGAAGGAGTCTTCGCTATGTATATTATCTTGACGATGCTTTTATTAGGAATTTTATTAGGTTTTGTAGGAGCAGGCGGGGCAGGATTTGTCATCGCATTGCTAACGTTAATTTTTGATATCCCTATCCATACAGCACTCGGGACGTCATTAGCCGCCATGGCATTTACGACACTATCAGGTGCATACAGCCACTACCGGGAAGGAAATATTCAGCTGAAATCTGGTTTGATTGTCGGGGGTCTTGCTTGTATCGCTTCTTTTGCTGGGGCTAAGGTTGCTCCTTTTATTCCAGAAGAGAGTCTGCACTATTTAACAGCAGGAATGCTTTTTTTATCCGCTGTTTTTATGATGATCAAACTATTTGTTCTTAATGAAGAGGCTGAACAGCAGCCGCTTTCTTCACGCCAGCTGATGACAAGAGGCATTATTTTAGGCCTTGTATCTGGGATGCTGTCAGGCATGTTTGGTATCGGGTCTGCCCCATTCATTCAAGTAGGGCTTTTGATTTTACTGAAGCTGTCGATTAGGCAAGCCGTTGGCACGACCATGCTTGTCATTATTCCGATTTCCATCGGCGGTGGAATTGGATATATTTCAGAGGGTTATGTTGATTTTATCTTGCTGATCCAGATATTAATTGGAACCGTATTAGGCGCATTTATCGGCGCGAAATTTACACGCCTTGCACCGAAGCTCTTATTGAAATCAGCTGTTCTGTTAACACCTATTATTGCCGGATTACTGCTGCTGTTTTAATTCTATTTAGACCAAAAAAGCCGATAACATCATGTTATCGGCTTTTTGATTAGCGGATATATTGCGCTGGATTGACTGCATTTGATTTTGCGCCATTCCATAATCCTTTATGAATTTCAAAATGAAGATGCTGACCATGCGATTGGCCAGTATTTCCCATATAGCCAAGGAATTGTCCTTGTTCAACTCTCTGTCCTGTTGACACACTTCTTGTAGACAGGTGGGCGTATACAGTTTGATATGTCTGTCCATTGATATTGTGCGTAATGAACACAACATTTCCATAGCTCGATGAGTAGCTTGAGTTTGTGACGGTTCCAGATGCTGCTGCATAGACAGGAACTGTGCCCTTTGCTGCAATATCTAATCCGAAGTGGTTTCCGCCAGAACGCCCGCCAAAACCAGATGAGAATCGGCCAGCAGCTGGTTTAATAAAGCCTGAGCTGCTTGCTGGTGTATCAGATACTTGATCTGAGCCGCCGCTGTGAGGTGCAGGTGCATTTTTTTCAGCTGCTTGTTTTGCTTTCTCCGCTTCTTCTTTTTGTCGGTGTGCTTCCTCAGATTTCACTGCCGCTTTTTGATTCGCTAGGATTTCTTGTTCATTCTCAAGCTTGCCTAGTTCATCATGTGCATGATTTTTTTTATCTGTCACATCACCTAAAATGTGTTCTTTTTCTTTGTGCTTCTTAGATAAATCTTTTTTCAGTGCTTCTAGCTCTTTCAGAGATGTTTCAAGTCCGCTTAGCTGATTATTTAGCTCTGCTTCTTTTTGCTCCACCAGCTTTAAATCATTTTCATGTTCTGTAATCATGTCTTTGTCTGCTTCGACAATCGTTGTGACAGCCCCAACACGACCGACAAAATCACTAAAGCTGCGAGCACCTAGCAGCACATCTAAATAGTTGATCGTACCGCCGCTTTTTTGCATGGAACGAATTCGGTCTTTGAAAATGGCTTTTCTTTTTTCAATTCGCTCATTGATGACTTGAATGTCTTTTTTTAGCTTCTTGATCTCTTGCTTCGTTTTTTTAACTTCTTTCTCTTTTTCAGCGACTTTTTCAGTTGCAGTACTTACCTTTTGGTCAATTTGTTCAATTTCTTTCTTGAGCTTTGATTCTTTCTTTTCAAGCTTTGCCAGCTCTGACTTCTTCTTCTTCAAGCTTGATTCAGTCTTCGATGTTTTCTCTTCGATTTGTTGACGTTTTTGATCTAGGTCTTCGTATGCGAATGCACGATTCTCGTTACCTGGAATGTATAGCCACGTTGTTCCAATAAACGCTGCCATTCCAGCCATCATCAGCTTTCTTTTCAAAACGATATTCCCCTCCCATGACAACTGTCGACATGAAGAGCCGACCGGATGAATCAGATCAACCGGTCACATCTTCTATAGAATCCTCGAATGCTGCCATCAAAATATATTTATACTTTTAAGAATTTACGGATAGACGTTAAGCTTCCCCATACCCCAATGATTGCACCGATCACTAGCAGGATCAGTGATACTTGATAGACAAACGGGTTGTATGGAAGCATTGAAATAAATGAGCCTTGTACTCTCGGTGCGACCCAGCCTACTGCATATTGATACGTGCCAAGCAATAGGGCAATTGGTATAATGGAACCAAATACACCAAGCAATAATCCTTCAATGAAGAATGGCCAGCGGATAAACCAGTTCGTTGCACCTACCAGCTTCATAATCTCAATTTCTTTACGTCTAGCAAAAATCGTAATTTTGATCGTATTGGAGATTAAGAACATAGCTGTAAATAACAGCCCAATAATGAGCACAATACCGACATTACGCGCTACTCCGACTACATTAAAGAGTCGGCTGACCTCTTCTTTTCCATAGGTTACTTTATATGTACCCTTTAGTTTTTCTAATTTCTTCGCTACTTTTGGTGTATCGTGAGGATCTGTTGTTTTCACAATAAACGCATCGTTTAATGGATTTTCTTGATCAACAAGTCCCATGGATTGTCCATTTTCTCCAAAGCTTTTAATCAGTGCTTTCAGTTCGTCATCCTTAGATGAGTACTTCACATCACTGATTTCAGGAATCTTTTCAATTTCTGCTTTTAATTCATCCTGCTGCTTTTGATTCGCCGTTAATTCGATTAATACTTTTACTTCTACTTCTTTTTCAGCGTTCGATGCCATGTTATTCAAGTTGAGCATAATCACAAGGAAAACCCCAACTAAAATCAATGTGACAGTAACCGCACTAATTGATGCAAATGTCATCCACGTGTTTCTTCCAAGTGAACGGAAGCTCTCACGTAAATGCCGCGAGAGAGTTTTAATCATAAATTCCGTACTCCCCTCTTGCTTCGTCACGCACAATCATTCCATCTTCGATTGCAATGACGCGTTTCTTCATGGTGTTTACAATTTCTTTGTTGTGTGTCGCCATAACCACTGTTGTCCCGCGGTTATTAATCTCTTCGAGCGTCTTCATGATTTCCCAAGAAGTGTCTGGATCAAGGTTTCCTGTCGGCTCATCTGCAATGACGACCTCAGGGCTATTGACAATCGAGCGGGCAATAGACACACGCTGCTGTTCACCGCCGGACAGCTGGTCAGGAAATTGACGCGCTCTGTGCTTTAGCTGAACCAGATCGAGAACATCAAGCACTTTTTTCTTAATGATATGAGGCTGTTCACCAATCACTTCAAGAGCAAATGCTACGTTCTCAAACACAGTAAGAGTTGGAAGCAGCTTGAAATCTTGGAATACTACGCCAATTTCTCTTCTTACGTAAGGAATTTCTTTTTCCTTCATTGATCCTAAATCTTTGTTATTAATTAAGATTTGCCCTTTGGTTGGCTTCTCTTCACGATACATCATTTTGATGAAAGTGGATTTACCAGCACCACTGGGACCAACAACATACACAAACTCTCCTGGATGGATAGAGACATTGATTCCATTGATCGCCTTTACGCCATTAGGATAGATCTTGTAGACTTCCTTCATTTGAATCATGTAATCACCTAATCTTTTCTTATTCGCTGACTAACAGCTTATCATGATGTTTTGACACTTCTCGTCAAAAAACGTTATGTATGGTCACGCACATACCCTTCGATACTTACTAACAATTTATGTCCTTTTCATCCAAAAAGATGAAAAAATTGAATCGTCTCATTTTCAACAACTCCAATTATACGTCATGAATCGACGCAATGGTATTACATTTATATTTCAAAACTTATAAATAAAAGGTAAATAGAATAATCAAAACCGAAAAACGTGCCTTTATACCCTTATTTTTTAAATAAAATTTAATATAATGCGTTATCATACTATCTAAAAGTCTTTTTCTACATATAAAAAAAACAAAAAAACCTTGTCGATTAGACAAAGGTTTTATTTTTTCTCTGCAAGCCATTTTGCTACTTCTTTTGCTTGCTTCTCATCTACCATTCCACTTGGCATAGAGCCTTTACCGTTTTGCGCAATATCTGCGATTTGGCTCTCATTATATTTCTTCCCTACTTCTTTCAGGCTTGGTCCGCCTCCGCCAGATAAGTCTTTCCCATGACAGCCAATACAGTTTTGCTGATAGATCTCCTCACCACTGCTCACAGTTGAAGCACTTTTGCTGCCTTCTTTGTCACTGCTGCTTGAATTTCCTCCACAAGCCGCGAGAACAAGAAGCATCGCTGCAAACAGCATCGTTAATCCGCTTTTTTTCATCTATTTCCCTCCCTTACAATCATTTGGTCAACGCTATTATATCCTTGTTTATGCCCTTTTAAAACCCTCACCAAGCACCTCTTTTGCATCCATCACGATGACAAATGCTGATGCATCGATTGCTTTCACCACTTGTTTCAACTTTGTGAATTGTGACTGCCCAACGACACACATCAAAATTGGGCGGTCATGATCGGTATATCCTCCGACTGCTGAGATCTTCGTCACACCGCGGTCAATTTGATCAAAAACCGCCTGTCTGACCTCATCTTCATGCCCTGTAATGATCATTGCCATTTTTGAATGACTGAAGCCAGCCTGTACCACATCAATCGTTTTACTAGAAATAAACACACCAATGACAGCGTATAGCCCCTCTTCAATTCCAAAGACCGTCATCGCAGCCAGAACAATCAAGCCATCCATCATCGCTAAACAGGTGCCTAGCGTGAGTCCTGTGTACTTATTGATGATTTTGGCAGCGAGTGCCGTTCCACCCGTTGATCCATTCCCAAGGAACACGAGCCCTATTCCGATCCCAATGACCACACCGCCAAAAATAGCCGCCAGCAGTGCTTCATGTGTGACAGGTGCAATATGTCTTGTGACAAACACCATGAAAGGTAAAAAAATCGAGCCGACGAGTGTTTTCACTCCAAATGTACCGCCTAATAAATAAAAGCCAGCGATAAACAGGGGAATATTGAGCCCCCATTGCACATAAGCCGCTTCAAAGCCGAATGACTGCATAATGGTACTAATGCCGCTCACACCGCCTGCTGCGATCTGATTCGGTAATAATAACGTATTAAATCCAATCGCCACGATGGCTGATCCGATTAAAATGAACAAATAATTTTTCACTTCGATCCAAAATTGTGAATGTTCCTGCTTCATGTCTTTCTTCCTCCGTTACTTCTGAATGCACACCTATTTTAAGCCCTCTTAAAACGATTGTAAATAACAGCCAAATGCAGTGCTAATGGATTAATACTTTATCACACAGACGGATCAGCGTACTTACCGGTTGGCATAGGAGTAAATGATGGTATATTTAATATGTACATGAGAAAGAAGGGGCATGCGATGAAGAAAATACTGAAGATAACAGGTATGACATTACTTGCACTGATCATCTTAGCTTTTGGTGCTTTCTATACATGGAGCCGCTTTACATATGGACCATCAGAAGCATTAAAAAAACAAGTGAACATTGAGCAAGTGGAACATAAAAACAATGTTTATACATTTGAAGCACCAAAAAGTGATACTGGCATCATTCTCTATCCTGGGGCAAAGGTGGAACCACTTGCGTATGCCTATATCGGGGATACGCTGATGAAAAAAGGCTACTCTGTCTTTATCCCTGACATGCCATTTTCCTTTGCGATTTTCAATCCAAACAAAGCGCAGGACATCATCAAAGATCACCAAACGATCAAACACTGGTATATTGGCGGACATTCACTTGGCGGGGCAGCTGCCGCTATGTTTGCAGAAAAAAATCAGAGCAAGCTCGATGGACTCTTTTTCCTAGCATCTTATCCAGCATCAGATGATCTGAAACAATCTTCATTGAAAATCCTTTCTATTTCAGGTGAAAAGGATGGGCTGGCAACACAAGAGAAAATCAAGAAATCGAAAACAAATCTGCCGTCTCAAACTGTTTATCATGAAATAAAAGGCGGGAATCATGCGCAGTTTGGCATGTACGGCAAACAAAAAGGGGATCAGCCAGCGGACATTCCAGCCCTGTCGCAGCAAAATGATCTTATTCAGACAATGCTTGACTGGCTTAAGCCAGCAAAAAAGCTCCCGTAATGGGAGCTTCAGCGTGTAGACAAACCCTCGCATTCTTTGTCAGTCCTGCGCGTTGGTGCTCACGAATGTTCGATTCGCTCCGCGCCAATGCTCGTCCTTCCTAGACTTCAAAGGTTTTCTATCACGCTGAAAAAAAGAAGACAAAGAGCTAAAATAAAGATCATTTTAGCCCTTTGTCAACAGTCTGAAAGCTCCCGTAATGGGAGCTTTTCATTATTATTTTTTTGTCACTTCTAAAAATTCTTCAGCATCTGCTACAGCCAAACGAATGGCTTCTTCCCAAAATGCTTTTTGAGTAAGGTCAACGCCTAGATGCTTTTTGGCTAAATCTTCTACTGTCATTGAAGCAGTATCCTTTAATAATGCAATGTATTTCTCTTCAAAAGATGTACCAGCCTGCAATGCTTTTGCATAAATTCCTAACGAGAACATGTATCCAAAGGTGTATGGGAAATTATAAAATGGAACATTCGTGATATGAAAATGCAGCTTAGACGCCCAGAAATGTGGATGGTATTCATCTAATGAGTCACCGAACGCTTCCTTCTGTGCTTCAACCATCAATTCATTCAACCGATCAGCCGGCACTTCTCCTTGTTTACGCTCTTCATAAAAGCGCTGTTCAAATAAGAAACGAGATTGAATGTTCATGAAGAAAGCTACACTGCGCTGCAGCTTATCCTCTAACAGGCTGAGACGCTCCTCTTCATTTGCCGCTTCTTTTAATGAAGCATCAGCTACAATCATTTCTGCAAAGGTCGACGCTGTTTCAGCTACATTCATTGCGTATTTGCGATTCAGAATGCGAACATCCTGCATCACTTCCTGATGGAACGAATGACCAAGTTCATGCGCTAGTGTCGCCACATTGGATGGACTTCCTGAGAAAGTCATAAAAATACGTGATTCTCCGCTGTCAGGGAAATTTGTGCAAAAGCCGCCTACCCGTTTGTTTGGACGGTCCTCAGCTTCTACCCAGCGTTCATTAAAGGCTTTTTCTGTAAAAGCAGCGAGCTCTTCTCCAAATCCAGCGAAATGTTTCACAATAAAAGCAGCTGCTTCTTGATAAGGATAGATTTTGGTCTCACTCCCGATAGGAGCCCCAACATCGAACCAGCTCAGCTTATCCACTCCAAGCATGTCAGCTTTTCGGTGTAAATAATCAATGAATGGCTGCTTATGTTCATCAATCACAGACCACATTGCATCAAGGGTTTCTTGTTTCATACGGCAAATTTCTAGCGGCTCTTTTAAAATGTGCTCCCAGCCTCTTGCTTCATACACTTGCAAACGAAAACCAGCAAGGTGATTGAGCGTACTAGCAAATAAATGTTCATCCTGCGTCCATGCATGCTCTAGGTTGTGGTAAACGGCCTTTCTGACTTCACGATCTGAATCATCCATCGCATTTTCTGCTTGGCCTACAGAGATCATCTGTGTTTCTCCATGCTGTTCAAACGGAATGGTAATTTTATTCACTAAGCTGGAATAAAGCTCATCCCACGCATGGTACC
Source organism: Bacillus sp. BK450 (assembly GCF_004364885.1). Classification (NCBI taxonomy): domain Bacteria; kingdom Bacillati; phylum Bacillota; class Bacilli; order Caryophanales; family Bacillaceae; genus Bacillus; species Bacillus sp. BK450. The sequence goes on along the minus strand of NZ_SOBQ01000003.1, from coordinate 444,799 downwards.
CATCTACAGCCAGCTTTTGAATCAGCGTTTCTTGTTCAACAGGTAATTGATCCTTCACACGGTCTCTCCGCTCATTTAATATGTAGCGGACATCTGAAAAGGCTGTTGAATTCATCAGTTCTTCCCACTTGTTTGCTGGGATAGCAGCAAGCGCTTGATCAAACAGTGCAAGGATGGTTCCTAAATCAGCTTCCAGCTTGGCAATCGTACCTCGAAGGCTGCCTGCTTTCATATCCTTCGTATTTTGAGCTTGGAGGCAGGTTACAAATGAACCTGCTTGAGATAATTTTTTATATGTAGTTTCATACGTGTCAAGGACAGACGTTAATTTGCTTTCAATGTGTGTATCTTCTTTTGAAAAGGCATTCACCTTTTGTCGTAATTCATCTAATAGCTGCTGAATATTTTGCAGGTATGTCTTAAATTCTGGTGAAGAACTGCCTCCTTTAAAAAAGGTATCTAAATCCCACGTTTCTTGCAATGGTGTTAATCCCAAAATATTTCCCCCTTTATTTGCTAATTTCATCATACAAAGGATATAGAATCAGTATGTCGTATGTATTCCTTTATATTCATTATATTTTCTCACAATTAAAAAAACCCGGCAAGAAGCCGAGTTTTTATGATAATTTCGAACGTAGGTATGCATCGATAAATGAATCTAAATCTCCATCCATCACCGCTTGAACATTTCCCATCTCCGTATTGGTTCGATGGTCTTTCACAAGAGAATAAGGGTGGAATACATAAGAGCGAATCTGGCTTCCCCAGCCAATTTCTTTCTGCTCTCCTCTGATTTCATCCAATTCTGCCTGCTGTTCTTCGATCCGTTTTTGATAAAGTTTCGATTTCAGCATTTTCATCGCACGTTCTCTGTTTTTAATTTGTGATCTTTCTGTTTGGCACGTCACGACGACATTCGTTGGAATATGTGTGATACGAACGGCAGAGTCCGTCGTATTCACGTGCTGCCCGCCTGCACCGCTTGCACGATACGTATCTACCTTGATATCCTCTGTCCGAATATCAATATCAATTTCTTCATTGAATTCCGGCATGACATCACAGGAAACGAAGGATGTATGTCTGCGGCCAGAAGAATCAAAAGGAGAAATACGAACCAAACGATGGACACCTTTTTCAGCTTTTAAGTAACCGTACGCGTTATGCCCTTTGATGAGCAAAGTCACAGACTTAATTCCTGCCTCATCACCTGGAAGGTAATCAAGCGTTTCGACCTTAAAGCCTCTGCGCTCTGCCCAGCGAGTATACATTCGCAGAAGCATAGAACCCCAGTCCTGTGATTCAGTTCCGCCTGCACCTGGGTGAAGCTCCAGAATGGCATTGTTTTTATCATAAGGTTCGCTTAAGAGAAGCTGCAGCTCAAATTCGTTAAACTGCTTCGTTAAGTTCTTCAGCTCTTTTTCAAGCTCTGCATGAAGCTCCTCGTCATAATCTTCCTTTAATAAGTCATGCGTCATTTGCAGCTCTTCATGTGATTCACTGAGCTCATGGTAGGAATTCACAGAATCCTTCAGTGCATTGGCTTCATTGATAACGCCTTGAGCCTTTTGCTGATCATTCCAAAAATCAGCCTCTGACATCGTCGCTTCAAGATCTGCGATTTTGGCCTCTTTTGTTTCTAAGTCAAAGAGACCCCCTAAAATCAGCTAGCCTGCTAGCCATATTTTCAAGCTCTTGTCTAATTTCTACTAATTCCATATCCTTCACCTCATAGATGTATGGGGGCTGACATGAATAGAAAGAGGTTTTCACCTCTTTCCATTACTTATTCTGTCTTCCCATGACAATTTTTATATTTCTTGCCGCTTCCGCAGTGACATGGGGAGTTTCGTCCAATGTCTACGACTTTACGTACCGGCTTCTTCTTCACTGTCTTCTCCTCATCGCCCTCTTGCGGCTGATGAGCCGTTGTTTGACCTTGAACCACTTCTTCACGTTCTAGGTTGTTTTGGATTTCTGATTTCAAGACATACTTGGCCACGTCATCTTCAATTGAAGCAACCATATGCTCAAACATCGCAAATCCTTCCATTTGGTATTCACGAAGCGGATTCGTTTGTGCGTACGCACGTAAATGAATACCTTGACGCAGCTGATCCATTGCATCGATATGGTCCATCCACTTCGAATCCACCGCTCGAAGAACGATGACTTTTTCAAATTCACGCATTTGTTCTTCGCCAAATGTTTCTTCTTTTGCATCGTATTTTTCTTTAATACGATCCATGATGAAGCTTGTGATTTCATCTGCTTCTTTACCGAAGATATCTTTGACTGTAATGGCACCTTCGTCTAAATAGTTCGTGTTGATTAATTCAACAAGACCATCTAGTTTCCATTCTTCAGGCAGCTCTTCTTTTGGCGTATAAGATCCCACAGCACGCTCAATTGAAGATTGGATCATATTGATGACAATTGATTTTAAGTTGTCAGAATCGATGACTTCAAAACGCTGTTTGTAGATTACTTCACGCTGTTGACGAAGCACATCGTCGTATTGCAGAAGCTGCTTACGGGAATCAAAGTTGTTCCCCTCTACACGTTTTTGAGATGATTCAACGGCTTTAGACACCATTTTACTTTGGATTGGTGTAGAGTCATCCATGCCAAAGCGGTCAAGCATCGCCATCGTCCGCTCTGCACCAAATCGGCGCATCAATTCATCTTCCATGGAGAGATAGAATTGGGTAATCCCTGGGTCTCCTTGACGTCCAGAACGTCCGCGAAGCTGGTTATCAATACGACGGGATTCATGACGCTCTGTCCCGATAACAGCCAGACCACCAAGTTCTTTTACACCTTCGCCAAGCTTGATGTCTGTACCACGTCCTGCCATGTTTGTTGCAATGGTCACAGCACCTTTTTGACCAGCCTCTTCAATAATTTGTGCTTCACGCTCATGGTTTTTTGCGTTTAACACTTGATGAGGAATGCCTTTATTTTTAAGCAGCTTAGAAATAAGCTCAGATGTCTCAACTGCTACTGTTCCGACAAGAACTGGCTGCCCTGTCATATAGCGCTGCGCAACATCCTCAGCCACTGCTTTAAATTTACCATCCATTGTGCGGTAAATTAAATCAGGTCTGTCATCACGAACCACTGGTTGGTTGGTCGGGATTGACACAACCTGCATGTTGTAAATGTTACGGAATTCTTCTTCTTCCGTTTTTGCTGTACCAGTCATACCAGATAATTTTTCATACATACGGAAGTAGTTCTGGAACGTAATTGTTGCCAGTGTCATGCTTTCGTTCTGCACTTCAAGACCTTCTTTTGCCTCGATGGCTTGATGCAGACCTTCACTATAACGGCGTCCTTTCATTAAACGTCCTGTGAAGGAGTCAACGATGACTACTTGGCCTTCTTCTACCACATAATCCACGTCTTTTTGCATCGCAACATGTGCCTTCAGCGCCTGAGCGATATGATGGTTCAGCGCGACATGTTTGACATCAAACAGGTTCTCAATGCCAAATGCTTTTTCCGCCTTCGTCATTCCGCTTTCAGTCAGCTGCACACTTTTTGTTTTAATATCATACGTGAAATCATCTTCGATTTTTAATGTGCGGACAAATGCATTGGCTTGTACATAAAGCTTTGTTGATTTCGCAGCTTGTCCTGAAATAATAAGAGGTGTTCTCGCTTCATCAATTAAAATGGAGTCAACCTCATCGATCACGGCATAATGAAGCGGTCTCTGAACCATTTGCTCTTTGTAAAGCACCATGTTATCTCGTAAATAGTCAAAGCCGAGTTCATTGTTTGTTGAATACGTGATATCAGCGGCGTACGCTTCTCTTTTTTCATCTTTGTCTAAGCTGTTTAAGTTTAAGCCGACTGTTAAACCAAGAAACTCAAAAATTTTGCCCATTTCCTGCGCATCACGGCTTGCCAAGTATTCGTTGACTGTCACGATGTGGACGCCTTTTCCAGAAAGAGCATTTAAATAAACAGGCATTGTTGATGTCAATGTTTTACCTTCACCTGTTTTCATCTCAGCGATGTTACCTTCGTGAAGCGCGATGCCCCCCATGAGCTGCACCTTAAACGGGAACATTCCTGTTACGCGGCGGGATGCTTCGCGAACCGTTGCAAATGCTTCAACCAGCAAGTCATCCACGGATTGTCCTTTTTCAAGTTTTTCTTTAAATTCAATCGTTTTATTTCGTAAAGCCTCGTCAGATAATTTTTCAAAATCTTGAGCGAGAGCTTCGATTTCATTTGCCTTTTTTTCATATCGGCTGATCGTACGTTTCGTAGGATCAAACACTTTGTTTAAGATTCCAAGCATATAATAACGCTCCTCTATTTCATGCAATTTTTCGGCATGTCCAAAAGTTTGACAGGTCCATATTTACCTGCATTTATCATACCATACCTTCTTTCATTTCCAAAGAATTTGCCATAATTTCGCACAAAAAACCCGCCCCTAATGAAGGGAACGGGTTTACTTTATTTAGGTTGTTTTTAAATCAGCATCCACTGATATTTAAGCGTTTGGCTCAATGAGTCCATATTTACCGTCATTTCGGCGATAAACCACATTGGTCAAATTTGTCTCAGCATTTGTGAAAACGAAGAAACTATGACCTAACATGTTCATTTGGAGAATGGCCTCTTCACTATCCATCGGCTTTAAGTTGAAACGTTTTTGTCTGACGATTTCTGTTTCATCAATCTCTTCGTCATCTTGAACTGCTACTTCAGCCGTACCATTTCCTCCAGCAAATAAGTGCTTTTTGGCACCTTGCTCGCGGAATTTACGGTTTACTTTTGTTTTGTGCTTTCTAATTTGACGTTCTAATTTACTGGCTGCTAGGTCTACTGCATTGTACATATCCTCATTATGCACCTCAGCTCGAAGTGCTAGATCAGTCATTGGAATGGTAACCTCAACTTTAGATTCTTGATCGTTGTAAAACTTCAAGTTCACGTTGACTGAAGCATCTACATCTGTCTCAAAATAACGCTCCAGCTTTCCAATTTTTTTCTCGACATGATCTCTTAGTGCAGGTGTTACGTCGATGTTTTCTCCTCTGACATTGTAATTCATGTAAAGAACGCCTCCTTTAAAATTAAGGATATGTAAACCTATTTCTACTTTTCCCTCCTTTTCTCCTGCTCAAACGTAAAAAAAATGTGAATATTTATTGAAATTTGTCGAATTTTGCGGTGCTTCAACTGTTGCTTGATAGGTGATGAATATATATTCGGCTGATTCTTGAAAAAGACCAGCGCACATTAAATGGTAAAAGATGAAATCGATGTTTTCAGCGATTGAGATAAGGATTTTAAATCCTCCGCAGCGGCTTTCATCTCTTCATTGGCCGCTAATGATTCTTCAACAGCAGCTGACATGTACTCTGTTTCTTCTGAGTTTCGTTTCGCACCTTCTTCAATGACACCAACTGTTTGAGAAATTTCCTCTGTACTAGCAGAAATTTGTTCTGCAGTGGCTGACAGCTCTTCTGCTTTCATTGAAATATCACGAATAGATTCCAAGATTTCATGGAAGCTCTGTTCAGATAATTGTGATACTTTTACACCCTCTGCTACATCCCGCTCGACCTTCGTCATCGATTGTGATGATTTTTCTGTATCTTTGTTCACGTTTTCGAGTAATTGACTAATTTGATCTGTGAGCTGACTAGATTCTTCTGCCAGTTTTCTCACTTCATCTGCTACAACTGCAAAGCCTCTTCCATGCTCTCCTGCCCTTGCTGCTTCTATAGCTGCGTTTAAAGCAAGCAAATTCGTCTGGTCAGCAATGGCATGGATATGACCTAACAGATCTTGAATGCCTGTAAACTGCACTTGCACATGGGTCATTGTAGAATGGTGTTCATTCACAGACTCTTTTATAGAACTCATTTGTTTCACAAACTGTTGAATAAGGGCCGCGCCCTCTTCAGCCTTTTCAGTCACTGAAATTGAGTGACCCGAAACATCGGATGTGTGTACAGCTGCATTTTGCATGCCAGTCGACACTTCCTGAATGGCGGATGCTACTTTTCCGACCGCATCTGATTGTTCACGTGAAGCTTCACTGACCTGTTCAATCGAGCTAGATGTCTGCTCACTAGCCGATAACGTTTGACTGATGGTTTCCTCAAATTGAGCAGCAGAATCAGCAAGCTGTCTTGATCCGCTTTGCACCTGCAAAATAAGCTGACGCAAATGAGCCGTCATTTGATTAAAGGCTGTGCCGAGTTGACCAATCTCATTTTTAGAGGTCACTTCAATCTCTTCAAGGGTTAGATCACCATCTGCCATCCTTTTTGCGGCATTTGTGACAGAAACAATTGGTTTTGTCATGCGATGAACAAATCTGATCCCAATCACCAAAAGGCCAACAATAATCGCTGCACTGACCAAAATGAGTGTAAGCAATAATTGATTACTATCTTGATTGAGCTGATTGATTTTTTGATCACGTTGTTTTAGCTGATTTTGAGCGAACTCTTTTGTAAAGGTATGTATTTCTTGTTCGATAGGTTGTAATTCTTGACTGAGGCGGGTGTTGAATTCTTTTTGATTTTGCATATTTAATGAATTAAATAATCGATTTGTTGAGGTGTAGTAGAGATAATTTTTTTCTGAGATTTGATCTAATAGATTTTGTGCTTGTTTGACCGTAATCATTTTCGAAGCTTCTGCTGTTTTCTTATTAATATCTTCATATGTTTGCTCAATTTTCTGCAAATTTTCAGCATCTTGCACGACGACATATGTTTTAATCTGTGCTTCCTGCTTTTGAAGAAGCGCTTCTAATTCCAGCGAGGTCTGATAAAGCTTCACTTCCTTGCTTAATAGCGCTTTATAGGATTGATCTGTTTTGTAATAGAGAAAGCTTGAGAATCCTAACATACTGACAAACAATACACATATGACAATAAGCCCAAATAAAAATTGATTTTTTAGTCTCATAATTTCCTCCGAATGGTCTGAATTGGACAAAAATTAATGAATGACATACGGCCTCATACAGGCATGTATTTCATCCATCCACTTTCTATATTCAGGTATAAAGTATGTTTTCAGGAATGATTGGAAGTGATTTGAAGGGAATGTATAGAAAGCTAGTATATCAAAACTTAAAAATATTTGATCAAACGAACGAATCGTTTTGGCAAAGTGTTCATTTTCAATAATTGAAAGCAGAAGAGGATGTGTTGTGTCTAAATGAAAGAAGGCATGGATCAGATCATTAAAGATCCGATCCCCTTCTGTTTTGTCAAAATCCTTCTCAATTTCATCTAAATAGTTTAGACTCTCTTCTATCGTGTATAGAAGTTCATAATATGTGGTTAATAAAATATAGTCATTTGAACGATACGCCACAGGTCTCACCTATTTATTTCCGTTTATCGTAGTATACGCCGTCACTCGTTATGGGCTGGTATGGATTTTGATAATTCAGCTGTTTTGTTTTCTTTTTTTGAATGGCTTGAATATCTGCTTTTATCCCATTTTGGATAACCGTTAATTGTTGCGCCATCTGTTGATCTGTTTGGATGATTTCTCGAATTTTCTCTTTTTCTTGATCCGTCAATTCATGCTGTATTTCTCTCATTAATTCGTCTCTCTCAATTAAAAAGGCATCAAAGTCTTCAACAAGTGTCTCACTTTGCGGATTTTCCGCTATTTCGGCTGCCATTTTTAATGTTTGATCATGCAGCTGGTCCACAATACTCATAGAGAACCCCCGATAGAGTGGTGACGGCCTTTACGATCGGTTTGAATGACTTCCTTCCACGCATCACGGAAGTCAGTTACGTACTCTTCTACTTCATTCAAAATCTCTTCGTCATTTTGAAGATTGGCTTCTATCAGTCTGCGATAAATGTAATCATACATACTTGCCATACTCTTTGATACGTCATAGGAACGATTTAAGGTGACATTTAATTCTTGAATGATGTTTTGAGCCTTTTTTAGGTTCAAGTTTCTCGTTTCTGCATCTTCTTTTTGAATGGCATGCTTCGCTATTCTGATGAACTTTAAGCAGCCTTCATAAAGCATAAGCGTCAACTCGGCAGGTGTTGCGGTCTCAATAGAATTTTTCTGATAGGCGGCATAAGGGTTCTGTATTGCCATATGTTATAAACCTCCAATTATTGTCCAAGCAGTTGAGAAAGGTAGCCAGATTGGTTGTTTAGCTTTTGAATTGCACTATCCATGGCGTTAAACTTCGTATAGTAACGGGCTTCAACCATCTTCAAACGGTCTTGGAACGTACTCATTCGTTTGGTCAAAGAGTCAAGGTCCTTACCAAGTCCGTATTCCTTTAATTCCATAGTTGTGCTGCCAGCCTTTTTTTGAATGCTCTTCGTGAAGGCAGATAAGGAATTTTTGACACGATAGATAATTCCTTGTTCTTGATATTGCTGCTGCGCTTTGTCTTTATCCTTTGAATCCACATTTAAACTACCCGATATAAACATTTGTCTGACCTTCTCCGGGTCTTCTTCAATGGCTTTCTTTAATTTCTCTACTCCATTACTATCCTTAATAAATTCAAGCTTTCCGCCATCTTTATAGCTGGATGATGTCGAAATACCGATTTGTGTGAGTTGAATTTTATTCCCATCACTTGTCGTAATATTAGCATACAAATCACTTCTTATTTTAGAGGCACCAGATCGTAAAATGGAATCACTTCTCAGCAAGCCAGACTTCGCGGTCGTTTCCCATAGCTCTATTTCTTTTTCAGACATCGCTTTTTTCTCTTCAGCCGTTAATGGATGATAGTCTCTGTTTTTCTTTTCATTGACTTTACCATTAATCTGTTCAACAAGCTCATTGTATTTATCAACAAATTGCTTAATTTTATCATAGATTGCATCCACATCTGTTGAAACGTTTAAGCTGACGGGCTGATCCGTTGTTGCTTTAAGCTCGTACGTAATATCAGCCTGTGTGAATGTATTGTTGTTATTTTCCATTTTCAGACCATTAATCTCGTATTGCGCCTTCTGTCCTTGAGTAGTCGCAACTAATTTGTTATCTCCATCTACTTGGAAGCCTAATTGCGTTAAAAATGAAGCCGAATTGCCATCAGCTGCTTTAATACTGACGCCTTCACCCGTTGTCCGAGAAGTAAGAGCAATTGTATCCACGTAGTTAGTGCCATCAGAGATTTGGCCTTTGTAAGCCGTCACACCTAATTGAGCGTTGTTTAGCTTTTTCACGATGTCATCGATTGTATCGGAATCAGAGGTATTGATCGTCACCATTTTCGGTTTTGTTGAATCTGGTGTCGTCACTTCAAACGTAAACGTGCCATTTGCTGGTGTAAATCCAGATGTACCAGAGGATTTGAAGACAGAAGCTGTCGCTAGTTGAGTGACATGAATAGAGCCAGAGGTCGCATTTGTTGATCCAGTTGCTGTGACAGCAGATTCATTAGAGCTTGTCACCTTTTTGGCGCCATATGTACTTGGACGCGTTAAGTTTAAACTGTTGATCAAATCATCTAATTCTTTAATTTTCGAGTTAACCTCGCGATAGCTGTCTCTTTGCCATTCAAGTGTTTGTTTCTGACGCGTCATTGTATCAAGTGGTGCTTGCTCCGTTTTCATCAGCTTTGATACGATTTCATCAATATCGAACACATTTGAAAATCCAGTAATACGATTGACCATTATTTATGTTCTCCCTTCATTTACATTCTTTTATCTACAAATAGACCGACAATTTCTGTCATTGCTGCATAGAAATCAAGCCATTCCTTGGAAGGAATTTCTCTAATCACTTCTTCTGTTTGGTTATCTACGACTTTGACATAATATTCATTGAGTTTTTCATGTAATTCGAATTGAAGATGAAATTGAGTAGGTTCAATCAGCTTGTTTGCGCCTTGAAGCGTTTTTTCAATTTCTTCTTTTGAAACAGTCCTGCCATTTGCTTGTGAGTCAGAGTTTACATTGTCATTCTGGTTATTAGAAACACGGGTTTGAAATGCATCGATAATTGGCTCTAATGATGTCAACTTACCAACAGACATAGTTATTCAGCTCCTGTGCTTTAATCTATCTTTTATATCGGCTTTGAATTTGTAAATTAAATATAGATGGACCGATTTGTTAAAGTTTCCTATAGATCATGAACATTTGTATCGAAACGCTTTCACACGGAGAAGGACAGCTGAATGCGATAAAAAAATCCTCACTTTTTTTGTGAGGATAATTGAGAGAGAAGATCTAAGGATAAACTCGCTGCACGATTGTTCTCTTCTTGAATAGACAGGTACACTTCTTTCCTGTGAATATCGATGTGCTTAGGAGCCTCAATCCCGACTTTCACTTGATCGCCTTCGATTGAAATAATCTTGACTTCAATATCATCGCCTATTTGAATCGACTGGTTTAATTTACGAGACAGCACTAACATGAGGATGCCACCTCTAACAAATGTTTTGTATGATAGGCTGAATCATGCAAAATCACCTGCTTGGCTTTCATGTTTTTCCGGTTCACAATAATAGGCGCTCTTAAATTGGCTGTTGTTTTTTCAATAGAAGATTCCATTGTTAAAATAACCATTACTTCCACATCATTGGCATCTTCTACTTCCAGAATGTCTACAACCGTTTCGTCTAAATCAAATTCGTATTGATTGAAGAATAAAAACGGGCTACTGACGATAAAACCTAATGCCGAGTTATTTAATGATTGAAGAACTAAAAATGGAGACTCTTCTGATAAAGGCAAAATGACAAACTGTTTTTGATCCAGAAATCCTGGTATCCCGTTAGAGAAGTGAATGATTTGCTCCTCTTTGATTGTCACTTCACCATGGTATTTTGTTTGAATGATCATAATTCACGACCTTTTTCGTTTTTCTTAACTATACCTTATCACCATTTTGGCCCGTTTCGTCAACTTCTATTTTTAATTCTGGATATTGTAACATATCAATATTGACCTTACCTGGCTGGTAGTTAACGATTGGTTTATGAGGTGTGGCCTCTATGATAGCTTTTTGCGGCTCCACATCAATTTGAAGCTCAGAAGGCTGATAGTGAATTTTCACACTAAAGAATGAAGGTATCACACCAATGGTAAATTGTTTTGCTGGGGGACTGCCATTGATTTTGGCAAACTCAGCAATCGCATTCCCACCATTCTCGATCTTGATGAGTTCACTTCCTTCTTCCGCTCTGCGACCCATTCCTTCTCCAACAGCACGCTTCCCCTCAGCTGCCCATTCCTCAGAACGTCTAAAAATTGACTTGATGTCCATATCGGCAAACGCCTCGGTTTGATCAATGGTTAATTTCGACGGTGTCCTTTTGATATTCATTACAGCTCGTGGCTGCTGAATCTCAAGATCAGCTTGTGGCTGCTCTACTTCTTGCCGAGAAGGAGTTGTCGACATTTGAAGCTTTGCATAGGTTTGCTGCATTAACAATCTAGGGATTTGCATATGTTCACCTCCATGATGCAAAAAAGCACCCATCGGATGCTTTTTATTATCTTAAGAAATCTACAAGGGATGGCTGAATGACTTTAGCTGTTGTCGCTAAAGCAGCTCTATTCACTGTCTCTTGTTGAAGAAGATCAAGAATTGCCTTTTCACTTTCAACATCTTCATTATCTGATTTAGCATTTTTCAGTACTTGGTATTGTGAAGTCAAACGACTGCCTACTAAGTCAACACGATTCGAACGCGCTCCTAGATCGGATCGCTCAGCACTCATCACTTCTTTGAACTGATCGATACTTCCTAGTGCATCATCAGAATTCGCAAACGTTCCATTTTTCAATGAGTTTTCTAAATCAGTCAGCATTTCAATGACATTTTGACCGTTAGCCTGTCCGCCAAACGCTGAGATTGGATTTGAGTTTACATTTAAAGTGATACCATCAGAAATATTCGCTTGAACAGCATTCGCATCTGTATAATTTTCGAAGTTAAATGTATACGTTCCGTCTGCATTCTCAACAACTGGTTTAACATTTGTATTTGTCCCATTAAATACGAACTTACCTAGCATTTGAGTGTTCATTGCATCAATGATTTGATTCTTCATCTGGCCAATTTCCACTCCGATAGCTGCTAAATCTTCGGGCTGCTTTGTTCCATTTGCCGCATCAAGCACTTTATCTCGTATATTTGACATAATATCAATGATTTCAGTGACACTTGTTTCAGATGTATCAATCCAGTTTTGTGCTTCATTTAAGTTATTTTTATATTGTTCATTTCGAAACAAGGCAGTACTATATTGAAGGCTTTTTACGGCTGCAACAGGATCATCAGACGTTTTCGTAAAGCGTTTGCCTGTTTGTGCCTGTTCATTAATTTTAGAAAGTTTTTCATAACTTTTACTAATATTTCGAAGTGAGTTTTGAGAAATCATACCTTGTGTGACTCGCATCCGTTATCCCTACCTTCCTACGACACCCATGCCGTTTATGACCTTATCCAATACTTCATCTTGTAATGTCATAATTCTCGCAGCCGCATTATATGCATGCTGGAATTGGATCATATTCGTCATTTCTTCATCAATGGAGACAGCGCTAGTCGACATTCTACGTTCATTGGCTGAATTGACAAGAGCAGCTGAACTGCTTTCAAGCGTCATGTTCTTTTTCCCTTGTACCCCCATCTCAGCAATAACATTTTGGTAATAATCCTGAATTGTCGTTGTATTGCCGCCGATTGGTAACTTTAAGTCTTGTATATTAGCTAATTTCGTAGCATTCGAACCGTCACCTTGTGTTTGATTGAGAGATGCAGCAATATTATCTGTTGATGCTAAAATGACATCGCTCACTTTAATACGAGCTGCCAAACCTTTATTCAACTCATTGTTATTTTCGATATCAAAAAAGTCTTGTCCACTTGCACCATTTAACGTGTACCCCTGCTTATGTACATCGTTAAATGTATCCATGAATACTTTTGCTACTTCATCCAGCTCTGCAAGCATATCTGGATACATGCCTTTTTCAGCACCGTTTGACATGTAGCCATAAGCCTCAACAAGTGCTTTTACTTTACCATTCACTTGTAATTGATCCGCTGCAATGGTTGTTGTTCCGAATTGAAGTGAGTTAACAAGTCCCGTTGTATTATCATAAGAGATTTGCAGTTCAGACTTTTCGTTCGTAATACCATTCAAAATGTTTCCAGCTGATTGTCCATTTGCACCGATAATGTCGATGTTGACAGTTCCTTCAGCAATTTTGAGCGCATTACCGCCAGGTGGATTGTAACTGACCTTAATATCAACAAGTGAGGATAATTGATCGACCAAAGTATCACGTGTATCATAAAGATCATTTGGAAGATATCCATTTGGCTCAACTGCTGCAATCTGTTTGTTCACTTCATCTATTTGAGATAAAAGAGTGTTTACATCTTTGGCCGTTGAATCGAGTTCGGTTTTCAAATTCTTTTGTATCGTTGTTAAAGAGGAATTGAGCAGACGGAATTGGTCTACTAAAGCCTGTGCACTTGTTTTAACAACTGTACGTGCAGAAGCCGTATCAGCATTCTTTGATTCCGATAAGACCTGTAATGATTTCCATAGGTTATCAAAAGCTCTGTTCAAGCCTTCATCCGTCAAATCATTCATAACCCCTTCCATCTGTGAAAGGGCATCTGACTTCGTTGAGTAGTAAGATAAGTTATTATTATGATCTCTGTATTGTAGATCTAAAAAGCTGTCTCGAATTCTTTCAACCGTTCCAACTTGTACGCCAGTCCCCATTTGGCCATACGTCTTGCCGTCATAAACCGAAATGACTGGATAAGGATTTTCTGCTTTAAAGGTCACTCTTTGTCTTGAGTAGCCCTCCGTATTTGCATTGGAGACGTTGTTTGATGTGACATAAAGCCCTGCACGCTGGGCTGTGATTCCTCTTTTTGCCGTTTCTAGTCCCATGAATGTAGAACCCATTGGTATCCTCCTTGTTTACGCCTTTGAATCAAACAAAGCCCTTTGCTGTTTAGGCTTTGAACTCTCAAGACCATTTTGTCCGTAATTCATATTTTCTTTATTAGGGTTAACGAGATCGAATGTCAGTGAAATAAATTGAAGTGACTGCTGAATAAGCTGCTTGTTCAGTTCATTTACATCTTTTAGTTCCACCATGATGTCATTTAGTTTCTCATATAATGAAATGAGCTCTTCTTGATCTGTACCTTCAGCCTTTTCGATACATGCAGTGATGGTTGGTGATTGATCACTTTGTAAAAATTGAACGGTCGCTTCAATTCGTTTTTCTTCTAATTGAGAAATGGCCTGAATATACTTTTGCTCTAAATTCAGGACCTCTGAAAGAGCATCAATCTCATTGCTTTTCAGCATTTCTGTTTTATCCTTAGACAACTTTAAAAGCTGTTCATGCAATCCATAGAGACGATGCAGTTCTTCAATAATTATTTTAACTGACATTCACGCTGCTCCCTTTTGTTATTGTTGTTTATAGAAATTCAGCATTTTATCTGCAATGCCTTTTGTATCTACTTGATATGTTCCGGCTTCAATGCTTTTTTTAATTTGGTCAATTTTATCTTGGCGTTCTCTCATAATATTCGGCACCTTTTGCATTTCGATTGCCTTTTTAGAAATTTCGACTTTATCAGTTGATTTAGCTTGATTCGATTGCAACGTTTGTTTCTCATATGTTTTCTTGTAAGGATTTACTGGTTGTGTTCCATATCGATTAATTTTCACGGGATTCCTCTCGCTTTCCGTTACAGTCTGTCTTGATTCTATCCATTTTATCGACCAAACTGCAACTTAGTTTAGGGAATCAGTCGTTTTTAGGATTAATGGCATAATAGGTGTCTTTTTTCCTAGATTCAATCTCCCTTTTACGCTCCTCTTCTTGGTTCATTTGGCTGATTTGCGAATGAATATCCTGTTCACATTGGCTGCATAGCTTGTTTTTCCTGATCGCTTTGCCACATCTTTCACAAGGATAATTAATATTTGGAAATTGACTAATTTGCAGTCTTTTCAAACGAATAAATTTCAAGATTAATTCTTCATCAACTTCTGTTGCTTCTACTATTTCAGCGATGGTTGATTGTCTATTACTTTGTTTTCTCAAGAATTTATATACGATATCAAAAGAACGTTCTTCTTCTTCAAAGCATTTGTTACAAACCGTTTGGATGGTGGTTTTTAAAAATAGCTGATTACATTGTGGACAGTTTGCCAATTGATTCATAACCAAAACCCCTTACGTTATTTTCTTTTCTTATTATCGGTTAATTATCATGATTTTTAACTACGTATCAACGTAAAAGAAGAAACACTTTTAGCACCTGCGTCTTTCAAAATTCTTGCCGCATCATAGATGGTTGCTCCCGTTGTATAGATATCATCAACTAATATAATATCCCTTTGAACAATCGCATCTGTTTGCTTTATTTGAAACAATCCTTTTTGATCTAGGCGTTCATTTTTCTTTTTTTTAGACTGCTTACTTTGATGTATTTTCACGAGTGGCTGCAATATTGGCTTATCTAGCAAAGAAGCGATTATCACGGACTGATTAAATCCTCTTTCTTTTAGTCTTTCATGACTTAAAGGAATCGGTATCAGCAATGGGTCTTTTATGCAGAAGGAATGTTTAAATGCTGCTTGTACATCTTTTTTAAACAGCTCAGCTAAAGCCGTATCACCCCGAAATTTAAAGCGGGCAAGGACATCTTTCATCAACTCGTTGTAAGTATAAACTGACCTATTTTTCACAAGGATTTTAATAGAATCAGAGCGTTCATTCCATCTGTTACAGTCCTGGCACAATTGGTCATTTGACTGCTCCCTTCCGCATGTTGGACAAATAGGACGCTCAATCTTTACTAAGTGATTCTTACATGCTACACAAAGGCGATCATCATTTAATAGTAGGAATGATTTCCATGTAAAAGCAGGCACAAAATGTCCCTCGCAAATTTGGCAAATCAATTGGTTTCCTTGTTCAGCAGCAGACGATTTTCACATCTTGGAAATGCAGAGACCTTGGAAGCTGCTTCTGTCAGAATGACCAGCATCGCAGTATTCTTCTGTTTATCCACCATCTCAGATTTACTGTAAGATATTTTATCGATATCTGTTATATATTGTGGTTTCACTTGATTCAGTGAAATCGCTAATACATCTTCCATACACTTTTCACAATGACAAATCATGTTTAATTGGTTGAGATATTGATTGAGAATTTCCTTGAGTAGTATTTCTTTTGCATTGAGTAGCATATTTGTCTCTCCTGCCATTTGTGTATTGTGAATATAATGTACCATGATTTAGTTGAACCCACACTGTTTTTCAGAAAACTCTTTTGCAGCCGTATCATTCATTTTTGCGATATGCTTCTTTGCTTGTTTCATACTTCTCGTTAAACCAAAATGAAAAAGGAAAACATCTCCTGTACAATAATCCGGGTGTCTGCCTACCCGCCCAGAAATCTGAACAAGTGCACTCTCTGTAAAAATAGTAGATTCCGAACCTAGTACCCCCACTTGAACATTCGGAATCGTTACGCCTCTTTCTAGAATAGTGGTTGTAACTAGTACATCGTATACGTAATCTCTAAAGTGCTGAACCTTTTGTTTTCTATCCGGATCATCGGCAGATACCCCCTCCACGTTCAAGGATTGTTCTCGAAGAATCTTCGTTACCTTCTTCATGGTAGCAATTGAAGGAACAAAAAGTAATATTCTTCTCTTATTTGCAATATGTCTCTGCATCCAATTCATCACTTTAGGGGGCAGCTGGTTCTTTTTTAATTTCTTTTTCCAATGACCGATCCAATGAAAGGTCGGTACGGGTAATGGTTGCTCGTGAAAACGCAAAGGAATTTTTATCGCTTCCAGTTTTCCACGAGAAACCTCTCTCGTCATTTTTTTAGAGGGTGTCGCACTTAAATAAATCCTGACCCCTCTGTTCTTTCTCATCGCCTTTAGAACAGCAAATTGGAGACGCTCATCCATTGAATAAGGGAAGGCATCGACTTCATCTACAATGAGCACATCAAAAGCATTTTTGTATCTCATCAGCTGGTGGGTTGTGGTGATCACAAGCGGTGTTATTTGAAACCTTTGAGAACTACCTCCGTAAAGTACGGTAATTGTCACCCCTTGAAATGCTTTTCTAAGCCGTGGTTCGAGTTCAAGCACTACATCTGTTCTAGGTGTCGCAATACAGACATTCATTCCTTGATTTAACGCATATTCGATTCCGTGAAAAAGTACTTCCGTTTTCCCTGCTCCGCAAACCGCCCAAACAAGTAGATCAAATTTGTTTTTAATAGCTTCAATCATTCTTTCTGACGCTCTTTTTTGTCCTTTAGACAGCTCTCCCTGCCATGTTAATTCGGCTCGACATGTTTCTACCATTTGTGGACCTGTCCATTCATAAAGAAACCCACATTCTGCTACTTTTCCCATCATGATGCATGATCTACAGTACACACAATCCTTTTGACACACTTCACATGGAGAATGAGCGAAATACCGCTTGTGTGATACACCGCACCGGCAGCATGTAAAACCATTTACTTTCCTCTCAATGGCTGGAGACCGATTGACTAAGCCCTTCTCCTCCAGCCAATCTAAATTGGACTGTGGGCACTTTGTTTCAACGGTGAGCAGATGGCGTGAATGCAGCTGCCGCATTAGTTCCATTGCTTTGTCCATATTCAACATTACCAAACACCTTTCAATTGATGTTTGGCTATTATGCGCAAAGACATGACATTTCGTCCAACAGGTAAAATAGAAAAACAAAACCCCTTTTCCATAAGAAAAGAGGTTTTTTAGGAATTATCTAATCACCCAGCCAAGGGCTAAAGAGCCTTCACCTAGATGGGTGCCGATTACGGCACCAAAGTAGCTTTTATAAAATTCAACATGAGGATATTTTTCTGATAAGTGCGCAATTAATTCTTCTGCTTCTTCTTCTCTATTACCATGTATCAGTGTTGCTCTCATCGGAACACCACGTGATGCATCTTCATCAAATAATTCAAAAATACGTGAAATGGCTTTTTTACGTGTGCGGATCTTCTCAAAAGGAACAATTAGCTTGTTGTCAAAATGCAAAATAGGCTTTACCTTTAAGAGGCTTCCAATAAAAGCCTGAGCACCATTTAATCTGCCGCCTCTTTGCAAATGAGTTAAATCGTCTACCATAAAATACGCCCGCTGACTTTCTTTCAGGTAATTTAGATGTGCTAACACTTCTTCTAAAGAAGCACCTTCTTGGATTTTTTCAGCAGCTTCTAACACATAAAAACCTTGTGCCATACAGCTTGTTTCTGTATCAAACGGGTAAATATCAATCCCGTCAACTAGATCATTCGCTGAGACCGCACTATTATACGTTCCACTAATTCCACTTGAAAGGTGGATACTAATCACGGCGTCGTATGTTTCACTTAGTTTTTCATATAAGGCTATTAATTCACCGAAAGCAGGCTGAGAGGTTGTTGGAAGATCTTTGTGTTTTTTGATTTCTTCATAATATGTCTTCCAGTCCATTTCTATTTCTTCACGGTATGATTCACTGCCAAAGATGACGTTAAGGGGGATCATATGAATATTATGTTTATCACGCAGCTCTTGTGGTAGATAAGCAGTACTGTCTGTTACAACGGCTATTTTCATTCTTAAATACCTTCCTTATTCGTTAAGTTACTCTTTTTTATTTTAAAAGAATGATCATTTTTTCATTAGATTTATAATAGTAATCAAAAAAGCCTGCCTAATCAATAGGCAAGCCCGCTATATCCGAAAAAGACTCCTTACCCTGTCTATCATTTCCCTCCACCTAAAATGTGAGAGAATAAAAACAGGCGAAAAAGGAGTACTTGTCCGGAACATTATCTCATTTCTACCCAGCCGTTTTTAATAGCTACAACAACAGCTTGTGTACGATCGTTTACATTCATTTTTTGCAAAATGTTACTCACGTGGTTTTTAACTGTTTTCTCACTAATAAAGAGCGATTCACCGATTCCTCTGTTGCTCTTTCCGTCAGCTAACATTTGAAGAACTTCACATTCACGTCTAGTTAAGATATGAAGTGGTCTGCGAATTTCAGGATATACCTCATGCTGTGGATGTGCTGAAACGCCGCTAGTTGCCAAGCGTCGGAATTCATTTACTAAATTATGAGTGACTTTCGGATGTAAATAAGAGCCTCCGTCAGCTACAACTTTCACTGCTTCGATGAGTGTGTCTGCATCCATTTCTTTTAGCAGGTAGCCTCTCGCCCCTGTTTTCAATGCATGTGTTACATAGTTTTCATCGTCATGAATAGATAGAATAATGACTTTTGATTCGGGATAAAGCTCAACAAGCTGCTTTGTAGCCTCAACACCATTTACATTCGGCATATTAATGTCCATAATGACAACATCCGGATGATAGTGTTCTACGATACGTGCAGCTTCGTCACCGTCGTCTCCTTCTGCAACTACTTCAAAAGTAGGTTCAAAATCTAAAATCCGTTTGACACCTTCACGGAATAATTGGTGGTCATCAATAATTACAATATTTACTTTAGTCACAAGCTACGCCTCCCCATGTTTATTGTTCTACACCTGAACTTTATGGTCAATATGTCTTTTGACTCTATTTTACAATTTTATTTTGCAATGTTAGTGGCACGCGAATCATGATGAATGTCCCTAGACCTATTTTTGAGTCTATGGTCATTTTACCTTCCAGTAAGTCTACGCGTTCTTTCATGCCAAGTAAACCGAAGGATTTGTTTTTGTTTGTTTTCACATCTTTCATATCAAAGCCTTTTCCATCGTCTTTAATAATTAAGGTCACAAAGTCTTTCGTTACTTCTACTTTGACAGAGATTTCTTCAGCTTCAGAATGTTTTAATGAATTTGTGACAGCTTCTTGGGCTAGTCTAAACAGTGCTACTTCAAATTGAGAAGCAATTCTTTCGTTTTCTGTATCACCTAGGCATTGGAACGTAATTTTGGTTTTTCCATCATATTCTTCAATTGTGTTTAAGTATTTTCTCAGTGTTGGAATCAGACCCAAATCATCTAAAGCCATCGGTCTTAAATCATAAATGATTCTTCTCACTTCGTACAGTGCATTTCGCACATTCTGTCTGAGACTTCTAATTTCTTTAAAGCCTTCTTCTGTACCGCGGTCTCTAAAAATCCGTTCAATTAATTCGGAACGCATCATCACGTTTGCCAGCATTTGAGCAGGGCCGTCATGAATTTCCCGAGACACTCTTTTGCGTTCTTCTTCTTGGGCTTCAATAATTCTCAGCCCAAAATCTTGTTTTGCCTGAGCATCTTCAAGTAAAACGCCAACCTGCCGTAAATCCTGGTTAAGATAGTTGAGAACAACTGTAATCTGACTCACAAGCGTTTCAGAGCGTTCAATGACGTCTTGTAAGCTTAATAATCGTCTTTCCAGATCGTCTCTTCTTTCTCTCAGCTGCTTCTCGCGCTGCTGAATCATGGTGAGTTCCACTTGCAAGTTATGTGCTTTTTCGTAGGCCTCACGTATTTCTTCTTCGCTGAATTTGTTGAAGTTTCTGCTGACCTCAGATAAGCGGTTTCTAGCATGTCTTGTATGGACTTCCAGCTTATCCCCAAAATCAATTACTTCGTTTACTTGCTGTTTGATTTGCTTCAGCTCTTCTACTAGGCTTTCATATTGTTGACGGGACTGTTCGCCTATTCTAAATACTTCGTCCTTGCTGCCATCAACTGTACTTAGCATTTTCATGATGATTGAATCCAATAATTTCGGATCCATTTTGGGTGTTGTCATGGCTTTTCCCTCCCGTAACAGTGATGTCATCTTTTTTTATTATAAATGTCATTGATCTGCATTTTATGTCGAATTATAATGAAAGAATGCGTATAAATCTTGAAGTTTTTATGACGACCCTTTTTCCGCTCCTATCATCATAACAAAATACGCTGTAAAATTCTAAAACCAATGCAAATTTTCACTAGTCTTACAATTTGCTTGTCAGGAGGGTATGTCTTTTGCTGAATCGCTATCTTACAGTAAAAAGTCGTGGCGAGCATGAGATCGTCATTGAAAAATCACGTTTTATTTGTCATATACAGCGTGCTGTCTCAGAAGAAGAAGCACAAGCATTTATACAATCCATTAAAAAACAACATTGGAATGCCACACATAATTGTTCAGCCTATCTCATTGGTGAACATGACCTGATTCAAAAAGCGAATGATGATGGTGAACCAAGCGGTACAGCAGGTGTGCCAATGCTTGAAGTGCTAAAAAAACGGAAGCTGAAAGATACAGTCGTTGTGGTCACTCGTTATTTCGGCGGTATCAAGCTAGGTGCCGGTGGATTGATTCGTGCCTACGGAAAATCTGTATCAGAAGCTATCAACCATGTTGGAATGGTAGAGCGCTGTTTAATGCGTACAATGCACACAACAATAGATTATACATGGCTTGGAAAGGTAGAGAATGAGCTTAGAGCCTCATCTTTTCAGCTAAAAGAAATCCATTATGCAGAAGATGTTATTTTTGAGACATATGTCGAAGAAACACAAACAGAGCAGTTCATTGAGTGGATGACTGAGCTGACAAATGGAAAGAGTGTTACAAAAGAAGGCGAATTGATTTATTTAGAAAAGGACATTGGTCCGATAAAGGAGACAGATGAATGGCACAACGAGTAAAAGTGCGTGTACGAAAGAAAAAGAGTAAGAAGAAGAGAATTATCAAACGTATTCTGGTCTTATTTTTGCTACTTATCATCTGCATGGGCGGATTCGCAGTATATAAAATCGTCAATACTCTTCAAGCTGCTGACAAAACATATGATGAACTAAACCGTGGAGAGAAATCGAATCTTCGTGATGCTGTCATTGATATTAAGAAAAAACCTTTCTCTGTATTATTTGTCGGAATTGAGGATTATGCCACAAAGGGTGATCATGGGCGTTCAGATTCACTCATTGTCGCAACGATTAACCCTCAAGACAAAACGATGAAAATGGTTAGTATTCCTCGTGACACACGCGTACAGCTTGCAAGTGATACAACAGGAAGTAAAGAAAAGATCAATGCAGCATTTGCTAAAGGCGGTAAAGATGAAACGATTGAAACTGTCGAACAATTCTTGCATATTCCGATTGATAAGTATGCAACCGTTGATTTTGACGGATTCAAGGATGTCATTGATGAAGTCGGCGGAATTGATATCGATGTTCCATTTGACTTCAATGAAAAAAGTGATGTTAAAAAATCGAAAAAGATTTACTTTAAAAAAGGCAATATGCATTTAAACGGGGAAGAAGCACTTGCTTACGCACGGATGAGAAAACAAGATCCACGCGGTGATTTCGGACGTAACGATCGTCAGAAACAAATTTTACGTGCAATGATTGATCAAATGGCGAAGCCAAATAACATTGCGAACGTCGATAACATTGCTAAAGAAGTCAGTGATCACATTACGACCAATTTCCGTATCACAGAAGGTCTTGCGCTTCAGCAAATCTACAGCGGATTTAAAGGAGACGACACAGAAACTCTTTCTATTAAGGGATCAGACCTTTATTTAGGGCCAAATCGCACGTATTACTTTGAGCCAGATCCGACCAATTTAGCTAACGTGCAAAATGAATTACGGACGCATTTAAAGCTTCCTACTGAATCTTCAACTGAAACAGATTCACAAACCAATCCGTCTTCTGGTGAAACAGGGTCAACTGATACAACTAACTCATCGACCAGCACACCTGGACAATAATAAAAACAGCCCAGTTCCTAGGAACGGGCTGTTTTTTATTGTCTTTTGACCATTCGTTTATAAAATTTCGTAAATGGTTTAAACTCTTCATTCACCAAGCCTGTGACTTCTGCAATCACCTGCATGAACATGACCAGTAAAAAGATAATAATCAGTGATAACCAAATGGTGGCGCTTGTCAGCAAAATCGCACTTAAGCTAAAGACTAAGCCAATCATATAAATCACGATGACAGCCATGCGATGTGACAAGCCAAAGGCCATCAGTCTATGATGAATATGAGACTTGTCAGGTGCTGAGATCGGCTGTTTGTTTAATATTCGTCTAATGATGGCAAAGGTGGTATCGAAAATTGGGACACCTAAGATGATCACTGGGACAACTACACTAAACAAAGTGACACTTTTGTACAGCCCTAATAGTGACAACACCGAAATCATGTAGCCTAAAAAAAGCGAACCGGTGTCACCCATAAAAATCTTCGCTGGATGAAAGTTGTAAAAGAGAAAGCCGATGGTACTGCCAATGACAACAAGTGATAAAGAAAGAATCAAAATTTTGTCAGCTGAAAATGCCATCACGGCAATGGTCGATAAACCGATGACAGAAATACCGGCAGCCAGTCCATCAAGGCCGTCAATTAAATTAATGGCATTTGTAATTCCGACAATCCATAACACGGTTAGGGGATATGCCATCCAACCTAACTCAATTCGATCTGTTAAGAAAGGAACAGAGAAAAAGTCCATTTTTAAGCCTGTGCTTACAATCAGACAAGCAACAAGAACTTGTACGAGAAATTTAAACCTTGCACTTAAATTATATTTATCATCAAATATACCTAGAATGACGATAAGTACGGCACCAACTGAAATTGCTGTAATTTTATTATGTAGAAACAGCCCGCCTGCTAATGCTCCAGCCGCTACCCCAATAAAAATTGCCAAACCGCCCATTCGAGGCATTACTTTATCATGAACTTTTCGTTTATTCGGCTGGTCCACTGCACCAATCTTAATTGCAAACTTTTTGACGATTGGTGTCACAATTAAAACTGTAGCCAGAGAGACAAAAAACGCTAATAAGGCGCGTTCGTAATCCATAGGTCAGTCTCCTTCTAAATTGAAATCTGTATTTTGTATATTGGCCGCTCTTTCCATTATACAATTGAATAGAGGATGATCACAAGCTCCCCCTGTGAAGAAGAAACAAATAAAAACGCACAATCCCTGATGAATTATGCGTTTTCTTTAATATTCGTTAGTTCCACCATATTTGTGAACAGCGCGTGCCAATCTTTTTTCTTCGCACGGCTTTGTCTTAGATGTCTATAGGTCATGTCGTCTTTTTTGCTGATCACTTTTTGGCAGGCTTCTACGAAGAGCGCAGGATCCTCGCCTTCTAAATATTCATACACATCATTCTCTTTTAGCCTTTCCGTTGACGGAAGATTTAAACCAACAACCGGTATTCCTGCGGCTAAAAATTCATATAGCTTGAGCGGAAACACGGCTTGATTGTAAGGAGATTGTTTGTATGGCATCATGCCTACATCAATCAGCTTCATATACGCAGGCACTTCTTCTGGTGCAACAGCACCTGTCCAAATCACATTCGGCAGTTTAAGTGCATGCTGAAAAGATGGATCACCATTTGTTCCATCCGGACCGACAAATAAAAATGTCCAATCAGGCTGCATGCGGGCAGCTTCTGCTATCATGTCAAAATCCAGCTTCGGCTTGATGCCTCCAATAAAACCAAGAACAGTTCCTTCTCTACCTTGCAGCACATCCTCCTTACACGGAAGATTGTTTTTTGCAAACACATCGTACTCAACGCCATTTTCCACTGTAAACACATCTTTTGGTTCGCCCATAAGACGCTTTTTGATTTGATCGTGTAAGTATTGAGAAGAGCATGTAATGCTGTGTGCGTATTTGATGATTCGATTTTCTGCTTTCACAATGACACGCTGCCTCATATAAGAAAGCAAATTATTTTTGCCGCTTATCGGCTCTCCCCACAGGTCACTGCAGTCATAGACAATATGTTTCCATTCAAATAAAGAAGATAAGAGCGGAAAGCCCGGAAACGTATACCATAAGCAAACAGCGCTTCCCTTCTTTTCCTCCTGCCGCAAATGCTCAAGAAGAGGGGACAATTTATGAATATAGAACATGTCTTGATATCGGCCAAAGCGGAAAAATTTGCTCTTGAGCACATCAGGAATGGTCAATTGCTTCATTCGATCGGTTATGGGCTGAAAGGGAGCTGTATGACGGGATGCAGATGGGCATACCCAGATGACCTCTTTCGTTTCTGGATCAGATGCTAGAAATTCCGCCAGTCGATGCCGTCTGTACCTCAAGCCGTCCTGTCCCCATTCTCCCGTCGCTACGATAACATGTATGATCGAGTCTGCTTTCACCTTTATCACCTTTTTTCCCTTCTGTTTATAAGCGCTTCTTCACAGCATTTGTCGCATAGTGCATAAAACACCAAGATGCTTTGACAAAATGAAGCTGCTCAATTTCTCTGTAGACGAACCACGTTTTTTTCGCTGCTTTCCACTTGTTACTAGAGATCGAGTTTCCAACGATGCGGTATTCACTGAGCGGTTCACTCATTCCATAGGCTGTAAATCCTCTTTTTAATATGGACAGCCACGTAGCTAAATCCTGTCTTGTGCGGATGTTCGGCATTTCTACATGTCCTATCTTCTCTACATCAAGCATCACCGTTAAACAGCCGATAATGGTATTTTTCAAAGCTTCATCATAAGTTAATCTTGCTGGTGCAGTGACAGTTTTTTCCAAAGGCTCTCCATTTTCTGCAATGATGTCATATGCCGTGAATGTAAAGGCATAATCGTTTGTCAGCATGAAGTCTACCTGCTTTTCGAGCTTCGTCTCTTTCCACTTATCATCACTGTCTAAAAAAGCGATGAAGCGGCCTTTTGCCTGTTTGATGGCTGCGTTTCTGGCGATGGCGGCTCCCCCATTTTGCTCTAAATAAATGACGTTGATTCTGTCGTCTGCTTCACTTAAGTCCCCAAGCAGCTTCCTTGTTCCATCTGTTGAACAATCATCTGCGATGATCAGTTCCCAATTAGAATAGGTTTGGGCAAGGACGGAATGAACTGTATCCGTTAAATAACGTTCCGCATTATAGGCCGGTGTAATGATTGATACTAACGGTTGATTGTTCACCTAAGACTCATCTCCAGTTCATCATTAAGATTCTTTGAACACTTCGGGTAAGACCACAAACATGAGCGAGATGCTAAAGCCAATGACAAGTCCAAGCAGTGCCCGCTTTTTCGCTGACATGCCTTTATTGCCTTCATCAAGAACTTGGGCAGGATCAACAATCTTCGCCTGCTTCATTCCAAGCTTTGTAGACTCCAATTCATATAAAAATCGTTCTTTATCGACTTTGGAATCATTGCTGACAGATTCGTCTTCTAAAGCAGATAGTCTACTTTCAATCACCTGCTGCCTTTTTGTAAATAATGCTTTGTCTTGCTTCAGAAATGTATCTGACACCTGCTTCACGACAGCTAAAGCATGATCCTTATCAGCATCTGTGAAGGACAGCTGTAATTGAGTATCTGATTGATTGGTGAGGATGAGGCGGCTTTTCACATCCTGCCTTTCTTCTTCTTTCACATCACTGAGTGCTTCATTTAAAAATGCATCGCTTTTTAATAGAGATGTCACTTCTGCGATATTGTTATACACTCCGTCATCATATTTACCAAGTGTAAGCGTAACGGCAGCTGTGTAACTAGACTGCTGCACTGTTCCTTTGGCAAAAAAGAATCCAAAAGCGCCTAATACGACAGGCAGCAGCACAAGCCATACAATATACTTTTTGATTCGCTTCCCTATTCTAGATATGAAACCAGACATGTTCATTCTCCCAACATTGACGTATTTGCTTTTTCATTAGTGTAGCCATACCAGCGCAGCATCACACACGGTTTACCAAGCGCTGTTTGTTTTTCAACATATTCACCGCTGCGATCACGAGTCCTAAAAAGACCCAGTGGAAATATAAATTCGAGACAGAACTAGGACTGATACTTGAAACGAGAAAGCTCAGCATGGCAGCAAACAAACCTTCAATGATCATTTTTGCTGATCTTGTGTCAGCCCATTGGTATTGTTTATACAGCGTGAACATGAGATAAGCGTAGACGGAGATATAGCCCAGCATGACCGCAAACCCAAAGTTCGTCATCACTTCCAGCAGCCAATTGTGCACTTCAACGACTTGATCTGTATCAAAGATGGAAAAGTGGGCTAAGTAGTAAGACACATTACCCGCTCCGACACCGAACCCGTATGAATCCGTAAAGAAATGCCATGCATTTTTGATCAAATTCGCTCTCGCAATGTTGGATGGGAGTGGTTCACTAAAAGAATGCGTGACCTGAGAAGCGAGAAACAAGTCATAAAAGACTGAATAAATCTTGCCTGAAAAAACAGCGATACAGATAACACCAAGTCCGCCTGCTGCGATGAGTGACCACTTTTTGAGAAAGCGCGGCATGAGCAGCCACACATAGATGACCACTCCTGCAAATATACCAAGCAGGCTGGCGCGGGATTCTGTTAACAAAATGAGATACAGTGCTGCGATGGCGCCAAATAATCCAAAGGCTTTGATATAACCATTTTTCATTTGCCGCATACACGCTAAATACAAGAAAAAGCTAATGGATAAAAACGTCGCAAAGTCATTTTGATTAAAAAAGACAGCTGTAGGATAGTGCTGTTTATACGCCGGCCCAAGATACAATGAAGTATTCGGTAAATGGTTTAAAGTAAAGTGATTATAAAACCCTATCCCCATGACAAATACAGTCATGACGAGCCAAATGCTATAAAAGGTGACCACTTGATCCATTCGCTGAATGTACATGACCACAAGAAAGACAAATCCCATCCCCATCGCAAGCAGGGACATATATTTGAGACCGTCTGTGACCGAATGAGCCCACAGCAGTGAGATGAGCCCGTAAAGAAACCATGCAGCGAAAAAACCAAGAATCCCTTTTACACGAATCTGCTGCCACTGCGATATGTACGTCCCCTTATCTCTCATCCGCCAAATGAATAAAGCAAAGGCGGCAATGAGCATGATACGGTAGAGAAAAAGACTAAAGAACCCAGCACTAATAGAAAAGAAAGCGTTGTTGAGAAAGGTCAATGCAATTAAAAGATAAATGACTGACATGAACACTTGCTCACCGTTCATATATAGCTTCATCAACACGAGAAAAGCTGTCAGGACCAAAAGCAGGACTGGAATGGCGACGATCTTTTTTAACCCGACGGGCTGCGCAGACGCCATTTGTACAAGTCCTAGCCCTGCTGCAAACAATATACATCCGATCATGATTTGCCATGCTGTTTGTTTCACACTCATACCCATTTTCCTCCTAAGCAACCCATCCGATTTGAGGGATTAAGCCTTGACTCCCTGTTTATAGTAGGAAATGGTACGAGCCAAACCTTCCTGTAAACTCACAACAGGCTCCCATGCTAAGACTTGTTTCGTTTCCTCATTTGCCAATGTACTATGCACGATATCTCCTGCACGCTGCGGCTTGTAAATCGGTTCAAGCTGTGAACTCGTTACCCGTTTCATCGTTTGAAACAGCTCATTTACAGTGATGGAATCACCACACGAGATATTTAAACAAACGTTTGATTGGGCTGTTAAAGCCGCAACATTCGCCGCCGCTAGATCACCCACATAGATGAAGTCTCTTGTTTGTTCCCCATCTCCAAAGATGAAAGGAGCCTCATCCTTTGCAAACTTATCAGAGAAAATAGAGACAACTCCGCCTTCGCCAAGTGCGTCTTGGCGCGGACCATATACATTGCTGTACCTGAGAATACAATAGTCCACATCATAGAGTGATTTTGCCATTTCTAAATACCGCTCTACTGTCAGTTTTGCTAAGCCATATGGTGAACCAGGCTTCAACCGGTGAGCGGTGTCTACTGGCAGATACACCGGGTCTCCATAGACAGCTGCTGATGAGGCAAAGATGACTTTTTCCACTCCTGCTTCAGCCGCAGCTTTCATGACGTGCAGAGATCCTTTGATATTGACCTCTTCGTCATATACGAAATCCTGAACGGAAACGGCTACACTTACTTGTGCTGCAAGATGAATGATATAATCCGGTGCGATTTGTTTAATCAGATCAATCGTCGCTGGCTTTGTGACATCTGCCTCCATGCATTGCACGGAAAGATGGGCAATATTTTCTCGAGATCCCGTTGAAAAGTTATCAAGAACGATGGGCTCATAGCCTTTTTCTAGTAAAGCCTCTACCGTATGTGATCCAATAAATCCGCTTCCCCCAGTAACCAATACTTTCTTCATCCAAGCTCCCCCTGTTATTGTGCCTTCGATACCAATTCTGCTTCCCATACACTTGGGCGGCCGATAGACTGGTAAATAAATCCTCTCTCTTTCATTTCTGCTGGATCAAACAAATTCCTTCCATCAATTACAATCGGCGAACGAAGCAGCTGCTTGATCTGATCTTTATCCATCTTCTGTACGTCATCCCATTCTGTTAGGATGAGACAGGCATCTGTATCTTTTACTGTTTCGTACAGGTCGTTGCTGAAAACCGCCTGCGGACCAAGCTCACGTTCAGCTTCTACATAAGCAATCGGATCATAGGCTTTCACAAAAGCCCCCAGCTCTCTCAGCATTGGGATAATATCTAGTGCAGGCGCTGAACGCATATCATTCGTATTCGGTTTAAAGGCAAGGCCTAAGACAGAAATGGTTTTTCCTTTAATATCACCGAACACACTCATCAATTTGCTGACCAGGTGGGCTCTTTGGTTGTTGTTCGTTTCAATGACAGATTCGATCAGCTTGAACCGGTACCCAGATGTTTCGGCAATTTTGAGAAGAGCCATCGTGTCTTTCGGGAAACAAGAACCTCCAAATCCAATGCCTGCTTTTAAAAATTTATGCCCGATTCGGCTGTCTAACCCAACTCCTTCACTGACTTTTTCAACGTCAGCGCCTACCCTTTCGCAAATATTTGCAATGTCATTAATAAATGAGATTTTTGTGGCAAGCATGGCATTTGCAGCATACTTAATCATTTCTGCACTTTCTAAGTTGGTCTCTACAACCTCTGTTTGAAACGGATCATGCAGTCTTTTGATGATGCTAGAGGCATGAGTGCTAGTCGAACCAATGACCGCCCGCTCCATATTCATCGTATCTTGAATCGCTGAGCCTTCTCGGAGAAACTCTGGATTGGATACGACATCAAAAGGATATTTACTGCGCGATGCCTTTTCCACAATGGCTTGAACGAGACGGCCTGTTCCAACGGGCACTGTGCTTTTATTGACGATGATTTTATAGCCATTCATGTGTTCACCGATCGTTTGAGCGACAGCCTTCACATATGTTAAATCTGCTTCCCCCTGTGGTGTCATCGGTGTCCCTACGGCAATATAGATAATCTCTGATTCCCTAATAGCAGCAGGAATATTCGTTGTAAAAAACAGTCTTCCTTCTTCTGTATTCTTTTCAATCAATTCTTTTAAACCTGGTTCATAAATGGGAACGACACCACTTTTTAAGCTGTTGATTTTTGATTCATCGATGTCACAGCAGATGACACGATTTCCGATATCAGCAAAACAAGTACCCGATACTAACCCGACATAACCTGTTCCAATCACAGCAATTTTCTTCAACATTTTTCATCCTCTCAGTAAAAGCATATTGTCCGTTCCAAGCTGTTTATCTATCTATCATTCTTTGCACATTTCATCTTGTTTAAACGATGGATGTTGATTGATTGAGCACCTTCTCATATTGCTGAATGAGATGTTTCGCATTATGTTCTGATGAATATTCTGTATGAACCATTTCATAAAGATCGTTCTTCACTTCTTCATTCCATCTGTTTTCATAAAGACAGGCGTGAATCGCCTCTTTCAGCTG
Organism: Bacillus sp. BK450; assembly: GCF_004364885.1. Lineage (NCBI taxonomy): Bacteria > Bacillati > Bacillota > Bacilli > Caryophanales > Bacillaceae > Bacillus > Bacillus sp. BK450. Next base: position 414,030 of record NZ_SOBQ01000003.1, on the reverse strand, counting down.
ACGCGTCGAACGCGGTTCAACGAGCAGGTGTTGATAGGTTGAAAATAAGGATGGGAGACCACCAACCCGGGTTGCAATGACAGGTACTTTTAAAGCGAGCGCTTCTAGAACGACGGTTGGCATTCCTTCACTGTAGGAAGGGAGTGCAAACAGATCAGCTGCCATTAAGTAGTCTCTCACCTGCTCATTCGGCACCTGCCCTGGGAGTATAATAGATGCTCCCGCCCGATCCTTGAGTTCGTTTGTAAGGGGGCCTTTTCCAACAAAGACTGCTTTCACTCCATCCATGCTGATGACAGCATCAGCTAATTCAAGCAAGCCCTTCTCTTTCACTAAACGCCCGACGAAAACAACGAGCTTATCTTGAAGCGGTAAACCTAAGTGCTTTCTGATGCCTTCTTGACCTTCTTCCGTTCTGGAAAATGATCGGAGCGGAATACCAAGCGGAAGACATTTTGCTTCTACCTTCGTCATCTCATTTGTCTTTTTAGCCAGCTCCTCACTCACTGTCAGAACAGCAGATGCCTGCCTCACCGCCGTTTCAAAGGCTGCCTTCGCCCCTTTGCTATAGTTCGGATATACGTTCACATCACTGCCGTGCAAGGTCAGAAGATAAGGGATTTTCGTTTCTTTCTGAATAACAGCCGCCGCTCCGCCAGACGGCATGGCAAAGTGCGCATGGATAAAATCTGGTGACAGCTGATGACGCTGCATTGCTCTGAAAACGGAAGCCGCTATTCGTTTACTCGGCTGCGCCCATTTCAGCTGTCCAGGGAGCGCTGGATAAGACGGTCTGTAAACCTTCACTCCGTTCCGCACTTCCTGTTCAGGCAGATCCCTTTTCTGCCGATAGGATGCCTTGAGCATCCGTAAAACCGGCGGATTCACTGGATTAGGACAAATGACAGTCACTTCTATTCCTTGTTTGAGCAGCTCCTGTACTTGCGTTTCATGAAATACGCCTTCACTCGGATGTTTTTCACTAGGATATACACTTGTCAGCCATAGTACCTTCATGACGAACGACCTCTTCTCAATAATTTGCCTGCAGCCTGCGGATACATTTTGATGAGCAGCAAGCCATACAATGCAGCACTGACACAAACAGTCAGTAGTAATTGAAGTGAAATATCTGCTGATGTCAGCTTCATCCCTTGATGTAAAACTACCGCACAGACCGCCATGAGCAGCGTCATGACAGCAGGCCTTCCAAGTGATTTTAAATACACCTTCATATCAAGCTGAATGACATATGCCATAAGCCATCTGCCGACAATAAAGTTGAGCAGACTGACACCTGAGTAGATCCAAGCTACTGTGAGCAGACTGCCTGTAGTGACACCTGCATATAATGCGCAGCCATACACGATAAGCATCCCCGTATCCCAATAAAAGGCTAAGTCCGCTCTCCCTTTTGCAAGAAGGATTGAACCATTTGGATTCATCAGCACACGCAGAAGGCCAACAATGCACAATATATTTAAAACCGGGACCGCTACTAGCCATTTCTCTCCAAACACGACTTCTATAAAGCTATCTGATACGGCAGCAAGGCCGATTAATAATGGAAAACTAACCAATGCGAGCATATTCGTCATACTTAGGAAGCCCTCTCGCAGCATGGAGTGATCCCGCTGACTTTTTGCGAAAACCGGGAAAGCCACTCTCGTCACAATCGGATTTATCTTCAGCACGGGTATTGTTACAATTTGATACGCCAAGCTGTAAATACCTAACGCTTCCGCTCCAAGAAACCGGCCGATTAAAATCATGTCGATGTTTGATCCTGCTCGGTTAACCAGTCTGGATGCGAGCTGGAATGCACCGAATGAGAAAAATTCCTTTACTTCTCCTAATGCAAAAACAGGTGCTGGACGCCACTTCTTCCAATAAGCCGCTGCATACATGAGACCTTTTCCTGATTGCAGCAGCACTTGAGAAATGACATAGGCGACAATCGGATTCATGAAGAAGGCGAAAACGAGTAAAACGAGCAGCGATATGATGGTCGCAATGGCTTCAATGGTGCTTAATGTTTTAAAGGCTAAGTCTTTTTGCATCATATACTGGTACTGCTGGCCAATCGGTGCGATCAGAAACATAATCGATAATAGCTTGAGCAGACCCTCTAGCTCTGGCCGGTTATAAAAAGCGGCTATCATTGGGCTTAACAGGATGAGCAGACAAAACAAGAGAATCCCTGTGAGCAGGTTGATCCAATATAATGTAGATAATTGACGTTCTGTCGTTTGTTCCTTTTGAATGATTGCTGCCCCAATTCCTAGATCAAGTAAAATCTGCGTAAATATTGTGACAGTTGTGATCATGCCAACGAGTCCAAACTCCTTGAGTGACATCACGTTCCCTAAAAAGGCGAACTGCGCAATTTGGATGATGGTGATGATCAATGCGGACAAGCTTGTCCATTTTGCCCCGCCTAGCATGCTTTTTTTCATACTTGCCATTTCTCTTCCCTACTTTACTTATCTGGCTCCGTCACCAGTCATGATGACTTTTAACGTTTTTACCATAATCTTCGTGTCGAGAGAAAATGTCAAGTTTTGAATATACTGTAAGTCATGTGTTAATTTTTCACTTGGACTCATTTCATATCCGCCATTTACTTGAGCAAGACCTGTTAGCCCCGGCTTTACCGCCAATCTTTTTGTGAAGCCTGGAATCGTCCGATTAAATTCTGCGGTAAACATCGGTCTTTCTGGACGAGGACCTACGATACTCATTTCTCCTTTTAACACGTTGATAAATTGCGGAAGTTCATCAATTCTTGTTTTACGGATGAATGCCCCCACTTTGGTGATACGCGGGTCGTTTTTTTGCGCCCATTTCGCTCCTCCGCTTTCTGCGTCAATTCTCATCGATCTGAGCTTCCATAACTTAAAGTAAACACCGTCTTTCCCGACCCTTTCCTGCATATAAAAGGCTGGCCCTGGTGTTTCCAGCTTAATCAAAAGAGCAAACAGCAAAATGATTGGCGTACTCAACATCAATCCGATGAACGAGAACATTAAATCTATGAAACGTTTTGCAAATAAATAACGAACCATATGTTCTGTTAAGGCAAAAGAGTGATTTCGTCTCACTTCATATTCTCTGTAAAGATTCATCGCTTTCTCTGCACTCACTGACCTGCACCTCACCATTCAAAGTAGTTGTTGTGTAAAGAGATGTTCTATGAAAGTCAGTTTAGCAGAGCAACATTAAGCAAATGTAAATGCGCTGTTAAGTCTTGTAAAACTGTGTTAAGAATGTGCACTTATATCAAGTTATGCCCTTTTGAACGTAAAAAAGACCCGCAATTCTGCGGGTCTCCGGGTCTTTTCTTTATTTTGCTTTTACAGATTCGATCGTTTTTAATCGAAGTGTTCCGTTTGCATCTTTTGTATAGGTTACTTTTACTTTTGATTCTTCTTTTAAGCTGTTCACTTGTTTAGAAAATGTATTTCCGAATTGAATAGCTACTTCTTTTCCATCAATGTTGACAGCAATTGTATGTCCATCAGCCAAACCGACATATGTGCCTTCTTTGGTGACTTCATTTTTCTTATTAGTCGTTGATTCTTTCTTTGTTTTAGAGTCACCTTTAGAGTCAGCTTTTGATTGGTCTTTAGCAGGTTCTTCTTTTGTAATTTCTTTGCTTGAGCTGTCTTTTGCCTCTTCATCAGATTGACTTGCTGGCTCTTCTGTTTGAGCAGCTGTTTCTTTACTTTGATCATCTGATTTTTCATTTTTTGATGATTGATCTTCTGATTTTTTGTCCGCAGCCTTATCTTTGTTTTGATCGGCTGCTTCGGTTGTTTCTTTTTTGCTGTCATCCTTTTTGTTATCGCTTGATTGATTTGTTGTGCCGCACGCTGTGAGCAATACACCTAGAAGCAATACTAGAAACGGCATTGTGATTAATTTTTTCAAAATCGTCACCTCTTCATGATTTGTCGGTTTGCTGTCGTTTGAAGATTTATGTGTAAACCATTCACCTTCTATGTTTCAATTATAACAAACATAACCAAAAATGAAATGTATTTTTAACTTGACACTTCTTTTATCGGTTCATTTTGCGTCAAAGTAATTGGACACACCAGTTGTAATTCCAGAAGCCAGCCGATCCTTTGCAGTGGTAGATTTTAAAATACTCGCATCGATTGGACTTGTTACAAAGCCGGTTTCTAGCAAAATACTCGGCATTCTAGAATATTTGATGACGTAGAACCCTGCTGTTTTCACTCCGCGATCTTTTGTTCCAAGGGCACTGACCATTCGAGGCTGAACCTGTTGTGCCAGCTTGACACTATGAGCAGCCGCATATGTCGTATCATAATACGTCTCTGTTCCATTTGCACCGCTGTTATCATTTGCGTTGGCGTGGATACTGATGAAAATATCAGCATTGGCCTGCGCTCCTTTACTGACACGTGTCTGCAAGGAGTCAAATGTATCAGAAGTTCTCGACATGACAATAAGGGCACCTGCTTGGTGAAGCCTTGACCGCAGCTTTAATGCTACTTCTAAATTGATGTTCTTTTCAAGCAGCCCATTCCCTATCGCTCCCGCATCCTGCGCACCATGACCTGGATCAATAAAAATTGTTTCGCCTAACACCGCATTTTTCAACTGCGTGATGACATTCGTTTGAACGGTTGATGTTCCGCCTACCACAGAAAAAGCTGACATCTGTTTGGCTCCGATGACTTTTCTGATAGCATCCGGCACCGTTTGAGCGTCTGTAGGAAGAAGGGTTTGGCCCTGTTTCGCTGCTATACTTGCCGCAGCGGCTGCATCTGCATAGGCATACCCATAACTCATAAATGTTTGGCTTGTCTTCATTGGATACGTTTTAGCAATTTGGGCAGCCACCTCATACCGATTGGCTCCGCTTATTCTGACTGGTGATGGAAGCTTTTGAAAAGCCGTTTTATTGACACTTGCTTCTCCGCCGATCACAATGGTCCGCTTGACTGCTTTGTTTTTTAATAGATTGGCTGTTTCCTCTCGCAGTCCTTTCGCATCTGTTAATAAAATGGGATAGCCTTGTTTGGCAGCGTATGGAGCAATCGCGACAGCATCAGCATAAGCAGAACCATTCACGACGACTGCCGCACTAGCACTCTTCATGTGCTTCGCCACATTTGCTGCCAATTCATAGCGGTTCTTTCCTTGAATACGGGATACGGATAGATTCATCGCTTTTAACTGCTTCACGACTTTTTCAGAAATACTCGCAGTCCCGCCAAGTATCGTTACCCGCTTCGTTTTCAGCTGCTGCAACCCTGTCTTTACAGCACCTGAAAGACTGTCAGCATTCGTTAACAGGACTGGGGCCCCTTGCTGGTATGCATAAGGCACAGCACTCAGGGCATCTGCATAAGCATCACCGCCCACAAGAACAACGGCAGGCGCTTCCTGCCAGCCCCTTTTCGCGGCATTTACCGCCACCTCATACCGATTGCTTCCTTCTATCCTCGATACAGTGTGCTGGGCAAAAACGGATGGTGTATATAAACATAGTGAAATAGCAATCAGTAACATACATTTGTTATCAACACGCATGAAGTCAACCTCCTTGGTTTGAACCCTTCACCAAAGATGCTTCATGGACTTTTGAAAAAAGGCTGCCGAGTACGTTCTCGAGCAGCCTAAGAGGAGTATCTGAGGCACCCCTCAGGTTTGTGTTTTCTTATCTAAAATAACCTGACACACCGCTTGAAATGCCTGACGCTAATCGATCTTTATACGTAGCAGATTTCAAGATGTTTGAATCTACTGGACTGGAAACAAAACCAGTTTCCAAAAGAACGCTCGGCATCTTAGAATATTTAATGACGTAGAAGCCAGCTGTTTTCACACCACGGTCTCTTGTGCCTAGTGCACTGACCATTTTAGGCTGGATGTTTTGCGCCAGCTTCAGGCTGTTTGCAGCCGCATAGGTTTTGTCATAATACGTTTCTGTTCCATTTGCACTGCTGTTATCGTTTGAGTTTGCATGGACACTGATAAAGATATCTGCATTTGCTGACGCACCTTTGCTCACTCGTGTTTGAAGACTATCAAATGTGTCTGATGTTCTTGACATGGTCACAAGTGCACCAGCGTTGTTTAATTTCGTATTTAAACGCTTTGCTACATCTAAATTCAAATTCTTTTCATATAATCCGTATCCTACAGCTCCTGAATCATGCGCACCATGACCTGGATCAATGAATACTTTTTTCCCAACAGCCGGGTTTTTCAGCTGGTTCACAACAGTTGGTGTCACTGTATTGGTACTGCCTACGACAGTAAATTTGGTGATTTTCTTACTGCTCACTGTTGCTCTTGTTACTTTTGGCAGTGTCTTTTCATTCGTTAGAAGCAATGCTTTGTTTTGCTTCGCTGCAATGCCTGCAGCAGAAGATGAAGTGGCATAACCAAATCCTCTTCCTACATAGGTATTATTGACACTCATATTGTACTTTTTCACAATATTGGCCGCGACATCATAACGAGTCGAGCCTTTGATCCGTGTTGGTGATTTCAATTGGTTATAAGCTGCTTTTGTGACGTAATTCTCTCCGCCGACTACAATGGTTTGTTTCACATTGCTTGCTTTTGCAACAGAAGCGATTTCAGAACGAAGTCCCTTTTTATCTGTATATAGAATTGGGAATCCTTTTTGAGCTGCTACAGGTGCAATCGCAATCCCATGTGCATAGAAAGAACCCTCAACGACAACGACGCCTGCTGGCTTTTTCATTTTTTTCGCGATATTGGCAGATAGCTCATATCGGTTTTTTCCTGAAATACGCTGTGTGGAGATGCCCATTTTCTTCACTTGGTTGACCACGTTGTTTGACACACTTGATGTGCTGCCTAAAACGATCACCGTCTTTGTTTTTAATGAAGTTAAGGCTTTCTTTGTATCACCAGAAAGGCTTTTACTGTTAGTGTAAAGAACTGGTCCATTTTTTTGGTGTGCAAGTGGAATTCCTGCTGTTGCATCTGCATACGCAGTTTTCCCTACTAAAACGACTGTACTTGCAGTTCCCCATCCTTTTTTCGCTACGTTTGCCGCTACAGCATATCTGCTCCCGCCATCAATTCGTGAGACTGAATTGTCTGCCAAAGCTGTTGGAACGATAACGAAAATAGCGATGAGGCTGAGGATGGCTGTTTTCATCAATGAGCGCATCTTCTATGTCCTCCTTTTACCCTTTAATAGTTTGTTAGTTTTGTTCCTGGATAGTAGAACGAGAGTATGGAAGAATATGAGTTTCCAGATTCGGCTCTCGCTTTGGCTCCGTATTGGCTCATACCAATGCCGTGGCCATACCCTTTTCCTGAAATCGTGAAATCATTTGTATTGTTTTTGACTGACGCAAACGTGCTTTTCACCTTTGTTGCGCCCATAACTGATCGAAACTCGGTCATCTTCATACTTGCCGTTGTGCTTTTGTTTACCGAATATGTGCCTGTTTTGTTTTTCAGATGGTATGTCAGTTTGATCGATACCGTCTTCGCACGCTGGCCTTTTGTTTTCCCTGAGAACGTCAGGCTTGAGATCGATGCGATTTTCATATCAGATGCAGCAGTTTCTTTGTTTTTGAGCAGCCATGATTTCAGGCCGGCAAGGTCAGCTGCATTTGTCTCTTTTGCTTTAGACCATTGAGAAGCTGCTGTGCTAGCAGTCCATGTCGTGCCTAGTTGTTTTTTAGAGAGTTTCAGTGTCCATGGATTGACTGGATCTTTTGGATCCTTTTTGGCCACTAAGTATGGCAGTGCATTTCCCCATACTTCTTCACTTGCCTCTGTATAACCGCCATTGCTAGAGTAATAGGTTGCTGAAATGAGCTGATTGTTGTATTTCAGAACCTTTCCTTTTGTGGCATCGACCGCTTTTGTCGAATTTGTATACCAGTTATATCCTCCATATACTTGGAAGGCTGTTGTATCAGGGACGACTTTTCCAATACTTTTCACCGAATACGTTCTAGCAGCAACCGCCTGTGCTTTTAACGCTTCAACATTCCAGCTTGCAGGCATTTCATTTGGCACTACACCTTTTAAATAGTCTTCAAATGGAATATTTTCGAGAGTCGGCCTGATATACCCTGATTCAATTGCAAAGTTTACGCTGCCTAAATACGGCTTTCCTGCAATTTGAAGGACATTTTTTGTTGAATATTTCTCAGGAACAACTCTTACTGTGTTATACGTCTTTATGCCTTTTAATGAAATTTTTCCGTTAGAAATATTCAATTGGTAGTTTTGATTTTTTTTCAGATAGACTTGTTTGGCTAATGAGTTTTTCAAGCTATCTTTAATTGCACTTGTGCTGCCAGCAAGATGATAAGCATATGTACCTTTTTCCTTCAGCAGTGCTTTTAAAGACGCTGTGACAGAATCGGGCTTTACATACACAACCGTACTGTTAGATTTTGCAGCCAATTGAGACAGCGGCATCGCATAAATATAGCTAGAGGCTTTTGCCAAATAAACTTTATCTGCATTAATATTTAATTTCTTTATAATATTCACAGATAATTCATAGCGATTGGCACCGCTGATTCTTGTCACCTGTGAGGTTTTTTTGATTTGATTTTCAACTTTTTGTCCAGTACTTTTCGTACTGCCGATGATGATCACTTTACTTGGCATTCTATAAGACGGAATGGAATCTTTTTTTGTTAACAGGATAGGGTATCCCTTTCTCGATGCGTAGGATGCAATGGCAATCCCATTCATAAATGAGTTCCCGCCGACAACGACAGCTTGCTTATAGTTACCCATTTCTTTAGCGATTTTTTGGGAGATTTCAAACTTATCTTTTCCACTAATACGTCTGACTTTGCCATACTTTTTAATAGACTTCTCAGCAGCTGTTGAAATGCTTTTCGTATTTCCGACAATCAGAATATTATCCGGCTTCATTTTCTTGAGCTGGTTTTCTGTTGTTTTCGTCAGTTTTTCAATATTCGTATACAAAATAGGTGCGCCCAGTTTGTATGCTAACGGTGATACAGAAATTGCATGATCAAATGCATCACGACTGACAATGACAACAGTTGATGGGTTTTTCCAGCCAGCAGATGCGATGCTGTTGGCTACTTCGTATCTATTTTTGCCGTCATATCTTTTTGTCACAGCAACATTTGATCCTGATAGCTTGTATTCCCCAGTTGTTGAGATATCCATGCTTGTTTTGTTTCCGATATAATTAGACAATTTCACTGAAATTGCCGAGCTTGCCATGGCAGACTGAAAGGGTGCAACTAGTAGAGTCAGTATCATGAGAACGATTAGTGTAACGCCTGTTTTCTTCAATTTTGTTCATCCCGCCCATCTTTTTTACTTCTGTTTTTCAATCTTCTGGATTTCCTTTTGACCACTGTCATTAATAAAGTAAGAGATTTCTACTGTGTCTCCTGGTTTAAATTCATTTAACACATCTTTAAAATTATCCGTAAATTCATAGCTTAGGGTCGTATTCACTTTTTTCACTTCGACTGTATGTGCATCAGCCATTCCAATAAATTCAGCTTTCTCTTCCAGTACCTGAGGAGTTGAACTGCTTGTCTTGTTTTCTCCTGAGGACTGCTCAGCCGTTCCACATGCTGTGAGCACGATACCTAGTAGCAGTATTAAGAACGGTAAAACGACGATTTTCTTCATTTTTTTCACCTCATGTCTTTGTATCGTCTTATAAGTTATTATTTTAAGGTAAATTTAAGGTTTTTTGAAACCTTTTTTTTGTTACAACGTCTATATCTAGGTTCAGAGTAAAAAAATAACTTGTTTATCAAGATTCGTAAACCTATAATCATGGAAGAATCATAGAAAAGGTGAGGGACATTATGAGAGCTGAAAGAAAAAGAAAGAAGAAAAAGGTTCTTTGGATTGTTTTATCGATTATTGGCTTATTCGTATTATCAACTGGCGGATACGCATATCATCTTTGGAACACAGCAGCATCGACCGTCGCAGGCATTCAGGAGAATTTAAAGAAGTCAGATAAGCGTGACAAAGATGTCGATTTAAGTAAGAAAGACCCGATTTCTATTTTAGTCATGGGTGTCGATGAACGAAAAAATGACCGAGGCCGTGCAGATACATTAATATACATGACAGTAAATCCAAAAACGAAAACGACCGAGATGGTGAGCATCCCGCGTGATACGTATACGAAGATTGTCGGAAAAGGCACAATGGATAAAATCAACCACTCCTATGCATTCGGCGGTACACAAATGGCAGCAGATACTGTAGAGGAACTGCTTGATGTACCTGTTGATTACTTTGTCAAAGTGAACATGGAAAGCTTCAAAGATATTGTTGATACACTTGGCGGTATTACAGTAAATAGCACGTTTGCATTTAGTTATGACGGCCATTCATTTGGTACAGGAGAAATTAACCTGAATGGGGATCAAGCCCTTGCCTATACGAGAATGAGAAAGCAAGATCCAAAAGGTGACTTCGGACGTCAGCAAAGACAGCGTCAGGTCATTGAAGGCATCATTGCAAAAGGTGCCAACATTTCATCTATTACGAAATTCGGCGATATGTTCAAAGTCGTAGAAAATAATATGAAGACAAACATGTCATTTGATGATATGTGGACGATGATGAATGATTATCGTGATGCAAGACAGCATGTGAAGCAGCACGAGTTGAAAGGATCAGGCACACGTATCAATAACATTTATTACTACCAGCTTGATGACAGCAGCCTTGCGAATGTGAAGAAGGAATTGAAGGAAAGTTTGGAGCAGTAAAAAAGAAGACTACAGAAATGTAGTCTTCTTTTTTTATGATTGAAATGGAACTGGTTTTTCTTCACTTAATCCAAAACGATGGAGAAGCTCTTCGACAATTCGTTTTGACGCTTGTCCATCACCATATGGATTAGACGCCTTCGACATGTTGTCGTACTCTTTCTGATCGACTAACAGCTGTTTTGCCATGTTGTAAATGGTCTCTTCATCTGTACCCGCGAGCTTCAGCGTGCCAGCTTTCACACCTTCAGGGCGTTCTGTTGTATCTCGCAGAACTAATACTGGCTTCCCAAGAGAAGGCGCCTCCTCTTGGACACCGCCAGAATCCGTTAATATAAAGTGTGAGGCAGCAGCGAAGTTATGGAAATCAACGACTTCAAGCGGCTCAATTAAGTGCACACGATCAAGATCACTGAATTCTGTTTGAGCCGCATCACGAACAGCAGGGTTTAAATGTACAGGATATACAACCTGAACATCTTCAAACTCTTCTACAATACGTCTAATCGCTCTAAACATGTTTTTCATCGGTTGGCCGAGATTCTCCCTGCGATGAGCCGTTAACAAAATCATTTTATCTGTGCCTATTTTCTCTAAAATAGGGTGTTGATACTGCTCTGTAACCGTTGTTTGTAACGCATCAATCGCAGTATTCCCCGTCACACAAATCGTCTCTTCTTTTTTATTTTCAATTAAAAGATTCTGCTTTGCCTCATTTGTAGGAGCAAAATGAATATCAGCAATAGTGCCTGTCATTTGTCGGTTCAATTCTTCAGGGAACGGCGAGTATTTATTGTGTGTTCTTAAACCCGCTTCAACGTGACCAACCGAAATTTGGTGGTAGAATGCGGCCAAGCTTCCTGCAAAGGTTGTTGTTGTGTCTCCATGAACAAGGACAATATCAGGTTTTTCCTCTTGGAATAGTTGATCTAGTTTCAAGAGTGCATTTGATGTGATTTCGGATAATGTCTGGCGCTGTTTCATGATGTTTAAATCATGATCAGGCGTAATAGAAAAAGCCTCAAGGACTTGATCAAGCATTTCTCTATGCTGAGCTGTTACAGTAACAATCGAATTTATCTGTGGATGTTTATTCAGTTCAAGGACAAGTGGTGCCATTTTGATTGCTTCAGGTCTAGTACCGAAAATAGTCATTACATTTAGTTTTTTCACTTGTTTATGCCTCTTTCCTAGTATAGTACTTTCAATTATACACAATTGGGAGGGTAAAATTAATGATATAAAAAAAGAAATTTACATTGAATTAACGTTAAATTTCTCTTTCCTTTACATTTTACATATAAAATATGAATTATCTAAAAGTCATTTTAGTGAAATCATTTGTCTTTCCTATGATTTGTAAGTTACACTTTAAACAGACGACCAAGAACAAACATCGAAATATGAAATCGGTTATCTATGTAAGGAAGGTGCAAAGTTCATTGAAAAAAGTACGTAAAGCCATTATACCAGCTGCAGGTCTTGGGACACGTTTCCTCCCTGCAACAAAAGCGATGCCTAAAGAAATGCTCCCAATCGTTGATAAACCAACCATTCAATATATTATTGAAGAAGCTGTTGAATCAGGAATCGAAGACATTATTATCGTCACTGGAAAAGGAAAAAGAGCCATTGAGGATCATTTTGATTTTGCACCAGAGCTAGAGCGTAATCTTGAGGAAAAGGGAAAGAGCGAGCTTTTAGAAAAAGTGAGAAAGTCCTCTAACATTGCTGACATTCATTACATACGTCAAAAAGAGCCGAAAGGACTTGGACACGCCGTTTGGTGCGCACGCAACTTTATCGGTGATGAGCCTTTTGCTGTTTTATTAGGTGATGACATTGTTCAAGCCGAAACGCCTGGGCTTCGCCAGCTGATGGACGAATACGAAAAAACCCTTTCATCTGTCATCGGTGTTCAGCAAGTAGCGGACAGCGATACACATCGCTATGGGATTATCGACCCTCTTACACAAGAAGGACGCCGCTATCAAGTCAAAAACTTTGTTGAAAAGCCGCCGCAAGGAACAGCACCATCGAACCTAGCCATCTTAGGGCGCTACATTTTCACGCCAGAGATCTTTATGTACCTCGATCAGCAAGAAATTGGTGCAGGCGGAGAAATTCAGCTAACAGATGCCATTCAAAAGCTGAATGACATTCAGCGCGTATTTGCCTATGATTTCGAAGGGAAACGATACGATGTCGGCGAGAAGCAAGGCTTCATCGAAACGACGCTTGAGTTTGCTCTTCAGGATGAAGAATTGAAAAAGAAACTCATTCCATTTATGAAACAGCTTCTCGAAAAAGAAGAAGTGAATTAAAAAAAGCTGCCGGCATCGGCAGCTTTTTTATTTAATGACTGAAATAGTCAGTGTATGCTGTTCATTATCAATGACAAACAGGTTGTTTTCACCCTTCACTGCGAACTTTGTTCGTTTCTCATTCATCCAGACATCTTGTTCTGTCAGCCCAAGTGTGGAAGGAGAAATTGGCATAATGTCGCGAAACATAATCGTGTTTGCCTGACCATTTTGAATGACATAGTCGGTTTTCTCTGTGGTCAATCGCTCAATCATATCTCCTTGATCATTTTTCACTGAACTCAGCGTTTGCATTCTCTGTTTCAGCACAGATTCTTCTTTTCCAAGGAAAGAAAGTAAATACTCATACGAACCTGCCGATGCAGGCGATACATAGGAATTAAACTGTCCTGGTCCAATGGATAATGACTTTAAATTCTCTGCATTTTGAAGCGCAGCAGGTTTAACAAAATACGTTTCTGACGCAGTTTTAATTTGAACGGTTTGTTTATTTTCAGCCACAGCCTGTACTTCTTGTCCAAATGTCAAAGTGACATCGGCCTTTTTTTTCATGGCTTGGTCTTTGTAAACCTTGAGGGGATCAGCCGTGACAATCGCCTGTTGATCCACCTTTTTCATATCAGGCGCTCCTTTGGTCTGCGTGTTCTTCGACTGAGGCGCTTCTGTCTTATCTGATGGGATTGCACCAAATGTCGCCAATGTACGAAGCGGGCGATCTGAAAACATCGATAAGGCTAGCAATATCGTTAAGACCGCTAAAACTGTCACTTGAAATGCGGGGCCAAACAATGAACGCCGTTTTCCATTCTCTTGATAACGAGACACCTTTTCTGTCTTCTGTACGCCTTTGCGGCCTTCTTTATGTTTCAATTGATATTCTTTTTTCTCTTTCTTGGAAAGCTTGTTAAACCACTCAACAAACTCCTTATATTCCTTCACGACCTTTTTCGTATCATCAAACATACGAAGCTCACCATAATGCATCCAAGCCACCCGATCACAGATTTTTTGGATTTGGCTAATAGAGTGACTGACAAAAAAGATCGTCTTTCCTTGTTCTTTGAATTCTGTAATGCGGTCCACACATTTTTGATAGAAGGTTTGGTCTCCAACAGACAGTGCTTCATCAATAATCAGGATATCTGGATCGATATGCGCTGAAATGGCAAAGCCAAGACGTGATTTCATTCCACTTGAATAGCTCTTAACTGGCTGGTCAATAAAGTCGCCAATATCCGCAAACTCTACGATTTTTTCATAAAGCTCATCTATCTCTTTATTCGTCAGTCCCATCATTAAGCACTTTAAACGAATGTTGTCTTTTCCGCTTAACTGGTTGTTCAGCCCTGCTGCAATGGCAATTAACGAAGGCTGGCCGTCCATATCAATTTCACCACTTGTCGGTGGAATGATTTTCGCTAGAAGGTTCGACATTGTCGATTTCCCCGATCCGTTAATTCCTACAAAACCAATTGTCTCGCCTTCATATACATCAAAGGACACATCACGAACAGCAAAAAAACCTTTTTCATTTTTATTAGGAAAAAACAGCCCTTTAATCTTATCTGACTGCTTTTTATATAGGACGTATTGCTTGGATACGTTTCGAAACGAAACCTTTAGTTTCATCGTATAATCTCCTTACTTTTTAAAGAAAATCGACAAATTTATCCCTAAATTTCATATGAAGCAATGAACCGACTGTTAAAAGAAGAAGCGTGATCAGCCAAAAATAAAGTGTGTATTTGACATCATGGAAGAACCATTCTCCCTTTAACAAACTATTTCTAAAACCATCAATAATGTAGAAAAGAGGATTCAATTTTAATATGTCCCCAATCCACGCTTTGTCTCCAGTGAGCTTCTCTGAGATATTCCAAAAAATCGGCAGCAAAAAGAAAAGTAATCGTGTCACAGATTGTAAAAGAAATTGATAGTCTCTCACGAGTACGCTAATCGTGGAATTAAACAAACTAAACGAAAACATAAAAGCGATCATACAAATAAGATAGTATATATATTGCAACCAATGTGCGTCAGGATAGATGCCATAGGAAATCAGCACAATCAGATAGACACCCATCATAACAAAGTAGCTGAACAAGTTGGACATAATCACCACAGACGGAAGCGCACTAATCGGAAAATTCATTTTCGATACCATATTAATGCGTTTAAACACACTGTTTGATCCATCAAGAATGGTCGGACTAATGAAAAACCACGGGATTAATCCGGCAAGCATCCAGATGATAAATGGAATCTCCACGCCGCCAATGACAATTGGCTGTCCTCCGCGAATGCCCATACCAAAAACAAACCAGTAAGCCAGCATTTGAATCAATGGATTTAAAAACTGCCATAAAACACCTAAATAATTCATCTGATATTTTGATTTTGTTTCATAAACAGCAAGTCGCATAATCAGCGGGAATGAGCTGATTTGCTCCTTTAGTATCGTCAACATTGCGTTCATTCTAATCTTCCTTAGATATAAGTTTTTGGGATTACTTTTTTAAAAAGCACCGCTCATAATTGTAACAGATAACGATACACATTTCATCTTATAACAAAAGTCATGCACGTCAAACTAGAAGACAAAAAACCCCTGAATCCTTTCAATCATAGATTCAGGGGGCATGAGACATTAGATAATTTGATGCTCTTTTAAGAAATCTGTAATTCTTTTCGTATTTTGATTATCGTTAAAGCTGTTAATTTTCAAGTATTTTTCTTTATATTCATCTTCCACGACATACTCATTCTCAATCGCATGTTTGACAATACGAATAAGCTCTTGAGTATTATATGCAATCGGTCCTGGTGCATTTTCTTCGTTTACAGGAGGAATCGCTTTATACTGTCTAATCAAGTAATCTTTTTCTTCCCAATAAAAAATAGGGTATGCTCCTCTATATTGTGCATCATAAATAGCAGAAGAGTAATCAGTGATAAACACCTTTGATACTTTTAGCGCTTCTGATGGATTATCAGAAATAATATGTTTATACTGAGGCAGGTTTTGATAAACGTACTGAGAAAATTTGTTATGCGGTACAATTAACAAACGATCAAGAAGACCTGCTTCTTCAAAGCTTTTAATGATTTTAATCAGAACTCTATAGTAAGATGTTTCTTCGATTCTATTTGTATATATTAGCCCCTCTTCCCAATAGCGGTAAGTTGGCATAAAGGCGATCTTATCTGCACCGTCTACTAATTTGGCATGATCAAAGGTTGCGAGGCCTGTCAAAATCAAATCCTCACGGTCATATTTCATTTTGTAAAATTCACCAGCCTCTAGTTCAGAACTGATGACTGATTTATAAATATTATATTGGTTCTTGTCTTTATGGAATCCAAAGGCCATTGGATTATCAACTGGTTTCGCAAACATTATTCCATGCTGCAAAAAGACAAGTGGTACGCTCATAATTCTCTCTCTAAGATGATCAATATATAATCTATCGTTCAGAACATGGTTAGATAACTCACTTGAAATAAAATAGCTGGCATTGAAGATACTTAAATAATGTCTCAGACTATATTTCGGAATGATTCCCTTTCCATACTTAGCTTTAAGTGCCGGATAAGCACTTGATTTCTTATTAAGAATAAAGTAATTTCTTGAGTCTGTTTGACAATTCTCTTGTACATAGTCATACACTCTAATAGCGGATTCATCTGCTTTATCACTCTTTTTCTCAAAAAACAAATTCACACGATAATTCTTGTCTTTATAGAATGATGATAAGATACTCGCTATTTTTATTTTTACTTTACTAAATAAAGAATATTCCTGTGAATAAGGAATAATGGTTGATGTCACATTTCCAAATAGATTTGTTCTTAGTACTTGAAGCTTGTCCCCATTCTTTTTCGTGATATATGTTTTCACCTTTTTATCTCTTTTTTTCAGCCTTAAACTATGGATAATTCGGTTATCATTGCCAACGAATAGGTTATTATGGATTCTGCTGTCTAAGTCAAGATCATTTAACGAAATTTTAAAGAAACCATACCTTTTTAAGAATTTGATTTTTCTAAATGGTCTTATAAATTTCGCCACTTGGTGATCAGAATTTCTAATGTACAGATATTCATACTTTTGGTCTGAATTATACGCGTAATGTGTCAGTCTTCCATAAACATAAAAGCTATTAAACAAACTAAAAATACGTAGTCTTGATGTATGTTTTGTAACAAGATAAGGGTTTCCTCTTACTAAGTAAACACCATTCGTTCTTACATATATGTAATACCTTTGTTTATTAATCACCAAAATATTGAGGATATTATCTTCTTTGAATTGCTCTAATGTATCTTTACCAAAAACTTTGAGCGGCTGATATCTAGGAACAAGTCTAAAGTTGACGATTTTCTTTTGCTCAGTCACCTTATTTAAAATTTTGATTTGATTACGATTATTCACAGTCACTTCAATATCTTTATGTTCCTGCATCACATCAAACAAAATTTTCCTTACATTTAGTTCTTTATTTTGGCAATCATACGTAACAACAAAGTTGAAGGGACTATATTGGATAAAGGAGATGTCTACAAATCTTTTTTCTGCCCCGTGAATTTTCAAATCCATTTTATAATTCCGATTGATCTCATCAACGTTCAGCAGCCCTGAGAATAATAACAGTTCCTCTTCGCCTCTAAATAAGCCATAGCGGTCTAACCCTAATTGTTTGACATATATATCTTCAAATTGATTGTTAATGTCAATAGGATGTATTTGATTTGATTGAAGGATGTCAGAGCTTTCTTTGACAATATACAAGTTCTGATCCTTAGAATAGAGATAGATCATTTCATTAGAATGATCTATTGAAGATTCAAAAATCATCTGATCCTTAACATTAATTTCACAAATCTTCTTTGATTCGTTTACAATTAGCTCTTTAAATTCAAAAGTACATAACTTCTCTATGTCATCAATATATAACACTAACTTTTGTTCATCTAAATTAAGAATTTCAATAAAATTATGATAAAGTTTGTACATTGAAGCACCTCTATATTATTTTCAGCATTTTTACAGTACCGGATAATCTTATCTAAATTTAGCATGTTTACTGTTAAATTTCTATGTTTTTTTATTTTTACCATTACATTTAAATATGTGTACAATGGAATAAAAAAAACAAAAAAGTACCGTTCTACTAAGCGAAGAACGGTACTTTTTAAACTATTTTTCAGAAAACACTACTTCAACGACCCGCTTCGAAGATTCTCCAGTCTCTAAGTAACAGAATTTCTCATAAAACGGTGCAAATGAAGCTGGTAGTGTAAAGTCTGGCTGTTCTGTTTCTCTCACCCAGTCAATGACACTTGCTGTCTCTTTCACAAGTGGTCCAGGTGCTTCTTGTTCAAAGTCGAAGTAGAAGCCTCTGAGCTTGTCACGATATGTTTCAATGTCTGGCACATAGAACAGCATCGGACGTTTGAGGTTTGCATAATCAAAGAACACCGATGAGTAATCTGTGATGAGCAGATCTGAAATCATATAAAGGTCTCTAATGTCTTCGTAATGAGAGAAGTCATAGGCAAAGCCTTCATACGGCCCTAAATCAAAGTTTTCAGCAACTAGATAGTGCATACGCAGAATGATGATATATTCATCTCCGATTGCAGCTCTGAGTTCATGCAGATCAAGGTCTAAATCAAATTTGTACTGCCCTTTTTTATAAAATTGGTCGTCTCTCCATGTCGGTGCGTATAAGATCAACTTTTTATCCAGCGGCAGGTTCATTTTTTGTTTCAGTGCTCTCATCGTTTCTTCATTGTTTTGATTGTGAAGGAAGTCATTTCTCGGATATCCTGACTCAATCATGGTCTTTTGGAATTGGAACGCACGTGTAAAGATTTCAGTCGAGTAGGCATTAGGAGAAATGAGATAATCCCAATTCGATGCTTCTTTCGTGAAATTCTTTTTGTATTTCTTCGTGTTTGTTCCAGGCATATGCACCTCATCCATGTCCATTGCCAATCGTTTTAACGGCGTACCATGCCAAGTCTGCAAGTATGTTGTGTGATCTGGCTTTGGAACCCATAGCGGCAAACGGCTGTTTACAACCCAATACTCGGCTCTTGCCATCGCAAAGATCCATTTCAATGACAGACGATTGATATAGTAGATGCCTTTTTCCTTAAACGGTGCTTCATGACCCTTTTTAACGCTCCAGATCAGCGTATATTCAGGGTGATGTTCTTTCATATACTCATAAATCCCACGCGGGTTACAACTGAATTGTTTTCCGTTAAAACTTTCAAAAACAACCGTTTTCTTTTTCACAGACAGCTTACTCGCCAGTTTAAAGGTCGTTTTAAACGTTCTTGTCACAAGACGGTTACGGACTTTTTTGATTTTACTGATCTTCTTTTTGAATTTCTTCCACTTGCTTTTGACGTAATACTTGGCACGTGTTTTCATTGTGTAATCATTAATACGGATGCCAAGCGTTTGTCTTTTTTTCTTTCGGTACACTTCATATCGAATCGGTACATCGTTTCGTTTATGAATTTGAACAAGTCCTTTGAGTTTGTTCGAGCGGTCTCCAAGCACTAAAGAAGTGGTTGTTAATGTTTCCTCTACTCCGTTTACATCGCAGATAAATTCAAGATAGAAGCGATATACAAAGCGTTTGTTTAATGAATAGGTCAATTCCTCTAAAGGGACTTCTGCTAAAAATTGATAAAGCTGTGGTACATGTTGATCATCACGGTATTCGATCACTTCGTCTTTTATATGGGTAATATTAACCGGAAAGCGATGTTCAATTGGTTCTTCACCATTTTTCTTCAATAGAAGCTTTGCTTCTTTGATCTCATACGGATGTTCTGCACTTAATACACCTGCATACCCGGATAAAGATAACATACACCCTTTGTTGAGATCGATATGATTGAATTTCACAACCTTTAGCTCACGCTTGATTTTCAAAGAAGCATTCCCTTTGTCTGTACGGTATGGAATGATACACAGCATGGCGTCTTTATTTTCTAAAAAGGTCAGCTCAGGCTTTTCTATTTCCATTTTTAAACGGCGTTTATAGTTTGACGTTTTCTCTTCAGATTCAATATCTGTATTGATATCCGCTTCTTTTACTTCTTCTTCCTCTTCTTCGGAATCAGAATCATAAGCTGAGTCCTCAAGCTCGTCCTCATCCTCTTCTTTGTTTGTGCTCAAATAGTCCGTGACATACAAGTTATATGTCTGGCCTTGCTCTAACGCAAGCGGCAGCGATGCTTCATTCAATACCAATTTGAATAGATTCTCTTCTTGATGAACAAGCGGAAGGAAAAGTTCTTGTTTCGAAACTCTCTCCCTCATAAACAAATAAAATTCTCTATCTGTTAATGGCATGTCATCGTTGATGCGAATCAGCATTTCTAGTTTTTCATGGTGATTTTTTAACCCTTCAACGACACTCTTCTTATGAATTCCCTCTTCAATCATTAATCGTTAATCTCCTCTGTTCAGAAATCTTACCGTTATGTTATATCACTATTTCACTTTCCAAGAATAGTTGCCTTGTTTCGTTTGATATGACCATCCATCGATGGACGATGGTTTATTCGTAAGCAGCTCACCTTCTATTTCTAGACGCTGCAAAACCTCTTGAAGTTCTTCTGTTTTAAAACGAATGTAAAAATCCACAAATTTCGTTTGGTTGATTTCAATGTTTTTCTTTGTTTGAAAATGGCCGATTGGGAAGCTGACTTGATGGTTCTCATCGATTGTTTGAGAGATGATTTCAGCTCCATTCACTCGATCATATCCTGCGAAATCAATTTGCACATGATCCGCATGACTCATTTCACCTTTTAACTCGAGTTGAAGGTGAAGAACATGATGCTCAGAGCTTAGATCACGCAAGACCCATTTCATGCTGTCAACGATCCCTCTCAGTTCATCTTTATGCTCACGATTTTCGAGCATATGATGAATCGCCGTATTCCAAACAGTCTCTTCGTCAGAAGGAACAAAATAAAAATAAGCTTGTTCTCCCAATAGTTTTTCGACATCTTCTTTATGTTTAGTATCCCCAAAAAAGACAGCATCCACTTGCTGTTTTCTTATTTGTTTAAATAATTCTCCATATTGAGAATTGACTTGATGCAGATCTTCCTCATAATGTGCGTGATGCACAAATGCAGCGTAATAGGTTGTTTCAGGCTGATCGATTTTAAACAGGTGGCGGTCCTGATCACGGTCCTCTGTGATCATCAGTTTCAAACGGTCATTTTGTGATTGAATGCTGGATAGCCATAATTGTTTAATATCCGTCTTCTTTGTAAATGTTTGAATCCCTGTTTTTTTATACCAATTAATATGCCGAACTGGATTCTTTTTTACATCTCCATGGTAGATGAACTCCATATAAATACTGCCATCGTCATTGATCAATTCCTCTAAGTATAGTGCACCTGTATGGGGAACAAAGCTTTGTACTCTGCATAAAACGCCCTGCCAATTGTATTCTTCCCTCTTCACCAGTTGCTGCTCTTCATTATATTGATCAATATAACAAATGGGGGAAGCAGGCAATACATATCTCGTCACTTGAATCGTGGATTCATCTGCTGGAATCACTGCTTCATTGATCGAATGCGATGATTCACCAACAATAAATTCCGAGTAACGTCTTTTACTACCACTTTCCGGTAGAATATAGTGTTCATATACATTCAATATGTCAACCTCAGGAGAAAAGAACTCTCCTATGCGATGAATACGTTCCTTCACATTTGCATCGTAATTTAAAGTTAAAATTGCAGTACGTTTATGTTGATCAGCCAAAGGCTTAACCCTTGTCTTTAAAGACTTCGTTAAGCTCTCATCCTGTTTTGGCACATCACCCACAATAAAGTAATAGTCCATATCAGGCACGTCCATTGATGCCATCGTTTCATGTTGTTCAGATTGAACCAATGTGTCTTCAACTTTTTTCTTCATCCAATTTTGAAACAAAGGAAGCTCTCCTTAAAAATAATGATGACTTGCTCATTGTATTTTACATGAAAAAGTACTTCTCACCAAAAGATAAGAAGTACTTTTTTTCGATCTATTAAAGTCCCGCAATTTCTTCCTTAATTTGTGTTGTCGAGATGCCTTCTGTTCTCTTCAAGTATACGACTTCGCAATGTTCTTTTAAGAAATCGAATTTACCTTCCCAGTCATCTCCCATGACAAACACATCGATATCATGCTCTTGCACGTCACGGACTTTTTGATCCCAGCTGTTTTCTGGAATGACTTCGTCTACATAACGAATGGTTTCAAGAATCAGCTTTCTATGCTCGTAGCTGTGATAAGCTTTTTTTGATTTTTGTAAATTAAACTCGTCTGTAGAGATGGCCACCACTAAGTAATCTCCGAGCTGCTTTGCACGTTCTAGCAGCTTAATGTGCCCCCAGTGTAATAAATCAAATGTACCGTAAGTAATAACTTTCTTCATTGCAAACATAAACTCCTTTCTTCAATCCTTATTCGACTGCATTCGTGCAGTAATTTATCCGTAATTCTGTGATATTCGATTCGCTCTTCGGAACCTCATTATATCACAGCGCCCACCAAACGTTAAGCGGATGTAAAGACAAACTATTTCCAATTTATTGGGCGCAGGAGGAAAAGTCCGAAGAATCAATGTTTCACAAAGGATTGTCCAGATGAAATGATGAAAATGTCATGAAATTTAAAGGTTTGTAAAGTTATTGTTAATATTTCATGGAGCATCTGTGATAAAATGATGAGTAGACGAAGAATGAATTTACAATGGACGTTCATAGATAACAAGTTAAAAAGGAGGTCTAAACAATGCAAACAGAAGTGGTCTCTAACCTTTCTTATGTAAACGGCGACTTAGATGAATTTATCAGCTATATGAACCAGCACCATATTTCTCAGAGAAGAGGCGCCATGATTGCGACTGTCAATCCAGAGATAGGCTATGCCGTCATGAAGGATCATGCGTACCATCAAGTCGTCTCATCTGCGGATTATGTACTGCCGGATGGCGTAGGCGTCGTATTGATGTCCCGCATGACCCAAAGTCCGCTTAAGTCTAGAATTGCCGGCTTTGATGTCTTCATGTCTATGCTTGATCTAGCAAACAAGCAGTCTAAAAGAATCTTTTTATATGGTGCGAAAAAAGAAGTGCTTGAGGCTGTGAAACAGCGAATTGATACGGAATATCCAAATGTGGTCCTTGCCGGAAGCTGTGACGGCTATCAAGCCGATAAACGTTTCGTTGCGAAGCAAATCGCGCGCTCGAAACCTGATATGGTGTTTGTTGCATTAGGTTATCCAAACCAAGAGAACTTTATTTACGAATACCGCCATTTATTCCCGCAGGCTGTTTGCATCGGTTTAGGCGGAAGCTTTGATGTATTTAGCGGAACGGTGAAGCGTGCACCACGCTGGATGATTAAGACAAATACAGAATGGCTGTACAGATTGATTGTGAATCCATGGAGATGGAAACGAATGCTCAATATTCCTAAGTACGCTTTTGCCGTCTTAAAGGAAAGCAAAGGAAAAAAACGTTATTATCCTGAGCAGGTAAAGGATCAGACGAAGCAGCTGTGAGAGACTGATAAATGATGAATATACGCTCAATGATGATTTCATGTTACGCAGCTTTTATTTCTTTCATTGGATGGCTGATGAGCGGCGTGAAGCCTCGTGAAAACCAGGTGACGCTGCTTGTTTCATTCCAAGAGAATGCGGCTGCTCTCATTCATACTTATCAACAACAGGCGAACATGACAATGAAGCTTACTGTCCTCTATACGAAGCATGCTTCTGCGATAGAAAAGGACGAGCCTCATCTGTCATTTCGCTATTTTCATGAAAAAAATCCTCTCCATCTCATTCAATGTCTGTATACGATGTTTAAAAGCAAGGTTGTCGTGACAGATAATTACTTTCTCATGACGAGTGTGCTCAGAAAACGGCCTTCTACCACCTGTATTCAAGTATGGCATGCAAATGGGGCTTTGAAAAAATTCGGGCTCGAAGATGCTTCAAATTCTGAACGAAGTCCCCGTGACATCGAACGCTTCAAACGTGTCTATGCGTCTTTCGATTACATTGTGACAGGCTCAGATCACATGCGTGAGATTTTCAAGACCTCGTTTGGGGTCAATGATGAACGCTTTTTACCAACTGGTGTACCATTGACGGATGTGTACTATGAACAGCACCAGCCTTCCTTGAAGCTAAATAATGTTCCAAAAGGGAAAAAGATCCTGCTCTATACACCAACTTATCGAGACTTTGCAATGGACGGTCTTGTGCTGCCTTTTTCAAAAGAGCAGTTACAAACTGATCTGAATGGCGATTACATTCTGCTCGTCAAGCTTCATCCTGCGGTCAAACATTTAGCGAAAGCAGAAACAGACGGTGAATGGATATTTGATGTGTCCGATCAGCCGCTCTATCCATTGCTTTGTGCTTGTGATGTCCTGGTGACAGATTATTCGTCCATTGTGTTTGAATATGCACTGCTCGAAAAGCCTGTGTTGTTCTTCACTTATGACTTAGACACTTATCGAGAGAAACGCGGCTTAGTCGATCGGTATGAAGATATCATTCCTGGTAAGGCTTGCGTCACTCAAGACATACTCTTGCAGGAGCTTTTGCACCTAAACGGATCAACCAATAAAGAACGAATCAAAACCTTTGCTGAGGAATGGAACCAATATTCAAAGGGACAATCCAGTCAGCAGCTCCTCTCATTTATTGAACAGCAGCTGCTCCTACACAAAAAACGTCCGGCTTCTCATTAGGAAGCACGGACGTTTTTTTATTTGTTATACACCGGGATATCATAATACAGCGTATAGTCATCAAGCAGGTTATACAAACTATACATGCGAGTGACTTGCTTAGAAGCCCAGCCAATATCTGTTGCATATTGATGAGTCGCTGCAGCCGACCAGCGCATTTTATAAATTGTATCTTGCTTGTATGTGGCATTATTGATATAGCTGTTGCCAATGAATTTTGCTCCGCCAATAATGGCCGCCTCTGGCGTGAACCATTGTTGTTCATACGCATACTTTGCACCTAGATAATTCGGATTGCTGTCATATGCGCCAATGCCATACATGTTATAAACTTTCTTTCCATTATACATTGTACCATTCGCTAAAATGGAACTTCCGTTACCCGTTTCAAGCAACGCATGAGAAATAAGATAAATTTCGTTGATATGATACGTTTTTGCTGCTGTAATAAAGGCTTGTCCTTTACCCGCAAGAATCCCTTTTCCTGCTAAAATCTTTGAATTGACCTCTGCTGGATTGAGATTCGCAGCTTCAGAGAGTTTCAGAAATTGAAAATAAGATTGCGTGCCTTCGGCAATATTAGCTGGATCTACATATTTTTGCACCTCTGCTGCACTTGCATTTCTCCAGCCGAGGTTGATCCTGATCCAGTTCCCTTCTTTCCCAAGCTGTTTCACTTTTGCTCCTTTATTGAGCTGTGCCACAATGTTGCTTGCAGAGCTAGAATCAGGTGTAGAACGAACATTTAAGCCATCCGTATTCACTGTCGATGTGGCTTGGTCTACATATGCTGCATAAACATAGGCCGCACCATCTGTCTGTGGTGATACCTTCATTTGTTTGTTGACCATCTCATTGATAGTAAGGTTGTAGTTCGTTTGCATGACCATTGGGCCATTTTTAATTTTTACGGCTGTGGCAGTCCAGCCATATTGGCTTTTCACAAATGCAATGGCTTCATTTACAGTTGGTAATCCTGTAAATTGCTGCGTAATGTTAATTTTGTAAGTTGGTTTCGTTGTTGTTGTATACACAGCGGTTTCATTCCGTTTTTTGAAAAATGCCAAGCCTTGGTCACGCAGTGCAGCGGTTGAGATGACACCTGTTTTGATCTGATATTGAGCATAATCGGCTGCGCCTGTTTTTTGTGCAACAGCCTTCATTTTTTGTTTCGTTAAATAGCTGAGTGCTTGATTCAGTTTTGTCTGATTCACTGTCGGCTCTGTCATGATACGGTATTGCTTGACCGCTTCTGTCAGCGTTTTTGTACTGCTGGGAACGCCATTTTTCTTGATAATCTCTTGAGCCTGCTTCACTTTAGTTTGTTCATATACAGGTGTTGTCTTAAGACTATATGTTTTGCTGACAGCTTGTCCCTTACTTGTCTTGATGCTGCTTGTCAGCTTCTGCGTTTTTAAGTAGGCGGCACCTTTATTCACTTTCGCTTGGTCCACTGCTTGATTGACGACGAGTCGATATGTGCTGTCTGATACCTTGCCTGTTTTTTTCGTTGTCGCAGATACTTTTTTCTTTTGGAAGAAAGCCGCTGCTTTTTTCGCTTGGTCATCTCCTAAAAGGTTTCCCGTCACGACTTGATATGGCTGTGTGGAAGAAATCTTTTTGGAGGTGTAGCGCCATTTCTTTTTCTTGAAAAAGGCTACCGTTTTGCCGTAAGCTGTATCGTTCAATTGATTGAGCTTCACGATATAATTTTTTGTTTTTCCCACTCGCTGGACAGCACCTGCAGCACCGGTTTGTTTCTTAATCTGAGCTGCAGCTGAAGCTGCTTGTTTGTTGTCTTTAAAATAGCCTGATTCCAAGCTGTAGACATTTTTTAAGGCACCAGTCTTTTGAATCTTCCCGCTGATCTTTGCTTCTTTTTGCAGCTGAGTAAGGAGCGTCTGTGCTTTCGACTCGTTCGCTTGTGCAGCGGATGTGACGATGTAATACGGCTTACCCGCTGTCACCGTTTGAAGCACTGCTGTTAAGCCGGATGCCTTTTGAAAGCCTTGCAGAATGGTATTCGCCTTACTTTGTCCAACAATACCGCTTGAAATCAGCTGATACACAGTGCCAGCTTTCGTTTCGGTTTGGTATGTACTGGTGACACCTGCCTGCTTTTGCAGCTCAGTTTGAATATTTTTCACTTTCGTTTCAGAATCAATGGTTCCTGATATGACCTGATAAGAAGGTTTGCTTTGATTGATGACTTCATAGGAGCTATTGAGCCCTGATGTTTTTGTTAGCTCAAGTGAGAGCTTTTTCGCCTGACTTTCATCATTGACTGGGTCAGATACGACCTTTTGTAAAGGAAGGCGGTCACCTACTGGAGACACCGTACCACTCATGCCCACTTCTTTTTTTAATGCAGCTGCACTTGCATTCGCTGCTGCTTGCGACTCATATCCTGAAGCAGTGAGCTGATAGGTCGACGTAGTTCCTGAGGTTTGATAAGTGGCTGTCCACTTTTTGTCTTTCTTTAGTGTTTCCACTGCTTTTTTCACTTCTGCTTCTGTTGTAAATACCTTTGAGGTGTTCATCGTATAAATGGATTGATCGACATAGGAGGCTGCTTGCGCTTCTTTACCCGTGTGTAATGTCATACCAAAGGCAGCTGCGAGTAACATAATCTTGATGGTTTTTTTCACGTTCCCTGTCCCTCTCTTAACTTTGCATAATAGTCTACTAATCTCTTTATCGACAAAAACAAGTACTCTTTCAAGTCATTTATGCAATAGAAAAATAGAGGACCCCCTCGAAGTCCTCTTTTCCTTATATGTGCGACACAATCAGTTCACAAGATCCTTCAATTGAGAAGCTTCCTGTTTCAGCCGGCAGAATAAAATGAGCGCCCTTTGGCAGTGGATATGTGTGTCCGTCATGCTCTAAAGACCCTTCTCCATGAATCACACTGCATAGCAAAAACGGATAATCCTGCGTAAGCTCTACTTTTTGATCAATTTCCCATTTATACACAGAGAAATATTCTGCTTCGACAAATGTACGAATGGTCACTCCCCGCCGTGTTTCAACTGATTCATCTGCATACCCGTCTACATGAGGAACTGTTGTGACATCAATCGCTTGCGCAAAATGAAGTTCACGTTCGTTGCCATCCTGGTCTTTTCGTTCATAATCATATACGCGATAGGTTGTATCTGAGCTTTGCTGCGTTTCAAGGACAAGCGTTCCTTCGCAAAGCGCATGGATGGTACCGCTTGGCACATAATAAAAATCACCAGGCTTAATCTTCACCCGCCGCAAAAGACCTTCCCAATCTCCACTATTCATCATGGTGACTAGCTCAGTTCTTGTTCTTGCATTGTGCCCATAGATCATTTCTGCTCCTTCTTTGCAGTCAATGATATACCAGCACTCTGTTTTTCCAAGCTCGCCATTTTCATGTCTTTCCGCATAATCATCATCTGGATGAACTTGAACGGACAAGTCTTGGTTTGCATCTAATATTTTAGTTAACAGCGGGAAGCGGTCGCCTTCTATCCCCCCGAACAATTCTCTATGATTGTTCCAAAGTTCGATCAGCGTTTTCCCTTTATATGGACCGTCTTGCACGATACTTGGTCCGTTTGGATGAGCAGAAATTGCCCAGCATTCTCCCGTTTGATCAGAAGGAATATCATAGCCAAATTGATCCCTTAAGGCTGTACCTCCCCATATTCTCTCCTTCAATTCAGGCAGTAAAAAAATTGGTGACTGCTTCATTCAGGATGACTCCTCCCTTTGCTACCCTTTGATAATCCTTACCTAGCTTGATGAAAACTAGTAAGTCTCAACTTTTATTATGACGCTATCTAAAGAGAAGTCAATCCTTTCAGTACAACGAATGAAAACGATAACACAAAAAATATTTTACCCTTTGACAGAGCCAGCAAGAAGCCCTTTGACAAAGTATTTCCCAAGAAGAATATAGACGAGTAGTGTCGGCAGCGCAGCCAATATCGCTCCTGCCATTTGGACGTTCCATTGCACAATTTGACTGCCTGATAGATTTTGCAAGGCAACCATCACCGGCTGATGCTCCGCAGTGGTCATCGTGACCGCAAATAAGAATTCATTCCACACATTTGTGAACTGCCAAATAGCCACCACAACAAATCCTGTGATCGAAAGCGGAAGAATCATATGTCTGAAAATCCCGATAAATCCTGCACCATCCATTTTCGCCGATTCAATCATTTCATCTGGGATGCTCACATAGAAATTTCGAAACATGAGCGTTGTGATCGGAAGTCCATATACGACATGGACAAGCACAAGCCCTGGAATTGAATTATACAATCCGACTTCACGCAAAAATTGAATGAGCGGGATCAGAATACTTTGATATGGAATAAACATCCCAAAGAGCATCAGCGTAAAGACGATTTCTGACCCTTTGAAACGCCATTTTGATAGGACATAGCCATTCATTGCACCTAAAACAGCGGACAATAAAGTAGCAGGAATGACAAGATAAAGAGAATTCATTAAATTGGGCGCCAGCTTTTCAAACGCGATTTGATAGCTTGAAAAATCGATAGTAGATGGCAGCGACCACATTCGCTCAAGGGTGACTTCACCTAATGGCTTCAAGCTTGTGACGAGCATGACATAAACAGGCATCAGAAAAAAGAGACTGCACAAAATCAATAAAGCATAAAGAACTGGACGGACAAACCATCTGGCTGTCATGATGAAGCCCCCTTCCGGCTCGACAGGAGATATGGCACGATAAAGACCGCAACAGAGATCAGCATGACAACCGCAATGGCGGCACCGCCTGCATAATGGTTTCCTCTAAAGGTCATTTCAAACATATACACGCCCGGAACATCCGTGACAAAATTCGCACCCGGTCCTGTCATCGAGTAAATCAAATCGAAGATCTTTAAAGAAATATGAGCCATGATGATGACAACACTTGCAGTAATCGGTTTTAAAAGAGGGAAGATGATTTTCCAGTAAATCTGCCACTCCGTTGCGCCATCCATTCTAGCAGCCTCTCTTACTTCCTCTGGAATTCCTCGCAGACCCGCCAAATACATCGCCAGAGAGAAGCCTGTCATTTGCCAAACAGCTGCAATCACAACAGCAATCATGGCCGCAGGTACACCAAACTCAATTTTCCCCCAGACAAATCCGGCCAATATGTTCGTATCCGTATACCACTTAGGCTGGATACCAAGCGTTTTCAAAAATAAATTCACCCCAGTTGACGGGTTTAAAATCCATTGCCATACGACTCCTGTGACAACGAAGGAAAGGGCCATCGGAAAGAAGAATAAATTCCGAAAAAGAGATTCCCCCTTGATCTTCTGGTCTAGTAAAATCGCAAGTGCGAGACCAGAGACAATGACCGCTCCAATAAAAAATAAAGTGAAAAAGACCGTGTTTCGAAGATCTGATTGAAAGCGGAAATCTTGAAACAGCATGACATAATTGCGAAGACCTGCGAAAGAGAAATCAGGAACAAGCGTGGTCCAGTTTGATAATGACACATATCCTGTCCAGCCAATAAAACCGTAAACAAAGATGAATAATAAAACCGCTGACGGGGCTAAAAAGAGCAGCGCCAGCAGCTGGTCTCCATTCCATTTTTTCCGCATACGTTTAACTTTGGGCACAGGTGTTTTTGTCATCGGCGATGTGTCCATGCGCATGAAGCTACACTCCTTTTTAAAAAAAGAGGCGGTGCCTAGCCGCCGCCTCCTTCGTCTTTATTTCATTGCATCTTTTAATGATGAAACAAACTGACTGCTGTCTTTTTGTGTCACGAAGATATTGACGGCTTGATTCGCTTTTGTCACAAACCCTTCTTCAGCAGCTGAGCCATGAGCAAGAGACGGCGCCAGTTTTGACTCTTTAAATGCCTTCATCGCCGATTTTCCGTATTCATCATATTTTGATACATCTGCATCCACACGTGCTGGAATCGATCCTTTTAGCGGATTAAACGCATCCTGTCCTTCCACAGATCCTAAAACGGATAAGAATTTCTTCACGTTTTCTGGCTGTTTCACACCCTTTGGCAGTCCAAATGTATCGGTGATCACCATAAAGCTTCCTTCCGTTCCAGGAGTCGCCGCGTATCCAAAGTCTTGATTCACCTTCAAATCAAGATCATTCACAAAGTACCCCTTCGCCCAGTCGCCCATGACATTCATTGCCGCTTCTCCTTTTGCCACGAGCTGTGAGGCATCCTGCCAGTTACGTGAACTGTGATCGTCATTGACGTATTCGAGCATACGTCCAAAGATGTCTGCCGCTTCCTTCACTTTCGGGTCATCCATTTTCATGTCGCCAGCCCAAAGTTTTTGATAACCATCTGCCCCTAATACACCCAGCAAAACACTTTCAAACAAATGAGTCGCTGCCCAAGGCTCCTTATCTCCAAGTGCAAGTGGTGTGATGCCTTTTTTCTTTAATGCATCTGCTGTTTTGAAAAATTCATCAAATGTCGTTGGCGGCTCTAAGCCTGCATCATCAAATACCTTCTTGTTATACCAAAGCACATTGCCCCTGTGAATGTTTACTGGCACGGAATAGATTTTCCCGTCTTTGCTGACAAGGTCAATCAGTGATTCTGGAAATTTGTCTTTCCAGCCTTCTTTTTCATATAAATCATCCAGAGGCTCCATTTTGCCTGCCGCGACCCAGCTCTCATTCAGCTCCGCCCCGCCATGTACTTGAAACGTAGCAGGCGGATCATTTCCCTGCATACGGCTAGTCAGGACAGCCTTTGCATTCGTACCAGCACCACCTGCGACGGCTGCATTTTCAATTGGAATGTCTTTATTCTTCTCTTCAAACAATTGGATGAGTGCCTTCAGCCCGTCTTCCTCACCTGCTCCTGTCCACCAAGAGAAAATTTCGAGTTTTTCCGCTCCGCCTTCTTTTTTTGCCTCTGAGTTCGTCGATGAGCTGCAGGCAGTGACGATAAGCATACAGAGTGCCAGCAGTGTAAAGCCTAATTTAAACTTCATAATTGATCCCCCTATCCCCATTTTGTAAGCGTTATAAAAATAAGTATAATGGCAGATCCTTGCTTTTTTTCAGGCAAACTTCTTCACTTTTTTATGAAATTCTTCATTTTTTTACGGCCCGTTTTCGATATTCCTTCGGTGAACAGCCGACCATCTTCTTAAACACACGGCTGACGTAATTAGGATCTGTATATCCTGCCTGAAAGGTAATTTCTTTTAAGCTAAGCGTGCTGTCTTTGAGGAGCTTTTTGATCTTATCCAGCCGGCAGGCTGTCACATACTCTTTAAATGTCAGACCAGTCTCGTCTTTAAATCGTTTTGTGAAATAGGTTGGACTTAAATCAACATAAGCGGCCGTTTGCTCAAGCGTGATCTGTTCACAATAATATGTTTTGATGTAACGTTTTGCCCGCTCGATGTCATTGATGGTCTGGGTTCTCGCTTCATACACATCAAATAGGTGTTCACAGCACTGGCGGCATTCAGCTGCGGTGCTGATTGTCAATATCGATAGGTCTGTACGGAGTCGTGATTTGAAGAGAATCAGCAGTTCTTTTACCTGCGAAATCGTCGCCCCCTCTAATTGAAAGGCATCAAATAAAGCCAGCGCATCCTCTCTTCTCCCTTCCTCGAGCGCCTGCATCATGCTGTCTGCAAGCTCCGGCAGATGAATCAATGGACCGGGCTTCACCTCTGTTTGGTAAAAGCCATAACGAACAACGCCGCCACTCTTTTTTCGCTGATAATAGGAAAGCTTCGCCTCTGCTGCACTTTTCTGAAGATGAAGCGGGTTTGAGACTGGGTGCCCTATGCCAACGACAGGTGAAGGCTGACCGTTTGTCATGGCAGCTCGAATGGCTTGCAGCACCTCTGCCTTTAGCGGACCTGGTCCCTGCTGACTATAAATGAGGCATGTAAACAGTTCTCCCCCCATCTGAATAGGCACCGTATGAAATCGTGCAGATTTCTGTAAATCGATCAACAGCTGGTCTCCTTCTGTTCGCTGCACAGCAATGATAAGACCTGCTTCATATTCGGAGAATAGTTGTTGAAACTCCATGGATGTATAGGATTGACCGTTCATGACATGCGCTTCAAGCCACTTTGACTGCTGATCGGCCGCTGCCGCCTGCCGCAGAGACGCCTCCTGCTGTATCTCTGCTGCTACAAATTGAATGGCTGCGATGGTTTCATCTTTGTCAGCTGGTTTGACGAGGTATTGTTTCACCCCCTCCTGCATCGCTTGCTTGGCATAATCGAATGTATCGTAGGCTGTCAGCATAATGAATTTTGTATGAGGACTGATTGCTTTGATCTGTTTGATCGCTGTCAGTCCATCCATGCCAGGCATCTGAATATCCATGAGCACAAGATGAATGGACTCAGATCGCACGAATTCAACCGCCTTCTTTCCATTTTCCGCTTCTCCTGCTATATGACACTCTGGAACCCATTCGGTTAAGAATTTCCGCATCGCTAGCCGTTCTATTTTTTCATCATCGACAATCAGCACGTTCAGCATGCCGGTCCCTCCTTCATCGGAATAGCCAATTGTATGGTGGTGCCTTCGTTTGGCTTTGAATCAATTTGAAGGGCATCTTGCACCCCGTAAAACAAGCGCAGTCTTGACATTACATTCCGAAGACCGATCCCTGTCGAGTGGCCTTTACTCAGTATGTTCGGATCTTCCTCTTCTTTTTCTGACAGCAATCTTCTTTTCTCCTGTTCATTGATGCCCATCCCATTGTCCCGAATCCGAATCATCACATAGCCGCCTTCTTGATAAATCGAGAGCTCGACAAGTCCCTTTTCCTCCTTTGGCTCGACGCCATGAATAAAGGCATTTTCAACAAGCGGCTGTAAGGTAAGACTTGGGATATGCACAGATAAACACGATTCATCGATGGACGTTTTGCACGTAATACGATCGGCAAATCTCGTTTCTTGTATATGAAAATACTCTTTCACCACTTTCACTTCTTGTTCCAATGTAACGGATGTACTAAGAGCAGACAGCGAATACCGCATCAGCGTGGAAACGGATTGAATCAGCCTCGATGTGGCTTCTGCTGATTCTAAGTAAGCCATACGTGAAACGATGTTTAATGTGTTAAATAAAAAATGTGGGTTCATTTGGTTTTGCAGCGTTTTTAGCTTCATGTCTTTGATTTTTTGATCCAATGCTGCCTTTTGTTTGATCTCTTCAATCATCATTTTCATCTCTTGCCGCATTCGCTGAAAGGCTTCATTTAAAACAGAGATTTCATCCTTTGAGGTGACATGCAAATTCGCTCCATCAAAATTTCCTTCTGATACTTCTTTTACGCTTCGGGACAGATGAACGATGGGTCTTGAGATCCCGCCAGCAATCATATACGCCATCCATAAGGCGACCCCGATTGATAACGTAAACAGGCATAAGGTAAAGAGCGCATAGGTTTGATGCCTTTTTTGAAGAGATTGATAGAGTATCTGATACTCAGATAATTCATCATCAAGCAGGGTCATCGTCTGCTCTTGTATATAGGAGGAGACGGTTCTCACTTCCTTCACACTTGCAGCATATTCTTCGATTTTCCCTTCTTTTACATGTGTCATGGTCGCATCACTTTCATTGATGAGCGTCCGCATCATATATTGATATTTTTCAATAGAAGGAATTGCCGCATGAAGACCGGCATCCTTTCGCAGCGCTTGATCGTATGATTTCATTTTCTGTTTTGACGTAAGATATTCTTTGGCAAACTTCCGATCCTTTTCAATGGCATAGGCATTGACCTTTTCATACATCGTTTTCGCCTCTGTCGAGATATCATTAAGCAGGAGAAAAGAACGAAAGCTCCGGCTATATTCTGATGTGATTTTTGAACTGCTCCAGTAGACAAAAAAAGCGGCTACGTTGCCAAGAAGCACAAGGATTAAAAATGCCAATAACAGCTTACTTCGAATCCTTCTCATGGCTGCATCCCCTGCTTTCTGTCTGTTTGCTGAAGAGGCAGATCCCCGCGCCGGATCACACTCGTTCCCGTGTACTGAAGCGGTTCTTCTTTTTCACCTTTTTGCAAACGAACAAGCGATTCAACCGCTTGATAGCCCATTTCATAAGGATGCTGCACGACCACGGCATCAATCGTTCCATCATCAAGCGCCTGAATCGTATCAGGCAATGTGTCAAATGCAAGCACATAAAAATCAGTGGATGATTGATACTGTGCGATTGCTTGAATGATGCCTGCACCATCTAATGCACTTGTGCCATAAAATGCGGTGAGCTTCGCATGATCGTTTAATAGTTTATAAGCGGCACCTGAGGCACCTGACTTCGTAATGGCTGATTCTTCTATTCCAGCAATATGAATGCGTTTTTCAGCGGAGACGGCATCTCGAAAGCCTTTGACACGCAGCTTTTGATGAATGGCATCCAGCCTGCCTGTGACAATTCCTACATACTGTTCACCTTTTGTATCTGCAATGAGTGCCTGTCCTGCGATAAAGCCTGAATAGTAATTGTCCGTTCCTACATACACTTGACGTTTGCTCCCCTCTGCATCTGTATCGACGGTGACAACATCAATTCCTTTTTCCCTCGCCTTCTGAAAAAGCGGTTTGTATTTTTTCGCCTCAAGTCCCTGTGTCATAATGCCGTCAACATGTCCAGCGATTGCCATATCAATGGTTTTCAGATGATCGTCTACATCCGCTTGCTTTGGGCCCAAATATTCTAGATACACGTGATGAACGTCTGCCGCATCCGCAGCTCCCTTTTGTACAAGCTGCCAATATTCATTATCAAGTTCCTCCGGTACAAGGACAAAATGATATTGATACGTTGACTCCGCTTTATCGGAAGCGCTTTCAATTTTAAATAAATCTTGACCTAATAACGTTAAGAAGATGACAGATACCACACAAAATGTGAGAAATGCGCTCATTCCAATCCACTTAGATAATTTCACCGAGTCCTCCTCCTTTCCACTATTCCCGCATAAAAAAAAGAGCTGCTTATAAGCATACTCTCTCGACCTCTATAATTCCTTTGTCATAAATAAACTGTTTGGATCTTCTTGATATGTACCAAAAGGCGGACAATACTGAAACCCAGCGCTCTCATATAGTTTTCTTGCTGGTTCAAAGAAAGCCATTGCGCCTGTCTCTAAGCTGACACGTGTGTAGCCGCGCCGTTTTGCCTCTTGGAGAAGATGATTCAGCATATATCTCGCTACACCTTTTCGCATATGGAGGGCTACGGTTCTCATCGATTTGATTTCCCCATGTTCACTTGACAGTTGCCTTAACGCTCCGCAGCCAAGAAGCTCCTCTCCATCTCGCACACTCCACACGGTGACATCTTGCTTTTTTAAATCAGTTAATGGAAGGGCATGAATGCTTTCTGGCGGCGAATGCTCCTTCATCTCTTCTATATGTGCGGTAATCAGCTGGTCAATTCGTCCATCCGTGAGTTCATCTTGTAGAATGTACATTTCCATCACTCCTTCACGATCATTGTACGTGAAGAGTTGAAATTTCATCTGCTGTTATGTCAGATAAACGAACAAACAACCGGCATCAACGAGCCAGTTGTTTGTTCGTTTGACAAGTATTTATGAAGAAAGAACGGCTTGTAATTCCTCTGCTGTACTGCTTTCAAGCTGACTTCCGATACCAACAGCCACCGCGCCTGCTTTGAGCCACTTTGGAACATCAGCTGGATGAATGCCGCCCGTAGGAATAAATTCAATCTCTGGAAATGGACCTTGTAAGTTTTTCATATAGGATAAACCGAAGGAGCCGCTCGGAAAAAGCTTGAGCAAGCAATAGCCATCTGCTTTTGCCTGCATGATTTCACTCGGGGTGAGAACCCCTGGTACATAGAGTGTGTCGTAAAATGAAAGATGTTCTCCAATCATAGGAAGGTATCCTGGACTAACGATAAACTGCGAACCTGCCTCAATGGCTGATTGCGCCTGCTCCAGCGTCGTAATTGTTCCCGCTCCTACTATGAGGTCCTGCTCCTCCTGAAAGGATGCGATGATGCGTTCAGCATTTGGCGTGGTATACGTCACTTCAATGGCACGAACTCCTTTTTTCTTTAAACGCTCAATCATTTCAATACCTTCTGCTTCACTACCCGCTCTCACAACTGCGATCAATTTACAAGACGCGAGCTGCTTTTTAACGCTCAAACTTGCTGACTTTCCCATATCTCTCATCCCCTTTCATGTACTCCCGCCTTTGATATCGCTTGGCTTCTTTCATAAAAGCCTGAAGCTCCTTCCGGGTTGGCAGTCCGTCCTTATCGCCAGGTGACATCACTGCAAGTGCCCCGACCGCATTGCCTCTTGTCACGGATTTTTCATGTGATAAGCCGTCAAGCAAGCCGCTGATGACCCCCACTGCAAATCCATCACCAGCTCCAACTGTGTCTACGACATCCTGCACATAAAACCCATTCACAATTCCCTGACCGGCTGCACTTTTATAAAAGGCACCTTCTGCCCCTAGCTTAATGACCACTAGCTTGACACCTTTTTGCAAATAAACATCTGCAATCTCTTCTGGCTCGTGATAACCTGTGAGCCTTTGCCCTTCTGCAAGCCCTGGAAAAAACCAATCCGATTGTGAGGCGATATGATTCACCGTCTGAATCATATCTTTCTCCTCTTTCCATAGCTGAAGCCTTAGGTTTGGATCAAATGAAATGGTTTTGCCCGCTTCCTTCATTTCTTGAAGGGCATGAAAAGAAAACGCTCTCATTTCACTAGATAAGGCAGGCGGAATACCAGTCATATGAAGGTGGCCTGCCTGTTTGAAATAAGCGGCGGGAAAGTCGCTTGGACTCATTGTGCTCGCAGCAGAGCCTTTCCGATAATACGTGACGTCAGGGTCTCCTTCCGTCACTTTAGATTTAAGTAAGATTCCCGTTTGAGACCCATCATTTGAACGGAGCACTGCACTTGTATCGACACCCTCTTTTTGAAGCTCTTCTAAAATAAATGTGCCAAGTGAATCTGCTCCGACTTTGCTCACCCAGCCCACATGAAAGCCCAGCCTCGCCAAGCCGACAGCCACGTTACTCTCTGCACCAGCAAGTGCCTTTTGGAATGTATGCACTTGATGAAGCTCTCCAACTTCTTTTGCATAAAACATCGCCATTGATTCCCCAAATGTGACCGCATCCAACGCTTTCACTCATTTCTCCCCTTTCTTGGTACCGGTTTCAAATCAGTTGAAAAAGAGAGAGCATGCACGTATGTATACTCTTCTCTACCTATCATTTATAAAGATTTCCTTACTATGATTTCTCCATCAAGCTGAATCGTTTGGGGCGCACTTTCATCCCCTTCTAGCCGCGTCTTGATTTTTTGCATGGCTGCTTTCCCCATTTCATGAGATGGCTGGGCAACCGTTGTGATTCCAGGTCCAATCAGCTTATACCATTCTGTATCATCAAACCCTGCAATGCCTATCTCTTTAGGTATCTTCACCCCAAGCTCTACAAGTTCACTAATCAGCTTCAGCATGAGTAATCCATTACCGGCTAAAATCGCTTTTTTCTGTTCGTTTGATTGTAAAAAACGGACAATCTCTTCACGCATTTGTTCCTTTTGCTTTAAATCAATTTCTGCAATGATCGGCTTCTTATGTTTACTCAAAGCTGTCTGTTCATATGCTTCCTTTCGTTCTTCACGAGGGCTGATTCCATCGACAGGCTCAGTAAAGAAAGCGATGTGATCATAGCCTTTCTCATACATTTGTTGAAGCAGCCGGATGGTGATATCACGGTTGTTCGTGGTCACTGTGTCTACTTTCAGTTCAGGCAGCTTCCGGTCCACAAGAACAATCGGTACACCGTTTTTCTTAAAATCCTCCAGAATGTCATTGTTCTGTCCTGTCGTATTGATGATGAGCCCTTCAATATAATGTGCATTCAGCTTTAGGAGCATTTCCCGTTCTTTTTCTGGACGATTATCTGTGTTGCACACCATGATGCTGTATCCATTTTCATCACAAATCTCTTCGACCCCGCGAAGTGTTGCCACAGAGAATGGATTCGTAATGTCGGCTACAATAAACCCAATGACCTTGCTTTTTCTGACCTTCAATCCTTGAGCAAGCTGACTCGGACGATAATGGAGTTCTTCAATGGCTTTCTTGATTTTTTTTACCTTTTCTGAAGAAATTTCATTTGTTCTGCCATTGATATATCTGGATACAGTTGATTTTGAGACCCCTGCATATGCTGCAACTTCATTTATGGTGACTTTCGTTTGCTTTTTCTCTTTCATTCAAAAAAACTCCCACAATTGATCTTCTCATTTGGTTCGAAACCGATTTCAAATAAACTTAAAAAGAGCATATCATAATTGAACGCATTTCAGAAGGTTTTTTTGCATGATGATAGAAAGAATTTGTCTAATCAGAGTAAAAGAAAGCGATTTCAAAATAACAGTTGACGGCGCTCTCTTTTTCCTCTAAAATTTTCCTTGAAACCGATACCAAATAAAATATCAATATTTGTTTCAGATGGAAAGGGAGGCTTATCCAAATGGAAAATCGTTATGCTGTACATCCTGAGCAGGTCAAACGTTTTACAACAGAGGAACTTCGTCGTCATTTTCATATTCCTACGCTGTTTGTCAGTGGTGAATTAAAGCTCTATTACTCGCATGAGGACCGCGTGGTGATTGGCGGAGCGATGCCGGCAGCTGAGCCGATCACACTAGATGCCGGAGACTTTTTACGGACGGAGTATTTTCTTGAAAGACGAGAAATCGGGATTGTGAATGTCGGCGGCCAAGGAACGGTCACTGTTGATGGTGAGGCCTTTGTGCTGGAGCATAAAGATTTCTTATATATTGGCCTTGGTCACGAAGATGTACAGTTTACTAGTTCATCAGGCGAGCAGGCCAAGTTCTATTTAGTATCAGCCACGGCTCACAGGGCGTACCCTACGCAAAAAGCAGCCATCGCTGAATTAACACCAAACCACTTAGGGGAAGCAGCTGCTTCCAACGTACGAAACCTGTATCAAGTCATCCATGCAGACGGCATCCAAAGCTGTCAGCTCATGATGGGCATCACTCAGCTTGAAACCAATAACACATGGAATACGATGCCTGCTCATATTCATGATCGCCGGATGGAAGTGTACTTATATCTTGATATCGAAGAGGATGCACGGGTCTTTCATTTTATGGGGGAGCCATCTGAAACGAGACATCTTGTGGTGGCAAATGAGGAAGCAGTCATTTCACCTGCCTGGTCCATTCATTCAGGCTCAGGAACAGCGAATTATTCATTTATTTGGGCAATGGCGGGCGAAAACTATACGTTCAAAGATATGGACTTTGTCCCAATGGATCAGCTGAGGTAACGAGGATGATGACAACTTCATATGCAGCGTCCCTCTTTTCCCTTGAAGGAAAAACAGCCCTTGTGACAGGCCCCGGAACCGGTATTGGGCAAGGCATTGCCGTGGCGCTTGCCAAATCAGGTGCAGATATCATCGGTACGTACCATCACACACCGCTTGAAGAAACAAAGGCGCTAGTCGAACAGGCAGGCCGATCATTTCATGCGGTTCAGGTTGATTTTTCTAATCCTCAGTCTGCAAAGCAGGCTGTCGATGCCATATTAAAGAAGCATACGATTGATATTTTAATCAATAATGCTGGAACCATTAAAAGAGAGCAGGCGGCTCACTATTCAGAGGAAGATTGGCATACGGTCATGGATGTGAATATCAACAGTCTCTTTTTCCTCACGCAAAAGGTTGGACAGCAGATGCTGAAAAATGGGCAAGGGAAAATCGTTAATATCGCCTCCCTTCTATCGTTTCAAGGCGGCGTCTTTGTCCCTGCTTATACAGCAAGTAAGCATGCTGTCGCTGGGCTGACGAAAGCTTTTGCCAACGAATGGGCAAGCCAGCATATTCAAGTGAATGCGATTGCGCCTGGGTATATTGCGACTAATAACACACAAGCCATTCGTGACGATGAAAATCGAAATGAAGAGATTCTGAAACGAATTCCCGCCGGGCGCTGGGGAAAGCCTGAGGATCTAGCCGGTGCTGCTGTTTTCCTTAGCTCACCAGCTTCTGATTATATGAACGGCCACATTTTAGCTGTTGATGGCGGATGGCTTGCAAGATAAACAAACGAGAGAATTCCTATCCGGGATTCTCTTTTTTCTATTTGTATAATTCTCCACCTTCCGAGTCACTCTATAAAAAACATGTGATGAGGGTGAGGTATTATGAAAAGTCGTATTGAACAAGATATAGCGTCCGTCATTAAGCGTGTCAAAAGCTTTGCCGGAAGAAGTGATGATATCGTGTTCCACTCTTTTTCATTTGGTCCTTCCACTATTTCTGCATGTCTCGTGTACGTTGAAGGACTCACAGAATTTGAGATGCTTTCTAAGCAAATCATTTCACCAATGCAAAAGGAACTCGACATCACTGAGGTTGGTTCTACTACACTTGCCTCCCTTTCAAAAACGTTCTTTGGCATTCAAAATGATGTGCTGGATGATATGAACCTTGCCATCGAGCAGTTATATAGCGGCAAGGCTATTTTATTTGTAGATGGAGCGGATCAAGCACTTGCACTCCATACAAATCTTTTTCAATTTAGAGAAGTAGAAGAGCCGCAATCTGAAGTTCTTGTGAGAGGACCACGAATCGGATTTATTGAGAATCTTGAAAAAAACACGGCTTTACTCCGTGAACGGGCAAACGACCCAAATCTTGTGATTCAAAAGGTGAGTATCGGTACTCGCAATAAAAAATCCGCTGCTCTTGTGTATGTTCGCGATATTGCTGATCCTAAACTAGTAGAAGATGTTCTATCACGCATGACCGAAATCAAAATGGATGACATCCCTGAAACCGGCTATATTGAACAGTTGATTGAGGACAGTCACATCTCCATTTTTCCACAAATTCAAAACACAGAACGTCCTGACCGGGTGATTGCATCTGTGCTTGAAGGAAAAGTCTCCATTTTGCTCGATGGGACTCCTTTTGCCCTTATTTTACCTATGACACTTACAGCTTTGATGCAATCTCCGGAAGATTATTATCAGAGGTGGACAAGCGCGACTCTTTTGCGTTTACTTCGTTATATTGCCGTGCTCCTCACGATTTTTTTACCCGGGCTTTACATTGCACTTGTCTCTTATCATCCCGGTTTATTACCGACAAGAATGGCACTCACCATCGCAGGCAGCAGGCAGAATGTTCCCTTTCCTCCTGTTGTCGAAGCCATTCTCATGTCTTTTACGATAGAGCTGCTGCGTGAAGCTGGACTACGGCTTCCAAGAGCCATCGGACAGACAATTGGGCTCATTGGCGGCGTAATTATTGGTCAGGCAGCTGTCCAAGCCAATATTGTCAGTGCCTTAATGGTGATTATTG
The DNA here is from genome assembly GCF_004364885.1 of Bacillus sp. BK450. Classification (NCBI taxonomy): domain Bacteria; kingdom Bacillati; phylum Bacillota; class Bacilli; order Caryophanales; family Bacillaceae; genus Bacillus; species Bacillus sp. BK450. The sequence goes on along the minus strand of NZ_SOBQ01000003.1, from coordinate 371,738 downwards.
TGTCACTGACTGCATTGGCTGACTTCACGGCACCGTCATATGACTTTAGTTTCCCACTGCGTATTTTGCGGTTTATGGCGATATTTAGTTCAGCATTGTTTGGATTATACGGCTTAATCATGTGTTATTTATTTGTGCTTTGTCACTTGATGCAATTAAAGACATTTGGTTTTGACTATTTCACACCAGTGTTGTCTTCACCGTTTTCAGATCTAAAGGATACGTACGTTCGTTTACCAATCGGGCTATTTAAATCCAGACCAAAAACAGCAAAAATAAAAAATCTCAAAAGACAAGGAGATTAAACGATGTACAGACCTGAAAGGCTATCATTGTTACAAGTCACCATCCTCTGCAGCTCTACAATGATAGGCGCTGGAATTTTAACCATTCCACGCAGTTCTGCCAATTCAGGATACCCTGATGGCTGGATCATTGTATTAATACAGGGCGTCATCTTTGCTTTCGTTGCTTTTTTGTTGGGGTGGATTGCCGAAAAAAATGCACCAGACACCATTTTTGAGTCAAATACAAAAGGAGCAGGGGCATTCTTCGGGACGATCTTTAATTTAATGCTGGTCGCCTATTTACTAGGCATTGTCGGCTTTGAGGCACGTGTTCTCGGCGAAGTGGTCCAGTTTTTCCTCCTGCAATCGACTCCCATGGCAGTGATTGTAATGATTTTTCTACTTGTGGCGATCTATCATTTGAAAAGCGGTATCTTTCCAGTTGTCAAAATGGTGACCTATATTTATCCGATCACCATGGTCATTTACATAGCGCTCATGCTGTTTTGTTTGAAAATATTTGATTTTGATTATTTGCGTCCTGTGATGGCGCATGGTTTTAAAGATTTTAGTAAGCTGTTCTCTCAAACCTTTATTCAATTTACAGGCTTTGAAGTGATTTTGTTTGTCGTGCCACTCATTTATAAAGACAAATGGTCGAAGGCAAAATGGGCAGCTGCCATCGGCGTTGGCATTACGTCTCTCGTGTACTCCCTCACACTCTTTATAGTGATTGGCTCCATGACCGTGGGTGAAACGAAATCTCTCACTTGGCCAACCGTGTCCCTCATTCAAGCGCTTGAAATTGAAGGGGTGTTTATCGAACGATTTGATATTTTCTTACTGACGATCTGGACGTGTCAGCAGTTCATTTGTATGCTGGGCTTTTTCCAGTTTGCAATTAAAGGCTGTTTCACCGTTTTTAAAACAACCAATTTAACGAGACTGTTATGGCTGCTATTTTTGATTACATCAGCCCTCTCACTTTTCCCTAAAAATATTAATGAAGTCTTTTACTATTCTACTTTACTCGGCTACGCATTGTTCGCGGTTTTAGCCATTCCTTTTATTACTGCTATCCTGCTGATGATACGCAAAAAATGGGGAGGTCGTTCTGCATGAAAAGAAGGCGTATACTGTTATTCTTTTTTTCCTGCTGTCTTATCCTTTTATCAGCAGGCTGCTGGGACTTAAAGGATATTGAAAAACTATCGTTTGTACGCGGTGTTGGCATAGATGAGGAAGAAGAGAATGGGGTTAAGCTGACCTACCAAAACCTTGTACCGAAAACGGGTGGAACACAAGAAGCCGATTCTCCCGGCTATGTGAATGTCGTCTCGAAGGGAAAAAATGTGTTAGAGGCTGTCAGTAATGTCGCCTTAAAGGACCCGCCGATCTATAGTGATCACCTGAAAATCTTTTTGTTCGGCAAAAACCAGGCTGAGCATCACGATATTCAAGGAACACTCAATCATTTTATTCGAGATGATGAGGTTCGGCGCAGCAGCTATCTCCTCGTGTCACGAGGAGATGCGTCAAAAGTCATCAACCAAAAATTGAAATCACAGCAAAAGGTTCCGGTTGAACATATCTTCGAAACATCCAAAAACCGAAGCTTTAACGGAAAAATCGCACTGCCAACACGTATTGGCCGGGCGTCTGATTACTTTCAGATGGGCGTTAGCTTCCTTGTGCAAAGTGTAGATGCGGTAGACGGTGAACTTATTTATGATGGGGCAGGTATCATTCACGGAAAAACAAGAAAGTTGATCGGTTTCATCTCTTCAAAGGATGTCCAATATTTAAACTGGGTAACGAATCGGATCTCAGGCGGAGTTGTACCTGCCACCTACAAAGGTTACCCGATAACGTATGAAATAAAAAAAGCTAAAACGAAGGTCGAGCCCTATCTGAAAGATGGAAAGGTTTCCTTTAAAATTAGCGTACAAACAAATGGAAAATTGTCAGAAGATCAATATCCCCCTGAAAACTCATACGATGAACAGTACATCAAACGATTTGAGAAGGTTTTTTCTCGTAAAATTAAAGAGCGCATACAAAAAACGGTCAGTCATATGCAACATGAAGTAGGTGTTGATCCTATTTTTTTAAGCCGGCAGTTTCGTATTAAGTATCCTGAATATTGGGATCAGCATCGAGATGAATGGGACAAACTATTTCAAGAAGCAGACATAACGTATGACATCAAAGTGAGCATCTTGAACTTTGGCGCAGAAGGCGCAACAAAAAGCTTCAAATGGTAATACCAAAAGGCGGTTATCCCGATGAGGAACCGCCTTTTTTACGTACAACGATTAGAAGCTGGTATAGCGTCACTTGATCAGACAACTCTTTTGTTTGAAAGCCAAGTGATGCTCCTATCCTCGCCACCTCGTCAAAAAACAATTGGACGTTTTGATCAATCTGTACATTGATCGGCTGCTCGATCACGCGTTCAAACAATGGGTCTGGAAAAAGCGCACGCATCGTGTTTGGTGTGAAGAACCGTATATGGGTTCGGTCTAAAATTCCTACATCTTGATACGTAAAATCCCCTGTCATCAAAGGAAGAAGTACCTCTGCATGCATCATGTTAGGCAAACAGCAAATGATGACACCGCCTGGCTTTAAAGATGCGTGGGCTTGCTCAATGATGTGCCAAGGATCTGACACATGCTCTAAAACATCTGAAAAAATGACCGCATCAAAAAAGGCCTCTTTCTCTGACCATGGGTATTCATCTGCATTTGCCTCGATGATTTCTTCATAATACGCCTTTGCGACCGCTGCTTTTACCGTATCCACCTCTACCCCGTACATGTGTACTGACTGACGATTCATTAGTTCAAGCCCGGTAGCCCCTGCGCCGCACCCAACATCCAGCACGCGAGCAGCGTCCTCAGGGAGTAATTCCGCAAAGTACGGATGAGGGGTAATCAAATTTAGATCTATGCCCCACTTATCTAAAAATCGAAGTCTATTCTCAGTAAACAGTGTAGAGATGTTCGTTTCTTGATTGGCATTGAAGGTAGCATGACCATGATGATGCACAAAGGAATCATGCACAATTTGCAGCTGATATCCTTTTAGTAATGACCGCAAACATAGATCGTCATCCTCAAATGATCCATATACAAACCGCTCATCAAATAATCCCACATCCTCGATCAGCTTTCTTTTCACAAGCAAGCAAAACCCTACAAGCCGGTGCACATAAGTTCTCTGACCTTTTCTCTTAGACGTATACTTCTTAGCAAAGGCTGGGAGCTCCTTCACATCTGTATACGATGGCTGGACCATCTGAGGGCCGCTCACATAATTAGAGACGGGCCCCACCATCCCAATCCGCTCTGATGCAAATAACGCCTCTTTTAATGGAGGAAGCCAATTTTCCGTCACGATCGTGTCATTATTTAAAAAGAGAATGCTGTCTCCTGAAGCTTTTTTTGCTCCTTGATTACATCCCTTTGCAAAACCTTCATTCTTTTCATTATCAATGAAAATCACATCATCCAGCTCTCTTACATATTCCTTCGTGCCGTCAGTTGACGCATTATCGACAATGATGAGTTCATATTGGTCGCTATCCGTATGCTGTTTCATGCTATCGATACATTTTTTCGTCAAATGCAGTTCATTGTACGTCAGCATGACAATGCTTGTTTTCCCTTTCATTTCATTTCCACCTTTCTCCCGCCTGTTCCATATGTATGTGATAGGCAGCACGTTCAGAAGATGAGGGAATGTCCTTTCTTGATTAAACGTTTGTTTAACATAGAAAAGCCAGCTGCACACGCCAGCTGGCCATTGTTCATACCGTTTTTCCTTCGCCACTTGCGACGGCACGATTTCTCTTTTTTAAATCTTCTTCGATTTCTTCAAGACTTTTCCCCTTCGTTTCGGTCACCAAGTATTTCACAAATAAGAAGGCGCCTACACCAATGACCGCATAGATGAGGAAAAGATTACTGATACCAATCGCGCTTAATAAAGTTGGGAATGTCAGCGAGATGATTAAATTTCCTGTATGAAGAAGGAAGGTCGAGACACCTGTACCGATTCCCCTGACATGTACTGGGAATAGCTCTGGGAGCATCACCCAAACAACTGGCCCCCAGCTGACAGCAAAGATGACGATAAAGAGACCTAAACAAATAACGGTTGTCCATCCTGCAGCTGTTGAACCTTCAAAAAATCGGTTGACCACTGACAGGACAATTAAACTAAGGACCATTCCTGCATTCCCAAATAGGAGCAGTGCTTTACGCCCTACACGGTCAATGATTTTAATGGCAACAAACGTCATAATGACATTCACTGCACCAATTCCAACAGTTCCTAAAATCGCTGCTGAATTCCCAAAACCAACACTTGTGAATGTTTTTGGTGCATAGTAAATGATCGTATTTGTACCGATAAACTGCTGCAGAAAGGCTAGGCCGACACCGGCAATCAATGCTGGGCGTACCCACGGCTCAAATAATTCCTTAAAACCGCCTTTCTCTTCACTTTCCGCCTTTTGAATATCTGAAATTTCTTCTTCCACTTCTTGCTGACTTTTTCTGAGTTGAGATAATATCTTCTTCGCACGGTCAGCCTGTCCGTGGACAAACAGCCAGCGGGGACTTTCCGGCATAAACAAAATCCCGAATAATAATAGAACAGAAGGAACAACCGCAATTCCAAGCATCAAGCGCCATGCCTCTGCATCCGCTAAAGCGTAGTTCACAATATAGGCAAGAAGAATACCAAATGTGATCATGAGCTGGTTTAAAGAGGACAGTGCCCCTCGTGATTCCTTTGGTGCAAGTTCAGATAAATATAATGGAACAATCGTTGTCGAGCACCCGACAGCGAGCCCTAGCACAATTCGGAATAAGACCATCACTTCTGTATTCGGTGCAAGAGCTGTACCAAATCCGCCGATAATAAACAAAATAGCTGCGGCGATGATGGCTTTTTTCCGCCCAAATTGGTCTGTCAGTTTTCCAGAAAGAGAGGAACCGAGCATCGCCCCGATTAAAATCGAGCTGACGACAAGCCCCTCTGTAAACGCATTTAAACCTAAATCCTCTTTCATAAATAAGATGGCGCCAGAGATGACACCTGTATCATAGCCATATAAAGCACCGCCAAGGGCGCCGAAGAAGTAAAGCCATCCATTCCGATTTTTCATATACATAACCCCACTTTTGTCTCTGTACTCTTATGAAAAGTCATTTTCCTCACTTCCTGTCATTTCAAACATTTCGATGTTTTATGACAAATATATTTCATTTGTGTATCTTTGAAACTTTTTACGAGAAGAAAACGTCAATTAAGCGTTAGTGAAAAAAATGTCGCACTATATCCCGTTTTAAGGTATATTTGTTTTAGTTTGTAAGCAGAAAGAAGGACATCTTTACTATAAAATCATAGCGAGGGTTTAAAATATATGGATCAATCACGAAGTAAACGCAAAGGAAAAAAGCGTTTAAAACCATGGGTGAAAGTCACTCTCTTTATTATTAGTATTCTTTTACTGACAACTGCTTCAGTCACAGGCTACGCCTACTATAAAATAACAAATGCTGCCAAAAAGGCTCAAGTATCTCTTGATCGCGGCGCACAATCTGTTAAACGGATTGAAGCATTCGATCCAGGAAAAGACAGCTTTTCTGTCTTGCTGCTTGGAATTGACAGCAGACCGGGCGAAACAGTGAAACAAGCACGAAGTGACGCAATGGTTTTGGCAACCATTAACCGCACAAATAAAACCGTTAAATTATTAAGCATTCCTAGGGACTCATACGTTAATATTCCAGGCCACGGTTTTGATAAAATTACTCACGCACACGCATTTGGCGGTGCAGATTTAACAGTGAGCACAGTTGAAGATTTACTTGATATTCCGGTCGATTTTGTCATCCAAAGTAATTTCGTAGCATTTAAAGAAATCGTCAACGAATTAAACGGTGTTCCTATTAACATCAAGGATGAGTATCTTGTGAAACAGATTAAAAAGGATACAAAAGGCAAGGTTGTGCTTCAAACTGGAACTCATACACTAGATGGTGATCAAGCGCTCGCATATGTGAGAACGAGAAAAGCAGATAGTGACTTAATGCGTGGGCAGCGACAAATGGAAGTGTTAAAAGCCATTTTTGATAAATCAAAATCATTAACGTCTATTCCGTCATACGACAATATCATTGATACACTCGGTGATAATGTGTCAACCACCCTTTCTATGAAGGAGTTAGTCGGTCTTTTCCCGCTTCTGACTTCATTGAAATCGGTTGATACCATTCAGCTTAAAGGATCCGATTACCAGCCAAACGGCGTTTATTATTTCCAATTGGATCAAAACCAGCTGAACGAAGTAAAAACAGAATTGAAGAAGCAGCTTGAATTATCATAAATAAAAGCGTCCCTATGGGGCGCTTTTTCTTATTTCCTTGATCATTCACTGATTTTTGTTTAGCCTTGATAGAGAGGAATCAACCTTCCTTTTTTATGAGAATGAAGAAAATCGTACATACTTTGAAGAGGCTATTGCATGAATGAAGGAGGATTTGACAGCGATGAAAAAAATGATTGCGATTGATTTAGACGGTACACTCTTAAATACAAAAAGTGAAATATCCGCTCAAAACCGAGAGGCATTGATTCGTGCGAAGGAAGCTGGATATATTGTGACGATCTGTACAGGGCGGGCAACTTTTGATGTCAAGGAGCTGCTTGGCGATTTGGACATCCCCATTATTGCGGCAAACGGCGGGACTGTCCATACAGAAGGATACGAGCTCTTCAGCCGAATCACACTGGATCAAGAAGCAGGCAAGCGGGCTGCAAAGGCATTAGTGGAACGAAACATTTACTTTGAAGTCTATACAGATGATGCTCTCCTCTCTCCTTTTGATGGAAAAGAGAAGCTGAAAGCAGAATTTGATCTGATCAAAAGCGCAAACCCAAATGAGGATCTCGCTGATCTATGGGAAGGAGCCATGACGCAATTTAAACAATTTGGCATCAAACCAGTAGATGATATCCGTGAGATTTTTGAGTCGAACGAACCGACCTATAAATTACTCTGCTTCTCTTTTGATATGAACAAACTGAACGAAGCACGAAATCTTCTGGCAGACATGCCCGAGCTTTCATTGACCTCGTCTGGAAAGCATATTATTGAGGTGCTGCCAAAAGAGTCTGGAAAAGGACATGCCCTGAAAAAGCTCGCAGCCCATTATGGTGTAGACCGCTCACATATTTATGCAATTGGTGACAGCCCAAACGACCTTTCTATGTTTGAAGAAGCAGGCCACCGCATTGCAATGGGGAATGCTGTTGATGTCATTAAAGAAAAGAGCACCTTCATCACAAAAGGAAATCATGAAGACGGTGTCGCTTATTTTATTGATCTTCTTTTACAAAATCAATTCCATGAAAAAAAGACGCTTGTCTGATCAGCGCCTAGAGAGAAGTCCAGAAGTCCGATACAAGTATTGATCGGGCTTTTTCTTTATTTTTTGATTCTAACAGCCGTTTCATATTTGTCCTTCCAGTACGTACTTGTTTTCATATTGGTTAAGACAACACCGTTTGAGACAGTCACATGAATGACTTGATTGGATCCTGCATATATCGCCGGCATCAATGATGTTCCGCTGAAGAAGACAAGATCTCCCGGCTGAAGCTCAGAACGTTTCACAGGTGTACCTGCTTTAACTTGACCTGATGCATAGCGGGGCAGCTCAATGCCAAGCACTTTTTGATACACGTACTGCGTGAACCCTGCTGTATCAAATCCTTCCTTTGGGTTCGTACCGCCTTTGACATAAGGGACTTCACCAATATACGTAGCGGCTTTTGATACGATAGGGTCCTCTTTCGCAAGCTCCAGATCTGTTAACCGCTTCGCACCTGTCCATTTTTCGCGCCAATACGATTCAGACAAATAAGAAATTGTCACACTTTCAGAACGGCTCGCATGAATAAAGCGGTCGCCTCCAATATACATACCTACATGAGAAATTCCGGGCTTATATGTGTTGCTAAAAAAGACAAAATCCCCAGGGCGGATATTGTCTAATGCCACTTTTTCTCCAACGATCCACTGCTGTTCAGCACTTCGAGGTAAATAAATCCCAAGCGATTTTTCAAATAAATACTGTAAAAATCCTGAGCAGTCAAATCCAGTCTTTGGATCTGCTCCTCCAAATTCATAAGGAATTCCTAAATAGGTCAGCGCATCTTTCACAAGAGGGTCATCAGAAATTTCTTGCGTGCCGGGCAGGCGTTTGACCGCATAAAATCGGTCTGTCCAATATTTGCTTTTGCTGACATCCGTTTTCACCACACCTTGACTAAGCGTGATGTGGATGACCTGATTGTTCCCAGCGTACAACGCCACATGTGTTGGGATATCCTTTGTTTCTTCAAGGCTTCGGAAATACACAAGGTCACCGGGCTGCGCTTTATCCCATGATACCTTTTTTCCAATCTGATATTGGTCGATTACCTTCCGCGGCAAATCAAATGTTTCGGATGTCTTGTACACATATTGAATAAACCCAGATGCATCAAAGCCCGTTTTTGGATCGGTTCCTCCTTTATGATAAGGTGTTCCAATCAGCTTTTCCGCTTGCTCCAAAAGAGATGGTGTTTGAGCAGATACCGCTGATTGAGACATGAACATCAGCCCTACAAGCGCACACCCTCCTATCAATATTCCTTTCCATTTCATGATCTTTTCCCTCCAATCTTCTATAGTTTCGACATGACACCTTTCATTTTACACCCTTTTTCGACAAAAAAAGAGCACGCGATGTGCGTGCCCTTTATCCTTTTTAGGTTATTTACCTGCTTCCGCTTTTGACTGCTTTTGCTGTTCAATTTTCTGCATTTCAACCGAAATCTTTTGTTTTTCGTGATCTGTCAGACTGTCACTAAATTTAAAAGCAGACATAAAGACAAAGACTAAAATTAACGCAACAAACGGCCAGCTTGCTTTTAGGAATTTCATTTCTTCTCTTTCCCTCCGTTTTCTTTTAAGTTTTTAACTTTATCAGCGTGATCTACTTCAAAGAAAATGTGTCCGTCTTTTTCTTTCCAATCTGCATTCGTTCCATTGGTCAGCATACGGATAATGGCTTTTGATTCTAGAGATCCTGCTTTTACTGGAGCAGGTGTTGCTTCTTTGATGTACATTGGGACAACTTCAAATGTCGCTTTTCCATCTTCATTCAGATGATACTGAACAAGTGCAGAATCACGTGTTCTTGACCAGCCTTGGTCAAAAATAAAGTTGCCTAGGCTATAGAAAATCGCTGTTCCGTTATAGACTTCCATTGGTTCAAGGACGTGCGGATGAGCACCGATAATGATATCAGCTCCGGCCTTAGACATCGCTCTTGCCAATTCTCTTTGTCTGTCGTTTACTTCATTGTTGTACTCCTGTCCCCAGTGAGCATGAACAACGACGAGATCTGCCTTTTCAGCAGCCTGCGAAATCATCGGAATAAAGATAGATGGATCGGCTGGCAGAATACCCGCCTGGCGATTCGTTGCTTTGAAATCTTTCCCATACACATCTGTAAAACCAAGTGTAGCAATTTTGACACCATTTACTTCTTTGTACGAAATGTTCTGCTTCGCATCTTGGAGGTTACGGCCTGCACCTGTATAATCCATGCCATTTTGTTCAAAGGCATTAATCGTGTTGTTCAGCCCTTTTTCACCATAGTCTGCCGCATGGTTATTCGCAAAGTTTAAGACAGAGAAATTTAAATCCTTCAACGCTTGGACAGAATCTTCATCTGTTTTTAAATGAATATTCTTTTGGGCTGCCTGTTCCTTATCTGATGCGACAGGATGCTCAAAGTTACCTGTCACATAATCTGACACATCAAAATATGGCTTGGCATAACGAAAGAGATGCTCTTTTCCATAGCGGTCTGTTACTTTCTCTACGTTTCTTCCAAACATAATGTCACCGACAAACGAAGCGGTCAGGATGTTTTCTGGATTCTTTTGTACAGTTGGCACTTGTGCTTTCCCGATAAACGTAAATAGAAATGTACAAGCAATGACGATCGGTAAAGCAATGAGTACGTGTTTATTCGTCTTTTTCTTTTGATTCTTTGTGATTTTCAGCAGCTTTTCCTGAAAGCTCAATTTTTTATTCATCATTGGACACACCTTATCTTAAAATAGATAGTAAACATACATGATGGCAAATGTTGCACCACTTAGAAGTAACGTGCTTCCAAGGGTAATTGTAAGACCTTGCTTTTGAATCGTATTTGCAATCAATCCAGGGACGATGATTCCGATTCCGCGGAATTCTGCTATTTCAAATGGGACCACTGGATAGAAGAAATCAAATATCAGCTTTAAGGCAATCCCTGTAATCAGCATCGCTGCAAACTTTCTGCGTCCGTATAAAATCATAAATTTTGATAAGCCAAAGCGAACGATCACATACGTAAGCAAGCTGACAGATAAGACGACTAAAATGAAGACTGGCTGGTTAAATACGAGCGCCAGATAACCCGGGACAACAAGTCCAGCTGGTACGATTCCTGTTTTTTCTGCAAAGATTAAACTAAGTAGAACACCTAAAATTAACGAGATATAAAGATCTGATCCGAACATTTTCTATATTTCCTCCTAGCTGACAAGCTGCTTAATTTTGTATTCTTGAATTTTTTCGATTAACGGTTCAGCGGCACCATGGATATTGCCGACTCCATAAACCACTCGATTATGAAGCTTTTTCTCAAGCATATTCATAATTTCTTCTGTAGATTGATATTCAAGGTTGTGTAAGTGGTCAGCCGGAATTTTCCCTTCCTCATATGCCTTCACAATTGGATCAGTTGTTTCACCAATTAAGACAAGATCACTTGCTTCAATATATGGAAGTACATCCTCCGCAAACTGGATCGTTCTATCTACCCGATCCGCACGGCAGTTCATAATAATAATCGGTTCATCTGTTGGATATCCAATTTCTTTCACACGCTTCCAAATGTTCAATGTAGATGCTGCGTCATTTGCCGCAAATCCATTTACAAAGTGTCCAGGTGTTTTCGCGTCCATTAATGGGAGAATTCTCATCGCTCCTGGATCAGGCGGCGCATTTAACATTCCTCTGAATGCCGTATCTTCATCAATCCCTAATGCTTGGGCAACACCAAGTGCAAGTGAAGCATTATCTGGGAAAACCATGTACTCAAATTTCCGCAAAAACTCATCGGAAATCTTGGAATTATCCGCAACAATGACTTCTGTGTTGCGTTTTTTCGCAATCTCTTTAAAGAAATCTGTATATTCACTATCCGTAATAACCAAGTGTCCATTGTAAGGAATTGTCGCTGTAAAGGCTTCTGCTATTTCATCAAGTGTCGGCCCCATAACGTCCATATGGTCTTCAAGAACGTTTACGATCACGCCAATATTTGCTTGAAGCAGCTCTTCCTGAAAGATAATTTGGTAATCTGGATTTACCGCCATACATTCACTGACGATGGCATTTGCTCCTCTTTCAACTGTTTCTCTCATAACTTCTTTCTGCTCTCCGATATTCGGTCCTTGCGGTTTCCTTTTAATCGGTTTCTCCTCTGGCGTATCCCAATAAATCATTCTTGCATCCGTTCCCGTTGTTTTACCGACAGTTTTATAACCTGCCTCCATTAAGATACCGGTTGTCAATCTTGTGACGGTAGACTTTCCGCGAATACCATTAATATTGACGCGCACCGGCAGGGCATCGATATTTTTCTGATGACGCTTCTTTTCAATAAAGCCAATCCCTAACATGATGACACAGGCTATAACGATTAACCACATCGCTATCTACATCTCCTTTTTTTATGAGTGTGATATGTAAATTCAATCAACAGTATATCTGTTCAGCATAAAATCACAATCGGTATTATGTAACATAATCTTTCACTTCCTCGTATGCCAAATTCCTCTAATCAGAAGGCTTTTTTGCCTACCCATCCTTTAAATGAAAAGGCCAAAAGGCGGACAAAAATCAATCTGAATTTCTGCTGAATTCATGAGAAAGCGTTACCATCAATGATCCGAAAATCTTTTGTCCTTTTCTCCCTAAATTTTTTGACAATTATTAAGATGTATTTTGAATCAATGTTTTAAAGCCCGCTCTTCTCTATAACATCAGTCATATCAGCGCTTTAAATGAATAGTGCGTGTTTTGGAATGTTTTATATTTTTGAACGAACAGGTTAGAAAGTCATCCTCATTGGTCAGATTGCTATGTGTTGACCTATGACAAAGGTCACCTCTAAAAAAATCAAGTCATATGCTTATTTTTAGGTCACAAAAAATTGGGATAAGATGTAAATATTTGATCATTTCGGTGTACCTTCTCTTTACGATATTCGCACCTTATGACCTAAACAATGAAACATTATTCATTTGTTTTTATCAAGATTCATCATTTCTTAACATTTTTAATGTGAATTTAGTTGAAAGTTGTCAGCTTATGTCATGCTTTCCCCAAAGGAGACGAATAAAATCCGCTTCTCCGCTTACACTATGGGTAAAAAATCTGTGAGAGGAGGCTAAAGATGCCAAACACCAATGAGCAGACACGCCTGCATTTTTTATCAGGCAGCTTCGAGGAAAAAATCCGTATCCTAAAAAAAACATTTCAGCAAAGCGGCGATTTTGAATACCGAGAGTTAATGGTGAATGAAACAAAATCTGTGCTGTTCTTTATTAAAACAAGAATAGATGAAGGCAAATTAAATGATTTCATTATCGGTAACTTATTAGGCTCTCCTGGAAAGCAGAATTATATAAAGTCTCTTAGCACACTTGAAACAGGCGACTTGACGCTGATCACAGACAGTATTATTGCGGGAAGTATTGCCTTTCTTGATGAAAACTCCTCGCAAATCAAGCTGTTTGCTGTCGGACAGCCGCCGCTGCGCTCTATTACTGAACCGTCTTCTGAAAGTATTATCGCGGGTGCACATGATGGTTTTGTTGAAAGTCTTGATACCAATATCTACTTACTGCGTTCGCATTTAAATGATCGGAAGCTCGCCATTCAATATCATAAGGTCGGTACAAAATCGGAAACAAAGCTTGCAACGGTTTATATATCTGATATTGCCAATCAAGAAAAGGTCGAAGAAGTCAACAGACGGATTTCTTCTATTAAAGTAGACACACTGATAAGTCCTGGCTCTATCGTTGAGGCAATTGAAGAAGATTCATATTCTATTTTCCCGCAGCTGATTGATACAGAACGTCCGGACAAGGTAAGATCTGCGATTCTTGAAGGCAGAATAGTCGTACTCATGGATGGCAGTCCAATGGCCATCATTCTGCCTATCACGTTCTTTAGTTTTTTTCAGTCGCCGGATGATTATAATAGCCGCTGGATTCCTGCTACGTTTATTCGTATTCTTCGTTATCTTGCCTGCATCATCGCAGTCATATTGCCATCTTTTTATATTGCTGTTATTGCGTTTCATTATGAGGTTGTCCCAGATGAACTAGCTATTACGATGAAGAACTCTATTATTGGCATTCCCTTCCCTCCATTGATTGAGGCTATGCTGATGGAGATCACAATTGAACTTATACGTGAGGCTGGGGTGCGTCTGCCTAAACCCATCGGGCAGACCATTGGCATCGTAGGAGGTTTGGTTATTGGGGATGCGGTTGTACAAGCAGGACTTATTTCGAATGTCCAAGTGATTGTAGTCGCTGTGACGGCTGTCGCTTCATTTGTACTTCCGTCGTTTGAAATGACGTCCACCATCAGGATGCTTCGTTTCCCGCTCATGTTTATGGCATCGATGTTTGGATTTATTGGCATTTCATTTGGGCTCGCCATTATTCTCATGAATTTATGCCGCCTAGAATCACTAGGGGTGCCATATTTATCACCTGTTGCTCCATTTAACTGGCAGGACTTAAAAGATACTGTGGTTCGACTCCCAATGTGGATGTACAAAAACCGCCCTGTTTATTTAAATCCGCAAAAGAACAAACAAATTGAACAACTGAGAGGGTGGAAAAAGAAAAATGAAAAATAAAATATCTCCACCTCAAGCTGTTTTTTTTATCATCCAATCTCAAATTGGTGTTGGTATTTTAGCGCTCCCCCATTTGCTAATGAAAGACATGGGACACGATGGCTGGATGGCAATAATTGTCGCGTGTTTTTTTATCCAAATCATCAATACCATTTTTCTTTATATCATCTACAAGTATCCAGAAACGTCATTTTTCCAAGCGCTGATTGAGGTCTTTGGAAAATGGATTGGACGCACCTTGGTCGTGCTCTATACGGTATACTTTGCCTCGGTCTGCATCGTAGTCCTATCTATATTCACAAGGATTCTTGGCATATGGGTGCTCCCGCTCACACCAAACTGGGTGATTAACCTATTACTGATGATATGCATTATCTATATCTCAAAGGAGCAAATTACAGCCATTGTCAGGTTTAATTTTATCTTAACTCCCTTTTTGCTCATGCTCTCTCTATTGATGTTCTATTCATTGAAAGGAACCAATATTGATTACCTTCTGCCCTTTTTCCAAACAGATATTTCTCAATTTCAGCTTGGATTGAAGGACGTGGTGCTGTCAATGAATGGATTTGAGATGATTTTAATCATCTCTCCACTGATGAAGGGCACCATTAAGGAACGATATAAAGTGATGACCATTTCAAATATATGCACGACGCTTTACTACCTATTTATTACATTAATTTGTTTTATGTTTTTCAGCCCAGCTGAGCTTGATGTTATCCCGAATCCTGTTTTGTATCTATTAAAAACCATTACATTCGGTGTCATTGAGCGCACGGATTTAATTTTTCTAAGCTTTTGGGTCTTTGTCATTTTAGCCACACTGAGTAATTATCTGTACTTTTGTGCAAATGGTGTGTCCAGTATGCTGAAGAAAAAAAATCACAAAAAATATGTCTACTATTTTGCCATTTTGATTTATGCTGCAAGCTGTTTTCTTTCAACTGATAACTTTAGAATTCAGCGCTTCAATGACTTTACTACCGCTGCACAATATTCATTTATATACACACTTCCGATCATGATGGCCGTTATCATCTTTATCAAACACCGCAAAAAGAAGGTGAAATCACATGCATCATAGGTACATGTTGACACTGCTTATGTGTGTTTCCCTCATTTTCATGCCTGGCTGCTGGGATCAAAACCTATTAAAAGACATCTCTCTCGTATTAACTTCAGCTGTTGATCAAGGAGAGGATGACAATGCGAGATATTCGATTACCTATCGAAAGGTGCAGCAGTCTCAAAGTATGCAGCAAGGGAATTCAGGCAGCTATTTAACCACTGTTCTCACAACCGATGCGCCTACTTTAAGAAAAGCAAGAAGCAACTTTAGCCGGAGTGTAGACCAAAAAATTGATATGTCTAAAATGAGGGTCCTGCTGATCGGTGATGAATTTGCCCAAAACCGGCTGCTCCCTTACTTAGATATGTTTTATCGCGATCCCAAAAGCCCTTTGCTCGCAAACTTGGCAGTGGTGCAAGGCGGGAGTTGTGTGGACTTAATCAATTCTCTGCTCAAGGAAAAACTCATTGTGAGCGACTATTTAAACAACCTGATCACTTCTGCATCACGCTCCTCACAAGTTGCACCTAAGAACATTCAAAATATCCGGTCCAAAATGCTGCAAACCGGCGAGGATTTCACACTGCCATTACTCTACTACGATAAATCAAAAAAGTTAACGAGTGTAAGGGGGGTCGCCTTATTTGATAATGAGAAAATGAAAGGAGAACTTTATGCGCAAGATGCCATTCTGCTCACCATCATGGATGGAAAAATGGGCAGTTATGCAAACTTCACAAAAAAAGTAAGAAGTGATATGAAATCAAAAGAGAACAATTACATCAGCATTCAAGTTACCGATACAAAAAGAGACATTAAAATCGTCAATCCTGATCATCGAAACGTAACCTTCTCTCTTGAGTTTGAATTCAATACCTCTGTTATTGAATATCCGAAAGATAATTTAGATACAGACAAGAAAATTAAAATGCTAAATAAAAGGCTGTCAGCTATTTTGACTAAAGATGCCGAAAGAGTCATTGCGGCCCTGCAAGAAGCAAATTCTGACGTCCTAAGCCTTGGCAGAAAATATAGGGTAAAACACTATGATGAATATATGAAAATGAACTGGGTCACCGATTATCCGAAGGTGAAAATCATTCCAAAAGTGAAAGTGAACATTACACAAACAGGTATTATTAGTTAAGAAAAGGAAGAAGCCTTCTTTCTTTTCTTTTTTTATTTTTTTTAGATTGTCATTTCGATGCTTTCGTGATAATCTATGTGTGTAAACGGTTACACATTCATGAAGGGAGGCTCTCCATTGGCTACAATTAAAGATGTCGCAAAAGCTGCACAAGTGTCTGTTGCCACTGTTTCACGCGTGCTCAATGATACTGGATATGTTCATTCAGATACGAAAACCCGCGTGACGCAAGCGATGCAGGAGTTGAACTACTTTCCCAATGAAGTGGCTAGATCCCTTTTCAAAAGAGAATCACGCTTAATCGGCTTAATCTTGCCTGATATCACAAACCCCTTCTTTCCTCAGCTTGCTAGAGGCGTTGAGGATGAGATTCATGCGCACGGTTTTCGGTTATTATTCGGAAACAGTGATGAAGATCGAGAGAAAGAAATGGCATACTTGCAAACCTTTAAACAAAATCAAGTTGTCGGTGTCATCGCGGTCACAAATGAACCTGAGTCAGATATATACAATGATGATGATCTGCCTGTTGTGTTTTTAGATCGAACAGTTCCACATGCACCTTCTGTTTTTGCAGATGCTGCAGCTGGCGGGAAAATGGCGGCAATGGAATTAATCAGACGCGGTAGCCGGCAGATCACACTGTTAAAAGGACCTGCCCATCTGCAAACAGCGCGGCAGCGATTCAAAGGCGCACTCGATGTTCTCACGGAAACAGGTGTCGACTTTCATGTGATGTCTAATGCTTCCTTTTCCTTTCAAGAAGCCCGAAAAAGTGCCAAGGCCCTTTTCCAGCTGTACCCTGAAACAGATGGGATCATTGCCAGCAATGATATCGTCGCAACAGCGGTCATCCATGAAGCGCTTCGAATCGGAAAAGCGATTCCAGGAGACGTTCAAATCATTGGATTTGATGATATTCCGCAAAGTGAGCTGCTCTTCCCTTCCTTATCGACCATAAGGCAGCCCGCCTATGAGATGGGAAAAGAAGCGGCACAGCTGTTAATCAAAGCGATTCAGAAACAACCGATAGATCAACCAGTTATTCAAATGCCCGTCTCTTTTATTGAACGAGAGACCACAAGAAAGGTGGATTCACAATGAGTCATATTGTTGTAGTAGGAAGCTGTTCAATGGATTTAGTCGTCACTTCAGATAAACGGCCAAATGCCGGTGAAACGGTTTTAGGCGAATCGTTTAAAACGGTCCCAGGCGGGAAAGGTGCCAATCAGGCAGTCGCAAGCGCCAGACTCGGTGCAGATGTATATATGGTCGGCCGAGTTGGTGATGACGCTTATGGCCATGATATTCTCAGCAATTTACAAGCACAAGGTGTCCGTACCTCATGTATGAAACCGGTTACCGAAATGGAGAGCGGCACAGCTCATATCATTTTAGCAGAAGGTGATAACAGCATTGTAGTGGTCAAAGGGGCAAATGACGAGGTTACTCCTGACTATGTAAGTACTGCTCTTTCTACAATTGATGATATTGGGATGGTTCTCATCCAGCAGGAAATACCTGAAGAAACGGTCGAAGCGGTCTGCGCCATTTGCAGTGAAAAAGAAATCCCTGTCATTTTAAACCCTGCACCAGCCCGTAAAGTATCGAAGCAGGTTTTAGATCAGGCTGCTTACATTACACCGAATGAACATGAAGCTGTTCTGATGTTTGATGGTCTGCCAACCAGAGATGCCTTGCGTCAATACCCTAACAAATTACTAGTCACAGAAGGAAAAAATGGGGTTCGATATTTTGATGGAACGAAAGACGTGTTGGTTCCAGGCGTTCCTGTCGAAGCAGTCGATACAACAGGAGCTGGCGATACCTTTAACGGAGCCTTGGCTGTCGCTCTAACAGAAGGCAAATCCCTCTATGACGCACTTGCCTTTGCCAACCTTGCAGCATCAATGTCCGTCACAAAGTTTGGCGCACAAGGCGGCATGCCAACAAGAGAAGAATTGGAGAAAAAGAAATGAAAAAAAACGGCATCCTAAACAGCCATATCGCCAAGGTGCTTGCTGACCTTGGCCACACAGATACAATCGTCATCGCAGACTGTGGTCTTCCTATCCCAGAAGGTCCAGTCAAAATTGACCTAGCATTATCAATCGGCACACCATCCTTTCAGGAGGTCACCTCCCTCCTTCTTCAGGAAATGGCCGTTGAAAACATCACTGTAGCTAGTGAAATCAAAGAAGCCAATGAACGAGATCATTTATTTCTTAAGAAAGCGCTCTCAAAATCGTTACATGAAGTAGACCACGAGACGTTCAAAGACATGACCAAACAGGCAAAAGCAGTCATTCGAACGGGTGAAGCCACCCCATACGCAAACTGCATTCTTCATGCCGGTGTCATCTTTTAAAAGGAGGAGCCAGATATGAACATAGAGATGCATAACATCCATAAGGCTTTTGGAAAAAACACCGTTCTCTCCGGGGTCTCCTTTGACCTCGTCACAGGTGAAGTCCACGCACTCATGGGTGAAAATGGTGCGGGAAAATCAACTTTAATGAATCTGCTTACAGGTCTTTATTCTTTAGATCAAGGAACGATACAAATCGACGGAAAAGAAACCGCTTTCAAAAATCCGAAGGAAGCGGAGCAGCACGGTATCGCCTTCATTCATCAGGAGCTCAACATATGGCCGGATATGACCGTCTTGGAGAATCTATTCATCGGGAAAGAAATCTATACGAAACTCGGACTGCTAGATACTAAGAAAATGAAGACCCTCGCCCAAACGCAGCTGGACCGTTTGTCTGTGAATCTCTCACTTGAACAAGAGGCAGGCAGCTGTTCTGTTGGACAAAAACAGATGATTGAGATTGCAAAAGCATTAATGACCGATGCAAAGGTCATCATCATGGATGAGCCGACAGCAGCTCTTACGGAACGGGAAATCGAGAAGCTCTTCCAGGTCATTGAATCTCTCAAAAAAGAAGGCGTTTCCATTGTCTATATTTCTCACCGTATGGAGGAAATCTTCGCCATCTGTGACCGGATTACGATCATGCGTGATGGGAAAACGGTCGATACGAAGGCCATACCTGAAACGAATTTCCATGAAGTCGTCAAAAAAATGGTCGGCCGTGAATTGACAGATCGATATCCTGAGCGAACGCCTTCTACAGGAGACATTGTCCTTGAGGTGAAACAAGCAACGAGAAAAGGACAATTTCAAGATATCAGCTTCTCAGTTAAAGCTGGAGAAATCGTTGGTGTTGCAGGCTTAATGGGTGCTGGCCGAACCGAAATGATGCGGTCGCTGTTTGGTCTTGATCCTCTTGATCAAGGAGAAATATGGGTTCATGGAAAAAAGGCTGTTATTAAAAAACCAAGTGATGCCGTCAAGCTCGGCATCGGCTTTATCACAGAGGATCGCAAGGATGAAGGATTGATGCTTGATGCATCCATCCGAGAAAACATCGGTCTGCCAAACTTAAAAAGCTTCTCTCCAAAGGGATTGATTGATAAGAAAACAGAACAGGATTTTGTCGACCTTCTCATCAAACGACTGACGATTAAAACGGCTTCCTCTGACATCTCTGCCCGAAGCCTGTCTGGTGGAAATCAGCAAAAAGTCGTCATCGCCAAATGGATCGGCATACAGCCGAAGGTCTTGATTTTAGATGAACCGACACGAGGTGTCGACGTCGGAGCGAAACGAGAAATCTATCAGTTAATGAATGAGCTGACTGATCGAGGTGTTGCCATTTTAATGGTCTCCTCTGAACTCCCAGAGATACTCGGGATGAGCGACCGGGTGCTCGTCATTCATGAAGGAACCATCAGCGGAGAATTAGACAAAGCAGAAGCAACGCAGGAACGAATTATGACACTAGCTACAGGAGGGAAGTAACATGAAACCACTTACTTCAAATGGACGATTTGATCACATCATGCAAAAGCTTGGGCCATTCTTAGGACTCATCATCCTTGTCGCCATTGTTTCTATTTTAAACCCGGCCTTTTTAGAGCCATTAAACATCTTAAACTTACTGAGACAAATCTCCATTAATGCCCTCATTGCCTTTGGCATGACGTTTGTTATTTTAACTGGAGGTATTGATTTATCAGTCGGTGCTATTCTTGCACTGTCCAGTGCCCTGACTGCCGGCTTTATCGTTTCTGGCATGGATCCGATTTTAGCCATTATCGTCGGCTGTATCATCGGTGCCGTTCTTGGGATGATCAACGGTCTTTTAATTACAAAAGGAAAAATGGCTCCTTTTATCGCAACGCTTGCCACGATGACGATTTTCAGAGGTTTGACACTCGTTTATACAGACGGAAACCCGATTACTGGGCTTGGCTCTAACTATGCCTTTCAGTTATTCGGCCGCGGATATTTCTTAGGCATTCCTGTTCCAGCGATTACGATGCTTCTCACCTTTATCGTACTTTGGGTACTGCTTCATAAAACACCTTTCGGCAGAAGAACATATGCCATCGGCGGGAATGAAAAAGCGGCTCTCATCTCAGGAATCAAAGTACCACGCGTGAAAATTATGATCTATTCATTAGCAGGCTTCATGTCTGCCTTAGCAGGTGCGATCTTAACATCTCGCCTAAATTCAGCGCAGCCAACAGCTGGTACGTCCTATGAGCTTGATGCCATTGCTGCCGTCGTACTTGGCGGGACAAGCCTGTCCGGCGGAAGAGGAAGAATTGTCGGCACACTCATCGGGGTGCTCATTATCGGTGTCCTGAACAATGGTATGAACTTACTTGGCGTTTCATCATTCTATCAATCTGTTGTGAAAGGGATTGTCATCTTGATTGCAGTCCTATTAGACAGAAAGAAATCTGCTTAAGGAGGCAGCCGCTATGAAAAAATATCTTATTCTCATCCTGACTCTCTCATTGTTCATGCTTTCTGCCTGCTCACTTGAACCGCCGGAGTGGGCCAAGTCATCAAAGGATGGCAAGAAAAAAGACATCAAAATTGGGCTGTCGATCTCGACGTTAAATAACCCATTCTTCGTTTCTCTGAAAAACGGTGTGACAAAAGAAGCGAAAAAGCTAGGCATTGAAGTCGTGATTGCAGATGCACAAAATGATTCAGCTAAACAAACAAGTGATGTAGAAGACCTTATTCAGCAAGGCGTCGACGCATTGCTCATCAACCCAGCGGATTCATCTGCCATATCAACCGCTGTCGAATCAGCAAACGCTTCTGATATACCTGTCATCACATTAGACCGCTCAGCCGAAAGTGGAAAGGTAGAAGCACTTGTCGCCTCAGATAACGTCAAAGGCGGAGAAATGGCAGCTAAATTTATCATTGACAAGGTTGGCAAAGGAGCAAAAGTCGCTGAATTAGAAGGCGTACCAGGCGCTTCAGCTACACGTGAGCGTGGAAAAGGATTCCATCAAATAGCGGATAAAGATCTAAAAGTGACAGCAAAACAAGCTGCTGACTTCGACCGGACAAAAGGACTGAATGTCATGGAAAACCTCCTTCAAGGAAACCCTGACATCAAAGCCGTTTTTGCCCACAATGATGAAATGGCACTTGGCGCACTAGAAGCGATTCAAAGTTCTGGAAAAGACATTCTTGTCGTTGGCTTTGACGGCAACGAAGATGCACTCAGCTCAATTAAAGCAGGAAAGCTCTCTGCAACGGTTGCGCAGCAGCCAGAGCTGATCGGTCAACTGGCAGTCGGTGCTGCAAACGATGTATTAAAAGGGAAAAAGGTACAAAAGAACATTGCAGCTCCACTCAAACTAGAACAGAAGAAATAAACAGAAAACCCCCGATTTCCCTCAGGGGTTTTCCTATTACTGTGGTCTTTTCAGCACAAATGACATGCCTAAATGGGCATAATCATTACCTGCTAGGCGAGCGACTGGTTTCAGTTCATTAGTAGAAACATAGCCTTTTTCTGCATCATAAACACCCTCATCTAAATGTGCACATACAACCCGGCCAATGATATGATCAACTGTGATCTCCCCTTCATCATTTTGAAAGGTCAGATGTTTTTCCAGCTGACATTCAAAACGAATGCGCGCTTCCTTGATTCCCGGCACTGAAATGACATGACTCTCTACTTGATGAAGTCCGGTGCGATCCAGCTCACTCTCTTCCCGAGGCAATGTAGCAGCTGTTTCATTAATATCTTCTATCATGTCTTCATCACTCACATGGACGACAAACTCTTCCCTGTCAATGATATGCTGCGCAGTATCTTTCATCTGACCATCACGTCGTCCGATAGAAACCGCAATGAGCGGCGGGTGTCCGCTGATGACATTAAAGAAACTAAATGGTGCGGCATTGACAACATCTTCTTTAGACAGACTTGTAATAAACGCTATCGGTCTTGGAACGATAGAACCAGATAATAATTTATATGCCTCTTTTCGTGACAGCTGATCCATTTGCAATGTAATCAATTCAGGTACGCCTCCTTTTAATGTAACGACATCATACCATAACCGTTCCCTACACCTCTTATTCCAGCTCGGTGCGATGCAGGATATGGTGAACAAGATGAAATAAAGCAGGATTATGATTTTCCCGTCTATAGGAAATCGTCCATTCCGCCAGAAGCTGTTCATCCTCAATGGCTCGATATACAACATCCAGATTAAATAAACGCCGGGCTGATTTTGGAATCACTGCAATACCGATCCCTGCTGTGACGAGGCCAATGATCATTTGATATTCCGCCGCTTCCTGCACGATATTTGGAGAAAACCCGTACTTTTCACATAGCAGGACAAAGTGCTGATAAAGAGACGGCCATGATTCCTGTGATAAAGAAATAATTGGTTCATGCCGGATATCTTCAATCGTGACCGTCTCTTGTTGAGCCAATCGATGATTTTTTGGAATCGCAAAAATACATTCACTTTGCTTCATCAAACGACTCACTAATTCTTCATGCGGCGGTGTAGGATGTAAAAAACCGATATCAATCTCACCATTTAAAAGTGCCTCTAGCTGCTGCGGAACAGAAAGCTGCTGCAGCTCAATACTGACAGAAGGATACAGCTCCCTGAATTCACGTACAACAGGCGGCAGAATATCATACGTCGCCGTTCCAACAAAACCTATGATGATTTTCCCCAGCTCTCCTCTTGCTGTATGACGGGCATGATCAACGGCTTTATCAAGCTGCTGCAGCACTCCCCGAACCTCATGTAAAAAGACCTTTCCAGCTGCTGTTAGCTCCACTACCCGCTTCGACCGGTGAAATAAAGGAAAACCCAATTCTTCCTCAAACTGCTTAATTTGCTGACTAAGTGGAGGCTGTGTCATATTCAACCGCGCGGCTGCTCTGCCAAAATGCAGCTCCTCCGCTACTGTGACAAAATACTGCAAATGTCTCAGTTCCATCCTTTCACTCCTCACACACTTATTCGTGAAACATATCAAAACCACGTTAAACATATATTGGAAAATTTATTTTATGAAATGTATAGTAAATCATATCATGAAAATATATTTTCATAAAAAATTTTACTTGCCGAAAGGAGTGCGGGGTAAATGAAATCTCAAGCACAACCCCTAACAAGACGAGGAGCAGAGTTGATTGTTGATACGCTGATTGCTCAAGGTGTGACCCATGTTTTTGCGATTCCAGGTGCAAAAATTGACGCTGTATTTGATGTATTAAAAGACAGAGGTCCAGAGCTTGTCCTATGCAGACACGAACAAAATGCAGCCTTTATGGCAGCTGCTGTTGGACGTTTAACCGGCAAACCAGGTGTTTGTCTTGTCACATCAGGTCCTGGTGCATCTAATTTAGCAACAGGTCTATTAACAGCCAATACAGAAGGTGATCCTGTTGTCGCAATCGCCGGAAACGTCATTCGTGCAGATCGTCTGAAACGAACACATCAATCACTCGACAATGCGGCATTATTCAAACCAGTCACAAAATATAGCGTTGAAGTACAAGACGTTCATAATATACCAGAAGCGTTAACGAATGCTTTTCGCGCGGCACAAAAAGGGCAGGCTGGAGCAGCATTTATCAGCTTTCCACAAGATGTCGTGACAGAACACACCACACAAACACCAGTGTCTGCTCACCCTTCTCCAGAATTAGGTCCTGCACCAGATGCTCTCATCAGTTCGGCTATCGCCAAAATTCAAAATGCACACTTACCTATTGCGATTGTGGGAATGAAAGCTAGTCGTCCAGCTGCTGCAAATGCCACAAGAGCATTATTAAAAACACTTGGTATCCCATTTGTTGAAACGTACCAAGGAGCCGGCGTTCTCTCAAGAGAGCTCGAGTCTCAATATGTAGGCAGAATCGGCTTATTCCGTAATCAGCCGGGTGACCTTCTCATTGAACATGCAGATGTCCTTTTGACCATTGGCTTTGATCCAATCGAATATGATCCGAAGCTTTGGAATCTTCAGCCGCAGCAGCGTCAGATCATCCATGTTGATGACATGCAGGCAGATATTGACCATTTTTATGAGCCAGCGCTTGAGCTTGTAGGCAATATTTCTGAAACCGTCAAACATCTAGCGCATGACAGTGTTCCCCTTTCTCTAAGCAAAGAGAACATAGAATTCGTCACTGAATTACAGGAACTATTAAGCGACATCGAAAAGACACCAGAAAGAGAAAGTCATCGATCTCACCCTCTGGATGTCATTCATACATTGAGACGTCTGATTCCTGATGACACGAAGGTCACGTGTGATATCGGATCTCACGCGATTTGGATGTCCCGTCACTTCCGCGTCTATGAACCGAATTCATTCCTGGTAAGTAACGGCATGCAAACATTAGGCGTCGCATTACCATGGGCAATTGCGGCTTCTATCATGAATCCAGATGAAAAGATTATCTCGGTCTCAGGTGATGGCGGTTTTCTCTTCTCCGCAATGGAGTTAGAAACAGCTGTCCGCAAGAAAACAAACCTCGTTCACCTTGTTTGGAACGACAGCACATACGACATGGTCGCGTTCCAGCAGGAAATGAAATATGAGCGTACATCCTGCGTTGAATTCGGGCAGATCGATTTAGTGAAATATGCGGAAAGCTTTGGAGCGACTGGACTAAGAGTCAACTCACCTGAGGAGCTTTCAACCGTCCTTCAAAAGGGTATAAACATAGAAGGACCTGTGATTATTGATATTCCGATTGACTATCAAGACAACCCTGACCTCGCCAGTCAAAAATGGCCAGAAGTCTTTCGCAAAAAACATGCAATGAACGTCAGATAAGACTTCGATACATTACATTAAAGGAGTGAGCGGTTATGGGTATGATGCACCCAATGAATCAACAGAATGACACAAGACAGCATGACAAACAGCAAGAGGTCTATCAAGTATCGACAATGACCTCCCTGCTGGAAGCCGTATATGATGGAGATTTCTCCCTCGCACATATTCCTGAACACGGTGATTTTGGCATCGGTACATTCAATCAATTAGATGGAGAGCTGATCGGCTTTGACGGCGCATTCTACCGGCTGCGCTCGGATGGAACAGCGACACCGGTCACCAATCAAGATTATTCACCTTTCTGCTCTCTAGCATTCTTTGAAACAGATATCGTTCATCGAATTGATGCACCTATGACGTCCAAAGAACTTGAAGAAGAAATCGATCGCATTTTACCAAGTAAAAATATCTTTTATGCGGTCCGCATTGATGGATCATTCAAAAAGGTTCAAACACGTACGGTTGAAAAACAGGAAAAACCTTACGTTCCGATGGTAGAAGCAGTCAAGTCTCAGCCTATTTTTGACTTTGAGGATATTCAAGGTACGATCGCAGGCTTCCGTACACCGCAATACGCACACGGTATTGCGGTGAGTGGATATCATCTTCATTTTATTGATGAAGATCGAAGTGTTGGCGGACACGTATTTGATTACACCGTTGATCAAGTCACCATCCGCATTTCTCAAAAACGCCATATGAATTTACATCTGCCAAATACGCAGGAATTCTTCCAAGCAGACATTGATAGAGCTGACCTTGCACAGCAAATTGCAAGTGCAGAAAGCAGTCCGGATCAATAAATGAAAACACCCCGATGAGATCGGGGTGTTTTTTTATGCATAAAGATAATTTCTTGCATACAATGTTTTCGTTTCGATAGCAAATGATAATTCATCCATTCTATTCGTAATAAATATGATAGAATATCAACAGAAGAAAGGTGGTTATACGGTGTCAAAAGACTATAGCATTCCAAACCTAACATTAGACGAAAGAGATAAACAAATTTTATCCCTATTACACGAGGACGGGCGCATGTCTTATACAGATCTCGGCAAACAGGTCGGTCTGTCACGTGTTGCCGTACAAGCCCGCATTCAGCAGCTCGTTGAAGCAGGGGTCATTGAACGATTCACCGCTGTAATTAACCCCGCGAAGGTCGGCATTCATGTCTCTGTCTTCTTTAATGTAGAGGTAGAGCCGAAATTTTTAGAAGCGGTTGCCCTTCAGCTTGAAAAGGAAACGGCTGTCACAAGCCTTTATCACATGACAGGACCAAGCAAGCTGCATATGCATGGCATTTTTCAACATGAACAGGAAATGGAGACTTTCCTGACAAAAAAGCTATACCCGCTAGAAGGCGTTGTCAGTGTGGACTGCCAAATGCTCATTAAACGATACAAAAGCCGCATGGGCATGAAATTGTAGACAGGAGTTGAACCACTTGCAATCATATATCGAACTCATTATCGCTATGGTGCGAACCGGTATTCTCGGTTTTGGCGGAGGCCCTTCCGTGATACCGCTTATTCGCCATGAAGCGGTGGTGAAATACCAATGGATCAACGATGACGAATTCGGAGAAACACTCGCCATCGCCAATGCATTACCAGGCCCGATCGCAACAAAAATGTCAGCATACCTCGGCTATCGATTAAAGGGCGTATCTGGCGCAATTGTCGCCACAGCTGCTCATATTTTACCAACATGTCTCGCCATGGTAGCCCTTGTCACACTTGTCAGCGTCTTAAGCTCCTCACAAATCATTCAAAATATGATTGGCGCTGTGACCCCAGTCATTGCTGTTCTTTTAGGTATCATGGCATATGAGTTTGGACAAAAAGCGCTGAAAGGCTTCGGCATGATCTTCGGGGTCGCTCTATTCCTTCTTGCCTTTATTGGGCTGCAAGTGCTGTCCATTCATCCAGGAATTATTGTCATGATCTTTTTACTTTATGGCGCCTTTCATTTTAAACTGAAAAATCGCTGGAATCGGCCAAATAAAGAGAAAGGAGTGTCTTCATGATGCTGATTCTCTTTTTATTCTGGGCATTCTTTTTATCCAATCTATTAGGATATGGCGGTGGCCCTGCATCCATCCCGCTCAATTATGAAGAAATCGTCAATCATTTTCATTGGATGACGAACGAAGGATTCTCCAATATGCTGGCTTTAGCCAATGCACTGCCGGGGCCAATCGCTACGAAGATTGCAGCATATGTCGGCTATGACGTCATGGGCTGGCCAGGCTTTATCGTGGCACTGCTTGCAACTGTCCTGCCATCCGCTGTTGGGCTGATTTTATTGCTCAAACTGATTGACCGCTTTCGTCAATCTCCCGTCGTAAAAGGCATGACCTTATCCGTTCAGCCTGTCATTGCGATGATGATGCTTTTATTAACATGGGAAATCGGCGGAGATGCTGTGAAAGCCATCGGCTGGACGCAATCGCTCGCCATTGCTGCGATCTCCTTTTTCTTGATGACCAAATTCAAGCTGCACCCTGCCTTTCTTATTGTGGCTGCTTTCTTATATGGCGGATTCATTCTGCCGCATTCATAAAAACCGATAACATTCACTGTTATCGGTTTTCTTTTACATATAAATTGGAGAAATTGATCTGCGCCCAATCGAATGATACTCGATCCCTGCTTGTTCTGCCGCTTCAAGTGTATGACAGTTTCGTCCATCGAAAATAAGCGGCCGCTTCATCCATTTCTTATAGGAAGCGAGTGGAAACGACTGAATATCCGCCCACTCTGTTAATAGACAGACCGCATCGGCATCCTTGATCGCTTCCTCAATCGTTTGAGCAAATAAGACTTGATCCGGCAGCTCGCGAGCTGCATGCCGGGCAGCAACAGGATCATATGCCACAAGCTCCGCACCTAATTGATGGAGCTCATGAGCGATCGGAATAGATGGCGCCTCCCTCATATCATCTGTATTCGGTTTAAAGGACAGACCAAGTAGCGCAATTCGCTTCCCTTCAAGAACTGCCCCCAGCCGCTCCTGAATATTTTGGATAAAACCCGCCCGCTGCTCATTATTTACTTTGATGACAGCCTTTAACAGCTCAAAATCATGGGACACATGCCCTGCAATTTGGACAAGTGCATTTGTATCCTTTGGAAAACAAGAACCTCCATAGCCAATGCCCGCTCTGAGAAAGGAAGAACCAATCCGCTGATCAAGCCCCATTCCCTGCGCCACCCATTCAACATCAGCACCAGTTTTTTCACAAATGGAAGCAATTTCATTCATAAAACTGATTTTTGTCGCAAGAAATGCATTTGATGCGTACTTGATCATTTCAGCACTTTTACGGTCTGTTTTCACCAATGGAAGATGGAAATCAGCATACATCTCCTCTAACTGGTCTAATACGGCTTTTGTTTCAGCTCCAATCACTAGCCGATCCGCCCTCAATGTATCTGAAATGGCAGAGCCTTCCCGTAAAAATTCTGGGTTAGATGCAATCGCTAGTGGCTCCTTCCGTCCTAATTCTTGATGGATCAACTGATCGATTTGATCACCCGTTCCGACAGGCACTGTACTTTTCACCACAAGAATCGCCCCTGACTTTGCTTTTAAGCCCATCTCTTTTGCAGCCTGAAACACATACTGTAAATCAGCTTGGCCATCTACCTGCTGCGGGGTGCCGACTGCAATCATTAACACATCAGCCCGCGAGTAGGCTTCCGCTCCATTTATGTGAAAATGAATTCGTCCCTGCGCAAGATTGCGTTTCAATAGCTCTTTTAACCCTGGCTCATACATTGGGGGCTTTCCTTGTTTCAGCTGCATGACCTTTCGGCGGTCAATATCAATACACGCCACATCATGACCTGCCTCCGCTAAACACACACCTGTCACAAGTCCCACATACCCACAGCCTGCAATCGCAATATTCATGACACCATCAGCTCCCCATACTCCTTATGCTTGTAATGACATCGTATGCCGGGAGCTTTCATTCCATTCTTAAAAGCATACAAAAACCCCCTGCCATCACTAGCAGGGGGTCACTTTTATGAAACAAGACCATTTCGAATATGAGCAATCAGATTTTCAAGCATTTCTTTTGTTGTGACATCATTTGAATTTTCACCAATATCATGAGCGTACATCAAAATCTTTAAAAACTCTTCTTGATTTAAACCCTTATTATCCATGTCTGTATCCTTTCGAATCCACTAATTTCATTATTATATGCTGTAAGGTTGGTTTATGCAATACTCTAATACATCATTCGACAGCTTTTGAAATTTATGACCATTTTCATGAAAAACTTTTTTATAATTCCCCATTGAGCTATAATAAAAGAATTGGAATCTTTTACTTGGTTAGGAGCGGATCAAATGCTTCAGCACAACATCAACGAAGAAGAAATCAAACAAACAGCCGAACAGATCAAAGAACTTCTTCCTGCAACAGATGAAAACAAACAACTCATCAAAAAAGCATTGATTACTTATAGACAGGACAGCGTATATCGGCTCAAGCAAGAGTCTGATACCGAATGGTCAGCTTATGTACATGATGTCGTGGCAGCAAGAGTCCACCTTCATGTGCTGTTTCCTGTGAGAAGCAGCTGCTCATGTCCAGCAGATGGACTTTGTAAACACATTCTCGCTGTCTTCTTTTCGCTATACGCTCAAGTAGAGAGTGTGACCGGATTTACAGAACATTGGTCAGAAAAGGATGAATTACAGCGCAGCAAAGAACTGATTCGCCAGCACTTCCAAGTGAAGCGCCCAGACGAACAATCACTCCAAAGCTGGCTGACTTTTTTCCAAGAGGAATTTAACCTCTGGCTGAAACGGACACCGAAGCACCAGCAAACACCGCAGCATTTATATTACGGCTATTTATCGATCCTAAAAAAACACGCACCTGCTTCACCTGAATTCAAGAGCTTGTATGCGATTCATACGTCGATCGATGTATGGCTGAGGCTTCATGAACTCGTCGACCTCGGCCGGCTTGATGCCGAAAAAGACTTTTATTCCATGAATCCCTATGTAGAACAGCTCATGAACACCATTTTCGATTCAGTGGATCATTTGAAGACATACGCCCTTTCCTTTTCCCTCGATCCGTTTCTTGAAAACACACCAACTGCCGTTCGCACACTTCTTCAAATCAATGGACCTTTCCAGCATGAACGAGTAGCGGTCTTTATGGAGATTTGGGGCACCATATTAAATAGAGGGAAATGGGTCAAAAAAGAAACAGAATTACTAAAGAACGCCCAGAAGAAAGAACAAACGGTTGAACGTACCATCGGGCTGATGCACATGGATTATTTACTGAAAGAAGACGACAGCCTCTTTCAGCAATTACAGCTGCTCAATGCGGATATGCTGCCAAATGTGCTCAATTGGCTGAAGGATCTCACAAACCGAAAGGACTGGAAGCGGCTCAAGCTCTGGTATCATGAAATCACCTATATATTAGAGGAATATTGCCAGCTCGACCTTTCCTACAGAGAACTGCGGGGAGCTGTCAGTGATTTCTTCTTTTATTTAGATGCATACTTTAAGCAGACGAAGGATCATCATTTATATGAACGTTATCTCCAAATCTGTATGCCCTATGCGTTTACAGAATACAGTCAGCTCTTGTATGCACAGCAGCGTTATGCGGAATGGATTGAGATTCACAGCCTTGTTGGTTTCTCCATTAGTGAACTGGAGAAGGATTTGATCAAACAGATTGCAAAAGAGGAGCCGGAAGCCCTCATTCCATCGTACCACCGTGAAATCTCACTGCTTCTCGATCAAAAGAATCGAAGTGCTTATCGAGAGTCTGTAAAAATGCTGAAAAAACTGCGCACGCTTTATCATAAAACGAACAAAACCGCGATCTGGGAAAGGTATGTAAAGCAGCTGCAAGATTCAACAAAACGGCTGCGTGCGTTCCAAGAGGAAATGAAGAAAGGAAAATTGATTGATGACACGCCATAAACAAATTGTCATTCATGCAGAACAAACTGAAGATTTCTCT
The DNA here is from genome assembly GCF_004364885.1 of Bacillus sp. BK450. Lineage (NCBI taxonomy): Bacteria > Bacillati > Bacillota > Bacilli > Caryophanales > Bacillaceae > Bacillus > Bacillus sp. BK450. The sequence goes on along the minus strand of NZ_SOBQ01000003.1, from coordinate 339,955 downwards.
TTCACCATTTCAGCGCAAGCAGAGGACGGACACCCTGTTCCGCTTAATGAAATGAAGAGGCAGCTTTTCCAATGGCACGAATCTTCTTTCTACGGAACATTTTTAGAAGATGTGAGCTTTATTGGCACTCCTGCCTTTCTGTTAAGCCCTTGGATGACCGTTGAATTGCTAGGAAAAAATTCATTTAATACGTTTAGTCATGTGACATTAACGGATGAAACGGAACCACTGATGAAGACAGCCTCCACCATTTACGAATTCATCGAGGACGAAGATTACGTTCCCGATTACGAGGCGTGGAAAAAAGGCGAACTTCGATTTAAAGACAAAGAAGGCCTATTAGATGGCTATACGGCTGATTGGTTCTCCTTTGCTGTACAGGATTACATTCAGTATGATGATGCCTTGCAGCACAAATGGAACCGTATGACTGCACAATCGCCTGCGCTCTCATCCTTCCAAGGACATTTTTTAGATGAGCAGGATTTCCTGGAGACGATTGGCTGGATTGATGACGAGACGCCGTTCACTGTCGGCTTGCGCTTAAACGAGCCTGATTTTGACGGTGATGATTGGAAAATCGAATTGTTTTTACGTGATAAGAAAAACAGCGACCTTCACTTTTTTGAAGGCATTCGTTCATTGAAAAGGTCTTGGCACCCGTATCAAGATAAAATTTCAAGAGAGCTGGAACGATTCAGTCAAATCGTCCCTTGGCTTTCTTTCACATCTGGCACCACACTTATGTCAGAAGAAGAAGCATGGCTCTTCCTATCTGAAGCAAGTGAAACACTTGTCAATATGGGCATTGAGATTCTGCTCCCATCATGGTGGCAAATTGTTAAAGACAGCACGATGATGTTAAAAGCAAGGATTTCTTCTACACCGCGAGGCGAATCGCATGTCGGAATGGACGCATTAATGGACTTTAATTGGCGCTTTGCGACAAACGGCATTGAACTGACAGAAGATGAGTTCAACGAGCTTGTCCAAAGCAAACGACGCCTTGTCAACATTCGAGGACAATGGATCAAAATAGATCCGACCTTCATTCAGCAAATGAAAAAGTGGATGGAGCGTGCCGAAAATGAAGGGCTTCACATGTCTGATATTTTGTCACGCGAACTGGCAGATCAAGAAGCTTCCTCTGAATCGATTCCAGAACTGCTAGACAGTTCAGCATTTGCCCATATTCAATTTGAACTTTCATCGCAATTAAGAGGGCTTGTCCACCAATTAAATGATTCGCACGAGCTGCCTTCTTACGAAATGAGTGAGTCCTTCAAAGGCACACTGCGTCCGTATCAGCAGCATGGCGTGAATTGGCTTTTATTTTTAAGATCTCATGGATTTGGGGCTTGTTTAGCAGATGATATGGGCCTTGGAAAAACGATTCAAATGATCGCATATTTCACGTATTTGAAGGAGCAGGAGCAAAATGCCGCTCCGTCTCTCATCATTGCGCCGACCTCTGTTTTAGGAAACTGGCAACGAGAGCTCGAAACATTCGCTCCACATTTGAATGTTGCCCTGCATTACGGCCCAGCACGTCCACAGGGAGAGAACTTCACAAAAGCATACGAATCAACAGATATTGTCCTGACTTCTTACGGACTCTCACATTCTGATCGTGATGAATTAACGGCAGCAAAGTGGAATACCATTTGCTTAGACGAAGCCCAAAACATCAAGAACGCCCATACGAAACAATCGAGAGCGATTAGACAGCTCAAGGGACAGCATCACATTGCCCTCAGCGGGACTCCAATGGAAAACCGTTTGACAGAGCTTTGGTCCATATTCGACTTCGTCAACAAAGGATATCTCGGCAGCCTGACCAGCTTCCATAAAAAGTTCGTCCTTCCGATTGAAAAAGACCGTGAAGAAAAAAGAATTGAACAGCTGCAGCAGCTGATCAAACCATTTTTATTAAGACGAACAAAACAAGATGAAGAGGTTGCCCTAAACCTGCCTGAGAAACTCGAAGAAAAAGAATTCATTCCGCTCTCCGCTGAGCAGGCGTCTTTATATGAACAGCTCGTGAAGGATACATTTGAACACATGGCATCATTAACAGGGATGCAGCGAAAAGCCATTATTTTAAGTATGCTTGGCAGACTCAAACAGATTTGTGATCACCCTGCGCTCTATTTAAAAGAGAGCGGAACAGATGTGAAACTGCTGAAACGTTCGTTAAAAATGGATAAACTCGCAGAGCTGTTAAAAGCGATACATGAGCAAGGAGAAAGCTGTCTCATTTTTACGCAGTATATTGAAATGGGCAACATGATCAAGCAGCTGGCAGAAAAGATGTTTGGAGAACCGGTCCAATTTTTAAATGGCAGCCTCTCAAAACAAGAGCGGGACAAAATGGTGGACCGCTTCCAGAAGAAAGAATTCAACATCTTAATTCTCTCTTTAAAGGCAGGAGGAACAGGACTCAACCTAACCGCCGCAAACCATGTCATTCACTACGATAGATGGTGGAATCCTGCTGTGGAAAACCAAGCGACAGACCGAGCTTATCGGATTGGACAAAAACGATTTGTTCACGTCCATAAGATGATCACAACGGGCACAATCGAGGAAAAAATCGATCAAATGCTCGAAACAAAACAAACATTAAATGATCAAATTATCCAAAGCGAAAGCTGGATTACAGAGCTATCGACAAACGAACTAGAAGACTTATTTACCTTAAGTGCCGCCGCTCAATCATCTTAAACACAGCAAAAAGAGGACTTTTCATTAATCTGGAGAAAAGTCCTCTTTTTCATTTCATATAACGTACGCTAAATGTTCAGTTTTTTCAATGCAGATTTCACATTCATAAACGTATTTAATTCACGGAAGTCCTCTCTCATTTCTCCCATTTTCATTGCAAGATTCGGTTTAATTCCTGTCACAATGAGTTCAGTACCTGTCATTAAAATCAAATCGTTCAGCTTAAAGATCGCATCTGCCACAAATGAATCCACTTCTAATAATCCGGACAGATCGACAATAAAATAATCATCCTTGGATTGAGAGATATAGGTGGAGACCGTTGAAATGATCTTATCAAATCTAGGCGCTGTTAACGTACCAATGATCGGTAACACAGAGATACCATCTTTCACCGGAACGATGGGAACAGAAATATTCAGCACTTCATCAATTGATTGCTCAAGAAGCTCCTGCTGTTCCTTCTCTTTCGTGACATCCTTTTGCAGACCAACGAAATAAAGACGTTTCCCTTCATTTTCATCAATCCAAAGAGGAGCGACACTTAACTCGTTCCAAAACATTTGTCCAGATTTTTTATAATTTTTCAGCTGAACCGTGACAGCCTCTTTGTTCTCAATGGCTGTTCTAATTTGCTTGAGAGCGATTTGTTCAGTTTCATCTCCCTGAAGGAAACGACAATTCCTCCCCAATACTTCGGGTTCTTGATAGCCTGTCATATCTAAAAAGCCCTTATTCACATATATTAAAGGATTATCAGGTAAAGACGGGTCCGTCACCGTCAGGCCAACCTGAGTATAGTCCAAGGCTTCCTTGATTAAATGCAGATTTTCGGACTTATAAGATTCCAGCGCCATTCGTTTAGTCTCCTTATTTTCCTTACAAGCGGGTTATATTCATAATTAAATTATATGATGTTCCACATCATGTGTAAATAGAAGTGGTTCTGAATTCCTCTTTTGTAGAATGCGCTTCATCCTATGTGATTTATACCACGACATCTGATTCATCTATTTCAAAAGGTGCCGGATCATATGCGCGACTCCGTGTTCATCATTTGATAACGTCACGTGATCAGCGATTTCTTTTATATCCTGTCTCGCATTCCCCATTGCAACCCCAACACCAGCTGCTTGAAGCATCGATTCATCGTTTAAACTGTCTCCTACAGCCGCTGCCCTACTTAAAGGAATACCTAGTCTTTCTGCCAGCCTTGTTAAAGCCTGTCCTTTAGACGCGTCCTTTGAACCAATTTCAAAGTTATGATCAGCCGAACTGACCAATGTTAAATCTGAATCATCACCAAACTCATCCCATCCGGCTTTCAATCTGTCTTGAAAGAAAGAAAAACCTAAGATGTTGTAAAATGAAAGCTTTCGATCCTCACGAAACAATTCTTTATATGTATCAATATAAGAAAAACCCGACTGGCTGTATTGAACTTCTGCCGCTTGCTTTAAGACATTCTGATCCGTTTCTGGATTTGCACTTTTTAAGCGGTCCATTTCAATCACAAGGAGCTCTCTGCCGCGATTTGGTGTGAAAATGGCTTCGTTTGTAAAGACTTCATAATAATAATCACGTTCTTCAAGCCATGACAATATGTGTTTAGCCTTTTCTTCTTGTAAAGCAGCTGAATGGTACACTTGTCCAGTTGGATCATGAATCACAGCTCCATTGGCACTAATCACCCATGTATTCATACCAAGCTGGTCAAAAATAGACCTCACATCAAAATACGCTCTCCCTGTTGACACGACAACCTCAATTCCATTCGCAGCTGCTTCCTTTAATGCCTGCTCGTTTTCCTGACTCACTTTGTGTTCACTGTTCAATAAAGTTCCATCTAAATCCGTTGCGATTAATTGAATGTTTGTCATCGTTCTCTCCTTTTTGTCTTTATTTTCAACCGACATACCGTTAACAAAATCCATCATCATTATGAAATGAGTATCCACTATTTGCAAGAGCTGATCGGTTAAACAGTGAATAAAAGGGTATCCGGCCACGCAAATATGACCGGATACACACAAAGGGGATTCACAAGGGGACACATGACCTATACAAAGAAGCATTGGTTCTATTACGCAGTGTACATATGAACAAGGCAGCATCTATCAGCTTTAGCTAGAGGGGGGCTGTCAGATGATAGACGTTACCTTTTGATTCGGGACTTGCCTCCTTTCCTTTCAGCTACCCCTAGTCTACGGAGAAAGGCCGTATGTGACAAAACAGGAAAATAGCAAAATAGGCCTTCAAATTCTCTATATCCTCATTAATTTCTGTTTTTTACCGCTTGCGTATAAAACATCATCTTGTTTTGTTTGATGAAATACTTATTTTTCATAAATTGATAAAAAATATCTGAATGAATCCAATTACTAGAAGGCATGTGAATATAATCAGATCCGTCCCACGCAAACCAATAAAAACAAAGCCGGCCATCATGAACCGACAGCTGAAACTCAAAACAGTCCATTTGATCCTCGGTGACATATTGAAACGTGAGTGACTCTCCTTCTTCCATATACACATCACAAAATGAAAGAATGTCTCCCCACGAATAAACACGTATATCACTCTTTGCCTTGTCGTCGCCAATATGAATGTTTCTCAATTGATAGGACTCCATAAAACATCTCCTTTCACTCAAGTGCAGCTAGTTCTAAGCAGGCAGCGGTTTCATTTATACAGATGTTGTATGCTATAATAATACTTACGAATAATGAACGCTTGTGAGGTGATAAATATGAAAACCTTTAGGCTAATTGATTTAAAAATTGAACTTGATCCACAGCAAGATAAAATGTCCAGTATTCCCCTTCGTGACGGTTTAATCATTAATAAAGAAGACGGTGAAAATCACTGGATGATTGAAGCACTCATTCCAAAGAAACATAGACAGGTGTTTGAGGTACTCTTTCAGCAGCACACAGAAGTGAAGATTCTTGTAACGATTACTAAAGAAAACAACCGCCCTGTTCATCTATCTGTCCAAGTCAAAAACATCGTTGCCTTAGAAGAAAACATTTCTGTGTTACTCGATGGTAAAATGATTACAAATCGTTACAGAACAGAAACTGAAGAAGTATTAAAAGACCTCGTCAAAGAGGGGCTGTCAGGAGAAAAACTACTGGATGCTTTTAAACAAAACACATAAAAAAGAGCGGGATCAGCCGCTCTTTTTCTATTGCACATCTTTAGACTGGCCTTGATTTTTCAATAAATCTCTAATTTCAGTTAGCAGAACTTCCGTTTGATCCGGCGTTTCCACAACCTCTTCTTCCTCAACCTTTTTCCGTTTTAACTTATTCAAATAACGAATAAAGATAAAAATGGAAAACGAGATAATTAAGAAATCAACCACTGTTTGAATAAAGTTCCCATATAAAATTTGAGCCGCTCCGATTTTAATGGATAGACCGCTAAAATCATGCCCTCCAATAATAATACCGACAAGCGGCATGATTAAATCATTCACAAGAGAAGTGACAATTTTGCCAAATGCTCCCCCAATGATGACACCTACAGCCAAGTCAATGACATTGCCCTTGACGGCAAACTCTCTAAATTCTTTCAGCATCCTTTATCACCTTCATCTTTTTTTGTCTAATATGACGTTTTTTTGTCAAAATTGCAAGTCCTTATCCGCTCTAACTGAACGTTTCTAAATAAAAAAGCGATTCATGCTTAATGAACCGCCAGGAAAATCATGATACTTTAGGACCGATAGAAAATGTCAGTTCTGCTTCACATGCAACTTCGCCATCTACTGTCGCTACTGCTTTTCCTTTTGCAACCGGCCCGCGGAGGCGCGTCACTTCAACCTCTAAACGAAGCTGGTCACCAGGCTTGACCTGTCTTTTGAAGCGGCATCCGTCAATCCCTGCAAACAAACCAATCTTTCCTTTGTTTTCTTCCTTGCCTAACATAATCACACCAAAAACCTGTGCGAGTGCTTCTACTATAAGCACACCAGGCATGACTGGGTAACCAGGGAAATGGCCGTTAAAAAATTCTTCATTCACTGTGACATTTTTAATTCCAACCGCTCTTTTTTCTCCCTCAACCTCTAGAATACGGTCGACCAATAAGAATGGATAACGGTGTGGAATAATGTCTTGAATTTGCTGAGCATCAAGCATATCTTGATCTCTCCTTCTTTTCTATATCGCTGATCTTCATTTGATTCCTATAGAAGTATATTATGAATGCTGGCATTTTTCAATATTCGCCTTATGCATATGGTAAAAAATAGAATCTACTATTACCAATTGTCATCAAATATAATCCACACTACACTCATTGTTTTTTCACAAATATGGTAATATATATTACAACATTGATTGAATAAGAGGGTAAAAATGAATTTTATGAGCGATAAATCCATAAAAAAACTTCTCCATTCCTGGTATACAATGCTAAAGCATCGACATTTTTCGAAGGCTGAAGAAATCAAAAAAACACTGCTAAAATATAAACGCAAATTATCAAAAAAACAGGAGCTCTATTTCCATTATCAGCTGATGCTTTTCCGTCATCAGCTCTGGATGAATCAGACAGAGGACTTAGAAAAACTCAAACATGAACTGCTGCCCCACAAAGATGATATGAACGAAGAACTGCAATATTATTTTTATTTCTTTCTCGGATTATATGAATCTTTAAAAAGTGATCAAAATGATGCGATTCATTATCTCGAAAAGGCAGAGGAACGACTGCCATTACTTGACGATGAGCTGGAGGAAGCAGAGTTCCATTTCCGTACAAGCGGTGTTTATTATAACAACCGTTACTCGTTGTTATCGATTCGTCATATTCAAAAAGCCATGGATATTTTTGCAAAGCACGGAGATATCCATAGCATCTATCGGTGTAAAATTGTGCTCGCTCTTAACTATAGCGACCAAAAGAAATATGAGGAAGCGGAAGATATTTTCATTGAAATTATTGATTATGTGAAAAAGATTGATGATCAAGAGCTGCTCGGTATCGTTTACTATGATGCTGGCTTTATTCAGTCAAGACAAAACCGTCATAAGGAAGCGCTAGAATACTTCAAAAAAGCACTTCGTCTTCCAGCATACCGAAAGTCAGCACACTCCTATGTATCGTGCCTATACGAAACTGTGCGTTCCTGTTTTAAAGAAAATTTAACCGATGAAGGGATGAAATATCTTCAAAAAGGACTGAAAGAAGCCGTTGCTTCCCAGTTTGATATATTAAGAATGAAGTTTCAAATCTTATCTCTTCTCTACAGCCAAACGCCAAAGGCAGATGAGCAGATCGCCACGCTCGTCACATGTCTTGAACGAAAAGAAGCCTGGATTGATCTTGAGGATCTGCTTGCTGATGTCTCAGATTTTTATAAAAAAAAGGGCGACTTTGAGCGAGCCGCCTTTTTTATCATGAGAGGCTGATACCAGCCTGCTGATTATCGAATTGTATTAATTAATCCCAGCATTTGATCGCCCATCGTAATCGTTCTTGAATTCATCTGATAGGAACGCTGTGTTGTCATGAGGTCTGTTAATTCTTTCGACATATCCACATTTGACGTTTCCAGTGCACCTTGCTGAAGCTGAATCGCCTCTCGGTTTGCTCCATTTAATGCTGTTAATGCACCTTGATAGGTTCCGTCGACCGAGAACAAATTATCTCCTTCAGAGACAAGTGCTGACGAATTATTGACTTGTACAACGCCTAGATTCACTTGCTGATTCGGTTGATTATCTCTTGAAATCGCCGTAAGCCGTCCATTTTTATCAATTGAAATATCACGGAAATTCGCATTTAAGACGATTGCATTTCCGTTTTCATCAAGAATCGGATAGCCTTCGCTCGTGACAAGCTGCACTTGGTTACGGTTATTGCCCGGCTGTAAGTAAAGTGAGCCATCTCTTGTATAACGGATATTACCGCCGGCGTTGACCTGCAAATACTGCGACGGCGCTCCGAAGGCAACATCAAGATCACGTCCTGTTTCTTTAATAGAGCCTTGCAGCGAGTTAATGGACGCATTGACCATTGTACCCGTTCCAAGCCTTAACCCAGCAGGTGTCAGACGACTGTTTGCCACCTGCTCATTTTTTTCATCTACCTGATTAAACTGTTGTCTGATCAGCTCTGAGAAACGGGTGTTTTTCGCGCGGTATCCTGTTGTTTCACTGTTCGCGATGTTGTTGCTGATGATGTCAAGCTGCTTTTGCACTTCATTCATCGATACAGCTGCATTTATCATCGTTCTAAGCATAATTTTCCTCCTTTCTTTTTCATTTCTTGATTAGTACACTCTGCCAATTTCATTCACTGCTTTTTCTAAGCTTTTATCATACGCCTGAACCACTTTTTGGTTTGTTTCAAATGCTCGGTAAGCCGTTGTCATATCTGTATATGATTTCGTCACATCCACGTTCGACAGCTCCGATACGCCTTGGCTTAACGTGTAGGACATTTGACCGTTATTGACTGCACTTGGCAGGGGCTGGTTATCAACTGTACGGTATAAATCATTTCCTTCACGCGCTAGGTTTCTTGTATCCATCGCAACACGTACATCGATTTGACCAAGATTTTGGCCATTTTCAGACACAGTACCATCTGCATTCACTTTGAAGTTCTCACTCTGAACCGTAATCGGCTGACCCGTCACGGAAAGAAGAGCGCGTCCATTAATCGTCAGCTGATTTTGTGCGTTCAATGTAATGGAGCTGCTTTTCGTATAACGAACGCCTTCTGGTGTGTTGACCGCATAAAATAGCGCTGATTTCTGATTGGTCTCCGGATTGATCGGCACATTATTTTCAACTAGTGCTACATCTGTTGTTTGATCTGTTGTTTTTAAAGTTCCCTGTGTAAATTGAGGGATTAATTCCTGCATATATGTCCCAGTATTGATTCCACCAATCGGCGATTGCAGTGGAACACTAAAGCCTTTGCCTGAGGATGTTTGGAAACGTCCTGATTCCATTCGGCTCAGCAGCATTTCTGGAAATGCACGCATTGCCCCTTCATCCGCTTTATATCCTGGGGTATTCGCATTTGCGATATTATTTGAAAGCATTTCTGTCCGCCGCTCTTGAGCGATCATGGCAGATGTTGCGGTGTATAGTCCTTTTAACACGTGCTCACCTCATTCAAATTCTTTCACATGACCTAAACACAATCTTCTATGAAATATATCGGCTGATTAGCAGGGTTCTTTAATAAAAATCCCCCATTCTTTCTAAAAAGAATGAGGGAAATCATTAGCTGAGTTTACGCTTTGGCAGCTTGTCCATATTATCAAGCATCACGCCCGTACCAACTGCTACACAGTCCATTGGATTTTCAGCAACGAAAACTGGTACTTTCAGCTCTTCTGCAAGCAATTGATCAAGCCCGTTTAGAAGAGCTCCGCCACCTGTAATGATGACGCCGCGATCGATAATATCAGCTGATAATTCAGGCGGTGTTCTTTCAAGAACTTGTTTCGCAGCCTGAACAATCGCAGATACAGATTCACGCAATGCTTCTTCTACTTCTTTGCTTGTGACGGTAATCGTTCTTGGTAATCCTGTCACCATGTCTCGTCCACGAATCGAAATCTCTTCGTGACGTGCGTCTGGGAATACCGTTGCAACTTGGATCTTAATATCCTCAGCCGTGCGCTCACCAATCAACAGCTTGTACTCTTTTTTAATGTAGTTTAGAATTTCCAGATCAAATTTGTCTCCAGCCATTTTAATAGAAGAGGCGGTTACAATGTCACCCATTGAGATGACAGCGATATCTGTCGTTCCGCCTCCAATATCTACGACCATGTTTCCACTTGGCTGAAAAATATCCATACCAGCACCAATCGCTGCTACTTTTGGCTCTTCTTCAAGAAATACATGCTTACCACCGCTTTTTTCAGCAGCTTCTTTGATCGCCTTCTGCTCAACAGATGTAATATTTGTCGGGCAGCAGATGAGCATACGCGGCTTAGAGAACAGCCCTTTCACATTTAATTTGTTAATAAAATGCTTGAGCATCGCTTCAGTTACTTCAAAATCAGCGATTACGCCGTCTTTTAATGGACGAATCGCAACAATATTCCCAGGCGTACGTCCAACCATACGTCTAGCCTCTTCTCCAACAGCCAAAACTTTCCCGCTGTTTTTGTCAAGAGCTACCACAGATGGTTCATTTAACACAATTCCTTTTCCTTTGACATGAATCAGTACATTTGCAGTACCAAGATCAATTCCAATATCCCTAGCAAACATCTATATATATCCTCCTTGAAAATCTGTTTCCATAGCAAATACCACATTCTGCCCTAATTATATATTCTATCATAATTTGCAGAAAAAAAGATATTTCTTTACAAAAGTCTTTACAAAATTTGTGGTTAGAAACTACCGATATGAGGAAGATATATATATCATGTTTATGAACAAAGAACTAAGCTTACTGTTTCACAGGTTCGCCTTCTAGAATTTCTTCTTTTTTATACTTTAACTTGGTGGCTTCTCCTCCTCGCAAGTGGCGGATTGATTTATGATAATCCAGTATCTCCTTCACTTCATTAGCCAGATCTGGATTAATTTCTGGCAGTCTTTCTGTTAGATCCTTGTGTACAGTACTTTTAGAGACTCCAAATTCTTTCGCAATAACACGAACGGTTTTCTTTGTCTCCACGATATACTTTCCTATCTTGATTGTTCGCTCTTTGATGTAATCGTGCACACCACTCGACCTCCCTAAAATGGATGTGAGAAGTGTGAAATGAGATCCGTATGAAGATTATCCATTTTCAGCGGCGCTTGTTCGTCGTAATTTCTCATCCATTAGGTAGTAAATGCCAAACACGATCCCTCACCTCAAACACTCTCTTTGTCAGGTTTGTAACAGTGTATTAGCATTGAATAGGGAATATGCTAAAAATGAAGATGGGACAAGGGATTTATCAGAAAAGGCAAAACAAAAAATCATTTCGGGGCGCGAAAATTTCCACTTTACAAGAAAGGGTTCAGCACGTAAAATAGAAAAGGTGAATTTATTTACCTAGCTAAATATTTAAAAAAGGTGAGCATATGGATACGTTAAATAGAGAGTGTTTACATCAAATACATCAAGGCGCACGGCTGCTGTCTAAAAAGGCGAACGAAGCGCTTGCTGCTTATGACTTGTACATGTCCCAGTGGACTGTGCTTTTTTGTTTGGATACATTCGGCCCAAAAACCCAAAAAGACATCTGGACATATTTAAACGTCGAAGCACCGACCATCACCAGAACCGTCACCCGCTTAGAAGCAAACGGCTGGGTGAAACGTGTACAAGGCAAAGACAAACGTGAGAATCTGATCGTGATGACAGATGATGCAAAAGCCCGATTTGAAGAAATCAAACGCACGATGGAACAATTTGAAGAAGAATGTCTTTCAGATTTTACCTACGAAGAAAAACAACTCCTCCATACACTTTTACACAAATTATCTACTGAATAGGAAGTGACATACATCATGAACGAACGCATATGGACAAAAGATTTTATCATGATTGTCCTGGTGAATTTATTTACGTTCACCTCTTTTTATGCCCTTTTGACATTACTGCCCATTTACACAATGGATGAACTAAATGGAACAGAATCACAGGGCGGTCTCCTTGTGACGGTCTTCTTATTGTCTGCTATTGTGACAAGACCGTTTTCTGGCGCCATTATTGAGAAATTCGGCAAAAAACGGATGGCGATTTTCTCTTCTACAGCCTTTGCCTTACTCACTTATTTATACATTCCGATTGATCAATTCCAAACGCTTCTTGTGCTGCGTTTCGTACAAGGAATCTTTTTTAGTATTTTGACGACAGTCGCCAGTGCCATTGCGGCTGATATGATCCCTAAACATAAACGCGGGGAAGGACTCGGATACTTTGTGATGTCCATGAACCTCGCTGTTGTCATCGGTCCGTTTATCGCACTAAACCAAGTAGGAAAAATAGGATTTCATTCCTTATTTGTTCTCTTTTCCATTATCGTGACGATCGGAGCCGCTTTTACAATGCTAATTAGACAGCCAGAGCCTGAAAACGGCGGAAGCATCGTCTTCCGATTCACGTTTTCTCACCTGTTTGAAAAAGGCGCATTAAAAACAGCGGCCGTCGGTATTATTATTTCTTTCTGTTATTCGCCGATTATTTCATTTATTTCAGTATATGCCAATTCACTCCATTTGATGGGTGCAAGCAGTTATTTCTTCATTGTGTTTGCGGCTGCAATGCTTGGATCACGTCCATTTACAGGCAGACTTTTTGACCGAGTTGGAGCTCACGTTGTGATCTATCCTTCGATTGCCCTTTTTGCTATTGGTTTATGGATGCTGACAGCGACACATTCAGCCACAATGCTTCTTCTATCAGGCGCTGTGATTGGACTTGGCTATGGTTCGCTCGTGCCATGTTTACAAACACTTGCGATTCAGCACTCACCAGCTCACCGTACGGGGTATGCGACGGCTACTTTCTTTACTCTGTATGATACAGGCATTGCGGCCGGCTCATTTGTCTTTGGACTCCTTGTCAGCTTCACAGACTTTTCAAATGTGTACCTCATTGCAGGCATTGTTGTCTTGCTGAGTATGGGCGTCTTTTATTGGAGCGAACGAAAACCCCAGGAAGCAAATGCACAAAAGGTCTCCCTTTCAGAATAAAAGGATACTATTTTAAACTTCGCCGGAAACATGCTAAAATATAGGATATTTCATATAGAGCATACAGGCTTTTTTGAAAAATAGTTGGCATTAAGCGAAAGTATAGGTGATGTTTTGAATTACGAATTGTTTAAAGTCATACACGGGATGGCTCACCATTCTGAGTTTTTAGATCAGGCCATGATCTTTATTACGAAAAAGGCCATTCTTGTGTACGCCCTTGTCTTATTGATTTGCTGGTTTTTAGGGAATCACAAATTTAAGAAGCATGTCTTCTTTTCCGGTGTAACAGGCATTGCAGCACTTATCGTCAACTTTGCCATTACATTGTTTCATTATGAAGAGCGGCCGTTTGTGGCGCATAAAGTCGACACACTCATCCCGCATTCAGCAGACGCTTCCTTCCCAAGTGACCATACAACAGGTGCATTGGCTCTTTCACTAGCCATTCGATCCCGTAATAAAAAGCTCGGCAACATATTGCTCGTCTTTGGATTACTTACAGGATTCTCCCGCATCTGGGTCGGTCATCATTATCCATTTGATGTTTTAGGCAGCTTGGTCGTATCGATTGTGGTTGTCTTTATCATGAATAAATTATGGAAGTTCTTTGACTCTCCTATTGATCGTATCGTGACATTTTACGAGACAATTGTAGGGAAAATTTTCAGAAGGAAGACAAAGGATCAGGGTTCAGACCTGTCCAACTCTTAAGCGGCCTTGCGATAACGTGATGAAGATTCTTCTCTCACTTATCGCGCCGCTTTTTTTATTGGCGGTCTCCCTCTAACCATACTTGAAAAATAAAGACTGACGCCAATGCCAATAAGAGAAATGATGATCAACGTCCAGCCTAATTGCGCAAAATGAGCACCAGCAATTTCTTCCCCAAACAGCATACCAAGCACAGCAGACGACAGAATAGAACCAAGGTAGCGGCATGTTTGAAAAAGTCCAGAGGACGTGCCAATCATTTGCTGAGGACTTGCCTTGAGCATCGCAGCTTGAAGCGCAACATTCCCTATCCCATAACTGAGCCCAAGCAGCGCCAGAACCAATCCTTTTCCCCATAATGGCGCAGGAATAAAAAAGAAAGTCATGGCAGACGCTCCAGCCAGCATCAATACAGCACTCGCTAAAACTGGATGGCGTTCATCCCCGCGATCCACCCACTTTCCTGTCAGCGGCGACACAATAATGCTCACCCCTGACATACACAGCATAAAAAGACCCGTCATCTCCACACGCCAGCCTAACTCATCCTGAAAATAACTCGGCAAACCAAAAAAGAGACAATAGAAAAAGATATTTAAAATGATAAATTGCACATACACAAGTGACAGCCGCTGCTCTTCTCTGAACATCCGTATTTGAATAAACGGTTCATCCACCTGATACTCCCACCAGATAAAAGCGCCTGCACTCAGGAGACAAAGAATGCCTTGAACATATTGAATGCCATCACCCAGTGATAATAAAAATGAAAGGAGGAGAACAATGCAGACGGTAAAAAGAAGCATCCCTGGCAAATCGAGTGTTCGCACAGTTTCGCCTATGCGCAGCTTTCTCTTTTTCTGCTCCTTCGGAAACAACAATAAACCGAGAAAGAAACTGATCAAAATAAACGGCAGATTCACTAAAAAGATAGCCGGCCAGCCGCCAATGGTCATCAGAAATCCGCCAAGCGTCGGTCCAAGCGCCGTCATCGCTGAAGCAAAAATGGATAATACCGCTAACGCCGAAGCCTGTCTTTCTTGAATATGATCCCGAATGAGTCCGACCCCAGAAGGATAAATGGCACTGCTTCCAATCGCCTGTAACAAACGGATCACAATCAGCACCGCAAACGTTGGGGCAAACGGCGCGCAAATGGCTGAGACTGCGACAAGAACGAGACCGAATAAAAATAAGGTTCTCCGGCTCATCACATGATCCCCAATCCGGCCGCTCACTGGCTGTGTTACTGCACTGGCTAAATAAAAAGAAGAAATAAGCCAAGATACGGTCGTAAACGACAAACCGAATTCATGCTGAATTTGATGCAAGGCCAAAGAAATCATTGATGAATTCAGCGGATTCAACATCGTTCCAAAGGCAATAGCGGTTAAAAAAACTTTTCGATTGTCTCTCCACTTGTTCATACACTGACCTCCTTTTTGCAACCCTTTCGTTATTATGAGATTCATTTCCCTTTTTTACCCTAATCAATTCAAGTTCTCTCTTAGAAAAGCAAGACATACATTCTAAAAAGGACGGTTGTTGGAATAACACATATAAAATTGAGAATATGAGGAACAAATGGTAAGATGCTACACATATTGAAAAGCCTACTTTCTCCTTATATGGAGAACGGCTGAAAAGGAGGAGAAGCTTATTATTAAAAAAAGACGGTTTTGGGTCCCAGCCCTTTTCTCGGTTGCAGTATTACTTCTGTCTTCGTGTGGTTCAAATGAAACAAATGGGAACGGAGATAAACGTAATTCTACAGCGAAAGGGTCGCCAATTTTGGAGGATGGAAAATTTATTTTTGCAGCATCAGGTGAATTTCATCCGTTTAGTTACATGGATGGAAATCAGATGTCCGGCTTTGATATCGACGTAGGCAATGCGATTAGTGACAAACTAGGTCTCGAACCTATACAGAAAAAATATAAATTCGCAGGCATCGTCGAAGGCGTGAAAGCAGGTAAATTTGATGCGGCGGTTGCAAGTCATACCATCAATGAGGAACGAAAAAAACACGTCCTTTTTTCTAAGCCCTATTACTACTCTGGTCCGCAAATTTTCACAAGACCCGGATCAGACATTCAGCATGCTGATGACTTAAAAGACAAAGAAATTGCTGTATCCAAAGGATCGTCCTACGCTGATATTGCTAAGGAACATAGCGGGCAAGAACCAAAATATTATGATAGTGATGTCGTCGCCTTAGAAGCACTGGCCAAAGGAAAACACGATGCAGTCGTAACAGATTTCGCCACAGGTGCAGAAGCGATGAAGAAAAAATTGAACATCACAGCGCAGGAAAGACTCGGACAAAGTGAGCAGGCAATTGCTGTATCAAAAGAAAATGAACAGCTCATAAAAGAGATCAACGATGCGATTGACGCACTAAAAAAAGACGGAACATTAAAACAAATTAGCGAAAAGTACTTTGATGAAGACATCACGGTCAAACAAGATTAAAACCACGATTGTGCGCCTTTTTTATAGGCGCACTTTCTTCAAATGGAGATGATTGTTTTGCCTACCCTATCACACTTTTTTCAGACACTGATTGATTCTAGAGGTATTTTCTTAGAAGGAATGCTGATCACCTTACAGCTGACGGTGATCAGCATCTTCATCGGTATGTTCATCGGGCTTTTCTTTGCTTTATTGAAAATATCCCGCATAGCCGTTTTCGGTTATATCGCCAATGCGTATATCTTTCTTGTACGCGGAACACCACTGATTGTTCAAATTTTCATCCTATACTTCGGCCTCACAGAATTGAATATACCCGACTTCTGGGCTGCTTCCATTGCGCTCGCCTTTCATAATGGGGCCTATATAGCGGAAATATTTAGAGGTGCCATCCAATCCATCGATCAGGGGCAAAAAGAGGCAGGACGATCTCTTGGGATGGGTCGTTTTTTAACAATGAGACGCATCATTCTCCCTCAAGCGATGCGGCGCGCCCTCCCCCCTCTTGGCAACCAGTTCATTATCGGCTTAAAAGATTCATCACTCGCCGCCTTTATCAGTGTCAATGAACTATTTAACGTCGCCACCACGCAAGGCTCCAACAGTTTTGATAATATGACGTATTTACTTGTTGTCGCCGTCTATTACTTAGTTCTTGTCCTGCTGTTAACATTCGCTGTCCAAACCTTTGAGAAGAAACTATCAGCCAGTGACCAATAGGAGGAGAAGCATGACAGAATCAAAGGAAATCATTCGTGTTGAAAAACTCAATAAATATTTTGGAGAGCTTCATGTTTTAAAAGATATCGATCTCACTGTTTATGAAAATGATGTGGTCGTCTTAATTGGCGCAAGCGGTTCTGGAAAAAGCACCCTGCTCCGCTGTATGAACTTTTTAGAAATAAAAAATGATGGAGATATTATCATTGATGGCAGCCCTGTTCATCCAAAGCGCGATCAATTAAACGAAATGAGACAAAAAATAGGGATGGTGTTTCAGCATTTTAATCTTTTCCCGCACAAAACTGTGCTTGAAAATATCATCGAAGCGCCTGTTATGGTGAAAAAAACAAAGAAAGCGCAAGCCATCGCTGAAGCCAGCGCCTTGCTAGAAAAAGTCGGACTTGCGGATAAAGCCAACGTATATCCTTCTAAACTATCAGGCGGCCAAAAACAGCGTGTAGCCATAGCCAGATCTCTCGCCATGAAGCCTGATGTCATGTTATTTGACGAACCTACGTCTGCCCTTGATCCAGAGCTTGTAGGCGAAGTGCTGCAAACGATGAAAAGCCTCGCAAAAGAAGGCATGACCATGGTCATTGTCACACATGAAATGGGCTTTGCGAAAGAAGTTGCCGATCGTGTCGTCTACATGCACGAAGGCCGCATCGTCGAAGAAGGCGTCCCTTCGGAATTGTTTGATTCTCCTAGGGAGGAACGTACAAAACTGTTTCTCAGCTCCATTTTATAGGTCAAACGCCCTTCATTTTTAGTGCTTAACTTACGTTTTTGCTCATTTTTTACGAACTTTTCATCCATTTATATTGAACTTAACCAAAAAACCATGTCAGATAAACTTACATGTATATGTTATATATGACTTTTCTCTCTATAATGAAGAATTAAGAAAACAATAATTCTGAATGATTCGGGGGAATGCAGCATGCAAATGGGTGATACAGTATTTATGTTCTTCTGCGCACTACTCGTGTGGTTAATGACACCGGGTTTAGCTTTATTCTACGGAGGACTCGTGAGGAGCAAAAACGTGTTAAGCACAACCATGCACAGCTTAACGTCACTAGCGATCGTTTCAATCGTATGGATCGTATTCGGTTATTCCTTAGCTTTTGCACCAGGCAATGCATGGATCGGAGGATTAGACTGGGTGGGCCTGAAAGGCGTAGGTTTTGAGCCTGGTTCCTATAGTGAGACCATTCCACATTCATTGTTCATGATGTTTCAAATGACTTTTGCCGTCTTAACAACAGCCATCATCTCAGGAGCCTTTGCTGAACGGATCCGCTACTCAGCAGTCGTTGTATTTACACTCCTTTGGGTCACATTTGTATATGCTCCAGTCGCACACTGGGTATGGGGCGGCGGTTGGATTGGCGAGATGGGTGCTCTTGACTTCGCAGGCGGAAACGTGGTTCACATCTCATCCGGTGTTGCGGGTCTTGTCGTGGCGATTGTGCTCGGGAAGCGTAAAGAAGCAGCAAGCTCTTCTCCGCATAACTTGATCTACACCCTTCTTGGTGGAGCTGTCATCTGGTTTGGCTGGTTTGGTTTTAACGTTGGTAGTGCTCTTACATTAGACAGCGTGGCCATGTTTGCCTTTATTAACACCAATACAGCTGCTGCTGCAGGAATCATCGGCTGGCTGTTAGTAGAGTGGATGATCAACAAAAAACCAACCATGCTCGGCGCGATCTCTGGAGCCATCGCAGGTCTTGTCGCCATTACACCTGCCGCAGGCTTTGTTACACCGTTTGCTTCTATTATAATAGGAATCATTGGCGGGATCGTCTGTTTCTGGGGAGTCTTTTCACTCAAAGCCAAATTTGGCTATGATGACGCACTAGATGCATTTGGCCTTCACGGAATTGGCGGTACTTGGGGAGGAATTGCAACAGGACTATTCGCCACAACTTCTGTCAATGACGGCGGAGCCAATGGCTTATTTTACGGAGATCCTAGCTTACTTTGGAAGCAAGTGGTCGCGATTGTTGCTACGTACGCTTTTGTTGCCGTTGTGACATACGTGATCATCAAAGTGGTCAATGTCTTCTTCAAAATTCGTGCAACCGAAGAAGAAGAATCAGTGGGTCTTGATTTAACCATGCACGGTGAAAAAGCTTATCAAGATTAAAGAAAAGGGGTGTCTCTATGAGCAAAATGTATAAAGTGGAGATTGTCACACGTCCAGCTAATTTTGAAACATTAAAGGTGGAGCTTGGAAAGATTGGTGTCACCTCGATTACCTTTTCAAATGTACACGGCTGCGGCTTACAAAAGGGACATACAGAGCTATACCGCGGCGTCAAAAAGGAAAGCAACGTGTACGAACGATTAAAGATCGAAATCGTCCTAAGCAAAGTACCTGTCGAACAGGTCGTAGAAACAGCTCAAAAGGTACTTCGTACAGGCGAACCAGGGGATGGGAAAATTTTTATATATGAGGTAGCGAATACAATCAACATCCGGACAGGTGAAGAAGGACCTGCCGCCCTATAGTGTATCCTCCGCCGAGTGGCGGGGGATCTTTTTAAGCAGAAAAAACCTCTGCATATTCATATACACAGAGGACCTTGTAAGACATTAAGATTGTTTTGTTTCTTCTGACTGACTGCTGTCTTTAGAGGAATCAGAAGACTTTTCTTGATCAGAGGATTTACCCTTCTCATCAGACTTTTCTTCAGATTTTTCTCCAGCTGGCTCTTTGGCTTTATCTTCAGCAGCAGGTTCTTTCGTTTTTTCCTCAGTCTTTGGCTGAGCAGGTTCTTTTGCTTGTTCCGTCACTTCTTGCGCTGCTTTTTCAATTGTAGAAACAGGCTTGTCAATGAAGCTAAGCGGATTAAGCGCTAAACCTTCCATACGAATTTCAAAATGCACATGGTTGCCGCTTTCAGCACCATATAGATTTTTACCAGAAGCACCAATGACATCATTCTGCTTGACTTCATCGCCTTCTTTGACACTCACTTGTGACAACGATTGATAAACAGTCGATAATCCATCTTCATGTTCAATTTCAACAACGTGACCAAGAACTGGATCTTTTTTCGCTTGAACCACTGTTCCACTAAGAGCAGCTGTGACATCAAACACTTTGCCATCTTTATCTGCAAGATCAATACCTTTGCTCAAGGTATAGGTGTTATTATAGTTTACAAGTGCTGCTTCTTTTTCTTTTTGGTCAGCATCTGCTTCATAGAACTTTTTCACGACAGAAACATTATCAGAATTCTGGACCGGCATTGCGACATTTTCAATTGGCTTTCCAACTTCAACGGCATCATCGCGCTGTTCTTGCCCTGTTTGATTTCCATCAGATAGTTGGTCTTTCACATCTTTTGATACAGCTTGATACCAAAGAACGGCTGTTAACACGACCGCTGCGCTGACCAAGTAAATAGCAGGGAATACCCAGCGCTTACGGAAAAATTGCTGAACTTTTGTGATTTTGGAAGTACGTTTCTTTTCTTCCTCTCTCATTTTTCATCACCTCAGCAACATTCTGAACACTTTTCAAAAAATATATACACACGAAATCATTTTTCTTTTTATTTTGCGCAATCGCATCAATAATATGTATGATAAATGAAAAAAAGATGGGAGACTTAATTGTGAAAACTTTCAACCGTATAGCAACAGAAGATGACCTCAAAGCGATCGTTGATATCTACAATTCAACCATTGCTTCAAGAGAAGTGACCGCAGATACAGAACCAGTTTCTGTCGAGGACCGCCGGCAATGGTTTTTGAATCATTCCGAGAAAAGACCTCTCTATGTGAAAACAGATGAGGATGGAAATATCTACGGCTGGCTCAGCTTTGAAACCTTTTACGGAAGACCTGCATACAACGGGACCGTTGAAATGAGTATCTATTTAAACCAAGACTATCGAGGAAAAGGCTTAGGATCACTTTTCTTGCAAGAAGCCATTGATTTAGCACCATCATTAGGCATTCGAACGTTACTTGCCTTTATTTTCGGGCACAACGAAGCTAGCATTCGACTATTTAAAAAGCACGGCTTTGAGACATGGGGCCACCTGCCACGCATCGCAGAAATGGACGGCAGCAGATACGATTTAGATATCCTAGGAAAAGAATTATAAAACGAGCGTCTCCCTGAAAAAGAGACGTTTTTTTATGACGCATGTAACAGCTGTTCAAACTGTTTCGCATTTTGAAGAGATTTTCTTTGCAGAATGATACCATGTTCATCAATGAGAATCGCTTGTGGAACAACCGTTACCCCGTATAGCTCCATGATTTGTGAAGAACGAGTATACACAGCCTGGGACGGCAGCAATTCAAGGATCTGCGTATCATCCGCCTGTTCATCCCCATTAATAAAAATGAATTGAGTATCATCAACAGCGATTTGCTGCTGCAAGTCTGCTAAAATGCTTTTGCACGTCATACAAGTAGAGTTCACAAATAACAGCATCACAGCACTCCCGCTTTGAAAATATTCCTTCAAAATGACCTTCTCCCCTAAATGGGAATAGCTTCGAAATAACGGTGCAGGCTCCCCCACATCCGCTTCCTTTAATTCAATTCCATCAAGGGTTTTGATTTTATTCATAAATTTTCCGATAAAACGGGCGAGCAAAAATATCACAGCCAGCTGAGCAATGACAATGAATAACACAATAATCAATAGAATA
Organism: Bacillus sp. BK450; assembly: GCF_004364885.1. Taxonomy (NCBI): domain Bacteria; kingdom Bacillati; phylum Bacillota; class Bacilli; order Caryophanales; family Bacillaceae; genus Bacillus; species Bacillus sp. BK450. The sequence goes on along the minus strand of NZ_SOBQ01000003.1, from coordinate 317,970 downwards.
TCTGTCATTTCACATCGTCTCCTTCTATAAATAATTCAAATTGATTGATCCATTTTCTTTTAAACATTAAGACTTCTTGACCCACCGCTATTATGAAAGAGACAGCCACGGCAATGAGAAAACAAATGATGTTATATTGCCATGGAATGGTTTCTGCATAGGGATGCACATAAAACAATCCGATCACAAGAGCCAGCATCGACACATTGCGAATCACAATTCCCCAGTGAAGGCGTTCATTATCAAGCAGTCCACCACAGCCGCAAGAAATATCACGATGTCCTCTCAATAAATTGAAGGTCACCGCTCCAGTATAAATACTTAAAAGTGCTGTAAGACCAATCGCAGGTACAAGAGTCATATGCCATACGAATAAAAAAACAGTACAAACCAATTCTGCAGTTAAAAACAAATAAAACATGGGTCCCGTGAAAGAAGAAGGCAGCAGCCGATAAGCATTCATCTGCTGCATATGTGCCGTCTGTTTTTTTACTTTATCAAGCCAAGCACCAGCAAAAATGATACCTAATAAATAGACACCTATGTAATAAAAGACACTCACCTTACGCCATCTCCTTTTGTTGGAATAATTGAGATTGTGCCTCGTAAAGCCTTTTGTACTCTCCATTTAACACCATCAGTTCATCATGGTTCCCCTCTTCAACGAAAGCACCATCTTTCATTACGATTATACGGTCTGCTAAACGAGCTGCTCCCATTCGATGTGTGATAAACAAGACACCCTGATCCTGCGTGTGATCGAATAGCTTTCGAATGAGTGAAATTTCCGATAGTGGATCAAGAGCAGAAGTTGGTTCATCTAAAATGATAAAATCACTCTCTCTAAAGAAGGTTCTAGCCATCGCGAGCTTTTGCCATTGTCCGCCAGACAGTTCATGGCCTTCTTCAAAAAATCGGCCAAGCTGCGCATCATACATTTCTTCCATTTGATGAATTCTTTTCTCTATGCCTGCTTGCCGTGCAGCTGAGATCATCCGCTCTCCCTCGTCCATATGATCAATACGGCCAAACCCGATGTTTTCTTTCACAGTGAACTCGTACTTCATAAAATCTTGAAAAAGAACAGCCATTCTCGCATGATATGACTTTTTATGAATAGTAGAAATGGACTCACCGTTCACTTTTTGCATGTTCGGCTGATCTGGATCATATAAACCGGTCAAACATTTGATCAAGGTGGTTTTACCTGATCCGTTATCCCCCACCAATGCAATACGTTCACCTTTATTGATATGAAAATGTATATGCTCAATGGCAGGTGTTTTCATATTCGGATAAGTAAAAGAGAGATTTTCAAGTGTAATGGACTGAATACACTCGATTTTTCGAAGCGATGCTCCTTCTTCTGTCTGCTCATGAATTTCTTCTTCTCTCTTTTGAAAAGCTCTCATTTCATCAACATAAAGACTTGTTTCATATAAACTAGAACATTCTCTTGTTAAGTCCTGAAAACCACTTTGGATGTTTTGCACCGCTTGCAGCACAGCGACAAATGTCCCGGCAGCTAATTTTTTTTGAAAAATAAGAAAAACAATAAAAAGACCGCAGCATACATAGGCAAATGTCATAAGCAATCCGCCCGCCATCTCCCAGCGGACTTGCCGCTTAAGCAGTTTATATTTTTCATCTGCACTTTTTACATAATGATCTTTCCATTTCTGAAGAAGATAATTCCCGATTCCATATAAACGGATTTCCTTCAACGAATCCCGTTGTGCGACAAGATCGGACACATACATTTCTCTTCTGTCATTGGCTGTTAACATACGGTTTAATTGATAACGCGCTCCTCCAAAGAAAAGATCAATCCACAAGACAGGCAGGGTAAACACGATCAGAATGACCGCCAAGCCCCAATGGATACCGATCATATAGATAAGAAGTGATACAACAGTAATCAATGCGCTCATGATGGTAAAGATACTTCTAACCATGCTCAGAACATGCTGATGACTGTTCATCACACGTTGACTTTCATTGTAAAAAGACGGGTGTTCAAATGTAATAAACGGCAGCCTGATCGCCTTTTGAAGCAATTCACCCTTCAAATGCAGACCAATCAAATTTGTCGCTTTCTGCTGGCTAAGCTGAAGAATGAATTGAAGCCCATATCCTAAAACCACAATGACCATTTGCAGCCCAAATAACCACAAAACCTTTTGAATGTCTCCTGAAGACGTCATGAATAAAATAATTTCATTAATCAAAGTTTGAATAATCCAGACACTAGCCAAAGGCATAAAACCAACGATCACTTGGATCAACAAGGTTAAAAGAAGATAAGATCGGCTTCTTTTCCAAGTATAGGAGATTGCATATAAACAATGGTTCACTGTACTCATCAAACGCTCCACCTTACACCATTTAGTATAATTGACATATTTTTGATATTTATATTATGATAGCTTTGCGTAACTTTACTCTGAGAGGACGATATACGATGAATTCAATCCTACTTTTACAGCTCACTCTTATTCTTTGCAGCCTATTATTAACGATCGGAGTCATCATCTATTTAAAACAACAAATGGAACTGATCATCTTACCGATACAGCATGTTGGACAAAAACTTGTGCATCCGCTGCTTGAAAAACCATCACCTATTCCAGTGAATGATTTACTGCAAACTAACAACAAGCAGCAGCTACTTATTTTCACTGATACATCATGTCCGCATTGCATCCCATCACTTGAACAATTCCTAGAAACGAAAAAGCAGCGTAAATTGGACGTTCCATTTAGTATTTTGCTAAAGAATGGGCAAAAAGAGGATCAAGAATTATATCGTGATAATAAAACCAACATGCGAATTATCCCTGTGGACGAGCAAATGATAGACGCATTCCAAATTGAAGAATTTCCTTATTACATTATGGTAGAAGAAGATGAAATCATCTCATACGCAGCACCTTTTCCGGATGGTCTTTATTCAAGGATATCTGCAAAATAAAGATAAATGAGGCATGTGAAGACTATCAAACACATACCTCATTTTTTTATTGTGGATCTGACTGAACATCTTGATCTTTTTCTCCTGCAGCAGCTTCACTCGCTTCACCTGAAGCCTGTTCCTCAGCTTGTTCAAACTCACTCCGAGCCTCATTTGAAATGTCTACTTGGTCACCATGCTCATTCACAGTAACAGACGAAGAAGACGTCTCTTTTTGAGCCTCTTTCTCTAGTTCCTTTAATTTAGAAACATGAAGTTCTAAATCTTTTCCTTGCTGAACTAAAGTAAGTTGTTGAAATAATGCCTTTCTCTCTTCTGGAGAATGGTCACCTTGAACAATTTGAGCCGCTTGGGTTAAAAAAGAATTTGATGTTTGACCCGCTTGACGTCTATTTGACGTCTGCATAGCATTTGTTAAGAATGAAATTGAAGATATGCTCATGCGTTCACATCCTATTAAATATGATCCTTAGATTTAGCAGCCACATCTAACGCGTTCTTGACTAGTACAAATCTCACCTGTGTCACGATCCACGTAGTAACGGAAAGTTCCAACACCTTGAAGGAAACAAGTCGGTGCTGATTTACATGAAGTGACTAATTTTTGCAAAATACATCTTGCAGCTGCAGGTTGAACATTGGTCATCTTGTTTAAGAAACGATCTAACATATGAATTCCACCTTCCAATTTTTATGGTAACACAACACAATAATAACCAATTACTAGACAACTAACAACATATTTTGATAAATTTACTAATTATTTTTTACTACCAATCTTATTTATGACATAATTTGTTGATAATTTTTATAGTAAATGTTACTTTTTTCTTATTTGAAAATAATTTATTTATCTGTAAATAATGAAGTGAAGATAGAAACATTTTAATTAAACAACATTCACTCTTCCTAAAGCACTACTTACTCAAGTATGATAAAGAGTGAATACATAAAGGAGTGAACACCATTGCAACAAACTGAGAAAATCATTCAATCTCTTCATTCAATCGTAAAGTGGGGAAAGGTTGGTAGCATCTTTCTCTATATTTCAGGCGGTCTGGCTATTCTTATTGGTTTTTGGCTTGTTCTTCCTGCAGCCCTTGGCGTCTTCCTCATTATGATGGGAATTCATGTACAAAAATCTGTAAAAGCAGCTGAACACTTGATTCAGGCTCCAGATACTTCTTACGAAGAATTATTAGAACAGTACGCTAAGATGATGAAAATGCAAACACTGTTTGCCATTTCAAGTATTGCCGCAGTTATTCTTTCATTCATTGCTATCGTTTTGATACTTATACTAGGCGGGTTAGCCTTCCTCCAAGAAATTCCTTATGATGTCCAGCAGTATGAAGGTGATTACGAACAAGAACTCGGTGACTTTTATTAATGGAGAGGGGTATCAATAGTCATTCGATACCCCTTTTGTTTTTATCATTTGACTTGGATCATTCTCCTATGCTTGACATTCAGTCTTGATCATTTTAAAATACAAATCGTAACTATTACGAATTAAAGGAGGTTCCTATTACTTATGCGCGTGAATATTACGTTGGCCTGTACTGAAACAGGTGACAGAAACTACATCACAACAAAAAATAAAAGAACGAATCCTGACCGATTGGAGTTAAAAAAATATTCTCCTCGATTAAAGAAATATACCCTTCATAGAGAGACAAAATAAATTTTTTAGATTATAAATCGTAATGATTACTTTTTAAGCGAGGCGGAAAACAAAATGATCGTTTTCAAAAGGACAAAAACAAATGAATAAGCGTATACCTGTTACAGTATTAAGCGGCTTTTTAGGAGCAGGAAAAACAACGATATTAAATCATGTTCTTCAAAATCGCAAAGGATTAAAAGTGGCTGTGATCGTCAATGACATGAGCGAAATTAATATTGATGCAGAACTAGTCAAACAAGGCGGAGAGCTTTCTCGATCAGATGAGAAACTCGTTGAATTATCTAACGGCTGTATTTGCTGCACTTTAAGAGAAGACTTGTTAATCGAAGTAGAACGCCTTTGTAAAGCGGGTAATATTGATTATATTGTCATTGAATCAACCGGAATTAGTGAACCAATTCCCGTCGCTCAAACGTTTTCTTATATTGATGAAGAAATGGGTATAGATTTGACCCGCTTTTGCCGGCTAGATACGATGGTCACAGTAGTAGATGCAAATCGTTTCTGGACTGATTTCCAGTCAGGAGAGAGTTTATTAGATCGTAAGGAAGCGGTTTCCGATGACGACGAGCGAGAAATTTCCGATTTACTCATTGATCAAATTGAATTTTGTGACGTGCTTATTATCAATAAATGTGATCTAGTATCTCCCTCTGAATTAGATCGACTTGAGCATGTGCTGAACAAACTACAACCAGAAGCATCTATCATCAAAACCTCAAAAGGTATAGTACAGCCAGATGACATTTTGAATACTGGTTTATTCGACTTTGAAAAATCAAGTGCCTCTGCTGGGTGGATCAAAGAAATCAACGCAGGACATGGTCAGCATACACCGGAAACAGAGGAATACCAAATTTCATCTTTTGTTTACGAAAGAAGACTCCCTTTTCATACCGGCAGACTGAATGCTTGGTTAGATCAAATGCCTGAGCAGATCGTTCGTGCGAAAGGTTTTACTTGGCTTGCCACACATCATGATTTAACCATTTTAATTTCACAAGCTGGGAAATCTGTTGCGATTGAACCAATTGCATACTGGATTGCTGCTTTGCCTGAACAAGAAAAAGCACGGATATTAAATCAGGAACCAGAGCTTCTAGATGAGTGGGACGCAGAGTTTGGTGATCGCCATACAAAACTTGTGTTTATCGGTGTAGATTTGCCTAAAGCAGAAATCATTCGTACTCTTGATCAATGCTTGCTCACACCTGAGGAATTTGATCAAAATTGGACTACATTTGAGGACCCCTTTCAATGGAAAATACAAAATTAGGCCAGGAGGGTTTTAATTGGCAAAGAAATCTAAGATTGCTAAAGAAAAAAAACGACAGCAGCTTGTATTGAAATATGCAGAATTAAGGAAAGAGTTAAAAGAAAAAGGTGACTATGAAGCTTTACGAAAATTACCTAGAGACTCTTCCCCTATCCGCTTAAAAAACCGCTGTGAATTAACGGGCCGTCCCAGAGGTTATTTACGAAAATTCAAAATGTCTAGGATTGCTTTTCGTGAGCTTGCCTATAAGGGTCATATCCCTGGAGTGAAAAAATCGAGCTGGTAAAGAATGATTTGATCTTATCACAGCACTCGTAAAAGTAAAGCCGCACACAATGAGGGAAAATCTATTTTCCAATCTTATCTCAATCTTTTTGAGGTGCAAAATAGCAATTTAAAAACCAGCAGAGATTCTGCTGGTTTTTTATAGTGACTGAGTTCATAAGATAAAAAGACCTGTTTTCAAAAAAGGATTTTCAACCACGATTATGACATTTTCTCTTCTTTTCAAAAATACATGATCATGATACTTTATTGTCATTACCCACCGATGTATGACATCTCAACCTTTTTCTGATCTTTTTTCTGCTCTCTCTCGGCTGAATATTGGTCATGTCTATTCGACCATAATTCCTTTAACCTGTTCGTTAATTCTTCATTATCCTTTGTCGTACGAATCATCTGTTTCAGATCAAAACCCGATGATGCAAACAGACATGTAAATAATTCCCCCCGTGCAGACAGCCTTGCTCTGTTACATGTTCCACAAAAAGCATCTGAAACGGAAGAAATAATGCCTATCTCTCCTGAACCATCTTTGTAAAAAAATCGTTTGGCTACTTCACCTGTATATTGAGGAGGTTCTGGTTTGATAGGATATGTTGAATCAATTAATTCAATTATTTCTTTCTTTGTCATGACATGTTCTAGATTCCATTTATTCGTATTACCGACATCCATAAATTCAATAAATCTGAGAACGTGTCCTTCTTTTTTGAAGTAAGCTGCCATTGGTAAGACATCCTGATCATTCACACCTTTTTGAACAACCATATTAATCTTGATAGCAAGTCCAGCCTTTTTTGCAGCCTCAATACCATCAAACACTTTTTGGATAGAAATATGCCTTCCGTTCATTTGCTTAAAACGGTCGGGATTTAATGAATCTAAACTAATGGTGACTCTATTAAGACCAGCTCTCTTCAACTGATCAGCATATAAAGGTAAAAGCGTTCCATTGGTTGTCATCGCAATGTCTTCAATCCCTGGAATGTTTGCGAGCTTTTCTATTAAGACAGGCAGATCTTTCCGCATTAAAGGTTCTCCGCCCGTGATGCGTATTTTTACCACACCTAGGTTCTTTACAAAAAGGGTAGCAAGTCGTTCAATTTCTTCGAAACTAAGCAGTTCTTCTTTTTTCAAGAAAGGATAATCCGGTCCAAAAATTTCAGCAGGCATACAGTACGTACATCTAAAGTTACAACGATCAGTTACTGATATTCTTAAATCGCGCAGTGGTCGATGTCTTTTATCTAAAATACTGACCATACTTTGCCTCCTATTCTGTAATACGCTGAGGATGCGTGTAAATGTTAAAGGAATTCCCTCTGACGAATCCAACTGTCGTAATATTTAATTCTTCTGCCATTTTAAGCGCCAGCTCAGTAGGTGCTGATTTTGAAATGACGATAGACACTCCTAGTTTTGCTGCCTTCAATAGAACTTCTGACGATATCCGGCCGCTGAAAACAAGGATTTTATCTCTAAGTGGAATTCGCTGAAGTAAACAATATCCATAAATTTTATCTAAAGCATTATGTCTTCCTATATCAGTTCTAGTGATGAATAGCTTCTCTGTGTCACACAGTCCAGCATTATGCACTCCACCAGTATGTTGAAATAATTGGCTTTCTTCTTGCAAACACTTCATGAGATGCATACAGGTTTCAGCAGAAATACTGATTCGATCAATGGCCGTTTTTGCCGTCTTCACATCTTGAAGGAAATAAAAGTGTCTTCCTTTCCCGCAGCATGAACCAATCACTCGTTTTGTAAAATCTGATGAATCAAATCCACTTGAGTGAACTAAATCAACATAGGCAAAACCCATACTTTCATCTATTGTAAACCTTTTAATCTCATTTTCAAATCGAATGACCCCTTCTGAAGCCAAAAAGCCGATAACCAATTCTTTCAGGTGCTCTGGTGAACAAACAAGCGTCACAAATTCTTCTCCATTCACCATCACAGTTAAAGGATATTCTTCTACAATTTCATCAGTTTTGCAGGTAAACTGGCCTTCACGGTATTGGTGTATGACTCGTTTCTTTTTAACAGAAGAATTCATTGTATGATCTTCCTTTCAATGCAAATTTAGTTATATGATCCAATCAAATTGTGATATTATTTTAAAAAGTCATAAAAATGTAACATATTTCTATCTTATCAAACTTCTTGATTGCTTTATATGGGGGGAACAAAATGAACAAATCGAAAAATCGCTGGCTCATCGCAGCAAGTGCTGTAGGAATTCATTTATCTATTGGGTCTGTTTATGCTTGGAGTGTTTTTACGAATCCTTTACATGAAGCCTTTCAGTGGTCATTAACAGAAATAAGTCTCACCTTCAGTATTGCTATTTTATTTTTAGGTTTATCTGCTGCTTTTATGGGACATTTCGTTGAAAGGTATGGTCCAAGGGCATCGGGGCTCTTCTCAGCTATTTTCTTCGGCATCGGAATGACTGGGTCAGGATTCGCTGTCCACATGTCCTCACTGCCTCTCCTCTATTTATTTTATGGTGTACTCGCTGGAATTGGTTTAGGGGTAGGCTATATTGCACCTGTATCAACTCTAGTCAAATGGTTTCCGGATCGAAGAGGTCTTGCAACCGGCTTAGCCATTATGGGGTTTGGGTTTGCTTCTCTTATTTGCAGCCCAATTATTCAATATCTCATTGAAAAAATGAATATCGCAAATACTTTTTATATTCTTGGAATCTCCTATTTTATCATCATGGTGATCTCATCTCTTTATTTATCACCACCAACACCTGATGACGTCAAACAATTTGATGTATTTAAAACAAAGAAAAGAAAAATCCCTCAAGATTTATCACAGCTTACAGCAAATGAAGCGATCAAAACAAGACGTTTTTATTATTTGTGGCTTATGCTTTTTATTAATATCACATGCGGAATCGCTATTATTTCAGTAGCGTCACCTCTTGCCCAAGAAAGTGTTGGGTTCACTGCAGGTGCTGCAGCTACTCTTGTGGGCATTTTAGGTGCTTTTAATGGTTTAGGACGCATTGGCTGGGCATCGTTTTCAGATTATATAGGAAGACCGAATACGTATACGATTTTTTTCAGTATCCAGCTCATTGCTTTTCCATTACTCCCCTATTTAAAAGAACCGCTCATCTTTTCAATCGTTATGGCAATCATTTATACGTGCTATGGAGGAGGATTTGCTTCAATTCCAGCCTATATTGGAGATTTGTTTGGTACAAAGCAGCTTGGTGCCATACACGGTTATATTTTGACTGCTTGGGCCGCTGCGGGATTAGCAGGACCACTATTTTCATCCTTCATCCGAGATATAACAGGTAATTACACACAAAGCCTTATGGTGTTCTCTGGCTTATTTTTCATTGCTTTTATCATATCACTTCTCATTCGAAAGGATATTCAGCAGCTAAGAGAAAAAAACCTATCTGCTGCTTCCTCTGTCTCAGCCCGATCTTAATTTGAATTTGACAGAATCACAATCTAAAGGTAATTTTTAGATATGAAAACGCTTTACAAAGTAATAGGAGGGTGATGATCTCATGGGGAAAACAAAACATAAGGGGCCTGTTAAACTCAATAAAAAACCCTCACCAAAGCTATGGGCCTCTTTTGTACCAATGGGGCTTGGCAAAGTGAAACCGAAACACATTCGAGATACGATGAAAGTGGCATGGGAGAACAAAGATAACCTTCCCTACGCGTACCGTATTTTAACGCAGGGTGTTTGTGACGGCTGTGCCCTTGGCGTCTCAGGACTGTATGATCAAACGCTCGCAGGACCTCATATATGCACCACAAGACTAAATGTGCTTCGTCTTAACACAATGCCAGCTATTGATCCAAAATGGTTTGAAGATATTCAGCAGCTAAAGCAAATGGACAGCACCTCTCTTCGCAAGCTTGGTCGGATTCCTTATCCATTGATTCGAAAAAAAGGTGACAATGCCTTTACACGTATTTCTTGGGATGATGCACTAGATCAAATCGCAGCTAAAATCCAATCAATTGATAAACGGCAGCTTGCTTTCTATTTAACCGCTAGAGGAATTACAAATGAAGTTTATTATACGGCTGCAAAGGCTGCTCGATTTATAGGGACGAATCATATTGATAATGCTTCTCGCATTTGCCATTCACCAAGTAAAACCGCTCTTAAACGGTCCCTTGGCATCGGTGCTTCCAGCTGTAATTACAGTGATTGGATTGGAACGGATGTATTAATTTTTTGGGGATCTGTTGCAGCAAACAATCAGCCTGTTTCCACTAAATATATGTACGCTGCTAAAAAGAAGGGAACAAAAATTATCGTCATCAATCCGTATAAAGAGCCTGCTATGGAAAAGTATTGGGTTCCTTCTATTCCAGAGAGTGCTTTATTCGGTACAAAAATTGCAGATGATTTTTACCAAGTCAATATAGGCGGAGATATTGCGTTTATGAACGGCGTCATCAAGCATTGGTTTGACATGGAGCAGCATGCTCCCCATTCGGCTCTTGATCACGAATTTATTCAAAAACATACAACAGGCATACAGGATTTAAAGCAGCATGTCGCACAATTGAAGTGGGAAGACCTAGAAGCATCATCAGGTTTATCAAAAGAAAGAATGAAGGAATTTGCGACACTGCTTGCCAATGCTAATTCAGGCGTTTTTATTTGGAGTATGGGCCTTACTCAGCACCGCTTTGCAACTGATAATATATCACAGGTTGCCAACCTTGCCATGCTGCGCGGATTTATCGGCAGAAAACATTGTGGTGTCATGCCAATTCGGGGGCATAGCGGCGTCCAAGGTTCTGGTGAAATGGGCGCTGATCCATTCGTTTTGCCGGGTAGTGATTTTGATGACGAGAATATTGAAAGAATCGAACGTATATGGGGGTTTGACATTCCTAAATGGCATGGTGACACCATTGGGCAATCCTTTGAGAAGATGGCTCTCCCAAAAGACCATCCACAAAAACTCAAAATGCTGTTTACGAGTGGCGGAAACTTTTTAGAAACGATGCCAAATCCGGAAGCGATCGAAAAAGCATTATCTGAACTTGAACTCCGTGTTCACCAAGATATCATTTTGAATACCTCTACGCTGGTAGACGCTGAAGAGGCGGTGATTGTGCTGCCTGCTATGACAAGGTATGAACAACCAGGCGGCGGCACATCAACCAGTACGGAACGCATGGTATATTTCAGTCCAGAAATTGAAGGACCTCGTATCGAGGAAGCCAGAGCGGAATGGGACATTTATGTTGATCTTGCGAAGAGAGTCCGGCCAGAAGATGCCGAGCTGATACATTTTGAAACAGCTGAAGACATTCGTCGTGAGATTGCGGTCGCCAACCGAAATTATGATGGCATCCAGCATTTACGTCACAAGGGAGACGTTTTTCAATGGGGAGGCGCATGGCTTTGTGAAGATGGCGTGTGTCCAACACCAGACGGCAAGGGACATCTTCTTCCTGCCCAGCTGCCTCAATATCGAAAAACCGAAGGACATTTCAATATCACGACAAGAAGAGGAAAGCAATTCAACTCCATGATCTACAGTGAAAAGGATGCCTTTAATGGTGGAAAACGTCATTCTATCCTAATGAATGAAGAAGATGCAAAAGAGCTTTACGTCCAAGAAGGTGATCCAGTTGTTCTCTTTAATCAATATGGATCCTATCAAGGAGTGGCTCAATTCGGAGAGTTGAGACGCGGCAATATCGCAGTTTATTGGCCGGAAGGGAACGTTTTAATTCCTAAAGGTGTGTATGAGAGCTACTCACAGATTCCCGAGTATAATACGGCTGCCATATTAGAAAAAGCCGAAACCTTCCATGCAAGAAAGGATCAGCATTATGTGGAGAAACGAATTGATGAATTAGAAACGACTTTGAATTAATCGTCAACTTAAAAACAGCTGGGGTTGTTTTCCCCAGCTGCCATTCACTCTCTACCGACCAAAAGTGCTCGCTTCCTGTTGAAGAATATGGTTCAATTCTTCGGCATTTGCAGCCGGTTGATATTGTCCTCCACCCGCTTTTGCAACAGATTTAAGACTTTTTGCTTCCTTTTCATTCACATCGAAGCCAATGATATTGACGATTGTATCTATTCCGTCTTCATGTAATTCCTTTGCTGCTTTTGAAGGGCTTCCACCACAAGTTTCTTCACCATCACTGACAACATAGACAATATTTTTCCCTTCAGCTTGGTGATCTTCAAAATCTTGTTTCGTATCCGTTAATGCTTTTGCAAGTGGTGTCCAGCCAGTTGGCTTATACACATTCAGTGCTTGTTGAAATGTTGATGGCTCATATGATCCAAATCCGTAAACGGCTTCAGAACTTGAACAAGAAACGGCTTTCCCTGCATTTTTATTGGTTCCTTCATGACCAAACACACGAAGTAGAACTTGTGTATCTTCTGATAAAATACTCGCAAAGCTTTGAATAGACCGTTTGGCGATTTCAATTTTCTTTTCACCTTCAACTGACTGTGCCATGCTGCCGCTTAAATCGAGTAATATTACCACATGAGCAGGCGGCTCCTGTTTTGTTACAGCATGAGCTGGTGAAGAAAGAAGCAGGACAAGGCTAGCCAAAATGGTTAATACGATATTTCTTTTCATCAATAAAGACCTCCCTTTTTTACTTTTGTACAGAAAAAGAGAAACGAAAGCATGAATCAATCGTTTCCCTTTTGTTCAGCAAGTTATTCGTGTAGTTTTAATGATTCTGCTGAAAAGATAGATCCCATTTCTTTACCTGTGCTTGCTTGGTAGTAATGGCCTTTACCAGCTTTGGCTACTTGCTTCAATTGACCTTCATAGCCATCGTTAAAGTCTAACCCGATCACATTTACAACAGTTGATCCTTTTGAGTTATGCAATTCTTTTGCTACTTTTACTGGATCTCCGCCACAAGTTTCTTCACCATCAGTGATTAAGTACACAATATGCTTTGTTCCCTCAGTAAGCTGCTCATCCGCTTGCTTTGCATTTTCAAGTGCACGTGCAATCGGTGTCCAGCCAGTTGGCCCAAGTCCGTTTAAAGAGTTCTCAAAGCTGTCTTTTTCATATGGCTGTACGCCGTAAACGCCTCTAATGACTTCACATGATTGAGCTTTACCTGAATTTTTGTTGTTTCCTTCAGAACCAAACAAGCTCATACGAATTTTAGCGTCTTTTGGAAGTGACTGAGCAAATTTAAATACCTCTTGTTTGGCGAGATCAAATTTGCGCTCTCCCTCAACTTTTCTTGCCATGCTTCCACTTGCATCAAGCAAGATTGTGACTCTTACATCTTTATTATGTTTTTTGACTGTAGATGCTTCTGCAAATACTGGTGAAGAGATTGACATAGATAATGTCAATACAGCTAAGGTTACGAGTGAGAATACTTTTTTCAACATAATTTTCCTTCCTCCTTATGTATTTAATTGAAACACCTTAATCGTAAATTATTCTGTCTTGGAATGGTATAGGACTCGGTCCCTTTTTCTCTTTCATCAAAATCACTAAAATTCTGTCAGATGTCTAGATATTTTCACCTAACACACCCATTATCCTCTCGTTTTCTCTGTCTTTCGAGGGACTTTGTATCGGCCATCGGTTCTTATCGGGACGTAAATGTTTAAGTTTTCCTTCGGTGCGTCTTAAGTCGCAATTTGTCACATTCTGTTCAAATCTCTTTGAACACACAAAAAAATGCCTCATTTCTGAGACACCTTTGATTTATTTTTTAGCCATATACGTGTTGAGAAAACGATCGGCTGATTCGATTTGAATTCCTTTATAATAATGTTTCACGATGGCATCTACTTTTTTGCCTGCCTGCGCCATATAATGCGCACCATATTGACTCATGCCTACACCATGACCATATCCTTTTGTTGTAATGACAATCTGCTGGCCCTTGCGTTCCCATGTAAAGTCCGCTGAATGAAGGCCTAGTGATTCCCGAATGTCTCGGCCTGACAGTGTTTTACCGTTGATCACGGCTTTCGCTACTTGGTTTCCTGGTGTCCGTTCTACAATCTGTCCGACCTGAGCCTGCTGAGTGAGTGTCACACCTAATTTTTGCTGAAATTCACTGACCGAGATGGTTTTCTTATTTTGAAATTTTGGCGATTTTTCGTCCCATTTACTTGAGACACTTTTCAAATAAGGGATTTCGTTTTTCCAATAGGCTTCGGCATTTTCCGTTTTTCCGTTACTTGTTGAAAAGAATGAAGCATCAATTGGTTTCTCGTCATAAGTCAGCACTTTTCCTTGTGTGCTGGCGACAGCTTCCGTGACCTTTTTTAATTTCCAATTGTACGCTTTCCCCCAAATTTTCTTGAGTTCCTGTTTGTTTTTGTAAACTTGGAACATTTGGGTATCATCTACAAGAGAGCCCTTAGGTGATTTGACAGTCTTATCACTGATCATTTGTCTGACGATATACGTTCTTGCTGCGAGCGCCTGTGCTTTGAGTGCTTCCATTTCAAAATCAGCTGGCATTTCAGATGCTACGACACCGATCACATACTCTTCTAAGGGGATGTTTTCTACCTGCTGATGAGCTGAGCGATAGACGGGGATAGCGACGGGTGATTGCTTCAATTTGACTGAACCCTTCACTTCTTTTTTAACTGATGGTTCTGCTGCTACGTGCTGGCTTGCCGCCGGTTTCCCTTGGAACGTCGGCAACACAAGTAATGTTGGAATCATTAAAATAATGATGCATATTCCTGCGATTGTCCATATCATTGGTTTCATATTTGGCTGCCCCCATTTGTCATTGAATCTCTTTTATCCTATGGGCAGGGACAAGCTAATATGACAGCTTCTTTCATTTAGTGGACAAGTCTTTTATGAAAGGTATGGGCCTGTTCTTAGAATGGATTTTACTGTTCGTCTGTATGAATAAAATTTAAGATGGTTGGATACACTAATGATAAGCTTCGTGAAATGAGGCATTCTATGATTCTAAAAAAAAATCAGCATGCCCCAATGGACACACTGATTTCTTTCATGATTAAGCGTTCAGATCTGATACAACTTGTTCTTGTGTCACATCTGCTGATTCATCGTTAACTCTTTCAATATCTGCACCGATTGCTGCAAGCTTTTGGTGGAAGTTCACATAACCACGGTCAATATGCTTCAACTCAGTGACACGTGTATGACCTTCTGCCACTAATCCAGCAAGTACAAGTGCTGCTCCTGCTCTTAAATCAGTCGCTGCCACTTCAGCACCTTGAAGTTGAACCGGCCCATTGATAATGACAGAGCGACCCTCAATTTTAATATCGCCATTCATGCGGCGGAATTCTTCAGCATGCATAAAGCGGTTTTCAAACACCGTTTCTGTGATCATGCTTGTTCCGTTCGCACGAAGCAATAGCGCCATCATCTGAGATTGCATATCCGTTGGGAACCCAGGATGCGGCATTGTTTTTAGATCGATTGGCTTGAGCTCAGATGGTCCAATGACTCTTAAACCTTCTTCTTCTTCAATGATCTGAATACCCATTTCTTCCATTTTTGCAACAAGTGATGTCATGTGCTCTGGCACTGCGCCTTTTACAAGAACATTTCCTTCTGTAATGGCTGCTGCCACCATGAAAGTACCTGCTTCAATTCTGTCAGGGATGATGTTGTGTTTTGCACCGTGAAGTGTTTCCACACCTTCGATTTTGATTGTACCAGTACCAGCACCGCGAACCTTACCGCCCATGGCATTGATGTAGTTTGCTAAATCAACAATTTCAGGTTCTTTTGCTACGTTTTCTAAAATCGTCGTTCCTTCAGCTAATGCTGCTGCCATGATGATGTTTTCAGTTGCCCCTACACTTGGGAAATCCAAATAGATTTTTGCACCTTTTAAACGGCCTTTTACTTCAGCCTCGATGAAACCATTACCTACTTGAATTTTAGCTCCCATTGCTTCAAAGCCTTTTAAATGCTGATCAATTGGTCTTGAACCAATCGCACACCCTCCAGGTAATGCAACTCTTGCATGACCTGTTCTTGCTAAAAGTGGTCCCATGACAAGCACGGATGCTCGCATTTTACGGACATACTCAAACGGAGCCTCAGTTTCTAGTGCATGAGATGCATCAACTGATACTTCGTTATTTTCAAAATGTACTTCTGCTCCTAAATGACGTAACACTTCATTGATTGTATATACATCGGAGAGCGTAGGTACATCACAAATTACGCTTTTTTCTGTACTTGCTAACAAAGATGCAGCGATAACTGGTAAAACGGCATTTTTTGCGCCTTCTACTTTAACTGTGCCGTTTAACTTTTGACCGCCGCGGACGATGATTTTTTCCAAGGTCTTCCCCTCCGCGTCCCAAATTCTCTATATTAATATTCAGTCGTTACGATTGGTGTGCCAACCGTAATCGTATGATTTTCGTTCATTTCCGAACTTCTGATGGCAATTTGAACATTCATTTTATCATTTGAAGTCATAATGAACTGTTCCCACTTATCTGTGTAAGCGGAAAGCGACACAAAATTAGACTCAACGAGATACTCAACTGGTTTTGCTTGAAACTCATTTGCTAACATTTCAGCTTTTTTTTGCAAAACAACATCCATCATACCATTTACATGACCATCGAGACAAGTAAAAATTACAATTTTCTCTTGTAATATGCTTTTTGCATGACGTACGAACTGATCATATGTATGCTCCCAGGTATTCAGTGGGCGAGCACCTTTTTGCTCATATAATAAATACGACTTTTGATTTGATTTTGTGTCGGTCTTCACGAGTAAAATTTTCGATTCTGTATCATTTTTTTCATCTTTGTAAATTCCTGTGACTTTGGTGACATGTTGTTCTTTTTTTTCGGTCCACTCATACTGTCGTAGTTCGTCTTTCAAACGTTTCACTTTTTTTGAAAATTGTTCGGATGAAATATCTACATTTGTTTTGGCATGAAGGGTCCACCCATCGACTTCGATTTGCTGGTTTTTTAGACCTTCTGCTATTTGAGCGAGCGGGGAAGATTCTTCCGCACGAACACCTTGAATCATCAGAACAAAAAAAAGAATAAACGCAAATAATGGCCAACCTTTCAAATACTTTCTCACTTGTCATTCCCCCTTGCTACAAGTGTTGCCGCAAGGAGGGCAATGCATACGTGGAAAAGTCAACAAAAGGCAAGCCTTTTGACCCTTCCTTTTACGTTCCCGCAGAAGGCCGTGACCAAACCTTTTATGTTAGAACATATAAGGAATTTGTCTCGAGAAATTTAAGTAATCAAGAAAGAAATTGCTGACCGCAGATGCGATAGCAATGGTAATGAGCATCATCAGCAGCCTTGCTTGAACGATTTTCCCTTTCTTAATGAGTGGATCAATATTTACAGCAAGCAGTGCCCACCATGTAACCGCGATAAAAAATAGGTGGATCACAATGCCCACGATTGCTTGTTGTCCTACGTCTTCCATACAGTTGAATCCTCCTTTTATTTATTTCTGTAAAGGAAAACTCCCTTTCATTATATCCTCGAAAATCGGAAAGATGAATCATTTGGAAAAAAGAGCTACATTTAGTGTAAATCCCCTCTTATCCTGATGCCAAGGAGATGATATACTGCGTGTGGAAGGAGCTGAACACATTGAAAGATTCTTTTCCTGACTTTGTTGATTTGTACGGAGAATTGGTTCCCTCATTTGATCATGAATGGGAGGCCATTGCTTTCTACTTTGATTATAGACAGACACAGCTAGAAGAATTAGCACAATTGTGTCATTTTCATAACATTTCTTTGAATTACTCTGAGGAAAGCTTGTATCAGTTAGAATCACTATACTTTGATGCATTGACCAAGCAGCTGTTCGCTGAGTGGAAAATGCCAATAGATGCATTAGAAGCGATGATGAGTGTGTATATAGGAGAGGTTGTCATCCGTCATCATTCAGATGCTGACTGGGTGGTGCGGCCTTATATGGATTCTCCGCATAAATATACGCTTGGCTTACGCAGAAATAATAAAACATGGCATTGTAGTACGCAATTTTGCGAGCACTTATATCTAGAAAAGCAAGCATCTCATCCTTATGTGTCGATGTACCAATCTCTCATGTCATCCTAAAAAAAATCCTTCTTATCACAGTGATAAGAAGGATTTTCTGTTTTATTTCCCTGCTACATTTAAACGGTTTAACGCCCGTTTTAATGCGAGTTCCGCCCGGCGTACATCACTTTCATTCGGGTGGTTCAAATGCTCTTCAGCACGCTGTTTCGCTGATTTAGCACGATCGACATCAACTTTATCTGATGTTTCAGCGGCCTGAGCAAGAATCGTTACTTGTTCAGGGCGGACTTCAACAAATCCGCCACTTACTGCAACCAATTCAGTTGATCCACTATGTTTTAAGCGAACTGCACCGATTTTTAGCGGAGCAACCATTGGAACGTGGCCAGCTAAAATACCAAGCTCACCGCTTTCTGCTCTTACACTGACCATTTCCACATCCGCTTGATACACTGGGCCGTCGGGAGTAACGATATTGACTTGAACGGTCTTCATGCTTTTACCCTCCTAAGGACCAGATTAGGCCTCTACACCCATCTCTTTGGCTTTTTCAATCACTTCTTCAATGCGTCCAACTAGGCGGAATGCATCTTCTGGAAGGTGATCGTATTTACCAGACAAGATTTCCTTGAAGCCTTTAACAGTTTCTTTCAATGGCACATAAGAACCCTTTTGGCCAGTGAACTGCTCTGCTACGTGGAAGTTTTGAGATAGGAAGAATTGAATACGACGCGCTCTGTGTACCACAAGCTTATCGTCCTCAGATAATTCATCCATACCTAAAATGGCAATAATATCTTGAAGCTCTTTATAACGCTGCAATGTTTGCTGCACTTCACGCGCAATCGCATAATGCTCTTCACCAACAATCTCAGGTGCAAGTGCACGAGATGTTGAAGCAAGAGGATCAACTGCTGGGTAAATACCCATTTCAGTCAGCTTACGCTCAAGGTTTGTCGTTGCATCAAGGTGAGCGAACGTCGTTGCAGGAGCTGGATCTGTATAGTCATCCGCAGGTACATAGATCGCTTGAATCGATGTAACCGATCCTACGTTTGTAGACGTGATACGCTCTTGCAGCTGACCCATTTCTGTTGCAAGTGTCGGCTGATAACCTACCGCTGAAGGCATACGTCCAAGAAGGGCTGATACTTCAGAACCTGCTTGTGTAAAGCGATAGATATTATCGATGAAGAACAATACGTCTTGACCTTGTTCATCACGGAAATGCTCTGCCATTGTCAAACCAGTTAGGGCAACACGCATACGTGCACCCGGTGGCTCGTTCATTTGACCGAAGACCATGGCTGTTTTTTCGATAACGCCAGAATCTTTCATTTCGTAGTAAAGGTCGTTTCCTTCACGTGTACGCTCTCCAACACCAGCGAATACAGAAATACCGCCGTGTTCTTGTGCGATGTTGTTGATCAATTCTTGAATCAGAACGGTTTTACCTACACCAGCTCCACCGAATAGACCGATCTTTCCACCTTTGATGTAAGGAGCAAGCAGGTCAACAACTTTGATACCTGTTTCAAGAATTTCAACTTCTGTAGAAAGTTGATCAAAAGAAGGCGCTTGTCTGTGGATTGGATCTCTTTGAGCTTCCACACCAAGTGGCTCATCTAAGTCAATGTTATCTCCCAGTACGTTGAATACACGTCCAAGTGTTACGTTACCAACTGGTACTGAAATTGGTTTTCCAAGGTCTACAGCTTCCATACCGCGCTTCACACCGTCTGTTGATGCCATTGCAATGGTTCTCACTGTATCGTCACCTAAATGTAGTGCTACTTCTAAAGTTAAGTCGATATCAACTTCACTTTCGCTTTCCGCTTTATGCGAAACTTTGATCGCATTATAAATCTCAGGCAAGTGACCGTCTTCAAAACGAACGTCTACGACTGGTCCCATGATCTGACTGATGCGTCCTGTTTTCATTGCATTCCCTCCTGACAATTATTTCTATTCTAAGGCAGCTGCTCCGCCGACAATTTCTGTAATCTCTTGTGTAATCGCTGCTTGACGAGCACGGTTGTAAGAGAGTGTCAGGCTGTCGATCAATTCTTTTGCGTTGTCTGTTGCACTCTTCATTGCTGTCATTCTTGCAGCATGTTCACTTGCTTTGCTGTCAAGAAGCGCACCGAAAATCAAACTCTCTGCATATTGAGGAAGGAGAACTTCAAGAATTTCTTCTTCAGAAGGCTCAAACTCATAAGATGCGGAACGTTTATTTGGTGTCGCTGCGGCCGAAAGGTCCGTTAGCGGCAATAATTTCTTCTCTGTTACTTCTTGTGAAATCGCACTGACAAAGTGGTTGTAGAACATGTAAAGTTCATCAAACGCTTCATCAGAGAACATTTGAACTGTACTGCTTGCTAATTCTTTAATATCAGCAAACGCTACTTCGTCTCCAAGCCCTGTTACTTCAGAAATAACTGGAATACCACGCTTTTTGAAGAAGTCGCGTCCGATTTTACCAATGACAATCACCGCATATTCATCAGCGGATTGATGACGAGATTGAATGGTTTGGTAAGCGGCACGCAAAATCGAGCTGTTAAAAGGTCCTGCAAGCCCTCGATCAGATGTAATAACGAGATACCCTGTTTTTTTGACAGGTCTTGAAAGAAGCATTGGGTGCTTAGCACTTGTTCCAGTTGCGATTGCAGCAACCACTTCCTGGATTTTCTCCATGTAAGGAACAAAAGACTTCGCATTGTTTTCAGCACGATTCAGTTTCGCAGCTGATACCATTTGCATCGCTTTTGTGATCTGACTCGATTTTTTCGTTGACGTGATCCTTGACTTTATATCGCGTAATGAGGCCAAAGATTTCACCACCTTTTTTCAGGAATCCGTGTTCATTTACGTGAAAAGAGAGAAAAAGAGAATCTTTTTCTCTCGGAAAGATTACTAATTAGTTGCTTGGTGCAAACGTACGTTTAAAGCCTTCGATTGCTGTCTTCCACTCTTCATCAGCAGGCATATTTCCTGTTTGAGAGATTGTGTCAAACAAGCCTTTATGGTTTTCTTCAATGTACAAGAATAACTCAGCTTCAAAACGTTTAACATCAGCAATGGCTACATCGTCTAAGTATCCTCTTGTTAGTGCGTAAAGAATCGCTACTTGTTTTTCAACTTTAAGCGGTTTGTTCAAGTCTTGTTTTAAGACTTCAACTGTTCTTGCACCACGGTTTAATTTCGCTTGAGTGGCTTGGTCTAGATCAGATCCAAACTGAGCGAATGCTTCAAGCTCACGATAAGAAGCAAGATCCAGACGAAGTGTACCTGCTACCTTTTTCATCGCTTTGATTTGTGCAGAACCACCTACACGGGATACAGACAATCCTGCGTTTACCGCTGGACGTACGCCTGAGAAGAAGAGGTCAGATTGTAAGAAAATCTGTCCATCTGTGATGGAAATAACGTTTGTAGGGATATATGCAGAGATATCGCCAGCTTGCGTTTCTACGAAAGGCAATGCTGTGATAGAACCGCCACCCTTTTCGTCACTAAGCTTCGCTGCACGTTCTAATAAACGAGAGTGAAGATAGAAAACATCACCAGGGAATGCCTCACGACCTGGAGGACGACGAAGCAATAATGAAAGCTCACGGTAAGCTGCCGCTTGTTTAGAAAGGTCATCATAGACAACAAGTACGTGCTTGCCGTTATACATGAATTCCTCACCCATCGTTACACCTGCATAAGGAGCAAGGTAAAGAAGTGGAGCTGGCTGTGATGCAGAAGCTGTGACAACGATTGTGTAGTCAAGCGCACCATGCTTACGAAGTGTTTCAACAACACCACGAACCGTAGATTCTTTTTGTCCGATAGCTACATAAATACAGATCATGTCTTGATCTTTTTGGTTTAGAATCGTATCGATTGCAACAGATGTTTTACCTGTTTGACGGTCACCAATGATCAATTCACGCTGTCCGCGGCCGATTGGAATCAAAGCATCAATGGCTTTAATTCCTGTTTGAAGCGGCTCATGTACAGATTTACGATCCATAACACCAGGTGCTTCACTTTCGATTGGACGTGTTTTGCTTGTTAAAATTGGACCTAGTCCATCAACAGGCTGACCAAGCGGGTTCACAATACGTCCGATTAATTCTTCACCTACTGGAACCTCCATGATACGACCTGTACGTTTTACGTCATCACCTTCACGGATATCTTTGTAAGGTCCTAAAATAACGATACCTACGTTAGACTCCTCAAGGTTTTGAGCCATACCCATTACACCGTTAGAGAACTCAACCAGCTCTCCTGCCATAATGTTGTCAAGGCCATGTACACGCGCGATACCGTCCCCTACTTGAATGACTGTACCGACATCTTTTACTTCAATTTCTGATTGATAGTTTTGGATTTGCTGCTTTATCAGCGCGCTAATCTCTTCAGCTTTGATACTCACTAAGGTTTCACCCCTTCTAACGATTTTCGCCTGCAAGCTGACGTTCAATGCGGGAAAGCTTTCCACTCACACTGCCGTCATAAATGCGGTTTCCGATACGGATTTTCACTCCGCCTATTAGATCCTTGTCAATCACATTTTCAACACGCAGTGATGTGACTCCGGCTTTTTTGGCAAATACTTCAGATAAAGATTGAATTTCAGCACCGCTCAGCGGTTTCACTGAATACACGATCGCATCGTCTATTTGTTTCGTACGGTTTGCAAGTTTCACAAACTCAGACGTCATTTCAGAGAAAATATTCGTGCGTCCGCGGTCAATCAGTAAATACATTGTGTGCAATACATAAGTAGAAACACCTTTGAAAGCTTCAGCAATCAACTGTTTCTTTTTGTCTGCCGTAATCTTTGGATGAACAAGGAAGTCATTGAGTTCTTGATCAGCCTTTAGAACTTTTTTGATCTCATTCAGCTCTTTTTCAGTTTCGTCTACTGCCGAAGAAGCAAGAACGATGTCAAAAAGAGCAGAAGCGTAACGCTTAGAGACAATAGTTACGCTCATCGGCTTTCGCCTGCCTCTTTAAGGTACTCTTGAATCAATTTCTCTTGTGCCTGCTCATCAAGTTCTTTTTCAATCACTTTAGATGCAATCAACACAGATAGTGATGCAACCTGCTCACGCAGTGCAGCCACAGCTTGTTCTTTTTCTTTCACGATTTCAGTTCTAGCAGACTCTTTCAAGCGCTCTGATTCTTGACGTGCTGCTTGAATGATCTCTTCTTTTTGTTTCTCACCAATCTTTTTCGCATTTTCGATGAGTGTATGTGATTCTTCGCGTGCTTCTTTCAATAAGACACGTTGTTCTTCAAGAAGCTTTTCAGCTTGAACGTGCTTTTGTTCAGCACTTGAAATTTCATTTCCTATATAATCTTCACGCTGCTTCATAATACCTAATAAAGGTTTAAGCGCAAATTTCTTTAAAAGTGCAAGCAAAATGAGCATAGCGATAAGCTGGAATAACATATCACCGGCGTTGAAACTTAAGCCCCCTGCTCCTAAAACCACTGGTAACTGAGACATTTAGTACGGCAACTCCCTTCTTTAAATAATATGTTAAGAAACAAAACATAAAGGAATGGCGAAGTTTCGAACTAATCTGATCTTCGCCATTAAAATTCATATTAGAACGCTTCTCACATATTAACCAAAGAATGCCAAGAATGCGATAACGACAGCGATAATTGGAAGTGCCTCAACTAAAGCGACCCCGATGAACATAAGTGTTCTTAGTTCTCTACCAGCTTCTGGCTGACGAGCGATTCCTTCAACTGTTTTAGATACGATTAGACCGTTACCAATACCTGCTCCTAGTGCTCCTAAACCGATTGCAATTGCTGCTGCTATTAAATTCATTAAAAAGCTCCTCCTTTAAAATAACGTCCTTTTTGGACTCTCAATTTTTTAGTGTTCGTCGCTGACTTTATGGGAAATGTACACCATTGTCAGCATGGTGAAGATAAATGCCTGGATTGTTCCGACAAACAAACTGAATGCCTGCCATACAATCATCGGCACGATGGCACCTAATGTACCAACGATACCAAGCGCAATATTTTGCGTGTAGAAATTGGTCGCAAGTCCTGCAAGTAACCCAAGAAGAATCTCTCCAGCGAAAATATTTCCGTAAAGACGCAAACCAAGTGTTAGCGTGTTTGCAAATTCTTCAATGATTTTCAGCGGCACTAAATATGGGATTGGCTTGAAGAAGTCTTTCGTATATTCCTTGACTCCTTTTGCCTTGACACCGTAGAAGTGTGTAAGTCCCATGACCATAATTGCTAGTGTCATTGTGATTGCAGGATCAGCAGTTGGTGATTTCCACCACAAGTTGTGATCGACCGTAATCGAGAACGGCAGTCCAAGCATGTTTGAAACAAATATGTACATGAGTAATGTAACGCCAAGCGCTAGAAATGGGGCTCCTGTTTTCATGTCCATCGAACTACCTATGATATTTCGAACAAAATCAACGATCCATTCCATGAAGTTCTGCGCCTTAGTCGGACGAATAGACAGAACACGAGTAGTCAGCACCGCTATGAGAAGAACGATGATACTAGCAATCGTAATCATGAGAACATTGGATAAGTTGAACGTTAACCCTAAAAATTCTGTAGTTTTTGAACTGTGACCCAAAGAGTATTCACCTCTCTTCCATAGTAGAACGTTTAAGTTGAATGAAGGAATCTATCATAATGACAGGATATATTGTCATTAATCCTATAACAACACCTGCCAGATGAACTTCATTAGGGTAACGCCAAGCAATCGCTACTGCGAGAATCGCGTTGGCCCACCTGGCTGTACTTCCCATTGAACGAATGGATTTTCCTTTTTTAACCGCTCGATCAAAAGCGTGCATTCTCCGTATAAGTAGGAATAAATTAAAGAAAGCAAAAATTGTGCCGATAATGAAACCAAGAAACAATGGTTTAAAACCAGGCATGGCATAGCCAAACACAAAAATTGCCAATAGATAGAACATGTATTTACTCTGTCTGCGGAAAATCGCGTTTGGATCGTTCATTCATCTGACTCCCGATGAAAAGTATTGTAAAAAAGGTGATAAATGGTGATGAAAACTGCGTAGAAGACGCTGATGATAAGCCGTCCTATTCGAAAAAAATCAATCACCCATCGGTCTAATTGCACAATCAGACTTGAAATCTTTAGATCTATGGGATGCTGCTTCATTCGTTGATACAAACCCTGATTATTAAAGGGTTCACAATGAGGATTAGTAGAGTGCTATAGGCTATGAAAACCTTACCATAATACCCTCGTTTAGCATACAATAGCGTCTATGATGTGTCAATCGGTTGAAAGTTAAAAAACTTTTCTATAGTGATAGAGCACACAAAATGTTCACAATTTCATCAAACTTTAGGAGAGATGTGACATTCATTGAAAAAAACAGCCAATGTTCAGTATACATTGATTTTTCTAAGAACGGTATCAATCCTTTGTCATATATTTCAAAAAGCCCACATGCACGTTTGCATGTGGGCTTTTATTAAGACTTTCTTATTTCGTTCCGTACATACGGTCACCAGCATCCCCAAGACCTGGGATGATGTAACCTTTTTCGTTTAGTTTCTCATCTAATGCTGCAATGTAGATATCAACATCTGGATGATGCTTTTGCATTTCTTCTACACCTTCAGGGGCAGCAATCAGACACATAAAGCGAATGTTTTTCGCACCGCGTTTTTTCAAGCTGTTTAACGCTTCGACTGCTGAACCGCCAGTTGCAAGCATTGGGTCTACTACGATAAATTCACGTTCTTCCACATCTGATGGAAGCTTCACATAATATTCAACAGGCTTTAATGTTTTCGGATCGCGGTATAAACCGACATGTCCCACTTTAGCAGCTGGAATGAGTTTCAAAATCCCGTCTACCATTCCAAGACCTGCTCTTAAAATTGGCACAACCCCGAGTTTCTTCCCTGAGATCACGTTTGATTTCGCTACTTGTACAGGTGTTTCTACATCTACCTCTTCAAGCGGTAAGTCTCTTGTGATTTCAAATGCCATTAATGTTGCGACTTCATCCACTAGCTCTCTAAATTCTTTAGTTCCTGTATGAACGTCACGAATATATGTAAGTTTGTGCTGAATAAGCGGGTGATCAAATACATAAACCTTTGCCATTGCTTGCTACAACTCCTTTTCTGTCATCTTCCGGTGAACTTTGCACACTTCCTACAATTCTACATAAAAAGACATCATCTTTCAATATGATTCGCAAATCCTACAAAAAAAACCCACATGCCAAAAATAGGCAAATGGGTCTGTTTTTTAATAATCTAATTCGTTATATAGAGGGAAACGGGCCGTAAGATCAGATACACGCTTTTTCGCCTCTTCTAATTTCGCTTCATCTTCATGATGTTTTAGCGCAAGTGCAATAATGGAACCGACTTCTTTCATCGCTTCTTGATCAAAACCGCGGCTTGTTACTGCTGCTGTACCTACACGTACACCACTTGTGACAAATGGTTTCTCTGGATCATAAGGAATTGCATTTTTGTTCACTGTAATACCGATTTCATCAAGAACGTTTTCTGCAATTTTTCCTGTGATGCCAAGAGAACGCAAGTCGATGAGAACAAGATGGTTATCTGTTCCGCCAGATACAAGCTGAATATCTTCAGATAAAAGTGTTTCAGCTAGTTGTTTTGCATTATTAATGACGTTTTGTGCATATGTTTTGAAATCTCCGTTCAATACTTCACCGAAAGAAACAGCTTTTGCAGAGATGACATGCATCAGTGGGCCACCTTGAATACCAGGGAAGATCGATTTGTCGATCTTTTTACCAAACTCTTCACGGCATAGGATCATTCCGCCGCGAGGTCCGCGTAATGTTTTGTGAGTTGTTGTTGTCACAAAATCTGCGTAAGGAACTGGATTTGGATGAAGACCTGCTGCAACAAGACCAGCAATGTGAGCCATGTCGACCATAAAGTAAGCACCGACTTCATCAGCAATCTCACGGAACTTTTTGAAATCAATTTGGCGTGGGTATGCACTTGCACCCGCAACGATGAGTTTCGGCTTATGTTCACGTGCTTTTTCAAGTACATCTTGATAGTCGATATGCTGAGTTTCTTTATCTACACCATATTCTACAAAGTTGTACTGTACACCACTAAAGTTTACAGGGCTTCCATGTGTTAAATGCCCGCCATGTGATAAGTTCATGCCAAGTACTGTATCGCCATGCTCAAGAATTGTAAAGTATACGGCCATGTTCGCTTGAGCACCTGAGTGAGGCTGTACGTTCACATACTCAGCGCCAAAAATTTCTTTTGCGCGGTCACGTGCGATATCTTCCACAACGTCTACATGTTCACAGCCGCCATAGTAGCGTTTACCAGGATAGCCCTCAGCGTATTTGTTTGTTAATACAGAGCCCTGTGCTTCCATGACTGCTTCGCTTACGAAGTTTTCTGATGCAATTAATTCGATTTTGTCCTGCTGGCGTTTCCGCTCTAGTTGAATTGCTTTGAATACTTGTGCGTCTTGCTCAGGTAAATGTTTCATCAGCGAAATCCTCTCCAATCTATTTCCATTCGATGTTTTCACCATCTCATTGTACACGGTTTTTGAGTAAAATGTAAAAGTTTTTTTTGGAAAATCGACTTCTTTTTTATGAAAACCCGAATATTCAAGTGGTAAAGCGTCTTCATCATTCAACATTATATTAGAAATATATCGAAGCTATGATCTTGTATAAACGGCTCGTTCTCCGCCAATCAGCTTCGGACGCGTTTTCGCAAAAGTCACATGTGCATGTCCTAATCGATGACGACTGAGGCGGACAGGTACAGCGACTCTCTTTAAGTGCATCCCAATTAACGTATCGCCGATATCAATTCCAGCATGTGCCTCAATGCATTCGACTAATACAGGATGTTCCATTTGCTGATATGCATGAGCCGCCATCGAACCACCCGCTTTACGGACAGGTACTGCAGCTACGATCTCCAGGTTAAAACGGAAAGCCACTTCTTCTTCAACAACAAGGGCACGATTTAGATGTTCACAGCATTGAAAGGCGAGTTCAATCCCGGTCTCTCGTCTTAACTGATCCAATTCTTGATAGATAGAGGCAGCAATTTGCTCACTTCCTGCAGTACCAATATGCTCACCAGCCACTTCTGACGTACTGCAGCCAATGACTAAGATTTGCCCGGCACGCAATTCAACTGTTTGATGAAACTCTTTTAACATTTCAAGCCAATCTTGACCAATGTTCATGTTAAGCGCTCCTTATAGGTGCTTTTCTTCGTAATCAGCAATTTTGCCAATCCGCACAGCATGGCGTCCTGCTGTAAACTCTGTCGTCAGCCAAATGTGCGCAATCTCACGTGCTAATCCTGGTCCAATCACTCGCTCTCCCATTGCAAGAACGTTCGTATCATTATGTTCTCTCGTTGCTTTCGCACTAAATGTATCATGAGCCAATGCACAGCGAATTCCTTTTACTTTATTTGCTGAGATGCTCATGCCGATGCCTGTCCCACAAATTAAAATGCCGCGGTCGACTTCTCCGTTTGCCACCATATTGGCTACAGGGAAAGCATAATCTGGGTAGTCTACAGAACCTGATCCGCATTCACAACCCATATCAATGTATTCAATCTTCAATTCATCCATCAGTTGTTTGATTTCTTCACGAATATTCGTTCCGCCGTGATCGGATGCAATGGCTACTTTCATCGGGCAATTCCTCCTAAGGGTGAGTTGATCTGTTATGTCTTACATTCATTCTTTATTCACAGTTATATTTTAACCTCTACCTAGTGATTTGCAAACAATAGCAGAAAAACCGTTGAGGCAACGGTTTTACAGGTTATCTATTATGATGATCTTTTTTCAGCTTCTCAGCGAGCTGATACAGTAAGGCTTCTAGTTCATCTCGAGTTTCCTGATAAACAGAAAGACTTCCTCCAAACGGATCGGATACATCGCCTTCTGTTCCTGTCGCAAATTCCTTTAAAGTGAAGACCTTGCCTTTTGCATGCGCATATTGCTCTGCAATCAACTGTTTATGCTGCATCGTCATCGTGAAGACGTAATGAGCTTCGCGCAGAAGATCCTCTGTCAATTTTGATGATGAGTGATTCAGTGGAATGCTTTTCTCAAATAATGCTTCGATCGCTTGAGGAGAAGCCTTCCCTTCATCGGAGGCAAAAATGCCCGCTGATTTTACAGTGACCTCTAAACCTTTTTCATCTGCAATGGAAGCAAAAAGGGCTTGAGCCATTGGACTTCTGCATGTATTTCCCGTACAAACAAATAAGATTTTCATCTTTCGCCCTCCTTTTCTTCTATTATATAGCATTTCATTCTACATGTTATGTAAGGAGACTGGCTAGAGCGGAAATAATAATTTGATACCAAAGGCTAGTAAAATGATTCCGCCAAGCGCACCGCTATATGAACCAACCCATGACCGAACCTGTTTACCGAGTAATAATCCGAGCCATGTGAGGAGCATACTAAAAAAACCAAACAATAATATAGTCATCCACACCTGGGAACCGTAAATTCCGAGGCTTAAACCAACGGAGAAGCTGTCTAGGCTTACACTTGTCGCAAAAAGAACGAGACCAGCCCCAACTGGTGCGATAAAGGGCTTATCCTCTTTGCGGATAGAAGCAACAATCATTTGCAGTCCCAGCACCAAAAGCAGCGCCCCGCCAATATAGGTGGCAAGAAGACCAAGCCATCCAGATAAGAGCTGACCTGTCAGCATGCCAAAAAGCGGCATAAACATATGAAATATCCCAATAACAAGTCCAATATAAATGATCTGGCGGAACCTCAGCTGAATCATTCCCATACCAAGTCCAACCGAAAAAGCATCCATCCCAAGTGCAAAAGCCATGATGCTGAGTGTCAGCAATTCGCCAGCTAGTTCGTTCATGTAAATCCCCCTTGGACACACATTCTTCTTTAACCTATGTTTGTCCAAGAAAGGTTAGAACTATTGGAACGAAGGGAGTGTACGCCCTCCTGCGGCTTTTTGCAGACGGTTCATAATGGCAGAACCGACTCCCTGCTCTGAAAAGGCTTCTGAAATGATCAAGTCTACATCTGTTTCATCAAATTGTCTCAGTACACGATAAAGGTTTGCAGCAACCGTTTCAGGTTTTTCTCTCCATCCACAGCTGTACACAACATCTGCCGCAAACAGCGATTTCTTTTCTTCTGTTGTCAGCACTCCGACTTTTAAACCTTCAGCTCTGTATTTCTGAATGTGACACTGCATGTCTTCATCACTTCCATGAAAGATATACATCTTGGCTTCAGGTGCATAATGTGTGTATTTCATTCCCGGCGATACAGGCGCTTCGTCCTTTTTTGTCAGCCCTGGGTCCACACTCACCGTCCCCACGACCTCTTCTAATGCTTCTTTTGTAATTCCGCCTGGTCTTAAAATCACTGGGGTCTCACCGATACAGGATACAACCGTTGACTCAACGCCAATACCTGTTGAACCGCCATCCACAATCCCAGCGATTCTTCCTTCGAGATCACTGGCTACATGGTCAGCTTGAGTTGGTGAAGGCTTTCCCGAACAATTGGCACTTGGTGCAGCAATTGGCAGACCCGCTGCTCGGATCAGCTCAAGCGCAATGGGATGGTCAGGCATTCTCACACCTACTGTGGATAAACCTGCTGTAACCTGCTTTGATAAAGTGCCCGGTTTACACGGAAGAACAATGGTTAAGGCGCCCGGCCAAAAGGCATCCATCAGCGCCTTCGCTTTTTCGCTTTCTATTTGTGCAAATTCGTGAAGCTGCTGAACCTCCGCAATGTGAACAATCAACGGATTATCACTCGGACGCCCTTTCGCTTCATAAATTTTCATCACGGCTTCTGTCTCTTTCGCATTTGCCCCGAGTCCGTAAACGGTCTCTGTCGGGAAAGCAACCACTTCATTTTGCTTCAGCAGATCGGCCGCCTGTTTAATTTGTGGATAGTATGTGGATAAATCCTTTTCTAAATCCACAGACCACCTTTTTGTATTTAACATCATACAAACTCCTTTTAAAAAAGATAAAACTGTTGATATATCTCAATTATCCTTTTGAAAGTATAAAAGATGATGATCAATAAAACAAGCGTTGTCCACAATTTGTGGATAACGCTTGTTTTATAGTGGATAAGTATGTGTATAAGTCCATCATTTTGTGATTAACTGCCTTTTTTTTGCAGGACCACAGCCTGTTCTTTCCCCAATGTCTCTTTCGCATGTGCAGAGCTCCATATGCTTTCTGGAATTTCCTTTAAAGGCGTAAAGCCCATTAATGCCAAAAAATCATGGGAAGAGGAATGGTTTGCGACAACATAAAAAGTATCCACACCCATTTTTTCACCGAGCGTTTGAACACTTTGGAACAAAGAGACAATGTGTCCCTGACCGAGCTTATCTGATATGACAAGAGACCGCAGCAATCCCTCTTGTTCATTGAGCTGTTCAAGACCTAAGCAGCCTGCCAGCTGACCATCCGCATCTTCCATCACTACAAATGCCGTTCGCTCTGCAAGCGTTACTCCGCCTTTTGCTTGTCCCTTTTCAAGAAAAGCATTGATCGCCGGGACATCTTCTTCTGTAGCTATTCTTAATTGATAATACATGCTTTCACCTCTTTTTGATCTCTTACTTCAACTCTATGAGGCAAAAACCGATTTATACCTTTTTTAAGAGAAAAGACTAGAGACCCATTCGAACAGAAAGAACTTCACTTCACCTGTCTCTTCTTCCTCTTCTTTCACCACTTCATTAACAGACTCTTTCGTTTGCTGCGCTGTCACTTGTTTATCATCATCCCCTTCTGGTGAGGCGATGGCTTCTCCGTTTGAAAAATCGATAAAGCAGAGCGGTGGAAATAACACACACCACCAGTTGGCACCGTCTCCTTCTCCAAGCGTAATTAAAATGGCTTCATATTTCCCAGCAGGGTAGACGAAATTTCCATAGAGTTTTGTTGGAAATGAAGCTTTTTGGAAACTGACCGATACAGATTGATCAATATGCTGTTCCTTCAATTTCGCTTTGGCGATACGATTGATTTCTGGCAGCTTTGATCGAATGACACGTCTTGCTTCTTCAATGGATGTGAGGTCTTTGACCCACTCCGTCATATTCGCATTGACCTCGTCACGAATACTTCTTTTCACATCCTGATCAGCTGAACGATCACTATTTGCTAAAATGCGTAATCGAATCGCTTCATCTGGTATAACAACAGGCTGATTTGCAGAAGCAGCCGCCGTCTCCTCTCTGCCAAGGTTTGCAAAAGCACCGCATAATAATAGAAACATATAAAGATAAATCATCGTTTTACTTTTCAACATTGTGTGTTCCCCCCACTTTTTCTCTTCGCTACAAACATTGTGTCCAGGAAACTCATTTCATAAACAGTCAATATGAATTTTTTAATAGATTATGAGTCAAAACAAAAAAGCCGTTCTCATTAAGAACGACTTTTGAGTGAGGATTGGTAGTCAGAAGGGTATAGTCTCCCATCCCAATCTCGGCTGATTTTTAAACCAGATTCTGTTTTGATGACAGTCATGGCTCCTTTTTTCTCGATTTCTTTTTTGACTTTTCCTTTTTGATCGATAAATTGGATCACCATTTCATAGTTAAATTCAATTCTGTCATCGCTTTCATCTGAAGGCGAAAACATAATTTTTTTCAGCTTAATTTGACAATCTTGATCCTTCGCCGCTTCTAATATGCTCGGGAACATGCTGTCTTGTGTATATTCTTGATATTCATGTTCGGTTAAATAAACCTTCAGCTTCTCTTTCATGTCAGATAGGTCATCCGTTCGATTCACTGTGTATTGTGCTTTTTTATAGCTTTCTCCAAATGCTGCTGCCTCTTTTTTAAAGCTCGGTTTACCACAAGCACTCACAATCAATAGTACACTGACGATGACCAACACCATCGCATACCTTTTGTTCACACCATTCGCTCCTTCAAAACAAATTTATGTAAAAAATCATGATCAGAATGTTCATTCTTCTATATATACGTTTCTCTTTTACCATAAGTTTCATCTTTACATAATAAAATAGTCCGGCTTTCTTCAGCCGGACTTTCCGTTTTGAATGTGTGCGCAAACAGCTCGATCTTTTCCGTTAATATCTTTGACGATGCAGACATCCGCTTTAGGAAATGCCTGCTCAAGTAGCGCTGTGACATCTTGGCCTTGCGTATGTCCAATTTCAAAGACAACAACTGCTTGATCACTCAGCACGCTGGGAAGATCATGAACGAGACGCTGATAAAACCACAAGCCATCGCGTCCGTCCGTCAGCGCATTCACCGGCTCATGCTTCGTCACAACCTCAGACAGACTGTCCATTTCTTCCGCCGCAATATAAGGTGGATTGGAAATAAATACATCTACTTTAATGCCTTGAGCTATAACCGGTTCAAGCAAATCTCCATGTAAAAAATGAACGTCTGCACCGAGCGCTTGTTGATTGCGTTTTGCTACCGCAAGCGCTTCTTGTGAGATATCAGTCGCTGTGACAGATAGTGATTTTTTTTCAAGAGCCAGCGTAATCGCAATGGCTCCGCTTCCTGTGCCAACGTCAACTGCTTTTAGTGGCTGATCAGGCGGGAAAACGTCACCTACCAAATTGAGCGCCGCCAGAACAACTTCTTCCGTTTCAGGACGAGGAATAAGAACATGCTTGTTCACCTCGAAAGGACGTCCGTAAAAGAATTCAATACCCGTTAAATGCTGAACAGGAACACCCGCCTTATGCTGCGTCACAAATTTGCTGAACAGTTGATCTTGCTCCTCAGGCAGCGCATCATGAAATCGTGCAAGAAGCTCACTTCTGCTCCAGCCGAGCACATGTATCAACAGGAGTTCTGCTGCATTTTGGTCTCTGCCAGCTTCCGTTAACAAAGAAGAAGCCCATTTAAGGGCTTCGAAGATTGTTCGCTCTTTATTTTGCATCTTGAAGCTTTCTTGCTTGGTCTTCCATAATTAGTGCATCAATGACCTCGTCAAGTTTTCCTTCTAAAATTTGATCAAGCTTTTGAATCGTCAATCCGATGCGGTGGTCTGTTACACGGTTTTGCGGGAAGTTGTACGTACGGATACGCTCTGAACGATCCCCTGTTCCAACCGCAGATTTACGTGTTTGATCATATTCAGCCTGTGCTTCTCGCTGGAATTTATCATAAATTCTCGCACGAAGTACTTTCATGGCTTTTTCTTTGTTTTTAATTTGTGATTTCTCATCCTGACAGGACACAACAACACCTGTTGGAAGGTGAGTTAATCGAACAGCAGACATGGTCGTATTGACACTTTGTCCGCCAGGTCCGCTTGATGCAAATGTATCCACACGGATATCTTTTTCATGGATATCAATTTCAACTTCCTCAGCCTCAGGTAATACAGCGACTGTCGCAGTAGATGTATGGATCCGTCCGCCTGATTCTGTTTCTGGAACACGCTGCACGCGGTGTGCACCATTTTCAAACTTTAGTTTGGAGTATGCGCCTTTCCCGCTGATCATAAAGATGATTTCTTTATAACCGCCTGTGCCAGTGACACTCGCTTCCATCACTTCCGTTTTCCAGCCTTGCATTTCAGCATAACGGCTGTACATACGGTAAAGGTTTCCTGCAAAAAGAGCAGCTTCTTCTCCACCCGCTGCACCACGAACCTCCACAATAACGTTCTTATCGTCATTCGGATCTTTCGGGATCAGCAAGATTTTCAGCTCGTCTTCTAAACGTTCCGTTTCTACTGTGAGCTCTGAAATTTCTTCTTTGACCATGTCGCGCATCTCGGCATCCAGCTTCTCTTCGAGCATTGCTTTTGCATCATTCAGCTGGTCGTATGCCGCACGATATTGTCTATATACCTCAACAGTTTCTTGAATATCAGATTGTTCTTTCGAATATTCACGAAGCTTCTTAGGGTCGTTCACCACTTCAGGGTCACTTAAATATTCATTTAGCTTTTCATAGCGTTCTTCAATTGATTTTAAACGGTCTAACATGGTCTTCACCTCTGTTTTGTGCGTAACAGTCTAATTATAGTATAGCGGGGTATGACAGTCAAAAAAATTTCCAAAACAATTGAATTCCTGCAATTTTTCGCTAGAAAACACGATCTTTGGCGATTGGTTACTTGTTTTGTCTAACGTGAAGGAACAGGAACTCTTAAAAGAGAATGGTACTTGTAATTGAAAAAAGGGAGGGCATTTGGTTTGAATACAAATGAGGTTGCAAAGGAAATTGGTGTTTCTTCAAAAACGATTCAGCGTTGGGTCAAACAGCTAAACATCCCTGTCGCCCGGAATGAACTTGGACATTATGAATTTCATGAAGATATCGTACAGCTGCTCAAAGAGGTCAAACACCAAATGAGTGAAGGTGTGATCCTCCAAGACATTCAACTGCCAATCCATAAGGAAACCGTTCGTCAATCAGCACCTGCTGCCGAAACTGATGTCTCCATACAACGGATTGAAGCATTAGAAAAGCAAGTGAAAGAGCTTATTCAGCAGCAATTACACGTCACTGATGTAGAAGACCGCCTGCAAGAGCTTGAACGGAAATTGGCTAAAAAAGCAGATGAAGGTGTATCGTATCAGCTGCTTCAGCACCGCAGAGAAATTGAAGACTTATCCACAAAATTTGACCGCCTCGCCGCAGCCTTGAAACAACCGTCACAAGTAGAAGAAAAAAAGGAAATCGCACACCCCGACATCAAAAAAAAGCGTGTACTCTTCCCTCTGTTTCATTCATTTCGCTAAGAAAGGCTGCCTCGTTTGGCAGCCTTTCTACTATATTATACGGTAAGTGCAATAATGATCGGTAATGTGATGAGTGACATGATGGCACTGATCACAAATGCGGATGCAGTTTCCGCCTCTTGTTTTTCAAATCGTGTTGCGATCATTGCTGCAACAGCTGAACCTGGGAAGGCTACAAGTAATACAGCTTTTGTAATTTCATCAGCCGAAAGACCCATA
Organism: Bacillus sp. BK450; assembly: GCF_004364885.1. Classification (NCBI taxonomy): domain Bacteria; kingdom Bacillati; phylum Bacillota; class Bacilli; order Caryophanales; family Bacillaceae; genus Bacillus; species Bacillus sp. BK450. The sequence goes on along the minus strand of NZ_SOBQ01000003.1, from coordinate 281,690 downwards.
AGAACAGCAATAAAATACATAAGTAATGGTTGTACAGCTACTTTTAGCAATGCAATACTGAAGGCTGGCAAGCTTAATTTAATTTTGCGAATACCAACAGTGACACCGACTGCGAATAACGCAACCCCTGATGTGACGCTGCCAATTTCCTCTAACATTTCATGTCCGATTGCAGGAAGTTTAAATCCTAAAAGAACAAGAATGATACTGGCTAACGGTGCAAGTGCAAGCGGCTCTGATAAACCGTGCAAAATGGCTTTTGTCGTCATTTTTAGGAAGCTTTCGCCTTCTTTGGCTTTTCCTTTTGTTTTTTCACCGACAGTTGACACAATAATAGCAATTGGATCAAGCAATGCATTTACAACTATTCCGGTAATCGCAATCGGAATTGCAACCTCTTGAGCTCCAAATAAACTGCCCAAGACCGGAATCCCCATAAATGCAAAGGTCGGTTGTGCTGAGTTTAACGAGAAAACAGAAGAATCTGTTAAATCATATTTAAAAGCAAATTTCGTAACTAAAAGGATAATGATATAAAAACCAACGATTCCGAAAATCAATGCAACGAAAAATGGAATTTGACTATAGAATTTATCTTTTGGTGTTGACAGAATACTGGCGATAAAGTGCGCTGGTAAAGCATACTTTGTAACAAGTGTACTTACACCTTTTGCAGATTTAGCGTCATAGCTGCCGAAGTTCCCTGCGAACCAACCCAGCGCGATAACGAAAAAAATCGGTGCTAGGAGGATCAAAATATTTAAAAAGTCCATCTTACTCTTCCTCCTTAAATCCTTTACATGTTTCTTATTTATTGCGGCATTGCTTAGATTACCCGAAGCAATGCCGCGTTACACATTTTATTATGCTCTTACAATTTTTTTATATTCAGGAATCCACATTGCGTCTTTCACAGCTTGTTCGATGTTGTCAGGCGTTTTTCTTGCGACACCATCTTCAATTGCTGCTTTCGCTACTTCAACAGCTACATGAATTGACACTTCTTGCAATTTATCAATACTTGGAAGAAGACCAGCACCTGGTTTCTCATGATCAACCATTTCAGCAATTGCATTCGCAGAAGCAACGAACATGCCTTTTGTGATGATTTTTGATTCTGTTACGATTGAACCAAGACCAAGTCCAGGGAAAACGAACGCATTGTTTGATTGTCCGATTTCATGTTCAATTCCGTTATACTCAACGTTTTCGAACGGGCTTCCTGTTGCAACAAGCGCACGGCCGTCAGTCCATTTGAATAGATCCTCTGGCACAGCTTCAGCAAGCGGTGTTGGGTTAGACATTGGCATGATCACTGGACGCTCTGTATGAGCTGCTATTTCTTTAATGATTTCTTCAGTGAATGCGCCGCCTTGACCTGATGTACCGATAAGGATGGTCGGCTTCACCCTGCGAACAGTTTCAGCAAATGAGATTTGCCCTTTTTCATCGCGTGCCCAACCTTCTACTTCATCAGAAGTACGCAGGTATGGTTTTTGGAAATCAAGCACTTCATCTTCAAATTGATCTGTTAGCAATCCTCTGTAGTCTAATGTCCAGAATGCATTGTTTGCTTCTTCTTCTGTTAGACCTTCAAGAACCATTGTGTCACGCATTTGATCTGCGATTCCAATACCAGCTGATCCAGCTCCGAAGATGACAACACGGTGATCTTTCAATTGAGTACCAGTTTTCTTGACAGCTGCAAGAACACCCGCTAAAGTAATGGCACCAGTACCTTGAATATCATCGTTGAACGTTAAGATGTTATCGTTGTATTTTTTCATGATGTTACGCGCATTTTTGTTTCCAAGGTCTTCCCAGTGAAGCAATGCTTTCGGGAAGAATTTAAGTGCTGCTTTCACATAAGCATCAATGAATTCTTCGTATTTTTCACCTTGTACACGTTTGTGATGGTTCCCGATGTATAATGGATCATTCAATAATTTTTCATTGTTTGTTCCAACATCTAATACAACTGGAATCACGCGGCTAGGATCAATACCTGCTGCAGCCGTGTAAACAGCTAATTTACCGATTGCGATGTTGATACCACCAACACCCCAGTCACCAATTCCAAGAATACTCTCAGAGTCAGTTGCAACGATGAGGTCAATATCTCCAGCAGTTGCGTGCAAGTTTTCAAATGCTTTCTCGATTCCGTCAATGTCGTCGATTGAAAGATAGACACCATGAGGTCTTCTGTATTCATGGCTGTATTCTTGAATCGCTTCACCAACAGTTGGTGTGTACACAACTGGAAGCATTTCACGAAGCTTTTCTGTTAGAAGCTTGTAGAACAATACTTCGTTACGGTTTTGCAAATCACTTAAGTATACGTTTTGACGAAGACGATCCGGCTGAGCTAGAAACTGCTTGTACGCTCTTTCCGCTTGCTGTTCTAAAGTTAGAACCGTTGGAGGAAGTAAACCTTCTAGTCCAAGCTCTTGTCTTTCTTCTTCAGAGAAAGCAACGCCTTTGTTCAACGTTGGAATCGATAATACATCTTTACCTGTCAAAGTGGTTTCGAGGTACCCTTCTTTTGTTTTCTTCACGTTGTTCATCAAAAACTACCCTCTTTCTAAAATATAAATAAAGTGAACTATTAATTCAAAGAACGATTAAGGAGAAAAATCCTTAATCAAAAAAATTATGACAAGAAATCGAACTTTTCGTTTAAATGCTTTACACTACAGTTAGTCATTTTATGCCTGCTTATGACAAAACGCAAGCGTTGAAAATTAGATAATTTAATCGTAGTGTTATTTAATTTATTTAAGTACAAATGATGGGTGTTCAGCCAAAATCTCGAAAAACGAAACACAGCGGCATTTGCTATTTTTTTATTTGTCAAGTGTTGTACCAACATCAAGTCTTGGTACTTCATGGTGATGTCTGCATCGTGCTTCGTATGATTCCTGCGCACCTACTAAAATAATAGGATCATCATAGGATGCGGGTTTACCGTCGATCAAGCGTTGTGTTCTACTCGCTGGGGAGCCGCATACCGAACAAACTGCTTGAAGTTTTGTTACAAGCTCTGCACATGCCATTAAATGCGGAACAACACCAAATGGCTCTCCTCTGAAGTCTTGATCCAGGCCTGCAACAATGACTCGATAGCCTTGGTCAGCCAATTGAGTGACAATGTCAATGATTGTCTCATCAAAAAATTGCACCTCATCAATGCCAATGACATCGGTTCTTTCTGATATGTGCGTTATTATGTCTTTTGGTGAGGCTACTGCAATCCCATCTAATGATGAACCGTTATGTGACACAACTGAGCTTGTACTATATCGGTTATCAATCGCTGGTTTGAATATTTTTACTTCTTGTTTGGCAAAGGTGGCCCTTTTGGCTCTCCGAATCAATTCTTCCGACTTTCCAGAAAACATACTGCCGCAGATGACTTCAAGCCAACCGCTTTGTTTCATCACATACATAAGGTCTTCTCCCCCGTTTTAAAGTTCCATCAATCCACGTAAAAAAACAGGCAAGAACGGATTCCTGCCTGTTTATTGTATCTATTATTACTTAAGACCGTATTTTTTGTTAAAGCGGTCAACACGTCCATCAGCAGAAGCGAATTTTTGACGGCCTGTATAGAAAGGATGGCACTCAGAGCAAATCTCGATGCGTACCTCTTCTTTTACTGATCCAGTTTCAAACTCATTTCCACAAGCGCATTTGACTGTAGCTTTTTTGTAGTTAGGATGAATTCCTGTTTTCATCTACTGTCATCTCCTTCCGCCCTGAATCCAATTCGGAAACAGAGTTAATATCTCAGAAATAAATTCTGAAACGCACATGATAAAATTATAACAGTGTGAGTCTATGATTGCAAATGTATTTTTTCAGAGAAGCTATCTTCTTGATGCAGACATATTGGCTTGTTTCCATTCTTGCGTTAAAATATCGAAAAATTCTTGGTTTGTCTTTGTTTTTCTCATTTTGCGCATGAACTTCTCAGCGAAGTCAGGTGTATCTGACATCGATTTTCTCATCGCCCATAAACGATCAAGATGCTCTTTTGGCACAAGCAGTTCTTCTTTTCTCGTACCAGAACGGCGAATGTCGATCGCAGGGAAAATTCTTCTTTCGGCCAAAGAACGGTCCAAATGAAGCTCCATGTTCCCAGTTCCTTTAAACTCTTCATAAATTACGTCATCCATACGTGATCCTGTATCAACAAGTGCAGTGGCTAAAATCGTCAAGCTTCCGCCTTCTTCAATGTTACGCGCAGCACCAAAGAAGCGTTTTGGGCGATGGAAAGCCGCAGGATCAATACCGCCTGAAAGCGTTCGGCCGCTTGGCGGAATCACAAGGTTGTATGCACGAGCAAGCCTTGTGATGCTGTCCATTAAGATGATGACATCCTTTTTATGTTCAACAAGACGCATAGCACGCTCTAAGACAAGCTCTGCTACTTTAATGTGGTTTTCCGGTACTTCGTCAAAGGTTGAACTAACAACATCCCCTGCAACAGAACGTTCGATATCTGTTACTTCTTCTGGGCGTTCGTCAATCAAAAGGACAATCAGCTCTGCCTCTGGGTGATTTTCAGAAATGCTGTTGGCAATTTCTTTAAGCAAAATGGTTTTCCCAGCCTTAGGCGGTGCAACGATTAAACCACGCTGTCCAAATCCAACTGGCGCCATCATGTCCATAATTCTAGTAGACAGGTGATTAGGCTGTGTTTCAAGAATCATTTGACGGTCAGGAAATAGCGGTGTGAGTGCAGGAAAGTGAACACGTTCCTTTGCTGATTCTGGGTCGTCCCCATTTACCGCTTCTACATGAAGGAGGCCATAGTAGCGTTCATTCTCTTTTGGAGGTCGTACCTTTCCAGACACTTTATCTCCATTTCGTAAATCAAAGCGTCTGATTTGTGAAGCTGAAATATAAATGTCTTCAGAACTTGGGGAGTAGTTAATCGGTCTTAAGAAACCAAATCCCTCAGACTGAATAATTTCAAGAACCCCTTCCATAAATAAGAGATCCTCTTGCTCAGCGTTCGCCTTTAAGATGGCAAAAATTAATTCTTTTTTTGTTAGTTTGCTGTAATAAGAGATTTTGTATCGTTTTGCTAACTCATACAGCTCTTTTAATTTCATATTTTCCAAAGATGAAATCGATACATCTTTCAATATGGACACCACACTTTTCTAGTCAATGTATTTCTTTACAAATGCATGACCATTGTATTTGATTAGCTTTTAATTCCGTTGTTGTTGGAATGACCTCGCTCTGATGGTAACGCTCCCACTCGTTTTATCGTGAAAGATAGGAACAATGTGAAATAGAGCTTTGTCAACATAGAGAAGGATAATGAGTATATCGTCATGATGCGGCAGTATTTAAACTTGTTGAAGCTTAAAAGAAGTAAATTCGCAGAAAATTTCGCAGCACTCTTTAGTTTTACCTCATTTGCAGAGAATATTCAACTTTTAAAAGAAAATGATATACATTTGACACCTATATGAAAAGCGGGTAATGAATACCCGCTTTCAGATTACGGACGAATGACAAGATTCGGTTTTTTCTTCAAGCTGTGTCTGCCATCTACGAAACGAACCGTACCTGATTTCGCACGCATGACAACACTATGTGTTGTTCCAACAGAGCCTTTGAATTGAACACCTTTAAGTAATTCTCCGTCCGTTACACCTGTCGCTGCAAAAATGGCGTCATCTCCTTTTACGAGATCTTCCATTCTGAGGACTTTCCCAACATCCAGCCCCATTTTCTCACAGCGTCTTAGTTCTTCTTCACTTTGAGGAAGAAGCTTACCATGAATTTCACCACCAAGTGCCTTTAACGCTACAGCAGAAAGGACACCCTCAGGCGCTCCGCCTGAACCAAATAGAATATCAACACCTGTGTGATCAAATGCTGTATTAATGGCTCCTGCAACGTCACCATCGTCGATCAGTTTAATTCTTGCTCCTGCTTCTCTCAGTTCAGCAATAATTTTCTCATGTCGATCTCTGTTTAAAATCGTTGCAACCACATCTTCAATATCTTTGTTTTTTGCTTTTGCAACAGCGCGAAGATTATCAATGACAGGCGCTTCAATGTCGATGCAGCCTACCGCTTCTGGACCTACTGCGATCTTATCCATGTACATATCAGGTGCATTCAGCAGGTTGCCATGATCTGCAACTGCAATGACAGCTAAGGCATTCCAGCCGCCGCTTGCCACAATGTTTGTTCCTTCTAATGGATCAACAGCGACATCCACGCGAGGTCCATATCCGTTCCCAAGCTTTTCCCCAATATAAAGCATTGGTGCTTCGTCCATTTCTCCTTCGCCAATGACCACTGTTCCCTTCATCGGAATGGTGTCAAATACATCACGCATTGCACTTGTTGCAGCATCATCCGCTTCGTCTTTTAATCCTCTTCCCATCCAACGGGCAGATTTTAATGCAGCTGCTTCTGTCACCCGTACTAGTTCCATCGATAAACTTCTTTCCATTTTTGTCCAAATCTCCTCTCACAGTCAAAGCCTTATGAATTTTGAAGTTCTTCTATTTCTTGGTCATTCAGCTTTTCACGCCAGATGGTTGCACCCAAGCCTTCAAGCTTCTTCTCAAGCAAACTATATCCTCTGTCTATATGTTCAAGCCCTGTGATTTCGGTCACACCGTCTGCCATTAACCCTGCGACAACAAGACAAGCGCCTGCACGCAGATCACTTGCTTTGACCTTTGCTCCTTGGAGCTGTGTTTGTCCGGTAATAATAGCAGATCTTCCTTCAACCTTCATGTTTGCACCCATTCGACGCAATTCGTCAATGTGCTTAAAGCGGGCTGAGTAAATCGTATCTGTGACCACACTCGTGCCTTTTGCTTTTGTTAACAGCGCCGTCATCGGCTGCTGAAGGTCAGTCGGAAAGCCCGGATACACAAGGGTTTTGATATCGACAGGCTTGAGTCCTTCGTTTCTGCCAACGATCAGCATCTGATCGTTGCTCGTTTCAATGGTGAACCCCATTTCTCTTAGTTTCGCCGTAATTGATTCTAAATGAGTTGGGATCACATTATCAAGTACAACTTCATCTCCCATCGCTGCACCAGCTATTAAAAATGTTCCTGCTTCGATGCGGTCAGGGATGATTGAATGCTTACAGCCATGAAGAGATTCTACACCTTCGATTCGAATGACATCGGTACCCGCACCTTTGATTTTAGCTCCCATGCTTGCAAGCAGTGTCGCTACATCAATAATTTCGGGTTCCTTTGCAGCATTTTCAATCACGGTTTTTCCTTCAGCCAGTACGGCTGCCAGCATGATGTTGATCGTCGCACCTACACTGACAACATCAAGATAAATCCGGGCTCCGACTAATTTTTCTGCGCGCAAATAAATCGCACCCTGCTCGTTTGTCACCTCGGCTCCAAGTGCTTCAAAGCCTTTGATATGCTGGTCGATCGGCCTAGGTCCTAAGTGGCATCCTCCTGGCAGTCCGATGACAGCCTGCTTAAATCTGCCCAGCATGGCGCCCATTAAATAATAGGATGCACGCAGTTTCTTCACTTTTCCATTAGGAAGCGGCATACTGATCATGGAAACAGGATTCACAACCATTTCACCTTTTTCAAAAGTGACCTTTCCGCCAATTTCTTCTAACAGATCCCGTAATGTGTCGATATCTGATATATGCGGAAGGCCTTCAATGGTTACTGGAGAATCAGCAAGAATTGTGGCAGGAATCAGTGCCACAGCACTATTTTTCGCACCACTAATATGTACGGTCCCGCGCAAGGGATCACCGCCGGCAATGTTTAACTTTTCCATATTTGTCTCCCTTCTTAAAGAAGATCACTGTTGGAGTTATACTGTTTGTGGATGTCGCGCTTTAAAAGGTCTTGTCCAAAATTTAGCCAATATCAAGAGAAAGAATACAGGTTAAACGAAATTTGTCGGAAGAAAAATAATCGAAGCTTTGCGAGGCTGTGATGTTCTCTTCTTTGCACAAAACATTTCTTAGCGTTTATAAGGAAAACTGCGGCAAACGAGAGACGATCCCGCCTGCCACAATCATTTATTTATTCCAGTCTGCTAAAAATTGCTCAATGCCTGCATCCGTTAATGGGTGTTTCGTCAGCTGCTTGATGACTTTCAGCGGCATTGTGCCGATATGAGCACCTCTAAGCGCAGCTTCTGTCACATGCTGCGGATGACGAATAGATGCAGCAATGATTTGTGTATCTAATCCATGAACATCAAAAATAGTTTTCACTTCGCTGATGAGATCAAGACCATTTTGGCCAATGTCATCTAAGCGGCCAAGGAATGGAGAAACATACGTCGCACCAGCTCTAGCTGCAAGAAGTGCCTGGTTTGCACTAAAAATCAATGTGACGTTTGTTTTAATTCCAAGGTCTGTTAATGCTTTGACAGCTTTAAGGCCATCTGTAGTCATTGGAATTTTGACCGTGATATTCGGTGCGATGGCAGCTAGCTCTTTTCCTTCTTCAATCATTTCCTCTGCTTTTAAGGAAATCACTTCTGCACTGACAGAACCTGATACCACGTCAGTGATTTCGCGAAGGCGGTCGTGGAATGAGACGTCCTTTTCTTTCGCTACTAAACTAGGGTTTGTTGTGACGCCTGCTAAAATGCCAAGCTCGTGCGCCTCTTTGATGTCTTCAATATTCGCTGTATCTACGAAAAATAACATAACTGTGCCACTCTCCTATCAATAAATTGTCTGAAATGTAAATTTGATTGCGCTTTCTCAAGATATGGAGAAAACCGCCTGTGACTCAGGCGGCTTTCGGTTCTCATCAAATTATGCTTGGTTAGAAGAACCAAATTCGCGCATTTTGCCGATAACAGTCGCTTTAATTGCGTCACGAGCTGGTCCAAGATATTTACGTGGATCATACTCTTCTGTTTTTGCAGCAAGTGTTTCGCGTACTGCTTTCGCAGAAGCAATTTGGTTTTCAGTGTTTACATTGATTTTTGCTGTACCAAGTGAAATTGCACGCTTGATGTCAGCAGTTGGGATACCTGTTCCACCGTGAAGAACAAGTGGAAGACCAGTTGTTTTACCGATTTCTTCCATTTCAGCGAAACCAAGGTTTGGTTCACCTTTGTATGGACCATGTACTGAACCTAATGCAGGTGCAAGGCAGTCAATACCAGTGCGTTCTACAAGCTCTTGGCACTCTTTTGGATCAGCATAAATAACGCCCTCAGCGATGACGTCATCTTCTTGCCCACCAACAGTTCCAAGTTCAGCTTCTACAGACACACCATGGAAATGTGCAAGTTCAACGACTTTCGCAGTTGTTTCCACATTCTCATCGAATGGATGGTGAGAAGCATCGATCATGACAGAAGTAAATCCTGCATGAATCGCTTTTGCACAAGATTCAAAGCTTGAACCGTGATCTAAATGAATCGCAACAGGAACTGTTACATTATATTCTTCGATTAACGCTTTAACCATTGCGACAACTGTTTTGAAGCCGCCCATGTAGCGTCCTGCTCCTTCAGATACTCCTAAGATAACAGGAGATTTCTCTTCTTCAGCAGCTTGTAAAATCGCTTGCGTGAATTCTAAGTTATTTAAGTTAAACTGTCCAACAGCGTAACCTTTTTCCTTTGCGTCTTTCAACATTTCTGTCATTGAAACTAAAGGCATGATGAAAAATCCTCCCTATGTAGCTAATTTGCTTGCTAAAAAAAGCTCTCCACCCTAGCATGACCAGAATTTCTCGCCATATGTAAACTTTCAAAGTCAGATCGCTTTCTTCTTCTTTTCTAGAATACCAATTATTCGACAAATCGGCAACAGAATGACTCGATTCAATCATTTCCATCTAGCCATTTGTTTCAAGCGGCAGGTATTCTTTAACAGCATCTCGGATTTCATCAATATCAAAAGGCTTAGCGAAGTGCGTCAATGCACCGAGTTCTTTGGATTCTTGGATCATATCTAATTCTCCATAGGCTGTCATAATGATGACTCGAATGTCTTCATCAATTAATTTCATTCGTTTTAAAATTTCGATACCATCCATTCCGGGAATTTTCATATCAAGCAGGACAAGGTTCGGTCTATGGTTTTTCACAATATCTAATGCCTGAAGTCCATTGGCAGCTTGAAAGGTTTGATAGCCTTCTTTATGAAACACTTCATTCAATAATATTCTAATACCGTACTGATCATCGACAATTAAAATTTTCTCATTCATCTGTTACACCCCATTGCTTTCATTTTTCGCCATAAAAAGAGCTGTTGTTAAATAATTCTGTTTGATTTTCACATTTCCTTTAATTATAATAGTTTACTTTACGACATTTTCTGAGCATTTTTCCTAATATTCTCTTTATATTCTATTATAAAATGATCTGACCGAAGGAGGAAATGAGTCTTGTTAAAAATTTTTACGACCCAGTTATCAGGTATTTTTTCACGTATTGGAGAAAAGCAGGCTGAAGCGATTGAGGACGGTGCACGCCTTCTTGCACAGGCTGTTGTCAGTGGACATGCCGTTTATTTTCACGGAAAGAATGAACTGGCTGCTGTCGCCCTAGAGGCATCTGAAAGCAAGGAGCCATTTCCCGGTGCGAAGGTACTGCCGCTCGATCAAAAGGAGCGCAGCTTACTTCATCCAAGTGACAGGGTGCTGCTATTTTATTCAGACCCAGAAGATCCAGAAATTCAATCTCTTGTCAAAGAACTGCACGAACAAGGTACGCCCGTTGTTGGTGTAGGACCGGCCCAAAAGGAGCCGTCCACGATTGAAGAGCATTGTGATGTCCACATTGATTTCCAGCTCAAGAAACCGCTTGTGCCCGCTGAAGATGGGACAAGGTTTGGTTATCCTGCTTTAATGACCTGCTTATACGTCTACCACGCTCTATCGTTTACTGTGAAGGAAATCGTCGAGGAATATGAATAAAAAAACTGCCGAGAAGTGATATTCTCGGCAGTTTTTTGTTTTATTTTGATTCAGATGCTTGAAGTGAAGCACCAACGAAATCTCTAAATAACGGCTGTGGTCTTGTCGGTCTTGAAACAAATTCTGGGTGGAACTGAGAAGCAAGGAACCAAGGGTGATCCTTCAGCTCAATAATTTCAACAAGACGTCCGTCTGGACTTGTACCTGAGAAGACAAAGCCTGCTGCTTCCATTTGCTGTCTGTATTCGTTATTAAACTCGTAGCGATGACGGTGGCGTTCGTAGACCACTTCGTCATTGTATGCAGCAAATGCTTTTGAGTCTTCATTTAATTTACAAGGGTATAGACCGAGACGAAGTGTTCCGCCTAGATCATCTACATCCTTCTGTTCTGGAAGAAGGTCAATGATTGGGAATGCTGTTTCAGGATCAATTTCCGCTGAATGAGCTCCTTCAAGGCCTAATACGTTTCTTGCGTATTCGATAGATGCCACTTGCATTCCTAAGCAGATTCCGAAGAATGGCACTTTGTTTTCACGGGCAAATTGTGTAGCAATGATTTTCCCTTCTACTCCGCGGTCTCCGAAGCCTCCAGGAACAATAATGCCGTCAACATCTTGTACGAAATCAGCGATATTCTCTGCTGTCACTTCTTCTGCATTAATCCATTTAATTTGAACATCTGCATCAAACGCATAGCCAGCATGACGAAGTGATTCAACGACAGAAATATAAGCATCTTGCAGCTCAACATATTTCCCTACAAGTCCAATTGTGACTTGTTTTGAAAGGTTTTGCACTTTATCAACAAGTGCTGTCCACTCCGTCATGTCCGCATCTTGGCAGTCAAGTTTCATATGTTCACATACTAGCTTGTCCAGCCCTTGTTTTTGTAAATCAAGCGGAATGGAGTATAGCGTGTCCGCATCCTGACATTCGATAACAGCTTTTGTATCAATATCACAAAATAGCGCAATTTTGTCCTTCATATCTTGCGTCATTGGCATTTCCGTTCGGACCACGATGACGTTTGGCTGAATACCAAGACTGCGAAGTTCTTTTACACTATGCTGTGTTGGTTTTGTTTTCAATTCACCCGCTGCACGGATGTAAGGAACAAGGGTACAATGAATGTACATCACGTTTTCACGGCCGATGTCACTCTTCATTTGACGAATGGCTTCAAGGAATGGAAGGGATTCGATATCTCCTACTGTTCCGCCGATTTCTGTAATGACCACATCTGCACCCGTTTCTTTTCCGGCACGGTACACGCGGTCTTTGATTTCATTTGTAATGTGGGGAATGACTTGTACTGTTCCACCTAAGTAATCACCGCGGCGCTCTTTCTTCAGAACAGTAGAATAGATTTTACCAGTTGTGACGTTGCTGTACTTGTTTAAGTTAATATCAATGAAACGCTCGTAGTGACCTAAGTCAAGGTCTGTTTCCGCACCATCATCTGTGACAAAAACCTCACCGTGCTGGTATGGACTCATTGTCCCTGGGTCTACGTTGATGTATGGATCGAATTTTTGAATGGTAACATCCATCCCTCTATTTTTCAGAAGGCGGCCTAACGATGCAGCCGTGATTCCTTTTCCAAGTGAGGAAACAACTCCTCCTGTTACAAAAATATACTTTGTCATTTCGTATGCTCCTCTCTTTTTTACCCTTGCATGTCTACACATGCACAGCTTCATCCTTTTTAGAGTGTATCCCTAAATCTCTTGAAAAATAAGAAAGCTCCCTTTCAAATAAATGAAAGGGAGCGTAAATGAACGTATCTTTACGTACTCTTTTTTAGAGAGCCCAAAATACATACTACATAGTTCGCTCTCGAAAGTCAAGACGGTTTTGTCCTGTTTTGAAGACCGGTTTGAGAGGGTTATTTGTCTTCCTCATCATCGTCTAAATCGTCTTCATCAATCTCCGTTAAGCCGTCATCATCTTCATCATCATCTTCGTCGAAGTCTTCAAGATCTTCTTCAATTTCTTCATCATCGTCTAGGTCGAGATCATCGTCGTCTTCAACAAGATCAAGGTCTTCTTCAAGCTCGTCGATTTCTTCTTCCTCTTCGATCTCATCGAAGTCGTCTTCAACGACAGCTGCTTTTGATTTTTTCTTTTTCGCTTTTGTTTTCACAGCTGGCTGAACTTCTTCTTCGATTTGATCAACTGGATACCAGCTGCGAAGTCCCCATCTCTGATCACCTAACGAAATAAAGCGGCCATCTATATTTAAGTCTGTATAAAATTGAGCAAGTCGATCATCAAGATCGGATTTTTGTATTCCTTGCAAACGGACAATTTCATCTATTAACTCGGAAAACGTAATTGGTGTTTTGCTGTCTCTGAAAATTTCATAAGCAAGTTCAACTAAAGACATTTGTTTGAGCTGTTCCTGTGAGTATTCTTTCAAACTCAAGGTCAGACACTCCCTTTCTATTACATGTATGTATCCATTTATCAGTGAAATAATAAGTATTTATACCTTATTCTTACGACAAACCATACCTCTCATTATAAACAAATTAGGGGAGTTTATGCCACCTTTATTGATGTTAATTTTTGATTTTTCTCACGGGGAGCACCTAGAGTGTGTACGGCATGCTTTTTGTCGTTCAGTTTTTTCTCGTCTGTTTTAAAATGGAATGTTCTGAATGAATGAGACAACGATAGGAATCGTGAATAACATTCCAGCAGACATGAGTACGATTAATTTTCTGTGGCTGTTTTCTTTTTCTTCCTGCTTTTTTGGAGATTTCGAAAGCTCCGCGGACACCATGATCCAGATCACCATCGTGACGATTGCCAAAATGCCCATAATTGTTGAGTTCATCATCATAACCTCCATATTGATATTTTCCCTAATTTTAACATAACACGATGATGATATGGATGAACATTGACAATGCGCTTACTTTTGAAAACTGATGACGAACGAAAACAGACCACCTCACGTTCAGGCGGTCTTTGCTTGTTTTCTACATATCTAGCAGTTTCCTTGAGATGACCAGACGCTGGATTTCCTGTGTTCCTTCATAAATTTGAGTGATTTTCGCATCACGCATGTATCGTTCGACTGGATAATCCTTTGTGTAGCCGTACCCGCCGAAGATTTGAACCGCTTCTGTCGTCACCTTCATCGCTGTATCACCGGCAAAGAGCTTGGACATGGCTGATTCCTTTCCATACGGGAGGCCTTTCGTTTCAAGCCATGCCGCCTGATAAGTAAGCAGCCTTGATGCTTCAATCGCTGTTGCCATATCAGCCAGCTTAAAGGCGATCCCTTGCTGCTGAATGATTGGTTTGCCAAATTGTTTACGCTCCTTGGCATAATCAATCGCCGCATCAAGAGCGCCTTGAGCAATCCCAACCGCCTGTGCAGCGATGCCGTTTCTGCCGCCATCGAGTGTCATCATGGCTATTTTGAACCCTTCTCCTTCTTGACCGAGCCGGTTCCTTTCATGAATTCGGCAATCTTCAAATCGAATTTCAGTTGTTGGCGAAGAACGTATGCCCAGTTTACTTTCCTTTTTGCCAACGGAAAAACCAGGTGTCTCTTTTTCTACAATAAAAGCAGTTGTATTTCGAGACGAAGCTTCTTGGTCTGTTACGGCAAACACAATATAATAATCTGCAATGCCTCCATTTGTAATAAAAATTTTCGCCCCGTTCAGGACATATTCACTGCCTGCCTTGACGGCCGTTGTCTTCATCCCGCCGGCATCTGAGCCTGAACCGCTCTCAGTAAGCGCGTATGCTCCTATCTTCTGTCCTTCTGCAAGTGGCTTTAAGTAGTTCTCTTTTTGTTCCTTTGTTCCAAATGTATAGATTGGCCATGAAGCAAGAGATGTATGAGCGGACAGGGTGACGCCTGTAGAGGCGCACACTCTTGAAAGCTCCTCAACTGCTATGACGTAGGCTAAATAGTCACTGCCAATTCCGCCCACGTCTTCCGGCCAAGGGATACCCGTCAAACCAAGCTCCGCCATTTTGCGAAAAATAGATGGATCATATGTCTCTGTTTCGTCTCGCTTTGCTGCTGTTGGCTCCACTTCATTTTTCGCAAAGTCTCTCACCATTTTTTGAATCATTTCATGTTCATCACTTAATTGGAACTGCATCGTGAGCCACCTCGTTTCATATTAGCTGTTTACAGATGACCAGCCTTTGAATTTCACTTGTTCCTTCATAGATTTCACAAATTTTCGCATCACGAAAGTAACGTTCTGCTTGATAGCGATTCGTATAACCATCCATGCCTAGCAAATGGATCGCTTCTGTACTGATCTCTACCGCCGTTTTTGACGCAAATAGCTTTGCCATTGATGCTTCCTTTGTGACCGATCGATTTGCCTCTTTGAAAGAAGCCGCTTGATAGACGAGCAGTTTGGCCGCCTCAAGCTTCGCCGCCAAATCGCCCAGCCGAATGGTCGTTTCAAGACCTGCTGGATGCTTCTTTAAATAGACCACTGCCTCGGTTAAAGCGGCTTCTGCAATGCCAAGGCTTTGAGCCGCAATTCCGATTCTCCCTGCATTTAGGCTGGACATGGCAATTTGAAAGCCCTCTCCTTCTGCACCGAGCAGCTGATCTTTTGGAATCCGCACGCCATCAAAA
Source organism: Bacillus sp. BK450 (assembly GCF_004364885.1). Classification (NCBI taxonomy): domain Bacteria; kingdom Bacillati; phylum Bacillota; class Bacilli; order Caryophanales; family Bacillaceae; genus Bacillus; species Bacillus sp. BK450. Next base: position 266,145 of record NZ_SOBQ01000003.1, on the reverse strand, counting down.
TGAAGCGTGACTGTTTTTGAACCGTGCAGTCCCATCTTTTTCTCATCTTTTCCAATCGTAAATCCCGGCGTATCTTTCTCGACAATGAACGCCGATATATTTTTTCTCGCAGAAGCCGGATCAGTCACCGCAAAGACAAGATATATCTCTGCTTCTCCGCCGCTTGTGATAAAGATTTTCGTCCCATTTAATACATAATCGTCGCCCACACGCTCTGCTCTTAACTGAATACTGGAGGCATCTGATCCAGCCTTTGGTTCAGTCAAACAAAAGGCGCCCAGCTTCTTCCCGGATGCAAGCGGCGGCACATAAGTTTCTTTTTGTTCCTTCGTTCCAAAAGTCAAAATAGGCATCGTCACAACAGATGTATGAACGGACACAATGACACCGATGGTCGCACTCACTTTCGATAATTCATGGATTGCGATGATATACGTTGTAAAATCTGCTCCTAAGCCTTGATACGAAGCTGGTATTGGAATCCCAAGATAGCCTTGCCGTCCCATTTCACTTAAAAGGTTTTTTGGAAACCGGCCTTGTTCCATGGCTTCTACTTCAGGGAATATACGCTGGCGTGCAAATTCTGCTGTCTGTTCTCTCCAGAGACGCTGTTTATCCGTAAGCAAAACATCCATCTTGACTCCCCCTATGAGTGGTCGTGGTATGTGTAAAAACCTCTCTTTGTCTTTTTGCCCAGCCAGCCTGCATTCACGTATTTTTTCAAAAGAGGACAAGGCCGATATTTGCTGTCTCCAAGTCCCTCGTGAAGGGTATTCATAATAAATAAACATGTATCAAGTCCGATGAAATCAGCTAGACGAAGCGGCCCCATTGGATGATTCATCCCAAGTGTCATCACGTCATCAATGCTTTCTGCATCTGCTACGCCTTCATACAAGGTGTAAATGGCTTCATTGATCATTGGCATCAATATGCGATTTGATACAAACCCCGGGAAGTCTTCCACTTCAATTGGGGTTTTGTTTAATGTCTTCGCTGTTTCATAAACAACTTGATATGTGTCATCACTTGTTTGCAGTGCTCGAATGACTTCAACCAGTTTCATGACAGGAACCGGATTCATAAAATGCATGCCAATCACTTTCTCCGGTCTGCTCGTCACAGCTGCTAATTCTGTGATCGACAAGGAAGACGTGTTTGTCGCAAATATGGCCTCAGCCTCTGCAAATTGATCAAGTGTTTCAAAGATTTGTTTTTTCACACTCATTTGTTCTGATGCGGCTTCTATGACTAAATGAGCCTGCTGCATGTCTTTTAAATTTGTGGAAACGGCAAGCCGCTGCGTAATATCTCGGACTGCCTGATGTGCCAGCTTTCCTTTTTCTGCCCGCTTCGTCAGTTGTTTGGTCATGGAGGAAATCGCTCGATGAATCTGCTTTTCTGATACATCATGGAGCAGGACTGTATAGCCTGACTGAGCAAACACTTGGGCAATGCCTGATCCCATTTGACCAGCCCCAACGACCATAACGGTCTCTTCTATACTCATCAATAAACGCCTCCCTTTTCATCTACCTTTATCATGATGGCGTCTCCTTGACCGCCTCCGCTGCAAATCGCCGCAATGCCAAGGCCTCCGCCTCTTTGTCTTAATGCATGAATCAATGTCAATATGACGCGTGTTCCGCTTGCCCCAATCGGATGACCGAGTGCGACAGCCCCCCCGTTGATATTCATTTTCCGCCGGTCGATCCCGGTTATTTTTTCACATGCCAAAGCCACAGCTGAAAAGGCCTCATTGATTTCAAACAAATCAATATCCTCTAGGCGCTTTCCTGTTTTCTTTAAAAGCTTCTCGATAGCAAAGGCTGGTGTTTTCGGAAAATCCTTCGCCTCTACAGCAACCTGAGCATGACCGAGAACGACTGCTATTGGCTTTACGTCATGCCGTGCAGCATACGTGTCTTTCATTAAAAGGAGCGCACTTGCACCATCATTGACACCTGGTGCATTTCCAGCGGTGATGGTCCCCTTCTGATCAAAAACAGGCATGAGCTTTGACAGCCGTTCATATGACGTATCACGCCGCGGAGACTCATCTTCTGTGATCAGCCGTTCTCCCGTTTTTATTTTGACGGTGACGGGGGTGATTTCATGTTGAAAAAAGCCGTTTTTTTGCGCTTCGATGGCCCGTTCATGACTTCTGAGTGCCCACAGATCCTGCTCTTCGCGCGTGATGCCGAGCTCCTTTGCAGCCATACTTCCATACTCACCCATATGAACACCCGTAAACGAACAGGTTAACCCATCTAAAATCATCGCATCTTGTACTGCACCATCTCCCATTTTGTAGCCCCATCGCGCTTTTTTTAGCAGATAAGGAGCGTGAGACATAGATTCCATACCGCCCGCTGCGATGACCTCAGCATCTCCGGCTCGAATGATTTGATCTGCTGCAGTCACACTGCGCATTCCGGATGCACAGACTTTATTGATGGTTTGTGTTGGAACAGACCAAGGAAGATCAGCATACCTTGCTGCTTGCCTTGAAGGAATCTGCCCTTGCCCTCCTTGTAACACACATCCCATGATGACCTCATCTATTTCATGAGAACCCGAAACTCTTTCCAGTGCAGCCTTGATCGCTATACCGCCTAGTTCTGCGGCAGTCAAACCACTGAGAGCACCGCCTAGTTTTCCAAATGGTGTTCTTGCTCCAGATACAATGACCGTCGTACTCATATATGCCCCTCCCCGTTTGTTACCGCTTACATATCATTTAGGCAGCTGATGAAACAGCGCCATGGATAAGCCGATGAACATCCTATTCATCGGCCTGTCATGTTTACGACACCTGCTTTCCAGGCTCACCAAACACTGATTTTTCAAGAAGTTCGGCGACATCAAATGTGCCTACCTGCTCCTCTACTTCCTTCGCCTTCGTCCCATCTCCCAGCATCGTTAAGCAATAAGGACACCCTGAGCTGATGATGGACGGCTGTACCTGTAACGCCTGCTCCGTTCGTGCAGTGTTAATCCGGGTACCCGTCTCTTCTTCCATCCACATTAAGCCCCCGCCTGCTCCGCAGCACATACCAGTTTCACGATTGCGCTCCATTTCTTTCAGCGTCACACCAGGAATGGCTTTTAAAATGTCTCTTGGCGGGTCGTACACTTCGTTATATCTGCCTAGGTAGCAAGAGTCGTGGAAGGTAATCACTTCGTTTACTTCATGTACAGGTGTTATTTTCCCTTCTTTCACTAACTCTGCCAGTAATTCTGTATGATGGTACACTTCTGCCTCAAGTCCGAAGTCTGGATATTCATTTTTAAATAAGTTGTAGGCGTGTGGATCAATCGTGACGATCTTTGTAACGCCGTTTTTCTGGAATTCTTCAATGTTTTTTGCAGCAAGCTCTTGGAATAAAAATTCGTTTCCGAGTCTTCTTGGTGTATCACCTGAGTTCTTCTCTTTATTGCCTAGGATCGCAAAGGAGACCCCCGCTTCATTGAGGAGCTTCGCAAAGGCAAGCGCAATCTTTTGGCTTCGATTGTCATAAGCCCCCATTGAACCTACCCAGAATAAATAATCAAAAGTTTGCTCTGCTTTTTTCAGCTCTTTCACTGTCGGCACATGCACATCTTCTCTCAGTTCACGCCAATTTTCTCTTTCTTTCCGGTTCAGCCCCCACGGGTTCCCTTGGCGCTCAATGCTTGTCATGGCACGCTGTGCATCTGCGTCCATTTTTCCTTCAGTCAAGACAAGATATCTGCGCATATCAATAATCTTATCAACGTGTTCATTCATGACAGGGCATTGGTCTTCACAGTTTCGGCACGTCGTACATGCCCAGATTTCTTCTTCTGTAATGACCTCTCCAATAAGAGAAGGATGATATATCGAGCTGGCAGCCGACTCTTCCGCACCTGCTCCTCTCGCCTGCAGTGCCAACTGGTTTCCTGTTGTCTGCTTGAAGGCAAGCTGCGGGACCCAAGGTGTCTTTGATGTAATAGCGGCTCCTTTATTGGTTAAATGATCTCTTAACCTTAAAATCAAATCCATCGGAGACAGCATCTTCCCTGTTCCTGTTGCCGGACACATATTCGTGCAGCGCCCGCATTCCACACAGGCGTAAAGGTCGATGAGCTGAGACTGACGGAAGTCTTCAATTTTTCCCACACCGAAGGTCTCTTGTGTCTCATCTTCAAAATCGATCTTTTGCAGCTTGCCTGGCGGGTCTAATCTGCTGACAAAGACGTTCACAGGCCCTGCAATTAGATGAGCGTGCTTTGACTGAGGAACGTATACTAAGAAGGTCAGCAAAATAAGAAGATGCACCCACCATGCGGCATAAAAAACAATCGCAGCCGCCAGAGGTGAAATTCCGCCCAGCAAGAAAGCAATACCAGAAGCGATTGGCTCAGTTGGTGATAGAGAGTGTCCATGCCAGATGATGTTCATGCCGTTTCCAAGTAAGACTGTCAGCATTAAGCCGCCAATAAATAAGAGCACTAGACCCGATTTGAAGCCTCGTTTTAAACGGACAAGCTTCTCCACGTATCTTCTATGGAACGCCCATACAACGGCAACTAAAATGAGAAGTGTGACAATCTCTTGGAAAAACGTAAAGACGCCGTACACCGGACCTAAAGGAAGCCCGCTGTCTGGAATAAGCCCCTTCAGAATAAAATCAAGGGCTCCGAACTGTACGAGGATAAATCCGTAGAAAAACAGCACATGAATGATGCCGCTCTTCTTGTCCTTTAACAGCTTCTTTTGCCCAAATACATTGACCCAAACACGCTCTAAGCGTTTCTTCATGTCTTGTTGAAACTCTTCTTTTTTACCAAGACGAATATACGCCGCTCGTGTTCGAATGAGATAAACAAACAAATACACTGCGTAAGCGGTCACCGCCGCAAATGCGATCAAGTTGATGATTAAAAGGCTATTCATCTTGCTCCCCCTTTCATTCCCCAAAACCCACTTTGTTCCGTTTCCATGTTGTACCTCTATCATAAATAATGAATGAGTATTCAGTCAATATTTTTTACGCGTTTGGGTACACTATTGAAATATGCAAAAAAGGAGGAAGTTTCATGATCGCATTGATCATCCTACTCGTACTCATTGTCATCGTTTTGCTCGTGATGTTAGACCTTTATATGGGGAGAAAATATTTTTCTACTCACGCATTTGAACGGTCTTTTGACCAAACAAGCGGCGATGCTGCCTTTTATCATGATGGCGAACCATTTTTCGATCAGCTGCTTACCGATATACAGCAGGCCTCTTCTTCTATTCATATGATGTTCTTTATTGTAAAGAACGACAAGATTGGTCAAAGGGTCTTACAAGCATTGAAAGCCAAAGCGGAGCAAGGAGTTTCCGTCTTTTTGCTGACTGACCGATTAGGCTCCTATCCGTTTGATCAAAAGGCGATTGACATGCTAGAAAGAAGCGGCATTCAATTTTACTTTTTAAATAAGCCTCGTTTCCCTTTTTTGATTTACCGTCTAAACATGAGAAATCACCGTAAAATAACGGTGATTGATGGGAAAATTGGCTATATTGGCGGATTTAATATAGGTGATGAATATGTCGGGAAGAAAGGCCGATTTGGTATTTGGAAGGATTATCATTTGCGGATGACTGGACAGGTTGTCGCAGATCTCCAGCATGTGTTTCTGAATGATTTGTACCGTTCGTCTGGCATTCATCAGCTGCAATATGAGGTTTTCCCTGCATTGGAACCGGGAACATTACAATGCACAACACGCGCGACTGCTGGCTTTTCTTTAGAGGCTTTATTTCTCCAAGATATTCAGCAGGCGAGGAAACAGATCATCATCTGTACGCCTTATTTTATTCCATCAGCCCCTCTTCTGAAGGCACTGCTTGATGCACGAAAGCGGGGCGTCACAGTTGAAATCATCATTCCAATGAAAGCGGATCATCCACTTGTCAAAGAGGCTGGCTTTCATTATTTGAAGGACCTCATTGCCTCTGGATGTCTTGTTTATCGTTTTTATAAAGGGTTTTATCATTCGAAAGCCATTTTGATTGATCACAGCCGCTGTATGATCAGTACCGCGAATTTTGATAAACGCAGCTTGTTTTTAAACGAAGAAGTAGATGTAGCCATTGATGATCCCGCTTTTACTGCACACGTAGAAGAAAAGATTCGGGAGCATATGGAGGTTTCTGAGATCCTGACAGAAGAAACATTGTCAAAGCGTCCGCTTTTCACTCGGCCGCTTGAGTGGGTTGCTGCCATGTTCTCGTATTTTTTATAAAGGAGATGACCTATGCGTTATCGATTTGGTTATGTATCCAATGCCGTCACCTTGTGGGAAGCTTCTCCTGCCAAGTCGCTGACCTTTGCTAGATACAGCAAGCTCGCTAAGGGAGAAAGAAAAGAGGCTTTATTGCGAACAACGAAGGCCAATCTCGTGAATACATTAAGAACGCTTTATTTCGCCATTGCTCATGATATCCCGCTTTACCGTTTTTCAAGCTCGATCGTCCCGCTCGCGACCCATCCAGAGGTGCGCTGGGACTTTGTGACACCTTTTCACAAAGAATTTCTTGAGATCGGCAAGCTGGTGAAACGGCACGGCTTACGGGTCAGTTTTCACCCCAATCAATTCACCTTGTTTACTAGCCCCAAACCTTCCATTACAGAAAATGCCGTCATCGATATGACGTATCATTATCAGATGCTTGAGGCGATGAAGCTCGATAAGGAAGGCTACATGAACATTCATGTAGGCGGGGCGTACGGCGATAAAGAATCGGCTCTCCAACGCTTTGATGAAAATATCAAACAGCTTCCGGCTCATATCAAGGCGAGAATGACACTTGAGAACGATGACAAAACATATACGTCGCTCGAAACGCTTGGTGTATGTGAAAAGCATGACATTCCGTTTGTTTTTGATTACCATCATCACGTGGCAAATAAAGATGACGATGCCGCACTCGATGACATCCTGCCAAGAATGTTCGACACGTGGACAAACACTGGCATTCCGCCCAAAATCCATTTGTCTTCACCAAAATCAGAAAAAGCTATACGCAGTCATGCAGATGGAGTAGATATGAATTTTGTCTTACCGCTTTTTCAAGCATTAAAATCGTATGGCCGGGATGTAGATTTCATGATTGAAGCAAAATTAAAGGATCAGGCTCTGCTCCGTCTAGTCGAAGAGCTGTCTGCGATAAGGGGCAATCGGCGGACGGGCGGAGGAACCATTGAGTGGAAATCATAAAGAAAGGTTTACCTTTGTGCAAATGGGGGTAACAAAGCTATTGTGAGAAAGTAATTAACAGGAGGATATGAAGATGTCTCAAATCTATTCAATCCGAATCGCTGCGAAAGCGTTGAATTTACATAAGCTTATTTCTCTTTATGAAAAGTGCCAGCAGGCTCAGCATCGTATATATGTGTATTCTAAAAAAACAATGTGCAGCATTAAGAACATCGTAGAGCTTGAAACCTTCAGGCTCACTCATTTAGAATCTGACTACTTAATTGTCGTAGAGGGGAAAAAAGCGCAAGATCTCCTTCAGCCGTTTGAAAAAGAGACGGTTTCATAAAGAAGAGCAGCCGCGGGCTGCTCTTTCAGATTGGTTGACAAAGGGCTAAAATGATGTTGATTTTAGCCCTTTGTCTTCTTTTCAGCGTGATAGAAAACCTTTGCAGCCTAGGAAGGACGAGTACCGGAGCGGAGCGAATTTGACATTCGTGAGCACCGGCACGCAGGCCTGACACCGAATGCGAGGGTTTGTCTACATGCTGGGAGAGCAGCCGCGGGCTGCTCTTTTGCTATATCCACTCTTTTGTTAACCAAACTTGTTTGGAGGATGCATCCATTTTCACTTGTGCCCCGATTGGCATCGTAAGCATTGGGTGCGTATGGGCACAGTCAAAATCAGCGATGAGTGGTCTTTTTGTCTCTCCGAGCACCTCAAGTAAAATCTCGTAAGGTTCTTTGCCCGTTCCTTCATCATTAAACAGCTCATGTTTTCCTAAAAGAATCCCTGATACCCGTTCAAACACTCCATTTACTTTCAATAAAGAGAAGTTCTTTTCTACAACTGACGCGGTTTTCATACAATCTTCAATGAGAAGGATGTCTCCGTTTTTCACCGCTGGCATGAATTCACTTCCCCATATGCCGTACATCGCATTCAAGTTTCCGCCGATCAATCTGCCTTCTGCCTGTCCCTCTATGGCGCACAGCCAATCATTCGGACGCTGTTTTTTGTCACGCGTCTTTTCTTCCCAATTGATTCGTTCATCTGTCCAAAAAGGCGGTTTTTCAATCTGATAAGGAAGGGTTTGTTGGGACATCAGGATGTCCTCAAATGACTGATATGTATTATTAACAAACGGTTCAAACTCGCCAAAAGAAGGAACAAGCGCAGGCCCGTAGAAAACAGGCAGGCCCGTTTTTTCGTACGACGCTAGTAGAATCGCTGTCGCATCTGAATAACCGATCATGATTTTCGGATGTTGTTTCAGCAGGTCAAAATCAAGATAAGGCAGCAAACTATTTGAATTCGTCCCGCCAATCATTGACATGATGCACGCCAAGTCCCTTTTAGCCATCAGCTCATTCAGCTCATCTGCTCGTTCTTGAATTGTACCTGAACGGTAGTGATCCTCTTTCCCTGTTAATGATCCTGGAACCACAATGAATCCTTTTTGCTCAAGCCACTTCTTCGCCCGCTCATACCTAAGAGGCGAGGTCGCTGATGCAGGACTAGAAGGTGAAAATATACCGATCTTATCGCCCTTTTGTAATCGCCGAAGCCCCTTCATTCCATCAGATCCTTCCTACAAACGTTTTTTCTATCCTAACAAAAAAAGCCCTTTATCAAAAGGGCTCAGATTGTTTTTCATTCAGCGTGATAGAAAACCTTTGCAGCCCTAGGAAGGACGAGTACCGGAGCGGAGCGAATTGACATTCGTGAGCACCGGCACGCAGAACTGCGGGCGAATGCGAGGGTTTGTCTATGCGCTGATCAATGACCAAACTGCGCTTCATGCAGTCTGCTGTATACGCCGCCCGTTTGAATGAGGTCTTGGTGGCGGCCTTGTTCTTGGATGCCTTCCTCTGTCACGACGATGATACGGTCGGCGTGTTTAATTGTTGCCAGGCGGTGGGCAATGACGAGTGTTGTCCTGCCGACAGCCAGTTCGCTCAGTGCATCCTGTATAGCTTTTTCTGTTTCTGTATCAAGTGCTGATGTGGCTTCATCTAAAATAAGAATCGAAGGATTTTTTAGGAACATCCGCGCAATTGACAAGCGCTGCTTTTGACCGCCTGACAGTTTGACGCCGCGCTCGCCTATCACCGTATTTAATCCTTCTGGGAAACGCTGAACGAGTTCCTCTAAATGCGCACGACGTACAGCCTCCCAAATCTCTGCATCGCTGGCTTCTAGGTTGCCGTACGCGATGTTTTCTCGAATGGTGCCTGAGAATAAAAAGACATCCTGCTGCACAATGCCGATCTGCTGTCTTAAAGAAGACAGGGTCATCGCTTTTGTACTTACACCATCAATCGTAATCTCCCCTTTATCCACATCATAAAAACGTGGCAGCAAACTGCAAATCGTCGATTTCCCGGCTCCTGAGGGACCGACAAACGCAACGGTTTCTCCTTGTTTGATCTTCAAATCGATATCCTTTAACACATGGCTGTGCTCATCGTAGCCGAATGTCACGTTTCGATATTCAATTTCACCTTTCAGCCCGAATACATCACGAGCTCCCTCTGTATCCTTCACATCTGGCTCTGTTTCAAGTAAGTCGACATAGCTTTTAAAGCCCGCAATTCCTTTTGGATACATTTCAATCACTGTGTTGATTTTATCAATCGGTCTGAATAAGACGTTTGTAATGAGAACAAACGCGATAAATCCACCTGCCGTTAATTGACCCTGCAGAACAAACCATGTCCCTGCCAGAAGGACAAACAGTGTCACAAGACGGGTGAGAATGTAACTGATTGAGCCGTTGACCGACATGATTTTATATGAAAGAAGCTTCGCTTTCCGAAAGCGGTTGTTGTTTTCAGCAAAACGCTTTTTCTCGAAATGTTCGTTGGCAAAGGCTTGCACAAGACGAATGCCGCCAATATTGTTTTCAACCCTTGCATGAAAGTCTCCAATGTCATTGTTCAGCTGTGTAATCGCCTGCGTCATCTTCTTATTAAAATGAAGGGCAAGCCAGATGATGACTGGCATGATCAAGAAGGTTAAAATAGCAAGCTGCCAGTTAATCATCAGCATGACAGCAAAGGCGCCAAGAATCGTCATAATTGCAATAAACAAATCCTCAGGTCCGTGATGAGCCACCTCCCCAATGTACATGAGGTCATTTGTCATCCGAGACATAAGCTTACCCGTTTTGTTGTTATCAAAGAACTTAAATGAGAGACGCTGAAAATGATCAAACAGCTTCTTTCTCATATCTGTTTCAATATTGATACCAAGCATGTGCCCCCAGTACGACACAATAAATTGCATAACCGAGCTGAGGGCATAAATGATAAACAGAGCAAGCGCGGTCCAGGCAATGACCGTCCAATTCCCTGTTGGTAATAATGTATCAATGAAGTAGTTCACAATCAGCGGGAAACCAAGTTCCATCAATCCAACTGCGACAGCGCAAAAGAAATCTAAAAAGAACAGACCGCGATAGGGCCTGTAATAGGCGAAAAAGCGTTTTAGCATATGTAAAAGAACCTCATTTCCTCTATAATTGATAATCATTTTCAATTATAGAGGAATCCTCTTCAAAATACTAGATCAGGAAATAATTTCTTTGACTGGAAATCCTCATAATACGCCAGAAAACAACCGGGCAAATGATTCCTTCAACCGCTCTTTTAAGCCTCTTTTATAAAAATGTACAGGACCCATTTGCTCACATTCCTTCATATCTTCCTCATAGTGGGCCATCAATTGCTCAATTGGCTTTTTCGCAGCTGTAAAGACATTGACCTCAAAATTGAGCTGAAAGCTTCTCATATCGACATTCGCGGTGCCGACGGAGGCTAGTTCTCCATCAGCAATCATCACCTTTTGATGCATAAACCCTTTTTGATAGTGATACACCTTGATGCCCTCTTTTAGAAGCTCAGAAAAATAGGATCTTGTGGCATATTGCGTGAGAAAACCGTCATTGATCTCCGGTACCATCACCCGTACATCCACTCCTCTTGTGGCAGCGATTTTGAGCGCAGTGCGAATCGATTCGTTTGGTACAAAGTAAGGTGTGGCAATCCAGACAAATTGTTTCGCATTAGAAATAAGAGCATCATATAAATCACTCATACTTTCTTTCATATCAGGTCCAGTTGGTACAACCTGAATGACATCATCGCCTGTCACAGAATGCGGCGTATGATACTTTGGATCATCAATTAATACTTCATCTGATACATACTCCCAATCCAGCATAAAAACGGAGTGAAGGGTCTGAACAGCCTCACCCTTTAACATGGCATGCGTATCACGCCAAAAGCCGATCTTTTCATCTCGTCCTACGTATTCCTTGCCGACATTTAACCCCCCGACAAACCCTGTCTCTCCATCAATAATGACGATTTTTCGGTGATTTCTGAAATTGAATTTTTGATTAAAGAATCCATATTTTAAAGGTAGAAAAGGAGCAACCTTGACCCCTGCCTGCTTCAAGCGTTTAATATCTTTTCGGGAGAAGCGGATGCTGCCTGCCGCATCATATATGAAACGGACCTCTACCCCTTCTTTCACTTTTTCAATCAAAATCTCCATCATCCGGTGGCCGAGGAAATCGGATTTGAACATGTAATATTCAATATGAATGAACGATTTTGCCTTTTTTAACTCTTCAAAAATTCTGGGGAACGTCTCCTCCCCATTCTTTAAAATCTCCATATCACTATTTGTGTTCACATGCATACCTGTTGCTTTTTCTGTGTAATGAAAAAAAGCACGCTGATTATCGGTTAAACGTGACTCATTCGGCTTACTCTCAAGCTCAGAGATTCTGCGTAATTTCTCGCGGTTATACATTCTCTTTGATTTGAATAAATGACCCTTTACATAGAGCTGCCCTGAGAACAGATAGAACATATAGCCAATGATCGGGAAAAAAATGAGCACATATATCCATAACAACGTGTGCTGTGATGTACGGTTCTCCAGCATGAGTGAGATGATACTAAATAAAATAATGGCGATATAAATCGCTGCGTACAGCTGAACGCTCCACGCCGGCACAGTCCACCAATACACCACATATGCCCCGAATATCATAAAATATAAAAATAAAAATTCCAGTCTTCTCTTTTTCACATTCTCCGCCCTCATTCTGTCTTTTTCTCTTCCATACCCTTTGCACAGCTTGTATGAAACGCACGACCCATTCCTTTCTCCTAGCCTTTACAGACTTTCGCTATTTGATCCGATATAATAAAGAAATATGTGATGGAAAGGAAGATCTGTTTATGCATACCCCCTCACCTCTTAAAAAAGGGAGCCATATACGTGTCATTGCCCCAAGCCGAAGTGCCAGCATTTTATCAAAAGAAGGAATTTCTCAAGCGAAAAAACGTTTAGAGACTTTAGGCTTCACTGTCTCTTTTGGACAGCATGTGTTTGAATGTGACCTTCATTCCTCATCTTCTATTGAACACCGCTTGTCTGATCTGCATGAGGCGTTCAAAGATGATGAGGTTGATGGTATTTTGACAGCCATCGGAGGCTTTAACTGCAATGAACTTTTGCCTTATATTGATTACAATTTGATCCGTCAGCATCCTAAAGTCCTTTGCGGCTATAGTGATATCACCGCACTTGCAAACGCCATTACAGCGAAATGTGATATGGTGACATATTCTGGCCCCCATTTCTCAAGCTTTCAAATGGAGCAGGGACAGGAGGAGCAGACCGCTATGTTTCAAGCTTGCTTGATGAACGGCGGCGAACCGTTTGACGTGATTCCTTCGACAAAATGGAGTGATGACGCGTGGTATTTAGATCAAGCGAACAGGCAGTTTCATCCGACGAAATGGAACATATATCAGGAAGGAACAGCTGAAGGCACCTTGTTTGGCGGAAACCTTTGTACACTGAACTTACTACAAGGGACATCGTTTATGCCGAATGTAAAAGATGCGATCTTATTTGTGGAGGATGATGAGTTGGTGTTCCCTGAAATGTTCGCCAGAGACCTTACTTCGCTCTTGCAGCATGCAGAAACAATCAAAGGGTTGATCATCGGGCGCTTTCAGAAGAAGTCCAACATGACAGAGGAACAATTAAGATTCATCCTAGATAAGCACCCAATGCTCAAACACATCCCAGTGATTTACGACGTCGATTTCGGACATACACAGCCAGTCTTCACCTTCCCGATTGGTGGAAACGTTCAGATAGCGTGTACAAATGGAGACGTGAAGCTGCGCATTCATTCATAACTTAAGGCCAAAAAGCACCCGAATAGGTGGTGCTTTTTTCTATGCCACTATCTTTTTTAAAATTTTTTTAGAAAAAGTGATCCAACCCTTCATTCCCTTCGTTAAGTAGATGTAAAAAGAAAAGAGAGGAGGCAAAAATATGTTCTCTGATGTACTTAGCCAATTATTTGATTCTATTTCTAACATTATTAATACTCTTGGATAATGTAAAAAACCCGCTGTCTCTTGAGGATAGCGGGTTTTTTATACGAAAAAGCCCCACTCATTCAATAGAGTGGGGCTTTCTTTCATTTCATTACATCTTTTCCGGAGCCGATACACCAATTAGTTTTAATGCATTCGCAAGCGTAATTTGTGTTGCTTTCATGAGTGAAAGACGTGCTGTTGTTTTTGTTTCGTTTTCTGCGTCAATGACCTTCTCGGCATTGTAGAAGCTGTGAAGGGCTGATGCAAGGTCATAAATATAGTTCGTCACGCGGTGCGGAATACGCTTTTCAGCTGCTTCTGCTACAACTTCTGGGAAGCTGCCAATGATTTTCAGAAGATCGTATTCTTTTTCCGATTGAATATGAGAGAAATCGGCTTTTTCAAGGTTCGGTTCGTAGCCTTTTTCTTCCCCTTGACGCAGCATGCTGCAAATTCTCGCATGCGCATATTGTGCATAGTACACAGGGTTTTCGTTAGACGTAGAAATCGCTAAGTCTAGGTCAAAGTCCATATGTGTCGCCGCACTCCTCATCGCAAAGAAATAACGAGTCGCATCTAAGCCGACTTCTTCAATCAGATCACGCATTGTGACGGCTTTTCCTGTACGCTTACTCATCTTCATCTTTTCGCCGTTTTTGTAAAGATGCACAAGCTGAATGATTTCTACTTCAAGCTTGTCAGCTGGATATCCAAGTGCTTGGATCGCCGCTTTCATCCGAGGAATATAGCCGTGATGGTCCGCTCCCCAAATGTTAATAAGCTGGTCAAAGCCTCTGTCCAATTTGTCTTTATGATATGCGATATCTGGAAGCAGGTAAGTGAAGCTGCCGTCTTTTTTAATCAGCACACGGTCCTTGTCATCACCAAAATCAGTTGAACGCAGCCATGTTGCGCCGTCTTCTTCAAAGACATAGCCTTTTTCACGAAGTGTTTCCAGCGCTGGTTCGATTTTTCCGTTTTCATATAAAGAGGTTTCTGAATACCATACATCAAATGGCACACGGAAATTCTCAAGGTCTACACGTAATTTTTCTAATTCGTATTTCAAGCCGTATTCACGGAAGAACTTCATCCGCTCTTCTTCCGGCTCATGCACGAAACGGTCACCAAATTCATCCGCAAGCTTTTGTCCGATGCCTTTGATGTCTTCTCCTCTGTAGCCGTCTTCAGGCATTTCTTTTTCAAGACCGAGTGCCTCAAAATAACGTACTTCTACAGATAAAGCGAGGTTATTGATTTGATTTCCTGCATCGTTGATATAGTATTCACGGCTCACATCGAACCCTGCTTTATCAAGGATGTTGCAAAGGGAATCTCCTACAGCTGCACCGCGGGCATGTCCAAGGTGAAGGTCACCTGTTGGGTTGGCTGAGACGAATTCGACTTGCACCTTTTGACCGCCGCCTGTATTCGTTTCGCCATAAGCTTCTTTTGCCTCAAGAACAGCTGGAATGAGCTTTGTTAAATACTGATTGTTCATATAAAAGTTAATGAATCCTGGACCTGCGATATCCAGTTTTTCAATGGAAGCTTTCCCTTTATCAAACGCATTGACGATGTCTTCTGCGATTTGACGAGGTGCTTTTTTTGCAATGCGGGCAAGCTGCATCGCCATGTTGGTAGAGTAATCACCGTGAGTTTTGTCTTTCGGCACTTCTAAAAGAACATCTGGCACCTGGCTTTCATCGGCAAGTCCTGCTTTGACGACTGCCGCTATGATTTCTTCTTTTAACGCATCTTTGACCTGTTCTGCGATATTCATGAACGTAAATCCTCCTTATACGAAATCGATAATGTATGTAAATGCTTTTGATCTTCTCCTGTCAGCATATCGTACGTAATGTGTAGCAGCCCCTTGTCCACATCGAGATCAATACCATGTGTGTGCACATCTAGCTGTAGTGTACCGAATGGCATCGTGTAATGTGTGACAGTCGTTTCTCCAATGAGAAAGCGCTGCTTCATTTGAATAGCCCCTGATCTCATCACAAAAATTTCTTTTTCACTCATTTTCACAACGGTTTTTACTTGACCCATTTCATGTTCTTCATGGTAAGTGAGATACGTTTTGTCATTCTTCTCTTGGTACGTTCCAGTCGTGCGGAATTCGATCGTTTCAGCCGGCTCCGTCTCTGGTTTCATCACTGACTTTACATGAATTGAAATTTGGTTTTGTGTCATTTTGCACTTCCTTTGCTAAGACCCGTTTAACTAAAATAGTATACCATAATCACGATCGCCTATCATACCATCATTTCTCTTCTTCACGGCGATTAAACTTCGTTTTTCATCTTCAGACATCCCTTTAGAAAAAAAGAAAAATACAACTGACCACTACGACAAGTCCAGCCTTTACACCTAAGTCTTTTCTTTTCATTAAGTAAAAAAGAGCCTGTATGCCTGAACTTGCCAAAAATGCCTGAAAAAAATCAAATGGTGCGATTTGATCCTTTTTAAAAACCACCTGCATGAATAACGCAATGGCCGTCAGATAGAAAAAGCCTCGATCGTGAAACAGCCCCAGCATCTCTTCCTTTGCTTCCTTCTTTGAAGCAAAAACAGGCGGATCAGCTGCGAGCTCTCGTTTCAATGTGAGAAAGCCTGCCCCTAACACACATAAAGCGAGGAACACCATCAATATTGACGAAAACATGAGCTCCCTCCTTTATTTTTTGACCAATGTAAAAAAAGAGCTTGTCCACATGAGATGACAAGCTCCTCTATCAACTGATTATTTCACAAATCCAAGCAGCATTTCGCGTAAAAGCTTACTCGCTGTATTCGCTGTTTGGTCAGAGTGGTCATATACAGGTGCTACCTCGACTAGGTCTGCCCCAACGACTTGGACGTCAGATCCTGCAATCGCATGAATGGATGCAAGCAGCTCTTTTGATGTAATACCGCCAGCATCTACCGTTCCTGTACCAGGTGCATGAGCTGGGTCAAGTACATCAATATCGATCGTCACATATACTGGACGCCCTTTTAGCTTTGGCAATACTTGCTTCAATGGCTCCAGCACTTCAAATTTAGAAATGTGCATACCCGCTTCTTTTGCCCATTCAAATTCTTCTTTCATTCCAGAACGGATGCCGAAAGAGAATACATTTTCAGCTCCAATAAGTCCTGCAACTTTACGGATCGGTGTTGAATGTGAAAGCGGTTCACCCTCATATTCCTCACGAAGATCCGTATGTGCGTCCATATGGATGATGGCCAAGTCAGGGTATTTCTTATACATTGCACGGAAAACCGGCCAAGACACAAGATGCTCGCCGCCCATTCCTAATGGAAACTTCCCTTTTTCTAAAATGCTGTCGACATACTCTTCAATTAAATCTAAGCTCTTTTGTGCATTCCCAAAAGGAAGTGGGATGTCACCCGCATCAAAGAATGGCACCTCATGCAGCTCACGATCTAAATAAGGGCTGTATTCCTCTAGACCGATCGATACTTCACGAATGCGGTTCGGACCGAAACGTGAACCTGGGCGGTAGCTGACTGTCCAGTCCATCGGCATGCCGTATAAAATGACCTTTGCATCTTCCCATGTCGGATGACTTCCAATAAACACTTTTCCTGAATAAGCCTCGTCGAATCTCATGCAAGATTCCTCCTTTTACGCTTCAAAAAATGCGCAAACCGTCATTTGCGCATGTCCATTTCGCTTGATTTATTTGATTAAGTCGCTCACAAATTTCGGCAGAACGAATGCCGCTTTGTGCAATTCTTTTGTGTAATATTTCGTCTCAATATCAAAGAAACGGCTGTCTTCTACAGCAAGTGGATCATATTTTTTTGAACCGATGGTGAATGTCCAAAGACCGCTTGGATACGTTGGAATATTCGCTGTGTAAAGCTTTGTAATTGGGAAAATTTCTTTTACATCACGCTGTACATTTGTAATCAGCTCAGGTGTGAACCAAGGGTTGTCCGTTTGTGCAACGAAAATACCGTCTTCTTTGAGTGCTTTTGCGATTCCTGCGTAAAATCCTTTAGAGAACAGGTTCACAGCTGGTCCAACTGGCTCAGTCGAGTCAACCATGATCACATCATACTCGTTGTCAGCTTCAGCAATGTGCATAAAACCGTCTCCGACTTTGACATCTACACGAGGATCGTCTAGTTTCCCAGCAATAGAAGGAAGGAATTTCTTCGAGTATTCGATGACCTTTCCGTCAATATCAACAAGTGTCGCTTTTTTCACACTTGGGTGTTTGAGGATCTCACGAATGACACCGCCGTCTCCTCCGCCTACAACAAGAACATTTTCCGGGTTTGGATGAGTGAAAAGAGGAACATGTGCCACCATTTCGTGGTATACAAACTCATCTTTCTCAGACGTCATCACCATGCCGTCTAAAAACAGCATATTGCCAAACTCTTCTGTTTCCACCATTTCTAAATGCTGAAAGTCTGTTTGTTCTGTGTGAAGGGTTTTGTTCACCTTCAATGTAATACCAAAATTCTTCGTTTGCTTCTCTGTATACCAAAGTTCGCTCATTGTTCATCTTCCTCTCATCCAATAATAAACAAACATCTATTGTTAGCGCCTTTTATCGGCTTTGACTATATCGATTGTCCAAGAAAAAAGTATAGTGGATTCATATCAAATTGTAAAGAACCGCATGAGTTCTCTTCATTTTTTAAAGCGCTCCTGCAATCGCTTGTTTAAAACGGTTTTCTTTGTTCCATACTGATAAAAAACCGTCAAAATGGGGGCTTTGCATGGACACAATCATGAGTAATAAAAAAATCCGCATGACCGTGAAAACGATTCGAGCCTGTTTTTTTATCGGCTTGCTCGCTTTTCTATTTGCAGGTACCGTCTTTTTGACGATTCTATTAATAGCTAAATGGCAAGGTGCCCCTTCTGTTCAAGTTCCCCAATCCACGACCATTTATGCAGCCGATGGCTCAAAGCTTGGAGAATCCAGCTTTGGAGAAAAGAGATATTGGGTGCCATTAAAAGAGATGTCTCCTCATATCAGACAGGCAGTTGTCGCTGTTGAGGATAAAACCTTTTATGAGCATCATGGCTTTGATGTGAAACGGATGGCAGGTGCTGCGGTGGCCGATATTCGTGCCATGGCTAAGGTGCAAGGTGCCAGCACGATCACCCAGCAATATGCACGAAATCTGTATTTAGATCATGATAAAACGTGGAAGCGGAAGTGGAATGAAGCCTTTTACACGATTCGTTTAGAGCAAAACTATACAAAAGATGAGATTTTAGAAGGATACTTGAACACCATTTATTATGGTCACGGAGCGTACGGCGTGGAAGCAGCGTCACGTCTGTATTTCGGGAAAAAGGCGAAAAATTTAACCCTCGCTGAATCTGCCCTTCTTGCCGGTATCCCAAAAGGGCCTTCTCTCTATTCCCCTTATGTGAATGAGGAGAAAGCCAGCGCAAGAAAGAATATGATTCTGAGGCAAATGCAAGAGGATGGCATGATTACGAAAAAAGCAGCCGATGACGCTGCGAAAGAAAAACTGTCCTATCGCCCTTTGCAAGAGAAGCAGCTGCAAGCAAAGCAAGCCCCGTATTTTTATGACGATGTGATTCGAGAGTTGAAACAAAGCTTGGGATTAACAGAGGAACAGATTGAAACCTATGGGCTTCATATCCAAACGACCCTCAATCCAGAATTACAGAAAATCGCAGAAAAGACGTTAAAAAACACGATGAATTCCAAATCAGATATCCAAATCGGCTTTGCTGCCATCCATCCCCAAACAGGGCATGTACTCGCCCTCATAGGCGGGAGAGATTATGAGAAAAGTCCATTCAATCGGGTGACACAAGCAAAAAGGCAGCCCGGTTCAACCATGAAACCCCTTCTCTATTACATTGCCTTACAAAACGGGTTTACACCCGCAACTGTCATGCGCAGTGAGGAAACGGTGTTTGAACTGGATGATCAAGGCAGCGATGCCGCTTATTCACCAAGCAATTATCACGGCTATTACGCCAATGACGGCATTACAATGCTTCAAGCTTTAGCGCTGTCTGATAATATTTACGCTGTAAAGACCCATCTATTTTTAGGAATGGAGCAGCTTGTACGTGCTGGCAAGACATTTGGAATCAAGGAGAAACTAGATCAAGTACCCTCTCTTGCCCTAGGCACGTCTCCTGTGAAACCCATTGAAATGACCAATGCTTACGCCATGCTGGTCAATGGCGGAAAACGCGTCAAACCAACCTTTATTACGAAAGTAACCGACGCAAAAGGCAATGTGCTTTTTGAAGAGAAACAAAAACGAGAACAAATCCTAGATGAAAAAGCAGCATTTGTCACCACCGATATGATGTCAGGAATGTTCAACGATCAATTAAATGGCTATACAAGTGTCACTGGCCGCACCATTATAAAGGATCTTACAAGAACATACGGAGGAAAGTCTGGGACAACAGGCGCCGACAGCTGGATGATCGGCTTCTCTCCCCAGCTCGTCACAGGTGTATGGACAGGCTATGATAAAGGCCGCACCATTGATTCAGTCGAAGAAACGGCCTATGCGAAAAAAATATGGGCTTCCTTTATGGAATCAGCTCTCTCGAAGCAGCCAGCCTCTTCCTTCATGCCGCCAGACGGTGTCAAAGGGGTATATATCAATCCAAAAACCGGCGACCTCGCAGGTCCAGGATGTGAATCAAAGGTATTCACCTATTTTATAGAAGGAACGGAGCCGACAGGTGTCTGCTATGGTGCTGAGGACAAAGCCTCTGAGCAGGAACCAGTTCAAGATCAAAAGCCAAAGAAATGGTGGGAAAAGTGGCTGAAACGTTAAAAAAGACATGAAAAACCCCGAGATCTGCATCTCGGGATTCTCCATGTCCTAGCTTTAACACCAGTTTACTCAAAAACCGGAGAGAATTGGTAGCCATCCGCCAATCTTCACAAAAATTTCACAATTATTCAGGGACAGCCAATCCTTCTTTTAATTCATCTGTTGATGCGTCCCATAGCGCTTGATTATGACCTTTTAAGAAATCAGCCAGCACCTTTTTGGAAACGTCATCCATATGACTAACGACAATTTTTCGCTTCATCGATTTATCCATTAAATTCACATGCTCTGGAAGTGACTTATACCCGCGGCGGATCGAACGGTCAACGGTCATTTCACAAGCCGTCACACCTGCATAATAAGGCCCTTCTTCTCTGCGGTCAATCGTCACCCATACAAGCCAATACGGTTTTCCGTTCGGCACCTCTTCTTTTGTTTTCAAAAATTTAATTCCTTTTTCGACGGCACTTCTTGCATGCATGGCACCAATATCAATGACAGCTTCCTTTTCCTCTACATCAATGATGACTGGCGAGATATTATCAAGGCTGAGTGCACCTGCCCCAAAGCCTCCATGTCCGTCGGTTGCATCTGTTTTTTTAATGATGTTAAAACCAATTGGTTTCTTCTTTTTACCTTCCATTTATTAAACCTCCTAAAGCAGCGGCTTCAAAATAAGATTAAACCAGTGTATGATTTGATCCCGCATTCCGATCAATGGACCAAACACAAACTGTCCCAGCGGTGTGATCACGAATATAAGAAAAATAATGATCCCATATTGTTCAAATTGCGTCATTTTCGCCCGAATACGAGGGCTGACGACGTCCTCAATAATTCGATACCCATCCAGCGGCGGAAGCGGCAATAAGTTAAATAGGAACAAGATGACGTTTAAGTTAATAAAGATTAAAAAGAAATTATCGACTCCCGGCTCAAAGCGCATGATCCACTCCCCACCAAATTTCTGAAGAAGCACATACACAAGAAAGCCCAAAAACGCCAGCACTAAGTTACTTAATGGCCCTGCAATGGAGACACAAATCCCTGCTAAGCGCGGTTTTTTAAAATGGTAACGATTCACCGGTACAGGTCTCGCCCAGCCAAACCCGGCCACAAAGATCAAAATCGTCCCGAATACATCGAGATGCTTCAGTGGATTTAACGTGAGTCTCCCTTGATTCTTAGCCGTCGGGTCTCCGAAACGGTACGCAACATATGCATGCGCCAGCTCGTGCATCGTAAATGCAACAACAAGCGTAATGGCGACATATGGAATAAGTTCTAATGGATAAACAAGAAATTGGTTCAAAGGCATGAATCCCTCTTTCTTTCTATACAATGATTTACTTCATTCAGTATACTATAAGAAGTCCCTTAAACTAAAGGGAAGCGTAGCATTAAAGGAAAAAGGAGGTTTTCGCCATGCCGATTGTCACCGTTCAAATGCTTGAAGGAAGAACAGACGAGCAAAAAAGAGCTCTTGTGGAGAAAGTCACTGATGCCGTTGTTGAAACAACAGGCGCAGGGGCAGAAAAAGTCTCTGTCATTATTGAAGAAATGAAAAAAGAACACTATGCCGTAGCAGGAAAGCGAATGAGCGATCTGTAAGCATATAAAAAGGACAAACCCATAAGGTGTTTGTCCTTTTGTCTTCATTCTTATCTGTACCAAGCTTTATTACGGTTCACTTGATTTTTATGAGCCGCATCGAAGAAATCGACTGAGTAGGAATAATCATAATTCATTAAGCAGACAATGCCGCTTCCTTGAGGGTCATGCGGTAAGCCAAAGTTATGGCCGTATTCATGCGTAGCCGCTTTTGCTGTATTCGCTGTTCCTTGGTCAAGGTTAACGGCGAATGCACTTCCGCTTGGTGCACTATTGTAGACATAAGCGATTCCGCCAGCATCAAAGTTTGGATTTGCTGTAAATCCAGTGACAAAATCGTATCCTCTGCCATCAAAGCTGCGCGCAAGGTTGGAAAGGATTTGTGATGAATTTGATCCCGAAGACGTCCAAGATCCTACGGCTTGTACGACAAAGTCCACATCATGATCACGGTTAAACGTGACATCTGCTTGCTCGATGATGCTGACAATCCGTGTTTGCCAGTCACTATATTTCGCACGATACTGTGCATCAGCAACCGCATAGACAGTGACCTTCTGACTGCCTGTACTTGCTTTTGTTGAAATTGAATCTCCTGTATTGGCCTTAAAGGTTCTTGAGCCTACCTGCTTACCAGACTCATCTAATACCTTTGTTGTCACATCTCGTTCAATTGGAGGTGCTGTCGTCAAATCTTTAAAATCCTTTGCTTTTGGCAACCCCTCACTAATATGGGTTTCGAACGGCGCATGACCATGATCATGCCCATGACCTGCACTCGCTACTGGTGCTGAAGCTGAACTTACCCCCGGTAACAAACTACCTACCAATAAAAATGACAAAAAGACTGAACGCTTTTTCATTCCTATCCCTCCTTTGTTTTTCACAAAGTTATATATTCACTGAAAATTCACCATTTTCCTTCTCTTCAGTCAAAAACAGGGAATTAGATGCACAGGAAGAAAGTCGAATTACGTCATTTTCACTAATTTTTCGGATATTTTGACACACATTTCATCGGAAAATAGCGCTTTTGGTCTGGGTCTTACAAAACAAAAAAAGCCCTAAAAGTCGGGCTTTTGTTCAACTAGTTCAATTCCTTCAACTGGTCAATATAAGCAAGGGCCGCCTCAAATTCTTCGTCCGTATAGCGCTGCTTGCTTTTAATGGTGAAGACCTTTTCCTTCACCTCATCTTCTGGCAGGTTATCAAAATATAAAATCGTTGAGACAAGCTCTAGGAAACGGGATGATTGCTCGTTCATCTGCTGCGTCAGCGCTTTGAGGTCAGGCATGTCCACTTCACACTGATCGAGAAACTCTTTCCCATTGTCCGTCAGCGAATAGCGATATTGATAGTATCCGCCCTTTTTTTCCTTCATTTCGTCCAAGAATCCAAGGTTGCACAGCTCTTCAATTCTGAGCGTCAACTCCTCTGAATAGGGGCCATAAAAATGAAAATCGTATTTCTCGTAAAAAGGCAAATCTAGCTTTTTTGCTATGTAAATCATCTTTTGCAGCTTCTTCCGACCAACGATTTCCCCTGATTCAGAGAATACCTTCATCAACTTTGCATGCTCTTTCAACAAATTCCCGACATCTCCTTTTTCAGTACTTCCTTATCCCAAACCAAGCAGCTTCATGATCGCCTTTTTTTCTTCAGCTTTTTCCGACATATCTACAATTAAGTCCATCGGGAAATAAAGTTTATGATCGGTTCTTCGTTTACCGGAAATGGCGTCAACAATATCTGACTGTCTCGACAGTTCTTTAATATGACCGCTTTGCGTCAAAAGGTGGATTGGCAGCCTCTCTTCTTCCTCCCCTGGTCTGTAGAAGTCATAGGGCAAGTCAGAGGAAGAATCGACCACTAAATAGTAGTCAGGATCAATTCCGGCCTCCTTGAACAAGGCGGTCAGCTTGAAATATTTCGTCATTTCTTCATTTGGATTAAACTCTGTATATTGGAACAATCGGCGGTTCATAAAACGGCGGCACAAATCAGCCAGCACGTGATCTTCTTCATCTTCCCACGCCTGAAAATAAAATAAGACAATGGATTCATCCAGCTTAATATAGTCCTCTGTGGTGACATTCCCCTCAAAGATTGAATAAAAGTGAACGGGGGCATGTGTGAAAATATAACCCGTTTCATGCAGCTCTTTTGCACGGTGAAGAATTTTCGTTAAAATCACTTCAGCACTGCGTGTCACTGGGTGGAAATAGACTTGCCAGTACATTTGATAGCGGCTCATAATATAATCCTCAACCGCATGCATCCCGCTCTGCTTCATCACAATCTGATCTTCTCTCGGGCGCATCACACGTAAAATACGTTCCATATCAAAGTGGCCGTAGCTGACGCCTGTATAGTAGGCATCACGCTGCAAATAGTCCATGCGGTCGGCATCAATTTGACTTGAGATCAAACTGACCACCTGTTTGTTTTGATACGTTTTGGCAATGACTTCAGCCACATGCTTCGGGAAATCATCACTCACCCGGCGGAGCACTTCATTGACTTCCGTCTGCCCTAAAATAATATCTCTTGTAAACGATTCATGGTCTAAGTGGAAGACCTTTTCAAAGGAATGAGAAAATGGACCATGTCCGAGGTCATGAAGCAAGGCTGCACTAAGTACAAGCTCGCGCTCCCCTTCATCCCATTCAGGCCGCCCTTTAAACACATCATCCACAATTCGTCTCACAATCTCGTATACACCGAGTGAATGATTGAATCGGCTGTGTTCTGCCCCATGAAACGTCAAATAAGTAGTTCCTAGCTGTTTAATTCGTCTCAGGCGCTGAAACTCTCTTGTTCCTATTAAATCCCATATTAATGCATCCCTTACGTGAACATAACGGTGTACAGGATCTTTAAATACCTTTTCCTCAGATAATTTCCCTTTTGGATACGCCATCGTTTCGTCCCTCTTTTTTTAAGACGTGTTTCTATTATATCGGGTAACTTTTCCCGAAAACATCCTTGAATTTGCTGGTGAATGTGTTCTCAAAGATTGCACGGACGTAAAAAGCCCGACCTGACAGGGACGGACCTCTTTTTAGGTCGACTGAACACATTCAGTGACATTTATTTGACTTTTTTTTGAACCTTTTCAAGTAATTCATCTTCTGTTGGTGCGGATAATGGGCGATTGTTCACAAACGCAAAAGCCTTTTTTCGTCCTGGACCACAATAGGATTGACAGCCGATCTCAATTTTTGCATCAGGGTCAACCGATTTGAGTCGAGGCAATAACGTCTTTAGGTTCGTCGCATCACAATCGTCACATACGCGAAACTCATTAGCCATGGTCTTACGCTTCCTTTCAATGATGATACTTCATTCTTCTATATGAAACAGTTGGACAGCCAATCGTGAATAATATACCACCCAACATTGTACATCGAAGCGGCTGGACTTGCAAGACGCTTTACCGCCCCAATCATCCGCTTACATAAAAGCTAGTATTTTCTACTATCCTTTTAGCAAACTTGTATAAACCTTCTTGAACTTGGCTAATCTAATACCATCAAATCTTATGGGGGTTTAAACACATGTCAAAACAAAGACAAGATGCTTGGTCAGAGGAAAATGATCTCCTCCTGGCAGAAACCGTCTTACGTCACGTCAGAGAGGGCAGCACGCAGCTAAATGCGTTTGAAGAAGTAGGAGACAAGCTGAACCGCACCTCAGCGGCATGCGGATTTAGATGGAACGCTGTCGTCAGACATCAATATGAAAAAGCGTTGGCACTTGCCAAAAAACAGCGAAAACAACGGATGCGCGCACTTGGCAATGGCCAGCCAGCGAAAAAACGATTACTTTATCAGCCGCAAGTAGAAGAAACGGTGACTCAAGAGGAATTCTCACAGGAACTGGAGCCAGCAAAGGAAGAAACATTTGCACCAGCAGCTGAAACGGCCGAACAGCTTCAGTTTGTGGATCAAAGCTACAATGAAGAGTTAGCTAGTTTATCACATTTATTGTCACAGGCTGCTCCTGCCCCAAATACGGCAGAGAAAAAGCCGGAAGCAAATCCATTTAGGCAGCATCAAGAATTAACCATGGACGATATCATTGATTTCTTACGCCGTTATGAAGGCGATGGTCAGCAATCCACTGCCTTACGTATGGAAAACAGCCGCTTAAAACGAGAAAACAATGAACTTTCTCATAAAGTCTCGCAGCTAGAAGCTGAAGTGAAGAAGCTTGAAAAGGATCAGCTCACCATTCAAGAAGATTATGAAACACTCGTGAAAATCATGAACCGTGCAAGAAAACTAGTTTTGTTTGAAGAGGACGATAGTGCCGCACCAACCTTTAAAATGGACCGGAACGGCAACCTCGAAAAAATGGCAGAATAACAAAAAGTGCTCCCCGCCTCGGGAAGCACTTTTTTAAATGCCCAAAAATAGCATCACACTAAAAAGGACATTGATCAAAAATACAAACATAAAAATATACCTGACCTGCCTTACTTGAAAATCACCAAACATAAAAATATAAAGACCTGCAATGCCAAGTGTCAGGACAGGCTGAAGAAATGGCACTAAAAGCGAAATGCCGTAGCCGGCTCCCATGATGACAGGAAGCCATAGTAAATAGAGGTAACCGCCGTTTTTGGATTTCAAGAAACCACTCCCTCTCTTTCTTCTATCTGCTTGATTTCAGGCTGAACAAACTTGAGTCCGGCCATTGTGCGGCCGCGTTTTTGTGATGTCCAGACTGCAATCGCCTGCTGATCTGTGAGAGATTCTGTGTCAATGGTGATCAGCACTTTCTCATGTAATTCAATTGAAGCTTCAGACTCGATTTTGCACCCAGATAAACTAATATCATGTATGTTCACCGGCACCTTCTCTTCTAACCGGCCCTCATAGGACAGCGTGCCTGTCACGCTTTGCAACGGTCTTCTCACCCATTTGCGCCTTATAGCCCTTGGTACTTTCTCCGTTTCTCTTACAAAGCGGAGAAATGTCCGAACAGCATAGGATTTTTTCTCACGATCCGTTATCGATACATGCTCTCGTGTGAATAAGAAGCGGATCAGTGATAGATACTCTGATTTTTCTGTATCAGTAAAAGCAACACCAACCATCAGCTTGTCTCCATCTGGATGGCTCCAAACCACATCACACGCCACACTTTGATCCTCTGAAAAGAACAATTTCATTTGTCCTTGATTTAAAGAAGAAGCTTGATCCAATGGAATGGATAGACGCGCACCTGAATCACTCATGTCTAGTAGAAAACAAGCAATCGACTCATCTTGATGATTAGAACAGAGCTGCCCCTCTTTTTCTATGACAAACCGCTCTGATTTTCGATAACGCGGACGATCAAACGCCACAATCAGTGCCATGAATAGACCTGCACCGTTATAAAGCACCCAAAAAATATTAATCAACGTGAGATCAGCATTGATCGTCCCATTTACCTTCATATCGTATCCTATTTTCACAAGGACAAGCAATGAGAGCAGCAAGAAGATCAAATGAGGAATCATCGTTTTCAAATGAAAATGTCTCTTGTCCGTTTGAATTCCCTTCGGCGTGACAAGGAATTCAACCCTCTTCTTCAAAAACAGCTCACTTAAAGCTACACCAGCCAAGTGGAATGCCATAGAGCTTTCGTAAATATGACTCCAGAACATACTTCTTTTTTGATTCGACACCAGTTTAAACGCTAAATACGAACTAAAGAACGCCGGCAGCCAAAATATAAAAATGGACTGGAAATCGGCCCAGAAACTTTGAATACCAAATAATAAAAACAAAATCGGTGTAAGAATGTAAATCATTTTAAACAAACCGTTAAACCAATACACAATGCCATCTAAATAAAGAACTCGCTGCATAAGCGTTAAGCCGCGAACCTTCAATGGATTAAACTTACGGGCGCACTGAATGTTCCCTCTCGACCACCGGTCTCTCTGCTTTAACAAATCAAGCCAGCTTTCAGGTGCCAGACCGACGGCTAATACTTCTCCGACAGACACAGATTTGAACTTCCCTTGGAGAAGCATTCCGGTCGCCATGTCTTCTGTAATCACTCCAGTAGCAAATCCGCCAATTTCCTCTAAGGCCGTTCTTCTAAATACAGTATTACTCCCGACATACATCACCGCATTGAACCGATCCTTACCAGCTTGGAGGGTTTGCATAAAGAAGTCCTGTTCATTTGGAATTCGATCCTTCGAGAACATATTATATTGGAAAGGATCTTCGTTATAAAACGCCTGTGGAACTTGAACAAACGCAGTCGCTCCATCATGAAAGTAAGGCACTGTCTTTTCTAAAAAGGCAGGAAGGGGGACCATATCAGCATCAAGTGTGAGAATCAGCTCCCCATTCGTTTGAGACATCGCATGGTTTAAATTACCCGCCTTAGCAAACTTGTTATCTGTTCTTGTCAGATAATGAACGCCAAACTCAGATGCAAGCTGCTCCACAGACTCCCTCTTGCCATCATCACATAAATAAATATGGACGCTGTCTTTTGGATAAGAGAGATTCAAACAGCCTGCAACCGTGCGTTTCAGCACTTCAATTGGTTCATTATATGTAGCTATGAAAATATCAACTGTTGGCAGCCTGTCCAAATCACTGATCATGACTTGTTTCCGATTTGAAGGCTTCCAAACAAGTGTATAAAACACAAGCAGCTGTAAAAATCCAATACATTCACAGGCTACAAGCAAGATGCCCATTATCATATTAAATGTACCTTCATGCGGCAGTGTAAAGAAGAGACGCCAGAAAATATAGGCAGCATTTGTTAACACACAGAGCACAATGATGATTTTTTTAACAGTAGAGGCAAGCGGATGAATACGATACATCACATACAACACAGACAAAACACAAAGCATCAACAGCGGGTAATACGTGGTGAATAACGACAACAAATTTACCTTCTTTCTTACGCCATAAATGACTATCACATATAAAATTCCATAACAAAGGAGGGGATTTTTTCATCACATTGCCCCTCCAAATCTATTCAAGCAGCCAAATCAACTATTATTTCCATAACCTATCTAATTGATTTGAATAAAAATCAATCGCTTTTCGATAACTTAAAATAGCAGGATCTTTTGTCGTTTCAGTTAAACAGTTCAGTAATATTTCCAATGCTTTGCTATGTTCCTTTAAATTATACAAAGTCATGGCATAGAACGTTTGAATCGCTTTGTTGTCCGGATAAGTTTCCATCCCTTTTAGGAATATCTGTTTTGACTTTTCATATTCTCCTAAAGTTCTGTATGTACTTCCTAACCCTAGTAAAGCGTCTTCTAGTTCTTCTGAAGACAATCCTAACTCAATGGCCCTTTCATAAAAAAAGACAGCTTGCCTTTCCTCTCCTAACAGGTCATAACTCCAGGCACATTGATAATGAATAGAGGCATCGTCTGGATACTCCTCTGCAAGATGAGACAGCATTTCATTTGATTCTTGAAGATGTCCACTTTTCGAAGTTCAATGGCTTTTTCAAGCTTTGTTTCCATCACTTCACCTCTACTCTTTTCAAGATGAAAAGGCTGATATTTATGAAAACACCTTTTCATTCCGTTCAATCATCCGCGTCATGTTTTTCTCAAATTCCAGCTGTTCTTCTGCGTTCAGGCCCGAGGCTGTCAGCTGATTACTAAGCTTTTGAAGCTCCTCTAGTAATAAACGCATGAGAAGCGTACAATCAATTGGTTCACCGATTAATTCTGATAAGGATGCCATCGTATCCGGCTGTATATCAGGAAATACTGCCTTCACTTCTTGCCGTTTATCCTTTAAGGCGGCGTCATAAAAACGGCGGATCAAGTCGGCACGTTCACGCCCGCTTCCATCTGCACACAAATAAATTTGCACAGCGACCCCACCGCGTAATCTACGCTGAGAAATGCCTGCAAATTTCTTTCCATTGATACTTAAATCGTAGCTGCCTGGACAATAAGAGCCGACTATTTCATAGGCTTCAATGTCCACCTCGTACATCGACAGCATCCGGCGGATCAAGTCCACCATCGCATCATATCCGCGGTCAATATCAATGCCCTTCTTTTGTTCCGCAAAGATTAAAGACACATTCAGTACACCTTCATCCAGCACCACAGCAAGACCGCCTGAGTTGCGCACAATCACACGATATCCCTCTTCCTCAAGCAGCTTTACGCCATCTTGGAGAAATGGAAGTCTTGTATCCTGAATCCCAAGCACAATCGTATTGTGATGCACCCAAGAACGGGCTGTCGCTGGTGAGAGGCCCTTCCCCACCGACGCGCAAAGCGTATCATCCATCGCAAAGGATTGCTTCGGGTCCACATAAAGACCGAGACTCGACTGATCGATGATACGCCATTTTGGCTGTGTCAGTAACTCAATAGGTTCATTTTTCATCTCCTGCATATCCTCTCGTTCATAAACTGTGTTTATTATAACATGTGATGAATGGAGGGAGAATGCAAAAAGCTCTATGACATTTGGCGTCACAGAGCGTGTCAGTTGGATGATTTGGTTTTCTTGTTCTTGCTTTTCATGTTGAAATATACAGAGATATCATAACCACAAAACCAGCAGAAATCCATGTATTCCAAAGCAATGTGAACATCTCCTTTAAGAGATTACACTTCTATGATACAGCCCTCACTCACCCATTTCAGAAAGTTATCGGCCATCAGCTCTGCATGCTGAGGGTCCATTACACCAGCATCCACGATCCATATCTTTTTCTCCTCTTCAGCCAGCCGCATGAGAAATACTTGCCCGCCGCCATCGTCGCCAATCGCCACATAGCCGCTTGCATATTGCTGAACCTCCCATGTTTTATTCCGTTCCACCATGTCCTCCGTCCCGTATAGAAGCACCTCACCGCCAATGGAACATCCATTTGTCTGTTTCAGCAAAGCCTTATAAGCACGGGGCAGCACCATGTTTAGCTGGGATTCTGCCTCTTTGATATGTATGTCACTTGCTGGTTTGTTCACGTGCAGAAGTGGGATTTCAGGTAAATTGATCATTTTTAAGAGCCTCCTCTATGTTAAGCAGTTGATTTTTTCATGACCCTTTTATACAAACGAAGGAGCACTTTTAAAAGAAAATAGAAAATGACCACATCGAGTATAAAACCCCACAATAGAAATTCAAAAGTATGATGTCCGTGCAAAACTAGCCAATCAATAGGGAAACCGCGATAATCAGCATCTGAGTGAGAAACTCCTCTCAGCAAAGCTGTTCCTATAACAATCAGAATACTGATACTTAATAGCCAGTTGGATGTTTTTTTGTTTTTGTGTTGTTTATGTTCCATATGCATTCCTTTCTCTGTTTTGCTGCCCGATACAAGAATTAATTCCAGTACTACAGACAACCGTCCTATCTATGACAGCATTTCTTTAAGCAAACTCTCTGCTTTATGTAATTCATCTAAAAAGGGGTTTAGATAGTCATTATAACTATCCAAATAAGCTCTCACCCCGCCAATGATCAAAATCTTTTGGAGATCTTCATTGTTCTGAATGATCCTTTCAGCAATTTTATATCTTTTGTATATTAATTGGAGAACACCTTGATTGATTTCTTGTGGATATTCTTTTTCTAGGATGTTGATGACTGTTTGGATTTGTTTTATTAGTTCTTCTTTTTTGTTCATTTAATGCTCCTTAAGACTTCAATCTCCTACTAATAAATATCTAATCGTTGACAATTAAAACTTATAAAATCGCCTTCATTTATATCTCCTGGTATATTGTAATCCAATTCTAATAAAAATCCGCCCACTCTCACTTTTTCATCACGCTTATCAATTAATTGTCCTAAGAAACTATAACTAAAATTATCATCTAATTTTTCAATTCTAACCTCTGCCACTTCTGCTTTCACTAAGTCTGACACATCTAAACAAAAAATAGGTTCTAATAGTTCACTTTCTTCAAGGTAATTTAATGGTTGAGCAAAACACATTAATTCCAGTTCGCCATCTGTTACAATCACATCAGCTTCTGAAGCTTCTTGTGAAATCCAGTTTATTTTTTTTATTTTCAATACGATCATCCTTTTTTTACTTCTTTGTCTTTACACCTAAACTTGGTACTTTTCAGAAAGTTCTTCAGCACAGAGTAGTTAAAATGCTTGTAGTAAGTCAAATAGTGATGGCCGGATTGATAGCAAAGAAAAAAGTAAAACCAGATATAGCAATCAAACTTAGAATGACCTTCACAGAAACATTTTAAAAATGCACAAGCTTACATTCAAAGATTATTTAACATTGCATCAAATAAAGTAGAAAAAGAAAGAATATCTTTTTTATTAACAATAATAAACATTTAAAAACCCTCAAAGAGACTCAAATTAATTCTTTTTGAGGGTTCATCTATTCTATTTCAATCCTACTTTTACTTCACCATCATGAAAAATTTCAATCGCATATCCAGAAGATGGTGAAAAAATCCACGTATCAAAACTGACAGCTGTAACATCATCTATAGCTTCAAATACTTTATCTAAAGTAGATTGGATAATTGGTAACGCCCCTTCATCCCAAATTACATAAACAATATCACTGTACTCATTCAGTTTTTGATTCAAAAAGGATCGTATTTCATCGAATGTATCCACTTGCTCATAAGAAGATATCTTCTTCCATTCAATTTGCCCCCAATCAGTAAAGGGAAAAGAATTTTCAAAATCATTTAATATTTGCTCTCTATTATCTTCATATAAAATATGTACATCCTCACCTATTGCCTCAATACACTCATCTAATAAACTCATCTAAAATCTCCTTATCTATTCAAATGTTTTAATAAAGATTTAAAAGTGCTTTCATTACCCTCAAATGGAATAGCAATCTTTCGAGCATTCGCCCCTTTACCATTACGAAAATCTTCAATATTTATATGTGGTCCCTTTTTAGGGTCATAATCTAATCTCCATCTTACTTTTCCGTCAGCGGACTGTCTACCAACGACTTTACCATATCCAGCACTCGACTTAAGCGTACCTGTATATGGTTGTGAATTGGGTCCTAGGTCTCCAACTATGTCTACTGTCTTATTTCTAGCTTGCTCATATGTTTTAACTTTATCTAATAATTGTTCTCCTCTTCCAATACCCTTTACTTTCTTCTCAACTTTCTTAGCTGCTTTCTCCCCTTTAATAATCTTAAAAACATATTTCCCCACTTTAACAATGTTGGTGCTTGGAACCATGTACACCCCTGATACCAAACGATCCATATCCGCGACTTTATCACCTGTTATCGGATCTCTTCCTGTAATAACCCGAATCGCGTCGTTTATTCCTGTAAATTCAACCGCTGTATTTAAGATATTTTGGGGTTGATCGCCTGTTTTTACATCAGAAATCGGTTTAACGCTCTCAATCGTTACTTTGTTTTTTTCTGATATTCGTAACCGATACAGCATTCCGTCTCGCATGACATCAACCGTTTTGGCATGTTCAAAGTTGATCTTTTTGTAATCATTTATGTTGTATACTTTTCCATTTAAGGTCAAGGTGGTTTGATTGATTTTACTAGACGGCGTTTCCCGAACAACCGTCTCCACATTCGCCTGTTGTTTCTCTTTCAATTTCTTCAGCATGATCATCAATGGATTGTCTTTTGGGGTGTTTATTTTATCTTTCAATCCACTGATGGTGCTGCTTACTTTCTCTTCTTTTCCATCTTTGAAAATAGATCCCTTTTGATAGCTCGTGATGTCGATTTTTGGGCCGGTGAACATGGTACTTAAGATATCTATGTATTGCTTCATTGTTTGAAGAGAGCTTTTGGTTTCATGTAAAGCACTTGTCTGCTCCCTGTCAAATGCATGAAGCAGACCTATGGTTCTTGAGGTCTCGAGCCATGCCTTTTGATAGTTCTGCTGAAACACTGATTCGTCTACATTTGGCAAATGAACAATATGACCAACTCTGCCGATGGCATGGTTTACCGCTGATAAAATTTCAGAAATCGTTCGTTCAGCTTTTTTTAAGCCTTGATCAAGATCATGTTCGATAAATGCTTGTGATATATAGCCGTGCTCATTTGATTCTAGTGCGTTAAGAGCCTGCTTTGTGTTTTTCAATGCGGCGCTATATTCCTCAATGACGACCTGAAAGAATTGCAGGAAGGGAATATGGCATTCTGTATAAAAGGCGCGGATGGCTTGTCCCGCCTCTCCCTTTAGTGCGCCATCGAGTGAGATGATGTGATGGATTTGTTTTTCTAGGGAGCTGATTTGCTGTGACTGCTGCTTTAACACATTCAGCGTTTGATCTATTCCGTTTATTAGCGCAAAGGCGTCCAGGGTTTTCATTGCGTTCTCCTTTATTTTCTTTTACTGCTGGAAGCAAGCGCCTTGTCCGTTTCAATCATGGTGTTCACCGCTTGTTCTGTTTGTACAAGCTGTTTCTGAAGAATGCCTATATAGGATGTACTTAATTCGTTCAGCTGCTGATTGATCTTTTCTAATGTGTCTACCGTCAGGAGCTGATTTCTTCCTTTGATGGTGGTTGGAAGGGCTGCATTCATTTGAGCGCCTGATTGTTTTGCATGCTGTAATACTTGTTTGACCTGACTGGCATCTATTTTAATTTCTCTCGTCATGTGACTACCCTCTTTTTTCTTCCAGTTGTTTCTGCTTTTCTTTCTCTATTTTTCTTTCAACCGAATGAATTTCATGTTCTAACGAATGGATATCCGATGTGAAATCACTGATTTTCTCATTGATTCGATTTAATAGATTGGTTAGCTGTACACCTTTTATTTCCTGACTGGCGGAAGCCATTTCGTCTCTAATGTCATCAAACGTGTCTGCCAAATGGCCAAACCATGTATGTGATGTCAGATCTGGATGAGTGATTTTTTTGCCGGCATCTGACAGGGCCCATTTTGCCTCTTTGATTTCTTTTCGACATATATTGAGTTCGATGATTTGTTCTTTTTTGATAGATATATCTGCCTTTAATGAATACAAGGCTGCTTTATATCCGATGATTGCTCCAGATATGGTCAAACACCTCTATTCCTTAAATAGTCCTCCGTTATGTTACCATTTACTAGCACAAGAGGCATATGATTGAAAGTGAATTGACCAAAAAATGAATCGTACGTATTGGGTTTTAATACCTATTTCTCGCGCACAAAAAAGCTGGATTCATTTACTGAATCCAGCTTTTTATTGCTTATTTGAGCGAATCACTCGCTGATGCAGATGGATGATCGCTAAATGCGGTGTCTTTCTTTTCAGGAATATAATTGAGAGAGAAACCAACAAGACTGAAAAAGGCACTTAACACCAATGTTGGGTTTTTGAATAGGTTCGTACTTGCAATGATCATATCTCCCTTTTGCAAAAGAATCCCTAGTATTTGACCGAATACCAACAGGGCTCCTGACGTTAAGAACAGGACAAGCAGCACTTTAAATAAAAATTCCATCAATGCTCTCATGTGTTTCTCCTTTCTATACTGGAAGTATTCCCATTCCGATGAGCCAACCAATTCCTACGATTGGCAGCATATAGTAGAGAATCAGCGGTATAAACGTTTTCTCCGGTCTGGCTCCTGCAAGACCAGAAGCAATGAAAATCGATCCTGATGCCGGCGGGGAAGCGCCTTCTGTTGATGAAAAAGCAAGAATGGCGACAACAGCCACAACTGGGTCCACTCCGACTGAGACTAAAGCTGAAAATGAGACAAGTCCAACAGCTGTTAATGTGGCTGTAGAAGATAATGGTCCAGCTACCAGCGTGACAAGAATACCCACAATGAGCACCATGAGCCATTTCGGAATGGTAAGTACTGATGTGATTTGCGTCAAATCTTCTGCCAATCCTAATTCAGCAAGCACCTGACTAGCAGCAACAGCAAACAGCATCAAGGCACCGATCGTTGTAAACTTAGGAATAGCCGACTTGAAAAACTGAGACCAATCTAGTGCAGACGCCTTTTTTCTCCCAATTGTTAAACTAATCAACATCATGAGAATCGGAATCCACGTAATTAAAGAAATTTGATCCATTGCCTCTGGTCCAATGTTTGGATTACTTTTCAAGTAGTTTGCCAGCGGACCTATCGTGACAATGATAGGAATTAAGGCACCGAAAAAAATAAAGATCGACTTCCACCCTTGTTTTACAGCTTCCCTAAAAGGAAGAATATCATCTGGCGGCATGGCCTGAATTTTATTCTTTTTCACCAGAATATACACTAGAATAAATCGGTATACAACTTGATACAGTCCTCCTATTAACAGGGCAATATATAAATCTCCCTCAGATACAAGGGCTGCAATTGGTGCAAACCCCAGCATGATAAACATGGAAGAGTTCGGAGGCAGTGCTGCCCCAAGTCCGCCATTCCCTGCTAAAATCGTGGCCGTATGGGTTCGGCTCCAGCCTGATTTAATCATCCAAGAGGCCGTGATAGAGCCAGTGGCAGCTGTGTTTGCAGAATTTGAACCTGAAAGAGCACCTAAGACTGCTGAACCTAACGTACTCATATAAGCCGCTCCACCAGGAAGTTTTCCTACAACCGAATTTAAGATTCGCAAGAGTGCATGAATTAATTCCAGCTTTTCGATTAAATAGGCCATGAATACAAATGCAACAGCTGCATAGAGCACCTCATATGTGGATGCAAATTTTAATCCATCCCAGAAAAGTCTTAATACATCCAATCCGCCAAATAATGTGGTTGCAATAAAGCCTAATAGCATGGCTTCTCCCATATTCCGCTTCACGACGACATTCCATATAATGATGACAGCTATGAATACAATCAACGCAATAAAACCCATATCGTTTTTTCGCCTCCCCTTCATTAAATAAAACGCTTACAATTTATTGCCCCTGCTGCATCACGTCAATGACTTCTTCCCAGCTGGCCGGCTTTTTCCCATTAAACCGTTCAACGAATTGAAAGTCTGCTAATCTCTCTAGCTTCTGTTGTGCTGCCCGAGACATACTGGCATCAACCTCTGCTTCATCCAGCATTTCAATAGAGCCAAGAAGCTCGATCGCTCGTCTTTTCGCATGAAGTGCACTCCCTGTCACAAGACGGTTCATGGTCTCTTCAAAACTTTTGCTATCCATTGTATCGCTAAGTGAAGAAATCACTTGTTGTTCCACGTTGTACTTTTTTGAAATTTCCAAAAATTCAACCATGAGACCAACGATCCCCTTCATATAAACGCTTCTGATCAGCTTCAAGGCCGAAGCATCTCCTGGCTGGTCACTGATTTTTTTAATATTCATGCCATAAGCATTCATTACTTTCATGAATTGGTCAGTTCCACTGCCGCTTGCCGTGATCGGAACCTTGTGTTTGTTAACTGGAAGAGGCCCTAGCATGGCAGCATCTACGAATAGAGCTTTTTGCTTTTCAATTTCGTTTGCCACTTGTTTTTTGATGTCTGGTGTTGATGCCGATACATCTACATATAATTGATTCTCTTTCAAACTTCCCGATACGGATTGGGCCACTTCTAAGGTTTTATTCGCTGGCACAGCAGCAATGACAATATTAGATTTCTCAATGACTTCACTAATACTGCTGGTTAATTGAACTCCTGTCTGCGATGCTTTTTCTTTCAACGCGCCAGCCAATTTCTCGTTTTGTAATAGTACATCATACGCATAAAAATGGTCTAATCCTTCTGTTTTCAATCCTGTTGATAACTCATATGCAGCTTCTCCATATCCAATAAAGCCTATCTTCATCACAGATTCCCCTATCCCTGATATTTTTTCATTCTGCCTTCCAGCCATGCCGGTGCTAAGAGACTGATGTCTTGCTTTCCTTCGTTCATATACTGTTGAATCGTTTGTAATCTTTGATTTTCATACGCTTGTTTCTCTTCCGCTAGTGTCAGCAGGTGTTCCGCCTTTTCCTTTGGTACGATGACGACTCCATCATCGTCAGCAATGACTAAGTCACCTGGTGCTACTTTGACACCGCCGCAAGAGATGATTTGATTTAATTCCCCAGGACCATCTTTAAAAGGTCCATTTGGCATAAACCCCTTACTGTATATCGGAAAAGCCAGTTCCTCTAAAGCGAGTTTGTCGCGAACAAGCCCGTCAATCACGATTCCTTCTATTCCTACAGCCTTTGCTACACCTGCCATCAATTCCCCTAAATATGCATGGCCCTTATGGTCTTTTCCATCAACAATCAGTACATCTCCTTCTTTCGCAGAGTAGATCGCTTGATGAAGAAATAAATTATCCCCTGGCCGTAAGCTGACGGTAAAAGCTGTACCTACTATATCCATGCCTCTTGCAACTGGTTTGATTTGATGATCCATCGCACCGGTGCTTCCCATCACATCTGCCAGCAAGGTCGAGTTCAGTTTTTTTGCCCGATCTATTAGATCATTTGACACGAATTGAACAGTACTCATTGTTTCCATCATCCCCTTTGAGTTATATTCGTTACACTAAATTTTATTAAAGTAATATATATTACTTTTGTGACACGATCATACCATCTCGATTTTATTTAGTAAAGCGCTTTCAAAAAAATCAAATGAAAAAAATGAGTCACCACACGACTAATGTGTTGTGTGATAACTCATTTTCGTTAACATATGATTGATTTGATCTAAACGAGGTTTTGTCCTTTCAGGATCATTAATGGCTAAGGCACTTAAAATGTAATCTACGATAAAGATAGCAGATACGACAGAGTTATGAGAGCCCGCACTTGCTGAGGAACATGGTAATACATATTGTGCATACTTAGTTAGTGGAGAGCTGTAGCTGTCTGTAATTAAAAGCACTTCCACCCCATATGACTTCGCTGCCTCCAGCAAGTCCTTTATACGCTTTGCATAGCGAGGATAGCTGACCGCTATAATGAAATCATCAGATTGAAAATGAACGAGTTCATCCACCCAGTCGCTTTTGTCCGCATCAATATATTGACAGTTCCCCAATAGCCGATTGATTCCAAATGACAGATACTCGCCAACAGGTCTTCCACTTCGGACACTTGTACACAGAACCTGGCGGGAGCTGGCTATTTTTTCAACAATATGCTGAAAAGTTTCTTCCGTGATATTGTCTAAAGCGTACTGGATATTTTGAAATTGCAGCTCGACATGATTATGCAGGAGCTTACTTTTATTTGAATGTTTGAGGTTCGCTTCAAGTCTCGTTTGAGGGGCAGCTTTATGCTTCATATTTGATTGAAGCTCTTTTTGAAGCTCGGAGAAACCGGAATACCCTACAGCAGCAGAGAATCTCATGATGGTCGCTGTACTCGTCCCTACTTTTGACGCCAATTTATCTACTGTTAAAAACGCGACCTCCATTGGATTTTGCACGATATAATCTGCAATTCTCCTTTGTGCCTCGGTTAATCCCGCAACCTTATGCTGAAGCTTATGTATGAAATCGTCCATTATAGCACCTGCCTATTCTATCGGCTTTATCTACGATCAAAATTTTTTCTTTTCCCCCCTATATTGTACACATTTGTCATCAAAAAAACAGCCAGCACGAATCTATCGTACTGGCTGTCTTTGTCGAGATCATTATAGTGCTTGAGCTGCTGTGATAAGCGCAAGGTTGTAAACGTCTTCGGCATTACAGCCTCTTGATAGATCGTTTACTGGCTGGTTTAAACCTTGAAGGATAGGACCTACAGCTTCAAAGTTACCTAAGCGCTGTGCAATTTTGTAGCCAATGTTTCCAGCTTCGAGGCTAGGGAAAACAAATACGCTGGCGTCGCCTTTGATGACGGAATCTGGCGCTTTTTTCGCTGCTACTGAAGGAACGAAAGCTGCATCGAATTGGAATTCTCCATCAAGTACAAGCTCAGGTGCCTTTTCTTTT
Source organism: Bacillus sp. BK450 (assembly GCF_004364885.1). Lineage (NCBI taxonomy): Bacteria > Bacillati > Bacillota > Bacilli > Caryophanales > Bacillaceae > Bacillus > Bacillus sp. BK450. The sequence continues at coordinate 226,250 of NZ_SOBQ01000003.1, read as the reverse complement.
GCAATGCGAACTGCTTCAGATACTTTTTCTGTTTCGTCTGATTTTGCTGAGCCTTTTGTAGAGAAGCTAAGCATTGCCACACGTGGTTCGATATCAAACATTTTTGCTGTGTTTGCACTTTCGATCGCAATTTCAGCTAGATCTTGGCTGTCTGGTGCAATGTTGATTGCGCAATCAGCAAACACATATTGCTCTTCGCCGCGAGCCATGATGAAGACGCCAGATGTTTTCTTTACGCCTTCTTTTGTTTTAATGATTTGAAGTGCTGGACGCACTGTGTCAGCAGTTGAGTGTGCCGCACCGCTCACAAGTCCGTCTGCAAGACCTTTATACACAAGCATTGTTCCGAAGTAGTTTTCATCCAGTAATGCTTTTCTTGCTTGCTCTTCTGTTGCTTTGCCTTTACGTCTTTCTACGAAAGCTTGTACAAGCTCTTCAAAACCTTCATATGTATGAGGATCATACACGTCAACACCATCAAGTGTAAGACCTAATTCTTTTGCTTTAGCTTCAACTTCTTGTTTTTTTCCTACCACAATTGGCTGCAATACTTTGCCATCTGCTAGTTTTTGAACGGCTGTTAGAATGCGTTCGTCCATTCCCTCAGGAAAAACGATCTTTACTCCTTTACCTGCAACCTTTTCCTGAACTGTTGAAAAAATATCTGCCACTTCAATACCCTCCTTGATTTTACAAAAAAAGCGTTCTCTTTTAAGCATACTCTTCTTCTACCTAAATTCAAACTACCAACTTATATTATAGCGCTTACAAATTAAATTCTTATTTTTCAAACTAATTTAATCAATTTTGAGAAAAGCTGTTTTTCTCGTTCAAGTTTTGATCACATCTCCATTTGGACAAACTATGTTATAGTTGGAACAGATGGAAAACTGTTAATAGGAGTGAAAGAAATGAGCGAACAACATACAACAAATGAAGCAGCTCAAACACTAGATGGCTGGTATGCGCTGCATGATTTTAGAACAATCGACTGGACAGCTTGGAAGCTGCTGACAAGTGATGAGCGCCAAGCCATCATTCATGAATTCACAGGTCTATTGGAAAAATGGAAGACAGCTGAGCAAGATAAAGCTGGAAGCCAAACAATCTATAGTATTGTCGGCCAAAAAGCAGATATTATGCTCATGATTTTACGTCCGACAATGGAAGAACTAGGTGAAATTGAACTCGAATTCAACAAGACACGACTAGCAGAGTTTACGATTCCAGCTTATTCTTATGTTTCAGTTGTTGAGCTCAGCAACTACTTAGCAGGAGGCGGCGATGGCGGAGATCCTTACGAGAACCCGCATGTACGTGCTCGCTTATATCCAGAGCTTCCTTCTTCTCAATACGTGTGCTTCTACCCAATGGATAAAAGACGTTCTGGCAATGACAACTGGTACATGCTTTCCATGGATGAGCGTAAATCTCTTATGAGAAGCCACGGTTTAATTGGCCGAAGCTATGCTGGGAAAGTAAAACAGATCATTACAGGTTCTGTTGGTTTTGATGATTATGAGTGGGGCGTTACCCTTTTCTCTGATGATGTGCTTCAATTTAAAAAATTGGTTTATGAAATGCGCTTTGATGAAGTCAGTGCACGCTACGGCGAATTTGGTTCATTCTTTGTTGGAAACCGATTAGCAAACGAGCAGCTGGCGTCTTATTTCCATGTATGATAAACTCTTAAGGCTTCGGATCTTTCCGAAGCTTTTTTATGTATTTGTTTAGAAAGGTGATCACATCTTCATTTTCAGGATAAGTAAGAAACAAAACTCCTAACTCACAACAATACAGTGTGGAGTAACATCATTTTATTTCTTTAGCCTGCTTTCAATAAATTGAAGTGTGTCAGCTGCTATTCTATTTCTAGATAGTACAATTCCAGCATGCCCACAACTGTATACGTGCCTTTTAGGTTGATTCCATCTATTCCACAGAGTATCAGCATCGTTTATGTCAATATACATGTCATATTTTCCTGATATTAAGAGTACATTTTCTTTGTCTACGAGAAGTTTTGCTTTACTAGGGTTCATAATATCCCAAGCTTTGTCGAGTTCTTCATACGTTGTCCCATGTTCCTCCAGATCTCTTCGTATATACTTCCCAGGAAGAGTGTTCCAGATGGAATGCGCAAGATTGTTCGCATAAAAAGCTGATACAACAATATTCACGTCTTTCTCGACTGTTGCTAATAAGTTTGTTAGCCATCCTCCTAAACTCATACCAACTACGATTATGTCCCCACCTTCATTTTCCTTGATCCATTTAATCAGCCCTCTAAGTTCAACAATAGCTTGCTGGGAGGATTGCACTGTTCGACTTATATTGGCGCTAATCATGTGTTCACCAGAATATGTTGAATTTTGTGGTTCCCTATCGAAATGATAAGGCAGCGTGTAGTAATACATATTCCAATCATAATGTTTAACGATTTTATTGTAAAAAATCTTCTTGATTCTGTCGTATGAATCCATTCTCCATCCATGTACAAAGATTACATTAGGCTTGTGCTTTGACTCTTTTCGTAAAAACACTTCCCCAGAAACCTTGTCATTCTTATCTTCACCAGATTTGATGCTTGAATTAAAAGAAAATATTCCACTTTCTAAGTTTGCTGTATGGTTATCGATGTGAAATTGTAAATCAATTGGCTGAGCACTAAAAAAACGTTCCCTATTACCTACGTCAATAGGCAAATTATTATAGTGACTTTCTTTGCTTCTTGTTCTGTGCATATCCATTAATGCTGCGTAATCTATTACTTTTAAAAGCTTCAAAAGAATGAACTCCTTTAATCTCAAATTATTACTATACAAATATTTCAGTATAAAAAGCTGAAAAGAATACAAAGGGCTAAAATAAAAATCATTTTAGCCCTTTGTCAACAATCTGAAACTTTTTATTTCACCACGGTCATTTTTGGCTCTTCTATTTGTTTCACACGTTCCTGAATGGGATGAGAAAAAGATTGCTCTGACAAGACAATATGTGAGACAGTTTTTGTAAATCCAGATACTTCTTGAATAAAGGCTTCAATTTCTTCAAGAGAAGAAACTGACAGCTTAATGAAAAAGCAAGACTGCCCTGCCACTCGATAAGCAAAAAAGGCACGTGGATGCTCATTCATAAAAGTCACAAAACGCTGATACTCCCCATTTAACACCGTAACTTCCAGCAGGCAGTCAATCAGAAGCCCTAATTTTTTATAATTGACCTGAACAGAATACCCTTCGATAATCCCTGCATCCTCTAATTTACGCACTCTTTCTGCTACCGCAGGTGCTGATAAATTCACTCGTTTGGACAATTCCCTCATGGATAAGCGGGCATCTTCTCTCAATTCATTTAAAATATGCACATCTACATCGGTGATTTTCATTCGTACCTCTCCTGTCCAAAAATCGTTCCATTTGAAAAGTATTTTATGATAATACTTATGATGCGAAATGTAAAATAAAACTAAATAATGGTAGAATTTATTTTAACGGAATTGAATGAAAAAGCAAGTATGGAGGGATCACTTGATGAAAGAATCTTTAGACAGCCAGGCTTCTAAAACATTTCCCATCACACTTGCCATCGCACTCACACTTGGCGTTTTTGCTGCGGGATCGGAAGAGCTGGTAATTTCACCACTGCTGCCTGATTTATCAAACTCCTTTCAGCACTCTCTTGATGTTCTCGCTCTTTCCATCAGCATTTATGGGTTAGCTGTGCTCGTTGGGGCTCCGCTGCTCGTTCCTTTAGGGGACCGGTATTCAAGAGAGCTGTGTTTGATGATTGGGCTGTCTTTCTTTTTGATTGGAACAGTGATGTGTGCTGCTGCCCCAAATTTGGCCGTGTTTTTTGCAGGCCGTGCTATTTCTGGGCTGGCGACTGGTGTATTTGTGCCAACAGCCTATGCTCTTGTGGGCGACCGGGTTCCATATGAATATCGCGGCAAAGTGATGGGACTCATTGTATCGAGCTGGTCTCTTTCTCTTGTCCTTGGTGTGCCCATTGGCGCCTTTATTGGTCAAAGTTTGAACTGGCGCTGGACATTTTGGATTTTCGCCATGATGAGCCTCGTTGTCCTGCTGCTCGTCATCCTTGAATCTCGAAAACAAGTCGCAGCAGCTGATCCGAAGGCATCTCAAGCTAGGGAGAAATCAGGCTCTATATGGGGGGCTTTAAAAATCGACCGAGTCCCTGCCTATTTGACCGTGACATTTTGTAACATGCTTGGATTTTATGGCATGTACTCATTTTTAGGGGCTTACCTGCAAAGTCTGTTTTCCGGGGGTCAATCAACAGCTGGACTTCTGATCATGGCTTATGGCGTTGGTTTTTCCATGAGTATATTTACCGGGAAATTAGCTGATTGGTTTGGCAAAACACGCTCACTTTTCTTTGTGCTGGGCGGCATTACGCTCGTTCTTGCCTTACTTCCTTATGCACCGTTCTCATGGACATTGCTCATTTTCGCTTTATTTATTTGGGGTGCCATGCAAAGTTTATCTGTCACGCTTTTGAGCACCGTCCTGAGCGACTGCTCTCAAACCCACCGAGGCAAAGTGATGGCTTTTTACAGCCTTGCTTCCAATCTTGCCGTTATGCTTGGGTCCGCTCTGATGGGACCTGTTTATGTCCATTTCGGCTATCATACGGTAGGGCTTGTATGTGCACTCATTACGCTTGTTGGTTTTCTCATCAGCTTCGTCAGCTATAAACGCGAAAAAACTTTACAGCAGAAACATAAAAATACATTTGAAACGTGAGCTCATTTCACTGCACATCTCGATATGTGCAGTTTTTTAGATCAATTTTTAATATCATCATAAAATACATTTTTTATAAATTTTGTTGACAATTGCCAATTTTATTTTTTATAATCTAGTAAAAATTTGAAAAAGATTGGATGGTAAACATGATCTTAAAGAATGATGTTTTTCATTTCAAAGAAGAGCCCATCGTTTCACCTAAGATGTTTACAGTCAATACATTAGGCCCTAAGGGGACAAGCAGTGAATATGCAGCAAAACATTTCATCTCTCATTCCACCACTACACTCGGCACCCATACGAAACTATCCCTTTACGACACATTCGAAACTTGCATTGAACATACTCTCTCTAACGCACTCCAATACACTCTCGTTCCACACGCATACGAAGGAATCAAACACTTCTACATGAGACCTGACCTGCAGCTTTTACAAATATTCAGATGTGACACGCCCATGTATGGGTTGGCTGTAAGACCAGATTTCCCCTTTCAAGAACAAATGCTTCACCATTTAAAAATTGTTTCTCATCCTGCACCTGTGAATTTGATTCAATATTTTATTCATCAAAATGCTGAATTTGAGCTTGTCAATTCTACAAGTACAGCCGCACAAAAGGTAAGAGACGGAGAATTTGATTTTGCTTTAACCAATGAGGTGGCAAGAGCTACATACGGGCTCACCTTCATTCGAACATTTAAAAGCATTCCTATGAGCTGGTCTATATTCGGAAAAGGAGAGATGTAACATGACAACTGAACAAAAGGTGCAAGAATTATATTTTCCTCAAGCGAAAAAACGAGAATGGGATAATGGTGTCATCCAATATTCTACTGTCAGAGGCGATACGGAAGTGTTAATTTCATACGTCCCTCCTCACACGATCATCGAACCTCACGAGCATCCAGAAGCACAAATCGGCATCGTATTAAAAGGCGAGCTTCAAATGACGGTCGGCCAATCGACCCAATTGCTGACCCCATTAGAATCTGCCTATATTGCACCACCATTCGTTCCTCACGGCGCATCAAATCTAACAGATGAAGAAGTGATCGCCATTGATATTAAGAGATTAAAAGATGGCGAAGAATATACGGCTCCTCCTACTTATTTCTTAGACATTTTCAAAACGCGTGATTTACTTCCTGGCATGGAAGTGACTTTTTTTGTAGAGGACTGGATGGAGCTTATGATTGCCAACATTCCGGGAAATGGCGGGGAAATGCCTTTTCATAAGCACCGTAATGAACAAATCGGGATTTGTATTAGCGGTGGGTACGATATGACGATTGAAGGCTTTACAGAAAAGATGGAATTTGGCACGACTTACTTCTGTGATCCAAAAGAAGATCACGGCGCCATTAATCCAAAGCCAGAAGCATCAAAGTCTATTAATCTCTTCTTCCCTCCACGCTATAACCGCTTAAAGCCAAAAGCGTCTAAGGTGAAGAAATGAACATTGCCGGAAAAGTGGTCCTGATTACAGGAGGTGCGTCTGGGATTGGGCTTGCCGCCGTCAAGCTTTTCCTTGAGCACGGAGCAAAAGTAGCAGTTGCTGATATCAATGAAGATAGCGGTAAACAACTCGTTGAATCATTGCCTCATGAACATGCTGCGTTTTTCAAAACAGATATTACAAATGAGTCTGACTGTCAAAAAACCGTTCAATCCGTGCTGAGCCAATTCGGGACAATTGATGTTTTGATTAACAACGCAGGCATCGAAATTGTCTCACCTATTCACGAGATGACACTGGAGGATTGGAACCACATTCTACAGGTCAACCTGACTGGTGTATTTCTTATGAGTAAGTATACATTGCCCCATATGCTTGAAAAGAAAAGCGGAAGTATTATTAATACTGGATCTGTCGGAGGTCTCGTTGGCTGGCCTGACATTCCTGCATACAACGCAACAAAGGGCGGTGTCATCCAGCTCACCAAATCGATGGCGATCGACTATGCCGCTCATCAAATCAGGGTGAATTGTATCGCCCCAGGCATCATTGATACGCCATTAAATGAAAAATCCTTTTTAGACAATCATTCAGAAAGTCTTGAGGTTGTCAAAAAGGAAAAAGCAAAGGTGAATCCCTTGCTTCGTCTCGGAAAACCCGAAGAAATTGCGGGCGTGATGCTGTTTCTCGCCTCTGATCTATCCAGCTATATGACTGGAAGTGTTGTCACAGCAGATGGCGGATACACCGCTAGATAAAAAGGAGTGCTTTCATTGAGTAAAAAAACCGTACTTGTCATTGCTGACTTAGGAGGATGCCCGCCCCATATGTTTTATGAAAGCGTGGCAGCATCTTATCATATCGTTTCTTATATCCCGAGACCCTTTGCCATTACAAAGGGTCACGCTGAACTAATCGAAAAATACTCCATTGCTGTCATCAAAGATCGTGATTATTTTGAGACACACCCTTCTTTTGAACACCCTGATTCTATTTACTGGGCACATGATGATTATCTGAAATCAGAGGAAGAGGTGGTGGAAGACCTAGTCCGTGTGGCTTCCTTTTTCAAAGCTGATGCCATCACCACCAATAATGAATTATTCATTGCTCCAATGGCAAAAGCAGCTGAGCGGCTGGGACTGCGCGGCGCTGGGGTAAAAGCAGCTGAAATGGCACGTGATAAAAGCCAAATGAGGGCTGCATTTAACGCTGCTGGTGTCAAAGCGGTGAAAACTCAGCCTGTCACGACTTTAGCTGATTTCCAGCAAGCTATTGAACATATCGGGACACCGCTTATTTTAAAGCCTACATATTTAGCAAGCTCCATTGGCGTGACCCTTTTTCATGACAAAGCCGGCAGTGATGATCTCTTTTTAAACGTACAATCCTACTTGCAAACGATTCCCGTCCCAAACGCTGTGACATATGAAGCACCATTTGTCGCTGAAACATATTTAGAGGGTGCTTACGAGGATTGGTATCAAGAGGATGGCTATTCCGATTATGTCAGTGTAGAAGGGTTCGTCGTGGAGGGGGAATATATCCCTTTTGTCATTCATGACAAGACCCCTCAAATCGGTTTTACAGAAACGGCTCATATTACTCCCTCGATCCTAGACAATGAAGCCCAGCAAATTATCATTGAGGCAGCAAAGAAGGCAAATGAAGGGCTGGGCCTTGAAAACTGTGCGACCCATACAGAGATCAAGCTCATGAAAAATCGAGAAACGGGACTGATCGAATCCGCAGCTAGATTTGCTGGCTGGAATATGATTCCGAATATCAAAAAAGTGTTTGGGGTGGATATGGCTAAGCTGCTGATCGATGTATTAGTCGATGGAAAAAAAGCGGAGCTGCCAAAAGAGCTGCTTTCTGGACATACGCATTATATAGCAGACTGCCATTTATACCCTCAGCATTTCAAAGAAAGCGGACACATACCGGCAGAGGCCACACATATCACCATTGATCATATCCATATTCCGCAGGATGCTTTAGTTGGAGATACTGTGATCGTCAGTAAATCCGTCCCGTCCAAAGGCACCTTTGTCGATCTATCTTTATTTGAAGCCTTTAACGGCATCGTGTCGCTTGAGTTAAAAGGGTCATCCTCACAGGATGTTTCCGCATCCATCCGCAACTTACAGAAGCAAGCTGCCATTCATTTAATGGATGAATTAGTGAAGGGATAGAAAGAGAGGATAACGTGGTGGAGATCTTACCATCTAACATGATTAAACGGCTGCCAGAACAGAAATTTGGAACCGTATTTGAGAAAATTGCACAAAAAGCACAAAACGGAGCGAACATCATAAACCTTGGTCAGGGAAATCCCGATCTTCCTACTCCTGCACATATCGTAAGCGCCCTTCAAGAGGCAGCAGCCACTTTGCAATTTCAGCAATATGCACCTTTTAGAGGCTTCGACTTTTTCAAGCAAGCCATTGCAGATTTCTACAAAAAGGAGTTCGGCACTGAGATAGACCCACAGAAAGAAGTTGCTCTTTTCAATGGAGGGAAAACAGGCCTTTATGTCATGAGTCAGTGTCTGCTTGACCCTGGGGACGTTGCCCTCATCCCCGATCCAGGATACCCGGAATATCATTCTGGGATCTTGATGGCAGACGCTAAGCCCTACTGCATCAAACTTGAATCGAAAAATGGCCATTTGCCAAATCTCTCTTCAATTGATCCGGAAGTGCTTAAAAAGGCAAAGGTTCTTTTCTTAAATTATCCGAATAACCCAACAGGTGCTGTGGCAAATAGTGCATTTTTTGAAGAGGCTGCTGATTTTGCATCGGCTCACGGACTGCATGTCATTCATGATTTTGCCTATGGTTCATTTCATTATGAGCAAAAACCAGTAAGCTTTCTGAACGCTCCTCTTGGGAAAAGCGTAGGAGTGGAATTATATTCTCTATCCAAAACATTTAATATGGCAGGATGGAGAGTCGCTTTTGCTGTAGGTAATGAGGACATCATCCAAGCCATTAACGCCTTCCAAGATCATGTGTTTGTCAGTATGTATGGCGGATTTCAACAAGCAGCAACCGTCGCCTTGCAAAGTGATGACAGTCACATACAATCATTAAAAGAGGTCTACCTTGAACGAATTCACTTCTTCATCCGTCAGGCCGAAAAGCAGCTAGGTTGGTCCATCGAACGTCCAGCTGGCGCCTTTTATTTATGGGCTCCCATCCCTGATGATTTTGAACATTCTCATGCATTTGCTGACTATTTACTCGAACATACTGATGTTGTTGTCACGCCTGGGGGTGTGTTTGGAGCACATGGAAGCCGTCATGTCCGCATCTCAATGGTTGCTCCAATTGAACAGCTTGCCCTGTTTATCGACCGGCTTCGCATCCTTCCGATTCGCTTTAATCAAAAAACCCGCATATAGCGGGTTTTTTGATGCTATATACTTTTCATTGCTCCACCATCGACGGATATTTGTTGTCCTGTAAGATAGGAGGCTTCCTCTGATGCGATAAAAGCGGCCAATGAAGCCATTTCACTCGCTGCCCCCACTCTTTTCATTGGAATTCCTGACGCTACAGCCTGTACAGCTTCTTCCCTCGATAACGCCTGTTTACGCATCATGTTTCCGATAAATTGTTCATACCGATCTGTAGCTATAAATCCCGGGTTTAAACAATTCACTGTGATCCCTGAAGGTGCAAGCTGTGTGGCAGCATTTTTACTAGCATTAATAATCGCTGCATTCATCATACTGTTCGTAAACATTTGGTCACCAGGCTCCTTCCATAGGTTCCCGACAATTTGAATGATCCGGCCATATTCATGTCGTTTCATCATCGCTGCCGCACGCTTCATCGTATCAATGTACGCAATGGCTTTTTGAGAAAATGCTACCATCATCTGCTCGCTGTCACATGAATCAAAGGTATCCGGCTTCCCCCCTGGAATGTTATTAATCAACACATCCAGTCTGCCAAACTCTTTTTCTATTTTCGTAAAAGCCTCAGCCCTCACTCCTTCATCTGACATGTCCCCACAGAAAAGAGCCACCGGCTCCTTTGTTTCTGCCATACGCCCAATGTGCTGCTGCGCTTCTTCTAGTGAGGATTGATTTCTAGAATTGATGATGATCTTTACATTGTCTTGAGCGGCAAGCTTTATGGCGATGGCCTTTCCAATCCCTGTACTTGCTCCTGTTACAAACGCAATTCTTTTAGACAAACTCATCCACATCCCTTTTCTTATCAGCTTCGTACATATACATAAAATGACACATATAGAATGTATTTCAACAAAAAAAGACCTTTCTCCTGCGAAAGGCCCCCCGTTCTCTATTTAAATGTCGTTTCCCAATTAAACCCGATCGTTTCGTCATTCCAGGCGATTCGCTTTTCATCTGGGTTATTCGGGTCATACGATTCTGTTGTGAAATACACAATTTGCAGCGGCGTCTCACCTAGTACACGGTAGCCATGCGCGACACCCTTTGGGATGAGAAGCAGCATCGGATTATCTTCCCCCATATAATACACATCGGTTTGCCCCTTTGTGGGAGAGTCCTCACGCAAATCATATAACACGACCTGTGCATGACCTGCCGGGAAGAACCAAACGTCGTCTTGTTTTTCATGATAATGAAAGGCTTTGATCACGCCTGGAAAGCTTTTCGACCAGGACGCCTGACCAAAGCGTTTCAGCATCGGTTCATCATCTCGAATGAGCTCTGCAAAAAAGCCGCGGTCATCACAATGTTTCATGAGTTTTTTTGTTTGAACACCATCAATCATGCTGTTGCCATCTCCCTTCTTTCTGCAAATATTCGTGAAGTGCATCCTTCCAATGCCTCGGCTGCCAGCCTGTAGCTTCAATCGCTTGAAGATCTAAGACAGAATAGGCTGGACGTGGCGTTTGGAAGCCGTACTCCTCAGTGGAAATCGGCTCAACTGTAGCGGACAGGCCGCTTTTCATCACAATTTCTGACGCAAAATCAAACCAGGAACAGCTTTCTCGATTACTGACATGGTACACGCCTGCCTTCTGATCAAACAAATGAATCAAGGCCTCGGCTGCATCCTTTGTATAAGTAGGAGACCCTATTTGATCGTTCACAATGCGCAAATGATCCTTCGTTTCAGCGAGCCGAAGAATGGTATTCACAAAGTTATGCCCCTCATGTCCGTAGAGCCACGAGGTACGAATGATTTTCACTTCGTCTGACACAAGCTGAATTAATTCCTCACCAAGCTTCTTACTCTTTCCATAAATGGTTTGAGGATCTGCTTGTGCATCGACTTGGTAAGGGGTGTCCGCCTGCCCGTCAAACACATAATCTGTACTGACATGTAACACATCAGCGCCTGCGCGTTTTGCTTCCAGTGCTGTATAGTAAGCGCCAATGCCATTCACAAGATATGCCTTTTCCGTTTCTGTTTCACATTGATCAACAGATGTATAGGCTGCTGCACTGACAACAATATCAGGCTGATAGTGTCTCATCGCATGTCTAACTGCCTGTTGGTCTGTGATATTGAGCATGTTCCTCGTTAAGGCAATGACGGTCATGTCTTTTTCTTTGAGCTGTCTGCTCATTTCTTTCCCTAATTGGCCGCCTGCACCGGTGATTAAAACTTTCATCCGTCACCCTTCTTCGCTTTGATCGTATTTGGTTCGATACCAATTGATCGTTTTTTCGATACCTTCTTCAAATGACGTCTCCTGCGTCCAGCCGAGCTCGCCTTTTAGCTTACTAGCATCAATGGCATACCGTCTGTCATGTCCTTTTCGGTCTTGAATAAACGCAATTTGATCATGACTGATTCCGAGCTGTGATAGAATCGTTTTGGTTAAATCGAGATTTGTTTTCTCATTGCCGCCGCCAATATTGTATACCTGCCCGGCTGTGCCGTTTTCGAGCACCTTCTTCACAGCTCTCGCATGGTCCTCTACATACAGCCAATCGCGAATTTGCCGGCCGTCTCCATAAATCGGGATTTTCTCTCCATTGACTGCTTTTCTAATAATGGTCGGTATTAATTTTTCCTCATGCTGATACGGTCCGTAATTGTTGCTGCATCGTGTAATCATCGCGGGTAATTGGTGAGTGTGGATATAGGATTTCACAAGCAGGTCTGAACTCGCCTTGCTTGCTGAATAAGGATTATTCGGTGAAAGTGGTGTTTGTTCTGTGAAAGCAGGATCATCTGGCTCCAAATCTCCATATACTTCATCTGTTGAAATATGAATGAGCTTTTTCGCCTTCCCTTTTAAGACCGCTTCAAGCATACGATACGTTCCGAGGACATTTGTTTGAATAAAAGGCTCTGCTGATTCAATGCTGCGATCAACATGCGATTCTGCCGCAAAATGAATGATCGCATCATAGACTTCGTCAAATGCTTGATCCAGCTCATGCTGAAGGGTAATATCCCCTTGAATAAACCGAAAATGAGACAACTTTAATAATTCATCCATCTCCTCTGGATGACTGGCATACGTTAATTTATCAAAAACGGTGAGCCGGACATCTGCATCCTGAAGCATCAGCTTCACAAAATTCAGTCCGATAAAACCCGCTCCGCCTGTAATTAAATAAGACTTCGTCATTCGGATCCCTCTTTTTTCTTCATCGTTTCAAACATCTTCGCAGATGCTTGGTGGAGAGATTCATGTGTTCCTGCATCAATCCACCACCCTTTTAACATATCATAGGTCAGCTGGCTATTTGAGATATAGAGATTGTTCACGTCTGTAATCTCTAATTCGCCTCGATCTGACGGCGAGATTCTCTCAATATATTGAAAAACTTCTTGATCATAAAAATAGATGCCCGTGACGCAGTAGGATGAGCGCGGATGCTCCGGCTTTTCCTCTATTGATAGAATCTGTTGACGCGTGGCATCAATTTCTGCAATGCCAAACCGCTTTGGATCTGCCACTTCTTTCAACAGAACCTTGGCTCCACTTTCTTGCTGCTGAAAAGCTTCAACAAAAGGGCTTAGCGAATCCTCAAATACATTGTCACCAAGCATCAGCACAAACTTCTCCTTTTCTACAAAGGGCTTTGCATAGGATAAACCGTCTGATATCCCAGACGCTTCAGGCTGTACCTGATATACGATGTTCATCCCCAGTTCCTGATCGCTTTCAAGCAGCTTTTGAAACAGCGGGATTTGTTCTTCTTGTGATATGACCATCACATCTAAAATCCCTGCTTCCTTCAATTTGAACAATGACCAATAAATCATTGGATATGGACCAACCGGCAATAAATGTTTATTGAAAATCTTCGTTAAAGGCGCCAGTCGTGATCCCTTTCCTCCTGCTAAAATAACTCCCTTCACATCTACACATCCTTATGTTCTTTTTGGTGATGATTCATGAGGTGTATAAGAATGTTTTTCACTCGTTCAGTTCCTTTTCCATCGATGAGTGTCCGTCCATTGAAATGGATGCTCCTGCGGAGGAAATAGCTGCCGGACAGCCTTTCCACAGCACATCGTATATCTTTTTCATCCACAAGTTCACCTAATCCAAGATGACGGCAGGCTCCCTTTTGTGCAAAATGAGCGGCTGTCACTGCTTGGTGGTCGACTTGTGAAAGGACAATACTGGGCACTCCGATACAAACTGCCTCGTATAACGTCATCCCGCCAGCCACTATTGCCAGATCAGCTTCCGAAAGGCGCACAGGTAATTGATCTGTATGACGAATGAATTGAATATGCTCAGCCTCTATTTGTTCTTCAATGCGGGAGGCTTTTCCTGTAACCGCTAAAATGTGTAAGTGGTCTGCTTCGAGGAGTGCTGATACAGCCTTTGATAACAATCCGCGCGGGTCACTGCCCCCAAGGCTGATGACCACCTTTTTGCATTCTTTTCGAACCTCATATTTGTCTTTTAATCGACTTATCTCTTGATCTAACAATAAATAAGGTGTTCCATAAAAATATTCTGTCCCATCTACTTGCATGTGCTTTTCGTCAAGACCGCCATAAATGCCGTTCACGACAGCATCGGCAAGCTGACAGGCTTCTGCTCTTATTTCTTCAAATAAAACCAGCCTTGCAGAGCCGGAGGACGCTTTGATCAATCGAAGAAATTGGAGGTCACAATCAAGTACATCAATCAGCAGAAGATCTGGATTCAGCTCTTTTATGTTCTGCTCCATCTGAAGGAATGCCTTCGACTCCTGCACCAAATGAACGTGCCAATCTGGACCTGAGAGCATTTCTACACAGATCTGTTCATTTGTATAGAAAGATATGTCGTTTCCTTCTTGAAGCAGTTGATTTGCCAGCCGTTTCATTCTGGCGACATGACCCATCCCTCTTAAAAACCCACCGTACACAACAATCATGATTTTCTTGTTCATTCAGCATCCTTCTGTTTCACAAATTGATTCAACCGAACAATATCAGGGTCTTGTTCGCAAATGGTGATGAGTTCAGCCGTAGGCACAGCAATGGAACCGCCAGCTTTCTCTAGTAAACGGGTCGCAAACACATAATCTTCTTCTGTATCAATCGTGAATCGATAAGCAGGATATGCAAGTTCTTTGGGCGGTGTGAATAATTGCAGGTGAAATTGCTCAGGATGCTTTCTGATATAGAGCGTGACATGCTCACGCTCTGGCTGCGTAAGGGGAAAATTGTCGATTTCACTTAAAATCTGTGCGTCGATCATTTCCCCGGAAATACCAAGTGGCGTTCCAGCCGTATACGTGTAATCAGCCTTATCTTGTCTATGTTTTTCAAGCATTTTCGACAAAAGGACTGGATCTATAAATGGGTTATCTCCTGTTAAACGCACAATGGTTTGCGGTTCAAAATGACGGACAATCTGCGCAAATCGCTGCAGTACATCCGTCTCACTGCCACGAAATACTTTATAGCCCTTGGAGAGACAATAATGAGCCAGCAGATCATCTTCTGCCTCAACTGTTGTGGCGATCATGAGATTCTGCGATTTGTGATTGTAATGATCTGATTGCTTTACTCGTTCAACAATCAGGTCGATCAGCGCCATACCGCCGATCGGTTTCATTACCTTTTTTGGCAGCCTTGTTGAGCCCATTCTCGCCTGTATGACAAAAAGGACATCATTGATCATTTGGCGTCTCCTTCATGAGTACATCTTTCCACGAAACCCCTGTATGGGCTGGGATATCTCTGACAGCCTTTGCGCCAAGTAAAACCGCCATATACCTTGGATGCAGACCTTGGCTTTTTTGTCCTGGACGTAACACGGCTAGATTTTCTGCGGTCAATGTCTCGCCTTTCGCAATGCCTTTTGTCGTAAAAATGCCTCGATACGCAAATTCACGAATCTTGCCTTCAATGGCTGTTGTCGTTTTATAAGAACTGCCAAGTAGCTCCTCTGGCACTGAATGAGTGTCAGCTTCTGTTTGATTCCGCTGCTTTTCTGCCGCTCGAATATGCTGAACCATTTCCTTCAATTCTTCAGGATCAAGCGCAAAGGAATGATCAGCCCCAGGTAACGTTTTATCGACTGTAAAATGCTTTTCAATGATTGCTGCCCCAAGCTTCACAGCAGCTACAGGAGCTTCAGTTGGATGCTCACTATGATCAGAAAAGCCAATGACTGCCTCAGGAAATGCCGCAGCTAAAGTTTGAAGTACACGCAGGTTCGTGTAAGCTCTAGGTGCTGGATACTTTGCTACGCAATGCATGATAGCGATCTGCTGATTTTGCTCGCTTGTAATCGCCTCGTATGCTTCATGGACATCCGAAATGGTTGCCCCGGCTGTTGAGAATATGATGGGCTTTTGAAAAGATGCCGTGTGACGCATAAGAGGCAGATGATTGATTTCATAGGATGCCAGCTTGAAAGCCGGCGGATCGGTTTGATTCAATAGATCCGCAGATTCTTCGTCACACACTGTGCTTAAAAATATCAGCCCTTTTTCCGCGCAACGTGACAATAACACCGGGAGCCATTCTGACGGCAGCTCCATTTGTTCCACTAAAGAAAAAATAGACACCTCTTCCCCCTTGGCTGTTTCGTACAAACCCGGTTCCTTTTGATACATCCGATCAGCTTGAAACATTTGAAACTTCACCGCATCGGCACCTGCTTCTTTAGCCACATCAATTAAAGCAAGCGCCTGATCCAGCTTTCCATCATGGTTAATGCCTGCCTCTGCAATGATAAAGACAGGCGCACCACCCCCTACTTTGCGATCTCCGATATAGAAATGCGCCATCTTACCTCTCTCCTTTTTTCGGCCACACATGGTAATACAAGAAGGCATTTTTTGTTCTAAAGCCTAGCTTTTCGTACAGCTGAATCGCTGTTGTATTATGCATCTGAGTTCCGGCAGACATAAACCGATGCCCTCTCTCATAAGAGGCTTTTATTATCGCCATCACGAGCTTTTTTCCGATCCCTTTTCCTTGTGCATCCGGTCTAATGGACAATAAATCAAGCACTAGTTCATCGCCCTTTGTTACACCTTGGATCAATCCAATGACTTCACCGTTCACCTTTGCCGTGAGATTGATATCTGCACGTCCAAGCAAATTATTTCTCATCCATTCTTGAAAAAAATGCTGGACGACATTCTGATCTAGAAAAGGATCAAGTGCATACCGGCTTTTCCCAAAAGCCTGATGAGCAAGTGACACCGCCTCATCGTATTCCTTTTCATCTGGCAGACTGATGACCACATCTTCACCTGTTGATGGCATTTCCATTTGAACAGGCGGCGCCTCAAGACGAGTGAGCCCGCCTACATAGTACACATGTGACAGCCTTTGGACGATGCGGTTTTTTTCAAGATCAGACGCTTCAAGACGTAAAAAGAAAAAATCGCATTTTTCAGTTCTCATCCAATTGATGAAACGCTCCATCAATTCTTGAAAAGCAGACGCTGACTCCGCTTCTACAAACTTCACATGAAAAATATGCTGATCAAAAATGCCGCTTTCCCATTTTGACCATTCATATAACAGGACTGCTTTGAGCTGGGCGCCATTAACAAGAGCAAACTGCTTGAAGCCGTTCATTTGTTCCGCTTGTTGACCGTATTTCTCCAGCCAAGCAGCGAGCACCTGATCATCTACAGCATGAACGACCTTCATGATGATGCCCTCTGTTCTTTTAAAATAGACAACACCGCTGTGATAACATCCTGCACATCTTCATCTTTCATACTTGGATAGAGCGGCAGTGAGAGCGTCTGCTTGTAGTATGCGAGTGACTCAGGGAAATCCTCTGGTGAATAGTGATATGTTTCCTGATAGTATGGATGCAAGTGAACAGGGATAAAGTGAACACTCGTGCCGATTTTATATTCCTTTTGCAGCTGATCAATCAGTTCATCCCGCGTGATGAATGCTTCTTTTGGATTCACTTGCAGTACATACAAATGCCATGCATGTCTTCCTTCTTGATGCACAGGCGGCAGGATCAGACCCGCTTCTTTTTGAAAAGCCTGATTGTATGCTTTTGCAATCTGTTCTCTCCGTGCCTGCATGTCATCCAGACGGTTTAGCTGAACAAGCCCTAACGATGCCTGCACGTCAAACATGTTCATTTTATAGCCTGGTTCCTCGACCTCGTAATACCACGTTCCTTTTTCTCCATAACGATTCCACGCTCCCTTGCTCATCCCATGGAGCGCTAGTCTTCTAATCCGAGCAGCAAGCGCATCATCATTTGTTGTCAGCATGCCGCCTTCACCAGTCGCTAGGTTTTTCGTTGCATAAAAGCTAAAAGCGGTCGCATCACCAATGGATCCAACGGGCTGACCGTGGTACGTTGTGTAAAGAGCATGGGCAGCATCTTCAAGTACAAATAGATCATACTTTTTGGCAATCGCTAAAATTCGGTCCATATCGCACGATTGACCGGCAAAGTGAACAGGAACAATCGCTTTTGTATGTGGTGTAATGGCCGCTTCTATTTTCTCTGCATCCAGGTTGAGTGTCGCTGGATCAATATCGACAAATACAGGCGCTGCCCCCGTATGGATAATCGTATTAGCTGTTGCGCAGAATGTCAGAGGGGTTGTAATCACCTCATCCCCAGTCCCAATCCCTCTTGCCTTTAAGGCTAAAAATAAAGCAGCCGTACATGAATTGACAGCGATCGCATGTTTTGCACCTGTCAGCTGCTGAAATTCTTCCTCAAACTGTCTTACTTTTGGTCCAGTTGACAGCCAGCCGGACTTTAATGTTCCAATGACTTCATCAATTTCCTCCTGCTCAATGAAAGGCAGAGCATAAGGAAGAAATTGTGCTCTCTTTTTTCCCATATCGCTTGCACACCCCTATCTTCATCTCTGAAAATCCACACCAGTTTTTGTTTTGAGCAGAGAAAGCAGAACATCGATAGATCGCGCATGCGGATAATGCTGTTTAATGAACTGTGCTCCTTGCTGCTTTGCCAGTTTCATCTCTTGTTCATCCGACAAAATACGAATGGCTTTCTCAGCTAGTTCAACAGGGTTTTCCATATGATAGCTGCCAAGCGACTCGTAATATGGGTATCTTCTGCCTTCTGTCATTTTCCCGATCAGCACACTCTTTTCAAAAAGCATCGCTTCAAGACCAACTGTGGATGTGAGCGTAATCACGATATCCACATATGGCAGCAGGTCATACAGATCAATTTCTTTTTTAATCAATTTCACATGATTTCCCGCTCGTTCAATAGACACATAGTCATTTAATCGATTTCGAGCAATTTCCCAAGGATGCGGCTTCATGATCAGCTGAATGTCTTTCCGTTTGGCGATCGTTTTAAGAACATCGCCATAAAAGGCTTCAGAAAACGGCTGCGTTGCCACAAGCACAGTCTTTTTAGCCGGACTGAAATTCAATTTACGAAAAATGAGATCCTGTTGAAGCGGCGTTCGCTCCTTCACCAAATCAAACCTCGGATGACCTGTGATTTCCACCTGTTCCGGCTGACAGCCTTTGTCTACATACCAATCCTTTTCATACTTTCCAAACACCCCATGGCAAGTCGTAAAAATCGGTAAAAAGGCTTCGTCTCCCATAAGCGCGCCATGCTGAAGACAGATACTCGTAAGCTGGCGTTTCACTGTTTGCAAAGCGAGTACGCGGCTGTAGACATCCTCTGTCGTTCCAACAATAACAGCTGCAATCGGCTGCATTTGAAATAGCATTTCTATCTGGTCAATGACATCAATAAATTGCACAATGTCCTTTCGCAGTTTTTCTCTAAAAAAGACATTGCCAAAGACAGGGTGGTGAGCGTAAGGTTTAAGAAGAGCATTTGCTTTTTCAATATATTCAGCGTGGGCTTCTTTATTAACCTCTCCGGCTAATTCCGGCTTACTGATCACGGGTAATCCGTAATAATCCGCCTTCTTCCAGCGAGCGAGCACCACCGTTTGGTTTGGATGGAACCGCGTGTAATTTTGTTCCGTAAAACGCAGGTGTTCAAAGTGAAGCAATACCTTTCCATTCGCCGGACGATAATCAATACGCTTGATCTGCTGTTTATGCTGATCAAAAAATGGCTGAATCTCTTCCGGTAATGGACAAGCGGTTGTCAGTTCTTGACCGAATGCCTCATCTTCCATGCGTTCCCTCACTTCAGGACTGATATATTGATAAAAATTACTGATCAGCCCAAGAGGAATTTGCTTGTAGGACAAATCCTTCATCAGATTCACATACTCAAAATACACCTGCCAATAATGATGAATATAGTGCGTCACTTCAGGTCACCTCCCATGTCTTTGTTTTAATATACTGCGAAGCTCCCAGCAGGTGGACTGCTCGGGAAGTGCTTGAATAAAGGCACTTTTCTCTTCTTCTGCCAGCTGATAATGAATGGACTGTTCTGTAATGTAATTTGTATCTAATATTTCATCAAAGGGATAGAACGGATAAAAATGATTTAACCGGAAAAAGAAACGGGCATCCCCTATTCGATAAAAATGCGGACTCTCGTCCCAGTAAGACCCAAATTCCTCATGAATTTTTGATAAAATGGATGTACGATGCACGACCGAGCAATGATCTATGGCGCAGGGGGCATTCCATTGCACTGTTTGCGCCGGCCGAATCGTTTCCTTCACTGGCTCTTTTTTGCTATTTAAATAGATCACTTTAGAACTAGAATAGACAATATCCTTACCTGGATGGGCATCTAGATAATGAGTGAGCTTCTCTAAACGGTCCGGGGCGTAGACATTGTCATCTGTGGCATAGGAAATATACTCCCCTTTTGCCAGTTCTAATGCTTGATTAATCAGCACGGCGTAGCGAGTTTTCGCTGTTCTCTCTTCCAGCGTTTTGACACCGCTTTGGATAAAATGAACGCGGGGATCTTTGCGAAACGGTTCAATAGCAGCAAGGGTTTTTTCGTTTGATCCATCATCCATGATAAAAAGTTCAAAGTCTGACAGCGTCTGCTGCAGGACCGCTTCAATCGATCTGCCGACGTAAGCCGCCTTGTTGTAGCTCGTCATAATGACAGTTACTTTTGTCAAAGTTTTCACCTCGGTCTCTTTCAAACTATGTTTATCATATGTGTCTCCTCTTAAAGAGACTGTAGAGTGACCTATTTTTTATAAAATTGTATTTTTTTATTGATCTATCTTTGAAAAATGCGAACTTTTTGGTAATATAAGTAATCATTTGTGTGTATTAAAGGAGTAAAGAACATTGGAAGCTATGAAGAATGATCACTCCCAAGAAGAGGAAGTAAAAGGATTTTTTCGATTTTTTAAAATTTTCGTCGCGACAAAAACGATTATTCGCTCATATCAACATTCCAATATTCCCATTTGGCTGATGATGCTCCTTGCAAGTATCGCCGGTACGGGCTGGATCTACGAAGGGTATTTTAGCGAGTATATGGGCAATCATATTCCATTCCCTTTTATTCTGTTACAAGGAGCGGGATATGGTATTTTGGCAGGCAATATGATTCTATTTTTCGGTGTCCTCATCATCAAGTGGTTAGGACGTCTCTTTTTCGGCTGTCAAACGGCGTATCGAGATATACTCAAAGCCTGCACACTGACGGTCTTTTTCCCTTCTGCTTTATTTTCACTTACTTGGATTTTCACTGTTGGGATGCTAGGTCCGTATACGTTTGTTAAAATCTCACCATATTTAGATCAGCATTATGAAGTATGGTATTATCTCGATCTTTTACCTCTTACGGAAGCATATGCAAAGACGTGGATATTGGGAATGGCTGTTTTAGGAATTGTCGCTGTGATGAAGCTCAGATTATGGCAATCCTTCATCATTGTGATTACACCGCTCGCCGCGTTTTTTCTCATCATGACACTTTTATTTGATATTCAGCACGCTATAAACTGGATCATGTAAAAAGGACGAGTACCGATAGAATACGAGGGATTGTCTTCACGCTGAGGAATTGCATAGCAGTTCCTTTTTTTCGTTCAATGTACATATTCTCCCCTCCTGTCTCATAGTGTGAAAGAGAGAAAGAATGCTATGGAAACAACAGGTGCTTTAGCGCCTTCTGTTTAGAACACCATGAGGAAAGAGGAGGAACGTTATGAAATTGAAAAATCAATTTGGGCAAGGTTCGGGTTTCGAAGGTCAAGATTTCCGCCAGCAACAATATGGAGCAAATCCGTATCCTGCGCAGCAGATGGGTTATTCAGTCCCTCCCCAAACGCAGGGTCAAATGCAGCAGGGGTTTTCACCAATGCCGTCTACCGGTACTTCACAAGGAGGCCAAGGAACGCAGGGCGGCGGTCAGCCCTATCAAATTCCTTCTGGACCGGTTTATCAGCAGAATGTCACCGGGCAGCTGCCTATTGAGCAGTCCTATATTGAAAATATTTTACGATTGAACCGCGGCAAGGTAGCCACGATTTATATGACGTTTGAGGCGAGCAAGGAATGGAATTCGAAGATTTTTAGAGGCGTCATAGAAGCTGCAGGGCGTGACCACATTATCATTAGTGATAATAAGACAGGAACACGATACTTACTATTAACAATCTATCTTGATTACATTACGTTTGATGGAGAAATTCAATATGATTATCCTTATTCGATGTCAACATATTCTCCGAGATAACGTCAAGCATGGCAAAAGCAAGGCTCAGGTGCCCTTGCTTTTTTCTTTTGTCTAGGTTTTTGTCACACCTCTAGGGCGCTACTCATAAAATGCCTAGTAGTTTTTATCAAAAGCCTAGAGGTGACATCAATGACTGTTGAGCTGGATTATACATCACCAAATGTCAAATTTTCATACGACCTGAATCAAAGCCCCCTTGTGAAATTCGATCAGCATAACCTGATTAATGTGTTAGGAAAAAAACAATTAAACTCGTTGGATCAAGTGTCCCTGCTGGATATATATTTGAGTAAAAGCAAAGTCGTAGAGCCTCATTATCATCAAAATGCCGCAGAGCTTGTTTATTGTATAGCCGGTTCTGCTGCCGTATCGATGCTGAATCCATTTACAAAAAAACTGCACACCTACACCATCACACCTGGACAGGTGGCAAACGTGCCTCAAGGCTGGTGGCACTATGAAGTCGCTCTCCAAGACAGAACTCATTTGTTAGCTATTTTTAACGCATCTACACCTGAAGTGATCCTAGGCTCAGACCTTCTCACCCTCACCCCTTCTCACATCATGGCCCATACTTATTGCATGAACGAAACACAGTGGAAGCAGGCGATAAAGCCTGTGAAACCAAGTGTGTTTATCGGACCATTTTGCCACCGGGAGGAAGAGTCTCAAACGCATCCTGTCCCTCCATCTCACTACGTCCCATATTATCAAGCACCGCCCAACTATACCCCTTACTGGAGTTAAGAAAAAAACCGATGCCCCTATGAGAGCATCGGTTTATTGGCTTATAAATTTTTTGCTGCTGCAATGACCAGCATGATCCAAGAGGCGATAAATGCTACTCCGCCAATAGGAGTAATGGCACCTAGAATCTTCACCTGCGTCAATGCCAGCACATAAAGGCTTCCTGAGAAGAAAAGGATGCCTGCAAGCATCACCCAGCCAGCGGTTGGAACTAGGGAAACACCTGATAGCTTATCTGCAAGAAAGGCGACAATAAATAGTCCTATCGCATGGAACATCTGATATTGAACACCTTTATTCCATATTTCTATATATTTTTCAGGGATTTTCCCTTCTAGACCGTGCGCACCGAAGGCTCCAAGTCCAACAGCAAGCATGGCGTTAATGGCTCCTAAAATGAAAAATAGTTTCATTCGTCATTCTCCTTATCTCGTCAATTATATTTATCATAGCGCGGGTGAAGGGCGACATTCAACTTTCCCTTTACGTTGACACGAGATTGTCGGATTTCTTTTTCTTTCGTAACAAGACTTGGTCGACCACGATCGCAATGAGTGTGCCTAGAACAAGACCGTTGCTTAATAATGAAATGAGCACAGGATGCATCCCTTTCAAGGCCCCCTGAGGCACAAACATCGCCCCTACGCCTGCTAAAACAGCAATACCAAGAACAAAGCGAATGCGCGGAATTTCTTCTTTCTCATACTGATCAAACTCCGACATCGCAATCCCAATCATAGAAGAGAAGACCACAAAGTTTACAGCAAGCCCCACAGGTGATGGCAATGCAGAGAAAAAGCTCATGAGCAGGGGAAACAAACTAATGAGAACCACAAGCAGACTTCCTATGAAAAAAGGCTTTCTCGAAGGAATTTTGGTTGTCTGGATAAATCCGGCTGCCCCAGAAATAGGTACAGGCGCAATCGCCCCGATCAGCCCGCTTAATAAATGACCAAATGCTGCGACAAAACCAGCAGGACGTGCTCTTTTCCGCTCACGCAGTTCACCAAATGCCTTCACTGAGCTTTCCACAATTCGAATACTTGCCAGCATGTTCACAATGAGTAAAATCGTTATAAAAAAGGACGTGACAAGCAATCCACTGTCAAAGACCGGCATACCGAATGGAAACAGCTTCGGAAACTCGATGATTTGTTCTGGAATTCGAACCGGCTTCGCCAATCCGAGTAGAGCGAATAACAGCCATCCGCCTGCAAGTGCGAATAACACAGAAAACTGTCTCAAGTAATGCCATTTTGAGCGGCTGATCATGAAGGTGAGGATAATAATCAAGATCGATAAGCAAAAGACAAGCCCGTCTACTTGATTTCCCCGATAGCCGAT
The DNA here is from genome assembly GCF_004364885.1 of Bacillus sp. BK450. Lineage (NCBI taxonomy): Bacteria > Bacillati > Bacillota > Bacilli > Caryophanales > Bacillaceae > Bacillus > Bacillus sp. BK450. Next base: position 201,888 of record NZ_SOBQ01000003.1, on the reverse strand, counting down.
GCCCATCAGCCCTTTCATAATTGGCTGACTTAGCTGCACAACAAGCAGCAGCAAGTAAATGCCTGTGACGACTGGCGTAAATAAAGACGCGAGCCAATTGATGATTTTAAATAGACTAAAAATAAAAAAGAAAACAGCACTAAAAATTAAAGCCCCTTGTAATGCTTGCAGGGTTTCAGGATACGTCGCAAAGATTGTACCTGTCATGCCGGCATAAAGGGTATACACACCCCACCAAAGCCCTGCTGGACTTTCATTAATCGGCAGCATATGGCCGCATAAACACTGCACCATTGCCACAAGACCAAGTGAAAAGAACGTACTTTGAATCAGCTCCGCCGATTGCACTTGGTTCAATTCAAATGCTTGTGCAATCGCAATTGGTACGGCAATAGAAGCTGCGATAAAAAATGCCATCCACTGAATGGCGCCCAAAAATAGTTTCAAACCGATCACCTTCCCTTTGTCGTGACAAGACCATTAAAAATCAAAAATAGAGTCGCCGTTCCCGTCCTTCTCTTTTTGACCCTCATCATTTTGCTGAAATTTCTTCGCGCCACTTGTACCCATTAGTTTCTCCAGCATGGCTTGATCTGCAGACACAGATGGCGCTGATGGTGTATGTATCGATGGAGGTGGTGAAATGACCGGCGACTGCGGCATTTGCACCTGTGATGGTGCGTCGAGAATGACATCACATAGTGAAGAAATGGCCGCCACTTGACGTTTCACCTCTTCATCATTTCCACTTTGTTTTGCTTTTTGAACCGCTTCCTCCATTTTTTGAAGCAGGCTTGATATATGAATATTCAAGGGTAGACCCTCCAATCTAAAAAAATCTCTTTTCAACATTATTTTACCAAATGAACAAACCAAATGGGTTCATTTTTTCAAAGCAGTGCGCTCACGACTCTCTTATTTGACCCGTCATCTTCATTCACACATAATAAAAGAAACAACATCGTCTATGAAAGGATTGAATAATGGACAAGCTCACTGCTCTATTTCAGAAACAAAAAGTCTTTCAGAAGCCAGCGGTTCAAGAACGCATCCGCATTCTTCAAGACTTAAAAGCAGCAATCAAACAGCATGAAAAGGATATTTTACAGGCCTTAGCCCATGATTTACATAAATCCGAACAGGAAGCCTATACAACAGAGATCGGGATGGTGTATGAAGAAATCAATCATACCCTCAAGCACCTTCACAAATGGGCGAAGCCAACTCGCGTGAAAACACCGCTGACTCATATCGGATCAAAAAGCATGATCATCAAGGAACCCTATGGAAGTGTGCTCATCATTGCTCCTTGGAACTATCCTTTCCAATTGGCCCTTTCTCCATTAGTCGGTGCGATTTCTGCGGGAAATGCCGTGATTTTAAAGCCGTCTGAGCTTACGCCGGCAGTCTCACAAGTGCTCAGCACTATCATCAAACGTGTATTTCAAGAAGACCATGCGGCTGTCGTAGAGGGCGGTGTTGAAGTCAGTACAGAACTGCTGAAACTGCCCTTTGATTATATCTTCTTTACTGGAAGTGTGGCAGTTGGCAAAGTCGTCATGGAAGCCGCCGCAAAACATTTGACCCCTGTCACACTTGAGCTTGGCGGAAAAAGTCCCAGCATCGTCATGCCTGATGCCGACATCAAATTAGCAGCGAAGCGGATCACCTTTGGAAAATTCACCAATGCAGGGCAAACCTGCATTGCACCAGACTATTTGCTCGTTCATGAATCCATCAAAGAGGAACTTTTGCGAGAAATGACGGCCTGTATCCGTGACTTTTATGGTGAACATCCCGAAACGCATCCGCACTTTGGAAAAAATGTCAGCCAGCGTCATTTTGACAGGCTTACACAATTTCTCTCAAATGGAACGATCGTCACAGGTGGACAGCGCAATGAACAGGAGCTCAAAATCGCTCCGACCATTTTAGACCACATCACATGGGATGATCCCGTCATGCAGGAGGAAATTTTCGGACCGATTCTGCCTGTCATGACCTTTGATTCTCTGCATGAAGCAGTTCATATGATCAAAGCAAGGCCAAAGCCGCTTGCGCTTTACTTATTTACAACAAATAAAGAAACAGAAACCTATATTCTAGACAACCTCTCATTTGGCGGAGGATGTATCAATGACACGCTTATGCATGTCGCTACACCTTACCTGCCATTCGGAGGCGTCGGCGAAAGCGGCATGGGGCGATATCACGGGAAGGACAGCTTCTTCACTTTTACGCATGAAAAAAGCGTCCTGCGGCAAACCAATCTCTTCGATTTTTACTTCCGTTATCCTAATGCGAAAAACGGACTCGACTTGGTTCGTAAATTTTTAAAATAAACAGGACGAAGGGTCTCTCCCCTCGTCCTATTTTCATTCAATATCCTTGATACACCAATTGATTTCTTCAATCCCCATTTGCTTTAAATACGCGTTTACCTTTGAAAACGGCCGGCTGCCAAAAAAGCCGTTTCTTGCAGAAAAAGGACTTGGATGAGGTGACTCAATGATGAAATGCTTGTTTTGATCAATGCGTTCTTTCTTGTTTTGAGCATGTCTACCCCATAACACAAAAACGACGGGCTGTTCACGCTGATTCAGCACATCAATCACGCGGTCTGTCACACGTTCCCAGCCCTTGCCTTTATGAGAATTCGCCTCGCCTTTTCTCACAGTCAGCACAGTGTTTAAAAGCAGCACACCCTGCTCTGCCCAGCTGACAAGTGAGCCGTGGTTTGGAACAGGACAGCCAAGATCATCCTTTAGCTCCTGAAAAATATTTCTCAAAGATGGCGGATGTTTGACGCCCGGCTGAACAGAAAAGCTTAATCCATGTGCCTGCCCTGGGCCATGATAAGGGTCTTGTCCTAAAATCACCACTTTGACCTTTTCATATGACGTCAAATGAAGAGCACGATACACGTCATCTGGTTTTGGAAAAACGGTCTGCGTGCGATATTCTTCCTTCATCCATTCACGTAATTCCTGATAATACGGCTGTTCAAATTCACTTTTCATCACAGCCCACCAGCTATCATTTAAAAATGGCTTCATTGTGGTTTTCCTCCTTCTACTTGCTGCGCTAGTCTGGAGATCATCGGTTTTCCATCCCACACAATCTCACTCTCTGATTCTCTTTTTTTCATCGCTGGTTCTTCTAATAATATAGCAAAGTTCGCTGTCGGCAGATCCCCCAGTTCATGCTTTTCACTTAGATCATCTAAGTAGTTTTTCCTTGTTTCACCAAGATCACTAGACTGATTTCCACCGCCGTCAAAAAACGCATAGATCACGCTCGCAGCTGGCACTCGTTTCACTCGGGCATGCTGTGATACACGCAAAAAGAAGTCCCAGTCCCAATAATGATGCATCGCTGGATCAAAATAGCCAATCTCATCGTGTATACAGCGTTTGTACATACTGCCCGAAGGAACATATGTAGAAAAGACACGCATATCCTCAATATCTGCTGTATAAGCAAACAAACGTCTCGACAGCGGAAAACGGGTCGCGCCTTTTTCTTCAAATGATACAATTTCTGCATCAGAAAAGACAAAATCGGCATCCTCCAGCGCCTTGCTCATGCGTTCGATATGACAAGATGTGAAGTAATCATCGTCGTCACTCAGCATGATGACGTCGCCTGTCAGCTCCCGCACTCCCACATTTCTGGCATTCACATGCTGGACATTCTCATCTAAATGAATCAAGCGGATCGGAAGCTCAGGGTAAAGTTCCTGAATGATGTCGACTCGCTCTCCTGCATCATTGACGACAACAATTTCAAAAGGCTGTACGGTTTGTCTTGTAATGGATTCAAGCAGCTCACACAGTGCGCTGAGCCGGTTATGTGTCACAATTAATAAGGAAATCTTCATATGCAGCTTACTCCTTTAATAGATTCGTCTTTTTCCATTAAAACATAAATTGACTTTCTTCTCATGATATAAAAGGCGGTTTGATTTGATGGGAAAATGGGAATTTTGATGAAAAGGAGTGATGATGATGGAATATATCACGGTGGAGAATAGTAAAGAAGCAAAACAGACCATTGACCACATTCATTCATCGGGATCATCAAAGGACGCTGTTTTTGTTTTTGCCTACGACCCAGAACGCTCTGATACAGTAACAGAGCATACAGACGCCAAAAGCATGACAGCGGTCGATCAAGGAATTTTGGATCAAGTCGCCAATGTCATTCGCACCCGGGATGATGAACTGATGGCCAAAATGATGTCAACTGGGGCCGATCAAGAGTTAGCCTTAACGCTTTTAGACGAGCTGAAAAAAGGGAAATTGGTGATTTGTAAAAGGTAAGAAAGAGAGGCGTTCCGAAGAGAGGAACGCTTTTTTATGCCGTTTCATTGTGATAAACGGAAAAGCTGATTATAATAAGGGATAGAACAATAACTGCTACACATCACATTGGAGGTTCAGCAACTATGTCTATGAATAAAGCACTCACCATCGCAGGTTCGGATTCAAGCGGCGGTGCAGGTATCCAAGCAGATTTAAAAACATTTCAAGAAAAAAACGTCTACGGGATGACAGCTTTAACCGTTGTCGTTGCAATGGACCCACATAATCATTGGGATCATCAGGTGTTTCCAATTGATACGGCGACAATTCGCGCGCAGCTCTCTACCATTGTAGAAGGCATTGGTGTAGATGCACTGAAAACGGGTATGCTTCCTACCGTCGACGTGATCGAGCTTGCAGCTGACACCATCAAAACATATGACCTAAAAAATGTCGTCATTGATCCTGTCATGGTTTGTAAGGGTGCAAACGAAGTCCTTTACCCAGAGCACGCGGAAGCACTGCGTGAAAAGCTCACGCCACTGGCAACCGTTATCACACCTAATCTTTTCGAAGCAGGTCAATTAAGCGGAATCGGCGAGATTAAAACGATCGAACAAATGGAAGAAGCAGCAAAACGCATTCACGAACTTGGTGCAAAGTATGTGGTTATCACTGGAGGCGGTAAGCTCAGCGAAGACAAAGCCATCGATTTACTTTATGATGGACAAACCTTCGAACGCCTTGAAACAGATAAAATCGACACAGAATACACACACGGCGCAGGCTGCACATTCTCAGCAGCAGTCACAGCTGAACTAGCGAACGGATCAGACGTGAAAGAAGCCATTTATGCAGCAAAAGAATTCATCACGGCTGCCATTAAAGGCTCTTTCCAGCTAAACGAATACATTGGACCGACAAAACATTCTGCTCATCGTTTTGACAAATAAAACAGAAAAAACCGATTCGCCTTGTTAGGAGGTGAATCGGTTTTTGTTTATCGAAAGCTTCGTCTCTGTGCAAACAGCCAATCTGTTAAGCCTGGCGTCTCATAAGCAGGCGTCCATGATGCATGGTCATATCCATACTTACTTGCATACTCCGTATAAAGCGGCTGGCCGCCAGCTTTTTGAATAGCTTGAATTGTATTTCTTGCATAGCTGATAGGAATAATGGAATCATCTTCTGCATGAAATGCCCATATTGGCTTGTTTGCTAAAATTCCTGCCTTACTTGGATCTGCTCCCCCCGCAATAGGAATCATTGCTGCAAACAAACGAGGATATGTGGTGTTCAACTGGTACGTGCCAAATCCACCTTGTGATAAACCCGTCGCATAAATCCTTTTCTGATCAATCTGATAAGAAGTTAACACATGCTGAAGGACATCATAAGCTTTGTGTAAATCTGGTGAAAATTGAAACACGTTCGTCAGATCAATTTCATTTTGCGGATTTCTTGTTAATGCAAAGCCTCCATCGACAGCATTTCGCGCCTGAGGTGCAAGTACGTACGAAGGATGTTTCTTTTGGACTTCAGGGGAAGCCCATAAAGCTGCACCATCATTCGCAAGTAACTGCTTTTGATTGTCTGTTCCCCTCTCCCCGCCTCCATGTAAGAACAGAACTAGAGGATAGGCTTTACCCCTCTTACGGTTTTTTGGAATATACAGACGGTAAGGCATTCCTTTGTATTCGAAAGATAAAAAAGATGATGCAATGTCCTCTCGTGTGACAAAGCGATAATTGTACGTAGACGTGGAAAGGCGGCGGTTTTTCTTGTAAACGCTTACTTTTAAAGTCGTATCAGTTTCGATATGAATGGGCTTTTTGTATAACTGACTTTGAGTTGTCGGCTGGCTGCCATCTGTTGTGTAATAAAGAGAAGCTTTTTGAACGTGAGAATGCAGAGCTAACTCTTGTGAACGATAATATTGACCAGATGGGACTGAAGCAATTGATGCAGCATACGACGTATGATTTCGGGCAGAAGAAACGGAAGGAAAAAGAAAACTCATAGAAAATAGGACAATCATAAAGGTGATCAGGCATTTCTTGGTTGTATGGTTCATATCGTTCCTCCTGTACATGCTCAGATGAATTTTTTATTTATTATTGATCATGACAATATAAATGTCGACGCTTTCATTTAAATTTCTGAATAATCAGTCATAATCCAAAAAAGCGTACCCGCAAGCAGGTACACTCTTTTATCCATACATGAATGCCTATTATTTTTGCTGATCGGACTCTTTCGCCATTTTTCGAATAAAGGCTTCAATGGATTCAACAAATAAAGCATATTCTTTCATTTGTTTATACGTATCTGACAGCTTCTCTTTCACTTCTTCCTGCTCTAAAGAAGGTTCACCGAGAATAGATTGAACTTGAATGAGCAATTCTTTATATTCTTCACGTTTATCTTCAACATGATCTGCCATTGTCTCCAAGCGTTTTCTAGTCGTCGGCTGCTGTTTTGAATTCAAGTAAACAACCCCTTTTTTTGTCCTACCGCATTTGGATAAACGTCAGCCTCAGCTGTATATATTTTAAAATGATACCATAATTCCACCTGTTATCATATATGTAAAACGTCATCAAACCGCTTTAGGCCAACCTTGTATATACACGCTATAGGCTCTAAGATACAGGCTGATCTCACTAGAAAAAAGCAGATCATTGATCTGCTTAGATTGTAGAGAAATTATTTTTCAAGTCGGATTTCCCCTATTTCCTTCTGACCCTTTAAGGGAGTTCTTCTTTGCTCAAATTTCATAGCTAATACTAATAGGAAAGCTATTATTAAAATCATACTTAAGAAAATCAAACCGGCCTGCATTTTTCCTGTATAATCTTTTAGCCATCCAACTGCATAAGGGCCAACAAAACCTCCTAGACTTCCAATTGAATTAATGACTGCAATTCCAACAGCTACTGTGGCTGGACTCAATATCATAGTAGGTAATGACCAAAAAGGACCTTTAAAACAATACATGGCTGCCAATGAAATAGTGATAAAAATTATTGCAATAAATGGATTGGACACCATTCCTACACTGAGTAACGTTAAACCAGCTACGAGTAACGGTAAAGCTGTGTGCATACGTCTTTCACCAGTGCGATCTGAGCGTCTTGACCAGTAATTCATGACGATTGAAGCAATAATGTAAGGGATTGTAGCAATGAAGCCGATCTGGGTATTTGATAAAAAGCTAGATAAACCTTTAATAATTTGGGGCATCCAATAACCAACGCCCAGTGTACCTGCAGTATATACAAAGTAAATTAAGGCGAGGTACCACAGTTTAGGATCAGTCAAGGCCGTCTTATGACTAGAGGCTTGTCGGCCTTTCTTTTCTCTTAGCTCCTCGTCCTTTCTTAATTCTGACATCAACCAATTTTTTTCTTCAGCTGTTAACCACTTTGCTTGTTCTGGCCGATCTGTTAAGTAGAAATATGTAACAAACCCTAAAATAACAGCAGGGGCGCCTTCGATAATAAACATCCAACGCCATCCAGGTACATTCATCCAATGAATATGATCAATAATTAAGGTAGAAACGGGAGCTCCAATAATATAAGAAACTGCGATTGCTGTCATAAACATCGCAATTGTACTTGCTCTTTCTTTAGCTCGGAACCAATAAGTAAGGTATAGAATAATGCCAGGAAATAGACCTGCTTCTGCTATTCCAAGAAGGAATCGAATAATATAAAGCTGGGTAGCATTCTGAGCAAACCCAGTTGCCATAGAAATAATTCCCCAAGTAAAGAGAATCCTAGTAATCCAAACTCTTGCCCCAAATTTTTGCATTAAAATATTACTTGGTACTTCAAAGAGAAAATAACCAATAAAAAAAATACCTGTCACAAGACCAAACATTTTACTTGTTAGTCCTAATGCTTCGTTCATTTCCAATGCAGCATATCCCACATTTGCCCTGTCTAGATAAGAAATTATATAGAGTAAAAATAGTAACGGGATAATTCTTCGTGTCACCTTTCGAATCGTCTTCTTTTCGAAATTCAATTGAGAATTCTCCATTCAAATTCCTCCTTTTAAAATAATAAAAAGAAATTTTGATAACGCTTACATTCATTTGAAAATAAAGAGATACTCTTACGGTTCTGTAAGATGTGTAAGAGTATCTCCATTTACTCTTCTGTTGTTTCCTCAAGACAGCGAACAAAATGGAAACTTTCTTTCATCGTGTCAAAAACGTTTATTTTTAACTGAAATTGATCTCAATGTCTGGTTTACCGTTAAATATTACATGTTTCGGTTGATAATGAATGTTACCGAACACCGTTTCTCCATCTACATCGGGAAAGGCAGTCTCAGTAGAAGTAGAATCTAGAACCACAAGGTGATTTGGAGTAAAAGTAAAATCGTCAATTCCTAACAATTTAGGAGCTGTTACCAGAACTGCTCTAAAAGCTTCATCAAGAGACAGTCCACCTACAATCATTTTAGAAATGATGTAGCTCATGTTATAAACAGGGTATTTTCTCCATGACGCGCTTGTTAAATCTGTACTGATCGTATCTGGTTTAATTCCCTCAGCTAAGCATTTATAAAAAACATTCCAATTAAAGTGTTTTCTACCGTGACCGATATCTAATACTATTCCTCTTTCTACTGCAGCTAGAAATTCTTTTTTTACCTTCCCGGCAGTATTCAGCACGTTTCCATCCCTTCCTTGAAATGGATGAGTGAGAATGTCCCCTTTATTAAAATATTGTGTTACCTCTTCAATATCTAGTTGAGTTTCAGTTAAATGAACCATCATTCGTAAATCAGTTCGATCGGCTGCTTCTCTTGCTAAGCGTAATAAAGACCTGTCAGTCGTTTTGTCCACCTGGCCTAAGCGAATCTTAATTCCTAATAAACTATCATCAGCTAAAGATGCAACTTCAACAATACGATCCAACGAAATACTTTCTGGCTTGGTTGGGTTAGGGTTCGGGTGATTGGTTAGCCCTTCTGGTAAGGCTGATAACCAAGAACGTACTGTTAACGGGCTTTTTTCCCAATAACGATTCGCTTCCTCCCATCCGTCATAGCCAAAAGTACCTGCGTCCCCAACTGTAGTTACTCCTGAGGAAAGATATTGATTATCTGTTACACCAATCTCTGCTCCTGGTGCCCATACATGACAATGAAAATCGACTAGTCCCGGTACAATTACGCTAGATTCAGATAAATGAATATCCCTATCATCCTCATGAGTAACTGTTATGCTTGTAGACTTATTTGGAATGAACCCCTTTTCTGACCAAATAGAACCGCCTTTAAAATTCCATACTCCCATGCAAATACACCCCTTAATTTCATATTGATTTAATAGATTAATTTATTTCATTGTTTGCAATAGCACTTCTTTACATGCATTGATAACATCCAACCACTGGTGCTAAATCACTGACCAACATACACTCCTCTTCTTTTTGGATAGTGGAAAAAATACTAAGTAGAATTTTTAATCTGTTCACTGCCAGCCACACACCAATAAGATAGCGCTTTCAAAAATGAAATGAATGACGCAACCCCTATCTTCGACAACTTTCATTTTAGAGACAGAGCACCCCTCATCACAAAAAAATTTATATGATTTATCCTATGTAATAAAAATTACTTTATTTTATATAAAAGTAATATTCATTACCAATAATTTAAATGTATGTTATCACTCATAATTAATAAAGTAAACCTTTTTTATAAAGAACAGCATGATAAAGTAAAACGAACAGTGAAGCAAATGGGAAAAATCGTTTTAACTGATAGTTATCAAGAAAATATAATGGAATTAATGGCGAGGGGATGCAGATGTCGTGGTTGCCATTGGTCCAAAAGCAAAAAAACAATGAAAATAAAAATTCCACTTATGAGCAGTGGAATAAGATGCAAGACTTTCTTTGGCTGAAGCAGCTAATAATGTCAAAACATCGATTAATCCTGAGGAAGGCGGGGTTAGTTTTCAAAACTGATCGATCAGAAGCAGAACTATTTAAACAGGCTGATATGATTGAAGTTAAAAATTTGGACAAGGTACTTTAGCCGGAACGGGCGGGGTATTTAACAAAAAAAACGAGGATGCGGTATTGGGGTACCCAATATCCCGCACCTCGATTATCTGATAGAGAAATGTAATTTTACATCGGCACCTTCTCTATCAATCGTGCAGACGGTGCTGAAGCGCCCTTTTTTATATGCCTTGCTGTTTCTGTTACTTTCAATTTCACGTCATACTGATCATCACTTGTAGGATAAGGATCAACGATTTGCTTCTCTTTGTAAATGCCAAGTCTTCAGTTTCAGCTTTGTTTCATTTCTTCCACTGATGGAGATCGATTTATTTCCCGGGGAAGGAAAGTAACGTGCAGTAAAAACTTCTCGGCCTCCGTTTACAAAAATCTCAATTGACGATGAGTCGATAAAGATATGAAGGTCGTGTAATTCCTCTATAAGTGCTTCACGAACTTCCTTTGATCGATCTTCAAATCGATCCCGCTCTAATGTCAGCTTCCCTTCCTCTTTATCATAGATGATGCGTGCTGCTGCACGGATACAGCATTCAAACCCTTTTTGTGTGTCAATTTGATCAATGAATACCTCTGCGCTCGTAATATCCTCTACAGGGATGGAATGAACAGAACGTTTAATATGAAAAACATGCTCTTGTTCATTGGTCCGCATGGATTGAAGTTCACTTACTGGTTTTTGAATCAGATGTCCGTCCTCATCTAAACGGAGTTCTCTAGGGATCGTGAGGCAGTGTATCCATTGATAAGAAATCGTCGGATGATGCTCTTCTCCTTGATCAGGCACCCCCATCCACCCGATTAAAAGTCGTCTGCCTGATTCGTCTAGAAAGGTTTGCTGCGCATAGAAGTCAAAGCCACGGTCCAGCTCCTCAAACGCTCCGTGTGTATATTGATACGAGTGATCATCCAATGTGCCAACAAAATAGCCTGATTGATGTGTATTGTGATATTTTAAGCCATCTGGCTCTAGTCCTTGTGGTGACACGATCAATACATCCCGGCCGTCTAATTCAAACAGATCTGGACATTCCCACATATAGCCGAAATTGTCTAAACCATTCTTTCCGCTGCCTGCAATCGTGCCTTGAAACGTCCAATTATCTAACGTATCAGAGGTAAATAAGACAAGGTGTCCTTTCAGGTCTAAGCTTTGTGCACCAAGGACCATGTACCACCGGCCATTTCGCTTCCATACCTTCGGATCTCGAAAATGGGCAGTAAACCCTTCAGGGAGCGTTGCCACGACACCTTTTTTCTCAAAGTGAATACCATCTTCCGAAACAGCTAAACATTGATACGTCTCACGGTTCCCTTGTTCATCCCGAACGTTTCCAGTGTACATCACATGCATCTGCCCATCGTCTATAAATGCACTGCCAGAATAACAGCCGTTTTGATCGAACCAATCACTTGGGGCAAGAGCGGCTTCTTCGTGCTGCCAATTGACTAGATCTGTCGATGTATAATGCCCCCAGAATTTTGCACCATGCCCCGTTTTGAATGGTTGCCACTGATAAAAGACGTGGTAAATTCCTTTCCACTGAATCAGCCCATTCGGATCATTTAAAAGACCGACTGGCGGCATCAAATGAAAATGCTGCCGGTACACATCCTTTTTGACCAAATGCTCATAGTTTCGAATACGGTCTGCTATCTTTTGACGAAGTGCTGCGTCAGTTGTTGTCATGACTGTGACCACTCCTTGATTATTTTTCGACTTCTTTTACTTTAAAAATGATAGTGAGAATAAATGAAACAGCAACAGCGATTAACATACCAATCACATAATTGACCACATTCTGAAGACCGAATGGTGCTGCAATCGCAATCATCGGTATGCCTGTTAAACCATAGGCATTGGCTGCTACCTTCGTGAAAACGACAAATGCCCCGCCCAATGCGCCTCCGATCATCGCCGCAATAAATGGTTGACGATAGCGAAGGTTTACACCAAATATGACAGGCTCAGTAATTCCTAAAAAAGCAGAGAAGGCAGCAGGAAGGGCAATTTCTTTTGTCTTTGCACGCTTGGCTAAGAAAAAGACAGCCAATCCTGCTCCGCCTTGCGCGACATTGGACATTGCCCAGATCGGCAGCAAATAGTTACGCCCAATATCATTCAGCAATCCTGCCTCAATCGCATGGAAGCTATGATGAACCCCTGTGAGCACAATTAAAGAGTAAGCACCGCCGAAAATGAGTCCTGCTAAGAATCCTGCATGGTCATAAATAAATGTCAGTGCACTCGAAATTCCTGTACCAAGCATTCTTCCAAGCGGTCCAACTGCAATAAACGTCACAAATCCAGTGACAATCACGGTCACAAATGGGGTCACAAGTAAATCAATACTGTTCGGAACCACTTTTCTTAAATTCTTCTCAACAAGGCACATGATATATACGGTCAATAACACTGGAATGACCGTCCCTTGGTAACCAAGAAGAGCAATATCAACATTGAATAAATGCATATACTCTGGTTTTGCTTCCGTCAATCCCCACGGATTAAGCAGATTCGGGTGAATCATAATTCCCCCAATGACAGCCCCTAAATACGGATTTCCGCCAAACTCTTTCGCTGCACTGACCCCAATTAAAATCGGTAAAATGATAAAGGCTGCACTTGAGAACATATCAAGCATTTGGAAGATCGCTGAGCTTGGATCAGCCCATTTGAAGGCTTTCATCATGCCTAAGAGACCCATTAACAAACCGCTTGCCACAATTGCTGGAATGATCGGTACAAAAATATTCGATAACGTCTTTGCAAAACGCGCAAGTGGATTCATTTTTTGTTTCACTGCTTCATCATGGCTGACAGGCTTTTGATTCTCGTCGCCTGTCTCAAGACCAGTCTCACGAGCAAATGGTTCATACACTTTGTTGACAGATCCCGTTCCAAAAATGACTTGAAATTGCCCTGAACTTGAGAAGGCCCCTTTCACACCTTCAAGTTCTTCAATGGCCTCTTTGTCAATCAAATCCTCATTTTTCACTACCAATCTAAGTCTTGTTGCACAATGCGTAGCACTAATGACATTTTCTTTGCCGCCTAACAGTTTCGTTAATTCTTTGGCTGTTTTTTGATAATCCATGATGTCTCCTCCTTTTTTAAAGCAAAAAAGACCTAAAATTCACCAACGAGTAAAGGACATACACGTCCCCTCGTTACGCAAATTTTAGGTCTTGCCTGCCTGACAGTCACAATCCCGCGATATCAATTTTTGATGACGCTTTCATCATAGTATAAGACTGTGACATGCGTCAACCTCTTTTTTCAAATCCAATGACCCATATACACTAATAAGAGTAGTGTGCATAAAAAAAAGCCTGCATGCAGGCACGATCATTTTAAACCAATTCGGCTTCCTGCAGACGCTGGACATGCAGCGTGATGTAGCCGATCTCCGATTCAGGGAGATGAAGTCCATATTCATCTTTTAACAAATCAGCGAGTCCAAGTGCACACCGGTACGCCGTATCATACTTTGTTTGGATAAAAATCAGCATGTCTTCGTCCATGATTTGAAATGCCTCATTCGATTCCAACCTGCCTAATGCATACCTCAAATGTGTCACAAGCCGCTGATAGGAAATACTATCCTCATCAATTGAATGCTGAAAATAGCTTTCAATATGCTCGATCATTTCTTTAATCATCGTTGTATATTTCACGGTCTTTTTCATGGACTCCGTATTCATTTTGGCCGTATGAATATGAAGTGCCACATATCCTGCCTCATCGTCCGGCAGTTCAACCCCAAGCCGCTCCTTTACATAACGAATGGCATACTTTCCAATCTCATATTCCTGCTTATATAAGACTTTGATCTCACCAAGCAATTTATTATATAGCACAATGCCTTTTTGAAGGCGTTCAATGGCGAAGGACAAATGATCAGTCAGTGATATGTGAATGTGATCACTGAGCGGCATCATGAGTTTCCCCTCTGCATAACTGATGATATGCTCTGCCACCTCAATATGCGCTTCTGGCAATGTGGCAAGAATTTGTTTGAATTTCTCATTTTCTTCACGCACAACAAAGATTTTCTCTATTTTTTGAAGAGGAACGACGTCATTTTTCCCCTTCTGAAAAGCAATTCCGGGTCCCATCACAATTTTCTCCTGATCGCCCTCCTTCACAACCACTGCGTTGTTATTCAATATTTTATATATCTTCAAGGGGTATCCTCTCCCAGCAGATAACATTTCTTAAGTGGGATTTTACCCTGTTTCACTTTTTCTGTAAAGGTAAGAGCGGACCAGCACGCGCCTCTCGCATCGTCTTCTCTTCAAGCATCATCAGACTTTGTGTAAACCGCTTCTCTGCCCTGCGTTTCTTCTTATGTTCTTCTGCCAGCTTCTCCAGCTCTCTCTCTTTCACTACTTGAAAGAATCCGGCATCCGCCGCGGCCGCCTGAAACCCTTGATTCTTCATCATCACACCAGGGTTCACAAGCACATTCATCATGAAACCAAACCATACGCTCAACCAGCTTTTTAATTTCTTCACTGAACATCCCTCCGCTTTTCTTAGAATCTAGCAGCTCTAGCAAAACAACTGCTCCTATCATATCCCGAGAAAAAAGAGAGGTTTGTCACAATCTGGGTGAAAAAACCAACTAGTTTTCAGAAGTTTTGTTGAAAAGTGCAGAAGATCATCATGTGCCTGGATGTTTCATTGAAAATTTTATACACACGCTATCCCAAAGATAAGCACACCTTATCAACAGGGTTTATCCACATATCAACACCCTTTCACTAGATTTTGTGTATGTAAATTTTTTATTTTCCATATATGCATCTGAATAATCGAGTTATCAACAGACATTTGTGAATAAGTGCGACTTTATAAACAAAATAGTTCTTTGTAACTATGTAAAATAAGACCATTTTAGTAAAGGAATTGTTTTCAACGTATTGAATACTTAATAACGGGCAGTGAATCTTTCCTATTTATCCACAAAAAGAAAGGCTATCTCCCTAAAAACACAGCTAGAAAGGGGAAAATTAATGAAAAAAGTAATATCTCGTTCTTCTGTTCTATTGTTCTCCACTATTTTTATTTTATCCACATTCTTTACCGGTCAACAGGCGGCGGCTGCTCCCTCTAACAAAAAGATGGAACTAGAAAAAGCAGAAATCTTCGGTGAAATCAATGTCAACTCGAGAAAACAAACCACTGTCATTGTTGAATTAAAGGAAAAATCCTTAGTTGAAGCCAAGCAAGAAGGCGAAGCACAAACAAAAGCCTCCCTCAAAAAATCTCGAACAAAAGTAAAGAACGCAGCACTCAAAGAGGTAGATAAAGCGAGTGTTCGTCAAGAATATGAAAAAGTCTTCTCTGGTTTCTCTATGAAACTTCCTGCAAACGAAATCCCGAAGCTGCTCGCAGTTGATGGAGTAAAAGCCGTTTATCCGGATGTTACATATAAAACCGATGAAGTGAAAAAGGAAAGCATCCAGCTTCCAAACGAAGATGTCTCCCCGCTTATGGATAAGAGCGCTCCATTTATCGGTGCACCAAAAGCATGGGATGCCGGCTATTCTGGAAAAGGGGTCAAAGTCGCAGTCATTGATACTGGAGTAGACTATACCCACCCTGATTTAAAAGGAAACTTCGGTTTATACAAAGGCTATGATTTTGTTGATAATGATTATTCTCCGCAAGAGACACCTAAAGGAGATCCTAGAGGCGAATCCACAGATCACGGCACACACGTTGCAGGAACGATTGCGGCAAATGGACAAATTAAAGGGGTCGCAAAGGATGCCACGCTTCTTGCATACCGTGTACTTGGACCAGGTGGATCTGGAACAACTGAGAACGTTCTTGCAGGCATCGACCGGGCTGTTACTGACGGAGCAGATGTCATGAACCTCTCTCTTGGAAACAGTGTCAATAACCCTGATTATGCAACGAGCATTGCACTTGATTGGGCCATGTCTGAAGGCGTTGTGGCTGTTACTTCGAATGGAAACAGCGGTCCTAATAACTGGACTGTCGGTTCTCCCGGCACGTCAAGAGAGGCCATTTCTGTCGGGGCAACTCAGCTTCCATACAGCCTTTACAATGTGAAATTCCCGAATTATTCTACAGCAAAAGTCATGGGCTACTACCAAGAGAGTGATTTAAAAGCGCTTGACCAAAAACAAGTCACACTCGTCCAAGCAGGAATCGGTGACGAAAAGGCATTTGAAGACATCGATGTTAAAGGAAAGGTGGCCGTGATTGAACGTGGTACCATTGCTTTTGTGGATAAAGTTGACAATGCAAAAGCCGCTGGTGCAATCGGCGTTGTGATGTATAACAATACCGATGGAGAGATTCCAGTCGACGTACCAGGTCTCGCACTTCCTACAATTAAGCTGTCAAAAGCTGAAGGAACAGCGCTTATCAAAGCCATTGAGGCTGGAAACGATACAACGGCTTTCTCCATTCAATTTGTCAAAGAACTTAGTGAGCAAGTCGCTGACTTCTCATCCCGCGGACCGGTTGTGGATACGTGGATGATTAAGCCTGATTTATCAGCACCCGGTGTCAGCATTGTGAGTACGATCCCAACGCATGATCCTTCTCAGCCTTACGGATATGGTTCTAAGCAAGGAACAAGTATGGCCTCTCCGCATGTGGCTGGAGTTGCAGCGATCATCAAACAAGCAAAACCATCGTACTCAACTGAACAAATCAAAGCATTGCTGATGAATACAGCAGAAAAACTGTTTGACGCAAATGGCAGCCCATTCCCTCATAACACACAAGGAACAGGCAGCGTTCGAATCATGGAATCACTTCAAGCGTCTTCTATCGTTTCTGATGCGAGCTATTCATACGGCACTTTCTTAAAGGAAAAAGGCGTGCAAATCAAAACGAAGAAATTTAAGGTAGAAAACCTTTCAAAAGCACCGAAAACGTATACCATTGATTACAAATTCAATGGCAGCGGCATTAGTACAAACGGAACGAAAAAAATCACCGTCAAAGGGAATTCCACTGGATCCTTTACTTCCGCAGTACAGGTGAATTACGGAAAAACCAAAAAAGGGACGTACCAAGGCAGCATCACCATTCGCGAAAATGGCAGAAAGGTCACGGAAATCCCTACTTTATTGATTGTGAAAGAGCCTGATTATCCGCGCGTCACTTCTGTTTCCGTAGAGCCGGACAATCGTGCTGGAAGCTATGTCATTAGCAGCTACCTGCCTGGCGGTGCTGAGAACCTTGCATTCCTTGTCTACTCAACCGATGGAGAGTATTTAGGTGAAGCTGGTGTTTATCAACATGTTGATAAAGGAGAGCACCGCGTAAAATGGAATGGCACAATCAATCAAGGCCAGAAGCTTGAAGCTGGTGAGTATACAATGCTTGCGTATGCAAGTTTGAAAGGAAAGTCAGATACCGTACAAACGAAGGAACCTTTCGAAATTTACCCTGAATAAATGTGAATCACAAGAAAAGCCTTGTATGAGCGGATAAGCTCATCAAGGCTTTTCGATCATATATGGAGGAAAGAGAAATTGATATGGCTATGGATCGTTTCTTTTTTTACTGCTTTTTTTCTGACGATCACATTGGTTTATTTTCTAACCTTTTTACATACGAAGCAGCCTCGTCCTTTTCATCAAGCATGCGAGCTAACTGTTTATGCTTCCTGTATCTATCCGCTCAGCCTGCTGGTGTCAGCCAGCCGCCTTCTTCTTCACCATAATGCTCCTTTTCCCCTTGTACTGGCTCCGCAGGCGATAAATATACATACGTTATGCATCAAAGGCTTCTTTTAATAAACGATACGATGTGAGCCTGTCTTGCATGTGATGTGTGATGGTCACAGCGATCAATTCATCTGTCCGATAAGCCTTCGCGAGTGTGGTCAGCTGCTTTTTCACAGATGCTGGTGTTCCAATGACCATCCTTTGACGATTGGCAGCCACTCGTTTTTGTTCATAAGGACTGTAGGAATACGACTGTGCCTCTTCATATGAAGGAAAGCCTTCAAGATTCAGCCCCTGTTCATTGGCAAGTAAAGATAAATCTAAGCTGACTGCCAGTTTTTCTGCCTGCTCCTCTGTTTCGGCACATAAAACAAAGACTGCCAGACTGACACGCGGCTGATCACCGAATACTGAAGGTTCAAATCGGTTGATATATTGCTCCACAGAGTCTTCTCCGCCTTCACCATTAATAAAAAGTGCAAACGTGTAGCCTGCACCTGCTTTCGCCGCAAGCTTTGCACTCCCTCCAGAAGAACCAAGCATCCATACTTCTGGCGCGGTCTCTACCTTCGGAGAAGCAGTCAAATGAGGCAGCGGGTAAAATTCATCCGCTAGATCGTGTAAATACACCTTCAATTCCTCTACCTGCTCAGGATACTGGTCGCCTAGACGCTTTCGCTCCCCATGATGAAGGGCAATGGAGGAAATAGGCATACCACCAGGGGCACGTCCAATCCCAAGATCAATTCTGCCAGGAGCCAGCGCTTCAAGAACCCTGAAGTTCTCTGCTACTTTATAGGCACTGTAGTGCGGGAGCATAACGCCGCCAGAACCAATGCGTATGTGCGACGTAACGGCTGATAAATGGCCGAGAAGCACCTCTGGACTCGATCCTGCAAGCCGGTTTGAAAAATGATGCTCTGATACCCAAAAACGGTGATAACCCCACTTCTCCGCCTGCTTCGCCAGTTCAACCGTCTGCTTCAGTGCTTCAGCAGGCGTAGCGCCTCCTATCAAAGGAGATTGATCCAGTATACTTAATTTCATTATGCTGCACCTCTTACAGAAATCCCCCTCTCTTAATGGAAAGGGGGATATCTTATTTATTTTCGATTAAAGCCCTTCTCTTTCACAAATTCTCCAAGGAAGGCACGCTTTGGCTGGCTAAAGCCCCGCAGCATCTGCTCAGACCAAGTATCTTTTCTCTCACCGTTTGTTCGTGTTTCATAATATGCGGAAATACGATCGTCGTATTCTTTTAAATAACGATCCACATGCGCTTCATCTTGCTGATATGAATTTTCATGATATATGAGTTCAACTGGCAGCCGTTCCTTTTGTGACGACTGATTAGCTGGATGGCCAACAGCCAGACCGAATAACGGCAGCACATAAGATGGCGTTTCAAGCACTTCAGAGACTTCTCTCAGCTGATTACGCAGTCCGCCAATATAGCAGATCCCAAGTCCCATTGATTCTGCAGCAACACTGACATTTTGTGCAGCCAATGCCGCATCGATGACGCTAATGAGAAAGGCTTCTGTATTCTCAAGCGCCTCCTGATGATTCTTCCCTGCTTTTTTTGCAATATAATCATGGCGTTTCAAGTCTGCACAGAAGACAAAGAAATGCCCGTTCTTCTCAACGTATGGCTGATTCCCAGCCAGTTCAGCAAGCTTGGCCTTCTTCTCCTGATCTGTCACCCCAATAATACTATACGCCTGTACATAGCTTGATGTCGAAGCAGCCTGTGCACTTTTGATCAGTGTCAGCACCTCTTCTTCTGTCAAACGCTCGTCTGTAAACGAACGAATGGATCGATGATTTAATATGGTTTCTATCGTTTTGTTCAATTCGAAGACCTCCTTCACTTCTTCTATCATAAGGCAAAGACATAGGGCTTTTCAAAAATTAAAACTCGCATAAAAAAAGACAGCCTATACTTAGACTGCCCTTACTCGTTTTATTTAAATAAATAACTTTGATATTTCGTTAATTGAACGCTTGCGTTATAGGCGATCCCGAATCCAATGAGAACAGACAAGACAGAGCTTCCTCCAAAGCTGATAAATAAGAGTGGAATCCCTGTTACAGGCATCACGCCTATGTTCATGCCAATGTTCTGGAACGTATGGATTACAATCAATGCTGTATATCCTACGCAGAAGAATGACGCAAATCGGCTATAAGGATGGATACGGTCAATCAGTACGACAAGCCGGTAAATCAAGAAGAAGAACATGATCACAACAAACGCACAGCCGATAAAGCCAAAGGCTTCACCTATAATGGAGAAAATCATATCCGTTTGTGCTTCAGGAACGTAGACCTTTAAGTTTTTAATGCCATTCCCAAAAATCTGCCCTGCACCAATGGCCATAATCGCCTGCTCTACTTGATATTTATCAGATCCAGATGCATCCTGCGTCTGTGCTTGGTTGGCTGTCGAAGAACTATCAGGCAGCCAAGCGGTAATCCGGTTGATCTGGTACTGCTGAATGCCGATTGTTTTCGCAAAATCAGGGAAGAGAATGATGACGGCTAACACAGCGGCAACCAATAGTACAACCACAGAACCGATGAGAGAGATCAGTTTCCAATTGACCCCTGATAAAAACACCATCACGACAACAATAAACATACAAACAGCCGCAGTCCCTGCATCCTGCAAGAAGATCAGTCCAACTGGTACAGCTGCCACGCCGGCAATTTTTAATAATAGAATAATATCATCTTCTAATGTCCTTTTTCCCCTAGGTGTAGACTTTCCAATGACCGACGCGAGCATCATAATCAGACCAATTTTCATGAACTCTGAAGGCTGAAGTGTTCCAATCCCTGGAAGTATAAACCAACTTTTGGCTCCGTTTTTTATAGGGGCAAAGTCTTTACCCCCAATCTGAGCAGGGCTCAATTTTAAAATAATTAGAAGAAGTATCCCACCTAGAAAGATGTATATACTTAATTTTTCAAGCTGTTCAAGGTCAAAATAATTAATGGCTACAATGCAAATTGCTCCAATGAGATAATAAATAATTTGCCTTGTCCATGCACCACTACCATATTGTTCAAACTGTCCAGCAGCATATATAGAAATGACACTGATGGCAAAGAAGGCTAAAAATATAAAAATCAAATCTCCTTGATAGTAAGGAGATGTATTCTGCTTGTTCATGAACTAACCACCCTTATTACAAAACATAAAAGCCCTTATTTATATTAGATTGAAATTTTCACAAAATCAACTCACCTTAAATATGACGGAAGATACATCCGAAAGGTTCCATTCAATTTTCAAAAAATGAAATACTTTTCATCCTAACAATAGGAAAAAATCCCTCTATACACTTTTCATTCAATCGATCTCAAGTCCTTTAAAAAGTTTATTTTACAGATTTTAAGGGAAAAATTCAATGACCTATGTGGCAATATAACAAGTAAACATCAGATGAGATAAGCTGCACTGAGGAAAGAGGAATAAAACCATTTTGTATGGAATAAGGCCCATTTTCCAATTATTACGTTTACTTCAAAGTCAATTGTGGTATAATACTTGTAACAAAATGTTCACAATATCTCCTAAAAACAGACACAATTGCATCCTGACCTCTCATTTGATTTGAATATCAACTTACAAAGGAGTTGGATACGATGGATATGTTCTTTGCGTACCTATGTATTGCAACGGCTACACCCCTGTTTTTATGGCTGGAAAACAGAAAAATTGCATTAGCATCTATTCCACCCATTATGATTATGTGGATTTTCTTCGGTCTTTACATGACAAGCAGTTTGTCTCCAGCAGGACATACCTTCATGATCGCATTCTTTGCCATTAACGTGATTTTGGCTCACATTGCAGCGTTCCTCATCTACGGACTTCCATTCATTCGCAAAAGATTCAGCAGCCGATAGATATCGCCCAACTATTGGAAGCGTTATCACCATCATGATAAAAACCACTCACCTTCAAGAGATGAGTGGTTTTTTTATTATTTCTCTGAATGCTCAGACTGCTTTGGCGCAGACGGTGAATACCCGTCTTTACTGTTCTCTCCGTGGCTGTAGTGAGCCGCAAAGATCCAAACAGATCCGATGACGAAGATAATCGCACAGAACAGACCAAACAAAGTATTTCCGACTTGAACAGTTCCGTTTTCGCTCTCTGTCATGTGCATAAACATGAACAGCTGCAAGAATGCTTGAATGAACGCAAAACCAAAGATAATCCATAGTTTTGCGGAACTGCCAATTTCAGCTCCAATCGCAATCCAGAATGCTAAGACTGTCAGCACAATGGATAGGATAAAGCCAACTACGTGTTTCCAAGGGAAGTGTTCGTGCTCTGCTGAGGAATGTGTTTTTCCAGCCATATCACAAAAGCCCCCCTAATCCGATCAAGTAAACAGCTGTGAAGATGAAAATCCATACAACATCAAGGAAATGCCAGTATAGACTTGAGATGAAAATCTTCGCTGCTGTTTGTGGAGTTAATCCACGCTTTTTAATTTGGAACAAGATCCCGGTAATCCAGAAGATACCGATCGATACGTGTAGTCCGTGAGTTCCTAAAAGTACAAAGAATGCAGACCAATACGCACTTGTATGGATGCTCGCACCTTCATGTACATAATGGAAGAACTCGAAAAGCTCAAATCCAACGAAGCCTGCACCTAGAAGCAGTGTGAGAATCGTCCAAATGACAACCCCTTTTGTACTTCCACGGCGCATTTCATGAACAGCAATCCCGCATGTAAATGAACTAACCAATAGCAGGAATGTCATGATCAATACAAGCTTCATATCAAACAGCTCAGCTGGTAAAACGCCGCCAGCTGTTCTGCCATGTAGAACAAAGTAGGTCGCAAAAAGTGTTGAGAACAACACGATTTCCGCGCCAAGGAATATCCAGAAACCAAGGATGTTTAAACGTCCGGTTTCAGACTGATATTCAAGCGGTGCATTTGCATAGCTGCTATCATTATGTCCCATTACTTCTGCGCCTCCTTATTCTTTTTCTCTGTTTCAATGACTTCTTCAACAGGAATATAGTAGCCATCGTCATATTCGAATGAACGTAAAATCATCGTTGCGAATACACCGATTAAGCCAATAACACCAATCCAGTACCATTCAAATACAAGACCGAATGCACCAAGTCCAAAGAATGCAGACATGATCAGCGGTCTGCCTGAATTATGCGGCATGTGAATTTTCTTGAATTCTTTTTCAGGATGAACGTCCACATTGTTTTGCTTCCAATGATGGAATGCATCTGGTGTTGTCACTTCTGGAAGTGCTGCAAAGTTATAATGCGGCGGAATTGCAGAAGATGTCGCCCAGTCAAGTGTACGTCCTTCTCCCCAGCTGTCTCCAGACACTTCACGTTTTGAGTGTCTCCAGCTGTAGTAAATGTTGTAGCAAAGGATGATGAATCCGATACCCATCATAAATGCACCAATTGTTGAAATAAAGTTGAGTGCAGTCCAGCCATCTTCTGGTCCATACGTATAAATACGTCTTGGCATTCCTTGCAGTCCTAGGAAGTACTGCGGGAAGAAACAGATGTTAAATCCGATCATGAATACCCAGAAGAACCATTTGCCGATTCTTTCGTTTAACTTGTAACCAAACATTTTTGGATACCAGAAAACAAGACCAGCAAAACAAGCAAATACAGTACCTGCGATTAATACATAGTGGAAGTGGGATACAAGGAAGTACGTGTTATGGTACTGGTAATCCGCAGCTGCCATCGCAAGCATAACCCCAGTTACACCACCGATTACGAAGTTCGGGATGAAACCAAGTGCCCAAAGCATTGGTGATGTAAAGCTGATACGGCCTCGATACATCGTAAAGAGCCAGTTAAAGATTTTCACACCTGTTGGTACAGAAATCGCCATTGTTGTAATCGAGAAGAATGAGTTAACCGCTGCACTGTTCCCCATTGTAAAGAAGTGGTGAACCCACACAAGGAAACTAAGAACAGAGATTGCCACAATTGATACAACCATCGCTTTGTAACCAAACAACTGCTTTCTTGAGAACGTCGCAAAGATTTCTGAGAAAATACCGAAAGCCGGCAGGATAACAATATATACCTCAGGATGTCCCCAAATCCAGAAAAGGTTCGCCCAAAGCATCGGCATACCGCCTGCTTCGAGTGTAAAGAATGCAGAACCGAATAAACGATCAAATGTCATAAGTGCTAAAGCAACTGTTAGTACAGGGAATGCAAACACGATGATGACAGACGTAATCAATGTTGTCCATGTAAACATTGGCATACGCATAAGTGTCATACCTTTTGTACGCATTTTTAAGATGGTCACCATGAAGTTAATACCTGTCATAAGTGTACCAATACCTGCAATTTGGAGCCCGAGCAAGTAGTAGTTCTGTCCAGGTCCTGGTGAGAAATCATTTCCGGCGAGCGGCATGTAACTCGTCCAGCCTGCACTTGGTGATCCCCCAATAACGAAGGAAATGTTGAACAGCATTGCTCCGACCATAAATGTCCAGAAGCTAAGGTTGTTCAAATAAGGGAATGCAACGTCACGTGCACCAATTTGAAGAGGAACAACGACGTTGATTAAACCAATTAAAAATGGCATCGCCATGAATAGAATCATGATCGTACCATGCGTTGTAAAGATTTCATTATAGTGGTTTGAATCTAAAAACGTATTATTAGGAAGCGCCAGCTGCGCGCGCATCATCAGTCCGTCTACCCCACCGCGGAAGAACATAATCACAGCAGCAAGGATATACATGATTCCAAGCTTTTTATGATCAACTGATGTCAGCCATTCTTTCCAAAGCCATTTCCACTTTTTAAAGTAGGTTAAAACAAACACGATGGCAATGGAAGTAAGAGCGATAGAAATTTGCGCACCAAGAATTAATGGGTCTCCAGTTACAAAAAACTCATCCCATTTTAAATGCATAACGGCCTCCTCCTTTCCTTAGTCAGTTTATTCTGTTTCTAATTTTCTTTTATAGTTCTTCACATTCTCGAAAGGATCTGTCTTGGAATGCGGAGAAACTGCTTGATAACCTAAACGTTTGCGTGCTTGGAGTGCATATTCAGAATCTTCTCCGTGCTTCGCAAAGGATAAATGTGTTGATGAGAATGTCTGCACATCTGCAGCATCAGGAAGCATCAAGTAGTCATACGTTTTCTTCGTTAACTTTGGTGCTTCTTTCTTCGTTTTGTTTACCCATTTATCATAGTCAGACTGCGTCATCGCATTGACTTTGAATTTTTGCTGAGCAAAGCCCTCGCCTGTGAAGTTGGCGTTTCTTCCTTGGTATGTGCCTACTTCATCAGCTTGAAGATATTGTTCCATTTCCATTCCAGCCATCGCATACTTCTCCCCGCCTAGCTGAGGAATCCATAGTGATGCCATTGTATCAGCGGAAGTGATTTTGAATAAAACCGGCTGATCTTTTGGAATGTTTAAGTAGTTCACTGTCTCAATATTTTCCTCTGGATAACTAAAGATCCATTTCCAATCAACAGCTGTCGCATAAACGATGAGTGGATCTTTATGGCTTGTTGCTTGAGGTGCCTCTTCCAAAGAGTAAATTGTTTTTACAGTTGGAATCGAAAGAGCAGCAACGATTAATATTGGGATCACTGTCCAGACAACTTCTAGAAGCGTATTCCCGTGTATTTCTGGGTTATAAGAGGCGTTTCCAACGTCCTTACGCTCACGGTATTTAACCAAAATGATGGTAAACAGTACAAATACCGCACCAACGATAAAGAGCATGAATCCAATAGATAAAAGGATTAAGTCTTTTTGTTGTGCTGCGACTGGTCCTTTAGGATCTAAAACAGCGATATTGCTGCAACCTCCTAATACAAAAACACTCACGAGCATCGCTAATAAAAGCATAGGTTTAATGGCTCTGAACAAGAAGATCACCATCCTTCCTTAAATAATGTATAAATTGCTGAATAATTGTGAAAAGCCATCTGCCTTCGAAAACTTTTCTTCCCTTTGTAATGCTATCAAAATCTGTTAGAGTTAGCTTCCCTTTTTTCAAAAGTTCATTTATTTTTCAACAGATTTCTCTCAAAATGTCATAAATTCGACATAAATTTATATTATTGCACACACAATAAATTTCTAGGATTTTGAAAAGTTGAGAGTTGAAGGCAAAGGACAAACAATCAAGAACTTTGTCAAATTTAGGTTTACCACAATAAAAAAGTTTGGTCAAATTTCAATTTAACTTAATGAAATTTTATCTAGGTAAACAATTTCAAAATAGGTATCCCCACATTTAACAAAAACCTTACTTATTTTAACGCAAGTTGACAAGAAAAGAAAGTATCGATCCTCTGACTATGCGGTGTAAGAATTGGCAATCATGATGAATATGTGGAATCCCGCTAAATGACTTCCAGCAAAAAACCGGCTCAGCGCCGGCATTCTGCAGTTATTCTTCTCTCACTAAAATATCAGGGCGTCTATAGATGTCCCCTTCATGCTCAACGTCAATGTATGTCCACTTGCCTGTATAGGTTAAAAAGCGGTTCCCCTCTTTCTCTACGACCATCGTATCCTCTGACTTCAATCCAGGCAATGAAGGGTTCCAAGTAAACACTTGTTGCAGCTGAATTTCTTCCTTCGATGAGGGAACTGCAATGATTTCTCTAGATACAAAGCCCGTTTTTCCCCCTTGATGAAGCTTTTTCCAGCTATCAGGGAAGCCTTCTTTTTCATACTGAGCAATACCTGCTTTCAATACATCTCCCAATGTCTTACCAGGGCGCGTGGCGGCATTCATGACCGTGTCAATTCGTGCAAGCCGCTCTTTGTTCTCTTCAAGCTCCTTTGGAAGCTGACCGAAGTAAACAGACCTTGTGACATTCGCCACGAGTCCATGCCGTTCAGCGCAAAGAACAACAAGCGCATGCTTTTGAAGTTTTTTGTCTGTCGGAATTGGATGACGGTATTGATGAATCCGGTCATCTGTTGCCACAAGCAGTACTTCTATCGTCATTCCCTGCGCGATCGCTTTTTGAGCCGCAAGCGAAGCGATTTCGTGCTCCGTCTGTCCTGGAACGATTTCTTTACAGACACTCTCTGCAATGACTGCTGTTTCATGACAAAGCGTTTCATATTGGCGGAGCTGTGATGCAGAAAGAATGGATCGGACTTGCGACAAATCCGGCTCGATCCATTCGAATCCATCCATTTGAATGTCTGACCCGATCCGTTTGTCTTTTGTGAGTGTTTGAATGTGTGCCGTATCATCCTCAAACCAATCCATCGTTACCACTTGAAATGGGTGATCGATATAGGCCATCTCTTCTTCAATGATCCGCTTTTCTTCCATTTGATTCACAATGAGGACGATGTCGTCTTTTAACACAAGCAGCTTGCACACGCCCTCTGGTGTATTTAACACGATGTGATTTCTTCTTCCTCCTGTCAGCCAGGAGAAGTTATTACGCTTTTGAATCAAGACACCGTCGAGCTGTTTTTCTTCCATTAATGTTCTTACTTGTTCAATCATCTAATCACCTGCCTATATGAGTGTATGAATGAAACGTTTAAAAGCTGTTTTCCCTTGCTCGGTTCTTTTAAACACACCCGCCTGTGAGAGAATACGAGAAAAAATCATACCGACTTCTTTTTGTAAAATGGCTTCTGTATTGTCCTCTGTAAAGGTGTTCTCTTCAAGCAGACGCTTTGCCCATGTTTCGTGTTTTGTGATAGCAGGGCGGGCTTTGATTTCTTCAAGGGGGTTTTTGGATAAGAGCGCTTCTTTTAATTGGCTTAATTCCTCTGCTAATCTACCAGGAAGAACGGCAAGACCCATCACTTCAATTAATCCGATATTCTCTTTTTTAATATGATGGACTTCTTCGTGCGGGTGGAAAATTCCACCCGGGTGCCGCTTGTTTGTACGATTATTGCGCAGCACTAGATCTAATTCATAGTCATCGCCATGGCGGCGTGCAATGGGTGTAATGGTATTATGCGGCGTCTCTCCAGTATGAGCTAGCAGCTCCACTTCTTGATCTGAATACATTTTCCACTTGGTTAAGATAAAGTCTGCGGCGTCTGCAAGCGTCTGCCGGTCGCTGCTTCGAAGCCGGATGACAGACATCGGCCATTTCACAATGCCAGCCCTCACATTCGGAAAGGCATTCAGAGAAAAGACCTCTTCCACCTCCGCTTTCGCCATCGGAAATTCATGCGCACCGCCCTGAAAATGGTCATGACTTAATATACTGCCCCCGACAATCGGAAGGTCGGCGTTCGATCCGATGAAATAGTGCGGGTATATATATATGAAAGAAAGCAATCGTTCAAAGGTCTTTTTGGAGATGCTCATCGGCTCATGTTCGCCTTTGAACACAATGCAGTGCTCGTTGTAATACACATAAGGTGAAAATTGTAGAAACCAAGATTCATCTGTGAGTGTCACAGGAATAATCCGGTGATTCTGTCTCGCTGGATGGTTGATCCGCCCCCCAAACCCAACGTTTTCTTTACAAAGGAGACAAAGAGGATATTGCTTTTGACTAAGCTTTTTGGCTTCAGCGATTGCTTTTGGGTCCTTTTCCGGCTTTGATAGATTAATTGTGATCTCCAGCACGCCATCATCTGTTGGTGTAAACCACTGCACATTTTTGGCGATTCTGCCTGTATGAATATAGTGTGCGTGCTGCTGCATTTCATAGAACCAGCTTGTAGCCGCCTCTGGCCCTTCATGCTGGCGTTTCTCTTCAAACTTTGCGTAGATGACACTTGGAGGCGCCACCAAGCATCCCATGATTTTCGCATCTAGTAAATCGCGATACGTATCCGTCCCCTCAGGGATAAGGCCAGTCTCAGCTGCCCAATCCAGCATCGGCATTAAGATGTCTTCAAGCTCCGCCTCCCCTGAGACTGTTCTTAGCTCAGCTTCATCCAGCCCAAGCACCTCTAGCAGCCGATTTCTCGTATAATCGATATCTAGTCGTGTGATCAGCTCATGATTGATCCCGTATTGAATCAGCTGTTCCAGTTTTTCAAAAATATCAACCGCCATTCTCTCTGTCCCCTCTCTTGCCTGCCTGTTATGCGTTATTTACTCTGGTAGCCGTCTGGATGCTTCTGAAACCAATCCCACGCACTTTGAATGATGGTGTGAAGGTCAGCATATTGAGGTGTCCACCCTAATTCCTGCAACGCTTTTTCAGAAGAAGCAATCAGCTTTGCTGGATCTCCCGCGCGTCTGTCAGCCACCTGTGCTGGGATCGCATGTCCCGTGACGTTTCTAACAGCATCTACTACCTGCTTCACGGAGAAACCAGTGCCATTCCCTAAGTTATATGTTGCACTTTCTTTTCCAGCGCGCAGACGATCAACAGCTAAGATGTGCGCGTCTACTAAATCCATGACATGAATGTAATCCCTAATACACGTGCCATCCTCTGTCTCATAATCATCACCGTAAATCATGATCTGATCTCGTTTTCCTAAAGCCACTTGCAGAATAATCGGAATGAGATGTGTCTCAGGCTGATGATCCTCTCCGACAAGTCCTTCTGTATGAGCGCCAGCTACATTAAAGTAACGAAGCACAACGTATTTCATTCCATATGCCTGCTCAGACCACTTCAGCATTTTTTCAATGGCCAGTTTCGTTTCTCCATAAGGATTGGTTGGATTCGTCTCATCCGTTTCAACGATCGGCACTCGCTTTGGTTCACCATATGTGGCAGCGGTTGAAGAGAAAACGATGTGTTTCACATCAAATTCATTCATCACCTGAAGTAAGGCTGTCGCTCCTCCAACGTTGTTGTCATAGTACTTTAGCGGGTCTGTTACACTCTCGCCGACAAGTGAATCTGCAGCAAAGTGCATCACCGCTTCTATTTGATGTGTTTTGAAAACCTGTCTTAAAAAATCTTGATCTCGTAAATCTCCCTCTTCTAAAACAGCTCCCTCCAAAACAGCTTCTTTGTGGCCTGTCTGCAAATTATCCACTACCACCACTTGTTCACCTTTCGCTAAAAGAGCCGCTACCGCATGGCTGCCAATGTATCCTGCTCCCCCGCACACTAAAATCGTCATTACACTTCCTCCTTCGTAAGTTCTCTTGCGCCGCCTCCAATTCCAGCTGTGTAAAAAGAGGCTTGAATGCCTGTCTTTTCTTGATAAATTGCACCTGTTTCTTCTATAAATGATGCCAGCTGCTTTTCTTTCACAATACTGATCGTGCAGCCGCCAAAACCCGCGCCTGTCATCCGGGAGCCAATCGTTCCAGGATGGAGCCAAGCGGCTTCTGCAAGTGTATCTAGTTCAAATCCAGTCACTTCATAATCATTCTTTAAAGAAAGATGAGATGCCTTCATGAGGGCGCCTAGCTTTTCAATTTTATCATCTTTCAAAAAATTTATCGCTCTCATCGTCCGCTCGTTTTCTGTCACTACGTGTCTTGCACGTTTGCGGCATGTTTCATCCTGAATCAAATGGGCATGTTCGGCAAATTCATCTGCCGTGAGCTCACATAAGTGGGCAAGATCGATTTCTTTTCGTAAATCGTTTAAAGCTGATTGACACTCTGACCGGCGTTCATTGTATTTGGAGTCTGCCAGTGTCCGCTTTTTGTTTGTATTGGCAATGACAAGCGCCAGTCCCTCTTGCCGAAACGGACTGTATTGAAAATCAAGGGTATCGCAATTGAGCAAAATGGCGTGATCTTCTTTTCCAAGAGCAATTGAAAACTGATCCATGATGCCGCAATTGACGCCAATAAATTCATTTTCTGCACGCTGCGAAAGGAGGGCAAGACGGGCATTTGAAACGCCGAATGAATGCCATTCATTGATGAAGACGGCGGTGACAAGCTCAATCGAGGCAGAGGAAGACAGGCCTGCGCCATTGGGAAGATTGCCGCCGTATACAATGTCAAAGCCTTCTTCTATCTTCATCCCTGCTTCGATAAACTGATGGAACACACCCTTCGGATAATTCGCCCAGCCATCCGATTCTAAGTAAGCGATTTCAAAAAGGTCGAATTCTTTCACACCATCGCCATCAAAGTTCAAGGAATACATTCTCACGCGGCCATCTGTCCGCTTTGCACATGCTGCATATGTACCGAGAGTGAGCGCACAAGGGAATACATGACCTCCATTGTAATCTGTATGTTCACCAATCAAGTTCACTCTTCCCGGGGCAAAAAAATAGCGAAGTTCTTCTTCTCTATCCCCAAATTGCTGGTGAAATGCCGTGCGTAACATATCGATCATATCCATTCCCCTTTTCTCTTCTGATACTCTTATTTTAGTTGCGTGAACTGCGTAAGTTCAATGGTAAAAAAATCGTTAAAAAATACCCTTTTTTTGCTGTGAATGGTACGATGTGATATGAGGTGTACCATGATTCAAAAAAGAAAAAGGTTGTTTTTTGCTGTGAAGGAGGTTTTCCAATTTGAAGAAGGAAGCATTTGCATTTCGTTTTCACCATTCTGATGTTACATTGCCGGCACAAATATGGTCTGTTGGCTGGGAGGTTCAATCATCTTCGTTATACAGCTGGAATGGCGTGGAGCGGAAGGATCAGGGCAAGTGCATCTTTCAGCTCACACTGTCTGGACACGGCATGATTGAAATCGGACAGAAGCGGTTTAAAGTCTTGCCGGGGCAGGCCTTTCTTGTGAAAAGCCCTAGTGCCTATCAATATTATTTTCCAGAGGACAGTGAGCATTGGGAATTTCTCTATTTGACGCTTTATGGGGAAGCCTGTGATCTTTGCTTTGACCAATTTATAGATCAAGGAAAGCAGGTCATGCGTTTTCATCCTCATTCCAAACCAATCCGCCTGCTGAAGAAAATTTATGATGAAGCCAGTGAAAGACGGATTACCAATCCATTTGAGGGGTCTAGCCTTGCTTATCAATTTGTCATGGAACTGTATTCATATTTGCCAAAGCTTGAGGGACAAATGGAGAAATGGCCTGAGCCCATCGTCCAAGCGGCCTTGTTTGCCAGCCATCATTTTCACGAGGAAATTGGCCCAGACGATATGGCAGCTGCGGCACGTTTATCCAAAAGTCATTTTACGAGAGAATTCAAAAAGGCCACTGGCTTCACACCTATTCACTACTTAACCAATATCCGGTTAGAAAAGGCGGAAACATTACTAAAAACAACGAAATACTCGATTGAAGAAATCGCCATACAGTGCGGCTACCGAAATGCGAATTACTTGAATAAAGTCTTTCGAAAGAAAATCGGCATGTCTCCAAAGCAACTGCGGGAAACAAGCGATGCATAATAAAAAGCAGCCGCTGCATCATTGGCTGCTTCTTTTACGCTTTTGACAGGTCAACATGAATTCTCCCTTGTCTTAAAACAATGGTCATTTGCGTATCAGGGGTCATTAAATTTTCTAAAATGTCCATTGCCGTTTGAAGCGCAATGTCCATTCGGTTGATCTTTTCCTTTTCTTGTTCCGAAAACGCTTCTGGATGTGCGGTCATTTCTTTGACTAGCCTCAGCACTTGTTCATGCTGCTTTTCTGTTTGTTGATATATGGCATCATATAAGTCGTCTGGCCTGCTGCTCATTTCACATCACCTATCTTTTTTTATGTGTTAAATCGCATCTTCTTTTGTTTTCTTGAAGACGAACCACTTACTGGCGACATAATTGACCACCACAATCACAAAGTTGACGAGAATTTTTGCGACGGTTTCATTGAGCGCCATTTGGCTCACAAATAAAATCATCAGCCCCAGATCTACACCTAGAGACATGAGACGGACACTAAAAAATGAAGAAAGCTCACGCATGAGGCTTTTTGTGTCACGAGCCTTTTGCTTGAAGACATACTTCTTATTGGTGATATAAGCAAAGAGAACAGCAAATACCCATGAAACAACCGTAGCTGTTTTGTAATCCATGGAAAACATCTCAACGAATAAATAGAAGCTGACGATATTGACAATGGTTGTACACACACCCATCACAAGATACATGACAACTTCTTGATACTTTTGAAAAAGGCTATACATGTCTTTCTTCATTCCTTCTTGGTGGTTTCTGTTTCTTTTAGAATACCATCTTGAGAAGAACTTCCCAAACGAACAATATGTATGTCCTGCAAAGATGAAATTTGTTCTACTCGATGGCAAATGTCAAAGCAATTGGTTTATATGAGTCAAATGTTTTAGGTCTTTATCATTATTTTAATTTATAATCTTTCAACTGACTTTACAATTGTTTATTATTAGAAGTAAGATTTCAATATTTATGGGTTTTTTAGTCATTTTTTTAGGGATGTGGTAGGTGATAGATTTTACAAAATAGGTTAAATGTCATCATTTTTCGACAAAAATTTATTTTGCGCTGTTTTCAACCACACGTACAGTTACTAGACGGTTTGTTCAAGTCATTGGTTGCAGTGAATATGTCTTATTGAACTGGAGGATATTATGGATACGCAAGTGAAAAGAAGAGTTGACGAAGAGTGGGTTTATTTGATTCAGGAAGCGAAAAAAATTGGACTCGGCATCGAAGAAATACAAGCTTTTTTAACATCCAACGGTGATCAGAAGATGATAAACAAACCGTAAATCAACGCCGTTATCCTTTGTCTTTCAGACTGCTTTGGCTATAAGTTCTGACCTGTCAATTGACCTTTTGAAAATCCTTTCATGACGATACGCTACAATAATTGAACACCTCTCCATACCAATCCCTTCACTCAATGGGGTTCTGTCTTTCTATATTAGGAGGACAGTCCATTTCCTGTTCTTTATATGATCCCTTTTTAGCCGCCATTCATGAAAATTGTCCTTCTCTCGTTATAAAATCAAGCTGCTCACCCATATATTAAGCATGAAAACAACGAGAAAGCAGAAAGGTGGGTAGAGCGTGAGTTCAGATTCCCTTTCATATTATCACCAAAAAAAGGATCAGTATTATCATGGGGTAAACCCGGTCATCGTCAGCCGTATTCGCGCGGAATGGACGTCTTTATTGGATATCGGATGCGGCACAGGCAAGCTTGGAAAAGTCCTGAAACAAAAGGGCCGGACCATTTATGGCATTGAGTCATTTGAAGATGCAGCAAAAGAGGCTAAGCAAGAGCTGGATCATGTTCTCTGCGGAAATATTGAACAGATGGCTCTCCCTTATCAACATGAACAATTTGACTGCATTATTTTCGGAGACGTCCTCGAGCATTTATTGGACCCTTGGGCCGTTTTAAAAAAGGTGAAACCCTTCCTTAAAAAAGAGGGTGCCATCCTGGCATCTATTCCAAATATCGGCCACATTTCAACGGTTTTAGAATTACTAGCCGGCAGATTTACTTATACAGATGCAGGGTTAATGGATCAAACACATTTACGTTTCTTCACCCTTCACGAAATACATGCACTCTTTCATTCAGCGGGTTTTCGCATTCGCGAATTCGAGGCCATTCGCGTACAGCATCCTTCCTATGCAAACGTGTTGAATGATCTACATGAATTACTCATGAAACACGGCATTCGTTCTGATTTTCACGAGTCTGCTACAGCCTATCAATATGTGGTCGAGGCGGTTCCATTTCATGAGTAATCCGACGATTCTGTTTGTTTTATGTGTGAATGATGAATCGATGTTTCAAGCTTGCTTCCGGCAGCTCGCTTCACTTCCAGCTCCTCATGGATACCATGTGGAGGTCTTACCAATCAGACATGCATCAAGTATGACCTCTGCATACAATGAAGCCATCACTCATCCAGCTCAGTTTAAAATTTATCTTCATCAGGATACCTTGATTGTCAAACAGCATATGCTGCTTGAACTCATCCCGCTTTTTTTACAAAATCCATCACTTGGCATGGTTGGCGTGATTGGAGCAGAAAACGTGCCTGACAATGGAATTTGGTGGGAGAGTTCTGATTGCAGGGGAAAAGTCATTGAATATCGTCACGACACCTATCAGCTGCTTTCGTTTGAAAGAGACCGTCAGCAGCCCGAAGCGCAAGATTATATCAAAGCTGCGGCCATTGATGGTCTATTCATGGCAACACAATATGATGTGAGGTGGCGTGAGGACCTCTTTGACGGCTTTCATTTTTATGATGTCTCGCAGTCCTTTGAATTCACTGAGAAGGGCTATGAAGTTGGGATTGCAAAACAAGAAGAGCCTTGGTGTATTCATAAATGCGGAGATCATTTTGACGCAGAAACATATGAAAAAGCGAGACAAACATTTCTTGCAAATTATCGATAGAAAGCACCCTTTTCGGGTGCCTTTTTTATGATATACTGTCATAAACAGCCAGATCGTCTCATATGCATTGGAGTACCTTGTCCCTAATTCGTACAAAGGAGGAAACAATGGCAGACAAAAAAGTTCATTATAAGAAGGTTGCCGCTTCAGAGGATTTTCGAAAACTTCTTGAGGAAAAACGCAGATTTATCGTACCGATGACGATTTTCTTTTTTCTCTTTTACTTTTCACTTCCGGTTGCTACATCCTACTTCACCTTTTTGAACACGCCGGCAATTGGCGCGATCTCATGGGCTTGGTTATTCGCCCTCACACAATTTGTCATGACCTGGGTTTTATGTGGACTTTATGCGAAAAAAGCAGCTAAGTTCGACAATTATGTAAGCGCTTTAAAAACTGAATCAAGAGGTGATGACGAATGAGCATGACCGCTTTTATTTTGTTCGTAGCGATCGTAGGGCTCACATTGGTCATCACATATTTTGCTGCGAAAAAAACAAGCAATGCGAGTGATTTTTACACAGCAGGCGGAGGTCTGACTGGGTTTCAAAACGGCCTTGCCATTGCTGGAGACTATATGTCTGCTGCATCATTTTTAGGGATTGCTGGAATGATCGCGTTAAACGGATTTGACGGCTTTTTCTATAGCATTGGTTTTCTAGTAGCGTATCTTGTCGTTCTTTACGTTGTGGCTGAACCGCTTCGAAATCTGGGGAAATATACGATGGCCGATATGATCGCTGCACGATTTAAGCGCCCTGCTATTCGAGGGGTTGCCGCCTTTAATACCATTACAGTTTCCACTTTTTATATGATTGCACAGCTCGTTGGAGCAGGTGCATTAATCAAGCTGCTTCTTGGCATTGATTACTGGATCGCGGTGCTGATCGTGGGTGTCCTGATGACCATTTATGTCGTGTTTGGCGGCATGATTGCGACCAGCTGGGTACAGATCACAAAGGCTGTGCTTCTCATGCTTGGGACGCTCATTATTTCTCTGCTTGTGTTTGCAAAGTTTGATTTTAGTCTGCTGAAGATGTTTGAACAGATGAAAACTGCAACCCCGCTCGGTGAATCGTTTCTTCACCCGGGAAATAAATATGATGTGCCTTTAGAAACCTTGTCTCTTAACCTCGCCTTAGTGCTTGGGACAGCCGGTTTGCCACATATTTTGATCCGTTTTTATACAGTAAAGGATGCGATTTCTGCGCGAAAATCGGTTCTTTCTGCTACTTGGATCATCGGGATCTTTTATTTAATGACGGTTTTCCTTGGCTTTGGCGCTGCTGCCTTTGTTGGAACAGAAGCGATCACGACAGCAGATGCAGCAGGCAATATGGCCGCACCTCTTCTGGCACAAGCCCTTGGAGGAGATTTATTATTTGCCTTTGTTTCCGCTATCGCCTTTGCAACCATATTGGCAGTGGTGACTGGGCTTGTTTTATCCGCCGCATCTGCTTTTGCCCATGACTTTTATAGTCAGATTATCCGCAAAGGAAAAGCGAGTGAGCGGGAGCAAGTGAAGGCGGCGCGCTTTGCTTCAATCGGCGTGGCGATCCTCTCTATCATTCTTGCATTATTTGCCCAGTCCTTAAACGTCGCTTTTCTTGTGTCTCTTGCCTTCGCAGTGGCGGCAAGTGCGAACTTACCTTTGATTATCTTCACTGTTTTTTGGAAACGATTTAACTCTACGGGTGCCATCGCAGGAAGCTTAACAGGCCTTCTGAGCGCACTGATCATTGTCTCGCTCAGCCCAAGCGTCTGGGACCCGTCAGGAGCAGCCATCTTCACAGGAGAACCGCTCATCCCGCTGTCGAACCCTGGGATTATCTCGATTCCACTCGGATTCCTTGCCGCCTACTTAGGCACGATATTCTCTTCTGAAAAAGCAGATGAAGACACCTTTACGGAAATTCAAGTAAAGGCACATACAGGCATGCATATGGATACTGATTCATAAGAAAAAGCCGGCTGCTCAGCCGGCTTTTTAATAGCGCTGGAATAACTCTGGGTTTTTCGGAACGTTTTCTAAATAAACGATCTTCCCATGGTCGTCCAGCTCTGCGATATCAATTCCTTCTGCTGTATAGACACGGCCATCCGAAAGCTTTCCGCAAACAGCCCAGTTTGTTTCATACTTTCCGTCTTCTCTTTTCATCCACCCATCCCACATATGCTTAATGTCATCATGTACGTGGAAAAATGTGTTCAAAAACTGTGTGAATGCTTGGATACCAGGCTTTTGGGCGCCATTTAAGACAATCATGACATCGTCAGAAAACAATGCCAGCAACTCATCCATTTGCTCCTGATTTTTTCCCGCTTCATCGTATCGACGAAAATACGTATCGAGCACTTCCATGTGTATTCTCCTTTATTTACCTGTCATTTCGAAAATAATCGAACTATATAATTGTACACAATTGTTTCTCTCCTGTCTATTTTCCCCGGCATAAGAAAAGACATGAATTGATTCAATCCATGTCTCCTTCAGATTAAAGAGATGCTTTTTCTGTTTCAACAAGTGATTTCAGCTCTTCTGCTGCTTTTTTTGGATCGGCGCTCTGGCTAATAGCACTAATGATGCTTATACCGTCTGCCCCAGCTTGTATCACTGGTGCAGCGTTTTCGTATGTGATCCCTCCGATACCTACAATCGGAATTTGAAGGGCATGACGCCGGACTTCAGTGATCAAAGACACCCCCTGGACACTGCGTGTATCCTTTTTCGTTTCCGTTGGATAGACTGGGCCCATCCCGACATAATCTGCTCCGTCCTTCATGGCTTGTTTCACTTCATTTAGGTTATGCGTCGACACGCCTAATATTTTATTCCCGATCCTTTTTCTGACGTCTTTTGCATTTGTGTCTTCCTGTCCAACATGAACGCCATCTGCATCAAGATCAATCGCTAGTTGTACATCATCATTCACAATAAAAGGAACATTTGCTTCTTGGCAAAGCGCTTGAATTTGACGAGCCAATTGTTTTTTCTCTTCACCTTGCAAAGCTTTTTCACCCTTTTCACGAAATTGAAACATGGTGATTCCGCCTTGAATGGCCTCTTTCACAACATCAATCGGCAGTCTGCTTGTATTCGCTGTTCCCATAATAAAATAAACCGATAATTGCTGTTTGATTAGCTGTTGATCAGCCTTTGTCATGTGAAACTCCCCCTATTTTCCCTAGTGTCAGCACATCTTCGCCGGTTGTGTGTGATAGCGCGTTTAACAATTCCATTTGAAAGGTTCCCGGTCCTTTATCCTTTGCGCTCAGAGCTGCCCTTTCAGCGGCGACACCATAAAACAGCAATGCAGCGGCCGACGCATGAAGCGGCTGTTCACCTGCTGCACAAAATGCCCCGATGACAGACGTCAGCAAACAGCCGGTTCCCGTCACCTTGGTGAGCCATTCATGTCCATTATGAATGGACAGCACCTCATCTCCATCTGACACCACATCGACTTTCCCTGTGATTACCACTATTGTCTGAAGTGCAATGGACGCTTGTTTGGCTAATGCCGATACATCTCCATTCGCCGCTTTCGCATCAACGCCTTTTGACTCCCAGCCATCCACTCCAAGTAAATGAGCCACTTCAGCAGCATTTCCTCTGACAACGGTCATTTTCACTTTCTCTATCAGCTGTTTAGCGGCATTCGCTCGAAACGTTGTCGCACCGACGCCGACAGGATCTAACAAAACCGGTATACCTTTTTCATTGGCGGCTTGTCCAGCGAGTATCATAGCTTCCACCGTCTCTCTAGTCAGTGTGCCAATATTAAGCACAAGTGCATCCGCTAATTGCGCCATTTCAGCCACTTCTTCTTTGGCGTTTGCCATGACTGGCGAAGCACCTAAAGCAAGCAGTCCATTCGCTGTAAAATTCGTCACGACTTGATTGGTGATATTATGAACGAGTGGATTTTTTTCTCGAACCTTCTCCAATAAATGAGACGCGCAGCTTGTTTTCATCCGTATCGTCCTCCCTTTTACTCTGCATCCCACACATAGGATTTCGTATGCTTTAACCATTCTCTTGCCGCAAACGACAAATAGCGGTCTTTACGCCAAATGACACCTAAATGCCACGGGATCGACGGGTTTAGGGAAATGACCTTTACCTTTTCAGGATCAAGATCACGGCAGATTCGTTCTGGCAGAAGTCCAATCCCTAAGTTTTCAGCTACCATTTCACTAATGAAATCCCACTGAGACGTTTCATAAATGACATTTGGCCGGAATCCCGCATTCATACATTCATTCAAAATCCGGCTGTGCAGAACAAAATCTTCTCTAAAGAAAATAAAAGACTCTTCCCTTAAATCAGCTAAATGTACCTCCTCACGACCAGCCATCGGATGGGATGGATGCGTCACGAGCTTCATGTTCTCTTTAATAATGGTGTACGTATGAAAAATTTTATCATTTGCAGGCAGAACAATGACACCAATATCAAGCGACCCATCCTCGACCCCTTCCTCTACTTTAATGGAGCCGTGCTCAACCAATTGAAATGTGACATCTGGATATTGCTGGCGGAATTCCCCCATGACATTCGGGAAGAAACTTGACCCAATCATCGGCGGCAGTCCGATTCGAATATGCCCTTTTTTCACATTCATTAAATCATTTAATTCATTCGTTAAATTCTGAAATGACTGTGCGATTTCACTCGCCTGTGTATACATGGTTTGGCCAGCATCTGTCATTTCAACCTGCCGGCCATTACGGTAAAATAACTGCACCCCCAGCTCATCCTCCAGGTTTTTGACCATCTTGGAAATGGTCGGCTGCGA
Organism: Bacillus sp. BK450; assembly: GCF_004364885.1. Classification (NCBI taxonomy): domain Bacteria; kingdom Bacillati; phylum Bacillota; class Bacilli; order Caryophanales; family Bacillaceae; genus Bacillus; species Bacillus sp. BK450. The sequence continues at coordinate 161,776 of NZ_SOBQ01000003.1, read as the reverse complement.
TACGTAAAGGGACTGCGATGCTTTCGTGAAGCTCTTTAACCTTGCCACTTCTAAGAAATATGTTAAATGTCTGATGTCCACATGCTTCATCCTTCCTATAGACAAAAGGAATAATTACTATTCGATATATGTATTTTACCTATAACTAAACGTGCTGTACACTTTAAAGTAAGCTCATCAATTGGAACGTTGTCATGTTTTTGTGAAACACTGAACAATTTATATAGAAAAAGGAGTGAACAGAAAGTGAAATTGCTCAAAACGCCGCTGATTGCTGCCCTTCAGATTATGGCCTTGTTTATTTTTGCGAAATTCATGAATGTGCTGGCGGCCTTTTTGCATTTAAGAATTCCGGGCACGATCTTAGGCATTCTTGTCATTTTCTTATTACTTCATTTTAAGATCATTCAATTAAAATGGATAGAACTTGGCGCCGTATGGCTGCTCGGAGAACTGCTGCTTTTCTTTATTCCATCAGCAGTTGGTGTCATTGATTATGGAAAACTGCTTTCTCAATCTGGCACAAGTATTGTCCTTGTCGTCTTAATTAGTACGTTTGTGGTCATGCTCTCAACTGGTATCATGACGCAAATGATTGCGAAACGAAAGGAGCGGAAAAAACTATGTTAGTTGGCGGACTATTTCTGATTTTAACAGTTCTTTTATATCTCGGATCAAAAGCAGTGTACAAACGGCATCCGAAGGTCTATGTCTCCCCATTACTTGTGACTCCGCTTGTCCTTGTCGTCTTGCTGTTAATCGTCAACATTCCTTACGATGCTTATAATCAAGGCGGGAAATGGCTCACAAATATGCTGCAGCCTGCGACTGTTGCTTTTGCCATTCCTTTATATAAGTATTTTCATATCCTGAAGAAGCATGCAGTAGAAATTATTTTGAATGTGGCTTGCGGCTCTGTTATTGCAATCTTATCAACGGCATTTATCGCCAAGTTGTTTCATCTGGATACAGGCCTTATTGAGAGCCTTGTCCCAAGATCGGTTACAACACCTGTAGCAATGAGTGTGTCAGAAATGATCGGCGGCATGCCGTCCGTTACGGCCGTGTTTGTCATTTTAACCGCACTGTTTGGATCGATTATCGGTCCAATGGTGATCCGTTACTTCCGCATCGATAATGACATTGCCATGGGCGTCCTGCTTGGAACAGGTGCACACGGTGCAGGAACATCGAAGGCCTTTGAAATGAGCTCCGTCTCAGGGACGATCTCAAGTGTATCGATGATTATTTCAGCCATTATTACATTATGTGCAGCACCTATCCTTATGTCGTTTGCCTTATAGAAAAAAGCCATTCCTTATCGGAAATGGCTTTTTCTTATGCTTGTATGAAGACAACCTTTAAATAGTTTCCTTCGGGATAATTCTTCGTTGTACGGAAATCCTCAGGAAGTGTATATTCTTCAAGTATCCGATAGGTTTGCCCTGATTCTTTAAAAGCCTGTGCAATAAACCCTTTAAATTTCTTCATGCCAAATGCACTGCTATTCGTTGATGCCACAATGACGCCGTTCTCAGCTGTAATTTGGATGGCTTCTTTTAATAGCTTCTTATAATCCTTCGCCGCACTGAATGTGTGCTTTTTCGTTCGTGCAAAGGAAGGCGGGTCTAAGATGACGAGATCATAGGTCCAGCCTTTTTTCGCTGCAAACGGAAAATATTTAAAGACATCCATGACTTTGATATCCTGCCCGTCCACATCAATACCATTGACTTCAAACTGCTCAGATGTTTTTTTCAAGCTGCGGTTTGCAACATCCACACTTGTCGTACGGCTCGCTCCGCCAAGCGCAGCTGCCACTGAGAAAGCACCTGTGTAAGAAAACGTATTGAGCACAGTCTTTCCTTTTGCATATCGCTCTCGGATCGCTTTTCTCACATGACGCTGATCAAGGAAAATACCCGTCATCGCGCCATCATTTAAGTAAACCGCCACGTTCATGCCGTTTTCTTTCACGATGAGAGGAAATTCACCTTTCTCTCCCTTCACAAAATCATCATCTTCTATATACTGTCCAGACGTATCAAATCGTTTCTTTTCATAAATGCCTTTATAGTCTGGATATACGTGCTCAAGTGCAGCCAATACATCTTCCTTTAATGTATAGACTCCTTCGCTATACCATTGGATGAGATAGAATCCGTCATAATGATCAATCGTAACGCCGCCAATTCCATCACCCTCTCCGTTGAAGACGCGGAAAGCAGTCGTCTGTGCATCACGAAATAAATGCGTTCTGCTTTTCGCCGCCTGCTCAAGCCTAGAGACAAAGAAAGCTTGATCTATTTTTTCGTTCGCATCAAAGGTTAGTACCCAGCCGATTCCTTTATTTTGTACACCATAATACCCTTTTCCTAAAAAAGCGCCCCGCTCATCTACCCATTCAATGAGCTCGCCTTCCCGTACACCGTTCACATGCGATACTGCATCTTTGGAAATGAGCGGATATCCTTTTTTCACTTGTTCCGCAAATGTTTGTTTTAATGAGATTTTTTTCATTTGTGTCATCCTTATCCTAAATTGACTCTCTCTATCCTACCATATGAATGTATACGTTACTTCTATTATGATAAGATGAGGAGAAAAATATCAACATGACATAGAGGAGGCACTTCGTTTGACGACATTACGCTTAGATCATACAGGTATTATGGTTTCGAATATCGATCAGTCGATTGATTTTTATGAAAAAGTGGTGGGCATGAAATTAAAGGACCGCATCACTCATACAAATGGAGTGATTGAGCTTGCCTTTCTCGGTTTTAAAGATGAAACCGAAACGGAAATTGAACTCATCCAAGGCTACAGCAGTGACCTGCCATCTGAAGGGAAGGTCCATCATCTCGCTTTCACAACAGACAATATTCATGCTGAATTCAATCGTATTCAAAAGCTGCAAATTGAATTAATTGATGAAGAAATCACGACATTACCAAATGGATATTGCTACTTCTTTTTCAGAGGCCCAGACCAAGAATGGATCGAATTCTTCCAGCGCTAATATTTCCTAGGAAATGGGGCCGCTAAATCTATCTTCCACTTATTCATAAAGAAAAGAGTAAGAGCATATACATGCCCTTACTCTTTTTTATAACACCTTACTAAGAAATGATTTTGTACGCTCATGCTGCGGGTTTCCAAAGAGAGCTTCTGGTTTGTCTTCCTCGACAATATATCCGCCATCCATAAAGATGACACGATCTCCTACTTCTCTTGCAAAGCCCATTTCATGTGTGACCACAATCATTGTCATGCCTTCGACAGCTAATTGTTTCATTACAGCTAATACATCCCCCACAACCTCAGGATCAAGAGCCGATGTTGGCTCATCGAATAATAGTACTTTCGGGTCCATTGCCAAGGCTCTTGCAATGGCGACACGCTGTTTTTGTCCACCAGATAATTGGTTAGGAAAGCTTTGAGCTTTGTCTTTTAAGCCGACTTTTTCAAGCAAGTCTAACGCTTTTTCGACTGCTGCCTTCTTCTCGATGCCTTTTACCTTGATCGGTGCAATCGTGATATTTTCTAAAACGGTTTTATGAGGGAATAAATTAAAGTGCTGAAACACCATGCCTACTTCTTGTCGTACTTTATTGATATTCACCTTTGGGTCTGTAATCGTGTGTCCGTGGACAACGACTTCTCCAGCCGTGATATCTTCTAATTTATTGAGGCATCTTAGAAACGTGCTTTTCCCTGATCCAGAAGGACCAATGACACACACTACTTCCTTTTCCTCGATGACTGCATTAATATCCTTTAACACTTCGTGATCGCCAAAGGATTTCTTTAAGTTTTTCACCGTAATCATACTCATTTGATATCAAATCTCCTTTCTGCGTAGCTAGCCAGTAGAGAAAGTAAATAAATGATCACGAAATAAATGACACCGACAATAAGCCAGACATTCAAAGGATCAAATGTAGCCGATGCTTGAACTTGGCCTCGCTGCATAATATCGGCAATCCCGATAATAGATAAGAGAGATGTATCCTTCAAGCTGATGATGGCCTGGTTTGTAATCGCTGGGAGCATGCGGCGGAATGCCTGCGGAAGGACGATAAAGCGCATGTTTTGCCCCCCTGTAAAGCCTAAAGAGCGCGCAGCTTCTGTTTGTCCTTTATCAATAGACTGAATCCCTGCACGAATAATTTCTGAGAAATAAGCCCCTGCATTAATCGCTACTGTAATAATTCCTGCAGGCACTCGATCCAGCGAAATGAATTCAAGTGTATTTAAACCAAAATAAATGAAGAATAGCTGTACGATAAATGGTGTACCTCGAATGGCATTCACAAAAACGAGTGCGATGAAATTTAAGATTTTAAATGGTGACAGACGGAATAATGCCACAATTAACCCGATGATAAACCCTAAAATGATGGCAACAACAAAGATATATAAAGTGGTTTGCAAACCATCCATTAAATACGGAAATGCATTAATAATAGTATCCATGTTTCTCCCTCCCTAATTCACATACGGCTGACACATAAAGAAAGCGCGCTCGGAGCGCGCCTCGCTTGTGTTATGACTTCAAATATTTATCAATAATTTTGTCATATTCACCGTTTTTCTTTAGGTTCTCAAGGCCTTTATTGATCTTCTTCAATAGGTCTTGGTTTTTCCCCTTCATGACAGAGATACCATACTGGTCTCCATTCAAGCGGTCTCCAACTGTTTTCAATTTTAAATCTTGTTGTGCGATCGCATACGTAATGACAGGATAATCCTCAATTAAGGCATCTGCATTTCCGTTTGATACTTCCTGGAACATAGATGGGCTGTCATTAAATTGAACGACTTCATACCCATATTTATCAGCGTTATCAGATGCGAATTTTGCACCAGTCGTCCCGTTTTTAACAGCTAGCTTTTTCCCCTTTAAATCATTAATAGATTTGATGCTGCTGTCCTTTTTCACAACAACTGTCAGTCCAGCGTCGAAGTAAGGATCTGAAAAATCTACTTTCTTCTTACGCTCATCTGTAATACTCATTCCGCCCATTCCAACATCAAGCTGTCCTGCCTGCATCGCTGGAATGATGCCTGAGAAGTCCATCGCTTCAAGCTTCACTTTGAAACCTTGGTCTTTCGCGATTGCATTAATTAAATCAACGTCTATCCCTTCATATTTACCGCCCTTTTCAAATTCAAATGGCGGATAAGTTGTATCTATCCCAATTTTATATGTGCCTTTGCCTTCTCCCGAACCACTGTCCGATTTTGATCCACAGGCTGCCATGACAAGCACAACAATTAGTCCCATGATCAATAACATCGATTTCTTCATAAAACACGACCCCCATTGTCAGTTTTGTCTAAATATTCGCAATAACAATAATACTATACCACGCTAAAGCTATAGTGTGTGATATTTTTTATCAATACCAAAGATCCATACAATTCTAGATCAATAGTCTCTTTAAATTTTACTTTTTTGAGAATAACTCATTTTATTCTAAAAGAAGAGTCATTCACAATTATGATGTAAGATAATCTCACAAAAAACGAGGCAGTGCCTTGATAAATGATGTTTCTCCCTTGCATACGAAGGCAAACTCAAATACTTGCTTCCTCTCTTTATTGATATTGTAATATATTTTTTTCAAAACCCTCTTTTTACCTAAAAATATGTAAGCGTATACAAAAAGAGCACTGGCTCCCTATTTCTTTCACTACTGGTTGAATTTACATCAAAAAACATGTTTTACAAACTGCACGAGAGAGCTTAAAATATAAGAAGATACTGGAATATGGGAAGTGGATTCAGAAGAACGGTGACTGATAGATGAAGAAAGGAGGATATGAATTGGCAGAAGCAGGTGTTTTGTCGTCCGTTGATGTAGCGAATATGCTCAATGATTGGTATGTCATGATGAAAAAAAGAGAGATACAAGGTGCTATCCAGTTAAAAGAAGACATTCTTCAAGCGTTTGATCGAATGGAAGAAAATCAGGACGTCTTACTTTACTATCAACTGCTAGAGTACCGTTTTAAAGATCTAATAGAAGATACAGCTTCGTTAGATCATAGTCTTTTTGTTGATGAAAATGCCATCCGTACGGATGATATGCTCAGCTATTATTTCTATTTCTTTAAAGGGATGTATGAAATGCGCAGAGGCAATCAGGATACGGCATTTCACCATTTAAAATTGGCCGAGGATAAATTAGATCTCGTGCACGATGACATTGAAAAAGCCGAATTTCATTATAAAACAGGGTGCCTTTACTATAATATTAGGTCCACGCTTCTCTCCATCCACCACTTAAAGATGGCTTCATCTATTTACGACGCAGATCCATGTTATGTGAAAAAATCAATCAGCTGTCAAATGATGCTTGCTTTGAATTATGCGGATCAGTCGAAATATGATGAGGCAGAATCGCTGTTCGAAGAAGTCATTCATTCACTAGAAGAGATGGATGATCCAGATTTACTTGGACATGCCTATTGCAATGCAGCCTTTATTAAAAGTCTAAGAAATGAATACAGTGAAGCTGTGCCACTCCTAGAAAAGGCTTTAATGATAGAATCATTCGAAACTTCTTCTCCAGGCGGCTATTTACTTGCCATGTACGCCTACACAAAAGCACTATTTAAGCTGAAAAAGCCAGGTTTGTTCCACTATTATGTACAGCTTTCACTTCAAAAAGCAGAAAATTTAAAACAACGAAACATTTCACTTAAATTATCCATTTTAGAAACACTTATGATTCAGCCAGACAACATGATTGAGCAAATCAAGGCTTATTGCGATCAATTAGAATCAATGAATTTCCTTGTTGACCTTGAAGCTATTTGTCAGGATGCAGCAGCTTACTTAACGGATCTTGGGCTTCATGAAGAATCTTCTTATTTTAGAAACAAGGCGTTGTCCTTGAAAACTTGTTAAGAAAATGGAGTGATGTATGATGAAGAAATGGCTCATCACAAGTGCGATTTTAACCCTCTTGATAACAGGTGTTTCTGTTGGTACTTCCATTCAAAAAGACAGTCAATCAGCACAATCTCAAGATATTATTCAAAAGAGAGACCGTGGAACCAACCCTTAATATGAAAAAAGCAGCTGTGATCAAAACAGCTGCTTTTTGATGTGCTAATCAATTTCTCGTTTAATATTCTGCATTTTTTCATCTAAGTAATGGGCAATATCTGCGGCTTCCTTCAGTTCATCAGTCAGCTGATGAGGAACATCGTTTTGCAGTTTATAATAGATTTTATGCTCTAGACTCGCCCAAAAATCCATCGCAATGGTCCGCACCTGAATCTCAACCTTCACATGCTCCACACGATTTGTTAAGTAGACTGGTATCTCAACAATTAAATGAAGGCTTCTGTAGCCATTTGGTTTCGGATATTGAATATAATCCTTCACTTCAAGGATCTTTAAATCCTCTCTTTGCCTCAATACATCCATAATGTTATAGATATCTTGAATAAAAGAACAGATGATGCGGACACCTGCGATATCATGGATATGCTCCTTCGCACATTGTGTCGTGATGTCGCATCCTTTTCTTGCTAGTTTATTCACTATGCTTTCAAAGGATTTAATTCGTGATTTTGTATGCTCTATTGGGTTGTGTCCATGGATTAAATTATACTCCTGGCTGATAATTGAAAACTTTGTATCCATTTCATCTAACGCAAATTTATATACTAATAGTTCATTTTTCCAGTCTTCCATGACATTTTTCAAATCTTCTACATGAGTTGCTGACATATTCATTTTCTTTTTGTCATCTCCTTTTGGAAACGGCAGCTGCACCGCTTTCCGTTTACTAGACGGAGAGAGAACTCGAATGGTTTTAAAAAATACGCAGTTAGCCTCGTTGTTTGTAATATGTCAGCGCCAGTGCAAGGGCCAGCACAGAGCCTTTCACAATATCCATTGCATAATAAGGGACAGACATCATCACAAGCCCATTTTGTAAAATACCGATGAGTACAGCCCCGATAAAAGTGCCAAATGCGTTTGGCTTACCTGCTCCCATGACGGAAAAACCGATAAAAGCAGCCGCTACTCCATCCATTAAATATGGTGCACCCGCATTAATTTCTGCTGTCATGACCCTTGAAGCCAGTACGATACCGCCGATCGCTGCAAATAAAGCGGATAGCAGATAGGCCGCAATTTTGTATTTGTTCACATGTATGCCAGACAATCGAGCCGCTTCCTTATTCCCACCGATGATGTACATGAATCGGCCGTGCTTTGTGTAGGACATGAAAACATGCGCAAATAGTACAATGGCAGCCATAATCAGAATGATATATGGCACCTGTCCAATTTTGCTGAAAAAGGCTGGAATCGTTCCCGTTGAGAACGTGCCATCGGGAAGCACCATATTTTCAGAAATAGTCGCCCCTTTCGTATACGTTTGAGCCAGCCCTTGAATGATAAACATCATGGCTAATGTCATGAGCATATCTGGTATTTTCATTTTGACGATCATCCATGCATTTAGCAAACCAACAATGATAGATGCCGCTAGTGCAGAGAGGATTGCAATTAGTGGGTTTTGCGAGAACCATACGAACATAGAAATGACAATCGCATTTGATAGCGTAGCGACTGATCCAACTGATAAATCAAAGCCGTTTACTGCCAATGAGATAGTTAAGCCCACCGCAATGATGGTAACTATCGAAATAGATCGTAGAATATTGATGATATTTCCTGATTGCAAAAACGCTGGATTCGATGCCGCAAATACCACAATCAACACGACAATAGTTAAGATTGTGCCATATCGATAAAAGAAATCAAACAGATGAAAGGATGGCCGCTGTTTTTTGATTTGCTGCACAGGGGCCGGAATTTGTTGTTCGCTCATGATTGTCCTCCTGTTGAATGATATAAAAGCTCCTCTTCAGTCGTCGGTGCGGTCATTTCCCGGGCAATGCTGCCATCATATAGCACGTATACTCGGTCAGCGATACCTGCAATCTCTGACAGCTCACTCGACGCATAAATGACAGATTTTCCGCGGGCGGCAAGCTCTGCAATCAAAGTGAAAATATCTTTTTTCGCTCCAACGTCTACACCTTTGGTTGGTTCGTCAAAGAGATACACATCTGCCTCAGCCAGCAGCCATTTTCCGATAGCAACCTTCTGCTGATTTCCACCAGATAGATGCTTCACCTTTGCTTCAAGAGACGGCGTTTTGACACCAAGCCGTTTGACGATGTCGCCTGCTTCCCGCTTTTCCTTCGAACGATGTAAGAAGCTGAATATCCGTGAAAATGAGTGAAGACTTGCAGCCGTTAAGTTCCACCCCACGCTCTCTTCGGTCAGAATCCCTTCTTTTCTCCGCTCTTCCGGCACAAGAGCCATTCCAGCCCTCACCGCTTGATGAGGCGATGTGATGCGAATGGTTTGACCATGAAGCTGAACGGTCCCCGTCTTTTTTTCTGAGGCACCGAAAAGGGCTTTGCATAATTCTGTTTTTCCAGCACCGACAAGTCCTGCGATCCCGAGAATTTCTCCTTTTTTGACATAAAAGTGAATGTTGTTTAATTTATGTTGATCGTTTAGCTCTTTCACTTCAAGCACAATTGGTGCATCTTTCAGTGGCCTGCGAGACGGGAACTGCTCCTCTAATGGTGCACCTAGCATTTCTTCAATGACCTGCTGCGGATTTATGTCTTTGACAAGGTGAGCTGCGACATCCGTTCCATTTCGCATCACAGTCAGTTCATCACAGATGGTGAAAATTTCAGGCATGCGGTGAGAAATAAACACGATCCCCGTCCCATTCTGTTTCAACCGATCAATCATTGAGAATAATTTGCTTGTTTCTGCATGACTAAGCGGAGCCGTTGGTTCATCTAAGATTAAAATGCTGCATTTAATGGAAACGGCCTTGGCAATGAGCACCATCTGTTTTTCGGCAAGGGTCAGATCGCTGACAAGTCGTTTTGTGGAAATGTCGATGTCCATTTCTTTTAATAGCTGAGCCGCCTTGCGATGCAGCTCTTTCCAGCTGACAAATGTTTTTTTCTCAATCTCATGCATCATCATATTCTCACCAACACTTAAGTAGGGAACAAGCGCCGTATCCACTTCTTGGTGGACCGTCTGCACACCATATGAGGATGCATCCTTTGGGGTTTGAATAGATGCCGCCTGGCCATTGATGTGGATGGTCCCGTCGAAGTGGGAATGAGCGCCAGAAAGAATCTTCATTAACGTTGACTTCCCAGCACCATTTGCTCCAATCAGTGCATGGACCGTCCCTTTTTTTAATGTGAAATTCACTTGATCTAACGCTTTGACCCCTGGGAATTCAATTGAAATATTTTTCATACGAACAAGCGGCGCTGTCATAGGTGTCCTCCTTCTCTTGATATCATCTGAAAAACGAAACACCCTCTATGAAAAGAGAGTGCACGTCGCTTATTTTGTATAATGCTTCTTCAAGGTCTTCATCCAATCTTCCTCAAAAGCAGTCGATGAACCGAATCCCTTCACTTCGTCTGCAAGATTGACCATGTTAATGGCTTTTCCTGCTTGCTGAAGCTGCTTTTGCGAGATGAGAGAGGCTTCAAGGTCATAGGAAGATGGTGTTTTCTCACCAGCTATTTTCTTCGCAAGAATCCTCACGTCGACTGCACCGATGAGCTTCGGATCAACCGCTGCTGTGTACTTCCACGGACTGTCCTTCGCCGTCATTTCTTGAAGATCCGCATTTGACACATCAATCCCATAAATCTTCACTTCTGTTCTTCCTGCTTCCTTTAACGCTCTTGCTGCCCCAATGGCAAAGGCATCCCATGTGGCAAAAATAGCGTCCAGCTTGCCCTTTGGATACTTATTCAGCATGGCTGCTACTGCATTTTGCGTTTGAACAGACGTATCAGAGGAGGCAATTCCAAAGCGGTCAAGCTCCTTGATCCCTGAATGTTGTTTAAGCGTTTCTTGATAGACCTTATTTCGTCTCACCATTGGCGGGAATCCATCTACCCAGAGGTACGCAATATTTGCTTTTCCTTTAAAATCAGACACGAGCGCATCTAATGATTTTTTTGCTAATTGTTCGTCATCTTGAGATGTCACTGTCACCCCTTTGATGTCCTTCAGCTTAGGATTCGAATCAAATGCTACAACCGGAATGCCTTTCGCAGTGATCTTTTTCACATCAGCGACTGTCGCATCGTCGTCCCCGTGAGAGATGATAAAGCCATCATAATTTTCTTCAAGCGCCTGAGAGATGGCATCATGGAACTTCGCTGTATCTCCATTTGCGGTGTAGACATCTACCGTAAAGCCGAGTGCTTCACCTTCCGCCTTCGTTCCAGCTAAAAATTGAGCCGTATGATCGTCTCCTCCAATTTTGCGGATAACTTTAATTTTTGCTCCCTGACCCTTTGCAAATCGCTTCGGTACATTGTCAAAGGAAACCTTTTCGTTCGTATTTGCCTTTGAGCCTGCACTTGATCCGGTGCCGCAGCCTGTTAACAGGACGGTCAATGCCGTTAATAAAACAAGAAATGATGTAAAATGCTTACGCTTCATTGCTGTTCCTCCTCAAGTTATTTCTATTTTTCACATCGGAAAACTAGGTAAAAAAGTGGAAATACGCCTGTAAAACAGGCATTTGATTCGAAAAAGAGACGAAAAAAAGCCTCTCTTGGAAAGAGAGGCTTGATCACCGTTGCATGAAACATGTATCGGGAATTCTTCCTCTCTTATCTGTCAAAGCTGTAACAGCTTTGCAGGAATTAGCACCAATTTCTAAAATAGAAACGGTTGCTGGGCGTCATAGGGCCAGTCCCTCTGCCTCTCTTGATAAGAGATCCGTTATGAAATTTGTTTTCGTTGAAATGTCTTCTTTACTTTAATGTGATGTCACATCAATGTCAATGACTTTTTTGAAAATTTCTAAAATATCATCAGCTTCCGATGATTTTCTTCGCAGGTGATGATTTCTTTAGACGGAAATCATATTTTTTCTCATTCACAAATTGTGGGTTGAGATGTGCTGATTCTTTATCTTGACCGCTTTTAGAGAGATACGTTTTGTAGCCTTCCATCCATTTCCCGCGCCAAATCCACTGTGATGCTTTCGCACCTTTGCGGTCATCATAAACGTTCTTCTGGAAGGTATTCTTTTGGTTCACTTGATAAAGATTCACGACCAAGTAATGCGAGGCACTAGCTGACATGATATTATTCGTGATTCGATTGTTCACTGCTTGATACTGCATCAGCAATTGACCGCCTTCTAAGCCGGCTGTGTCATTTTTGTACAAAATATTATGTGAAATCGTCGTATTGGTTGTACCGCCCCGCTTCTTATCATAGCCGCCAATAGAAATGCCTGTATAACGGTTTAAATATACTTGATTGTGTTCGATGCGGATGCGGTCTGCCATTTTTCCTTTATGTTCGCTTGTGACTTCAATCCCCAGATCATTGTGATGTGAGATGTTATGATCGATCACAATGTCTTTTCCGCCATCAACATAAATTCCGCCAGCGGAGATGTCGCTGCCATAGGCTGGGTTTCCTGCGCTCGTAATCTCATATACTTTGTTTCTAGAGACGACCCCATTTCTCACTTGATCATACTTTTTGGAGGGTGCTACGTTCTCAAAACCAATTAAATCAATGCCAATATTATCAGTGTGCCGAACCGTGTTATGTGTCACACGGAACTTTTTGACGTTTCCATTTAGCACAAGCGCTTCACTGAAGCCAAGCTTTAATTGTTCAACGGTATTTCCTTTGATTTCAATGTCTTCAATCGCTGCAGGAGCTTTTGTCCCATAGACAGCAATTCCATGTGCATTTCCATTTTTATGTTTCGTCTGAATGTCATACACTCGGTTATTAAGCAGTTTGACGCCTTTACCGCTTCCTTTGATGAAAATACCAACTGGTGTCAAATCTTCTTGATTCGTCTTAAGATGTCCTACAGTCAGGCCTTTGAGGGTGATGTAGCTTTTTTGATCGATCGTGACAAGTCCTCCATCGGCTTGATTTCCTTTAAGGGAAGCCCCGCTAATTACAGGTTTTTCTTTTCCGTAAGCTTGAAAGACAACGGGTGCTTTCTTTGTTCCTGAATGGCGGACAATCAATTTTTCTTTGTATGTACCGCCTCTCATGTAAATGGTTGCCCCAGCCTTCGCCATACTTGCTGCTTTTTTCAACGTGCGGAAAGGTTTTTGCTTTGTGCCCGGGTTTTTGTCGTTTCCGTTTACCGCTACGTAATAGGCTGTGCTTTGCTTAGCGCCAGCCTCATCTGTCATCGCCTGACAGCCAAAGCTGATCACGGTCATGAATAAAATGAGGAAAATACCTGGTATCGCTCTTTTCATCTTGTTATTGCTCCTTTCTCTTCTCTTCTTCCTTTATCGGTTAAAAAAAAGAGGATTAAAATATGACGATGTCCCTTGCAATGTACTAGTCAAAAGGTGTATGGTTGAAAGAATATCTTACAGGAAAACCATTCGTTTTTAAATTGTCAGATTAATCAGTTAATAATGCATTTGGATTTTATTTCTTTTTTAAAAAGGGGTGACATGAGCCAAACTGACAGCAGAGAGAAGGAAAGCGCTTTAACAGATTTTTCTTGTCTGAATTACAGAAAACCTATTGCTAATATTTTGTGAAGGTATAGAATAGAATCATAATTATTTCATATTATTAGAATTTTCAAATAATCAAACAGCAAGGAGATTTACAATGCCAAAACAACCCATCCGCGTTGAACTTAGTTCAACAAAAAAACCAAAACCTCAATCTGATCAACTTGAATTCGGAAAAATCTTCACAGATCACATGTTTGTGATGGATTATTCAGTTGATAAAGGCTGGTACGATCCAAGAATTATCCCTTATCAGGCCATTCCAATGGACCCAGCTTCGATGGTCTACCATTATGGTCAATCTGTTTTTGAAGGCTTGAAGGCTTATGTTTCTGAGGATCAAAAAATTCTCTTATTCCGTCCGGAAAAAAACATGGAACGCTTAAATAGATCCAATGACCGCCTGTGTATTCCGCAAATTGATACAGAAACAGTATTAGAGGGCTTAAATGAACTCATTCGTATTGATAAGGATTGGGTACCTGATGCAGAGGGCACTTCCTTGTATATTCGTCCATTCATTATTTCCACTGAGCCATATTTAGGCGTTGCACCGTCTAGCACGTATAAGCTGCTCATTATCTTATCTCCAGTGGGATCATACTATAAAGAAGGCATTCATCCGGTCAAAATTGCCGTTGAAAATGAGTTTGTCCGTGCCGTTAAGGGTGGAACAGGAAATGCCAAAACAGCTGGAAACTATGCCTCAAGCCTTAAAGCACAGCAGGTTGCTGAAACGAAAGGATTTTCACAAGTTCTTTGGCTTGATGGGGTCGAGAAAAAATACATTGAAGAAGTCGGCAGCATGAATATCTTCTTTAAAATCAATGGAGAAATCGTGACGCCTGAATTGAACGGCAGCATTTTAGAAGGCATCACACGTAACTCTGTACTTGAGCTGTTAAAGCATTGGGGAATTCCAGTAACAGAGCGCAAAATTTCAATTGACGAGTTAATTGAAGCACATCAATCTGGCGAGCTTGAAGAAATTTTCGGGACTGGAACGGCGGCGGTGATCTCTCCTGTCGGGGAATTAATTTATCATGATCAGCCATATGTGATCCAAAATGGTCAAACAGGCGAGGTATCCAAGAAATTGTATGAAGCCATTACCGGCATCCAAAAAGGGACACAGCCAGATATCTTCGGCTGGACAGTTGAAGTTGACTCAGTCGTCAAGCAAGCATAAGCATATAAAAGAACCTTTCAATCATGAAGGGTTCTTTTTTGTTTATTTACCTCTCTAACATACCTTATAATGGTAATAAATTAAGGAGTGATGGTATGTTTTTTACTTATCTACTAGCGTTCTTTGGAATCTGCATCGGATCGATGATCGTCGCCACTGGTTTCGACAATTCACCGTTCCTCACTCGGTTTCTATTTAAGGCGCTTGGGATTTCTATCCTTGCTCTTTCCATTACTTTTGTGAAGGTCAGACGAAAAAAGTTACAGAAAAAAAGGCGAAATAGACTTAGTTGACCCGTCTGCTTCCCATCAAATCGTGCACCAAAACAAGACCGACACCCCAACAATCGCCCCTGTGTATATCCACTGTTTCCTTTTGATGCTCCGTTTTTTTTCGATCAGTAAAAAGATCTCTGGCAAAAAGATGATCATGATTTCTAGGATAAAGACAAGATAATAAACAAGCGGCATTGGCTGGAAATCAAATTTTCTTGCATCTCCTCCAATCGTTGCAAAATACATCAACAGATTGGTCACCGGAATGGTAAAACAAACGAGCAGGCGGAGAACATAGATCCACACATATTCCTTATGCCGAATGAGGCCAACAAATGAAGCAATAAGACCATACAAAAACAAGATTACTGTACCATAACTTATGACAGGCTGTACGACAAACCCGTAAAACATTAAACCAATTGCAACCATATTCCAACAGTCCTTTCTTTGAAGCCATACATGCTGTTTTTTCTAATCATACACTTCTTTCTTCAGTTTCCATATGGGGCAATCATAAAAAATGACCCCATGAAGGGGCCATTATATGTTAAGCATTGACTGATTTGAAGAATTGCGGTAAATGCTCACGATGGGCTTCGAGCATTTCGTCTAAAATTTGCTTTGCAATGTCGTCAGATGGGACGAGCGGGTTGATGGTCATCGCCACAAGAGCTGTCTCGTAATCTCCTGTCACAGCCGCTTCTGCTGCCACACGCTCGAATGATTTGATTTGTTGAACGAGTCCTCTTACAGCTACAGGCAGATCACCTATTGCGATTGGTTTTGGTCCATCCTTCGTAATGATACAGTTTACTTCGACTGCTGATTCAGCCGGAATGCTGGCAATTGCCCCTCTGTTCACTGTATTGACTGGCTGGATGTCGTGCTTATCATTATAGATGGAGCTGATTAAATTACAGGCCGCATCGCTGTAATAGGCCCCGCCTCTTTTTTCGAGCTGCGGTGGTTTAATCGATAAATCAGGATCTTTATAGAGCTCAAATAATTCCTGCTCGACCTGCTGTACAACCTCTGCTCGTGTTCCTTTTTCTTGAGCCGCCTTTTGCTCTTCTTCCAGCATATCCTTCGTTTTATAGTAATAGCGGTGATACGGACATGGGATGACCCCTAATCCTTTCACAAAAGAAGGCTCCCAGTTTTTCGCTTCAATGTTTTTCATGGACCACTGGCTGTTTGGATTTCCTAATTCATCAAGCACTTGATCCATAATACTGACCCCGTCTAAATATACGTCTAATCCATAGACCATGTGATTGAGACCGGCAAACTGTACCTCGATGCGTTCAACGTCTACATCAAGCGCTTTGGCAATCCCCATTTTGATCCCAATCGGCACATTGCATAGACCGACCACTTTTTTTAGATTCGTGTAGCGTAAAACAGCTTCTGTGACCATGCCGGCTGGATTTGTAAAGTTCACAAGCCATGCGTCTGGGCAAAGCTCTTCCATATCCTTCACAATGTCTAGAATGACTGGGATGGTCCGAAGGCCTTTAAATAAACCGCCTGGTCCGTTCGTTTCCTGACCGATGACGCCGTATTTAAGCGGTATTCTCTCATCCTTTGCCCGTGCTTCCAGCAGTCCTACACGAAATTGTGTCGTCACAAAATCTGCGTCCTTCAAGGCTTCCCGGCGGTCAAGAGTCAGATGTACCTCAATCGGCAGACCCGCTTTTTCAACCATACGTTTCGCCAGAGCGCCCACGATGTTTAACTTTTCCTGACCCGCTTTAATATCCACAAGCCATAATTCCTTTACAGGTAATTCATGATATCGTTTAATAAACCCTTCGACGAGCTCAGGCGTATAGCTCGATCCACCGCCTATTGTGACAATTTTGATTCCTTCTTTCATGAATTGACACCTCCGAGTTGCTTCATTTTTTCATGGAGTTCGATGATTTCTGCTGCGAGCTCCTTGACGGTCATTGCGTTCATGAGATGATCCTGCGCATGAATCATTAAGAGGCTAATATCCGTCTTTTCGCCCCTGATTTCTCCTTGGATCAGCTCTGTCTGTGCGTGATGCGCCTCATTTAACGCGTCTTGTGCGTCCTGCAATTTTTGCTTCGCCTCATCAAATTTTCCTTGTTTTGCACATGTAATGGCCTCCATCGCGGAGCTTCTGCCATTTCCGCCGTGCAGGATGAGTTGAAACACAATTTGTTCCATTTCCATCGGCCGCATCCCCCTTGTTCCCTCTATTACATGCTGACGACATTTTCATCAGTTGATGCTTTTGTTTCTAGCTCACTTTCTTCTTTCAATTTCTGCTTATCCCACATTCTAAAGAATGGGTAGTATAGAGCAAATGACAGCGCAAGGTTAATCAGCTGCATGACAGCACCAGAGATTTTGCCTCCTGTGGCGAGATAGCCTGAAATGATTGGCGGCATGGTCCATGGGACAGCGATCCCGGCTGGTTTTGCCACAAGCCCTGTGCTCATTCCGATATATGTGGTGATGATCATCATGATTGGCGTAAGGATAAACGGAATGAGGAGCATTGGGTTCATGACAATCGGCATTCCAAAAATGATCGGTTCGTTGATGTTAAAGATGGCTGGCCCAATGGCAAGACGGCCAAGCTGTTTCATTTGTTTACTTCTGGCGCGTAAGATCATGGTCAGCACCAAAGCAAGCGTTGCGCCGCTTCCGCCGACGTTGATGAAGATTTCAAAGAACTGCGCTGTGAAAATATTCGGCAGCACTTCTCCTGCTTGGAATGCAAGGCGGTTCTCATCCATTGCACCGAGCCAAATAGGCCCCATGACGCCCCCGACAATGGTGGCTCCGTGAATACCACATGCCCAGAGGAGCATTTGCACACCTATCGCAACGATACTGCCGCCTAAGCTTCCCCCAAGAATCGATAGCGGTGTGCCAATTAAGACCGTGATGATATTATGAATACTCTCAAAAGGTGTCATCTCAATCACAAGTCTAGCGACCCAGATCAGAGTGATGACCACAAAACCTGGAATAAGTGCAATAAACGATTTACTGACTGCTGGCGGTACACCATCAGGCATTTTGATGACGATGTTCCGCTGAACAATAAAGCGGTAAATTTCAGTTGAAAGCATGGCAATAATCATGGCAACGAATAAGCCTTTACTGCCCATCAGTGTGACAGGAATTCCCCCGCCCACAAGGATAGCTTCTGTTGAGCCTTCAGGTGTGAAAGGTACTTGATATGGTGTAGCCAAAAGGAAAGCCGCAACAGCGATCGCACCAGATGATAGCGCATCAACGGCATACTTTTCAGCAAGCCTGTAAGCAATCCCGAAGGTCGCAACAAGTGCCATAATGTCAAAGGTTGCATTCACAGGATAGGATAGTTTCGTGGCCCATTCTGCTCCGAAGATACTTGCCATAAAATCGCTGTATCCTGGGATCGGAAGGTTGGCTAAAATGAGAAACAGTGAACCGACAATAATGAGAGGCATGGTTAAAACAATTCCGTCACGCAATGCTTGTAAATGTCTTTGAGCGGCAATCTTCCCTGCAAACGGCATGACCTTCTCTTCTAGAAATCGGTTGAATCCATTCATCCCCTCCGCCCCCTTTATCCGTTCACTAACTGTTCAGCAGATTTTAAAACCTCAGCGCCATTACATACGCCATAATGCACAGTATTAATCACGTCTACTGGGATTCCTTTTTCTTCTCCGAGCTTTTTCATTTGCGGTAATAAATATCGAACCTGAGGTCCTAATAAAAGCACATCGGCTTGATCAATATGATTTTTCGCAGAATCTCCAGATACTGCCCAAATACGATAATCTTTTCCTTGTTCTTGTGCGCTTTTCTCCATTTTTGTGACAAG
This sequence comes from Bacillus sp. BK450, assembly GCF_004364885.1. NCBI lineage: Bacteria > Bacillati > Bacillota > Bacilli > Caryophanales > Bacillaceae > Bacillus > Bacillus sp. BK450. Next base: position 142,839 of record NZ_SOBQ01000003.1, on the reverse strand, counting down.
TAAGCTTGTAGACATACCTGCTGCGCAAACCAATAAGATGTTCATGTGTAAACGCCCCCTTTTCAAAGTGTGAAGCTATTCTTTACACAATCATCATATTATGAAACCGCTTTCATAAACACCCATACTTTTTCCTTTAGGAAGCGGAAAAAGTTAATATCACACAGTTAGTTCTTGTACGAAGGAGCCTTTTTATACATGATATCAAGCATGTCTTCAAATGTATCACAGGCGATCAGGTGCTGAATGAATTTTACATTATGCACAAGCTCCCCCAGCAGGCGGTACATGCCTTTTAAATCTTTGGCATTCTCTTTTTCGACACAAAGCAGGCAGACAAATTGAACCTTTTTCTCTCCCCAAATGATTGGTTTTTCTAATGTACATATCGCCCAAAACGTCTCATCTGTCAGCGGCGTCATCGGGTGCGGAATCGCTGTATAATGTCCGAAAGAGGTAGGCGCAGCCTCTTCTCTTTCCTTGACAGATGGTGTGAGCTCAGCTGGCGCTAATCCCATATCGATGACTTTTTGCGTTAAAAAGGTGATGACCTCTTCCTTTGTGTGAAAGGGGCGTTTTGTAAAAACCAATTCCTTTTTCATATATTGCGAGGCCAATGTCACCCTTGTTTCACTCGTCAGGGCTTCTTCAATTTTTAAAAAATCACCGCCTCCCAAAATGGTGTTCACTTGAATGACTGGAACCGGTAAATCCATATGAATTGGGATCGTTGTAATAATCAAATCCAAGGCATGCAAAGAGACATGCGGAAGCGAATACAGCTCTGCTGTTCCTAAAATGGTCAGCTTTGACCCAAATTGTGACTGCAAACGATCCTGCAGCAGCCTTGCACTCCCTGCACCAGACGCACAGACAATGAGACACCGCTTCGGCGGGATCTCCATTTTCCTCCGCTCTAATGCCGCACCAAAATGAAGCGCCATATATCCGATTTCATTCTCATGAATACTCAGCCCCTCCTCTTCTTCAAGGACCCTGCTGGCGATAATCCCCGCTTCAAAAGCAAGGGGATACCCCGCTTTGATTTCATCAAGCATCGGATTTCTTAAGTTCATTCCATATTTACATCGGTTGATGGCAGGCTTTAAGTGCAGACTCAATCCAATCATTAGTTCCGTATCACCGGCTAAATCAAGCTGCAGTTTTTGATCAATAGCCTTCAGCATGAGCTGTACAAGCCGGCTCGTGTCATCATCTACAATTTGTTTTTGACCGCTCGAGGAAAAGGACTGTACCATTTTGGCTGTTCCTAGTAAATGAATGGTGATATAGACGATTTCCTCTTGTGGAAATGAGACATCCAGCAGCCCTTCAAGACGCTCCACCATTTTTTTAGCGACCTTATATTCCTTTGCCCGGGGAATTTCGCTGATTTCCTCTGGAAGAACAGATACATAGTTTCCGTGTCTAATTCGTTTGCAGGCAATGGCGACATGAACGATTAAATTATTCATGCAAATGTCTGATAGATTCATACCTTCCTCATTGATATAATTGATCATTGTTTTCTGAATCAATTCGAGTTCATGCTTTGGCAAAATGGTAACAGCTGTGTTCAGCATCGTTTGATAAGAACGACGTTCATTGAATAAATATTCTGACATACAATAACGGATTTTCATCTCTGATCCCTTGATTCGGCAGCCTTTGCCCGGCTTCGCTTCCAGCTTCAGACCAAAGGGATCCAGCTTACGTTTGACCGATTTCACATCGTTGCTCATCGTTGATTTACTAATAAACAGCTGCTCCTGTAAATCCTCCAGCTTCACATAGGATTCTGCCAAAAGAAGCCTTTTTAAAATAAACCGAACACGCTCCTCTGGCAGCACAGCAAGCGGCTCTTCCTGCTCGACCTCCTCCTTCATAAAACGGCGAAAGGCATTCTCATCGTTGATCAACAGCTCATAGCCGGCTCCTCTAACAGCTGTTACAGTTGCTTGATAAGGGGCAAGACGGTCGTTCAGTTCTTTGATGTCTGTACGAATGGTGCGGCTTGTCACTTGTAAACTGGCAGAAAGTGCAGCGCTTGTGAGCGGGGTCTCAGCTGCCATGAGCTGACTTAAGATGTGCGCCAGTCTTTTACTCAGCATCAGATCGGCCTCCTTATGTAGGGGTGGAGAATCTGCCTTGTCTGGACAAGTTGTATACGCTTGCAGTTCTCTTCATTACTCATATTCTACTGAAAAGAAATAAAAATTGCCAACTCATTTATATGACAAATGCCCCTATTTATATAACTAACCATATCTAATGTCCTATGAATCTTTTTGAAAGATACTTGCGAAAACCACGAAAAAAAGGCGTACACCATCGTGTACCCGCCTTCTTTATGAAGAGATCAGCTGGGTAAAGACAACCAATCTTTTTTCATGCGTACCTGCTGCATGATCAAATGTCCCTGTACACAGGCTCTGTATGTTTGCATAAAAAAAAGCCGGATTATCCGGCTGATACGTTACGACGTTTAGATGCTTTTCGCTCTTTATATATTTTTCTCACCAATGGATAAATCACAGGTGCCCATTTGACAATTTGTTTCAGCCATTTTTTCATTTCTCCCGCGCCTCCTTATTGTCATTCTTAAAGGACGATTCCCCATCTTGTCATGAAATAAACAGGTGCGGGAGAGCAGGAGTTAAATCACGCCTTGTGCGATCATGGCATCTGCCACTTTACGAAATCCTGCAATATTTGCTCCAACCATGATGTTCCCTGAGTGTCCATATTCGTCTGCTGTCTCTGTACACTGACGATAAATAGACTGCATCATTTGTTTCAGCTGAGCATCTACTTCTTCAAATGTCCAAGATATTCTTGCACTGTTTTGTGCCATTTCCAATGCTGATACACCTACTCCTCCAGCATTGGCCGCTTTTGCTGGCGCAAATAAAATACGATTCTCTTCAAATACTTTGACCGCCTTAAGAGTGGATGGCATATTGGCTCCCTCTCCTACAGCGATGACACCATTTGCCACAAGCTGCTGTGCATGCGCCTCTGATATTTCATTTTGTGTTGCACATGGCAGCGCAATATCACAAGGAACGGACCAAATTTGTTCGCAATCTTCAATCAATTCAGCATGCGGGTGAATGTCTATGTATGCCCCAATCCGCTGATTCTCGACTTCCTTGAGCCGCTTGATGGTTTCAAGCGAAATTCCTTGAGGATCATAAATCGCTCCGCTTGAATCACTGCAAGCCACAACCTTACCGCCTAATTCGATTACCTTTTCCATTGCATAGATAGACACATTTCCTGAGCCCGACACAACAACGGAACGTCCTTCAAATTGAAGACCATGTGCTTTCAGCATTTCCTCCATGAAGTACACCAGTCCGTAGCCTGTTGCCTCTTTTCTCGCTAAGCTGCCTCCGAATCCAGGGCTTTTCCCCGTGAGTACACCCGCTTCATAAGCACCGCGCATTTTCTTGTACTGTCCGAACATATAGCCAATTTCGCGTGCTCCTACACCAATATCACCTGCTGGCACATCTTGATCAGGTCCAATATATCGGCCGAGTTCACTCATAAAGCTTTGAACGAAACGCATGATTTCTCCATCAGACTTCCCTTTAGGATCAAAATCCGATCCGCCTTTCCCTCCACCAATCGGCATACCAGTCAGTGCATTTTTAAAGATTTGTTCAAACCCTAAAAATTTGATAATGCTAGCATTGACGGTTGGATGAAAACGAATGCCTCCTTTATAAGGACCGATAGCACTATTGAATTGAACCCTAAATCCTCGATTGACTTGTACTTTGCCCTCATCGTCTACCCATGGCACTCGAAATACCACAAGCCGCTCAGGCTCAATGAGCCGTTCTAAAATGCCTTGTTTTTCATACTCTGGATGCTTTGCAAAAACTGGGACGAGTGATTCCAGAATTTCTTTTACGGCTTGCTGGAATTCCTCTTCTCCGGGATTTCGTTTTTCCACCTCTTCTAACACACGGTGGATGTAGCTTTGTGCTGTTTGTGCTGCTCGATCTAAGGTCAACATGTCGCATCTGCCTCCTTGTAGATATCTTCACACATTTAATTGTTAGATTTTCTAACGCATATTGAGACTAATTTAACACCAATTGTAAAATCTGATCAATATTGATAACAGATGAAAATGATGCCGAATTGAGATAGATCAAGCAGCCGCAGCGATTGTCATTAAAAATAAGCGCTCAAGGAATGACTAATGTGCTAGAAACGAACAAGCGAATGTTTCTCGTCCCGTTTTCTTTGACAAATACATGAATCATGATGAATTTCTAGCTCGTTTTCCAACGAAAAAAGGGTCAAAAGTTTGATCGAATGCACTCAATCTTTTCGGGGCTTCCCGCCTCTTTTTCGATCAGGTAACACGACACAAAGCCAATATAAAATAGAAGACGATGGAAAGTTAATGAGACCGACAATGCCCCAGAACCACTTGTAACGCCCTCTTTTCTTTGCATCCATAAATAAAAGAAAGCCCTGTGCAAACAATAACGGCAAGACGCACAATAAGATGATCATTTCCGTCTGACTCATAAGGAAGACCCTCCTTTGATATGTTGATATTCCTTGTAGCCAACAACAAAGCAGATGGGGAGGCTCACTATTTGGAGAACAATGAAGATGATAGGCAGATGGGTAATGGCAGCTGCAAAGAGTGCCAGAATGGTCAAACTGATCAGAATGTATGCCAGCACTTCTTGTTTTAAACGCCTTTTCTCTTGTTCCTTCGCCTGTTTCAGCATCATCATGACAGCCTGCTCACTTGGCTTTTCCACTTCAATTTGTTCGTCTAGCTGCTTAAGCTCTTCTTTTAAACGTTCGGTCATACGATCTTCCTTCATAAATCCCACTCCTTTCGAATTTTCTTTAATCCATGATGAACCCTCGATTTCACAGTACCTTCTCTCATTCCGAGCATTGAAGCCATTTCTGGGTAGGTAAAGCCATAATAATAGTGCAGAATAATTGGTGCTCGCTCCTGAGCATTTAATCCATTTAAAGCATCCCACATGTCATGCCATGTGTTCCCCTTTTGCTGAACGTCCCATTTGAAACGGCGTATGGCCTCCTGATTCGCTTTTCCTTCTCTCAATTGTTCACGTTTTCTTTTCTTCTGGTGATCTAAAAATTGCCTAGATGCAATCGAAATGAGCCAGGTTGAAAATAAGGCATCTCCTCTAAATGAAGAAAGTTTCATATACGCTTTCAGCATCGTTTCTTGCATGATTTCCTCTGCCAGCTCTTGTTGAAGGGTGAGCTTCAACATATATCGGTAAAGAAAGGAATAATGATGCCGATAAAGGGCTGTAAACGCGGCATCATCTCCCTGTTTTGCCCGCTGAATCAATAATGTCTCTTCTGTCTGCTCCAAACACGCCCCTCCTTCCTTTTCTTCTCTTACTCATGAGACGACACGGATGACAATATCGTTTAAAATGGACCTTATTTTTTAGCATATCTTCTATGATTCTCGTTTTATATCCAATTTTTTCTTATGTAATGATTATGGCATTCCTTCTTCTCTAACAAAATGATGCGTTCGTAATCATCTTGATTTTCTACGAAACGGAGAGCCTCCTCTCCATAATCAAGATGTCATCCTCATACCTATCGACAATGGTCCTTATCTCATGAAGATGAAAATGAAATAATCATTGGCTTAGCTTCCTAGAAAATCATGGAATACGCTGCACCTATCCTTAGCCGATGATACCTTTTTGCATGCTATGCTCATCCTACATTCCGAAAGAAGCGATGCTTGTGAAGGAAGGAGGATTGGTTGAATCACAGCTTATTTTGGAAACGTTTTCATTAAAATAAAATAGAATGGAGATGTTGACTTTGAAGAGAAAAATTCCAATGTTAGCCGGTGTATTAGCTGTCGGTCTCGTCACTTCATTATTTGCACCAAACGGGGAGGCAAAGGCAGCAGCCAAATATCCAGAAAGCCCTTCTATTATGGCCAACTTTAATCAACAAGGCTTCTCCACATTAAATGGCGGCACAACAGGCGGTGAAGGCGGTAAAACCGTCACAGTCAAAACTGGAAATGAACTATTGGCTGCCCTCAAAAATAAAGGAACAAACGAAAAATTAAAAATTGTTGTAGACGGGACGATTACCCCCTCTAATACATCAGCCAATAAAATCGATGTGAAAGATACGAATAATGTCTCGATCGTCGGTAAAGGGACGAACGGCGAATTGAATGGGATTGGCATTAAAGTATGGCGCGCCAATAACATCATCATCCGCAACTTGAAAATCCACCACAGCAAAATCGGTGACAAAGATGCCATCGGGATTGAAGGCGGTTCTAAAAACGTATGGGTTGACCACAATGAACTGTACAATACATTAAACTCTGGTAAAGATGATTATGATGGTTTATTTGATGTAAAAAATGATTCCGATTATATTACCTTCTCATGGAACTATGTTCATGACAGCTGGAAAACAATGCTCATGGGCAGCTCTGATAACGACAACTACAACCGGAAAATCACATTCCACAACAACCGCTTTGAAAATCTAAACTCTCGTGTACCATCTATGCGCTATGGGGAAGGTCATGTTTATAACAACTACTATAAAGGCATCCAAACGACAGCGATTAACTCGCGTATGGGCGCAAAGATGAGAATTGAGCACAACGTATTTGAAAATACGAACAATGCGATCGGCAGCTGGGACAGCCGCCAAGTCGGTACATGGCATGTCATCAACAACTCATTTATTAACAGCACAGGCAGTCTGCCAACGTCTTCAACAGGTACGTACAATCCTCCTTATAACTACTCTTTGCTTAACGTGAACAATGTGAAATCAGAAGTTGTATCAAATGCCGGTGTTGGAAAAGTAAACCCTTAAACCACAAAACGTTCGGGCAGAATCTCTGTCCGAACGTTCTTGTCATGTCATTTATTTAGATAGTAGAAAACGGTCGATCCATCTCATACAATTTTTGATAGCGCGGGTTTTCTTTCAGTAAATCCTGATGCTGACCCTGCATCTCAATGCGCCCGTCTTCAATAAACATGATGCGGTCACATGCCTCACAGCCAGTCAGGTGATGGGTAATCCAAATAACTGTTTTCCCTTTTAACACACGGAAGATGGTTTCAAGTAATTCACGCTCTGTCCGCGGATCAAGCCCGACCGTCGGTTCATCTAAAACAACAACCGGCGTGTCCTGCAGCAATATCCGAGCTAACGCCATACGCTGTCTTTCTCCACCTGAAAATCGAACCCCTGTCTCCTGAACACCAGTATGATAACCTTCTGGCAAAGACTCAATGTAATCATGAAGCTGCACTTGTCTTGCTGCTTCTTTCACCTGCTCTTCTGTCGCCTCTGGAGATCCTAAACGAATATTGTTTAAAACAGACGTATCGAATAAATAAGGCTGTTGATTGAGCACAGACACATAGGCAGACACCTTCTCTTGAAGGCTTTGAACCGATTTCCCTTGAATGCTGACCGCTCCTTGATTTGGAACGACTGCCCCTTCTAACAATTTTAAAATGGTCGATTTGCCTGCACCGCTTTTTCCTAAAAGCGCGAGTGATTCCCCTTGCTTCAGAGAAAAGGACAGGTCTTGAAGGACATATTGATGCGTGTCATACCGAAAGGACACTTGATTAAAACAGACAGCTTCATCGTGAGAAATGGTTGACTGATCCACTGCCTTGCTCTCAGCTTCTCCTTCATATGACTGCTTTTCATAATGATGTAATCTGCTGACGGCATGCTGATAGACGGGAATATCACCTGCTGCATCTGACAGCGGAAGAAAGGCTTCTGTTAACGGAAACAGCACAAGCACAAAGGCTGCAATCAGTGTGTGTGACATGGATCCTGACTGAACGACCGAGCCGCTCCAATACACAACAAGCACGACAGCTCCTCCAATCAAGAGCTGTGCCAAAAATTGACGCACGCGGATAAATCGGTGTTTCGCTGCTTCAAGTGCTAACAGCTGTGCTTCTTTCTGCTCATATCCATCCACAAAATCTTTCTGCCTGCCGCTGAACAGCCAGTCACTAACGCCCATGACTGCATCTGTTAAATGGCTGTACAGTTCATTTCTGCCTTTTTTCATTTGAATTTGTCTTGCCCGGTTCACAAGCACTGTGACGTATGGGAAAACGAATACGAGAAGTGCCATATAAAGCAGCATCAGTCCAGCAAAAGGCCATGAAAAAAGGCCAAGTGCTCCAATGGATGCGGCATATAAAAGCAGTGCACCGATGGAAGGAAAGATGGTTTTTAAATAGGCGTCCTGCAGTCTCTCCACATCATCTGACAAGAGACCAAGCATTTCACCTGTCCCCAGCTTTGTCTGTTTGGCACTTCGTTCAGCCATGTCATAGAGGCGTACACGCATTTTTTCAATCATTGTCAAAATGAGCTGATGGCTTGCCAGCCTTTCTGCGTAGCGGGCAGCAGAGCGCGAAATACCAAAGGTACGTACAGCCACGATTGGGACGTAGACCATGAGTATATTCTCAGGTCTTGTCGCAGCTTTTGAAATGAGAAATCCAGACGTGTACATCAGCATAGAAGCAGAGAATACCGCAATGGCTCCTAAAAATAAAACCAAGGCAAACAGCTTTTGATTCTCCTTGATATAAGGTATAAACCAGCCTTTACTGACCATGTGCGACCGCCCCCATTTGCTCCTGTACCAATTGATAATAAACGCCTTTTCTTTGCATTAATGATTCATGTGTCCCCATTTCTGCGACGGTTCCTTGATCCATGACAATGATTTCATCCATGTCCGGCATCCAATGGAGTCTGTGTGTCGCTAAGAACAAAAGTTTATGTTCAAACAGTGGAAGCATTGTTTTCTTCAGTTCATACTCTGTTTCAATATCGAGATGCGCCGTTGGTTCATCTAACAGCATAATGGACCGCTGGCCCAGCACAGTTCGAGCAAGCGCAATTCTTTGCGCCTGTCCGCCGCTTAGCTCTCTTCCCTGTTCTCCAATGACCTCATCCAGTCCATTTGGCAGCTGCGTAACCAGCTGAGATAAGCCAGCCTCATGCACAGCTCTTTCCACTTCTTCGTCTGTAGCATTCGGTTCATAAAAACGAATGTTTTCTCTTAATGTCATGTGAAATAAATAGGGATGCTGCGGCATATAGACAACTTCCTTTTGCCATTCGTTCATCTGTAAATGAACAAGCGGCTGGCCGTTTAGCGTAATTTGACCTGAAGACGGTTCAACAAAGCCGCCGAGAACATCGGTTAACGTCGATTTCCCTGAACCACTGGCACCAATGATGCCGATTTTTTTCTTCCCTTTGACAGTGAGATCTACATCCTGAATGGAATAAGGGGCATGTTCGTCATGCTGGACACAAACATCCTGCAGGGTGAGCACGGATTGTTCATCCCACTTATTCAGCTGCACAGATTGTGTCTCCTGGGCGCGGAAGCCTTTTTCTTCTAAAATGACCTGCATGGCTTCATTCGCTTCTTTTCCATTTAACGTTGCATGATAATCATTTCCCACTTCACGTACCGGCAGGAAATACTCCGGCGCCAGCATAAGCGCCGTCAAAGCCGGCAATAACAGAAGCTCTCCTTCAATTAAACGTAAGCCAAGAAAAACAGCGACGGTTGCAATTGATAGCATGGAAAAGAAATCGAGGGCAAACGATGACAGAAAGGCGACCTTCAGTGTACTCATGGTCGCTTTTCGATATCGCTTTGACACCTCCGCAATATTACGGGAGTGTTTTTTGCTGATACCTAAGTAACGAAGCGTCTCAAGGCCCCGGAGAGAGTCAGTAAAATGATTGGATAATTTCTCATACGATCTCCATTGTTTGGCCGCTTTACGCTGAGCAACAAGGCCTAGCAAAATCATAAAAATAATTAAAATTGGCAGCGTCACAATTAAAATGACGGCTGATGTTTCATCTAATGTCCACACGTAGATAAGGACCATCGCCGGAATCACTGCCATGTTCACCATTTTCGGCAAAAACAGCTGTAAATACTGACGGTATTGAGCAATTCCTTCCATTGCTAATGTGACAAGCTTTCCTGTCCCTTTTTTCTTTGCAAAGGCAGGCCCTAATCGAAAGAGTTGGTCTAGCAGCTGCTTTCTGACGTCTGCTCCAATTCGGGAAGAGTAGGTAAACATGACCTTCTCCCGAATCAAGGTGAGACCGTGCCGCACAACAAAGGCAGCAAGAAACAGCAGGACATAAGGCGTTGCCTGCGAGAGGCTTTTCCCGTCAAACAGCGTTGTAATGGCATGTGCCAGCCACTGTGCTTGGAAAATAATACTTGCTCCTTGGATGAGTGACACAATACCTAAGAGGGCAAGAAGCCCTCTCATTCCTTTTAATTGAAGCAAACGTTTATCCATTAGTAGGTCATTGGCTCCTTACCGCTTACACGTTTACGGAAGACATAATAGCTCCAAATTTGATACCCAAGCACAAAGGGCAGCAAAGAAACGGCAACAATCGTCATGACCGTCAGTGAATAAGATCCAGATGCAGCGTTTTGAATTGTGAGATCAAACGAATGGCTGATTGAACTAATCATGACGCGCGGGAACAATGCAGTGAACAGCATGGACACCGTCACCATGATGCCTGCTCCTGTAAATAAGAATGTCCAGCCATCACGTTCTTTTCTCATCAAAACAAGGGCAGCTATATAACAAACCACAATCAGCACAGTTAACGGAATGGTGATGATCGGGCGTACGGTATAAATGTCTGTTTCAATGATGGACACACCGACAAAAATAACAAGAACAGGGAGGGCAATGAGCAGGACACGCTGGCCCAGTGTTCTTGCACGATCTCTTAAGTCACCCTCTGTACGAAGTGTGACAAAAATCAAGCCATGCAGCAGGCAAAGAACCGTCACAGCTAACCCGCCGATCACAGAATAAAGATTCACAAAGTCCGTAAATCCAGCGTACATGTTCATGTCTTGATCAATTGGCATCCCGCGTAAAATACTCGTGAATAACACACCGAGCAAAAACGGCGGAAGCAGACTGCCAAAGAAGATCACCCAGTCCCACGCCTTAATCCAAGAGGCTTTCTCAACCTTCCCTCGGAATTCAAAGGCGACTCCGCGCCCAATGAGCGCTAAGAGAAGAACCGCAAACGGAATATAGTATCCGCTGAACATCGTGGCATACCAGTGAGGAAATGCAGCGAAAATAGCACCGCCAGCTGTAATCAGCCAGACCTCATTCGCATCCCAGAAAGGACCAATCGTATTGATTAAAATGCGGCGCTCGTGCGCGTCCTTTCCAAGCAGCTGCATGGACATCCCGACACCAAAATCAAATCCTTCTAAGAAGAAAAATCCAACAAACAATACTGCGACAAGAATAAACCAAATCTCGTTAAGATATGCCATGATATGCGCCTCCATCAAATGGATCTGTAGACAGGTCCGTTTCATCCTTTTGATCTGTATCCTCTTCAGAATGTGCACCTTTTTTAATTTCTCGAATGAATAAGTAGGCGAGCACAATAGCAAGAATCAGATACATCGCCGTAAAGCTAATGACTGAGAATAACAGCATGCCATACGATACGTTCGGTGAAATCGATTGAGCCGTCGTCATCATACCAAAGACGGTCCACGGCTGACGCCCGATCTCAGTCATGATCCAGCCGGCTGAGTTCGCAATAAACGGGAACGCAATCATCCATACCATGAAGCGTAAATACCATTTGTTTGTTTCAAGTTTCTTTCTAAAGCTTAAGTACAAGCCAATCATACTAGCAAAAATCATCAGCATGCCGGCACCGACCATGATCCTAAAGCTCCAGAATGTTGTTTTCACTGGTGGAATGTAGTCTCCAGGGCCAAACTTGGCTTCATATTCTTTTTGAAGTGTCAGCATGCCCGGAACATCTCCACTGAACTTCTGATAAGCCAAATAACTTAAGGCAAACGGAATATTGATCTCCGCAGAGTTTTCTTTTTTATTTGTGTCAATGTTGGCAAATAATGTCCAAGCCGCTGGATCTCCACTATCCTTCCAAAGGGCTTCACTTGCTGCCATCTTCATTGGCTGTGATTTCATTAAGTGCTTCGCTTGATCATGTCCAGAAAACGCTACACCTAAGCCAGAAATTAAAGCGAGGACCATCGCAATCTGGAATGATTTTTTGAAAAAGGCGATTTCTTGTTTTTTGATCATTTTATAGGCACTAACTCCTGCAATAAAGAAAGCTCCTGTTGCCAGCGCACCAAACAGAACGTGCGGGAACTCAACCCAAAGCTGCGGGTTCGTCACAAGAGCGCCAAAATCATTCATTTCTGCACGGCCATTTTTAATGGCAAATCCAACTGGCTCCTGCATAAATGAGTTAGCGAGTAAAATCCAAAACGCCGAAAAGATCGTACCAAGGGAAACAAGCCAAATGCACAATAAATGAATCTTCTTCGGCAGACGATCCCAGCCGAATATCCAAAGTCCAATAAATGTAGATTCAAGGAAAAAGGCCAAAAGTGCTTCAATGGCAAGCGGTGCACCAAAGACATCACCGACAAACCTTGAATAATCTGACCAGTTCATCCCAAACTGGAATTCCTGCAGAATCCCTGTTACCACACCTACTGCAAAGTTAAGTAAGAACAGGTGACCCCAAAACTTCGCCATCTTTTTATAGATGTCTTTTTTCTTGACGACATAAAGGGTCTGCATCAATGCGACGATAAACACCAAACCTATTGACATAGGAACAAAAATAAAATGAAATAATGTCGTTGAAGCAAATTGAAATCTTGCTAAAAACAGCTCACTCACAGCCTTACATCCTCCCTTACTTTTACATGCCGAACGATTCATGCTCACCATTTCACAAAATGTTCACTATTTGTTCAATGTTTCACAAATAAAAGTCCATTTGAAATGGTTCACTCGGTGAAATTTTACTCTTGATTTTCATTCGGTTAGTTATTTATACCTGTACTTTACACCCATACGCTTCAAAAATAAAGTAAATTTTACCTAAAAATTGGTTGGTATTGTGTCAGTTATTTGAATACTTTGTCAACAATATGTGACGGAAAATAAAAAAATGCAAAAAAAGAGCGCTGCATGTGGGCCGCAGCGCTGTGTTTCTATTTTAAGCTTTTTTCTGTAAAGCAGGTCTTGTCACTTGTACTTCATAGTACGTAATTTTGTTTTTTAATAGGCCTTCAGGTTTCGCTTTTCCATGAGCGTGTGCATCTCCAAATGCCTGAGATTTTGTCCAGTTCACAAAGTCTTCTTTTCGATTCCAGCGGGTATGAATAGTCACTTCATCGTAATCGGTTGTCTGCTGTGTGACCCAGACTTCCATGCCTAAAAATCCTTCCATGAATTCTACTTGTCCCTGCTTGTTAAAACGCTTGACGAGGTGGTCTGCACTGCCTTTTTCTACTCTAACCTGGTTGTTTACAATGATCATGTTTGATTCATCTCCCTTTTGTTGTTGGATCGAAGCGATTGGGATAATGAGCGGATGCTCTCCATCTAGGTGAACCTCTGCCTGAATCCCAAAGACCTCTTTGAAAAAGTTTTCTGTTAATACTTCCTTTGGTGTCCCTATTTGGTAAACCTGACCACGCTTCATTGCAATCAGGCGGTCACAATATTTTGCTGCCTGCTGCAGGTCATGAAGAACCATTAAAATGGTGATCCCATGCGTTTCATTCAGCTGTTTGAGCAGCTCTAGTAAATCAAGCTGATGCGCAATATCTAAGTAAGTGGTAGGCTCATCCAGAATAATCGTCTCTGTCTTCTGAGCCAGTGCCATGGCAATATACGCTTTCTGCCTCTCTCCGCCTGACAATGTATGCAGCATCCTGTTTTCATTCACGCGGCTATTTGTCACATCAAGCGCCCACTCTATCGCTTCCTGATCTGTCTTCGAGCTCTTTTTCCAGATCGAACGATGCGGACTTCGTCCAAGTGCGACCAGCTCACGTACTGTCATCGATGGGATGGCCGTTCTCGTCTGCATCAGAACGGCGATTTCTTGTGCAATCTCCTGTGCTGTCATTTCTTTTTGCGGTATATCGTGAATATAAATCATGCCGCTTTCAATCGACGTAAGTCGTGCGGCCGCTTTAATAAACGTCGACTTCCCTGACCCATTCGGTCCAATAATTCCTGTTACACTTCCTTTAGGCACAGCTGCTGAAATAGACGACAATCGAAAGCCTCCTTGACTGAGGCTCACGTCATCCATCGCAATCACATCCAACTTAACCCCTCCCTTTCTTTTTTAATAAATAGAGGAAGAAAGGTGCACCAATACAAGCAAGCAGAATACCAACAGGCAGTTCAACCGGTGTAAACCATACCCGTGCTGCTGTATCAGCAAAGACCACAAGTACGCCGCCGCCAAGCATTGAGATCGGCAGCAGGTAACGGTAGTCATCTCCAATTAAAAGGCGGATAAAATGAGGGACGACAAGACCGACAAATCCAATTAAACCGCTCACGCTTACAGCTGCACCCGCCAAAAGCGCCGCCAGTGCAATTAAGAAAAATCGGGTTCGCTCGACTCTAAGGCCTAGCAGCTGCGCTGACTCATCACCTAGCAATAGAAGATTTGCCGGCTTGATCGCAAAAAAACAAAGACACAATCCAGCAAGCGCATAGGGTGACACAAAGCTCAGGTGATGCCAGCTCCGTCCATTTAATCCTCCTGATAAAAAAGGCAGAACAGCCTGCACACGCTCACTATAAAGCACCATCAGCCCATTCATGACCGCACCAAGCAGGGCATTGACTGCCACACCCGCCAGAATCAATTTCAGCGGTGAAACCCCTTGATCAAAAGACAAAATATACACAACAAGTGCCGCTAATAAAGCGCCAAGGAAGGCAGCCGCTGGAAGCAGATATGTGAATTGAGGAAACACAATCATGCTGAGTACAGCTGCTAACCCACCGCCAGCAGTCACACCGATGATCCCGGGGTCAGCGAGTGGATTTCGGACGACTCCTTGTAAAATGGCCCCTGATGCTGCAAGACAGGCTCCGACGATGAAACCTATGAGAACGCGAGGCAGACGTAAATCCATGACGATTTTTTCATGGACTGGCTGGCCTGATCCCGTCAAACCAGCGATCAAATCTGGCAGCGATAATTGAACAGAACCTAATGCAAGCCCTAGACATATGCCCACACCTAGCGAGAAAAGCAGTCCCGGTATCAGCCATCTTCGTCTCGACTGTCTTTTTTGAAAATCTAACTCTGCATTCACCTTCATGATGACAATCGCTTCAATCTCTTCTCTAGTTCATCAATCGCCTTGATGACGTCTGCGCCTGGGTTCGTCCCGAATAAATCACTAGGCAGAATCTCCACGCGGCCATTCTTGACAGCTGATACGTCGTGCCATGCTGCATTCTGTTTCATTTCACTCATAAAGCCCGCTTTCACATCGTCAGGATTGCTGTGTGTCATGAGCAGAATGAGATCGGGATCGGCTTCGATCACCTTTTCTGCATTAATTTGGGCGTATTGAGGAAATTTTTCGAGTGCCGGTTCATTCTCAGCAATGTTTGCGCCCCCGGCGATGTGCAGCAAATCTCCGCTTAAGGATTGAGGAAGTGCCGCCATATATGTGCCAGGTGCACCGTACACAACGAGTGTTTTCACTTTTTTCTTAGGCTGCTTGATCTGCTTTTTTCGCTCATCAATTTGATCATTGAGTGCTTTAGCCTTTTGCTGCTTTCCGAGCAACTCCCCAAATAATGAGATTTGGCGCTGGATGTCCTTCACTGAATTGGCACTTGTCAAAAGAAGCTGTGAATCAATTCCTTCTATTGTAGAGATGTCCTTGCTGTTTAACTGTTCATTTCCAAGCACCACATCAGGCTTTAAGCTTGTAATCAGCTCTACATCAAATTGATGCGTTGTGCCAATCGTTTGTACGGACTTTGCCTTTTGTAAGCTGTCTGGTAACTCAGCAGTTGGCCGGCCGACCGCCTTACCGCCTAAAGCATACAGAATACTCATGTCCCCGGTCGACAAGGCGACAATACGCTGAGGGGATTCATCAAACGACAGCGTTCTTCCGGTAAAATCCTTTATTTTCAGCGCTCCTTGCCCGCTTCCTTTCTCTACAGGTGCTGCCTGACTGCATCCGCCGAGGAGAAGCATCAAGACGAGTCCCGCCAAGATCACATGTGAAAATTTCAACCGTCTGTCTCTCCTTTTCTAGTAAACTTTCTTTAGCTTTGCCTGTACCACGAGACGCCCGCTTTTAGGTGCAAGCACATGATCACAGGTCGATAAGGTGAGGATGAGGTCATCTGTGGACACGTCTGTCTTCGTTTGATAGATTGATTTCTTCCGCACAGCTTGCAAGTAGTGCGCATATTCGCCAAGATCTTGAAAATCGGTTTGAATATAGTCGAAGTCAACCGTCGTTTCATACACAGCAAAAATCTCCGCTTCATAGCTTTGATACAGCGTATCGTACTGAAATGTCCGGTGCTCTTGGAAGAAATCTTTTTTTAGATAGTTTGTTAGTCCAGCAAACATGGATCCATCCCTCATCCGATGGCCGTACACCACTGTATTGGGGCTTTCATGCAGGACGTCATTACGATAATCCATAAAGATACTGCCTGCCCGGGTGTCGTTTTTTAAATAATTACGAGTTAAGTAGAACGCATTATCGTGAGATTGAACGATCGGATACTGAATCATCGTATCCTCCATATTGATCCAGCCGACAATGTCCTCATTCACCTTCCGCAGCTCATCAAATGACGAACGGATCTTTCCCGTCTCCCGTTTTTCATTCATTTCTTCATGTCCATACATCGTCTGGGCCTTTGCAAGCACCTGGCGATTTTGATAATAACCGAAAAGTTCGAAGCCGATAGCTGTCCCGCTATAAATCAATACGCCTAAACAAACGATCGTCAGCATCCGCTGCCAAAGCCGTTTTCCTCGTTTCACACTGTCTCACCTGCTTTTTGCCCAGCTTATATACCAACAGGCACGATGTACATCCCTGTTTCTGCATCCTGTCTAATCGTGACGGACACATCATAAATGTGACGCACGTTTTCCTCTGTTAACACATCGTTTGGCTGTCCCTCACTGATAACCTGTCCATCCTTCATCGCTATGATGATATCGCTGTAGCGGACAGCCTGATTCATGTCGTGCAGCACCATGACAATCGTTAATCCATGCTCGGCATTCAGTTCACGGATCAGCTCAAGAATGTCAAATTGATAGTAAATATCCAAATAAGTTGTCGGTTCATCTAAGAAAAGGATCGGTGTTTTTTGCGCAAGTGCCATCGCAATCCATACACGCTGCCGCTCTCCACCTGACAGTGAGGCGAGCGGCACCTTTCGTTTGTCCGTTAGCTTTGTACTGGACAGCGCCCACTCTATCGCTCTCTCATCCTCTTCCTTGTCTCCTCCGCGCATCGTCTGGTACGGCGTTCTGCCGAATGCCACGACCCGTTCGATCGTTAAATCAAGCGGCGCTTCATTTTGCTGATGGACGACAGCGAGCTTTTTTGCCAGCTCCTTTGGCTTGAATGTATTCAGCGTTTGCCCGTCTAAGTGAATTTGCCCTTTATTTGGACAATGATTATTCGCCATTAAGGAAAGCAGCGTCGATTTTCCCGAGCCATTTGGACCGATAATGGTTGTGATTTTCCCCTTTTCAATCTTTGTTGTGACTGATTGAACGATGTCCTTCTGCTGGTCATATGAGAATGACACCTCACGAATGTCCATGGAGACGGTCCCCCCTTCTTAATAAAAAGATTAGAAACGGCCCGCCAATCACGGCCATGATCGTAGAAGCAGGAATCTCATTTGGCGCCACAAGCGTCCTGCCAAGCGTATCAGCCGTCAAAATAAGCAAAGCCCCGCTTAACGCAGAAAATGGAATCAGTACCCGATGATCCGAGCCGACAAGCCTTCTTGAAATGTGCGGAATGAGCAAGCCGACAAAGGCGATCACGCCCGCTACTGCAGCTGTCACCGCCGCAAGTAAAACGGCTGTGATGGAAATCAAAAGGCGCATTCTGGTCACACGCAATCCTAAATTTTTCGCTGTCTTGTCCTGAAGAGCCAGGAGGTTGCACCACCTGCTGAAGAAGAGTGCAACGACAAGGCCGGCGACACCATAGACACCGATTAAACGGACATCTCCCCACGTTTTCATCGTGAGATTCGACTGTCCCGACTGATTAATCGTGATATTGAAATAGCTGCAAATGGTCACAAATGCTTCAGCCATTCCAGTAAACATGGCATTGATGGCGATCCCAACCAAGATCATGCGGATCGGGCTTAAACCACCCTTCCAAGACAGAACATACACGAGGAAACATGCAATAGCTCCGCCTAATACCGAAAATAAAGGAGAGTAGAAATAAAATTGAGGAAGCGCTGTAATCGCCATTAATGAAAAGAAGCTGGCTCCTGATGAAATGCCAATGACGCCGGCATCAGCTAACGGATTCCTCATGACCGACTGCAGCAGTACACCGGAGACAGATAAGGCGGCCCCTGTAAACATCGCGATAAGCATGCGGGGAATTCTCAAATCTTTAATGATTTCTACCTGTGCATGTTGACCGGTGATGAGCCCTTCTAATAATTCAATTGGGGTGACATGAATGCTCCCAGTAATGGCTGAATAAATAAACACGCAGACCAGTAAGAGACTGACTATCAGAAATAAAATCCCTGTTTTTTTCATCTTGAACGTCCTTTTATCATTAAGATTCGCCGCTTATGACGGATACAACATACGAGTCAATTCATCTAATGCTTCTGCTGCCTTTAAATTGCCTGTTGTCCCGAATAAGCTTTCTTCGAGGTCATACACCCGGTCTTGTTTGACCGCATTGAAATGTTTCCAGATGTCATTTGTTTTGAATTCTTCATCAAACATTTGGACGACTTCGTCTGGCATCCCATGTGCGGCCCGGAGAATGATATCTGGATTGGCTTTTTGTAAATATTCCGTATTGGATGCCAAATACTCCATTTTCTCGCCTTCCACAATGTTCTTTCCTCCTGCGATACGCACAAGATCACCAATATATGAATTCTCTGTCGCCACCAAATAACTGCCTGGCACACCAAGCAAAATCAGAACGGACGGCTTGCGTTTTCCTTTCGTCCTCTCTTGAATGTCTTTCTTTTTTTGCTCAAACTCAGACACAATGCGTTCAGCCTGCTTCTTTCTGTCATACTGATCTCCAAGCTTCGTGATGGCCTTCTCCATGTTGGACATGCTCTCAAGATTTAAGTATGTAGCAGGGACACCTGCTTGCTGAAAGGGTGTCTCTAAATCATATTGAAGGGTTGTGACAGACAGGACATCTGTCGGTTGAAGTGATTGGATGATTTCCATGTCCGGGCTCATTGGGTTGCCGACTTCCGGCAGTCCTTTGTAACGAGCTGGCAAGGATTTTTGACTTGTTGGCACCCCGACAAGATCCACCTCTAAAGCATCCATGATCTCCGCAGCAGCTACAGTCGTTGCCACAATGCGCTCACTTGATTCAGCACTTTTTTTGCCTTTTGCTGAGCTTTCAGCTGACTGTGAGCAGCCCGATAAGATCATGCACACACTGAAGGTGAAGGCAGCGATCAAGGTACATAATATTCGATACTTCAAAAACAGAAGCCCCCTTTCGAAAAAAGAGAGTGGATGCGCCGAGGTAAAAGGCGCATCTCACTTAAAATAAAACGAACTATCTTGTCCGTGTTTGATATTTTCTAACGAGTACGAATAACGAAGCGCCGAATAAAAGAATATACACCCAAAGAAGAGAGGTATCTCCCGTTTTCGGATTCAGCTGTCCAGACTCAGATTTGGTTTGATCATCTGATGGCGTAAATGTCATCTGCTCCGCACCCGTTTCCTCAGGTGCTGCATTCTCAAGTTGATTTGTTTGAGAATCGTGATCATTTGGATTTTTGACAAAGCCGATGCTCTCATCGTCTCCAATGACTGTTGAAATTCCGCTTCCCTCACCAGGAGCGATTCCTTTTGTATTATAGACAAGTTTGACATCGTACTGCTCATGGTAGTTTGCAGCTGGAATATCAATCTTTACGCGTGCAGCCTGAGCTCCACTTAAACTTTTTGCTTCATATTGAATGACACGTGTATCTGCTTTTTGATCTGTTTTCGCGACAAGTGTCTCTTCAAACTTTCCGCCTGTTCCTACTTGGAATGACGTGATGGCTGAGCTGTTCTTCACTGTATATGAAACGAAATGGCGGCCATTTTTTACAACCAGTGTCGCAGGACTCACAACGTAATCGTTCATGCGAGAAAGCTCATCCTTATCTGCTTTCTTCATTGAGAAAGGAAGCTTGTATACACCATCTTTTAGCTGAGCCGTCTCTTGATTTGCTCCGCCGTTATTTGTTTCTGTTGTTGGTGTGTTTGGTTTTGGTGTTTCTGGTGCAGCTGGTTTTTCTTCCTCTACCACCTGCCCGTCCTTCACTGGAGCGATACTCTTTGAATCAAATTGAAAACGAATATCGTAGGTTTGGTCATAGTTAGCGGCTGCTACTACAATGTGTACTTTTCCTTTGACCTCGTTTTTCAAATCATCTACATCAAATGAAACCACTCTTGTATTCTTTGCTTCATCCTTGCTGACTGTTTTGGCTTCTTGATAAGAACCGTTTTTCTCTGTTTTTAAAGAAGCGACAGACTTATGGTCCTTCACCGTAAAGGAAATGGTTTGCTTTCCATTTTTGACAGTTAAGGATGCAGGGTGTGAGAAGTAATCACTCATTCGAGATGCCTCATCCGTATCCCCTTTTAGCACACTGTAATTAATACGATATACGCCATCTTTTAATTGATTTTGCGCAGAATCATCTGGTTTTGTGCCATTGTTATTGCCTGGTGTTGTCGATTGATCGTCTGGTTTTGTACCGTTTTGGTCATCTGGTTTTGTTTCGTTACCATCTGGCTTTGTACTGTTTTGGTCATCTGGCTTTGTTTCGTTATCGTCTGGCTTTGTACCGTTTTGGTCATCTGGTTTTGTTTCGTTATCATCTGGCTTTGTTTCATTATCGTCTGGTTTTGCAGGCGTAACGAGTGTTAGGCTGCTTTGATCAAATGCAAGCTGTACGTCATATGCTTCGTCATAAATAAAGCCGCCTAAATCCCAGTAAATTTTCACCCAGCCGTTTAATTTCGCTGATAAGTCGTCGACATTAAATTTGATCACACGTGTATTGGCTGTTTCGTCCTCACTGACCGTTTCAGTGGTAACGAGAGCACCATTTTGTTCGACCTTGAAATCTGTTATTTCTTTGCTTTGCTTCAGTGTGACATAGGCTGTTTTCTTGCCATTTTCCACAATCAGCTTAGCTGGCTTTTCTGTATAGGTATCCATCATGGACGCTTCTGTGCTGCCATTTTTTAAAATGGTGAATCCGACTGTGTATTCACCATCAACGAATGATGCCGCTTGAGCTGTTCCTTGAGGAATCTGAAACGCAGTCAACAAACTGAATAAAACGAGCAGAATGGCTGCCTTTAGATGAAAAAGACGTTTCAAATGGTGACACTTCCTTCCGTTAATGCTTGATGATCCACTTTCTTGCTAAAAACCCGCCTGAACATAAGACAAGCACAAGGAGCCACCCTGTTTGGCTTGTATCACCAGTTTGAGGATTTTCTTCTTGTTTCGTTGTGGATGAATCAGCTTTGTTCGTTGATTCTTTTGATGGATGCTGACTTTCTGCTGCACCCGCTGATTGATTTGCACTGTTAGACGAAAGTGACTTGATGCTGCTTTCATCAAATTTCAGCTGAATGGTGTAATCATGATCATAATCAGCAGATTTCACAGTGACATGAATTTTTGACGTGATTGGTTTAGACAAGCTTTGAGCCTGGAACTGAACGAGCCTTGTATTGGCTTTTTTATTTGTTGAGAGAACGGTTGTATCGACATAGCCGCCATTTCCTGGTACTTTAAATTCCGTTACCCAGCTGCTATTTTTAATCGTCATTTGCACTGTCAGGTTCCCATTTTTCACTATCACTTTTGCTGGTTTCAGCCAGTAATCATTTGCCATTGAGACCGCATTTCCTTCAGCTTTCAGCACTGTATAATTGACGGAGTATGTACCATCCTTTAATGCGGCAGCCTGTGCGTTTGAAAAAGGCAGCATAAGTGCCAGTAAAAAAACCGCCATGAAGACTGACAGCCTCATTCTTATTTTCATCAAGCGAATTTCCTCCCTTTCTATTGAACAGATGCCGCATCAAACTTGAGACGAATGTCGTAATTGCCTGTATATCCGATAGCCGGTACAGTCACACTCACTTTTGCTGGTACGACCTCAGTCAGGCTGTTCACATTGAATTCTACTGTCCTCTTATTCGCAGCTGTATTTGTACTAATCACCTTCGCATCTTTGTAAACACCTTGATCGAGCGTCTTAAAGCTTGTGATCCAAGAGCTATTCGTTAACGTGACTTGTGCTTTGATTTTTCCATCCTTGACGACAAGCTTGGCTGGTTTTTCAAAATACGTATTCGCTGTTGAAGTCGAATCGCTATCAGCCTTCCAAACCACATATTGCGCTGAATATTGACCATCTGCTAAGCCAGCTGCTGAGGCTGAGCTAACAGGAGCTAGAGCAAATAATAAAACAAAACTAAGGAATAATAATACGGGTGATGTTGAACGAATGACTTTCATGTGAGCCCTCCTAAATGATATTGATAATTATTCTCAATAGACAATAAAAAAAATAACCTTCATAAGTGCTGGAACACACTTATAGATGATTATGATAATCATTATCAATTGAGTTGAAAAAATAAATCTTTGCTTCCTAAAGTCAAAGATGTCTGCTTCTAAATGATGGATTGATAAGAGTTTTAGGCAATCTGTCCCATTCATAATACCATGGCATAACCTCCATTCCATTACAGGGAAAAGAACCCTCTTCTCCTTGATATTATATAATGGGTGAAATAATTGTCAATATCATTTTTCATACTATTGTCTTAGTTTTCTGGAAAATCACACAAAAAAATTTCGATCAGACACACTGATCGAAATGGATTAAGAAGGAACATGTTCCTCCATTTTGCTGTTTTTACGCTCTAAAGACCAAGCATACATTTCACGAATAATCGGTTCAATTTTCTTCCCTTGCACCGTTAATTCGTATTCAATCCGCACTGGAATGTCGGGATATACTTTTTTCTCAACAAGTCCCTCAGCTTCTAAATCCTTCAGCCTTTCTGATAGTAATCTTCCGCTGATGTTCATTTCATTTTCAAGCTGACAAAAACGCTTAGGCCCTGTCAGAAGCTGATTGATGATGAGAATGACCCACTTCTTGCCTAGAATCTCCATGGCATCTGTAATTGGGCAGCCATCTACTTGAGCCATATCTTACTCCCTCCTGATTTTTTCTCTTTTTTTCATTATAACATAATTAATTACTTGAAATAAGTCACTAACTATTATATAGTTTAGTTACTAAAAGTAACAAGGTATTCATTTTTTATAGATTTTCAAAAACATTTGAACATGCCGATGCATATATCATGAAGGAGATGACCGAGCTTGAAGACAATTGAGCAGCTAAGGTTGGGTGTGACAGAATTACATGTGTCCAGCTTTGATCGTTCTTTATCTTTTTATACAGACATTTTAGGATTTACTATATTAGAAAAGACCGATTCCACGGTGACACTTGGCAGCAATGCAAAGGAACCGATTCTTTTGTTAAAAGAAGATGCACAGCTCAAAGAAAAGCCTGATCATGAGCCAGGGCTTTATCATTTTGCTGTTTTATTACCTACCAGAAAAAACCTGGGCACATGGCTGGCACATGTGATCAAAAAAGGCTATCCTTTAATTGGAGCAAGCGATCACTTTTTCAGTGAAGCCATTTATTTAAGTGATCCTGACGGCATTGGCGTAGAAATTTATGCTGACCGTCCTCAGAACATTTGGGTAGGTGAGCATGGAGAACTGAAAGGTGGCGGAAATGCACCGCTTGATGGAGATGGACTCCTGCAGGAAGCCGCTGATACCACATGGGAAGGACTCCCTGCGGGCACAGTGATGGGACACTTGCATTTCCATCTCAACCCAGAAGAAGCAGATTCCTTTTATGTCCATACGCTCGGTTTTCATATCCGAATGGCTCCACCAGCAAGCCTATTTATCGCCGCTGGTGTGTACCACCACCACCTTGCCTTTAATGCATGGGGACGAGGACGAAAAGGCGCCATTGATCCACGTTTCTCAGGAATTAGAAGCTATACACTGGTTTTCCCAGAAGAAGCAGACAGACAATCCGTCATCGAACGCCTGACAAAAGCAGGCACTCAAGTCAACACGACAGGAAAAAGCAGCGAATTTGTTGATCCATTTGGCGTTCTCGTTCGTTTACAGATTGAAGAAACAGACTAAAAAGAAGGTGCAGAATATGGACAAACACACAGAGCTTAAAACAGCCATATTAAAAGATAAAATCAAACGAGTACAGCAAGAAGACGGGTATATATATATCACTGGACCCATTAAACTGCCAGTGAATTTAGACGGCAGAACCGTCATGTTTAACTGGTATTCATGGTTAAAAGATGATGGAAAAGAGCCATTGTCGGATGAAGCTTTAATTGAAAGCCTCTCGTCCCGCCAGCTTGCTGATCATCAGCAGTCAAGCGTTCTTGTATATGGGGATTTTGAGCACGCTGACGAAGCTCTTATCCGCATGCATTCCATTTGCCACACTGGCGATATTTTCGGAAGCAAGCGCTGCGACTGCGGATTCCAATTGAAGCAGTCTATGCGAATGATTGAGGACAATGGAGCGGGAGCCCTGTTTTACTTAGCCAATCATGAAGGCCGCGGCATTGGTCTTTTCAGTAAAGCCATGGCTTATATTCTTCAAGAAAACGGCTACGATACAGTAGAAGCGAACGAAGCACTTGGTTTTGAAGATGACACACGTCAATACGAAGAAGCCATTGCCGTTCTTCAAACACTTCGTACAAAGCCGGTCAGACTCATTACCAATAACCCGAAAAAGACAGATGCGATCAGCCATGCAGGTTTATCACTTTCTGGACGCATTCCGCTTTGGGGAGATGTCTCTGAATTTAACGAAAAATACTTGCAGACTAAAATCAACCGCTCAGGTCACATGAAGGCGGAGCAAGAGGTGCGTACGATTGCCACATCATGAGCGATATATGAAGCTAGCCCTTGATAATGCACGGGCAATGAAAGGTCAGACATCTCCGAATCCGCTCGTCGGGGCTGTGATTGTGCGAGAGAATGAAATTGTAGGAGTCGGCGCTCATATGAAAGCCGGTGAACCGCATGCTGAAATTCATGCACTTAACATGGCCGGGGACAAGGCAAAAGGAGCCACGATTTATGTGACCCTTGAGCCTTGCTCCCATCATGGACGTACAGGCCCTTGTGCGAAAGCACTTGTAAAAGCCGGCGTCGAAACCGTTGTCGTGGCGGCACTTGATCCAAACCCGCTTGTCGCTGGCCGCGGGATTGCCATTTTACAAGACGCGGGTATCCAAGTCATCACGGGCGTACTTGAACAGGAATCCATTCTGATGAATGAAGTGTTTAACCACTTTATTACGAAAAAAACACCTTTCGTGACGCTCAAAGCAGGCATTACCTTAGATGGAAAAATCGCCTCTGCCACGTCTGACAGCAAGTGGATTACATCTGAGACATCCCGTTATGATGCTCACCATATCCGCAGTATCAATGATGCCATTTTGGTCGGTGCTCAAACCGTCATTCACGATGACCCTTCATTAACTGCGCGGATTCCAAATGGAAACAATCCGATTCGAATTGTCTTAGACTCAAAGCTGTCAACACCACTGACAGCAAAGATCGTCACCGATCAGATGGCACCTACATGGATTTTTACAACAAAGCAAGCCGATGAGGAAAAACGAGCGGCCTTAGAAGCAGCTGGCGTCCGTGTCTTCATGACTGACAGCGACACGCGGGTGCCCCTGCAGGAAGTGCTTCAAGTGCTGGGAGAAAAAAATATCTCCTCTCTCATGATTGAAGGCGGCGGCCAGATTAACGCCTCGTTCTTAGAACAGCAGCTTGTAGATAAATTGGTCATCTATATGGCGCCTAAGCTCATTGGCGGACGACTTTCCCCTTCCTTTTTCGGAGGCGAAGGCATACGCCTCATGAGTGATGCCATTGAACTGGATCAACTCACCGTGGAACCACTTGGAAAAGATATCAAAATGACGGGCTATCCCGTTTATCAATAACAAGAAGGCTGTCGAGAAAATCTCGACAGCCTTCTTGTTGTCTTCTAGTCTCTTCTCTCTAAAAACTCAATTCGATTCCCAAAAGGATCTTCTACATAAAACCGATTGGCTCCCTCCAATGGCTCATCTTCACTTATACGAATATGATGCTTCAATAATACCTCTTTTAATTCCGATAGGCTCTTTACAAGAAAAGCTGGATGAGCTTTCTTTGCAGCTTGAAAATGTTCCTGAATGCCAATGTGAAGCTGATGATGACCGCATTGGAACCAGACACCTCCGCGTTTAGCTAGATTACTAGGCTTAGGTATTTCTTTCATCCCTAAAATTTCGCCAAAAAACAAACGAGCTTTCTCTTCACTGCCTTTTGGAGCAGCTAGTTGAACATGGTCGATTCCAAAAAAGTTTGACATATTCCCCTCTCCCTTTCTTTTCTCAATTGGTTTTTCTATGTAGGGTTTCTTAAGTTTTTGCGATGCTGAGCAATATTTGATTGTTACTTCATTGGCGGGCTTGATACTTTGAGTCTTTCATTGAGGTGTTTCTTACGATGTAGGGTTTGAATGACAATTTTAAAAAACAGAACTCCCCTGGTCATGAAAGTTCTGTCCATCTAAGTCTCTCTTATAATAACAGTTGAAACCAAGACATATCATGTCAAGGTGTATGGGCGGTGATTCATTTTGGCGAAACTTGTCGTAAAATGTTTCATGTGAAACATTGATCGTTACTTCCCTTCGACCAGCCTGCCAAAGCTTTCTGGTGAAAGTCCCGGTGAAATGCGGACGCGGTGCAAGGACATCATGCCTTGTTCCTTCTTCGCATGTCCTGGTTCAGTGGTGACAGCCATTTGATATCCAGCTTCCTTCGCCAGCTTCAACGTCTCTTCATTATAGCGCCCGACAGGATAGCTGACCATTCTCGTACGCTGAGAAAATCGCTGATCGAAGAATGCCTTTGATCCTTTTAATTCCTCTTCCTGCTGCTGCTTTGATAATCGGTTGAGCTCTAAATGATGAATCGTATGACTCTCAATCGATATCCCATGTGCCATCATCTCATCCATTTGCTCATCCGTTAAGTGATTTGGACGGCCAATGGATTGCTCAATCATGAAAATCGTTGCTTTCATTCCATACTGCTTTAAAATTGGAAATGCCTTTGTATAGTTATCCGTATATCCATCATCAAATGTAATGAGGACACTCTTCTTACTTGGCATCGAATTTGTTGTGAAAACGCGGTACGCCTCTTCTGGCGACAGCGTGACATAGTCATTGTCCTTCAGCCATTTCATATGAGATGCAAATTCGCTCTTAGGCACACGTAACGAGTTGCCGCTTGAGATACTATGATACATCAAAATCGGAAGCTCGACCGGCTCCTTTTGCTTCATCCAGGTTTTTGTCTCTATCACTGCCGTTTCTTTTTTCTGCTGTATCTCTTTTGTT
This sequence comes from Bacillus sp. BK450, assembly GCF_004364885.1. NCBI lineage: Bacteria > Bacillati > Bacillota > Bacilli > Caryophanales > Bacillaceae > Bacillus > Bacillus sp. BK450. The sequence goes on along the minus strand of NZ_SOBQ01000003.1, from coordinate 115,057 downwards.
TGTAATAAACCCTTTTCCTCTTTGACGACTTGCTGGCTTCCTTCCGCCTGCTCCTTTATTCCCATACAGCCCGAAATGAGCAGCAGTATAAGACCAATCGTCATCAGCATACATGTTTTTTTCATTCACCAATCCTGCTTTCTCTTTATCTACCGAATGATTATAACAGAAATTGGTTATTCATTGACAACTATTTTGACAGGGTATTCATTTTTTTACACATTTCGATCATTTCGATGGCGAGCAGATGGATGGTCTCTGTTGTGAGCATTTGATCTTCTGCATGTATCAGCAGTAAAGAAAACGGAAGCTGTTCACCTGCCGCCTCTTTTTGAATCAGCGACAGATGCAGGTTGTGGATGCTTCGAAACGCTTCCTCCCCTTTTTCGATCAACTGCTGCGCTTTTTCAAAATCATCAGCTCTTGCTAGACGAATCGCTTCTACATAATGACTTCTTGCCTCGCCTGCATGGGCAATGATTTGAAAGGCTGCTCCCTGCATTTCCTCTAATACCGTCATCTGCTTCTCCTCCAATTACTTAAGATTCATTTGCTAGTTTCAGTGCATGCTCTAGAATTTTTTCTCCGTTTGCTGTTCCGTATAATCTCACATTGACGACATCGACAGGGATTCGATAAGGTGCCGCTGTTTTTTCTGCTGCTTTTTTCATAAAACTAACTTGCGGTCCAAGTAAAATCGCCAGTACATCCTCTCCATGCTCTTCTAGTTCATCCGCAATGGCTCCTTCAGGTATAGCATAAATATAGTAATCCAGCCCTTTAGCTTCTGCGGCAGCCTTCATTTTGGACACCACAATGGACGTTGACATTCCTGCTGCACAAGCGAGAATGATTCGTTTCATATCCCATCACTCCTATTGATAAATGACTTCTGTTTCAACCTGCAGTTCCCTTGTTTTGATTAATGTCTGGTACCAATACGCAGATGCTTTCAGCTGACGATTTCGTTCATTCTCCAGCTGGATTTCGACTAATCCGTAGCGGTTTTTAAAGGCATTCATCGGTGAGACATTGTCTGTAAATGCCCAAAGCATATAGCCTGTGCAATTTGATCCTTCTGCTTTCGCTTGAAGTGCCCGCTTCAAATGCTGGCTGATAAATGAAATGCGATACTGATCATCAATGATACCGTCTTCTGTTTTAAACCGTTCTTCCTTTTCGACACCCATGCCATTTTCTGCCACAAACCACTCAATATTTCCGTATTCTTCTTTTATTCTCATCCCCATATCATAGACAATCTTCGGGTAGATTTCCCAGCCTCTGAAAGGATTCATTTTTCTCCCTGGAAGCTCAAACATATCGTAATAATAGGATGGATGAAAAGGTGTTCCTTCGTTCCAAGCCTTACTCGGTGCCTTGACACGATGCGGATAGTACAAGTTAAGCCCAACGACATCCACCGTATGATTCTTGATGATCTGAAGCTCTTCCTCTGTGGAATCGAAAAGAATATCATGCTTTTTCAACACATCGATCAGTTCCTCTGGATACTCCCCTTTGATGGAAGGATCTAAGAACACTCGATTAAAAAACAAGTCATACATACGTGCCGCTTCTTGGTCATGCGGGGCAGACGATCTTGCATACGTCACTTCTGGATTGAGAATCACGCCGATTTTGGCTCCTGCCGATTCCTTCAACCCCATCTCCTGAAACAGCTTCACCACTTTTGCTGTTGCCAGAGCTTTATGATAGTTCCACTGCATCCATTTCTTCGTATTTTGCTCAAACGGATATCGGATCGCATCTAGATAAACACGTGTCTGAACAACAATCGGTTCATTAAAACTAAACCAATGCTTGACCCGGTCTCCGTAGCGCTCAAACACCTTTTCTGCATAAAGTACAAACAGCTCGACAACATGCTTTGATGACCATCCGCCGTACTTCTCAAACAAAACGGCAGGAAGTTCATAGTGCTCTAAGCAAAACATTGGTTCTACACCTGCTGCGATTAATTCATTGATCAGATCATCAATGTAACGAGCATATGCCTCATCCACTATCCCATTCTCGTAATCTATGAGAAACCTCGACCAGTTGATCGATGTCCTGTAATGTGTCAGCCCAATCTCTTTCATTAAGGCTACATCTTCAGGGTAGCGCTCGTAAAAGTTTGTCGCACCAGCAGGACCATAGCCTTCGTGCCACACATGATATCCTTCCTTATACCATAAGTCGATGTACGAGTCCTGATGCGCCCGCTTTCCCTTCCATCCCTCGGTCTGCCAAGCAGAAGCCGCAGCACCTAGGATAAAATCACTTGGAATCTCAATTCTGTTCATGTCGCCGCCTCCCTTTTCTTCGTCTGAATGTTTATTCTGAATCTGGTGCCGCTTCTGGCTTGCGGTTAGACAAGAGTACAAACGGTAAATAGATGAAAACAGCCACCACAATACAGATAAGCTGTGTAATGACAGCGCCCATACTGCCAGCGGTGGACAGCCATGCATTCACAAGCGGCGGTGTCGTCCATGGCACCATCACGACCGCTTTTCCAGCGAATCCTGTAGCCGTCGCAATATAACCAATCGTACCTGTCACAAGCGGTGTGACGATAAATGGAATCGCCATCACAGGGTTTAGCATGACAGGTAATCCAAAAATAACGGGTTCATTGATGTTGAACAGTCCGGGTCCTGATGAGAGCTTGGCAATACTTCGCATCTCTTCCCTTCTCCCAGCAATAAAAATCGCAACCAAAAGACCAATGGTCACACCTGAACCACCGATGCTCATATACACATCCCAAAACGGCATCGTGATGATATTCGGTATCTCTTTTCCCTCTTGAAATGCTGTCATATTCACTGCAATCGATCCTAATAAGAGCGGCTCCCGGATCGGCTTAATCATCTGGTTGCCATGGATGCCGATCACCCAGAAGAATTGCGCCACAAACATCAACGTTAAAATCCCAGGCAACCCCTGTACAACACTTTCTAACGGACGCTGCACCACGTTATACACTGCTTCATGCAAATAAATGCCTGTCACACGATGAAATGCAAAGCCGAATGAACTAATGATTGTAATTGTAATGATGGATGGGAAAAGTGACGAAAAAGATGTTGCCACATTCGACGGAACCGAATCCGGCATCTTGATTTGGAGCCATTTCACCTCGGTCAGCTTACAAAAAATCTCCACAGATACGATCGCAATGATCATCCCTAAAAATAAGCTTTTTGGATCAGAAAATTGTCTTGCCAACACGTCAACAACCTCACGCATCGATCCATCGACTTCAAGAAGAAGTGTCGTTGGAATAACAGATATAAATGAAATCAATGCCATCAATCCTGGGAACAGAGACTTGTGACCGTTGATTTTCCCAAGCTCAATCCCAATGAGGAACACAGCCCCAATGGTTAAAAAGTTCAGCGTGGCATAATTGATTGCCTTCATAATAGGCTGAAGCTCTGCTAAAAACCTGAATATCTCAAAATGAGCAAGCCCTGTCTCCGGGCTCATGATCATATTCGCCACCAGTACAGCAAAAGCTCCTGTAATGATGATCGGCATCAGTGTGACAAATGCCTGTTTAATCGCCATAATATATTTCTGGTTGGTGATGCGATAAGCCACATGCCCCATAACATCTGCCGCTTTCTCCTTGAAGCTCATGATCCGTCTCCCCCTTTGCAAAAACTCGTGATCATCCTCCTTTTTGATGTTATTTTAAAAGCGCTTTCATTAACATCTAATCTTTTTCCTCACAGATGCGGAAATGGGTGCCGCGTTTTTTCATTTGGATACTCCAATACTTGAAGCGCAGCTGTCAGTTCTTCAAATGAAGCGGCTTTGATGAGCTGTTCCACCACTTCCTTCCGTTCTGTCAGCCGCACAAGAAATTGATAAAGCGACTGTAATTCTTTTTGATACGTCTTCTGGATGCTTAACAAGCATACGACTTGTACTCGATCTTCTCCCCACAGCACCGGCTTTTTCAACGTACAGATCGCACAAAACGTGTCATCTGTTGCCGGTTTAATTGGATGAGGAATCGCAATCAAATGACCGAAAGATGTGGGTGATACTTGCTCTCTTTCTAACAATAATTGTTCGAACTCTTCTGGGATTCGATGCTGCTCCTTTAGCACGTTCACAAAAAATTGAAGAACCTCTTCCCTTGATTGGAGATCTTGCTGAAAAAATGTCAGCGCCGGACTCACATACCGCAAAACTCCTGTATCCTGTGAATTCTGCACAAATCGTTTCAGCCGCACAATATCATCGTCAGTTAGAATCGTATGTACATCAATGACTGGCACCGGCAATGTGTTTTGAAGCGGAATGGTACTAATAATAAAATCAATGCTTCTTAAATCATACGAAGGAAGTTCCCCGACACTTGCAGTTCCAGCGATCTCCAGCCTTCCGTTAAAAGCTGCCGTGAGTTTATGAAGAAGAAGCTGGCTGCTGGCGACACCCGTCGCACACACAATAAGACATGTCTTCTTTACATGCTGTGATTTTGTCCGCTCGATTGCAGCCCCAATATGAAGTGCCAAATATCCGATTTCATCCTCAGGAATCTCAACACCCTCTTTTTCCTTCAGCCATCTGCCCATATAAACACCCGCCTCAAACGCAATGGGATAATGCCTTTTAATGTCTGGTAAATAAGGATTTCGGATGTTCATATTGTATCTAAAGCGATGAATGGCAGAACGTAAATGAAGACTTAATCCAACGATCAGCTCCTTATCAAACTGAATATCAAGTGACATGTGCTCCTCTACATAAGCAAGCAATTGGTGAGTGAAACGAGAATGGTCTTCGTCCAGCAGATGAAATAGCGTATGGCCAGCCTCTCCATATGCCATCATCTTTGCTCCCATTAAGTGAATCGCAATGTACGCCATTTCAGATAACGGAAAATCAATCGCTAATACGCGGCGAATATCTTCTGCCATTTGTTGAGCTACCTGAAAAACTGGCTGCACTTGAATTTCTTTCAATTCCGCTTCTGGCATCTTGACCAGCTTTTTTTCTTCAATTCGTTTGCAGGCGATGGCAATGTGGGTCACTAAATTACTTAAACCGATTTCTGATAGATGAAGTCCGGTAGCTTTTGTACGTGAACGCACGATGTCCTGAATCAATTGATACGTTTCTTCAGGTAACAGTGCAGCATTCGCATGCTCCTGCTGAAACACATGCTCTGCCATACAATATCTTAATTTCATTTCATCACCTGTCAGACGAAGGCCATATTTAGGCCGGTGCGATATAGAAAGTCCATGCAATGAAAACAAGTGCCTGACAGCTTTCAAATCATTTTTCACTGTAGATTCACTCACAAATAATTCCTCTGCCAATCCCTCTAATTTGATATAGTCTTCTGACAGAAGCAGCCTTTTTAATAGATAAGCCACACGGTCCTCAGGCTGATTGGGAATGGACGGTTCCTTTTTCTCATTCCTTTCTCTCAGTGACGTTTTCAAAAATGTACGAAATGCTCCATAATCTTCAACGCTCAATGTATACCCTGCCCCGCGTTTAATATGCAGTACGGCACCATGTTCTTCTAAGATCATTTTAAGCGCTTTCATATCTGTGCGGATGGTTCGTGATGTGACTCCGATTACACGGGCAATTTCTTCACTTGTCAGTTCCTGCTCCGCTTGCATCAATCGTTTCAGAAGCTCCTCCTGACGTAGAGATAGCATGGGCTCTCCTCCCTTGGCATTTTCTTTTGCCTATCATCATAAACGAAAATAGAACTCTTTGCCCAGTATTTCTTTCAAATCGGGAACCTAGATATGGCTCATTCGTATGAATATGAAACTAGAGGAGGGATGCATTATGGGTACTTTTATGTTTGTTATCATATTCGTTTTTTTAGGAGCCATCATTGCCAACCAGTTCACATCAAAGGATAAACGTGCATCTGCTAAGCGTTCTGCACATCATAGCTCAACGACAAGCACTTATACTGATTCGTATACCCATCACGCTTCTGATGCCTCCTGTGGGAGTGATTCAGGTGACAGCGGCGGTGGTGGATGTGACTAAACAAAAAAACAGCCGCCTTTTAAGAGACGGCTGTTTCGTTTATGGTTTTAAAGAGCTTTCCAGCCCCGTTCAATCAAATGTTTAACATCCTTTGCAAAATCCTCGCCCTTTTCCATCACGTCCTGAGCTCTTCCTGCAAAATTACTGGCAACAGCCAGCTCCATTTTTTTCAATTCAAAGTGTAAGATTTTTTGATCAATCTCTGTTATATATTTTTCATATTCATTGTTGACGACGTCGTGCATCACGCTGTAAGCATCTTTCCGGTGGCGATGAAAGTCGGTTCCTCTCTCGCCTTTCCATGACGAATCTAGTGCAGGCTTCTTAATTTCTTTGATATCTGACTGGGCAAGATCTTGTTCTGTTCGAATATTACTTTTGGCTGTCTTTAACCGAGAGATCATTTCGTCAAATTCTGCACGTTTGTTCTCAATTCCCATATGCAGATGGTGCAGCATCTCGGATAAACTCATGTCATCCACCTCTATCTGACCTCATACGAAAGCACGGCGTGAGCGCCTTTGGAAACCATCGACTCACTTGATTTTTCCAATCCTGACATTTCTATCGTTCTGCTTTCATTAAGTATAGTATAAGGCGAAAAGCCTCAGGCTTAAATAGGGAAAAGGTGTCCTTTTAGCGACGCGTTTGGAAGAAAAACGGAATAATACAAGGTCTTACACCCTGAATTTAATATGAGACTTTAATACCACACTCACATTATGTCAATGGTACCCATAAATAAAAGCGATTGTGCTGATTATTTTGCAGCAATCGCTTCGTCTTGTTCTTTTAATGTTTTCACGTTAGAACGTGTATCCTGAACATTTTTAATTAAGGCTTCTTTAAAGCTTGAGACCATTTCGCTCACTTCTGCTTCACGTGCCGTCCACTTGGTTACAAATTCAAGGCTGTTTTCACCCGCTTTATCTGCTGCTTTTTTCATCGCTAAAGCTTCGACGGCTTGGGAGACTTCATCTAGTTTATCCATAACTGTTTGGTAGTTTAACTTAATTTGTCCCATTGTGATATCCTCCAGATTTGTTCAGCATGAAACTCGTTTACAAGCTGCTCCATGCTTTTGAGATCAAGCGTTTTGCGTCCTCTACTGCGTCTTCTCCTTTTTCAGCAAGACGTGCGGCGTCTCCAGCTAAGGAACTGGCAAAGGATAACGCAGCTTGTTCTGCTTCTAATGTACTGATTTTGAATTCGATACGGCTCACGTAGCGTGGGTATTGATCGTTCACGATCGTTTGCAGCGCATCATGTGCTTCATTTCGGTCTGTTTTGAAATCTTGGCTTCGCTCACCTTTCCAAGAGGTCCCAAGCTTTGGCTGCTTGATTTGCTTTAAATCTGTTTCTGCCGCATCTTGTTCACGTTCAACCTTGCTTTTCGCCTTTTTGAGTCGAGCGATTTTCTCTTCAATTTCTGCTTTTTTATTTGAAATGCCACCGTTAAGGGCAGACAGCATATCCGATAAGCTCATATGGGTTCCTCCTCCTGTCAAAAAATAAAAACGCTGCTTAGAGTCTCTCTAAACGAGCGTAAGGTGAATAGCACTTTTTCCAATATTGTTATTATAAGGTTCAAAGACTCATGTTTGAATAGGGATTTGTGCCCTTTTTATGGGATAAATATGCTTTCATTCTGCTTCGCACTACCCCTTTCGAACTCTTTTATAGGAGGTCTAAGTTCCTGTCCATTTGCTATTTGTCACATATAGTCTTTCGGTCCTAGGACAAACAAAGCCGCCCCGTAAAGGAGCGGCTTTTGCAAACGGCTTATGAGGCCGATTCTTCTCTTTCTTGTTGATCTTTCACGTACCAAATGAATTTACCTGTATATCCGTAAATAATCGCAAGACCAATGGCGACAAAGCTCAACCACATAAATGGTAAATAAGAGAATGTCGATACGCCAAGAATTCCTGCCATGTAAATTCCGTTATCTGACCATGGAACCATACCAGACGTAAGCGTACCACCGACCTCAGAGTTTCTGGATAAAACTCGTCTGTCTAACTTTAATTTATCGTAGCTCTTTTCCATAATTTTTGGTGTAAGGATTAACGATACATACATCGCACAGCCAAAGATATTGGCGAAGAACGCAACAACGAGTGTAGACAGCGTTACATTCCCTGCATTATGTAATTTTTTCTCAAATGTCGCGACGATGACTTTTAATACGCCTAAATATTCTAGTACTCCACCGAAACCAAGTCCCAGGATAATCACCACTAGAGACCCTAACATATTAACGATACCACCGCGGTTTAACAATGTATTTAAGAATTCTACATCTGAATTAATAGAGAAACCATTATAAGCTGTACCAAGTGCATCGGCTGGATTCATTCCTTGGAATGCCATTGCCCAAACTGCGCCAAGAAGCGCACCAATCGCAATAACAGGCATTGAAGGCTTTTTCAAGACAAGTAATAGCACAACAATAAGCGCCGGAATGATCATCCAAATATTAATCGTGAATGTATCTTGCAGTGCTTGTTTCAAAAATTCTACTTTTCCTTGATCAATATTTTTTCCGCCATACATAAACCCAGTAATTGTAAACATAATAGCAGTTATGACAAATGCAGGTATGGATAAGACCATCATTGCTCTAACATGTGCGAGCACGTCCACTTTTGAAAGTGAAGAAGCAAGCACAGTACTATCAGATAAAGGGGATAACTTATCGCCAAAATAAGCTCCAGATAAAACAGCACCAGCCACGATAGGTAATGGAATTCCCAAACCTTCACCAATCGCAATCATGGCAATACCTGCGGTTCCAACTGTCCCCCATGATGTTCCTGTAGCAACAGACATAATGGAACAGATAATCAGTGTAGCTAGTAAGAAAATATTAGGATGAATAAATTCCAGTCCATAATAAATTAATGTGGGTACCACTCCGCCGGCAATCCATGTTCCAACAAGTGCACCTACAGCAATTAAAATCAAAACAGCCTCTAAACCATTCGATATCCCTTTTGTAATGGCGTTTTGAAGATCTTTGTATGAATGCCCCAATCGAATACCTAAAGCAATAACCATAAACCATGAGATAAACAATGCTAACTGAATATCTAATTTGAAGTAAAGAGTAAATGATAAAACAATCGCTAAAAACAAGCCAAGTACAGCTACGACTTCTAAAATAGATGGTAGACGTGGTGATTTCATTGTGTTTCCTCCCTTTGTGCGTGCGTTAAGCGTTTTCAAAATATTGTGAAAAAAGTGTGTCAATTCGAAAGAAAGTGAATTGCCTGTTTTTCTCTTTTTCACAGGCAATTCCACATATTAATAAAATAAAATTTTTGATATTATTATCGCTCTAGGAGCTCTGCACCCGCAATGCCAGGCTTTGTCATCTCAAATGGATTTAAGATAATATCAAGTTCTTCTTCCGTTAAAACATCGTACTGCAAGCAAAGATCTCTGATCGATTGTCCTGTTAAAATGGCTTCTCTTGCAATTCTAGCGGCTGCTTCATAGCCTAAGTGAGGGTTCACGGCAGTGATCACGCCTGCACTTTTTTCTACATATTCTTTCAAACGTATTTCATTTGCTTCAATGTCCGCTAAGCAATGATCTGTGAATGAGCGGAATCCGTTATTCATTATACTAATAGATTGAAGCAAGTTAAAGACCAGAACAGGCTCCATCACATTTAACTCAAGCTGACCTGCTTCAGAAGCAAGACAGATCGTGTGGTCGTTCCCAATGACTTGGAATGCGATTTGGTTAATGAGCTCTGCCATGACTGGATTGACTTTCCCAGGCATGATGGATGATCCAGGCTGACGGGCCGGCAATGCGATTTCAGCAAGACCTGCGCGCGGACCAGATGCCATTAAGCGAAGGTCATTGGCAATCTTAGACATGTTCATCATACATACTTTTAAAGCGGCGGATACTTCTGTGTAAGCATCTGTATTTTGCGTTGCATCCACGAGATGCTCTGCGCCTACAAGAGGAAGACCAGATATATCAGCGAGCTTCTTCACCACGATCTCAATATAACGAGGATCTGCGTTTAAGCCTGTCCCAACAGCTGTTGCACCCATATTGACTTCATATAAATGCTGTTTTGATTGGTTGATCCGCTTAATATCACGGCTCAGCACACGGCTGTAAGCTTCAAATTCCTGTCCCAAACGGATTGGAACAGCATCCTGAAGGTGCGTACGTCCCATTTTGATCACATGATCGAATTCTTTCGCTTTCTTTTGAAAGACGTCCTGCATGACTTGCATCGTTTCAAGCAGAATGTCTAACTGCTTGAGCACAGCAATGTGGATTGCCGTTGGGAATGAATCATTCGTTGATTGCGACATGTTCACATGTGTGTTTGGGCTTAAATGAATGTATTCTCCCTTTTGATGTCCCATGATTTCTAGTGCTCTGTTTCCAATCACTTCATTGGCATTCATATTCATGGACGTTCCTGCGCCGCCTTGAATTGGATCGACAATAAAGTACTCGTGCAGCTTGCCTTCAATGACTTCATCAGACGCTTGAACGATGGCATTTCCAATTCCCTCATATAAACGTCCAACTTCCATATTGGCTTGAGCTGCTGCTTTTTTCACGATGGCAAAGGCTCTGATTAGTTCCTCGTGCATCCGATATCCTGTAATCGGGAAATTCTCTTTTGCACGAAGGGTTTGAACCCCATAATACACGTCTGCTGGAATTTCTTTTTCACCAAGAAAATCCTTCTCATAGCGATAAGTTGCTTGAACCATCTCTTATGACCTGCTTTCTATAGAATAGTTAAATCACTAAATCTTCTGCGATTGGCGTTTCCATAATCTTTTTGACTTCTCTTGGATCTGTTGTTTTGCCTAGTGCCCACATCAGTTTCGGCACGATAGCTTCTGTATTCATATTTCTTGAACGTGCCACCAATTCTTGATTGATCTTGCGTCCTACCTCATACACACTCATGTCTTCTCCTTCTTCAAGACACTGAGTGGTGATGACAACAGAAATGCCTTCTTCCAGCAATTCGTTGATCTTTTCTAAAAGGTTTCTTCCTTCGAAAGGAATTCCGCCGCTGCCGTAGCTTTCAATGACAACGCCTTTGTACATGCTTTTAACTGCATCTAAAAACTCAGGCTTCAGGCCTGGGTGCAATTTTAACAGACACACATCTGTATTCAAAGATGCATCTAATTTAAGCGGTTTCATTGGTGTTCTTTTTACTTTGCTATTGTATTCAATTTGATGGTTTTCAATTGATGCAATATATGGGTAGTTAATGCTTTCAAATGCATCGTAGCTTTTCGTTCTTAGTTTGATCGCACGTGTTCCTTGGATGACCCTGCCATCAAACACGACATACACGCCGCCAACACCGTCACATGCAAAGCGAATCGCATCTGTGATGTTTTTCTTCGCATCAGTTTTCTTAAAAGTAATCGGAATTTGTGAACCTGTAATCACGATCGGCTTATCAGGATTTTGCAGCATATAAGACAGCGCTGCTGATGTATAGGCCATTGTATCGGTTCCGTGAGTAACGACAAACCCGTCATACTGATCATAATTCTCATAAATGGCTGTTGCGATATCAACCCAGTATTCAGGCTGCATATTTGTACTATCTATACTCATTAGGGACTTTGTGTCCATTGTATATTCTGCATTAATTTCGTTTAAATAGCTCAAAAGATCCTCAGCTTTAACACCTGGAGCTAAACCATTTTCACTCTCTACAGATGCAATCGTCCCACCAGTCGTTAAAAGCAATAATTTCTTCAACAGGTCCACCTCTTTCGTAAAATTACTTCGTTTGTCACACATATTATAAGCTAGCTTGTGCTATTCTATAATATACGCTTTACGCGTACCTTCATTGCCATTATAGTCACATAACGCGAATTAATCAAGAAATTGTTACGCATAACGCGTACATTCTATGTCAAAATATGATATACTGTTGTTGTAAATAAAGGAGCGTTCATGTATGATACTCGATCGTTTAACCACCCTTAGAAAAAAGAAAAAATGGTCTCTCCAGCATACGGCAGATCGCCTAGGTATCGCCAAAAGCACCTATGCCGGTTACGAATCTGGGTACCGACGACCTTCGCTTGAAGCAGTGAAGCTGCTGGCTGATTTGTATGATACGTCCATTGATTTTTTACTTGGTAGAACGGACGAGCCAGAGATACAACGCAAAATCTCTGATATCAAAATTGAACTGACGGAAGCAAAAGAAGGAACCATTCATGTAGACGGCGTTCCCCTAAATGATGAAGAAATCAAACAGCTTGTTGCCTTTATTCGGGCGAAAAACACTCTAAAAGTATAAACACAGAAAAGAGAGGCACCTTATATACAGGTGCCTCTCTTTCCTTTTCCAATCTCAATATGGAGAAGACAGCTGGCTTAATTCCTCTAGCCGCCGCTTCGCTTCTTCTTTATTAAACGAACTATAATAGCGATAATTCTCCTCATCTAAGATGCGGTAATGCTGACTAAGTACATTTTGCTGAAGGCGAAACGTGCCTTTTTTGACAGACGTCCTCCACCAAACCTTGCCGCCAATCGTACGCTCTACTGATAGATGTAATTCATCATGTGCCACAACTTCCAAAATCTCGAGCGGGTCATCCCCTAGGATCCCTTTCAAAATGTCACTATCTCTGAATAATGCACATACGGCCGCGGATTGCGTCCAGTTGAGACGCAGCCTGTTTTTTTCAACCTGCTGTAGATGCCGTTTCGATAGACCAAGTACCTCCGCCATACGATCCTGCGTATAATCCTTTTCTTTTCGAATCCGTGCCATTTGTTCTGTGACGAGGTCGATTACCATCTCTTTATCCATCTCTCATCACCTCTTTCGAGTGTTCAGTCTTTACTGACATCATACACGATTTCTTCGAAAAAGTGGCGCCTCATCCTATAGAATTCTGACAAAAACAGCTTAGTCGGTCTTCTCTTCTCCTTGACCATGCTGCTGTCTCCAATTTTCTTGGGCTGTCTGATGTAAATATGGATAGATCTCCTGTTTGACGGTCTGCTCAAATACTTCTTCATCTAAAATGCTGTACGCCGGAATTTTGATCAATTTCCCATCTACTTTCCGAATGAGCACATCCATGAAAAGAAATCCTCTTATACTGTAACGATGCCTGCGCATGTCAATTGATTGAATATCTTGAAAAGGAATCATTCGCTCCCGATGCAGCACAGCACCATTCTCTCCGCGCTGAATGCGAAAAATCACATTTCCCCTCTTCGTAAAAGCTGGAAAAATCATCAAAAAGGAGATCCAGCCATAGACAATACCTAATAGTCCGCCTAAAAATAAAAACAATGTATAGTTCGATTCAAATGTAAGAGCTTCCGAAAATAACCAAATACCGATGATACCGAAGCCGCCCGTTGCTAAGAATGCCCATACTCTTAAAAAAGGTCTGCTCCTTACTTCTATTACTTCACTTGGATTCAAGCGTCATTCTCCTTTTCTCCATTAGAATATAGAACGTAACCCGTCTTGATGAGCCGTCTCAATGCGAAATTGATTTTCTTTTATTCCTGATACAAGCCACGATTGGTTCTCACCTGGAATCACAAATATCATGGACTCCACATCAGGCGTATTATTTTTGTCATAGACGACCTTCATGAGAGAGTCCATCTTTCCTTTTCTCGTCTGTACATCAGAAACAAATGCCTTCACGAGCTCTTGATTCTCCGCTTTATTCAGGAAGGATGGCCACTCATTTTTCGCTTCGCCTGCCTGTTCTAATAGCATTTCAAATTCCTCTGCCTGCAGGCTGATGACAGGTTCAGGGTGATCATTCATCTGTATATTGAAAAAGGCTGTCACTTGCTCCTCTGCCTGCTGATCGCCTTCCAGTTTGCGAATCTGATGTACTTGTTGATCATAAAGCGTATGATGCGCATATACACCCGCCTGTGTTGTGTGAAAAGAGGTGCTGACTTCTTCATCTGTGTCTCCAAATTTAGATGCCTTGATCGTGTGAGAGGCATCATTCATCGCCTGGATGAAATGACGGTATTCTGCTTTATAACGGTATTGTCTGTTTCGAAATTCCAGTACACCTTTTGCAAGCAAAGAGCGGCACGCAATTTCAAATAAAAACCCAAGGCGCTCGTCCTCTACTTCAGGATAATAGGCCTCCTTTAAGGACATGCCTTGTTCAAAATAGCCTTCACTGTAAAAACTAAAGATGAGTTCCTCAATACTTAGACTCAGCTGATCCAACTTGATCTCTCCTTATCCAAAAGAAAATGCACCCTTAAAGAAATCGCCTGCACCCTTTATGAGCGAATCTGCGGTTTCTTTTGTTTTTTCTATCCCTTTATGTATCACCTGATTTGCCTGATCAATGGTATCATTCACTGCTTTCACACCTTGCCCCGCCAGTTCGAATGCTTTTTTCCCTTTATCCACGACTGCATGAATCGGGTCCTTTAATTTCACTGCCATCTGTTCAGCAAAACCGGATGTCAGCTTGGCGACTTTTTCTCCAATAAATCCACCTACTGCTGAACCAATGGCTCCCCCAACAACGGTTCCAATCGGACCTGCAAAGCTGCCAAGAGCACCGCCGACAACGGCACCTGCGACAGAACCGCCAGCGATAAAGACCGTATTGTTCACTGCATTTCCAACAGCCTTTGCATTTTCACGCTTAAGAACTTCTGGCTGATCGCCGAATTCTGCATAGTTCTCGGCAATTTTCAAACCACAGCCAACCGTTTCTGTTGCACCAGTGACAACTGTTGCAATAATGGCATTTCCTTTCGCAAATCTTGCACCATTTTTCAGAACAGACTTAATCGCAGCCGTGTCCTTCCAATTAATACTTCCTTTTGTAAAATCACGAACACTGTTTGTGAACGCAACTGTATCGTCAGGATAAAATTTTGTGAATTTCTTATGGACCAAGTCAGCCATCGGCCAGTTCGATCGTTTTAATAATTCTTTTTTACTCAGCCAAATCCTTGCTAACCGGTCAAATCTCGTTCCTTCTACCCGGCTGGTCAGATCAAGCAGCAGCTTTGAATGCTGCGCTGCATATCGGCCATTCTCTTTAATGAAAGTCGTCATCCCAAGCCCGTAATATTTCGCCTGCATCATCACGATACCAGCTAAGCTCGTGAGTGTACCATATTGATCATAGATACTGTACAATTTCCGCAATATATCATCTGCTTCGACCATTTTATCCGTTGCATGACGAATGGCAATATCATCACTGCTCAATTTGCTGATTAATGCCTGTCCTGCTCCCCATGCATCCCCGACACCAGAAAAACAGCTTCTATACCGAGGATCGCAGCCTAAAATCAGCCCGTCCAGTTCACTATGTAAATCGCGGTGCTTCGTTTCAATGGCTGACAGCTCGCCTACAAAATCATTCGCCAGCCCTGTCAGCTGATCTGGATCAACCACAATGTCACGTGCCATCACATCATCTCCCTTCTCGGTTTCTTTCTCTCCGTTCTTCTCGTCTCTTTCGCTCAAGCTCTTCCATTCTGGCAATTTCAGCTTTACGCTCCTCAATTTTGACCGCTGCATCCCGCAGTTCCTGACTTGTTTCAAGCAAATCTTTTTCAAATTGATCGTAGCGTGCCGTTGTTTCTTCAAAGCTTTGATCAAATTTATCCCTTGCTTCTCCCTGCCAGCCTGATCCTACTGCCTTCAGCCGATTTTCCAGCAGCTGCTTGGACTGCCGAATCTCATCAGCCGCTTCCTGAAACTTTTGAGCGAGTGCCAGCGTTTGACTAGAATCCAACTTTCGCACCCCTTTCTCCCAATTTAACGTACAAATGGATGATTTTATATGTCCTCATTATAAATAAAAAGACACCCAAAAAAATCACCCTAAAGAACCATTCAGCACATTACCTAATGAAAGTAGGCCTTTTTCCTCTCTAATTGCCAGAGAAAGCCTTTCTTGTTATGAAGCGCATTCAAGACGTGATAAAATGGACGTATTCTACAAAAGGAGTGACGTATAGATGAAAGAGGAAATGATTCAGCGTTTCACAAGTTATGTGAAGGTAGATACGCAGTCAGATGCAGAAAAGGAAAGCTGCCCATCTACTGAAGGACAATTGAACCTGGCGAGACAGCTTGTTGAAGAGATGAAATCCATCGGGATTCAAGAAGTGACTATGGATGAAAACGGCTATGTCATGGGAACAATCCCATCTAACACAGACAAAGACGTGCCGACCATTGGCTTCCTGGCTCATATCGACACAGCCACTGACTTCACCGGAAAAAATGTAAAACCGCAGCTTCATGAGAACTATCAAGGCGGCGACATTACCTTAAATGAAGATCTACATATCGTTTTATCACCACAACAGTTTCCAAATTTAAAAAAGTACCAAGGACATACGCTGATTACAACAGATGGCACAACCCTGCTTGGTGCAGATAACAAAGCTGGTATCGCAGAAATTATGACAGCTATGCATTACCTCATCGAACACCCAGAAATCAAGCATGGAAAAATCCGCGTCGCTTTTACGCCAGATGAAGAGATTGGCAGAGGGCCGCACAAGTTTGATGTTGATGCCTTTGGCGCTTCCTATGCGTACACAATTGACGGCGGACCGCTTGGCGAGCTGCAATATGAAAGCTTCAACGCAGCAGGCGCGAAAGTATCCATTAAAGGAAACAACGTCCACCCAGGAACAGCAAAGGACAAAATGGTCAGCGCTGCGAAAATTGGGATGCTCTTTCACAATAAACTTCCTTCTGACGAATCTCCAGAATATACAGAAGGCTACGAAGGCTTTTTCCACCTGACGAAATTTGTAGGGGAAGTAGAAGAGGCTGAGCTGCAATATATTATCCGTGATTTTGATAAAGAGAAATTCAACAATCGCAAGGCACTTTTTGAAAAAATAGCAAATGACTTAAAAGCCACATACGGAGAAAACAGCATCACTCTCAGCATTCAGGATCAATATTATAATATGAGAGAAAAAATTGAGCCGGTGAAACATATTGTGGACATTGCTCATGAAGCCATGGAAAATCGCTCAGTAACACCGGTCATTGAACCAATTCGCGGCGGCACAGACGGCTCCCAGCTTTCATATAAAGGTCTCCCAACGCCAAACATCTTTACTGGCGGGGAAAACTTCCACGGTAAATATGAATTTATTTCCGTTGAAAACATGGTGAAAGCAACCGAGGTTATCGTTGAAATTGCCCGTTTATTTGAAGAAAAAGCATAAACATGTTTACAACCGTTCCTGTTCGGGAACGGTTTTTTAATAAAAGTTTACAATTTTCTGAAACTTTTATGACACTTATTCGTACTAATAGAGACAACCCCAGAAAAAATTCTTCTTGACGAGTGAAATAACTGGAAATATAATAGTTAAAAACAACCAGTATTTTAGACCTAAAATAGCAGATTGAATGAACCTTAAGAACTAAACCAAGTCTGCTGCTTATTTTCAGTTATAAACATCACTCACCCTGTCTACACTTAAAGAATAGGATGAATTGGAGGAATGTCATATGATGATTTTATTGATTATCGCTTCACTTTGCTGCTACTTACTATTCTCTTTCAAAAAAGATAACCGCACCCAAAAAAGAAAAAGCGCAGAGCTTTCGGAGTTTGAAATCTTTCGTATGCGCCGCCACTACAACGGAAAACGCCGTCACCCACTAAACGATGCACCTAAACAAGTATAAATCCAAATAAAAGAGCCTCATGAGGGGGCTCTTTTTGTTGAATAAACAGCAAAAAACGACCACTGAATCTGGTCGTTTTTCTTTTTATTTATATACCTTCGCAGGCACTTGAATCATAGGAATTCCAACATAGTAAGGTGAAATTTCATATGGCTGGAAGACAACAGCAATTCCCTTTTTCGTGAAGTAATACTGCGTGTTGTAGTTGATTTCAATGTCGCTTTTTTTCAGGTTCGCGTAGAATTTGCTTTTATGTTTCTTTGTGTAGTTATAAATATAATCTCTTACTTTCGTACGCTTTTTCTTTGTTTTCACAACGTCTGTCAAGAACAGCTGCTTTGTTTTTTTCTTTGTTAACACATAGT
The DNA here is from genome assembly GCF_004364885.1 of Bacillus sp. BK450. Taxonomy (NCBI): domain Bacteria; kingdom Bacillati; phylum Bacillota; class Bacilli; order Caryophanales; family Bacillaceae; genus Bacillus; species Bacillus sp. BK450. The sequence goes on along the minus strand of NZ_SOBQ01000003.1, from coordinate 96,931 downwards.
TCATGCTGGAAACCATCGTGTCTCCGTGCATTCCCCCATCATTCATGTAATCATAGTTTAAAATACTTAATTTCTTCCCATTGTTAAATTTCGTTTGAAACGATCTCTCGTACGTGATCTTCCCAAAGCCTTCTTTTTTCGCTTCGTCCTTTAAGTACAAGTAAGTAGAATAAGAAAAAGCGATATCTTCTTTTAAATCACGATTGATGGTTTTCATATGCGTCTTGCTTAGATTTTTCACCTGTGCATATTTGAACGTTTTTTTCTTCTTATAATAGTGTGTGCTTACTTTTGCTTTTTTTGCTTGTTTGGCATCAGCAGATCCAACTGGCGCAAACAAGGAAACAATCAGTGAGAAAATGAGCAGGCTGATCGTTAGGCCTTTTTTCATTGTCATAGTAAAAACCCCCATTTTTGTCTATTACCAAATGAGTATACCATGACAAAAGAACCAAAAGAAGTATTTTTTCCATATTATTCTTCATTTTTCCACATCGGGTTTGTTTACCGTTTTCATAAGTTCCTGTATGCTTAATGTAGAATGCTAGATGAAGTGTGGTGTTTATCATAGAAGAGAATATTTTTAGTCACATTCGGACAACGTTTCATAGTTTGTCCCCAACCCAGAAAAAGATTGCCAATTACATTTTACAAAACCCTCAGAAAGTTGTGCTTCATTCTATAAGTGCACTCGCTGCTGAATGCAGCACAAGTGAAACGACGATCTTTCGGTTTCTAAGAAAAATTGGCTATGAATCGTATCAAGTGTTTCGTGTTCATGTCGCACAGGATATCGCGACCAATACACCTCAATCCATATACGGTGAGATCGAGGCAACCGATAGTGTAGCTGACATTAAACATAAGGTCATAGAGTTAACAACAAACTCTATACAAGATATGAAGCATATTTTAGAAGATCATGCCGTCACACAATTCATTGAACACATGAAACAGGCACATAAAACCGTCTTTTTTGGAGCAGGCGCGTCCAGCTTTATTGCTGGGGATGCTTATCATAAGTTCCTGCAGCTTGGTTTTGAAGTGAGCCTATGCAGTGATCCGCATATGATGAATATGATTGCAACACACGCCACGGAACACGATTTTATCGTCGCAATCTCCCATTCTGGAGAGAGCAGAGAAATTCTTGACGCCGTACAGTTTGCAAAAGAAAAAGGGGCAAAGGTTGCTTCTATCACCAGCTATCCGAAATCTGAGCTCGCAAAGCGGTCTGACTTTCATCTGCTTAGCTCTTCAAGAGAGACAACCTATCGATCAGACTCCATGATCTCCCGTATCAACCAGCTTGTGATCATTGATGTACTATACGTCACCGCTGTTTTAGAGCTAGGATCAAATGCCATTGAAAACGTGAAACGATCTCGATTAGCCGTAGCTAAAAATAAAACATAAACACAAAAGACCGGAGCTGATTCCGGTCTTTTTTTGTGACTTTTTTCATATTTTCCGTTGACACGTTCCTATCACGTCATGTACATTAAATGAACAATAGTTTATTTCCTACTATTAAATTTAAAAGATAGTATATATACTAACACAATGAAAAGAAAGCGCTTTTTGTAAGGGTTTTCTATATAGGAGGCGGACAACGTGACAAAGAAGATTGGATTCATTGGACTAGGTATTATGGGAAAACCTATGGCACTCAATCTATTAAAAGCTGGTCATGCTTTGACAGTTTTTGACCTAAATGAGGAAGCGATTCGATCGTTACAAGAAGCCGGAGCAAAAGGTGCTGTTTCAGCAGCTGAGGCAGCTTCTGAAAGCGATATCATCATCACAATGCTTCCTAAAGGAGAGCATGTAGAGGCAGTCGTTTCAGGTGATCAAGGCATTTTAACGACAGCTGCACCTGGCACTGTCGTCGTAGATATGAGCTCAATTTCTCCTGTCACCTCCAGGGCTTTAGCTGCTCTTGCCAAACAGCATCAGGTGGAATTTATCGATGCACCTGTCAGCGGCGGAGAACCGAAGGCAATAGACGGAACACTTGCCATCATGGCTGGCGGCGAAGAATCCATCTTTGAGCAAGTGAAGGATGTCCTGCTTTCAATGGGCACTGAAGTCGTATTAGTTGGGGCAAATGGCAGCGGGACAACAGCGAAGCTTGCCAATCAAATCATCGTCAACTTAAATATTGCGGCCATGTCCGAGGCGCTCGTTCTAGCTGCTAAATCAGGCATTGCCATTGATAAGATGTATGAAGCCATCCGCGGCGGACTGGCAGGAAGTGCCGTTCTCGATGCAAAAGTTCCTCTCATCTTAGAACGAAATTTTGAACCTGGCGGACGTATCGACATCAACTTGAAGGATTTAACCAATGTCATGGAAACTGCTCACGATATCGGTGTTCCTCTTCCGCTTTCTAGTCAGCTGCTCGAAATCTTCCACGCCCTCAAAGCGGACGGAAAATCCGGGCTTGATCATGGCGGCATCGTTCAATATTACGAAAAAATGGCTCATGTCGAAGTAAAGAAAGGATGAGATGGTCATGAAACAAAGCACTGACATACTGAATGCCATTCCGAAAGCAGATTCAAAGGCCATTCAATCAGCATACGAACAAGCACTGAGCAGCTTTCAGCATAAAGTTATTGTATTAGACGATGATCCAACAGGGATTCAAACCGTACATGGCGTCTCTGTTTTCACCGATTGGTCAGAAGAAAGTATTGAGGCTGGTTTTCTTGAAGACAGCCGCATGTTCTTTATTTTGACCAATTCTCGCAGTATGACAGAGAAAGAAACTGCCGCTGTGCACGAAACAATCGCTGCAACCATTGTAAAGGTGGCTGAACGGCTTAATCAGGACTTCGTCATTGTCAGCCGAGGGGATTCTACTCTTCGCGGACATTTTCCGCTTGAAACTGAAGTACTCAAAACGACCATTGAACAGCAAAGCTCCCGCCAGTTCGATGGTGAAATCCTTCTTCCTTTTTTCCAAGAAGGTGGACGCTTTACGATCGACAATATTCATTACGTACAGGAAGGACAAGAATTAATTCCTGCTGGTGACACAGAATTTGCAAGAGACCGCACATTCGGCTTTCAATTATCTCATCTTGGAGAATGGATTGAAGAAAAGTCAGAAGGAATGTTCACAAAAGAGAACACGACCTACATTTCGTTAGCTGATCTGCGGGCTTTACGCATTGATCAAATCAAACAACAGCTCATGGGTGTGAAGGATTTCAAAAAGGTGGTTGTAAACGCGGTGGATTATGATGATGTCAAAGTCTTTGTCACCGCTCTCATTGAAGCCATTCAAGCAGGACAGCAGCTGATGTTCAGAAGTGCGGCGGCGCTCACAAAAGTACTTGGCGGTATAGGGGATCAAGCCTTATTAACAAGAGATGCCTTGATACAAGAAGAAAGCCCTCATGGTGGTCTCATTATGGTCGGTTCTCATGTGAAAAAAACAACAGAACAATTAAAAGCGCTTGAGCAAAATAAAGAGATGGCTTTTATTGAATTTAATACCCACCTCGTGTTAAAGCCTGATGCCTTTCGCGAAGAAATTGACCGCGTCATTCAGCAAACTGAAACACTGTTGGCAGCTGGTCAATCTGTGGCTGTTTATACAAGAAGAGAACGGCTTGATCTTGGGGATGATCGCCAAGAGGAAGAACTAAAACTCTCTGTACAGATTAGTGATGCTGTGACAAGTATTGTCCAGCGTCTCACCATTCGTCCTAAGTATCTTATTGCCAAAGGTGGAATTACCTCCAGCGATATTGGGACAAGAGGACTTAGCGTGAAACGTGCGACCGTGGCAGGTCAAATCAAACCAGGTATCCCCGTTTGGCAAACAGGAGAAGAAAGTAAATTCCCTTTCATGTCTTATGTGATTTTCCCGGGAAATGTTGGGGCAAAGGATACGTTAAAAGAAGCTGTAGACATACTTGAAGGATAAGGCATAGGGGGTGTTTGCACCCCCTTATGCACCACAAAGGAGGAAAGATCATGTCATTAGTGTTTATTGGACTTGGCGTTTTGTTATTGCTGTTACTCATGGTTGTCTTTAAGTTAAACGCTTTCATTTCTTTGATTATTGTCTCTTTAATTGTTGCTGTGTTAGAAGGGATGACACCACTAGAAGCGATCGCTTCCGTCGAAAAAGGACTTGGCAGTACGCTCGGACATCTGGCACTCGTTCTCGGTTTTGGAGCGATGCTTGGGAAATTGATGGCTGATTCTGGCGGAGCTCAGCGGATCGCGATGACACTTATTGACCGATTTGGTATCGGAAAAATCCAATGGGCGACGATGCTGACTGGGTTTGTGATTGGAATTGCTCTATTTTATGAAACCGGATTCATTATCTTAATTCCATTAGTCTTTACGATCGCTCAGGCTGCAAGACTTCCTGTGCTGTATGTGGGTATGCCGCTCGTCGCTGCACTCATCACCACACATGGCTTCCTCCCTCCTCACCCAGGACCAACTGCCATTGCGAATGTCTTTCAGGCAAACATGGGACAAACTTTATTGGTTGGGATTATTTTAGCGATTCCTGCTGTTTTAGTAGGCGGACTTCTGTTTACGAAACTATTTAAAAAAGATCAGTTGCACGCACATATCCCAAAGAACTTATTTAATCCAAAGGAATTCACAGAAGAAGAAATGCCAAGCTTCGGCATTAGCATTTTCACCGCTGTTTTGCCTGTATTACTTATGACATTTAGAGCTTTTCTAGAAATTTTCTTCCCATCCTCCCCATTGCTGCCAACCGCTGAGTTTTTAGGCGAACCGGCGATTGCACTATTAATCTCAGTGCTGCTTGCCATCTACACGTTTGGGCTTGGAAGAGGAAAGAGCATGCAGGATGTGATGAAGTCCATCACGGATTCTATCGGCTCTATTGCTATGATTCTATTAATTATTGCAGGCGGAGGTGCCTTTAAACAAGTGCTCATTGATAGCGGCGTCGATCAATACATTGCAGGGATCATGCAAGGAAGCACACTTTCTCCCCTGCTTCTGACTTGGCTCATTGCTGCTGTCCTTCGTGTTTCTTTAGGATCAGCCACTGTCGCCGGTCTCACGGCGGCTGGCATTTCTGCACCACTGATTGGCCTGACGGGTGTCAGCCCTGAATTAATGGTGATCGCAACAGGTGCCGGCAGTATTACGTTCTCTCATGTGAATGATGCGGGTTTCTGGATTTATAAAGAATACTTTAACCTATCAATGGCTCAAACCTTTAAAACGTGGACATTGATGGTCACCGTGCTTTCACTTGTCGGACTTGCTGGTGTTCTTGTCGCTGATTTGTTCATGTAGGAAATTAAATTGTAAAAACCATTGACTTTTCCCTGAAAACGTTGAATAATTGTGTTTATTAAGAAAATTGAATCAAAAGGTAACCTTATTAAGAGTGGTGGAGGGACTGGCCCTGTGAAACCCGGCAACCGCTGTTCCTAGGAACAGAATGGTGCTAATTCCTTAAGCAAGCAAATGCTTGTTTGAAGATAAGGCAGAGTTCTCACAGTATATGATGCTCTTCCTTATCTAAGGAAGAGCTTTTTTATTTGATTTTTTAACCTGAAGAAAGAAGGGATTCAGCATGACACAAGTACAAACCATTGGAAAGAAAACAACGAAACCGCCATTCCGCGCAGATCAAGTAGGAAGTTTACTTCGTTCAGAGCGCATCAAGGAAGCACGCAAGCAAAAAGCAGACGGTACGCTGACAGCTGAGCAGCTCCGACAAATTGAAAACGAAGAAATTACACGTATTGTAGAGAAGCAAAAAGAAATTGGGTTAGAGGTTGTCACAGATGGTGAGTTCCGACGTGCATGGTGGCATTTTGACTTTCTTGAAGGACTCGATGGGGTTGAAGGGTTTGAAGCAGATCAAGGCATTCAATTTCATAACACAACGACAAAAGCTAGAGGCATCAAGGTAACAGGCAAGATCGATTTTACAGATCATCCAATGCTGGAGGATTACCGTTTCCTTCACAGCATCGCTGGTGATCATACGGCTAAAATGACGATTCCAAGTCCGAATATGCTCTTTTTCCGTGGAAAGCTTGAAGAAGGAGTGTATGACAGCTTAGAGGAATTCCACCATGATGTGGCACAGGCATATAAGAAAGCAATCCGTGCTTTTTATGATGCAGGCTGCCGCTACTTGCAGCTGGATGATACGGCATGGGCGGTGTTCTTTTCTGAAAAAGGCCATGAACAAATCAAAGCCTTTGGCCGTGAAGAAGATGAACTTCGTGAATCGTTTGCGAAGACAATCAATGAAGCTGTTGCCGACCGCCCAGAGGATTTGGTGATTACGATGCACATTTGCCGCGGTAACTTTAAATCAACTTGGGCAGCTGAAGGTGGTTACGAAGCGGCAGCAGAAACAATTTTTGCCGGCTTAGATCTTGATGGTCTCTTTTTAGAGTTTGACGACGATCGTTCTGGCGGATTTGAGCCCCTTCGATATGTGAAGAACCCAAACCTTCAAATCGTACTAGGCCTTGTCACTTCAAAATACGGAGAGCTTGAGCCAGTTGAACAGATTAAAAAACGCATTGAGGAAGCGGCTCAATATGTGGACATTAACCAAATTTGTTTGAGTCCACAATGCGGATTCGCCTCAACAGAGGAAGGCAACCTGTTAACAGAAGAGCAGCAATGGGAAAAGCTGCGTCATGTGATTGAGATTGCTGATCAAGTGTGGAAATAGGCGGAAACTTACAGAAAAAGCTGACCTTCATAATAAAGAACCGCTTTTTTAAGCGGTTCTTTATTTTTTGTCATCTCAATCAACTTGATATTAAGTTTAATCGTATTACTTCTATAGTTAAGTTTAAGAAGATATTGAACATACGTTATCTTCTTAAAAACCATTTTTATACTCATAAGTTGTCTAACAAGTTAAGTGGATTGATACATTCAAGTCATCTTCCTAGCCAGAATATCTCCTACTGAAAATCCACCCTAATTATTAGAAATTACAATACTGCTTTTTCCATCGTTCCCTCAAGCAAACCTAAAAGTGTGACTATAGTTTATGGGGTCTCGAAGCTTTGGTTTAAATATATCGGTGAAATCAAATGCTAAGGCAACTCTTTTTCATACCAACTCATTGCCCCCTACAGGTGGTACTAAAAATTCGTTAAGGTCACTGCCTCCTCAATGATATTCACTTTATTAGATAGAGAGTATCGATATAAAAACTTGTCAAAAATTTATTGATCTAAATTAAAAAAATAAGAAAAATGTGATATTATGACTTCCGTTAGGGTATTAACTTGAAATTTAATACATAAATAGAAAAATGATTACAAGAATAAAGTTTATAAAACTACTCTTCTTGTTGAGTTTAGTAATGTAGTTATTGCTAATGGACATGTATTATAAACTTGTTTTTTCATACCTTAACACTTTAGGAAAGGAGTGTACATTCATGGCTAACTTATGATGAATGTTATTTATATAATGATTTCGCCAAAGAAAATAAACTATCCGTCGATAGATAATAAAATTATAAACCATACCCCCATTACACTAGCACAGGTATTCAAATTATTCATTCCATCCTTTAGAATTCTCTGTTGAAGAGTTTATGGAAGTTATGATGAAATCGGAGATATTCCAACAAGTATGGATACAAACGAGTAAAAGCCACAATCTTGGTAACTTGTTAGAAATTACTGAAGAATATGATACAGATGTTCAAACTTGTATCGAAGACCTGCAAGCATTGAGTAAACAATTAATTGAAAAGGAAGTTGTATATGTAAAATGAATAAACTTAACAACGATATTATAGAAAACATCTATAAAAACATTTCAACTAAGAGAAGCAAAACAATCGTTAATTACATTGCAATGCTAATGGCACTAGCGAGAGATAATGAACTAAACGAGGATGATTTAATTAATTGGATTCACAGCAAATTAAGTGAAATAGGATATTTTCAAGAAAAAAACCGTTTATCTACTCAAAACAAATTAGATGAATTTGTCTTAGAGTTTATTGAAGGAAGAGCACTATTATATGATGATATCAGCATAACTGAAACAAAACAAAACGAATATGTCATCAGTAGCAAACTGTGGTACAAAAAGAATCCACCTGAGAGTTTTTTTTATTTTGGTATTGACCCTGAAGATTTTTCGAAATACGCACAAAAACTTGCTCAAATAAACGCCGAAAAACTAGGCATCTCAATCCATTTTTCTGAGGATCAAGCGCATGAAAAAGAAATAGCCCATATCCAGCTGTCAAAAAAATGTTCTCTTTCAGAAGAATTGATAATAACTCAGCCAAGTTCAAAAGACTTTTCGTGGTTAACATGGTTTTTTAATGAACATTGGGGTGGAACGACTATGGTGTCTAAAGGGACAACTTATAATGTTTTAAATGAAAACATTTTGTTGGCTAAACGTGGAGATTATATAGTAGGAATATTAGTTTACAAAATATTCAAAGAAGAGGCAGAAATCCTGACTTTGGAGGCTCTAGAAAAGTACCATGGTGTTGGAAGTAGATTACTTTTTGAGTTAGAACAAAATCTAAAAACACAAAATATACACTCTATTAATTTAATCACTAGTAATGATAACTTAAATGCAATTAGGTTTTATCAAAGAAAGGGATATTCTTTCAAAAACATCTATGTTGGTGCAATTGATAAAGCAAGAATGGTTAAACCTACAATTCCCTCTATAGGAAATTACGGAATACATGTCAAAGATGAATTAGAATTTGAAAAAAGGTTGATACAATGACTATAAAAAGCTGACTGACTAGTTCCATGAGTACTACCAAGTTATTAATAGTCTATCCTGAGCTAGTTAAATTTTATAACATTGATTATGAATTCATACAGTGGAGAAAGATTCAGATGTATAATTACTGAATTGAAGACAGAATTGCTGCTGATAACCACTAGAGAATAGGATTCTTTTCTTAGACCACAATTGGGAAAGGGTTAAGTCTACTAGAATTTAATTTTAAATACCCTAATCATTGAAGATATAAAAGAAATACTTGAAGAATAGGTATTACCGAATTAAAACCATTATATGATTTATATGAACCACGCAACAATTTAAAGTGTGGTTTATTTTTTGTTCAATTTTGTCTTTTTCATAAAAAAGGCATTATCACCATCAAGCCCCTAGAGGAGACCCAATGAATGATAATGCCTGATTCAAATTGTTTTCACCGTTTCAAGACACTATATGTTCTTAAAGGAGCGAAACAATATTTTCTCTGTTTAGTAATCCAAATGTTCCCCATTTGTTGCAATCACTTGTTTATACCAATCGAAGCTTTTCTTTTTCTTTCTATCTAATGTACCGTTTCCTTCATTATCACGGTCAACATAAATGAAGCCGTAGCGTTTTTTCATTTCAGCCGTTGATGCGCTGACAAGGTCAATTGGGCCCCAGCTTGTATAACCGATCAGGTCAACTCCGTCTGCGATCGCTTCTCTCGCCTCCAGCAAATGGCTTCTGAGGTAATCAATTCGGTAATCGTCTTGAATTGATCCGTCTTCTTCTACTTGATCGACAGCACCCAATCCATTTTCTACGATAAACAATGGCTTTTGGTAGCGGTCATACAGCTGATTCAGTGTTGTACGAAGTCCTTTCGGATCAATTTGCCAGCCCCAATCACTTGCTTCTAGATAAGGGTTTTTCACACCTTCAAATAAGTTACCGCCAGTCACTTGTCCAAGAATCTCTGGATCTGTACTTGTCACAAAGCTCATATAATAGCTGAAGCCAATATAGTCCACTGTATGGTTTCTTAAAATGTCTTCGTCCCCTTCTTGGAACTCGATGTTGATGTCATTTTCAAGGAAATAACGTTTCATGTAACCTGGGTAATAACCTCTTGCCTGTACATCTGAGAAGAATAATGTTTTACGGTCTTGCTCAATTGCAGCAAACATATCTTCTGGTCTTGAGCTGTACGGATAAGTTGTCATCGCTGCAATCATACAGCCGATTTTCGCATCAGGAATGATTTCGTGTCCTGCTTTGACAGCCAAAGCACTTGCAACAAATTGGTGATGCGCTGCTTGATATTGAATGCTTTTCTCGTCATCACCCTCTTCAAATACAAGTCCGCCGCCAGTGAAAGGCGCATGTAACACGACATTGATTTCATTGAATGTCATCCAATATTTCACTTTGTCTTTAAAGCGAGTGAACAATGTTTTCGCGTATGTTTCATAAAGATCGACAAGCTTGCGGTTTCTCCATCCGCCGTAGTTTTTCACAAGTGCGAGCGGCATTTCATAGTGAGAGATGGTGACAACTGGCTCAATTCCGTGCTTATGCAGTTCATCAAATACTTTTTCATAAAAAGCGAGGCCTGCTTCATTCGGTTCCGCATCGTCGCCATTTGGGAAAATACGCGGCCAAGAAATGGATAGTCTGAAGCACTTGAATCCCATTTCTGCAAAGAGTGCAATATCTTCTTTATAGCGATGGTAGAAATCGATTGCATCATGATATAAGTTAAGGTCTTTCATTGATTCATCGAATGGGTGCATAATACCATTTGGTGATACATCAGCTGTCGATAAGCCTTTTCCATCTTGATTATATGCGCCTTCAACTTGGTTGGCTGCAACAGCGCCGCCCCATAAGAAACCTTTAGGAAATGTTTTTTCTAACTTGTTCATGTTGAATACCCTCCTCTTTTTCTTCTACACTGACTGTAAGCAGTGTCTCTTTCACTGTAATCGTTCCATCTGTTTTCGCATCAACTTGTGCATAATCATTCGTGTTGGTGACAATAACAGGTGTGGTGACATCATAGCCTTCTTGCTGAATGCCCTCGATATCAAAATCAATGAGTACATCTCCTGCTTGAATCAGATCACCTGACTGCACATGACTTGTGAAATACTTTCCGCCAAGTTTTACCGTGTCAATCCCGACATGGATGAGAAGTTCTGTACCTTGTTCACTCTTCAAGCCAATGGCATGTTTTGTGTGAAAAATGGTTTCAACCTTGCCATTGAACGGTGCTACAACACGCCCAGCTGTTGGTACAATGGCTGCACCTTTACCCATAATTTCATTAGAAAATGTTGCATCATTTACTTGATTGAGCGGCTTTAGTTGACCTTCAAGCGGGCTTTGTACCACTTCATTTTGAAGTGCTGCTGTGTCTTTCTTTTCTTCTGGTTTGTCTGCTTTTGTATCATCTTTCACTGGTACATCTTTGAATCCTAGAACAAGTGTCATGATCGTTGCTACAACAAATCCGATGACTAAACCGATGATTGAGTAGACAAATGTTGGTCCAATGAATGTTGGGAGACCTGGAAGGCCTGCTGATCCAGATATCACATATGATTTTACTTTAAAGATTGACATGAACACGCCGCCTGCTGCTGCACCAATAAGGGCTGCAAGGAACGGTTTTTTCAATCGCATGTTCACACCATACATAGCAGGTTCAGTAATACCCATTAAGGCTGTGATACTTGTAGACATCGCCAATGATTTGAATGTTTTGTTTTTTGATCTTAAGAAGACACCGAATGCTGCGCCTGCTTGTGCCATATTCGCTACAAACATCATTGGTAGAATGTAGTCAAAACCGTTTAACGTAATGTTGTTGATCATGATTGGAAGCAGTGCATAGTGCATGCCCGTAATGATCAATGGTGACATGAATCCGCCGATCAAGAGTCCGGCCAAAAGACCTGCATGTTTAAACAATAAATCAATTCCACCTGAAAGGCCACTTCCGATAATTCCGCCAAGCGGTCCAACCGCGATGAGCATAACTGGTACAACGACTAGAAGTGTGACTGTTGGAACAAGGATGATCTTTAATGATTTCGGACTATATTTTTCTGCGAATCTTTCAACATATGAACCAAGCCAGATGGTGAGTAGAATTGGAATCACCGATGAAGAGTACACAACTGCAACCACTGGCAAGCCTAGAAATTCTGTATTTCCCGCGCCCAGTAAAGCGGTTAACTGCGGGTGCAGTGCTGCTGCTGCAATGGCAGCCGCGATATACTGATTTGTGCCAATTTTTTTGGCTACGCTTACAGCAAGCAAAATCGGTAAGAAGTAAAAGGCTCCATCTCCAATGGCTGTTAAAATCGCATACGTACTGCTTTTATCTGATATCCACTGGAATGTGAGCATCAGTGCCAAAATCCCTTTGATCATACCGGCCCCAGCGATGGCTGGAAGAATCGGTGTGAAGACACCAGAGATAAAATCGAAAAGCTTTGATATCACATTTTGTTTTGACGCTTCTTCTGTACCGCCTGACTTTACATCAGATGATAGACCTGAATCAGCGACCATCGCTTGATAGACATTTGAGACATCATTGCCGATAATGACATGATATTGGCCTCCGCTTTGATTCACGCCCATGACGCCGTCTGTTGATTGCAGCTTCTCTTTATCTGCCTTGCTTTCATCGTATAAGTTGAAGCGAAGTCTTGTCATACAATGCGTGACGTGTTTAACATTCTTTTCACCGCCGACAAGTTCTAGCACTTCTTTTGCTGTTTGTTTGTGGTTCATTGTGTTACCCTCCAATCGTTGATTTCATCTTGATATAGAAAAAACCTAAACATCCATTAATGTCCGAGAAATAGCGATTCAGACATTAATCGATATTTAGGTTTTGCCTGCTTAACCAGTAACAATCCTTCATAGCGATTGATCGTTATTTAATTTTTATAAGTCTTTAGATATAAAAAAACCTAAATCACGCCTTATCAAAGATAGGGACAATGATTTAGGTTTTGCCTGCTTGACCAGTAACAATCCTAAAAGATTGTGGGTTATTTAGTTTATATTTATAAATTATCATGTTAATTTTGTGATGTCAACGCTTTCTTTTTGAATTTATTTTCTTTTTATTACTCTGTCTATATGCAAAGTTAAATATAGCATTTCATCTTCTATGAGACTTCGGTTGTATTCTTTTTGAACATACTCGTTAATTTTTTCTGCGCATTGAAAAGCTGCAGTGTTTTTCTCTTTTACCACTTCATACAGAAACTCATTTTGATTTTCCATTTGTGTTTCGTTAAACAGACGCTGTCCGAAAAACTTTAAATGCGTCACAAATCGGAAATAATTTAATGATTCCTCGTCTAAATCAATTTGAAAGTGATATTTAACGATGTTTAAAATGTCTTGAATAAGTTTGGTGATTTGAATCACGTTTGGCATTTCCTCATTGAGCTCTGCATTGACAATATGCATGGCAATAAAGCCGGCTTCATCCTCAGGAAGATGGATGCTCAGCTTGTCCTCAATGATCCGAATAGCTTCTAAACCGCATCTGAACTCATCTTTATACAGCCGTTTGATTTCCCAGAGCAAGGCATTTTTGATATCCATTCCTTTTTGATGACGTTCAATGGCGAAGGTGATATGATCCGTCAGCGTCACATAGATGCTGTCATTTAAATTTTTGTTAAGGGTTGTTCTCGCATGCTCAATAATCGCCTCACACACTTGCATATACTCGATTGGAATATCATAAAGCAGGGTTTTGAATTTTTCTGATATATCTTTATTTTGAATAGAAAATACTTTTTCGATTCGTTCTTCGTCAATCGGGTCTCCGCTTTTCTTTTGAAACGCGATCCCTCTGCCCATAATGACCAGCTCATGCTGCTCGTCATCATACGCACTGACAACATTATTATTGATTACTTTAGAAATGATCAATTGATACCCCCCTGTACATTCCGCTTTTTCGAGCATTTTATCTTTGATTGATATGTCATGTTATTATTATTTTCAAAAAAGAGGACTTTAAGATGATTTTACATTTTTTTTTGATCCGGTCAACTAGAAAGAATGACATATTACCTCTCAAAAATGACGAAATAGGGGCAAAAAAGTCTAAAAACATACACAAAAACACTCTATAAAGAGTGTTTAAAGTGTGTTTTTTACAAAATCAGGAGCAATCCCAATTATAGACGACATTCTCGAAATTTTTTCGTTTAAGGTCTTCTGGTTTGATAAAGAAGTTGGCAATACCGCAATCTCCCCACATCAAATCTACTTCATCATCTGAGTCAATTTGCAATAACAGAACGGTATGTTCTTGATCTACATAGGTACGCGGGTCTTCTTGTGTAAACCCTGGGTACCCGCCCAATTTGTGACCAAAGCCACTCGCTGTTTCATAAAATTCATCCAGCAGGGCATCTGCTTCATCGCCATTAACACCTTCTGCATCTTCGAATAGGTCCCAGCTGTTCTTTCCTGTGACTTTTTCAAAGCGGAAATCTCCTACACTGATCGTTTCGCTTGATAATTCACCTGTAATTGCGCCTTCCTTCGTCACAGGAAAATAAAAATCGTCTGGAATTTTCACAAAAGAAAAATCAGTCATTAACTCTTCTTCTGCTAAGAAAGGTTCCTCAATAAATTTGATGCGAAAATCTTTTTGCTCTGTTTTATGGTCAATATTCATCCCATAAAGATCATCATGCACAGAAATAAAAACTTGCAAAAGTCCTGTTTCTGGATAATCCTTCACCTTGGGCAGCTGGCCGAAATTAATTTGTGCCAAAAGTTTCATAGGATGTCCTTCGCCGTCAACTGGATATTCGTCGTTTTTTGGAAAATAAGGATCACCAGCTATTTTGCTGTCGTATGGTCCTGTTTTTCCTTGTTTCATCTGCAATTGAATCATTGGTTTTTCCGTTTCATCTAACAACGGACGGTAGGGTGCAAGTATTTCTTTCAGCTTCGCTGATTGTGTCACGATGATCTTCCTCCTTATGAATAGGCCTAATGACAAAACTAGTCTCTCTTTTTCTATCATACAGAAGTGTATCCTGCCTGTCAGCGATAAAACGGTCATAATCCTAACAAGTTTCTCACCTTGAAATGATAAAAAAACCTCCGATTCAGCTGGAGGTTTTGTCGTTCTTTTATTTCACTTGATAGTTTACTAAGTCGTTTGCTAATGCTTTCATCGTTTCGTTTGTTTCGTGAAGACCTTCAATAATTTTCGTAAAAGTGCCTACTAGCTCTGCTTGATGCTCAGAGGAAGCGACAATTTGCGCAATTTCTTCTTCCATTCCTTTGATCGACCCCTGCACATCTTTTAGGGCTGTTTCAATATCAGTCGTCGCCTGTTTCGCATGAGTTGACAGCTTTCTCACTTCTGTTGCGACCACTCCAAAGCCTGCTCCTGCTTCCCCTACTCTTGCAGCTTCTATTGATGCATTGAGTCCAAGTAAGTTCGTTTGATCAGAGATACCTTTGATGAGATTGGACACTTGATTGATTTTAGAGGAATTTTCGACAGTGGTTTTCGTATTTTGTAGAATTTGTTCACTTGTCGCTTGTAGTTCCTCTGAATGTGCGGCAACCTGCTGTACCATTGCGACTAGTTTTTCGGAAGCTTCGTTGCTCTCCGTCATGATGTGCTCTAATCGTTGTTGATTCGTTTGGTCATATGCCACACAGAAGGCAGCAACCACTTGACCTGATTCATCATTAATTGGAACGGCTACGATATCCATTGGAATCCCGTATACTTCTTTCGGAATTTGGATGAACGATGGTTCTCTCCCATTT
This sequence comes from Bacillus sp. BK450, assembly GCF_004364885.1. Taxonomy (NCBI): domain Bacteria; kingdom Bacillati; phylum Bacillota; class Bacilli; order Caryophanales; family Bacillaceae; genus Bacillus; species Bacillus sp. BK450. The sequence goes on along the minus strand of NZ_SOBQ01000003.1, from coordinate 81,346 downwards.
TTCAGCATGGCAAAGTTTTGGAATCCAGCATCTACTGTATCACCAGCTTTAAATCCTAAATCAATATTCCCATGCTGCTGATAATAAAGAACCTTCTCTTTCCCTAAGACAGAAAAGGTTAGCTGCTCTCTCATAGCAAGTCCAATGATTGGTAAAGCGTCTATTATGTTATCAATTCTCTGTGACATTCGCTTACGTTCATCCTCTCTTTTTCTCAGTACACCTTCTTTATCGGTTCGTTATATGATCTATTACAGCCTGTAATGTGTACTAATATCAATCAAATGACCTAAGACATATAAAAAGCCCACATTCTATCAAGAGAATGTGGGTGTTTTTTAAACAAAGTAAATGCACATGAAGACACTGATAACAATGAGAAAAAGATACATGTAGTCAATCCATGAGGTGCTGATGATATGATAATACGTTCGCTCTCTCGTCCCTGTGAAGCCCCTGGCTTCCATTGCAATCGCTAAGCGTTCTGATTTTCGTACGCCTTGCGTAAAAAGGGGCAATGCATAACGCATAAAGGCTTTCCAGCTGTTTTTTTGCTTGTAGCCTCTGATTTTGTGTGCAGCTTTCATTTGTTTTAATTCACTTTGAAATAACGGAATAAACCGGAAACCGGCAAGCATGCCATACGCCCATTTTGGGGACATTCGGCACTGATGAATCAGACTCATCATAAATGCCGTCAAATCTGTTGTGGACGTAAAAAGGAGACCAAATGTCACAAATCCCAGCATTCTAAAAGCGATGGTAAGCCCATTTCTTAAACTCTCCTCTGTGATATGAAACCACGCCCACTTCCAAACGGTATGATCCCCCTTGCCGAAGGCCGCCATCATCCAAAAGACGAGAATAAAAAAGAGCAGATAAGGGACAAGCCTTGTAACGAGATAATTCATATTCCATCCACCTAAAACAACTCCAATGCTGAGAGCAAACAGCCAAATGATAAAGGTAGTTTTAGGGTCAGAAATCGCCATGAGACAGCCCATCGCAAGCAGATGAGCGAGTAATTTCATGACTGGATTCACAGTAGAAAGAAAGGAGTGATTACTTTGCAATCGTCAGCACGTCCTTTCTTTCTGCCACATAGCGATAATGTAAAGGAGCTCTCAGCTGATAAGCATCGACAAGTTCTTGATTTGAAAATAAATCATAAGGGGTGCCATCATACACATGCTTCCCTTGATGAAACAGAAGCACTTGATCGGCACACTCATCGACAAGCTCCATATCATGTGTGACCATCACAATGGTCGTGCCTTGGCGCTGACGCTGTTTTAAACGCCTCATCAATTCCTTCGCCGTTTTTTCATCCTGCCCGAAAGTCGGCTCATCTAACAGCAATACATCTTGATCAAAAAGGAGCATTGTGGCAACACTTAACCTTCTTTTTTGCCCTAAACTTAAGGTGAAGGGATGTGCTTTTGCATGCTTCTCTAAACCGAACTCTTTCAGCAGCTGAACCGTTTTTTCTTGTACGACTGATTCTGGCCAGTTTCGCTGTCTGCCGCCAAAGGCAATTTCATCGAATACTGTGTCTTGTATAAATTGAAGCTCCGGATTCTGAAACACAAAGCCTGCTTTTTCATATAGTTCTCGGTCTGACCACTTTTTTAGGAGTGTATCTTTTAAGACAATGTGGCCTTTTTTCGTTGGCTCTAAACGAACCAAATGTTTGAGAAGTGTGCTTTTTCCACTTCCATTTTCCCCAATAATCGACACCCAATCCCCTGATTTGATATCAAGCTGGAGATCACTCATAATCCTTTTTTTCCCGTAGCTTAATTGAAGATTTTCTGTACGAATCATTGTCTTTCGTTCGATTGATGGCACCTTTTCATGCTGCTCTTTTCGTGCTTTAAAGGTTTGCATAAAGGTTTGACTCAGTGGATGAAATGGATCTTGAATGATCGTGGACCATTTCTCGGGAAATAATTTGGGCCGCCAAATTCCAGCCTCTTTCATTTCTTCCTCATATGCCGTGAGCACATCTTTTGGAGCTCCATCTGCTAAAATGCTGCCTTGATCATCTAATAAAATCACCCGGTCCATCCATTCGATAACACCGTCAAGCACATGCTCTACAAAAATCATGGTCTGCTGCTGATCGGCTGCAAGCTGCTGCAGCAGTTGAAATATGTCCATTCTACCTGCCGGATCAAGCTGTGCGGTTGGTTCATCAAAGAATAGAACATCCGGCTGTAATGCTAGTAAACAAGCAAGTGCCAATCGCTGCTTCATGCCGCCAGATAAAGTGTGAATCTCTGTATGCGAATCGACATCCAGTTGGACTTTTTGCATGAGCTGCTGAATGATGTCATCCATCTCTTCACGAGGGACGGAACGGTTCTCTAAGCTAAAGGCAATTTCTTCATTGACGCGGTGCATACAAAACTGAGAGTCTGGATCTTGAAACATGACGCCTGTATGTCTTTGCAGCACCACTTCACCCTGCATGTCTGCTTCCACATGCTCTGGAATGATTCCAGCCAGAACCGAAATGAGCGTAGATTTCCCGCTTCCGCTCGGTCCTAAAATAAGCACCTTTTCCCCTTTTTGAATCGTAAGGGAGATTTGATGCAAAACGGGCTTAGGCTGTTCATAAAAACGGACAGAGAGTTCATTGCACGCGAGAAATGAATTCATGCTGTTCACCTTTGTTTCGTTTTTCTTTCATGATGGCATATTGATTCAATACACCTGTTTTGGATAGTGCGTCTACCACCACTTTCGCAAGGCAGCCGCCAAGTATCATTCCACTGATCATTTGAGTCACAAGGGTCATAAGTAAAACTTGAGGCGTGTAATAACCAAAGCCATTTGCCACGAGACTGTACGCCATCGCTCCGATAGCGGCAAAAGCACCAGAGAGCATCAGTGTCCACATGCGATATCGTTTATAACCAAAAAGAGCGAAGGCGATTTCTGCTCCAAGTCCTTGGCATACACCAATTAACAGAGCTGAAAGTCCGAAGTGGCTGCCTGTCAATAATTCCACAGCAGCGGCGGCTGTTTCTGCAATCAGAGCAGCCCCCGGCTTTTGAATGATATATGCAACGATTGGACTTGCAATGACCCATATTCCAAACATGATGTTGCCTCCTGCTGGGCCAACAAGTGCTGTAATCGGTAAGTATAGCGTGGACCATCCTAAATAGATCACACCACACGCAACGGATAAAATCACCGCAAGGACGACTTCTTTCATCTTCCATGTCATGATGAATGCACCTCCAGTTGAACTGGCCACTCTTCAACAGTAAAGGCCATTTCCCAAAACTTGTACTCGAGCTGGCAGCTTAAGATAAAGTGCTGTTTCATTTTTTCCTTTTCCTTCTCACTTGCTGCTTCCGCCAACTGATCGAGCCGCTTGCAAAGCTCACCTGTAACAGAATCGGTTAATCCTCCATAAAACGTGATCCACTCATAAAACGGATGTGACGGGTCTGGCTGCACATCTGTAAGCATTCGTTTCCCTATTTCCCAATATGTCCAAGGACATGGAAGCAGGACAGCGATGATTTCACCAAGCGTGCCTTCTTGCGCAACTTGCAGCATGTGATGAATATAGTGGTGAGCACTCGGAGCCAAAAAAGCACCTTGGAGCTCATCATATGCGACTCCTGCCACTCGGCAAAGGTTTTGATGAGGGTGCGTCTCACTATCTAGTACAAACGCAATCTGCTGATGGAAAAACGCAATATCCTCTCTGTCTGTACATCTGCTGAGCGCTGCTGCATAAATTTTAATGAATGCTTGTAAGTATTCTGCATCTTGTTTGACGTAATGAATGATCTGTTCCTTTTCCAGCTTTCCTGCTGCCAGGCCTCTGACGAACGGATGCTGATAAATGGCTTCAAATAACGGTTCTGCTTCTTTCCTTAATTGCGTAGAAAATGTCATAAAAAAAGCCTCCTCTTCTTCAGTTGAATAAATGAAAAAGCCACCCCAAATGGAGCGGCCTTCTTATCGATTCAATCATGAATAAGACAAGGTCCAGCTCCACTTCCCTCCGCTAGTACGAACTAGATCAGGTTCAAAGGGTCCAAGATTTTCTCTTGTCTCAGTCATACATGACTCCCCTAGTGGACTTTTGTCATTTAATTATCTTTACTCTACACATGTGGCGATTTGATGTCAACCGCCTTTCTTAATTCAACGTTCTGATTGTTGGCAGCTTCTCGATCCCTGCAGCATAGTAGAAATTCAGCACACTGAAGAAATCAATCGGCTTTCCTGTTTTTAAATCTACAGCTAAAATATGATCACCGTAATTTGTCATATCATCAATATCTAAGCGTCTTGGTGTTGTCTTCCCGAGTGTATCAACAAAGCTACTATGGTAGTACTGCCCGCTAGCAAACGATGATTCATGATACATAAATAAAGTCTCCACATCTAAGTAGACGAGAATGGCCTCAGAGGAACTTGCATATGGAGCGGAGTACGACACTGGTGCTGAAATACTTTTCACTTTTACACTGTCAACAGAATGAGTTCTCTGTTCATATTTTCCATCATATGAGAAGTAAAACACACGCTCCCATTTATAATCGGCGGTCTTTGTTTGCTTATTGTACACTTTTGTACCATTTGCGAAAACATCACCGTTTGCATACTCAGCTACAAAATATTGCAAGGTGGACGAAAGGGATACAGCCCCCGTGAAATTGGGCGGGTTTTTTGCATTCACTTGTATCGTGTAGGAGTCTCCAAATTCTCCGCCGCTTGTAATACCGAATGCATAATCACCTGCTGGTAAATTGGTCAATCCAAGCAGGCTGCCTGCCGGTTGAATTAAATCTGTCGGGTAGGCTTGTCCTGTTTCATAATCAACAACAAATAATTGAACAAAATAATCAGGGTTTGAAGAGGTAATCCGGCTGATGAGTGCCTGAGGTGAAGATGTGCTTAAAAACCATAAATCAACTGGGTCGTCCTCTGTTAAGACAGCCGATTGATTAATAGCTAGTCCATCAATGGAGCGAACGGCAGACGTGCGCATTTTGCCTTCTTTAGCAGCTTTTCGTTTGATACTGATTCCTTTCTTCTTATTCACTTTAAATGATTTTTTCACTTGCTTCTGTTGAATAGCGATTCCTTCATCCTGCTTCAAAAACGATTCTTGCACTTGCTGAATCGCTTTTTCCGTCAGTGGTGATATTTTCCCTTCTGATTTCGGTGCTTCTTCTGCTTTTAATGCTGGTGAAAACAAACCTGTTGCGACGAGTAAAACAGACAGTAAAGCTGCAGTGATTTTGACATAAAATGCTCTCACAGGAACATCCCCTTTTTCCTCATTTGGGTTTTTTACCCTGTGATTATTTTACCATTATTCTAATAATTGTTTTGGTCTTTTTTGGGACATTTTTATAACAAAAAAACCAGCCGCATGAGTTACGACTGGTTTTGATCGTTTTATGCAATGGTTTTGACAAACAAGCGTGCTGTTTCTGCACTTGATCCCGGGTTTTGTCCAGTGATGATTTGTCCGTCAACAACAGCAAATGGCGCAAAGGCATCTCCTTTTTCAAACGCTGCCCCCTGCTCACGAAGTTTTGTTTCCAATAAAAATGGAACTTTTGATGTCAGTTGAACGGCTTCCTCTTCTTCGTTTGTGAAACCTGTGATTTTTTTGCCTTCGATAAATGATTTGCCATTTTGGTCCTTCACATCAACGAATGCTGAAACACCATGACAAACGGCTCCGATCGCACCATTTTTATCTGAAACTGCTAAGATCGCATCCGCTACCAGTTGATTAGACGCAAAGTCGATCATAGGCCCGTGCCCTCCAGCAAAGAAAATTCCGTCATAATCAGATGGATTTACATCTGTAAGCGCCTTTGTGTCTTGAAGTAATTCATATACATCTTGATATTGCGCTGGGACACCTTCAGGAATTGAATTTTTGTCAATTGGTACAGTGCCACCTTGAATAGAAACAATTTGTACTTCTAGTTCATTTTCTTTAAAAATATGAAATGGCTCTGCTAACTCTTCTAGCCATAAACCTGTTGGATGTCCATTCATTTCCGGGCTGCTTGTCGATACTAATAACACTTTCTTACTCATCTTGATCATCCTTTCGATTTATCCTGTGGCTATTTTATATTTTGCACAATTAAATATCAAGCAATATGACTTTAGGCCAGCTTATTATGTTATACCCGATTTTCTAAAAAATAAGGTATGACTCCAAATCTAATCAATATGTCACATTCTATTGGTAGGGAATTTCATGTAAAATTGTCATTGAGTGATATAATATGAGGAAAGATTGACAGTTCTCTCGTAACATGAGGGGATTTTTAAAGGAGTGGAAAAGAGATGAAAACCTATTCGATTGTGATGATCATCATCACGCTCTGCATTATATTGGCTGTCTTTTTGATGAACCTAACGGAGGTTATGTACGGAAAAATCATTTTGGCCGTTGCCGTAGCCCTTTGTCTAACATCCATTATTCGTTTGATGGGTCTTCGAAAAAGATAAAAGCCGCCCTCACTAGGGGCGGCTTTATTTAAGATTAGATCGCCAGCATCAGTGCAAGGAGTGCAAGCAGTGCTGGTACTCCTTGTTTGATGATAATTGATTTATTGGATGTTACACCGCCAAATACTGCTGCAATGAGCACACAAAGAATGAAAAACAGCTGAATCATATATCCAACGGTATTCGATCCAAGAATGAGCCCCCAAATGAGTCCTGCAGCTAAAAACCCGTTATAAAGCCCCTGATTGGCAAACATCACTTTGACATTTGGATCTTTTTGCAAGTGTTCTGGCAGCTTAAAAGACCGCTTCGCCATCTTTGATTCCATAAAAAACATTTCTAATAACATGATGACAATGTGTTCTAAAGCGACAATTCCTACTAAAATCATTGCTAAAATATTCAATTTAGTTAATTCCTTTCTGGTAGACGTTCACGAATCTCTATTTTGTCCGTGTATAAATCAAAGTCTTGTATCAATTCTAGCGCTTCTGTAAAGCGACTTTGTGGAATGTCTTTCATTTTTCTCACGCCGAATTCCTTTTTAATAAAAGCCATGATGGTATTGATATGAAGCTTACCGTGGCCAGCATACTCCAAATGGCTGCAAAAAGTCTGCATCGTCCCTCGAATCACCTTTAATTGCTTGGCAGTGACACAACTCATTGGTAACGCTCATCCTTTCCTTTGTTTTAACAGCTAAAAAGAATCATGGTTGAAAGAAAAACCTTCCAGTGTCTATTATATAATGGTTTCATTCGGATATCAAAATAAAAAAGAACAGACATTCGATTTAAAAAACAATCGTGCCCTCACAATCCTTTTCTCACATATCAAAAAGCCGGATTCAATGGTAGAATCCGGCTTTCTATTTAGTTACTTTTCGAAATTAACACCTTTCCAACAGAACGATCCTTACTTTGTCCAACGACTTTAAAGGATAACCCATATGTCGGTACATCGCGTCCTGCATCTGGGTTGTTTGGATTCACATAGTTCTTTTTATCACTAAATGTACGAGCCGGGCGAATGTAGCGATCTTGCAAAGTTAAGCCCGTTGTTGCTGTATAATCTATATTCAGCTTCGTACTTGGATTCAAAGAGAATGCTGCATCATGTACTTGGAACCCTGTTGCGGCAATGGAACCGTCACTCCATTTTAATACTTGCTGATCTGCATCTACTACGCCAAGGAAGCCGTTCCCCGGATGTTTTCCTACCCAGTTATCACTGTATGATTGATCGACATACCAAACAACCAACCCGTTATTATAGCTCATCAGACTTGCCCCGCGTTTAATATGCTTTAAGCCTTTATCGACATCAGCATAAGAGCGCCACTCTAGTAAATAGTATTGTGCTGCATATTGTTTTCCATTAGATTTTGAGAATCCATTAAAGGTAAAAGTAGACGTGTCCTCGGCATCATCTGACCATACTTTCGTTCCATCTGCCGTGATGTTCAGGTCATCTACGAATAAGCCTGGAAGTGAATAGCCTGCATCAGTTGTGTAACGGAATTGCAGGTCGATTTTCTTCCCTGCATAAGCAGACAGGTCAAAGGCTGCATCTACCCAGCCGTCTGATTTTCCGTCGATGCCATTGCCTTCGTTTGCACCTGCTTCATTTCGATCATTCGTGATGTTACCCGCGATGGTCTTCCATTGATCAGTCCCTGTTTCACGCACTTCGACATACGCATAATCATAATCTTCTTCAATATCGTACCATGCTTTAAACGTCAGCTCTGCTTTGCTTCCTTTTGACAAATCAATACCTGTTGTCGTCATGGTTGCATTCAAATTGTCACCCGTTCCGCTGAAATACGAATATTTCCCTTGAGCAGGTGTCGTAACGACAATCTCTTTATCTGGTAAATCGACTCGAACGGCATCATGGTTCGTTCCTTTTGTTGCTGCTTCATCAATTAATACTGTTTTGCTTTTCTTTAATGTTTTACCATCGATGGTTTGTCCAGAAAGCCAGTTGCCTCCATGCAGATTTTGAAGCATTTCTTTCGCATATGGGCTAAAGCCTGTTGGTTCCGTACCAGGAACTTTACCTGCCCAGCTTCCGCTTGACATGATCGACCAGTAAGAAACGGGCTCTCCTCTGCCTGTGTACTGTGTATCGTACTCGTCAGGAAGACCAAGATCATGTCCGAATTCATGTGTGAACACACCTGCTGCGCCATCCTCAGGCTCGATGGTGTAATCCAATGCGCCTAATTTCCCGCCTTGACCAACTTCCGATTCAGTATCCGGAATTTCAAATACATCACCAAGTGACCAGCGGTGTGACCAAATCGCATCAGCGCCAAGTTGTCCGCCGCCTGCTTCTTCACCTACGCCGGCGTGAACGACCATCAGATGGTCAATGATGCCGTCTGGCTCGTTATAAACACCGTCGCCATCAATATCATAGCGGTCCCATTGATCATACTCGCTTAGATCAATATTCGGATCTTTTGCTGCTGCTTCGAGTGCTTCTTTCACCAATTCGCGCGGTCTGCCGTCACTGCCTGAATCGTCAGGTACGTTCCCGCCGTAATAAGCTGCTTCATGCTTCGCTGTATACCATCCTGCAACTGTTCCACTGACTGTGTAACTCCCGCCGGACTGCTTTTCATAGTATTGCTTCATGGATACTTTCCGTTTCCCATCAGGACCGATGTAGCCATTTTTTCCGAAAAGCATATCTTGATAGTGCTGTTGATCGTACTTGTCATAGTACATATCAGTCTCTTCTTTTTTAATACTATTATGCTTATAATCTTTAAAATCTACTAATAAAACCAATACTTTATCATTGCGGACGTCACCTTTATACTTTTCCTTTTTGACCGGTTTTACTTGATTGCTTTCTTTTCCTTTATGCTTCTTTAATTTTTTCTTTTTGGCAAGTTTGTTATGTACCTCTTGTTTGTATTCTTTCAGGAATTCAGGCTCTTCTGTTAAGGTGCTGGCACTTTGTTTCATTGCTGATTCTTCTTTTTTCTTTAGATAGTTCTTTAATGCTTTTTGGGTTTCTGCCTCATTGGCATTCTTTTTGATCTTTCCTTGTTTTTTCAAGGCTTTGACAAGACGGTCTTCATTCACGACACTTGAGTCAAATGGAATACCTGAATAATGACCGCCATCAGAGGATGTTGATTTTTCTGTGGTGTGGGCAGATAGAGGGGTGCTGAAAGCTGTCAATGTGCCTAAACTTAGGACAGCGGTTAGTGCAATTTTCGTCCATTTCCCTTTTTTCATATTGGTTCCTCCCTATTTTGGTAATAAATAATATCTAATTCTAGCATATTCCAATATAGTTAAGTCGAAAAACATTTTATTTTCAGAAATTTTGTGGAAAATGCACAATACGTGAATGAAAGGGGTGGAACCATTTGTCGAAAATAAAAGAACCCTAGGCGTTAACCGCCTAGGGTGTTTGTTGTTTTTCTATGAAAGCTGCTGGCCTTGAAATGCAACCACGTCAAGTGGAGCGGCTAAGAATTCTTTTGCCTTCGCGACGAAAGCCTGGAAATGAGCACTTGCATTATGGCTCTGAACAGCAGCGTCATCTTTCCACACTTCTACCATTAAAAAGGTATTTTCCTTTTCTGTATCCTTGAACAGCTTGTAGGAAACATTGCCTTCTTCAGCCTGTGAAGCTTTCATTAACTCATTGATTTCTTCTAAAAATACGTTTTCTTTTTCTGGATGAATGGTCATCCCTGCATGAATAATAATCATTTGATCGTCTCCTTTTGAAAAGATATTATTTCCACTCAGCAATACGATCAACCGGTAAGCGGTAAGATGCATAGCCTTCGTCGGCTGCTTTCCCAATTGATAGCAGCATGACTGGTACATAACGTTCTTTATCCCATCCAAATGTTTCAGCGATGACTTCTTTATCATATCCGCCAATTGGATTTGTATCATAACCGTGTGCACGTGCAGCAAGCATAAGCTGCATAGACACAATCCCACCGTCAATTAAGATGGTTTCGCGGTTCACTTGCTCCGGAAGAACCTCAAAGTGTGCAGTTAATGCAGCAATTTGTCTTTCTTTCACTTCTTGCGGCATGTAGCCATGCTCTACTGCTTTTGAATAAATTTCTTCTAAGTATTCATTGCTTTTCATATCTGCAAATACTGCAATGACAGCTGCTGATGTTGACACTTGAGTTTGGTTGAATTTTGCAAGTGGTGCAAGCTTTTCTTTTCCTTCTGGGCTGTCAATCACCATGAAGCGCCAAGGCTGTGCATTTACTGATGATGGTGCAGTTGTTGCTTCTTCTAAAATCTCTGTCATTTCTTCTTTGCTGATTTTCACAGCTGGATCATAGTTACGAATAGAGCGGCGCCCTTTCATAATTTCCATAAAATCGTTTGTTTTTAATGTTGTAGCCATGTGTAACACTCCTTTAGGTTGTTTGAATCTTTTCGATGTTTTGTTGTATACGGATGAGCACATCAGTGAGAAGCCTTCGTTCTTCTTCACTTACGTTTTCAAGCATTTCTGAGATAAATCGTTCTTTTTCTATTTTAGAAGCTTCGATTCTCGTTCTGCCTTCTTCTGTTAAGCGGACAAGTGTGACTCGATTATCTTCTGGTTTTCTTCTGCGTGTGACCATTCCTTTTGTTTCTAGCTGTTTTAAATGACGCGTCACAGCTGCACTATCAATATTTACTTTTTTCTGCAAATCTGATTGGCTGATTTCATCGGCTTGGAATAACAGCGATAGCAACTCAAGTCTTGATTGGCTGATGCCCGTGCATGCTTCGAACTTCACGCCCATCATACGGTTCACGCACTGCAAACGATATAATACCTCTGCCTCTTCAGAGCAAAATGCAGTCAATGCCATCCCCTCTTTTCTATTCAGAAATCAATTACTTGATATATCAATCATTGACTCGTCAATTAATATACACCCATTGTTTGATGATTGCAAGAGGTTTGTTTCATAAAGTGAATTTTTTTATTTCAATAGAAAATGACAAGCATAAAAAAAGACAAAAGCGACGAATCACTTTTGTCCTTTTTCTTTATTCAGTAATGACCGTGTGGATCAAAGTTGGTGCATCAGCATGATCAGCAATGCGGATGTTGTCATAAATTTTCTCCATGACATTTGCAACATCTTCACGATTCGCATGGAGAGTCACAAGTGAATCTCCTTTTTCAACACGATCGCCCACTTTTTTGTTCAGCATGATGCCGACAGATAGGTCAATATCGTCCTCTTTTGTTGCGCGTCCTGCTCCAAGGATCATCGCTGCAACACCGATTTCGTCCGCGACGATTTCAGCTACGACACCTGATTCTTTTGCAGGTACTTCGATTTTGTAAGGTGCTTGCGGCAGTTTTTCAGGCTGATCCACAATTGAGCTGTCTCCACCTTGGTTTTCTAAGAATTCCTTGAATTTCTCAAGTGCTTTGCCGTTTTTCATCACTTCAATCAGCTTTTCTCTTGCTTCATCAAGTGTGTCTGCTTTTTTCGCAAGAACGACCATTTGACTTCCTAATGTGAGCACAAGCTCGTTTAAGTCTTCAGGACCTTCGCCTCGGAGTGTGTCAATCGCTTCTTTCACTTCAAGGGAATTTCCAATCGCTAATCCTAGCGGCTGAGACATGTCAGAGATAACCGCCATTGTTTGTCTGCCTACGTTGTTTCCGATGCGTACCATGGCTTTTGCAAGCTTTTCTGAGTCTTCTGGTGTTTTCATGAAAGCACCTGCGCCTGTTTTCACATCAAGTACAATCGCATCTGCACCAGCAGCAATTTTCTTACTCATAATGGAGCTTGCAATAAGCGGAATTGAGTTAACAGTTCCTGTCACATCACGAAGAGCATACAGCTTTTTATCAGCTGGTGTCAGGTTACCTGATTGGCCAATAACTGCTACTTTATGACGGTTCACGAGCTCGATGAATTCGTCTTTTGTAATTTCTACGTGAAAGCCTTTGACCGCTTCAAGCTTGTCCACTGTACCGCCTGTATGCCCAAGACCGCGCCCAGACATTTTCGCAACAGGTACATCTAGTGCCGCAACAAGAGGAGCGAGTACAAGCGTTGTTGTATCGCCTACACCGCCTGTTGAGTGCTTGTCTACTTTAATACCGTCAATGGCAGACAGGTCAATTGTATCTCCTGAGTTCGCCATAGCGAGTGTTAAGTCTGCACGTTCTTGATCCGTCATATCTTGGAAGAAAATCGCCATAGCCAAGGCACTTGCTTGGTAGTCAGGAATTGTTCCGTCCGTATAACCTTTGACAAAGAAAGAAATTTCCTCTGAAGTTAATTCTTTTCCGTCACGTTTTTTCGCAATGATATCTACCATTCTCATTGTTTTCACCATTCCTTTTTTTAAATTAGTAAATCAAACCGACAACGCCTGCTGTTAAGAAACTGACAAGAGTTGCACCGAATAACAGCTTTAATCCAAAGCGTGCGACAACGTTCCCTTGCTTTTCGTTTAAGCCTTTGACTGCTCCAGCAATGATACCGATAGAAGAGAAGTTCGCAAATGATACAAGGAATACAGAAATAATCGCTTCTGTACGAGCAGTGAAATGCAGGCCGTCTCCAGATAGAGCGAGCATCGCAACAAATTCGTTCGATACCATTTTGGTTGCCATAATGCTTCCTGCTTGTACTGCTTCGCTCCAAGGTACACCGACAAGGAACGCAAATGGAGCAAAGACATATCCAAGTACATCTTGGAAAGAAACACCGATGACTGCTGTAAAGATACCATTAATCATCGCAATTAATGCAACGAATCCAATCAACATTGCAGCAACAACAATTGCTACTTTGAAACCATCCATAATGTATTCGCCAAGCATTTCGAAGAAGGATTGTCTTTCTTCCTCGACGACTTCAAGCATGTCTTCATCCTTAGACACTTCATATGGATTGATGATTGATGCGATAATAAATCCACCAAATAGGTTCAGCACAAGTGCTGTAACCACGTACTCTGGTTTAATCATTTGCATGTACGCACCAACAATCGACATCGATACCGTCGACATTGCAGATGCACATAATGTATAAAGACGCTGCTGAGGTAATAATCCAAGCTGTTTCTTAATAGAAATAAAGACTTCTGATTGACCTAAAATCGCAGACGCTACTGCATTATAAGATTCTAGTTTCCCCATACCGTTCACTTTACTAAGCAAATATCCGATTCCGCGTACGATAAGCGGAAGAATACGCCAATGCTGCAGAATACCGATTAACGCCGAGATAAAGACGATCGGCAGTAAAACATTGATGAAGAAAGTGGACGCATTATCATTCATTAACCCGCCAAATACAAAGTTGATTCCTTCGCCGGCATAGCCTAGAAGCATTTGGAATCCTTTTGCAAAGCCTCCGACTAGGAAGTTTCCAACACCTGTATTGAGCAGAATATAACCTAAAATAAATTGCAGTACAATCATGACAATTACTGGACGGAATTTCACTCGTTTTTTTCCATTACTAGCCAGCCATGCAATGGCGAGAATCACTAGCAAACCGATGATACCAATCACGTATTTCATGTTTTTCCTCCTTGAATGAATTCGTTTACATTAATGCGCTTGTATGGAACAAACCCTATTTCGCAAACAAAACGCGGAAGAAATTCCCAGAAGCGAGTTCCTTCCGCATATGACTTTTTCATCATTTATGAGTCATGAATGTTATCCTACCATAGGATCGTATGAATTAATAGTCTTTCGAAGGAGCTGATTGGTCCCCTTTGATAATGGAAACGCCTGCACTTGCGCCAATACGAGTAGCACCTGCAGCTGTCATTGCCTCAACGTCTTCTTTTGTTCTCACGCCGCCTGATGCTTTCACACCGATGTCAGGCCCTACTGTTTTACGCATTAATGCGATGTCCTCAGCCGTTGCACCGCCTGTACTAAATCCAGTCGATGTTTTTACAAAATCAGCGCCCGCTTTTACTGAAAGCTCACAAGCTTTGACTTTTTCTTCATCAGTAAGTAAACATGTTTCAATAATGACTTTTACTAATGCTTTGCCTTTTGCTGCGTCTACAACTGCACGAATATCTTGTTCAACCACATCATATTCGCCGTCTTTTAATGCCGCAACATTGATGACCATGTCCACTTCTGTTGCACCGTTTTCAATCGCATCCTTTGTTTCGAATGCTTTCACCGCTGTTGTATTGGCGCCTAATGGGAAACCGATGACTGTACATACATCAACACCTGTTCCTGCTAGTTCTTTCGACGCAAGAGATACCCAAGTTGGGTTCACGCAAACAGATGCAAATTGATGGGTCTTTGCTTCTTCAAGTAACTGCATAATTGCAGCTCTAGATGTATCTGGTTTTAGTGCTGTATGATCAATGAGCTTTGCTATCGTCATGCTTCACACTTCCTTTTAATTATGATACTTTCATCATATATGACGGATGAACAATTGTAAACATGGTTATGAAATTTCGTTCATCTATTTTGTGACATTTAAAAGAGCCCTCGCTGTGTGCTGATCGATGATCAATACATTGGCATATTTCCCTCTTAGTGCACCGTGTATAGAAGCCACCTTTCGATGACCGCCAGCGACAAGAATGGATCGTTCTTTTGTCCTTAAATCATCTAGCTCCACGCCAATTGTGCGATTGTTAATGGCTTCACTGCAAATGCGTCCATCTTGATCATAAAAACGCGAGCAAATGTCTCCAACACTGGATTCCTTGAGGAGCGCTTTTTCTTCTTCACGGAAATAACCTAGTCTAAACAAAAGTGCTTCATCTCTTACCGTTCCAACAGTAAACACAGCGATATTCGCCTGCTTGCCCATTTCAATAATTCGCTGAATATGTCTGTCCTGCTCAACCATCTCCTTGACGGCAGCACTATCAAATACAACAGGAAGCGGCAAATAGCGCGGTGCTGTTTGAAAGGCCTCAGCAAACAACTGGATGGTTTCCGCCGAATATGTATTCACATGAGAATGGCTGATTCCGCCCTTGAGCTGAACAACCTCTACACCTTTTACCTGTTTAGGTTGCATCTTTTGTGCAATTTGATACATAGTCGTTCCCCAGCTCACGCCAACGATATCACCGTCTTTCACCGTCTCTTGCAAGTAATCTGCACCAAATCGGCTCAAATAATCGGTGATGGTTGGATAGTCGTCCTTTGGCGAAAATACCACATGTGCTTCGAGAAGGTCATATTTTTCCTTGAGCAATGAAGAAAGCTCGTTTAAATCCTCAAACGGATCCATCACCGTAATCTGGACGTATCCCTTCTCTTTCGCATATTGAAGTAGCCGAGATACGGTCGGTCTCGACAGGTCGAGCTGCTTGGCAATTTCCTGCTGGCTGTAATCAGACAAATAGTAAAGCCTTGCCGCTTCAATACTCAGCTGTTGTTTCTCTCGATCCATTCATACGCCCCCTTTTTTCTTCTATCATAACAAATTGTTCACCTCATCATGCACAAATGTTCATTTAAAGAAAATTGTATAAGCGGCATGAAAGGTCTCATTCTTTTCTAATGTTTGAATGCCAAACTTCTCTTTATACTGTCCATTCGTCCCTTCCCTATCGGCGATGCCATACCACGGCTCAATACAAACAAAAGGAGCCATCGTTCCTTTTTCTTGATCATAAGGCGACCAAATGCCAACGAAAGGAAAGCCAGTGAGATCGACCTCAACTCCGTGACCTGCCCCTGAAGTCAATGACACTCGATTGATATGACTAAAGATCATCGCATCATGCTGAAAAAGCTCTGGGCGAAGCTGGATCGGCTCAAGCTGAATGCCTTTTTCTTTCTCCCTGATAAGTGAATTCCGCAGTTCATATTGCACAGGGAGATGTTCAGTGGAAGGTGTCAATGTGAGTGAATAATCTGATGTTTGCTCGCCTTCAACAAGCGGAATACGAAATGCTGGGTGTCCTCCAATGGAGAAATACATCGTATCCTCTCCGTCATGATCAATTTCCCAGGAAATCTTCAGTCCATTTTCCAATAGTTCATAACGAATTCGCGCTGTAAATTCATACGGGTATTGCTTCACGTGCCGGCCTCTTGATTCATATTGAAAGGTCACCGTATGCTTCGTTTCTTCATATAAATCAAAATTGACATCACGTAAAAACCCATGCTGTGTGAGCTCAAAGGTTTGATCGTCAATCTTGTATTGATCATTCATTAATCGCCCAACAATCGGAAACAAGACAGGCGACACCCTGCCCCAATAAGCTGGATCACCAGACCACATATAGTGACGCCCGCTTTCCTTGTCAAGCACCTCCCTGACTTCCGCTCCTTTTTCATGAATCTGAACCAATAACTGATCATTTTCAATCGTTTTCATTCAATACATCCCCTTTCCTTCTTCTTTTATTATGACAGGGATTTTGGTTTTGAGTATCAAATTCGACATCTCTTACTCACCAATTAAAAAAATTTTAAAAAAGACAGAAATTCGCCAACAAAATGTAATGCTGATTCGTCTAATCTTATATAAAATAAAAGAATCGTTGCTCTTTTGAATGAACAACAAAAAGAAGCGTTTGACATTGATGGGGGATTCATTTTCATGAACAGCAAGGAAAATCGTTTTCGTTATATTTTAGGATTAGATGGACTAAGAGCCGTTGCTGTATTGGCAGTCATTGCTTATCACTTACATATCGGACCCGCAAGCGGCGGGTTTCTTGGCGTTGATTTATTTTTTGTCATTTCTGGTTACTTGATTACAACGATCTTGTTACATAAGCAGAATTTAGGCTATCAAGAGCTTTTGCCATTTTGGATGGGACGGATCAGGAGGCTTCTTCCAGCCGCTTACATCATGATTTTTATAACCGTCAGCTGGTGCGCGATTGCTGGATCAAACGCATTATTGTCCATTCGTGGCGATGCCATATCGTCCTTTTTTTATGTCAGTAACTGGTGGTACATTTTTCATCAGCTTTCATATTTTGATAGCTTCAATGCCCTATCTCCACTGAAAAATTTATGGTCTCTGGCGATAGAAGAGCAATTTTATATCATTTGGCCGGTACTGTTGATTGCAGGGCTGAAATGGGTAAAAAACAGATCCCATCTGCCTATGATCACCTTTGGACTTGCACTTGTCTCTGCCTTATGGATGGCGATTCTTTATTCACCAGATACCGATCCAAGCAGGGTTTATTATGGAACAGATACTCGTGCATTTGCGCTCCTGATTGGATGCAGCCTGGCATTTGTGTGGCCTATGCAAAGACTGTCCAGCAAAAAATTACTTCCTGTTGGCAGACGTATTTTACATATTGCCGGGTTCGGTTCGTTTGCGATTTTCCTTCTTTGTGTTTATGCAGTGGACGATTTCGATGCCTTTCTCTATCAGGGCGGCATGCTTTTATTCTGTCTGAATGCGGCCATCTTAATTGCGTGCGTCTGCCACCCTGCAAGTCTTATAGGGAAATGGCTGTCCTTTCAGCCGCTTGTCTGGCTAGGTAAGCGGTCTTATGGTATTTATCTGTGGCATTATCCCATTATCGTACTGACCACACCGGTCATTGAAATTGGACAGCCTTCCATAGCGCGTGTCACATTGCAGCTCATCGCCATTTTACTAGTTGCTGAGGCTTCCTATCGCTTCATCGAACAACCGATCCGCCAGCATGGCTTCAGACAATATTTTTCCTCTTGGTCTATTTGGAAAAAAGGAATCAAACAGTGGTCTACATCTAATAAGGTGTTCCTTGGAATCACCGCAGCTCTTTTGATCTTATTTATCATTGGCATGTCCAACTCGTCCACTTCCTCCCCACATGTGAAGGAAGTGACGCAAATTAAGACAGCACCGAAAAAAACAGCCGAACCATCGGAATCAAAAGAGAAGAAAAAGAAAGAAAAGCACGAGAAAAAAGCAGCTGATCAAAAACAATTTCACCAAGTTCTTGCCATAGGTGATTCTGTCATGCTAGACATTGCGCCGAATCTTGAAAAAGCATATAAACAAATCACCATCGATGGGAAAGTTGGCAGACAGATGAACGAAGCCATCAGCATCGCCCCTCAATACAAATCATTTAATCAATCTGATGCTGCTGTTATCATTGAACTTGGCACAAATGGTTATTTTACTGAGGACACGCTGAAAGCATTCATTCAAAACTTTTCTAAGGCACATATTTTCCTAGTGAATACGAGGGTTCCAAGGTCATGGGAAAATGATGTGAATGCGGTCATTCAGCGAGTGGCCGATCAAGATCAAAATGTTACCTTGGTCGATTGGCATTCAGCCGCTACTGGACAGCCATCCTATTTTCAGTCCGATGGGGTCCACCTTTCAAAAAAAGGTTCTGACACATTGACACAGCTCATCACAGCAAGCATTAAGAAAAAAGGGGATGTGTCGACGTCATCATAAAAAGACTAGCAGAATGCTAGTCTTTTTTTCAGCGTGATAGAAAACCTTTGCAGTCGAGGAAGGGCGAGTATCGGCACGCAGACCTGACACCGAATGCGAGGGTTTGTCTGCACGCTGCTTTTATGCCGTCAAAAGGCTGGCCCTTATCGCTAATGTCTGCTCTTCCTTTGTTTTTTGATCCACCAAAGCAAAAAGCCCGTTCTCATATGCTAGTGAAAATAATTGTTCAATATGAAAAACTCCTGACTGAAACCGCCTGTTCAATAAATGCAGGGCCGCAGCACAGGCGACTTGAGCTGTTGCTTGAGACTCGTCGTGTCCTTTTATACCAAGCGCTGTATGATGAACCTTTTTCCCATCCGTCCCTGCCGCTTCCACTTTGACTGCATATTGATCTGTTCCCGCTTGAGAAGATTGAATCATTGAAATGGCTCTGTCCTTCATCTTCGGCAGTGTAAGGAACGACGTCAGTCCAAGGCTCCTTGTGAAGGCCAATGCACCCGTCGCAAGACGTGAATCAAAACAAAGCCTTGTCGTCACAGATGGCACATGAAGTGTGGAAGGCAATGTCTGTTGATCAGAGAAGGGGAATCGATAGGCATACCGCTTTCCAAGCTGTTCACCAAAGTTGACCTGTCTGCCTCCAGTAAAGCTTTTCATTCTTTTCCGCTGATCATGCTCAGTGAGTTCATATTCAGTATGGACATGATCAATCGTCCATTCAATCGCGGCTTTTCCATGCTGATCCCCCAACCCAAGCATAATCCCAATATCTATTTGATCCACTGATGAAAGCATAGATGCCGTTTTTGCAGCTAATAAATTTGTAAGACCGGGCGCGAGGCCTACACTGAGCAAAGCCGTAGCACTGATTTGCTGCTGATCCAGCTGTGCCATTTGCTCCATATACGCCCCCTTTGCAGAAATATCGATATAATCAATGCCTGCCCGCAGAACGGTTTCAGCAAATGACGTGTCATCTTGGTCGAGACACATGATCACCAGCTTTGTTTCATCCATCCAGTCCGAATGTAATGGCTGACTAA
This sequence comes from Bacillus sp. BK450, assembly GCF_004364885.1. NCBI lineage: Bacteria > Bacillati > Bacillota > Bacilli > Caryophanales > Bacillaceae > Bacillus > Bacillus sp. BK450. The sequence goes on along the minus strand of NZ_SOBQ01000003.1, from coordinate 61,390 downwards.
CATCTAGTTTGTAAGGACGGACTCTTCTTTTTGTCTGCTGTGAAAATTGTTCGGCCTTCTCATAGCTCCTGCCCGCCGCAACAATTTGCCCTGGATACACTTCACTTAACTGAAGACATATTTGCTGTCCGACATGTCCATAGCCGCCAATTACCATCACCTGTGATCTCATCTCTCATCCGCCTCTCTACGACCTCGCTTGCAAACAAGCCCTTTGATCATTCCTGCCTGAAAATAAGGTCTGATGTCTCGAAACCCCGCCTCAATTAAATGTCCTCTCATCTCCTCCTCAGGCACAGGATATGTTGCACGTCCCAGCCTGTCATTAAAGGACGAAAACACTTCTTTTCCTAGACCTTGCCGCTTCATGAAAAGAGACAGCATCTGAAGCTCCTGCTGAAATGCGCTGGAATTCATCTCTCCTTGTATAAATGCGAGTACAAACGGGGCCCCTGGTTGAAGCCTTCGGGCAATCTCCTGTAAAAATGGCAGCCGATTTTCTACAAAATGAATCACGAGCAGGCTCACTGCGGCATCGTAAACAGCTTCAGCAGACACCTTGTTTAATGCGGTCTCATACCAGGTGACACGCGCCTCCATATGGAGCTGTGAAACCCGCTGTTTCGCCATATTCAGCATAGATGCAGACGGATCGACTCCTGTGATGAGCCAGTCTTCTTTTCTCTGAAGCATGTTGATGATCTCTTCGCCCCCACCCGCTCCGACAGTTAGAATACGAGAGGCCGCTCCCTTTATTTCAGCTTCTAATACATCTACTGATAACTCATGCAAAAGGTGATAGCCGGGTACTTTATGTGAAATCGTTGCTGCGTATGATTCAGCAACAGGGTCGTGCCAATGCTGGTTTCCTTTCATATGATTCTCCTCCAGTTCCTTTCCGCTTTCCATCGTTTCCTGTACACTAACGATATGACGTCTTTATTGTAAAAAGAGGCACCAGAAAAAACGATCCCTAAAAGTGGGGGTTTTTGAGGAGGAGATCATGTGGTCAATCCAGCCACTCATTTTCAGCAGATAAGGCAGCACATTCGGGACGAGCTTGCTGCTGTCATTGATTTTGATGCCGTCTGTATCACAACCATCGATCCAGCCACTCTCCTCTCGACAGGTTCCTACACTGATGAATCGATTGAAGAAATTCATGACCAGCTCTTTCAAAATGAATTTTTAAAAAGGGACGTGCATCAGCATGAGTTTCTAGCCAAAGGCCCTATTCATGCTGCGAGTCTCATCCAAAGCGGGGCATATTTGAACAGCGAGCGCTATCAGCATATTTTGTTACCTAACGGTTGGTCTGATGAATTGCGGGCAGCCCTTGTGATTCAAGGAGAATGCTGGGGTATCGCCAGCCTTTATCGTCAAAAGGGCAAGGAACCTTTTCAGAAGCGAGATATACAAGCAGTCATCGATCTAACACCGGCACTTGCAGCCAAGCTGAGAGATGAGCTTTTCAAAAAAAGAGACACTGAAGATGATGATACGGCGGAGCAGCAAGGATTTCTCATTCTTTCAACTCATTACAAGCTTCTTTATGGAAATGAGACAGGGCTCCATTGGCTTCATACATTTCAAGCCTTTGAACAAATCCATGACCAATCCGTCATGCCCCGCCCGTTCAGAGCATTAGGCGCTAAACTTTTATACGGCGGGACCGATCAAACAGCAGCAAGCATCACAAGAATGCCTACGGGGGCCTTTCTTTCCCTTCAAGCCTTTCGATTGGCGCAGGCTGACAGGCAGGAGGAGGCTGTCATGATTCACATCAAACGAGCCCAAACAAATGATATTCTTCCTTATGCAGCGAAAACGTACAGGCTGACAGAAAGAGAGATGAACGTCCTCGACTGCTTATTAAAGGGCCAGTCGACAAAGGAAATTGCGAGTAATTTATATATTTCACTCCATACCGTTCATGATCATGTGAAAGCGATGCTGCAAAAGACGAATTTAAGCAGCAGACGTATGCTTGTTTACTTTTTCTCCAATATATAAAAAAGCGGCTACCGCACTGGTAGACCGCTCTCTCTTTTTATTTTCCTAAAACCAGCTCATGCAGCACATGTGCTACTCCGGCTTCATTATTAGATTTTGTTACAACATCTGCTACAGCTTTGACATCATCAATGGCATTTCCCATAGCGACGCCGCAGCCTGCAAACTCTAGCATTGAGACGTCGTTCCCGTTATCCCCAATAGCCATGACTTCTTCACGAGGAATTCCCAGCTCCTTCGCTAGAAGCTTCACGGCATTTCCCTTACTCACATCAGGATGCAGGATTTCAAGGAAGAAATCTGTACTTTTTACCATCATATATTTTTCCTTCACTTCAGATGGAATGGCTTCTATCGTTTTTTCCAAACGTTCTGGCTGATCAATATACATCATTTTTGGAAGTCTCATCGATGAATCTGCCTCTTCAACAGGCATATATTTCAGCGGCAGTTTTGTTAAGTAGGATTCAAGCACTGTGTATTCACTAATATCGCGATTCGGTGTGTATAAATTGGCTGAATCGAAATAATGCATCGGCGTGTCCAGCTGACGGCTCAATTCATATAACGAAGTTAAGTCATCATAGGATAATGTCAGCTCTGACACCACTTCATTTGTATGGCTGTTTTGAACAAGCGCTCCATTATAGGCGATCACATAATCTCCCTCTTGATCAAGCTGAAGATCAGCTAAATAGCGATTTACCCCGCCAATTGGCCGGCCTGTACATAAAACAATTTTAATCCCTTCTGCCTTAGCCTGTTGAATGGCTTCAAACACTTCATCCGGCACCATATGTTGATCATTTAATAACGTACCATCCATATCAATTGCGACTAATTTATACATTCACTGGTCCCCTTTTCTCAGCAAAAACGTGCTGTCACTATTTTGAGCCATCATTACGATGATGACAGGTTATTTCATTACTATTTACCTATTTTAGCCTATCGTTTTTTCTTCACGCTGTCTACTTGTTCTTATCTGTAACAAATATCACAAGAGTCTACTCTATTATAACGCATTCTATTCATCGTGCTGATCACCCATTTGAAACAAGTAAAACAGAACAATTGTCCACCACTATAGAATGTTTTGAAACGAGCAAATCTAATTGTATGATGAATAGCAAAGAAAGGAGGTGCAGGGAATGATTACGTTTACGAGAGGTAAATTGTCAAAAATGTCTGGAGTACATATTGAAACCATTCGTTTTTACGAAAATGAAGGGGTGCTCCCAGAGCCCAAAAGAGCGCATAACGGCTATCGTCTATATGATAAAAAATATGTACTCATGCTGTCATTTATCACCGAAGCGAGAAAGCTAGATTTCTCCCTTAAAGAAATTCGTGAAATTATCAAATCACTTTTCGAAAAAAAGTCAAAAACAGAAGCTGAACAGCTGCTCGAGCAAAAAGTCGAAGATATCCAGCACTCTATTCAAGAGTTAAAAAAAAGGAAGGCAGCTATTCAATTGTTAACAAAGCAAACATTAGCAAATATCAGCTGATTGTAAGGGCTGCCAAAGGTGTGCCGGTGTTGGTCACTGGCACACCTTCGCTCAGGTATCTCAGTACACGTTCAATGAAAACATCGGTTATACTAGAGTCAGCTTAAACGAGTGGAAGGGGTTTTGAGAATGAACATCGCAACCATCGGAACAGGTATCATTGTGGAAGGCTTCCTGCAAGCGATTGAACAGCTCGACGGTGCTTCTTGTCACGCTGTTTATTCAAGAAAGGAAGCAACGGCAAAGAAGCTCGCAGACAAATTTGGAGTGCAGACAACTTATACGGATCTAACTGCTATGCTAGAAGATCCTCACGTAGAAGCCGTTTACATCGCATCACCGAATCGTTTACATAGCGAGCATGCAACGAAAGCATTGAAACACGGAAAACATGTGATATGCGAAAAGCCTTTCACCTCTAATGTGAAAGAGCTGGAAGCCTTAATCGCTCTCGCAAAGGAAAAGCAGCTTCTCCTATTTGAAGCCATTACGACCGTTCATATGCCAAACTATCATTTGATCAAAAAGCACCTTCATCAATTAGGTAAAATCAAACTGGTTCAATGCAACTATAGTCAATATTCAAGCAAATATAATCAGCTGCTAGCCGGCGAAACGCCAAATGTCTTTAACCCTGAGTTCTCTGGGGGAGCGCTGATGGATATTAATATCTATAATGTCCATTTCATCATGAACCTCTTTGGATCACCAGAGCAAGTCCGATATCAGGCAAACCGCCATCCAAACGGTATTGACACATCTGGTGTTTTGACGTTCACTTACAATGATTTTATTGCGACAAGTGTCGGCAGTAAGGATACAAGCAGCATGAACTTTGCATTGATTCAAGGAGAAAAAGGCTTCATTCATGTGAAAAATGGGGCGAATGGCTGCGAGGAAGTGCTGCTGCATGTTGATGACAGGGTCATCTCACTCAATGCACAAACGAATCCAAATCGTCTGTTTTATGAAGCAGAAGCTTTCCAGCAGATCATTGAAACAAAAAATCATGAACAGTGCTATGCATGGCTTGATGAAAGTCTCTCCGTGATGAAAGTTCTTGATGCCGCAAGAAAAGATGCAGGTATTGTTTTCCCAGCAGATCAAATTTAATGAAAAAAACCGCCTTCTATGAGAGGGCGGTTTTTTTCATTAAATACTCTTTGAATACGCCACAAGACGCTGAGACATGTGATTCACTTCATCGACTGCAGCATTCACTTGCTCTGTTAAAGCAGCCTGAGTTTGCGTAAGAGCTGTCATATTCGAGATATTTTCAAGAATTTCATCAATTTGTGTTTTCATATCCGTTAAACTAGATTCAATATTTTCCGTTGCATTGGCACTATGCAGCGCCAGCTTTCGTACTTCATCTGCAACGACAGAGAATCCGCGGCCTTGTTCACCAGCTCTAGCTGCTTCAATCGCAGCATTTAGACCAAGCAGGTTCGTTTGGTTTGCCACTTCTTTGATTAAGTCAGAAATATTTTTTGTCTCATCTGCACTATTTTTTGCTAAGTGTGCGGCAGACGTTGACTGCTCTTGAGCGACAGCCAGCTCCTGTGCTTGATTTGTCACAGAGCTAATGCCCGAAACCATCTCACTAATAGAACTTGAAAGCTGTTCTACTTGTGAAGCCATTTCATCTGCTGTTTTCTCTTTGTTTTTTTCTAACGTGATGTCACGAATGGTTCCTGCCACACGAAGAGGCACACCTTTTTCATCACGGATGGTTTCACCACCTGCATGATACCAGCGGTACTCACCATTTTTGCGTTGCAATCTGTAATCAATATCAAACGGTGTGCGTCCAGAGTGGTCATTTAAATGATCTGCAAAAGCTTGGAGAGCCATTTCTTGATCCTCAGGATGCAGACGATCGCTCCAGCTGCTCAGAACATTCGGGAAATCTTTTTCGTCTGTAAAGCCAAGCGTTTTTCTGAACTGAGGAGACCACCAGAATTCGTTATTTGGATTGACTGGATCGCCTGCCTCTACCACCATGTCCCAAGGAGCTTCGACAAGCGCACGGTTGATTAAGTCATATCTTGTAACAAATGCTTGCAGCTCTTCTTCTTTCAATTTCTGATCATGAATATCAAAAAGAGCGCCCGCCACACGAAGAGGGACACCATTTCGATCTCGAACGGTCGTTCCAGTTGCTTTGAACCAACGATAATCCCCGTTTTTTAACTTTAAGCGATATTCGATATCATACGGCGTACGCCCTGAATGATCCAATAAATGCGAAGAGAATGCATTTAGAGTATATTCTTGTTCATCCGGATGAATTCGAGACGCCCAGCTGTCTAATAGATTCGGAAAATCGTGCTCATTTTGAAAGCCGATCATTTTGCGGAATTCATCCGTCCATGTGAATTCATTCTTTGGATTGACCGGGTCTCCAGCGATGACGACCATATCCCATAAGCCAACTTGAATGGCTTTTGTCACTAAATCCATCCGCATTTGAATATTTTCATTGGCCTCCTGCATCTTTTGCAAAGCTTCATTCATTTGCGCCACTGCTTCTATCGTTTGGCTAGAAGAAAATGCAGCAGTGTCTAGTCTTGCTGAAAGGTCTCCCTTTTCAATTCGTTCTATTAATTGGCTGCTTTCACTCAGAAGGATTTCAGCCGATGAATCATTTGCTTTCCTCTTAAACATCTTTCATAACTCCTTTCAACTCTAACGTTCTTGAAATATTTTACAATTATAAACAATTCTTTATTAGGACTTTAGTAGTACAAATGATATATCGACAAAAACTGAAAATTGTTTATGTCATAAATAAGGCAAATGTTCATTTATTTGAAGTTTCATTTTTAGGATATGGATAAAATAAGTTAATTATGGATATAAATATATGTTTTGATAGAATCAACCTCTATTTTTGTCTGAAAAATCTCTTTTTTTATATTGACACTGACGTCTTGAAAAAAGAAAATGGAACATAAGCATTTTTTAAAAAAGGAGAACGTCATGAGCGCGAATCAGGAGCAACAAGAATTAAAAAAGCTTTTATCACCGCGTCACATTCGCATGATTGCGATGGGCGGGGTCATTGGTACAGGAATCTTTAAAGGAAGTGCCGATACAATTGGTTTAGCAGGTCCTGGGGTCATTTTTTCCTATGTATTTGCCGGATTGCTGCTCCTCATTGTAATGGCAGCATTAGCCGAAATGGCCATTGTGTATCCGGGAAATAATCTTCGCGACCTTATACAAATTGCGCTTGGTCAACGTTTTTCATTTGTTGTCGGCTGGGTTTACTGTTTTATGTGGCTCACTGTATGTGTCATTGAGATTATTGCAGCTGGCAGTCTGCTTCAATACTGGCTGCCGAACGTGCCGTTATGGTCACTATGTTTACTTTGCTCACTCTTAGTCATCGGAATTAATTTAAATAATGTAAAATACTTTGGTGAAATTGAGTTTTGGTTCGCTGGAATGAAGATTTTCGTTATTATTGTCTTTATTATTCTCGGTGCAGCATTATTATTTGGGATCATTCCAAACGAACAAAGCACACCAGCGCTTACCAACTATCAAAACTTCGTCCCGAATGGATGGGGTGCGATCTTTGCATCACTTTTAGTGGTTATTTTCTCTTATGGAGGCTCTGAATTGATTGGGCTGACCATTACTGAAACAAAGGATGCGGAGAAGGTTCTGCCTGGAGTAGTCAAAAGTATGATGTGGCGGATTATCTTATTTTACACATTGCCGATTTTGATCATCTGCGGCCTTATTCCTTGGAATCAAATTGACCCAAATAACAGTCCTTTTGTCCAAGTCTTTTCTGCTGCTGGTATGCAAGGCGCCTCTCACTTCATTAATTTCGTCTTGATTACAGCCGTTCTATCTGCGGCGAATTCCGGTATTTATGGAACGACGAGAATGATTCATTCTCTTTCTAAATCAGACGGCGGTCCGAAAAAACTGGCACGGGTCAACAAAAGAGGCGTACCCATTTTAAGTTTATGGGTTACCGTTCTATTTCTTCTCATCGGAACATTTTTTGCTTACTTATATCCAGACCAAATTTTCAGCTACATGCTGGCTATTCCTGGTTTTGCTGTTTCACTCATTTGGATCAGCATTTGTATGGCACATCTGAAGCTGCGTCCAAAGTATCCACAGGAGCCGTATTTCAAAGTATGGCTGTTTCCGTATTTGACTTTATTTGCAGGTCTTGTACTCAGCTTGAGCTTTGTTTTGTTCCTATTCAGACAAGAAAACCTGCCTAGCTCCATTATCAGCATTGGTTTCTTAGTCGCTGCCATCATCGCTTCATTCTTAATGAAAAAGAAGGCTTAAACGCCAAAACCCGCCGAATTGGCGGGTTTTTTTATGAGCTGCTATCTTCTGTTACCTCAAAATCAATCGACGCTTTTGGAATGCCGTTGATGATAATCGTTAAAGTATGGGTTCCCTCATAGTGCTTTCTCGTCGTCATATTTTGAAAGGACTGTGACCTGATAAATTCTCTATGTAACGCTGAACTTGTTTCAAACTCTGTGATTTTAAATACCTTTTGATTGCGGGTACCCCGAGCTTTGACATAGTCTATGGCATACTCTACACGCAGCTTTAGTGACTTAGCAGCCTGAAGTGTAAATTGAAAGGTCATTTTCTCTCCAATACGAATAGAGTCTTGCACTAACTTCAAATCTGTTACTTGAACAGATGGATCATCCCCATAGCCAAACAAAGCCATGATATCGGGATCGCCCTTTTTTAGTAAGGTACGGGAAGCATGTTTGATGATCCAGTTCGTATGTTCATTCGTTCCATACCAGCTTTTAGCCGTCTTCTTCATCAGATCAGGCTGAATTGCAGAAATGTCATTTAAGTGGTTCGCTACACTTTTTTGCACATAGCGCGCCGGATCCGACTTCAAGTTTTCTAAAATAGGCAGCGTAACCGAAGGATCCTTTTTAAGTGCAGGAACAGTTAATCCCCATGGCAAACGTGGTCTGCATCCTTCACTAGCCAGCCGCCGAATATGCTCATTTTGATTCTGTGACCATACAAGCATTTGCGCCAGCATTTTGTCTTGATCCTGAATCAGAAAAGGCCGAACGGCAAATTCAGAAGTCGAAAAAGGCGTAAAGAATTCAAGCGCCTTGATCGAGATATCCCAATGTGCTAGACCGTACGTTTCGACGTAGTCTGGAAAGACAAGCGCACTAAGTCCTGAAAAATGCGGGGCTGTCTGACGCAGCACTTCAATTGCCTGCTCATAATCCTTAGGCAGACAGGCATGCATCGATTCAGTGACTCTTCTCATTCTGCCTTTTAACTCAAGCTGCTGCCAATCCTTTTGAAACACAAGCCGCTGGAATTCTCCAGCATCAAACCCAGTCGACGCTTGTGCAAGTTTCTCCGCTAATTCTTCAATAAATAATTCATGATAAACGTGTTTTAATGGTTCGATCGTGTCCGCCTCCCGCTTCTCAATATCTTTATTTTACCCCAATCTGACAAAGGTGGTATTGCCAAAAGCAAAAACAGCCCAATTCCGAAGAATCAGGCTGTTGCGTTTCACTAAATAAACATATTAATGATCATAATAAATGCAATGGCACAAACGGAAATGATCGTCTCCATAGCCGTCCATGTCAAAAACGTTTCTTTAATGGTCATCCCAAAATACTCTTTGATCAGCCAAAAACCAGAGTCATTGACGTGAGACAAAATCAATGAACCCGCCCCTGTAGCTAACACTAGAAGCTCTCTGCTCACATCCGGCATAGATGCAGCAATCGGTGCGACAATACCAGCTGCGGTCATCATGGAGACCGTAGCAGATCCTGTTGCCACACGAATAACCGCAGCAATCAACCAGCTAAGCAAAATTGGCGAGATCGGCGAGTGTTTTGCTAAATCTGCAATATAATCACCAACACCCGAATCGATGAGCACATTATTGAAAGCCCCGCCTGCTCCAATGACAAGCAGAATAGAAGCAATCGGTCCTAAGCATTCATTACTAAAGGAAAGCACCCGGTCTCGGCTCATCCCTTGCACAAAGCCAAGACTGAAGAAAGAATACACCGTTGCAATCAGCAGTGCTGTAATTGGATCTCCAATGTACTTAAATACCTGATACCAAATATTGTCCTCTGGTAAAATAATATCCGCCAGTGTGGCAAGAAGCATTAGAATCACTGGCACCAAAATCGTAAACATCGTATTTGCAAAGCCGGGAAGTTTTCGATCTTCATTGCGTTCAGTAAATTGCTTTCTCAGCAGCTCTGGAACTGGTTTATGAATCCGCTTTCCAATCCACTTTCCATACAGCGGCCCAGCAATAATAGCTGTTGGCAAACCGACAATAATGGAAAAGAAAATGGTTTTCCCCACGTTGGCATGATAGATGCCGACAGCTGCCATAGCAGCTGGATGAGGCGGCACAAGACCGTGAACGACAGACAAGCCAGCAATGAGCGAAATCCCAATTGTCACGAGCGAGATGCCCGTTTCAATCGCAATCGTAAACAATAAAGGAATAAGAAGAACAAATCCGACCTGGAAAAAGACAGGTATTCCCACAATAAAAGCAACAAACATCATCGCCCAATGCACATTTTTCGTCCCAAACCGGCCGATTAATGTGTGAGCAATCCGCTCAGCTCCACCTGATTCAGCCATCATTTTCCCAAGCATGGTTCCAAGCGCTAGTACGATGGCCAGCAATGATAACGTATTGCCTAACCCCGTTTTGATGGATTGAATGATTTCCTGCAGGTCCATCCCTGTGGCAAAGCCGACTAACATAGAGGTAATGATTAAACTCACAAACGGATTCAACTTAGCAACTGTTATGAGGATGAGTAAAAGGACAATTGCGGCAATCACGATGAATAAAAGCATGCTCTCCCACCTTTTCCCTGATGTTTAATGATTTTGTTTTAATTGAAGCGCACTAATGACATCAAATTCATCCTTGAGTTTGTCATAGAGACGCTCATATAAGTAAAACAGTTCTATGTATGTTTCATTGTTCTCCATATTTGGTTCATGACTGGCAGAGATTCGAATCCAATCTTGAACCTCTTCTATCTCTTCCATATAACCTAAACTATGAAGTGCGAGCACGGCCGCCCCTAGTGCTGATGCTTCGTAGCTTTCTGGGACAAGTACTTCCCTGCCCATCGTATCCGCTAAAATTTGCCGCCACAGCGGAGATCGCGCAAATCCGCCCGACGCCCTGACATCCTTTGCTGAACCGGTTAAATCCCTTAAGGCAACACCGATTGAGAACACACTCATAATGACGCCTTCTAACACAGCTCTTATAAAATGCTCCCGCTTATGCTGAAGACCGATCCCAAAGAAAGTGCCTCTCGCATTTGGATTCCAATATGGTGCACGCTCACCTGTTAAAAATGGCAGAAACAGCAGTCCCTCTGAGCCGGCTGGAACTTTTTTCGCAATATCAATCATCAGGTCGTAAGGGTCCACTCCAAGACGCTTTGCTACCTCTACCTCCGAGGATCCGAATTCATCCTTCAGCCATCTCAGCATGATCCCGCCATTATTCGTCGGTCCTCCAACCACCCAATGCTTATCAGTCAACGCATAGCAGAACGTTCTTGACTGTTCATCTGTTATTGGTTTGTCCACGACCGTACGGACTGCACCGCTTGTCCCAATCGTGACAGCCACCTCACCTTTTCCAATCGCTCCCACACCTAAGTTCGCTAGAACCCCATCATTCGCACCAACAACAAATGGTGTATCTTCCGCAATGCCCATTCGCAGGGCGATCTCTGGCTGAAGCCCTCTCAGCTGATACGTCGTGGGAACAAGTTCAGACAATTGATCAGCCTCAATTCCAGCAATACGCAGCGCCTGCTCATCCCATTGAAGCGTTTCCAAACGGAACAGTCCCGTTGCTGAAGCGATTGAATAATCGACGACATACTGACCGAAGAAATGATAAAGAATATATTCTTTGATGGAAATGAATTTCGCTGCCTTCTTGAAGACATCAGGTGCCATTTCCTTGATCCACCGTATTTTTGAAAGCGGTGACATTGGATGGATCGGTGTACCGGTTCTTTTATACACTTGGAAGCCGTCCATGTCTGAAGTGATTCGCTTCGCTTGTTCTGCACTTCTGTTATCTGCCCAAATGATACTGTTCGTTAGCGCCTTGCCATGCTTATCCATCACAATCAAGGAATGCATCGCTGTACTAATCCCGACGCCTATGAGATGTTTTGCATCAAATGCTGCTTTCGTCAATGCACCTCTTACACTTGCAATGACGGCTTCTAATATATGTTCAGGGTCCTGTTCAACCCATGCTGGCTGGGGCTGAATGAGATCATAAGGAACCGAATGCTTTGCTATCACTTTCCCCTGTGGTCCAAACAGAACCGCCTTTGTACTTGTTGTTCCAATATCCAAACCAATTACCGCCTGGTTTCCCTTCATCTGTATCACGCCCAATCATTGATTTGAAATCATATTTTATTGTTTTGATAAACCTGTTAAATCCCATTATAGGAATAATTTTTTCGACATTCAACGACTAAAAAGAAAATTATTTTCACTTAAAAGCTCAAAATCGTTACCACAACGGCATTTTTCACTAATAGAAAAATTTATTTTTGAAACCATTACACCCTTTTTTGTGAAATGGTTTCTCTCATTTGTTTTAAATTCGTTAAAGTTTCCTGCTGTCTTAAGTGAGCAAGTGCAAAGTATAGTACGTCAATGACAGTGAGCTGAGCAAGTCTTGCAGACATCGCTTCTGTTCGAAAAGCCGTTTCTTGCGTCGAAGTATACAAGGTGACATCGGCAAGCTGGCTCAATGGAGAGCGCTGATAACTTGTAATACCGATGGTTTTCGCTCCTTTTTCCTTTGCTGTTTTCATTGCATCGAGTAAATCTTTATTACGGCCAGAATGAGATATACCAATCACTGTACTGTGCTGGTCGAGAAGACCGGCAGACATCGCTTGAAAATGGGAATCGGTGTGAACAATACAGTTAATGCCTGTCCTCATAAATTTATGAAAAGCGTCTGTTGCAATGAGGCCAGACCCGCCACTCCCATAAAACTCTAAGCGCTTTGCTTCATGAATGATTTGTATGGCTTTTTCTACATCCTCTGGATTCAGTAATTGAAAGCTATCCTTTAATGCAGATATATTCGCCTGAAAAACCTTTTGCATAAAAACGGCCGTATCATCATCAAGACTCATTTCTTCATCTACATAATCAGGCTTTGTTTGATCTATTTCCTGGGCAATTGCAATCTTCAAATCTTGAAAGCCCTCAAATCCAAGCCTTTTACAAAGACGAAAAATCGTTGCCTCTGAGCTCGCTGTCTTTTTAGCAAGCTCGACAATTGATAAATGAATAATGTCGCCAGGTTCACTCGTAATATGTTCTGCAATTCCTTTCAACTTTGGCGGTAATCCTCTGCTTGCTGCTCGTATTTTTTCAATACTACTTAAACTGACAGAAGCCAATTGACTTCACTCCTTCCTTATTCATGTGAGCGCATACATTTCCTCATGTTCCCATCTTATAAAAAAGAAGCCTGTTTGCACAGACTTCTTTTTTTATGAATTCATCGTTTTGATCAATAAATCGAAAAAAGCTTCATCATCTACATCCATACACACTTGGACATTACGCTCTTTCTCCCACTGATGCTGAAAATCACAGATCATTTGACCGTCACAAAACTCACTCTTCGTCTCCACTTCTACATGAAAAGCCTGTGTGCTTACAAGCTCCTTGTTAATGGCAAGACTTACAGCAAGCGGATCATGCATGGCACACGCCCACACACCATTGCGCTCAAAATAGCGCTGTCGGTAAATGCTTGTACTCTCTCTGATATAAGCTGCCAACGTTTCATTTTGAATGGCATCGATTCTCTCATCCGTTAACAAGACCTGTCTGGTGACATCTAACCCCACTTGAGTCAATGAAGGGAATCCAGCATCCAGCACCAATTTCGCTGCTTCTGGGTCTGCATATGTATTGAATTCCGCAACTGGTGAGACGTTCCCCTGCCCCTTCACGACACCACCCATAAAAATGACCTCTTTCACATGATGAATCAGCTCAGGGCATTTTTTTACCGCAAGGGCTAAATTCGTTAAAGGCCCTGTCAACACAAGCGTGACCTGATTCGAATACTGCAGCACTTGTTCAATGATAAAATCAGGCGCAAAACCAGCATCTGCTGTTTTCTTTGGCCGGGCATCCTTTAAAGCCCCGCCAATTCCATCCTCTCCGTGTACCCGATGTTCATAGTGAGGCGCTCTTAAAAGAGGAGTTGCTGAACCTTTGATGACAGGAATGTTATCTGCCTCAACCAGCTCAAGCACTTTACACGTATTCAATGTAGCCGCATCGACAGACACATTCCCGCATACCGTCGTAATCCCCAAAATATCAAACTGCTTACTTTTCACTGCCAGCAAAATCCCAATCGCATCATCGATTCCAGTATCTACATCTAAGATCAATTTCTTTGTATTTGCCATGGGTGAAATCTCTCCCTTTTAATAGTGTTGTTAGGTGAATGATAGCATATGCCTGTTTCAACTATTTGGGGTTAATCGGAAATTACTTGTTTGTTATTACTCTTTTTCTCCAATGTCTTTAAGATATTGTTCGCGTTCTTTTTTGGGGAGGCTTTTTAGGAAATTCTCTTTTAATTCCGGTTCATCTTTATATTTTTCCCAATCCCTGAATCGAATTGATAACTCGTATGAATAACTCATTGAACTAATTTCTTTAGTTCTATACTTTAAAGATGCAGAAAAATTGAACTTCTCAGGTTCATCGTTAACGTATCCTTTAACAATAATATAGCCCATAGGACTAATGGTAACTCCCTTTTTAAAAGTTATATCTTTTATAAATTGATGGATGTCCATTTCATGAAGATCTTTTTCTATTTTCGGTTTCATTTTTTCGGCTAGTTCTTCTGCCTTTTGTTGATCACTTTTCTCTTTTTCTTGCACAGTATTCTTTCCTCCTGAATCGCTAGTTTTATTTTGCTTATCATGTTGGATTAAAAGCACTGCCAACGATATGATTATTATTACAATTAGAGCAAATAAAACCTTTAATGTATTTTTCATTAGCAACTATATCCACCTTTTAAAAATTTAAAATATATTTTTAAACTTTATACTCTTTCAATCCCAGATCATAATAGATATTTAATAAACTATATAATATAATTATTATGATAAATATTACAGGAGTGACAGTTTTGTCTAAAAAGATATCAAGAATTATGCTTAGCGACGAAGACTACAATAAAATTTCGGACGAATCCTATAAAATAGAAAATTATAGTGATTCAAACATGATAAAAATAAGTAATGGTAACAACATGTACGTCATTGATTATAAAGAGACGGAAAAAGGGCTCAATGCCTTAACTCTTGTTTCTGAAGAGGATTTCACTCGATCTAATGGAGGCAAAGACCTCACCAAAATCAAAAACGCCGTCATCGCATACCGTGGTTCTGAACCGATTGGTGCAGGCCAATATAAAGATACCATTAAAAAACATGGAAAAAAAGAGTCAGATGATCTTCTTTCTACCATTTTGACGAAGCTGCCTCCTTTTAGTAGATCGAAGGGTTCACAGGAAGTGACGACTAAGCTGACAACAGGCACGACCGCCTATACAAATGAAATTGTTCAAGATTGGGTGGTTTCGGATACAAAGTATCTGATTAAAAATATTCCATTTGAGCATGGTGCAGAGAATCAAATGGTTCAAGCGGATCGATATGCGAAAGAAATACATAAGAAAATGCCGAATGCGAAAATGTATGTGACAGGTCATTCACTCGGCGGGTCAAATGCTTCCTATGTTCTTGTCAAAAACGACTTTATTCAAGGCGGGGTCACATTTGAGAATCCAAATATTTATCCAAATCTATCAGATGGTCTACAAGCTAAAGCATTAAAAGGCGATTACCGCAGCAGATTAACCGAATATATCAATCTCAATGACGGGCTTTCTCTTTTAAATCGCCATACGACAGAAATCGGCCGAGTGAAAGTGATGTATGATGCCGCTCTCCCCGAAGGTGTCGATTACTCCGAGGACTCCTCAAAAGCCGTCCAATTCATGAAAGACCTCCTCAATCGGGCAATGAGTGTGAATCCTTCACTGGATGCGAATTTATTCCTTGAAGCAATCGCTGGCAGCCATGGCTTAGATCGTTATACCTTTTCGCCAGGCGGCTCCGTTCAAACCATTGATGATATGTTGAGAAAAAACCCTTCACTTACCACGGCCATGTTACATCAGTTGAGCCAATCAAATGTTGATCCTCATAGTGTGGTGGCGATTTTAATTAAATCCCACGTTCTCATGAACACAGGGCGTAAATTCTCGACATATGCCGATCACCATATGCAGCAAATCATTCGCAAAATCGAGAAACTCGATGACAAAGTCGATCAATCTGTGGAACGGGTACGCTCAAGGTATAAACAAATTGTTGGCTTTGGTTCATATGATCAGCTGACGGCTTCAGATGTGGATACTGTGATTCGCCACTTAAAAACAGAGGGTCTTGAGAATGAGTTCTATTCGGTCAAAAAGTATGATACAGCGATTGATAACGCTATGAATTTAAAAAGATGGCTGGACTCAATATCAGATGATATGAGCGAGCTAGGAAAACAATACCACGATGCAGATACAGCCCTGGCGAAGAACATGGGTATTTCTTAAGGAGAACGACAAATGGAATTTTCAAAGAAACAACCAACAGATGCAGATCGTTTTTTGCAAAGAATGACAGATACGCATACATCAAGCTCCATCTTCTCAAAAGCAAACTTTGACACGGAAGACATGACACCAGCAGAGCTGGCAGCTTTGAAAGCAAAGATCAAAGAAGAACAGAAAACAGCACTTATCAGAGCTATCCGGCATCAGCTTCAAAATGAATTTGCAGAAGATCGCCAAGAAGCGGAAAAAATTTTAGATCTAATTGACGACCTTCTGGTCAAAGTGTATAAACAGCAACAGCGCATCCATACGCACATGTCAGGTGAAGCCATAGACGCCTTAATAGAAAAAATTGAACAAAGACTCAAATTTTACGAACTGAAAGAAGATGTTCAATCTGCCATCAACTCGATTGGCATTTAGATGAACCTTCCATCCGATGAATCTTTTCCCCGCCTCACTCGTATATACTAAAAGAGTGATTGATTTGAAAGGAGATCTGTTTGTGGGATATATTTTGTTATTTTCGGTTGTGATCGGTCTTGTCTTGACCCTTTTGCTCACACCGCTCAGGTTGATCGTTAGAAAGAAAGGAACAGAACAGCAGGTGCCGCTCATGTGGATTGCAGGCCTTGCTTTGCTGTTCATGATCGGTATTTTTGTTTTCTATTACATTACCAATTTAGACCGTAACCCTTCATCTCTATGGCTGATTGGACTTGTTGTGACAGCAGCAGGAGCCTTTTTGTCGGTTGGATTGGAGCGTAAAATCAAAGGCGTTCTGTTTCTTATTCTATTGCTGCTCGGTGTTTACATGGCGACAGCTTTTCTATTCAATGCGAATGAGAAATTCGATGTCTCCAAAATGGAGCAAAAAGTAGAAATCAAAGCATTTGATGAAAAAGAAACACCTGCGAGTGTGCCGCCTCAATTTGCCCGGAACAAAATGAAGAAATCGTTCGGACAGGTGCCAAACACAAGCTACTATGAACTTGGCAGCTTGCAAATTCAGAAGGTCAACGGTGAGTATGTATACATCGCTCCAGTGGAGTTCTCGGACTTCTTTAAATGGATTCGTGCAGGCAGCACGCCGGGCTATTTTACATTAAGTGCGACCGACTCCTCTGCTAATCCAAAGTTCGTGAAGACGGAGATGGTCTATACGCCTTCCTCCTATTTCAACAAAGAAATTGAGCGGCATATCCGTCTCCAGTACCCAGATTTAATTTTCTACGGCGGTACACAGCTGGAAATCAATGATGACGGCAAGCCTTATTACATTCAAACGTATGGCGATTTCATCTCTGCCCGAAACGGCTTTAAAGCTTCCGGTGTGGTCGTTGTTGATGCCAAAACAGGTGCGACGAAGAAATATGCTCTAGATCAAGTACCTGCCTTTATCGACGGTGCTGTTTCACCAGAGGCGGTCAGTCTGCAAAACAGCTATTTCGGAAACTATATTCACGGGTTCTGGAACAGTATGTTTGGAAAGTCAGATGTCAAGCTGCCTTCCGATGAAGGAACGGAAGCCAATGTGAGCCCTGTATTTGATTCAAAAGGAGATATGTATTACTTCACAGATTTCACAAGTCCGAAAGAGGGCGTTGATTCCATGCTCGGATATGCCCTGACAAATGCCCGGACAGGAAAAGCGACTTATTATACTGGAAATCTTGAAGAATCCTACATGGATTCTCAGGGCGCTCTGCAAATTATTGAGAAACGATTCATCGAGAAGAAATGGAAAGGCCGCATGCCAATTCTCTATAATTTCTATGGGGAAGCCAGCTGGCTCACACCGGTTCTCGATTCAAATGGATTCCTGCAAAACTACTTTATCGTTTCTGCAGCCAATCCAGAAATCGCTGCGTATGCTTCTACACCAAACGAAGCACTGAGAGCCTATAAGACAGCTCTTCAAAAAGGCGGCGGTACCGTTAATAGTTCCTCTAAGCAGGAAAAGAAAGAAGCAGCAGGGAAGGTCAAACGAGTCTACAAAGAAAAGACTGGTGATTATACAACCGTCACCTTCCTGCTAGACGATGGAAAAAGCTACACCATGTCATCTGAAAAAGAACCTCTCGTCATTTATTTAAAAGAAGGCGATCAGGTCACGATGAAATATACAGATACAGGTGAGATTTTCCTTCCAGTCGATGAAATCAAAATTAAAGGGTTATAAAAAAAGACGTTTCTCCTACTGAGGAGAAGCGTCCTTTTTCTCTTTCCTTAACAATTCAACGAGCAATTCCTTATTTTTATTTCCCCCGGTCATCGGTGACTCGACATAGGAGAACTTTCGTTTGAAATCCATGCCTCTGACAGAAATAACAGCCAATTCACCGCCAATGCTGCCTCGCTGGAGGACATATTTAGATAAAACAGAAAGACCCATTCCATGGATCACAGCTTCTTTAATCGCTTGATTGCTGCTAAAGGTCACAAAGGTTCGCGCTTTCAGTCCATTTGATTTCAGGACATGCTGTAGATATTCTCCTGTCCCTGATCCCTCTTCTCTCGTGATCCATGTTTCGTTTTGTAATTGATCAATGGTGACATCTTTTTTCTTGGCAAAAGGATGATCTAATGGCGCCACAATATAAAGTTCGTCCTCTAGAAAAGTTTCTACAGAAAGCTCTTTGTCATTGGTCTGTCCTTCGATCAAACCGATGTCGACATGGAATAAACGGACATGTCTGGCGATCGCCTCTGTATTATCAATGACCACCTCAATATCAACATGCGGATAGAGCTGATGAAACTCCGCCAATATTTGCGGCAGCACATACTCACCAATGGTGAAGCTCGCTCCGATGGTCAGCTTTCCTCTTGCCAGGTGGTGATGCTCATAAATGTCCTGCTTCGCCTGTTCATAGAGACGAATGATTTGTTTTGATCGATGGTACAGCATATCCCCTGTTGGTGTAACGGTTAATTGCTTTGGTGAACGATTCAGCAGAACGGTCTGGAATTCCTGCTCCAAGTTCTTAATATGAAGACTGACACTCGGTTGAGAAATCCGTAGCTTTTGGGCTGCTTTTGTAAAGTTCTTCTCCTCCACCACTGTCACAAATGTCTTCAGTGCATCGTAATACATCGGTCCCTCTCCTATCAGAAATCTTAATCCAACACCTTACCTATATATATCTTACTAATTCCTTCTCAGCACGTAAAGAACCGCCTAAACGAAAACAATTTAATAAAAATATTTACTAATTTTTTTAAAGACTCTATACTAAGAGGAGATATTTTCTATAGGAGGTGCTGATTTGGCAGCTAAAATAAAGGACATTGCAGAAAAAGCAGGCTTATCCATTGCAACGGTATCTCGCGTACTGAATCAAGATCCCAACCTATCTGTCACCGATCAAACACGCGAAAAAGTATATGCCGCCGCAGAAGCTTTGTCCTACCAAAAGAAGACATTCAAACATTCATTAAAAAAAATCGCCTTTCTCTATTGGATGACCGAAAAGGAAGAGCTTGAAGATATTTATTTTAAATCCATTCGACTCGGCATTGAGGAACTCACCAATACTCGGAGCTTAAATGTTACCGCTTACAATCCATCTGATGGGCTTCAATCCATTGATCCTGCTACAGAAGGAATCATCGCCATCGGCCGATTTAAAACGTCAGAGCTTGACCAATTATATGCGATCACTCCGCACATTGTCTTTATTGATACGACGCCAGATGAAGACCGTTTTGATTCTGTAAAGCCGAACCTGAAACGAATTGTTGAAAAGATCATCGATTCTTTTATCGAAAAAGAGCACACATCTATTGGATTCATTGGCGGCACAGACCTTGATCTGAATACGAATGTACACATTCCAGATATTCGTGAAACGACTTTCCGTGAATACATGATGACCCGCAATGTGCTTGATGAGCGATTGGTCTATATCGGTCACCATTTCTCAGTAGATGAAGGCTATTCACTGATGATGAAGGCGATTGACGAGCTTGGTGATGATCTGCCCACCGCTTTTTGTGTCGCTAGTGACCCTCTTGCCATCGGCTGCTTACAAGCATTAAATGAGCGAGGATTTTCTCTGCCGAACCGCGTCAGCGTCTTTAGTATCAACGATATTCATGTGTCTCAATATGTATCGCCGCCGCTCACCACATATCACATCCATACGTCTTTACTTTGTGAGACGGCGATCGATTTACTTTTAGAAAGACTTGTGGACGGCAGAACATTGCCTAAAACTGTGCTGATTGCGTCAGAACCTGTTTTTCGGAAAAGCACCATATAATCAACTGGAAGTCCCTCCTCATTTGGAGGGCTTCTTTTCTCTCTATACAAGTAAAAAATTTTACTTAATAAATTTAATAAAATATGTTTACTTTTTTTACTTAAGTTGATATTCTCACATTAAGAAAGCGTTTTCTTATCATCTGTGAAAAAAGAACGAGAGGGGATTACCAATGAAAAAGGGAAAATGGGCGACATTATCAGCAGTTGTTGGTACTGCTGTGCTTCTGCTTTCAGCATGCGGGCCAGGAGATGACAATTCAAGCGGGACTCAGCCGGCATCTACAGGTACAAAGACCTTGCTAGTATGGGAGGATGTCAAAAAATCTGATGGGATTCAAGACGCTGTAAAAGAATTTGAAAAACAAAACGATGTGAAAATCAATGTGGTCGAAAAAGCGTATGCCGACCAAATCGAAGCTCTCCGCCTTGATGGAGCAGCCGGGACAGGCCCAGACGTCATCACGATGCCTCACGATCAAATTGGATCAGCCGTCACTGAGGGGCTGTTACAGGAAATCAAGCCTGATCAAAAAGTGATCGATTCCTTTACAGACGAATCCATTCAATCACAAACGATAGACGGCAAGCTGTATGGCCTTCCTAAATCCGTTGAAACGACAGTGCTTTTCTATAACAAAGACCTTGTCAATAAGGCACCAACTACACTAGATGGCTGGTATGACCTTTCGAAAAAGCTGACAAAAGACGGGAAATACGGTTTTGTAGCGAAATGGGATGAAATTTACTATGCACAAAGTGTGTTAGGCGGATCAGGAGGCTATATTTTCAAACAGAAAAGTGATGGCTCCTATGATGTAAATGATATTGGCCTGAACAACGATGGCGCTGTTGAAGGCGGAAAATACATTCAAACATTCTTTAGCGAAGGACTTTTCCCGAAAGGCATCATTGGTGAACAAGGAATCAATGTCCTCAACTCCTTATTCACAGAGAAAAAGGCCGCAGCTGTCATTTCTGGTCCATGGTCATTTGGTCCATATAAAGAAGCTGGTATTGACTATGGCGTAACAGAGCTGCCAACACTCCCTAATGGAAAGCATATGAGCTCATTCTTAGGTGTAAAGAGCTACAACGTCTCCTCTTATTCTAAAAATAAAGACCTTGCTGAGAAATTTGTTGAATTTATCACGAATGAAAAAAATTCGAAGAAGCGATTCGAAGTGACAGAGGAAATTCCACCAGTGAAAAAGCTGATGAAGGATCCAATCATCACAGGAAACGCCAATGCGGATGCTGTTTCAAAACAAACGAAATATGCCACGCTGACACCGAATACCCCTGAAATGGCAGAGGTATGGAAGCCGATTGACAGCGCATTAGGTCTCATTGCAACCGGCCGGACAGATGTGAAAAAGGCATTTGATGATGCCGTCAATCAAATCGACTCTCAAATTAAAGCAAATCACTCTAAGTAATCATCAAACACGGGTAGCCTTTAAGTCTATCAAGCTGCCCGTATTTGATCTAATTTCATATGAAGTAGGTGTTAGACGTGACGGGTAACCTTGAACTAGACCGCACACACATAGTGGAATCAAAGACACACCGGAGACGGGCGCTAATGTTCTCCTTAATACCCGGGATGGGGCAGATGTACAACAAACAGTACGGCAAAGGGGCACTTTTTTTCCTGTTCGGCGTCTCTTTTTTCATCGTATTTTATGATTTATTCAATATTGGCTTTTGGGGGCTGTTCACACTTGGTACGATGCTGCCTCGTGACAACTCTGTTTTTCTTTTAGCAAAAGGGATTATTGCGCTGTTAACAGCTTGTTTTGGTATCGGCTTTTACGTACTCATGATGCGTGATGCTTTTATGAACGGAAAGAAACGTGATCAAGGGGTTCCGCTCCATTCCATCCGAGCTCAATATCATCAGCTGATCGACCAAGGCTTTCCTTACTTAATGAGCACTCCTGCTTTCTTTTTACTTCTATTCTCTGTTGTCTTTCCTATTATGTTCAGCTTTGCGCTTGCCTTTACGAACTACGATTTATACCACTCGCCTCCTGCCAATCTGATCGATTGGGTAGGGATCAAGAACTTTCAAAATATCTTTTCAATTGATATTTGGAGAGACACTTTCATTGATGTACTTGGCTGGACCGTCGTATGGACGTTGGCTGCTTCGACCCTTCAATGTGCTGTCGGCATCTTTCTAGCGGTTCTGCTCAATCAGAAGGATTTAAAAGGAAAACGTTTTTTTAGAACCATTTTGATTCTCCCTTGGGCTGTTCCGGGTTTTGTGACCATTTTGGTGTTTGCCGGACTGTTCAACGATACATTTGGAGCCATTAACAACACACTTTTTGCATCGATTGGAATTGATCCAAAACCATGGCTGACAGATCCATTTTGGAGCAAAATTGCCCTCATTGCGATGCAGACTTGGCTTGGATTTCCTTTTGTTTTCATTATGACAACCGGTGTTTTGCAAGCAATTCCAGAGGATCTATACGAAGCTGCGACCATTGATGGGGCAAACTTCTTTCAGAAATTCCGGTCCATCACGTTACCGCTTGTCCTTTATTCCATTGCGCCTATATTAATCACGCAATATACGTTTAACTTTAACAACTTTAATATCATCTACTTATTTAATGGCGGAGGACCTCCTGTCGCTGGCTCAACTGCTGGGGGAACGGACATCTTGGTTTCTTGGATTTACAAACTCACGATGCAGTCTTCTCAATATGCACTTGCTGCCGCTGTCACGATCTTACTTTCAATCTTTGTCATCGCCATTGCACTCTGGCAGTTTAAGAGAACGAATTCATTCAAAGAGGAGGACATGATGTGATATGGGATCAAAACAAAACAAGCTCATTCGCCTGAGCATCACTTATTCTATCCTTTTCATTGCCTCCATTTGTATTCTATATCCACTGCTTTGGACGATCGGTGCTTCCTTTAACCCTGGGAACAGCCTCATGAGTACAAGCATGTTTCCGAAGAATCCAACGTTCAGCCACTTCACCGAGCTGTTCTTCGGTCAGGGGGCACTTTATGCAAAATGGTATTGGAACTCAATGAAGATCAGTATTGCCACAATGGTTTTAACGCTCGTTCTTGTCAGTTTTACAGGCTATGCCTTTTCCAGATTCCGCTTCAAAGGACGGAAAAATGGGCTGATGCTCTTTTTGCTGCTGCAAATGATTCCTCAATTTTCAGCGCTGATAGCGATTTTTGTTCTTGCTCAAATGCTTGGACTCATTAACAGCCACCTTGCCCTGATTTTGATTTATGCAGGTGGACAAATTCCGATGAATACGTATTTAATGAAAGGCTATCTTGATGCGATTCCAAAGGATCTCGATGAATCAGCCAGAATGGACGGCGCAGGGCATTTTCGGATTTTCATCCAAATTATTATGCCGCTCGCTAAGCCCATCTTAGCTGTTGTCGCCATCAACTCATTTACAGGTCCGCTGGGTGATTTCATCATTTCCAGTGTCATTGTCCGCTCACCCGAAATGTATACGCTCCCAATCGGTCTGTACAATCTTGTGTCAGACAAAATGGGTGCAAGCTACACGACCTTTGCAGCCGGGGCTTTACTCATTGCGATTCCAGTTGCTTTATTGTTCCTTGTTTTACAAAAACAATTTGTGTCCGGTCTCACACAAGGCGGGACAAAAGGATAAGGGGAGATTTGATGAAGAAATGGTTGCTTGTCACTGTTGTCGTTTTCTTTCTGATGGGATTAGGTATTCTGCCTGAAGCAAGGGCAGATACGATTTCTGTGAAACCGATCAATGGACTGCAAGGTGATTTCATCAAGGGAGCCGATATCTCGATGCTTGCAGAAGTGGAGAAAAGCGGCGGCAAATACTACAACCAGAACGGACAGCAGGTTGATCCGCTCAAGCTATTAAAGGATAAAGGCGTCAACTATGTGCGTATCAGACTGTGGAACCATCCATATGACAATCAAGGCCGTGCCTATAACGGCGGCACAAATGATCTCAATACAGCCATCGCTTTATCGAAACGTGCAAAAGCACAAAACATGAAAGTGCTGCTTGATTTTCACTACAGTGATTTCTGGACTGACCCCGGTAAACAATTCAAACCGAAAGCGTGGGCATCCCTCTCACAAAACGATTTAGAAAAAGCGGTCGGCACTTACACAGGTGATGTGCTCAAAGCGATGAGAGCGCAAAATGCCTTGCCGAACATGGTTCAAGTCGGGAATGAGTTGAACTCAGGTATGCTGTGGCCAAACGGAAAAAGCTGGGGTGAAGGCGGTGGTGAATTTGACCGGCTCGCTGCTCTGCTAAAAGCTGGTACAAATGCCGTCCGCTCTGTCGATTCAAACATCAAAATCATGCTTCATCTTGCACATGGCGGAGACAATGGTGCATCCCGCTGGTGGTTTGATGAAATCACAAAACGAGGCGTCTCCTTCGATACGATCGGTTTATCTTATTACCCGTATTGGGACGGCGGCTTTAGCGGTCTTACGTCCAATATGAATGATATTAGTGCCCGCTATAACAAAGATGTCATCGTGGTAGAAACTGCTTACGGCTTTACGACAGCAAACGGTGACAACCTAGATAACTCATTTAACCAAGACTCTGTCAATACTGCCGGCTATCCAGCCTCACCTCAAGGTCAGGCATCTTTTATACGAGATCTATCCGAAAAAATTTCACAAGTAAAAAACAACCGCGGGAAGGGGTTCTTTTATTGGGAGCCGCTTTGGATTCCAGCAAAAGGCGCTCCGTGGTCTAGTCAATACGGGCTCGCTTATATCCAAACAACCGGGACTATCGGAAATGCGTGGGAAAATCAAGCGATGTTTGATTTCAACGGAAAAGCACTGCCTTCTCTTGATGTATTTAAACAAATGACACCGTAACTAAAAGGATAGGACGTGACAAAATGGGAAAGCGTTACCCACTCGTTCACCCAAATGTGAAAGGTTTTTTGCATGGTGGCGATTACAATCCAGATCAATGGCTCCATATGCCAGAGATCATAGACGAAGATTTTCGATTAATGAAGCTTGCACACTGTCAAACATTCTCCATCAACATTTTCGCATGGAGTAAGCTAGAGCCAGCAGAGGGTCAGTATGACTTTGCATGGCTGGATGACATCATGGACCGCTTGGCAGCACAGGGGGCACACGCCATTCTCGCAACGCCAAGCGGAGCAAGACCTGCTTGGCTGTCACAAACATATCCAGAAGTATTGCGCGTCGAAGCGAATCGTCAGCGTAACTTACATGGACTGCGCCATAATCATTGCTTCACCTCTCCGGTTTATCGAGAAAAAACGAATACACTCAACCGGCTGCTTGCGGAACGCTACAAGGATCATCCAGCACTGATCATGTGGCACATTTCGAATGAGTACGGCGGCGAGTGTCATTGCGACCTGTGCCAAGAAGCATTTCGAGACTATTTGAAGGACAAATACAACCACGATCTTGAGGCTTTGAATCAAGCATGGTGGACGGGATTTTGGAGCCACACGTATAGTGATTGGTCACAAATCGAGTCACCCGCACCACACGGGGAGCACATGATTCACGGCATGAACCTGGATTGGAAGCGCTTTGTCACAGCACAAACGATCAATTTTTATCAAAATGAAATTAAGCCGCTGCGGGAATTGACGCCTCATATCCCAGTAACCACGAACTTTATGGGCGACTATCCGCATATGCGTCCATTTCTTGGGCTGGATTATCATCAATTTGCAAAAGAGGTCGATGTGATCTCATGGGATAGCTATCCTGCTTGGCACAGCGGCAGAGAAACAACGGCCGAATTAGCATCGAACGTTGCCTTTGTACATGATTTGTATCGTTCCTTAAAGGACGGACAGCCGTTTCTCGTCATGGAGAGTACGCCGAGCCTTGTAAACTGGCATGAAGTGAACAAGGTCAAACATAAAGGCATGGCACACCTTTCTGCCATGCAGGCAATTGCCCACGGATCAGACTCCGTGCTTTATTTCCAGTGGCGGCAAGGCCGAGGCGCCTCTGAGAAATTCCACGGTGCCGTTGTCGATCATTCTGGTCATGAACATACGCGCGTGTTTCAAGAGGTAGCTGATCTAGGGAAACAACTGGAGCAGCTGCACCCAATTGCGGGCACATCCGTTCAGCCAGAGGTCGCCATCATTTATGATTGGGAAAATCACTGGGCCATTGATGATGCGCAAGGCTTAAATAATACAAACAAACGCTATGTAGAGGCTTGTCAAACTCACTATCGAAGCTTTTGGAAAAAAGGGATCTCTGTTGACATAGTCGGGATGGAAAAGGATTTCTCATCCTATCGTGTGCTCATTGGGCCAATGCTCTACATGATCAAACCAGGCGTTGCAGAAAAAATTGAAGCCTTTGTCAAAGCGGGCGGCATTTTTATCGCGACTTACTGGAGCGGCATAGTCGACGAAAATGATCTCTGTTTCCTCGGCGGTTTTCCTGGCCCTCTCCGCCATGTACTTGGCATTTGGGCAGAGGAAATCAACACATTGATGCCTGATGAACATGTGTTAATGACCACAGGGAATGGACGCACCTATCATGTCGGACAATATTGCGAATCTATACATCCTGAAACGGCCTCTGTGTTAGGGCATTTTGAGAATGGCTGCTACGAAGGACAGCCAGCCCTGACTGTCCGTTCATTAGAAAAAGGGAAAGCATACTATATGGCCTCAGAAAATGAGCAGTCTTTTTATGATGAGTTTTACGAAGACCTTATCGCAGGTATTGGCATACAGCCCGTCCTATCCACTGCCATTCCAGAAGGAATCAGTGTACAAAAACGAACAGACGGTACGCAGGACTATGTGTTTTTGATGAATTTTACAGAAGAGCAGCAGAACATGTCACTAGATTCAGAGGCAAGCTATGAGAATATGCTGACTGGACAGCAAGTACCTGAGCAGCTTCAACTTGATCCTTACGAGTACGTCGTCTTAAAAAATAGTTGAAAGAAGCGTCCATTTATTGGACGCTTTTTGATTTAAATAAGCATAAATACCCATATTAATTATGATGAATTTAATCATTATTTTTTATCTAAATTTTTTTACAATATTTGATGCCGCATCATGTCTGGTCCCTCCATCCTTTTTTACCATTGTATAGGTATGAAAGCGGTTGCCTAATACTCATATTTTTGATACCCTTTTTTTCAATGCAGATATGGGACTGCATTGTGATAAAAAGAGCAAGAAAATGTAAACGGTTTATTGTAGGGGGAGGGACTTATGTTAACGTTTGTTGGATTGTTGATTATTTTAACGATTGTTCTATTGCTGATTTGGGGGAAAGCAAGTCCAATTGTCGCCATGGTCATGGTGCCTTTAATCGGGGCATTCATCGCAGGATTTGGGATTAATGACATTCAATCATTCTTTGAAGAAGGGATTATCAAAGTACTGCCAGTGGCGACCATGTTCATCTTCGCCATTTTATTTTTTGGCATTTTACAAGATACAGGGTTCTTTGAACCTGTAATAAAAACGCTGATTAAACTGACAAAGGGAAATGTGGTCACAGTGGCAATGGGGACAGCTCTAATAGGAGTCATCGCTCATTTAGACGGAGCAGGAGCGACTACATTTTTATTAACTGTACCTGCACTGCTTCCACTTTATAAAAAATTACATATGAGTCCGTACTTATTGCTGTTATTGATCGGGACAAGTGCTGGCTTAACGAATATGGTGCCGTGGGCAGGCCCCACAGGGCGGGCAGCAAGTGTGTTGAATATGGACCCATCTGAACTATGGGTGCCGCTCATTCCCATTCAGCTCATTGGGGTCGTTCTCGTATTAGGAATGGCATTTATTTTAGGAAAAAGGGAAGAAAAACGCATTCGGGTGAAAATCGCCGCAAATGAAATCGCTGCTGTTCAATTAGAAGGCGCAGATTGGGACCGGGCTATTCAATCCATTAGCGAGACAGGTGATGCCGCTTTAAAACGTTATCACTTGATTTGGGTGAATTTCATTCTGTTTATAGCCGTAGTTGTCCTTCTTGTGCTCAACGTGATTCCGGCTAGTTATATGTTTATGATTGGTCTTTCTCTTGCACTATTAATTAACTATCCGAAAGTGGATGTACAAATGGAGAGAATCAAGGCGCATGCACCTAGTGCACTCATGATGGCCGCTGTTATTTTCTCCGCAGGTTCATTTCTAGGAATTCTCGAAGGAACGGGAATGCTAAAAGCTATCGCTGTGGACAGTATTCAGATTCTACCAGCTTTCCTGCTTCCATTTTTACATATCATTGTCGGGCTGTTTGGGGTACCACTGGATATGCTGACAAGTACAGATGCTTATTATTATGCCCTTCTGCCAATTGTCGAATCAATCACATCTGAGGTCGGCGTGACGGGCACTTCTGCGGCGTATGCCATGATGATCGGAAACATCATAGGAACCTTTGTCAGCCCTCTCGCTCCAGCCGTTTGGCTTGCAATAGGTCTTGCAGGAGTCGATATGGGGAAACACATCCGCTACTCTTTCTTCTGGATGTGGGGATTCAGTATTGTTTTATTGATCGCTGCCAAACTGATAGGCATTATTTAAATAAAAAAGACATGCGCACAGCGACGCATGTCTTTTTTCATTATGAAGGATATTCACTTGTATGAATGTCTGCATTCGGCTTTCTAATAAGAGACATTAATCCAATGATAAACAATAGAACCATTGGAGCAAATGCAAGGCCAACTGTTCCAATTAAAAGAGTCACAGCAGAAACCAAGAAAAGAATACCTGAAAGCACGGCACGACGGTCAGTTTTCAAGAAAATCACACCTACAATCGACAGCACAGCCGCAATGGCGGAAACGACCATGAACTGAGTACCAAATGCATGAACCGAAGCCTGAAGCGTTTCAATCGGCAATGTTTCCCCTTCCTCTTTTAACACTTCATTGATTTCATCATAAAATGATGGACCCACAGAAAGGATTAATGCCCCAAACCCGACACCAATGGCATTGAGGACAATACTAATAATCCCCATAATTTTTTCACCTTTACGTTTAATCATGTGTAAACCTCCTAAAAAGTTAAATTAACCTGTTTTCACTTCTCGCTTTTGGAAGACGATTAAGGCAATAGCTAAGAAAATAGCCCAATAGATGACTAGGACGGTTAGTGAGAATCCTAGAGACATACCTTCGATAAGAGTAACCTGTTCCATAAAGTATTGGGATGGATCGTTTGCAAATAACAGATATTTTGACCAATCAAAGAAGAGCATTAAAATACCTGTGACTGATCCACCCACAATATACGCTAACACACTAATGGCAATGGAGATAGCTTCACTTCTAAACACTGTAGAAATGGCGAACGAAAGGGTTCCCAAAACGACAAACATCGCACAATGAGCAAGATAATAATAGACCATATTTGCAAACTGCGAACGTTCAATCACTTCACCATTTTGATACACCAAATTCACATAATCAGTGTTAAGTCCAAAGAAAATAGCACCCAATATGAATGACAAAATAAATAGCACCACAACAAGTAAAAGAGCATACAGCTGCACCGTAATATATTTAGATATTAGGATCTTTAGCCTTGATGGTGGACGAATCAATAATAATTTAATTGTACCATGCTTGTATTCAGCCGACACAATGGTGGAAGCAATAATGATCACAAACACACCGACTAGTTGAAGTAAATTGGCGTTTGTTTTCACATAATCCCATACACTGTGGCTAAACTGATCAGCCGGCGGCAAGTTATGCTTGATTCGATAATCATTAATAGCGATCTCTTTTTCAAGCTCTCTTTTAAAGAAACCATTCTCTGTCTCTTTGAGCTCCTTCTTGTTTTCCTTATTCATCATTTCTAGCTGGGTTTTCCAATCACCTGAAGCTTGATCTTTGTCATTTGTTTTCACTACAAAGATCAGCGTGGCAACCATACCTAACACAAGAAGCCCAACCATAATCCAAGTTCCAACACGATAACTGATCTTCATCCACTCGTTTTGAATGAGGCGAATCATACGTCTGCCTCCTTTTTACCTGTTAAGCTTAAGAACTTATCTTCTAAGGTTTGTTTTTCAATTTTGATCTCGTACAAATGAATAGATGCGCTGCTCAAATGACGGATTAATTCTGGCATTTTTTGTTCTGGCATAGAGAAAAATAAGTACTGCTCCTCTTCTCTTACAGTGACGCCTTCCTCAAATGCATCAATGAGCTTCTGTGCTCCTTCAAGCTCCCCGGCTGCTACCTTCATTCGATAATTAACCAAATCATCCTGCTTCGTCTCAGCACGCTGATCCTCAATCGCAATCAGCTTTCCGGTTTGGATAATTGCAAAGCGATCACACATCAATTCCATCTCTGACATGAGGTGGCTTGAAACAATTACAGCCAGCCCTTCTTCCTTCGCAAGCCTTCTCAAGTAATCTCGTATCATTCGAATCCCCTCAGGATCAAGTCCATTGGTCGGCTCATCTAAGATTAGCAGTTTCGGTCTATGTATGAGTGCCTGCGCAATGCCCAATCGCTGTTTCATTCCTAATGAAAATGTACGCACACGCTTATGTTTCACATGCTGTAAGCTGACTAGCTCTAACAGCTCATCAATTCGCGCTTCATCCACTTTCCCATTCATTCGGGCAAAGTGAACCAGATTTTGTCTTGCCGTTAAATGATTATACATTTCTGGATTTTCAATAATCGCACCGACATGTTGGATGGCATGCTGATAGGATGTTTGAATACTATGACCATTAATCAGAATGTCACCAGATGTAATGGGAGAAAGACCGACCATCATACGAATGGTTGTTGTTTTCCCTGCACCATTAGGTCCTAAGAAGCCAAAGACTTCGCCCGCTTGGACAGAAAAGCTCAAGTCTTGAACAATCTTTTTCCCGCTAATATGTCTAGATACATTATGCAGTTCTAAAACGTTCGTCACGTTACCTCTCCTTCTTTGTCTAAGTATCATCTATCATTCTATTTCCTGATAAACACCATGATCCGTCAAAAATAGAAGAACACTTCCATATGGTACAGCAATGCCCAAAAGTTGTGAAGGGGATTAGCCAAAATTTAGCGAATCATCCGCCTTTTTTAAGGTAGAGTTAAGGTAATGGTTTAAAAAACTCTAATTCTATATTACTTAAAGACTGTGGGATTCAAAATGTGATCCCGTCTTACTCTCGTAACATAAATATATAATAGAGGCATGCAATAAGATGTAAAGATAAGTCCCCCTGTTTTTTTTCAATACTCACTGTTGCAGGAGGTATTATTTTATCGTATGTAATTTCAGCTATCGTCTGCTCAGAGCTTTCTAATCTTACATGATTATTGGCAAAACCCTTCTTTAGATAATATGTAGTATCATTTATTACTAATTTCATCATTGGATTTATTTTGATTTTAGTTCTATCTTCTAATATTAACTTTCCTTTATCTTTACATTCTATCACCCAGTTTGAACGTAACATTGATTGGAGAGATTTATTTTCAATAGCCTTTACAATCATATTAGAATTCGAATCCATTACCTCAACATTCACATAAAACTCATCAAATATGTGATCAATCCACTTTTCAACTTTGTTTGTATAAAATCTTTTTATAAATCCAATGGTGACATCTTCTTTATTACTAATTGGTATACATTTGGTCGTTTTTTTGATTACAGGCTTCTTAAAATATCCAAACTCCATTTTTATCTCCCATTTATTTTTTGGACTCAATTAATTTATGAAATGATAAGCTTAAATTATTCTAATAATGTATACGGATATTCCTTTGAATAGTTCCTCATCATTTTAAAAACTGTATAAAAATATAAAACACCTAATTTATTAAGGGATATGTTTCCTTTAACAATTTAGGTGTTTTTTGTACAACTACAACATTCTTATACTTATTTCTTGCTCAGATTTAGCCTTCATCGGCAAGTTCTAATAGTATAACTTTTTTTATTTATATCTTCTTCACAAACTCTGATTTTAATTTCATTGCGCCGAAGCTAGGAATTTTACAATCAATGTTATGATCGCCTTCAACTAAACGAATGCCTTTGACCTTCGTTCCTATTTTCAAAACGGATGAAGAACCTTTTACTTTTAGGTCTTTAATGACAGAGACCGTGTCCCCATCACTTAACAAATTCCCATTCGCATCTTTGACCACAAGCTGTTCCTCTGCCGCTTGTTCTTGTTCAAGTGACCATTCATGCGCACATTCAGGACAAACCAGCAGACTGCCGTCCTCGTAAGTATAAGGTGAGCTGCACGAAGGACAATTCGGTAGATTAGACATTTTTGTTTCCTCCAACTTTCTACATCATTTATAACAATTTTACCACATTTCGATAGAAAGGAATGTGATAGAAAAGGAAACATTTTTCATCGTTTACTTTTTTATTCCAATTTCTAACACAGCCGCGATATTCCGGGCTGTTCTTTCTACATGAAGAGCCGCATCTCGTATCGCCTCAGACAGAGAGGTAATACCTGGAACGATACTAAACAGTGCATCAATTCCATGTTCGTGTACGACTCCACTGTCTTTTGCAAGAGAGCCTGCGATGCCAATCACAGGCAGATTATACTGCTTTGCTGCTTTGGCTACGCCGATTGGGGTTTTTCCATAAATGGTCTGCCGGTCAATTCGGCCTTCTCCCGTAATGACAAGGTCTGCCTCCTTGATGACGTCATCAAAATGAACAGCCTTCAGCACGATATCGATTCCTCTTTGCAAATCGGCTTGTAAAAAGCCTAATAAACTCGCACCAAGTCCTCCTGCCGCTCCTGCCCCTGCTGCATCTCCAAAGGAGACATTGAACTGCTTTTCAGCTACTTGTGCAAAATGAGCCAGATTCTTGTCTAACACTTGAACCATTTCTTCATCTGCTCCCTTTTGAGGACCGAAAACAGCAGACGCTCCTCTCTCACCCGTTAAAGGATTATCCACATCACAAGCCGCCTCCAGACGGACGGATTGCAGTCTTGGATCGAGTCCAGATAAATCAATTGAAGCTAATTGATGAAGTGCCCCGCCGCCTGACGTCAGGGAATGTCCTGTTTTATCAAGGAAATCTGCACCTAATCCTTGCATCATTCCAACGCCGCCATCATTTGTTGCACTTCCGCCAAGCCCAATGATCACGTGCTTCGCTCCTTTATCCAGAGCTGCAAGTATTAATTCACCAGTTCCTCTTGATGTCGTCCATAATGGATTACGTTTTTCTCGGGGTACAAGATGTAAACCAGAGGCTGCAGCCATCTCTATGACAGCAGTCTGACCGTCTCCTAACATGCCAAAAAAGGCATTCACTGGCTCACCAAGCGGGCCCGTGACCACTTGATGAACAATGTGTCCGCCAGTCGCATCAACCAACGATTGAACGGTCCCCTCTCCTCCATCTGCCATCGGCAGTTTGATATACTCTGCGTTTGGCAAAATAGAACGAAATCCTCGTTCAATGGCACATGCTGTCTCATAAGCAGATAAACTTTCTTTAAATGAATCTGGTGCGATCACAATTTTCATCCTAAAGCCCCTCTTTTCTTATCATGTCCTCAGCCAAACAGCTGGAAAACGCCAAAAATAATGGTCGATACAACGGTTAACGTCAAACCGATTAACGATTCAAAAGGCATGAGCTTCAAACGCTCTTTAATATCCATTTGAACACTTCCTGCTGTTGCATGGAAAAAGCTCCCGTGCGGCATATGGTCAAGCACTGTTGCGCCAGCATGAATCATGGCTGCCCCTGAAAGAGCAGATACACCAAGCCCAATCAGTGTTCCGCTAAACACACCACTCGCTACCGCCGTTCCTGCTGTTGTCGAAGCGGTCGCGGCTGACATAAATATCCCTGAAGTAGGCGCAAGTAAATATGGAGGTAAACCCGATGCATCCAGTGCCTGAATAAACACATCTTTTAAGGAAGAATTCGATACGATTCCTGCTAATGTACCTGTCCCTAATAACATGATCGCTACACCTGACATTTTATGAAGCCCCGACATCGCATAGTCATTGAGAAATTTCCCTTTTTTCATGAAAAGAGCACCTACAATCCCTCCAATCGGTAAAGCGATCATTGGGTCTATATTGATTTGAAAAAGCGGTCTTAAAGCCAACAATAAAATGGTCACCAGCGGACCAGCCAGTGCTTGAAAAAAAGCAGGTATTTGAACTTTACTTTGCCCAGTTTCCTCTTCAAGAACGGGCGTCCCTTTGTTTGCAAGCTTTTTAGCTAATA
The DNA here is from genome assembly GCF_004364885.1 of Bacillus sp. BK450. Classification (NCBI taxonomy): domain Bacteria; kingdom Bacillati; phylum Bacillota; class Bacilli; order Caryophanales; family Bacillaceae; genus Bacillus; species Bacillus sp. BK450. Next base: position 26,589 of record NZ_SOBQ01000003.1, on the reverse strand, counting down.
CATATGTAACAGCCAACCCGAACACAGCCGGAATGACACCAGCAGCCATCATTGAAGTCAGAGGTACACCAAAAGCGTCTGAAGCGGCAATAGCATTCGGATTCGGTGACATGATATTTCCTGCCTTCCCCCCTCCAATCATAGCAAGGAGAATTCCCGTTTTTGAGAGCTTTGCGCGTTTGGCAATGGCTAGTGCGATGGGCGCTACCGTGATAACCGCAACATCTACAAAAACGCCCACTGTTGTTAAAATCATCGTTGCAAGAGCGAGTGCTAATAGTGCCCTCGCCTCACCAAGCCTTCTCACGATGGCCTCAGCGATAGATAACGCTGCACCTGATTCAATGAGGACACCAGCCAGTACACCTGCGGCCATAATTCTAAGGACAGCCGGAATCATGTCCTTAGCACCTTCCATCATCATGTTGACGGTCTGGACAATGTCTACACCGCCAACCAATCCGCCTATGAATGCACCTGCCAGCATGCCATAAGCAGGTGATACTTTTTTTAGAATGAGAACAATCGCGATCACAAGCGCCGCCATGGCTCCCAGAGTACTTACCGTCACATCTCCACCCATCCTAAATCCCTCCAAAATGTCTTTCTTCAATTGTAAGCGTTTACTAGAAGGGCCGTGTTGTGGATCTGGATGAACTTTTTTCACTTACCACTCTACTGAATTGTGCATTTGCACAATCAAGATAGTTGAGTCATTAGCTGTGCCATATAAAGCTCGATTAACTGTTTTACATGACGAGGGTCTTTTCCGGTCAATCCTTGAATTTTGTCTAAACGATAACGCAATGTATTCCGATGAATAAATAAACGATCAACAATTCTTTGCAAATCACCGCCCTCTTCAATGTAAACCCTTAATGTATGGGCGAGCTCTGCTTCTTGTGTCAAAGGCTTGTAAAAGTCAGTCCATCGACTGTTCTTTTCAGCAATTCCCGCCATCATGAATAAGCTTTCCAGCTGATACGATTCAAAGAAATACATACTTTCTTCAGGATCAAGAGCCTTCCCTAACCTCAGGGCATCTCTCGCATGCTGAAAAGAAATTGGCAGCTGGCTGATGTCTTCAGCGACAGTCCCTATCCCCACTAACACTTGGCTTCCTACTGCTCTTTGCATTGTTTTTTGCAGATGACCTGCCGCCTGCTTTACTCGATGTTCAGGTATGGGCTGACTTAAAAGAATCAATTCATGACAAAAGGTCATGCCAAGTAAATCATCCGCATTCTTATCATATTGAATCGCATGCATCAATTTATGAACAGCATCCTCTGAGGATGGAACTGGCTGAAAAACAATAGCCATTCGGCGCTTGTCTAAATCCATCCCCAGCCAAGCAGCTCGATTTTTCAGCTGATGATCCCCAACATCAGAATATGAAATCAACTGATTGACAATTTCACTCTCTATTCGATGACGCCATTGAACCCGCTCAAGCAGAAAAGATTGCTCTAACACCAGTTCAGCTGCCATCTTCACCAGCTCGGCATGATGCCGAATGTCCTCTGGTTCACCAGTAATCCCAATCACACCAACTACTTGTTCATGGAAGCAGATAGGCAAGTTAATCCCAGGTTTCACCCCTTCTAAGCGCAAAGAGGTCTCCTGATCAATTTCCACACTGTTCCCGCTTGTCAGCACAAGCCGTGCACCATCATGTTTCTGGCCAATCCTGTTTCGTTCACCAGAACCAATAATCACACCATCTGCATTCATCACATTGATGTTTTTATGTAAAATATGCATTGTACGTTCAACCATTTCTTGAGCCAATTCACTGGTCAAAAATTGCATTTGCCATCTCCCCTGAAGGTTTTTTTCATTCAATGTATCATAGTGTCTTTGAACAATAAATGCAAAGTGTTTAAAAAACAGCCATTGACAAAGACACCCTGAAAAGTGTTTAATCAAATCAAGAATCGACCGACAGTCTAGTTAAGAGAAAGGATGGCTTTATGAGAACCGTTAAACATCCTGAGGAACGTAAAAATGACATATTAAACGCAGCCGAAGCGCTTTTTTCAACCAAAGGCTATCAGAAAACAACGATTATTGACATATTAAAAGCCGTTGGCATTGCAAAAGGCACCTTTTATTACTACTTTGCATCCAAAGAAGAAGTAATGGATGCCATTATTGACAGGATCATCAAAGAAGATATCATCGTAGCAAAGCGTATTGCAGCTGAGCCAGACCTTCCAGTCGTTGACAAACTATTTCGTATCATCATGGCGCAATCACCTCAGCAAGGAAGTCATAAACAGGGCATGATCGATCAGTTCCATCAGCCTTCTAATGCAGAAATGCATCAAAAAAGCTTAATCAAAGCCATTAAAGAACTATCACCAGTGTTGGCAGATGTCATTCAGCAAGGTGTAGAGGAAGGGACATTCAAAACGAAGTATCCGCAAGAGACGGTTGAATTTCTTCTTGCTTCTGCACAGGTCATATTTGATGAAGGCCTTTTTCAATGGACAGCCGAAGAAAGTATACAACGCGCTTTAGCTTTTATTGATATACTCGAGTCCTCATTGCATGCAGAAAAGGGGAGCTTTTCATTCCTGCTAAAGCGATTATCTGGAGAGCTGGATGAAAATAATCAGTGATTGGTCACTTCAATACCAATCCTGCATACATTATAGACTGACGGTCGGTCTAAAAGGAGAGTGATATTCATGTCTTTGTTATCCAAAAGAGGGTCCTCCCACTTTATCTACCTCGTTCTCGGGCAGATTATTTCCGTTTTCGGATCTTCTCTCATTCGGTTTGTTCTATCTTTACACGTATTGGATATGACGCATCGAGTTGATTTATATGCCTTACTTTTCGCTTTATCCAATATCCCGCTCCTTCTCTCCCCGTTAGCTGGTGCAATCGCTGACCGGTTTAACAGAAGGAACTTAATGATTTTATTTGATGTCCTCACCGGCATGATGATTCTTGCCTTTTATTTTTGGTTATTTTCGGGAAATGATTCACTCTATATGATCGGAGCTGTCATGATACTGCTTGGCGTGATGAGTACGTTCTATGCTCCCGCTGTCATGTCCAGCATTCCACAGCTAATGAAACAAGAGCAATTAGAACAAGCAAACGGCATTGTCAATGGCGTTCAGGCACTTTCAGGTGTTCTCGCACCTATTATCGGAGGAGTTTTATACGGAATGATTGGAAGCCAATCCATCATCGGTGCAAGTGCCATCGTATTTTTTCTATCAGCTTGCATGCTTTTAAGGTTAAACATTTCCTTCTCCCCTAGTCCGCTGACAGAGTCTATGGGCAAAGTGCTCATAAAAGATATGAAACAAGGATTTTCTTATATTGGCAGCCAGCCATTTTTAAAAAGAGCCATGCTGCTTGCTGCAATGTTAAATTTCATCCTTACACCATTTTTTATTGTTGGGGGTCCAATCATTTTAAGGGTCACAATGAAGAGCAGTGACATCATGTATGGAATAGGCATGGGCTTGATTGAGTTCGCTGTCATCGCAGGGGCTCTGCTAGTTGGACTTGTAGCGAAGCATTGGCGCATTCCTACTTTATATCGCTGGCTTCTTGTCATCGCAGTCATCTTGCTGCCTGTGGCGTTCTCAACATCCAAAATAGCTCTTCAATTTGGTACTTATCCAGCTTATTTTCTCTTTTTAGCAGGATGTCTTCCAATTGCTATGCTGCTAACTATGATCTCAATCGTTGTGATTTCACATGTTCAAAAGAAAACACCAAATCATCAATTAGGAAAAGTGATGGCCAATCTGACAATGGTTTCTCAATGTGCTGCTCCGCTTGGCCAAATGATGTATGGATTTTTGTTCAATACGTTTTCAGCCACCATGTATGTGACGGTGCTCATCGTCAGTACTTTCATGTTTGCACTAGCCTGCTTAACAAAAAATATGCTTCAGCATGAAGGAGAAGCAGCCTCATGAGATTAGCGTTTATAAAGAAAGACTTAACCCGACACCGTCTCATTTCAATCGGCTTAACCATTTGCATCATGATGACTTCATTTCTCGCAGCAAGTGCAGCTCAAATGATCGTACAGCTGAATGGTTCCATTTCTAACCTGCTCCATTCTGCCAAAGCGCCAGACTTTGTCCAAATGCATGAAGGCGACCTAAATGAAAAAGACATTGAAGCATTTTCGAGCAAGCAATCCATAGTAAAAGCCCATCAAATCGTCCCAATGATACCAATTGAACATGCAAACATCAGGTTCGGACATGAGCCTGCCAAAGCAGGTGTGATGGATCATTTATTTGTGAAGCAAAATCGCAACTTTGATTTTCTTCTAAATGAACAAAACGAAAAGCTCACTGTCAATAAAGGTGAAGTGGCTGTCCCAATTTATTTTCAACAAAAGTATCAGCTCAATATAGGTGAAACATTACTGATTGAGAAAGGAGCTAATCAATTCCCCTTTCGCATCAAAGCGTTCTTGCGAGATGCACAAATGAACCCCAGTCTTGTCAGTTCAAAAAGATTTCTTCTTCATAACGAGGATTGGGATGCAATAAATCAAGTGTTTCATCACAAAGAGTACTTAATCGAATTTTTACTACATGATGCCGCTCAGACAGATACCTTTCAAGCAATCTATCAATCATCACAACTGCCACAACAAGGTCCATCTGTCACACTACCTTTACTGCGTATGCTGAATGCATTGACAGATGGAATGGTCATTGCCATTCTCCTGCTTGTTTGCCTGCTGCTCATCAGTATAGCCCTTCTCTCACTCCATCTTGCTATGACGGCTTCAATAGAAGAGGATGAACGTGAAATTGGCATACTGAAGGTGCTTGGGATCTCTTTAACAAGAATCAAGCAATTATACGTTGGTAAGTATGCCGCGCTTGCTTGTGCAGGGTGTATAGCGGGATATGTGTTAACGCTTATATTTGGTGATATGTTTACAACCAATATTCACCGTTACATGGGGAATCAGCCTTCTTTTGCTCATTGGTTAATCCCGCTTTTTGTTTCTATTGCGACGGCAATAATCGTCATCTCTTGCAGCTATGCTGTCCTAAGAAAGTTTGGTCAAATATCAGCTGCTCAAGCACTTCAAGGCGTTATCAATTCACCGAGTCAAAAGAAAAGAATACCTATGCATCTTAAGAAAAGCAGGTTCATACCGATCAATATTTGGCTTGGTTTAAAAGACCTGATATCACGAAAGAAGTTGTACACAACGATTTCTTGTATTATTGCACTCTGTACATTTTTAATGCTCATGCCTATTCAGCTATGGCATACCTTACAATCACCGGATTTCATCACATACCTTGGCTCTGGTAAAAGTGACCTTCGAATGGATATACGCCAAGGAAATCATCTAGCGAAAAATACAAACGAACTAGAATCAATGATTCGTCAAGATCAGAGCATACAAACAGCAGCCATCTATAAAACTACTTCTCTTCAGGTGAAATCAAAGGAGAACACATTAGAAACGCTCTACTTAGAAACAGGTGAGCTCTCAGCATTTCCTCTCACCTATTTAAAAGGGCGGCAGCCTTTAAAGAATGAAGAAATTGCCTTATCCGTATTAAATGCAGATTCACTTCAGAAAAAGATAGGAGAAAGAATCACACTCGTGAATAATGGGCATGAAATCCAAAGAACGGTAACAGGTATTTATCAGGACGTAACCAATGGGGGCAAAACAGCAAAAGCAATATCACAGCCATTTCCTCAAACAGCTCTTTGGCAAACCATTCAAATCCAACTAAAGCCAGGAGTAAATATTGCAGAGAAAAAGACAATATTTGAAAAAAAGGTATCTCCTGCAAAAGTGACAGATATGAAAGAATACGTTCATCAAACGATCGGCAGCACAGCAGCTATTGTAAAAGTCATTGCATTTTTTGCTGCATTAGCTGCCTTTGGAACCGCCAGCTTAATGCTATTCATGTTTCTGCACATGTTAAAGGCAAAAGATTCGAGCCGAAACCACATGCTAAGAACAATTGGATTTTCTATAACAGATATAACAGCACAATATATAACGAGTTTTATCGTTGTTCTCTCTTTTGGCGCCCTTATTGGAACAATCGCAGTCAATACCATTGGTCCTGCTTTGATGAGTATAGGTGGAGCATCATTAGGGGCGTCGAGCCTTCAGTGGCTGTCACCGCAATGGGTGTCAGTTGTGTACCCCGTTACACTAGTTATTGTCAATTTAGCTTTGACCACCTGGTTATTGAAGACGTTTTTTTCCAGTCCAACGACAAGGCAAACACTTTTATAAGGAGATGTTTCACATGGAACACTTGATTGAAACGAAGCGATTGTCATTGCATATCGATTCATTAAAAGGACAGAAACAAACGATTCTTAAGAATATTCATTTATCGATAAAGCGTGGAGAATTCGTGACCATTATGGGACCTTCTGGATGCGGGAAAACATCCTTACTTTATCAGCTTAGCGGCATAGAAACAGCTTCAACAGGAGAGATCAAATATAAAGGCCGATCACTATCAGAAATGACAGACAAACAGTTAACTGCTCTGCGCTTAACAGAGATGGGGTTTGTCTTTCAGCACAGCCATTTATTAAAAAATCTTAATCTATTTGACAACATCATTGCTGCAGCTTATTTAGCAAAGAAAAAGCCAAGACAAAAATTGAATGAACGAGCTCAATATTTAATGGAAAAACTTGATATTGATCATTTGGCAAATAGATATTTGACAGAAGTATCAGGAGGACAACTTCAAAGAGCCGCTATCTGCCGAGCGCTCATGAATGAACCAGACATACTTTTTGCTGATGAACCAACAGGTGCTCTTAATTCCAGTACAACGAAGGAAGTGATGAATATTTTTTCAAGAGTACACGCTGAAGGAGCAACACTGCTGCTTGTCACACATGACCCCAAGGTGGCTCTTCGTTCTGAAAAAATCATGTTTATGAATGACGGAGAAATTGCAGACAGTTTACAATTAGGAAGATATGACCTTTCAACTGCCGAGAACCGAGAAATGAGATTAAATCAATGGCTGCAAGATTTAGGTTTTTAATCTGAGTTCAAACAGGCAGAAAACTGCCTGTTCTACTTTTTTTGGCACTCAAAGGAGTAATCCATAGACAAACTATTTGTTTCTAAGATGATTTTGCCGCCAGCTTGTTGACATGATTCTGTCAACAGCTCAATTTCTTTGCCATAAAAGTATCTCTTTGACATATAAAGAGTCACTAAAACAAGTAACAGAGTCGCGATAATGACTGTGATTTGTCTATTTAACTTTGAAATCTTTTTTTCATTTCAACATCCTTTCTAAAGGGCTGAGTTTGTGTTTAATACTTACATTTGGCTGCATCTATCAGTTTCTTATCTCATGATCTAGCAACATCATACATGATTTTCTTTCCTAGATCGACCTTCCATTTTCCCTCTGAAATAGCTAAAACTTCTTTATTTCAAATATACGAGCGATATTTTCGTTCATTATCATAAAATCCATTGTATATATCCCTTTTTTAGATTTCCAAAAAGAGATTTTATTCATTTGTGCTAACAAGCAATCACCCTTACAATATCGTACATCACATGGCCTTAGGTCCTTTTTATTACCTCTTGTCAATCTCTTCACAGAAACGATTATATTTTACCAAAAATTGTGATATCGTTTTTTATGAAACAGGTGAAAGGATCTTAAAGAGGTGAAATTTCCATGGCTATCATTTCTGCTGAACAGGTGGGGAATCGTTTAAATGATTGGAGAATTGCAATTCGCAAGCATGATGTACACAGTGCAAAAGCAATGTATACAGAATTAAAAGAATTACTTCAAAAAATGGAAGAAAATCAGGAAGTCTTGACCTATTACTCATTGCTAGAAGGCAAGTATAAACTCATGTTATATGAACGGAGAGGTACAAAACTGAAGGAACAGCCAGAGCCAGATTGCCCCTCTAAAACAAACGACTTAATTGAATACTACTTTTACCTATACAAAGCCCTTTACGCTTCATATAAAAGAGACTATGCATCAGCCATTGGACTGTTTAAAATTGCCGAGAAAAAACTACAACACATTCCTGATGAAATAGAAGTAGCAGAATTTCATACGAAAATCGCTAACTTATATATGCTGCTTCGTCAAAGCCTGATTTCTCTACACTATATTCAGAATGCTATTGATATTTTCAAAAGTCATGAAGGATATGAGAGAAGACTAGCTGTAGCCTTTGTCATCGCCGCTGCTAATTATATGGACATTGGTGACTTTATAAGAGCAGAAGACTACTACAAAAAAGCATTACACATCGCAGACAGTCTCAACGATCATTTTCTAACATCACAGCTTTATCATAATATCAGCATTTTGTACGCCGAAGCTGGCGAGTCCAAAAAATGTATTGATGCCCTAGAAAAGGCTCTTAGTGATGAAGACTATCTCTCTTCGTGTTACTTTCATCACTCCATGTACATGTTAATGAAAGAGCTGCTTTCTATCGATGAAAGGACACAAGCTCTCTATTACTTCGAATTGGTGAACCAAAAACATGAATCAGAGAAATGCCCCATCTATACAGCAAAAATGAATTTGCTTTACCATCTATACTTCACTGAAGATATGGCTCAAAAAGCTCAAGCCTGTTTCGATGAAATCAGCATTCTTAAAAAATTAAAAGATGCTGAAGGAGTCTGTGAATTAAGTGCATTAGCTGCAAAACACTTTGAAGAGCTGGGAGCCATTCATCAAGCCTATCTCTTTTTAAAGGAAGCTGATCGCATGAAACATCCTATCATTGACTGGGGGAATTCTAATGAAAAAAATGAGTTTATTGATTATCACTTTGACCATCGTTGTTTTAGGACAAACAGGGGCTTTCAATTCATTAAATGATGGCAATCCTGGTACAACAGAACGACCTATCGGAACTTAATATAAACATTGGTCATACAAAGAACCACTCGCCTCATCAAGGCAAGTGGTTCCACATTTATTTTAGTTGCTGATAAGATATGAGGCGGTGTATATGTACCGCAAGATAAGTAAGCTCATCATTAGGAATGACAATACTATGCACCTGTTTAATATAGTCTTTGATCTTAAAAGCAACATCCATCGCTTGAGGATATAAATGTGCAATTTGTTCAAATAACTCATTTTCCTGATCTGATAATAATTTATCAGCATAAAATCTCTCTACAAAGAATTTCACATGTGTAATGAACCGACTGTAATGAATATTCTCTTGATCCATTTCCATATTCAACGTATAGCGCACAAGATTGACAATACTTCCGATCATCTTGGCGTATTTCATACCATCTTTCGACTCGGACTCTTCACCTAATGCATTAATTAAGTGAAAGGCGATATTGGCAGCTTCTTCTTTTGGTAATTGTATGCCCAATGTGTCATTGACTAACTCAAGTGCGTAATTTCCTACTTCAAATTCTTCTGTATAGTAATTTTTGATTTCCCAATACACGCGATTCGTAATATTAATATTCTTTTTATGACGTTCCACTGCAAAATTCAAATGATCCATTAAGGTAAAATAAACACCTGTATTTAAATTTGAATTTAAACGTTTTTCTGCATATTTGACGATTTGCTGAGTTAAATCGATAAACTCCTGAGGCATTGAATCTAACAGTTGAAGAAATTCTTTTGCTCTCATGTTATCGACTGACATAAAGACTTGGTCCGCTTTTTTCTCTTCTATCATTTGACCTGGTTTCTGTCCATAGCCAATTCCTCGGCCGAACAAAACCATCTCCTGTTGGTTCTGATCTTCAGCCAGGACCACACTCGAGTTTAAAACTTTTTTGATTTTAAACATCGTCATCACCTGTTTTCATGATTGTGGTGTTCAATCAAGCGATTCTCCATTCGTCTCAATGACTTTTTGGTACCAATAAAATGAGTCTTTTCGAGATCGTTTTAATGTCCCGTTCCCGTCATCATCTTGATCTACGTGAATGAAGCCATAACGTTTTGACATTTGTGATGTACCTGCACTAATAATATCAATCGAGCCCCAGCTCGTATATCCAAAGAGATCGACGCCTTCTTCAATGGCTTCTCTCATTTGACGGAAATGCTCTTTAAAATAGTTAATTCGATAGTCGTCATGGATTGAGCCATCATTTTCAACTACATCCTTTGCACCCATGCCGTTCTCGACTATGATAAGAGGTTTTTGATAGCGATCATACAATTCGATCAAAGAAATTTTTAGACCAACCGGATCAATTTGCCAGCCCCAGTCAGTTGAAGGAAGATAAGGGTTTTTGACTCCACGAATGGTATTTCCTTCTGTCTCTTCTAATCCTTCTTGGGCTGATTCCGTTAAAGACATATAGTAGCTGAATGAGATAAAATCTACTGTGTTTTCCTTTAAAATGGTTAGATCATCTGCTTCCATTTGAATATGAATATCTTTTCTCTCAAGCATGCGCTTGATCAGCGGTGGATACTCGCCAAATACCTGAACATCTGCATAGAAATAGTTTTCTAAGTTTTGTTTCAAAGCTTGTTCCACATCATTCGGGTGGCACGTATGCGGATACGTTGTCAATTTAGTCAGCATACATCCTACTTGGCTGCCTGGGATGATACGATGGCAATCTGCTGTTACAAGAGCAGATGCAATAAATTGATGATGAAGTGCTTGGTACACCGTCTCTTCCACTTTTCCTTCTGGACAGCGATCAGGAATAATTCCCGCTGTAATGAAAGAGTGGCGGTGAATACTATCAATTTCATTAAAAGTGAGCCAATATTTCACATCATCTTTATAACGTTCGAAACAAACATTGGCGAACTTCACAAAGAGGTCGATTACTTTTCTTTCAACCCAGCCGTTATATTTCACACTAAGGGCTAATGGCATTTCATAATGAGAGAGTGTCACGATCGGTTCTATGTTGTGTTTTTTCATTTCTGCAAATACACGATCATAAAATTGCAGCCCTTTTTCATTCGGTTCCGCTTCTTCTCCAGTAGGGAAGATACGACTCCATGCAATAGAAATGCGAAGTGTTTGAAATCCCATTTCAGCAAAGAGAGCCAAATCCTCTTTATAGTGATGATAGAAATCAACACCTCTGCGCTTTGGGTATTTTTTATCGTCTGGATCTTTCATCGCACGATCTATATTTTCAGTGGTAACAGCAAGATGACCTTCATAATCTTCTACACTCAAGTTGGAACGGTACATTGCAATATCTGCAACAGACGGTCCCTTTCCATCTATATTCCAGGCGCCTTCTGCCTGGTTAGCAGCAATGGCGCCGCCCCATAAAAATCCTTTTGGAAAACCTTTGATTTTTTTCATATGATTAGCCTCCTAATTGTGTAACAACCATCAATGTATCTTGACGATTGACCTCTTGTAATGGCTGTACCTTAATATCATATTGATCTGTATTTGTGACTACAGCAAGAGTTACTGGATCATACCCTGCTTCCATGATTTTTTCTAGGTCAAATTCAATCAATAAATCACCCGCTTGAACACGATCTCCAGCCTGCACCTTTGGATGGAAATACTGTCCTTCCAACTGAACGGTGTCAATGCCGATGTGGAATAATACTTCAACTCCATGGTCCGTCTTCATACCAAGTGCATGGTTTGTTTCGAACAGTAAGGTTACCTCTCCATCTACTGGTGCATAAAGTGCTCCCTTTGAAGGTACAATGGCAATTCCTTCTCCCATGACCTTTGAAGAGAAAATATCATCTTTCACTTCAGATAGAGAGATCATTTGACCAATCACAGGGCTTTTGAATGTTTCTCCTGCTCCAATTTTTTCAGCAAACCCAGCTTGGTCCTTTGTCTTTTCTTCTACAGTTCGATCTTTACCTAATACAAAAGCAGCGATAAAGGCGACAATAAACGAAATGACCGCTCCAATGATAGCAAACATCAAATTTCGCGGGAGCTCATCTGATATAAACATCGACATGCTTGCTAACCCAGGGCCAACAAGCACAAAGGCTTGTATACCAACTAAACCAATGAAAATCCCGCCAACAAACGAACCCATCATAACACTTCCAAGGACTCGCTTATTTTGCAGTGTCACACCATACAGCGCCGGCTCTGTGATGCCAAAAAAGGCTGATATTCCTGCCGAAATGGCTGTTGATCTGAGTACCTTGTCTTTTGTTCGAAGTGCCACAGCAAAACACGCTCCACTTTCCGCGATATTATGCGCAAGTGATGCCGGTAAATAAAGTGCTTCTTTCCCAAGGGTTCCCATCGTTGTGACTGCATAAGGGACCATTGCTTTGTGCATGCCTGAAGCAACCATGAATGGGAGGACCGCTGCTAAAATTGCGACAGCTACCCAGCCTACCGTATTAAACATCGCAAGAATAATAGATGAAAAGCCTTGCCCCGCTGTAAAACCAATCGGTCCTAACAGAAGTAGCGTAACTGGTACAGTAATGACCAATGACATCATCGGAACGAAGAAAATCCGAATTGGTTTTGGTGAAAACCGTGTAAAGAATTTTTCCATTTTCGCGTAAAGCAATACAGAAAGGATTGCCGGAAACACTTGATATGCATAAGCTATATTTTTTACATCGAATGAAAGTAATTGCGCACCTTCTGTAAGCATCGCCGTCATGTTCGGCAGAAGGAGCGCACCGACTGCTGATAGAGCGACCAGTGGATTTACTTTTAGTTTATTCGCCGTCGTTACAGCAACTAGTAAAGGCAGAAAGTAAAGTGGTGCATCACCTACCATGTTCAGTATTTGATAGGTTTGTCCCTTTGCATCCATCCAGCCTAATAAAGAGAAAAGGAGAAGAAATGATTTTAAAATTCCTCCGCCTGCGATAGCTGGTACAAGCGGTTGGAAGACACCGACAATGAAATCTAACAGAACTGTGCCTGCTTTTCTTTTTTCTTTTGGCTGGTTGGATGGCACGTCTTGGCTTGATGAGGTGCTGCCTATTAAACTAGTTACCTTTTGATACACTTCAATGACATCATTCCCAATGACTACTTGGCATTGTCCTGACATTCTGACAGCTATAACACCTGGTGTTTTTTCTAGTGCTGGTACATCTGCTTTTTTCTGATCGATTAGTGTGAAGCGAAGCCTTGTTGAACAGTGTTCAAGGTGCGCAATGTTTTCTTTGCCGCCTACATGCTGTAAAACGTCTTTGGCAACTTGTGTGTAATTCATTTTTTCTTCTCCCCCTTTTCTCATACACGAGACCTATATTTTGGCAACAAAAAAAGGATCTAAAACGACAAATAAAAGAAATTCATCGTTTTTAGATCCTGCCTGCATGACCAGTCACATGTCTAATTTATTCATATTGGATTTGTTTTTAGTATATATTGATTATATGAAAGCGTCAACATTTATTTTTCTAAAAATTATTAAGGTCTTTATACCCAAATCACTCTTCTTTCATTGTTGAAGTAACCTTCCTGTTTTTTTATACAATAAATATCCTTTTATCACTCACCAAAAACTACTTCCATCTAAAAACCAGATAAGTTTAAAATGACTTATCTGGTTTATCATCATCTATTTTTTCTTTTCTTCAGCCTGCTTTTTGAATGCTTCCGTTTGTTCTTGATATTCCTCTTTCGTGACAGCTTTAAATTCTATTGTACCGCCTGCCATTTTAAAAGGAAATTTAATTGATGTTGCATCTCGATCAGTTTCCCCTAAAATAAACCCCTTTTCAATTGCAGGATAAGTACTCAAATCAAACATTATCCCATCTGAAACACCACCGGCTGTATGTTTCGTTTCTTTATATGGTTCACCACCATCTCCTGGGACCGTTCTCATCAAAAAAGAACCTGCCCATTCAGACTGCATATACATCCGTTTTACTTTTAGAAATAGCTGGTATGAACCATCCTCCGCTGTATACAGATAACCATAAGCGCCTGTTACTTTCTTAATAAAGTTTCTTACATAATCATGGAATCTATTCTCAGAGTCCTCCATCAATTCATCATATCGGTCATGAATGTCCTTTTGAACAGCACGTAGTTTTGTTTGATCAACTGCTTTATAGGTGATGCTTTGCTTTTCACCTTGTTTTTTCACAGAAAGATCTTTTTCATCAAGGTGAACTTTATATGTGATCGTCTCTTTCCCTTGCTTCACTTGAAATTCGTAACCGTTTTCAACAGTTTTACCAGTTAATTTATATTTGTTGATAAATAGGTTGGGATCAAAATGTCTTTTTGGGTTTTCCTCCAAAATGGTTTCATTCAGATAACCAGTGACTTTCCCTTTTCTCTCCGTTACCTTGAACCAGTTCACTTGATCCTTTGTCTTATATACAAAGGCGTAATAGTTGTTCAATACACTCTTTTTTGCATTTGCTTGGTATGCTATCCAGCTGACAGCAACGATGACTAGTACCGCTAAAATTGCTACGATCCAGATTTTTGATCTATTCATACATACCTCCTCTGATCATTGATCTGACGGATTTTTATTTTTTCTATCAATATATTGTGATGCATCTCCTAGCGATCTCTTCACCTCCTTCATTGGATTTTTTCTAAAACCTCTTGTATCACCAATGGATATCGCATATTATATATCTAAATGATATATCTTTTAGATAGGTGTGCTGATATGAAAAAATACAATGATACGACGTATGCGATTTTAGGTATTTTAACGACTGATTGTAAGTCAGGGTACGAAGTGAAGCAATTAATTGATAGAAGCCTGCATCATTTTTGGAAAATCAGTTATGGACAAATTTATCCAGCTTTAAAGTTAATAGTCGAGGAAGGCCTTGCGGAAGTTTCACCTGCTGCTACTTCTGGCCGATCAGACAAGCGGGAATATCATTTGACTGAAAAAGGACTGGATACGTTAAGAGAGTGGCTGGCGCAGCCGCTCGATCAATTACCAACAGAGCGTAATGAGGTGTTATTAAAGTTATTCTTCGGTCAATATCTTTCGTTTGAGAAAAAATTGGTGCTTTTACAGGATTATGAGCGGCAGCTCCGTATTCGTTATGAAACTTATGTATCAATTGAACAAAACATTCAAGAGCTTTATCCTGATGAAGCGGATGCGAAGTATTGGCTGTTTACTTTAGATTATGGGAAAAGAGTGGCTCAAGCAGGCATTGATTGGTGCGTGGAAACATTCCATTCGATGAAGAAGGAAGGGTAAATGAATGAAAAAAGACATACGTGCTGGCAGATTTACAACGGACAATTCTGATTCGATTGTTGTATTCATTATCGGAATGAGGATCAACAAACGCTGGGCCATTCATCAATGGCTGCCTGTGTTCATGGCAATGCCTGGCATGATCAAGGAGCTGTATACCCATCAAGATGAGCTTGGGTTTCTTGGAACAGAGAATTACTTCGGATTACGCACGACAGCGATGATTCAATATTGGAAATCAACCGATGACCTCCTTGCCTATGCCAAGATGGAGAAGCATTTGGCTGCTTGGAAAGAATTTAACCAAAGAGCACGAAATAATGAATCGGTCGGAATTTATCATGAAACGTACCAAATTCAAGCCGGCTCGTATGAATCCATCTACGTGAACATGCCTTCCTACGGACTGGGCCAAGCAAAATCCCCTATTTCAATAAGTAAAGGACAACAAACAGCGAAGGAACGCCTGAATACAACAAATTCCTAGAGAGCGATTCTCTAGGAATTTCTTTTTACAACGGTCACAAAATGCTTTAATATGCGGGCTGTTAATCCCCATATGGTGTAGTTTTTGTAATCATAAAACCATTCCTCAATCGAACGGTTTCCCCAGCTGTATTTTTCACCATTCATGATTTTTTCATAAGGGAAGTCCTCGCCTGGTGTTGGCTGAACGGATACATGATGTAAGTACGGCTCATATTGGCTGAGCCATGAAAGAGGCACGGTAAAAGTCTCCTCTACTTCTTCTTGATTAAAGGAGTGTTTCACTTTTTGCTCATCAATGATACCAACATATGGGTATACCACGAAGGATGGAGAAGCGATATAAGGACTAAGCTGTCCAAGGATCTCGACCGATTCTGGCGGAATGCCCAGCTCTTCATGTGTTTCTCGCAGTGCAGCTTCCTGTGCAGTTTCGCTGCCGTCAAGCTTGCCCCCAGGAAAGCTAATATCCCCCGGCTGTTTTCTCATGGTCAACGATCGTACCTCAAATAATATATGCCATTCTCCATTTACTTGCACCAAAGGGATAAGGACTGCTGCTTTGAACGCTGTCTCTTCTCCAATGAACAACGGCTGTGATTGATGTAAGTCATTTTTTAATTGATCAATGAACACGGACATCACCTGTTTTCTGTTTCTCTTTCCTTTAGCGTATCATGGTTCTCCTTTTGAATAAAGATGATCCTTCTGACAATTATTTTTATCATTTTGACAACTTTACTTGTCAAAATGAATATAATGCTTTACAATCAAGGAAAGATTTCAAGCAAAATTGAGGTGACAGAATGAAAAATCGGTTAAAAGAGCTTCGTGCGCGTGATGGTTTAAACCAAACTGAGCTGGCAAAGCGTGCAAAGGTCTCTCGTCAGACCATCAGCTTAATGGAACGAGATGAGTTAATGCCGTCTCTCTTGCTCGCGGTTAAGCTTTCACGAATTTTTCAGGAACCCATTGAACGTATTTTTCTATTCGAGGAGGATGAACTCTCATGAAAACTGTATACAAAATGCTCTTAGGTGCTCTCCTTGGCTTTCTCGGCGCTTACTGTCTGCTGGCAGCTGAATTTGAGATGACACTTCTTGATGTTGCATTTGAAGCGACTCTTGTCATCAGTGGATTGACGATTTTATTGATTATTTATTGTTTTTCAGGGATTTCACGTATGAAAAAAAGAGTATCTCTTTCGGTCTCTGGTGATGAGGAGGATGAACTGGAGGCAAAGCAATATCGGACCTTTACTGATTTGACTTTAGCCAATACGGTAAGTACCATTTTTTCCATTGTTGCCATCGGTATCGCGATCGTCACCGAGCAGCCACTCTGGCTGATTCTCGTCAATGCTGCTTTATTTATCGTCACCGTTATCAGTTCATATATATCGATATCTGTTCTAAAGCTTGTCTACCCTAATCGGAACCTGCCAAGTCTATCTGACAAAGACTACAGTAAAAAGCTGCTCGCCATTTCGGACGAAGGCGAAAAGCATGTGATGCTTGGCGGACTGTTTCATACGTATCAAATGATGAATATCCTATTGACCAGCGCCATGTTTATTTTGATTGTGTATTCCCTTGGAGCCAATCACTCTCAACTGTTCTCGATCATGGTCATTGGGGTTGTTTTGATCATTTTGAATGCAAATTATGTGCTAAAGATTAGAAATCGTTAAATGAACAAAAGCACAGCCTCATGCAAAGGCTGTGCTTTTTCCGTTCATTATGACGCGCGGCGTTTCTTTCGTGCATAAATCAATAGTAAGAAACAAAACCAGACCGGCGTTAATAAGAGCGCGGGGCGTGTTGCATCTGCAAACAGCATGATCACTAGAATCGCAGCGAAGAGAACCAAAACACATATATTCACAAAAGGGGTGAACGGTGCTTTAAAGGTCGATGCTGCATGCAGTTCAGGCTTTGTTTTTTTATATTTCAAATGACAAATTAAAATAATACTCCATACCCAAATGAAACAAATGGCACTGATCGTTGTCACAATACCAAAGGCTTGCTCGGGAATCAGCTTGCTTAAAAGTGCACCGACCGATACCACAATCGTCGAAACGAATAGCGCATTACTTGGGACAGCATGCTTGTTCAACCGTCCAAAGGAAGCTGGACCCTGCTTTTGATGACTGAGATTATACAGAATGCGGCTCGTCGAGAACATGCCGCTATTACAAGCTGATGCCGCAGATGTCAGGACGACAAAGTTGATGAGCCCTGCTGCTACTGGTATCCCAATGAGTCCAAAGGTTTTCACAAAAGGACTTTCTGATGCACTGAGCTCAGTCCATGGGTTAATACATAGTAAGACAAAGATCGCACCCACATAGAAAAATAGAATTCTTAATGGAATCTTATTAATTGCAGAAGGGATGTTTTTTTGCGGATTGGCTGTTTCTGCTGCGGACACACCGACCAGTTCAACTCCCACATACGCAAAAATCACCATCTGGAATGACAGCAAGAAGCCTGTGACACCATTCGGGAATAACCCGCCATGAGACCATAAATTCGTTATCGTCACCGGTCCGGCATCTGTTTGAAAACCAATGATTAAAAGAACAATTCCAACCCCGATCAATAATAGAATCGTAATCACTTTAATGAGTGCAAACCAAAATTCCATTTCTCCGAAAAGCTTTACCGTTAATAGATTCAATCCTAGTAAAATCAACAAACAAATGATGGCAGGAATCCACTGCGGGATGTCAAACCAATACTGCACGTACACACCGACCGCGATAACATCCGCCATCGCTGTCATAATCCAGCAAAACCAATATGTCCACCCTGTTACAAAGGATGCCCATGGGCCGAGATAGTCCTCCGCAATATCGGTTAATGACTGATAGCCTGCCTTCGATAAAAGCAATTCTCCGAGTGCCCTCATGACAAAAAAGATGGCCATCCCGACAATTAAATAAGCAAAAATGATTGAAGGACCTGCCAATTGAATCGCTTTTCCAGATCCTAAAAACAACCCTGTTCCAATGGTTCCGCCAATGGCAATCAATTGCACATGACGGTTTGATAAATCTCGTTTTAATTCTTGTTGTGCCAATGCTAACACCCTCCTACGACACGATCTTATACTGAAATAATGAACCCTTTAAAAAAGTCCATAAAAAAAGAGATTGGATGCGCTCCAATCTCACGGTCATAAAAGAATAGCAAAATAGAGAAAAGTCATACACGGCATCATCCATGCACCACAAATACAATATTTCGTACTCTTCTGTCCTTTTGCCTGAGATTGTGAACCCTTCGGCGCCGCACACACATGCGGTCTCTCCAGAAGCTGCTCCTGCTATAGTGTGACCCACAGCATTCATAGCCTTCGTTATTTAATTAAAATGTTGCTATTTCTGAATAATTTTATATTTTACGCCTCATTCAGAAAGCTGTCAATGGTAATCTTTTATGATTTACGGCGGTACGCATATGTCTTCACTTCATCAATCCCACCTGATTCATGTATAATAAATCAAAAGATGTTCGGCTCGTTTGATGGAGAAATCCCTCTTGATCATGAACAAAGTTAAGCAATCCATGGAAGTTGGTGAAGATAAATGAAAAAAATGAACAAACAGCGTGTTACATTACAGGATGTCGCCAAGCATGCCGGTGTCTCGACTTCAACGGCATCACTCGTTGTTCGAAATAATCCTAGAATCTCTGAAGCCACTCGAAACAAAGTACTGCAATCCATGGAGGACTTAGGATACGTATACGACCGCGTTGCTGCTAACATGCGGTCAAAAAGCTCAAATATCGTTGGTGTGATTGTGACGGATATTTCTAACACCTTTATTTCGGAGTTTTTAATTGGCGTACAGACCACACTTGAATCGCTGGGCTATACTGTTTTACTTGGTACAACCTTTGACAGTGTCGATAAACAGGAGCGGCTCATTTCCACCATGGTAGAGCACCGAGTGGGCGGGATTATTTTAAACCCAGCTTCGAAAAGCTCTGCTCGAACGGTCAAACAATTAAATCAAATTCGCACCCCAAAAGTATTGGCAAATCGTGAATTATCAGACGTGCAATGTGACTATGTCGGTGTTGATTATGAACAAGGTACTTGGATGGCGGTTCATCATCTTCTTCAAAAGGGGCATCGCCGCATCGCTTTTTTAGGCGGCATTAAGACCTCTTCGACTTGGATTGAGCGGATGAAAGGTTTCAAAAGAGCTCATGACGAAGAAAATGTGACGATTGATGAGTCGCTTATTATTGATATAGTACCTACTCGCGAAGGCGGGAAAGAAGCACTCGCCCAAGTGATGGATCAGCCCGAGCCCCCTACTGCTATTTTTTGTTTCAGTGACTTAGTCGCTTTTGGAGTCATTCAAGCACTGTCAGCACGGGGCATCCAGCCTGGTGAAGATATTGATGTCGTTGGATTCGATAATGTTCCTGAAGCGGAAATGTACCATCCGCCGCTCACCACTGTATCCTCCTTCCCCCGATCCATCGGGGTAAAAGCAGCGAACCTTTTATATCATAAAATGAACGAACAGGATGAAGAGCTGCAGCGATTGATTTTAAAGCCTCAACTTCATATTAGAGAAACCTCTCCATCATGATGAAAAAGAGAATTGTGTGCAGCAATTCTCTTTTTTTATTGATCAAGTCAACTATTTCTTTGTTTCATTTTTCTTTTTTTAAATCACAAAGTCATAAACTTGACACATTTAAAATGCAGGAGTATATTTATCTCGTTGCTTCTTTTAGTATATCGTTATACCTATTTCATCATATTATTATTTCTATCAAAAAACAGTTAAAAGTGATTTTTTATGATTCTGATCAAATCATGAAGTTTCACTTCCTAACCAAGGCTGTTATTATTTTTTACATTTTAGTAGAACGATATACTTGATTGAAGAACAGATGAATATTCATTATTTTTTCATCAATCACATAAGGGGTGTTGTGATGGGCTTCATATTATTCATTTTGAAGGAAACAATAACAAAGGGTATACAAAGAATTTGACCTTAAAGGGGTTTCAAATATAGGAGTGGGAACATGAAAAATCCTTATATAAAATCGTCACTTGGCATGTATTTAAATTACTTCATGCTTGGCATGATCAACATTATTGTAGCTTCCAACATGGACAGCTTATCTGAACGCTACCATGTAGATATTCCGAAAATCAGCTTGCTTGTATCTGCGATCGGAATTGGTAAACTCATTGCGCTCTTTTTCTCAGGCCGGTTAGCCGACAGCTGGGGACGTAAGCCTGTCATTATTACAGGAAATTTTCTTTACTTATTATTCTTAATCGGTATTCCAACGACAACAAGTTATACACTGGCATTTATCTTTGCGATTTCAGCAGGTATTGCCAACTCACTGCTTGATTCAGGAACCTATCCTGCTTTGTCAGAGTCATTTCCTAAAAAAGCAAGTTCGGCTTCTGTTTTAGTAAAAGCATCTGTATCCATTGGGGCGACTGTTCTTCCATTTATCTTGGCATTCCTAGTGGCACATGACATCTTCTGGGGCTGGGCGTTCTTTGGACTAGGGCTTCTTTATTTACTCGTAGGGATTTACTTAATCTTTATGCCATTCCCGAACCATAAGCAAGTTTCTTCACAAGACGCTCTTCCAGTACAGGATCAGCTGAAGAAAGAACCAAAAATGCTTGGCGAAGGCTTAGCTGTTGTACTGATGGGATTCACATCGACTGCATTGTTTGTCGTATGGCAGACATGGCTTCCGCAGCTCGGGTTGAAATTAATCGGACTTGGCACAGAACAAGCCACACAGCTTCTATCTTATTTTAGTATTGGTGCACTGGTATCTGTTCTATTGCTTTCGATCGTCTTAGATAAATTCATTTCACCGATTATGGTGGCGATCATTTATCCAATTGGTGCGTTCCTTGCAATGCTTTCACTTTTCCAAATCGAAACGTACAGCATTGTCATTGTCAGCACCTTCTTCTTAGGACTATTTACAGCGGGAATCTTCCAGCTGGCGATGAGTATTATGATGAAATTGTTCCCGACAAACAAAGCAACGGCTTCATCCTACGTCAACATTGCGGCAAGCTCAGCGTTTATTCTCGTGCCGCTCATTACAAGTGGATTGGTCAGCTCGTACGATATTAAAATGACGTTATTTTTCGATATGATCATTGCGGTTATTAGCGTATTACTAGCGGTCTTTGTTCTTGGACGCATGAAAAAATTATTTAGATAATTAAAGGAGATGTCAATCATGACAAACATACATGAACGAAATATTGATGGAAAAACAAAATTAGTCGGTCTTCTTGCTACACCAATCGGACACAGCCTTTCACCACGTATGCATAACCTTGGCTATACACTAACAGGTATCAACTATGCTTACCTCGCATTTGAAGTAGGGAATGATGAACTAGAAGCAGCCGTAAACGGTATGAAAGCAATGGGTGCAGCTGGATTTAACGTCTCTATGCCGAACAAAATGAAAGTACTAGATTACTTAGACGAACTAGATGATTCTGCAAGATATACACGTGCAAGTAACACTGTAGTAAACAAAGATGGTAAGCTCATCGGCTACAACACAGATGGTCTTGGATATGTGAGAAACTTAATTGAACATGGCGTTGAATTAGCCGGCAAAAAAGTCACACTTGTTGGCTCTGGCGGCGCTGCGACTCCGATTGCGATTCAGCTTGCACAGTCCGGCATCCGTGAAATTAGCATTTTTGCTCGTAATGATCAATACTTTGTTCAAGCGGAAGAAAATGTAAATTACATCAATAACGAAATGAAATCTTTCGGTGTCAAAGCAAACATTTTCCCACTTGAAGACAAAGACGCATTCCGCCGTGAAGTAGCAGAAAGTGCGATCCTGGCAAATGGGACAAGCCTTGGCATGAAACCACTAGATCAGCTCAGCATTATCGATGATACACTTGATGTACTTCGTGAAGATTTGATCGTGACAGATGTTGTATACAACCCGCAAAAAACAAAGCTTCTTGCACAAGCACAGGAAGCTGGCGCCAAAACCATTAACGGTCTTGGAATGATGCTATGGCAAGGTGCACTTGCTTACAAACTCTTTACTGGTGAAGATATGCCAGTTGATCAAGTAAAACAAATTCTGTTTGAAAATGACCGTTTCTAAAACAAAAAAGACAAAGGGCTAAAATGATGATCATTTTAGCCCTTTTTTTATGTTTAGCGTGATAGGAACGAAACGAATTTAACATTCGTGAGTACCGGCGCAGAGACCTGTCTACACGCTGAGACGACTTCCTGCGTAGGTCGTCTTTTTTTAATCATGTACCATGACTTGGCGGTATCGATACAGGATATACAGTGCGCCGATAATGGCCGCAACAGCCACCACTGCATCGAACATAAAGATTTGTAAAATGGACGCGTGACTCTGAATTAAACCTGTTACGACCGGGATGACGATAGCCGACACGCCGCCCGCTGTAGAGATAATCCCAGTCATCGTCCCTTTGTTTTTCCAGAAGAATTCAGCCATCACAGTTAACGTCAGCTGAAAAACTCCTGCCGTTGAAAATCCCAATACAAAAGCATTGACGGTTCCTATAACTGGTGATTTCACGACCAAGAGCACACAAATGGAAACAAGTGTAATGATTGGATAGATCAGCAGTACAGTGACCGGCCGGACAAAACGGCGCAGCAGAAACGCGAGCATCACGACAGACAGCAGCCCGCCCATGCTATAGTAACTGAGCAATTTCACAGCACTGCCAGATGTCATCCCCAAGATGGCCTCACCGTACGTAGGAAGCCAAATTTGCGGCAGCGCATACAGTCCATTTGACGTAAAACTGATCACAATGAGTGCGATCCCTTCTCTCCAAAATGTAGGCTCTGTCGAGAAGCGCGGAAGTCCGTCATGCTCCGTTACCTGGACTTGCTCCACCTTGCGATGATTCGGAAATGGCAAGGTCCACAGCATCAAGACATTCACAAGATAGATCAGAGCAGGAACAAAAAATGCCATTCCATAAAACAAATCATGCTCTGCTAAAAAGAAAATCGCCAGTGGCAAAATGGTTGCCCCAATGGAGATAAAGGCCTTCACCATCACATTCGCAGATCCCGAGTTTTGCGGAAAAGCCTCCATTAACGCAGGATACGTTCCTGCATCCATTGCCGAATTCGCGACCCCTGCCAAAATCGCAAACGCAAACGCAATTTGATAATTCGGAGACAATGGGATTCCGATGAGGAACACCGCCATCAGCACACCAGAAACCAAAATGACCGGTTTTCGCCCAAAACGATCTGACAGTACGCCTGATAAACCATACGTGAGCACCCTACCAATGCCAAGCGCCGAAATCATATAACTAATTCCCGCACTATTTGTATCTAACTGTTTGATTAAAAATGGCATATTTGAAGCCAAAATAATATTGACCATACCTAATAAAAAGTAATTAATATACAGACTAGAAGCCGTTCTCACATACGGATTCCTCATCCTGACACACCCCTCAATACCATCGCAATGAAGTGACAAATAATGGTTACGCTTACAAGATCTCATATGTGAGGAAGAACAGCTTTGCAGCCTTCACGTTCATACATCTCATCATGTCATGCAGCTCACAGCTTACACGCCCTTCATGTATCAAGCATTTCTTCAATTTTTCACTGCTCTTATTTTATACGAATGCGAAAGGTAAAGATAGTGAATTGCTTAAATTTGAAGGGAATTCATTGATCAAGCGTATGACACCATCGATAGAAAAAAGGAGTGGTTAACTGCCACTCCTTAAATGGTGTCTCAATTCTTTTCATCGTTCATTCATTTAACATTTGTACAGACTTTTCAATATGCTCTTGATAGTGTTCTCCATGTATTTGGATTTTATGTTCTCTCGATTGAAGGAAAGCAAATACCTTCTGACAAAACAATTGATTTTCTTCAATATCTAAAAAGGGGTGTTCTGGAAGTGTCATATAGCTTAATTCGTTTATTAAGTGTTTTCTTCTGCTTTTTCTTTTTAAGGTTTTGATTTTTGATTTTCTGTTGTTATTCATAGAAATCACCATTTTAGGGTTACCGTACTTTTTGTATTCAAACATCTTCAGATTTCTAATTAAACAAAAGCACTTGTAGCCTGAAGGACTAATCAAGTGCCTGAATCATTATGTTTCTACTCGTCAATAGCAATATTTAATCTTCAAATATTTCTGGTATTTTCTCTTTCCAAATCAACAAAAGCTCTATGAATTCCTTCGTTTCAATTTTATTTTCATGAGGTTTTTCAATCCTATAATGATGTTCAACTATTGTTTCATTTTTTTTTGATAATTACACTTGTAGCATTCAATGTAATTTCAAAGTTTTCGTATTCTCCATCTGTAACATTTTGAATATATCCTAAATACTCATCCGCTTCTTCTACTGTTGAAATATCTTGTATAAAATCTGCGAAAATACTCATTTCTTCTGGGAGTATTATTGCTAAGTTACCAAATTGATTTTCCTTAAATTCATATGAATACTTCATATAAGTTAATACATTCATACTAAAGGTTTATAGTGACTAATTTATACAGTCCAACTCGTCATCTGTTTCAAAGCCACAAAATTTAATCTTCATTTATTTGCTCGTCAACTTCTTCTAGATACTTTTCTGTATCCAAATAAGATTCAATAAGATTATCTAAAAATTCAACACTAACCTCTCGACTATCTTCATAAATATGCATTCTAGCTCCAGCTTTTTCTAGTAAACTGATCATATTTTTCATCTCTTTTAATTCATCAATATCTAATAAATTATAAGATAAAATAAAATCATTTTTATTTATTGCTTCTTTTATTTCAGAAATACTTTTATCTGTATGTTTTCTTAGAATCGAGATATATTTGATTTGATTATCATCTTTCTCTATTCGCATTTTCATTTTAGGCATTTATTTTCTCCTCCATAGTTTAGAAATCGTCAATAGGTTTAATTCTTTCTCCAGGCAGACTGTTCTTCCAATTACCTCCATGCCAACCATTAAAATGTTCATTTGGTGTAGCTGGATATATAATTTCACCTTTGTTCGCTAAATGTGGATATTGTGATGCACTGTAAGAATGGTGACCTTGCACAGTTTTTCCATCTACTTTAGGCTTCTTACCATTTAGAATATCACTTAATTGCTGCTTATCCCAGTTTCTGGTTGGTTCCTCTTTATTCAAAATCCTTTGACGTTCCTGATACCAAAACTCATTCACACCAGTGTTTCTATGTTTGGCAAACTTTTTATTCCATTTATAATTTTCGTATTCTAATTTCGTAATCGTCCTATTCTCAAATTTGTCTTTCAACTCTTTCATCTTCTTAGCGCTTAACTGCTTTCTTTGTATAGGGTGCTTCCTTAAATCTAATCCCTTGGTTCTTTCTGCTATAATTTTCTCAGCAACTTTTTGTTCACCGATCCTCAGACTACCACTGATGCTCTTTTTACCAAACGGCAAAAGCATCCCCAGCGCCGCATTCATACTCGCTTCCTGCTGTTCTTTCGAGATCTTGTTTCCAAACATGTCTCGGCCTGTGATCGCTTCGCTGAATCCGTTGGTGGCGGTGAGTCCATATAAACCTTTTTGAGATGTTTTCAGGGCGTCAAAGGATTTTTGTGATGTCTTGTAAATGTCGACTGCCCTAACTGCGGCTGATGTGGCTTGGGTGGTTTTATAGACAGCTTTTCCGCCTTTGAAAATGCGGCCTGCCCAACCGACGATTGGGATGTAGCCTGCGGCTGCCATGCCTCCTGCCGCGACTCGCTGGCCTGCGGTGAGTTCCTCGCCTGTGATTGGATCAACGCCTGTTGCGGCACGTTTTGCATCGTTCACGCCAGTCAGTTCATTCACGATGTTTCCACCATAATCGAGGGCTTTTTCATACCAAGGGCGGTT
>NZ_SOBQ01000002.1:0-913756 GCF_004364885.1 Bacillus sp. BK450 | reverse complement strand
CCATTTTTCAAAAGAATACTTGGCTCGGTAGCTCAGTTGGTAGAGCAACGGACTGAAAATCCGTGTGTCGGCGGTTCGATTCCGTCCCGAGCCACTTTTATAAAAATATTCATAGTATGGCGGTTGTGGCGAAGTGGTTAACGCACCAGATTGTGGCTCTGGCACTCGTGGGTTCGATTCCCATCAATCGCCCCATACATATTTTTGCGGGTGTAGTTTAGTGGTAAAACCTCAGCCTTCCAAGCTGATGTCGTGGGTTCGATTCCCATCACCCGCTCCATTTGTATATCTGTTCATGGGCCTGTAGCTCAGCTGGTTAGAGCGCACGCCTGATAAGCGTGAGGTCGGTGGTTCGAGTCCACTCAGGCCCACCATGATCTTCCGCAGTAGCTCAGTGGTAGAGCTATCGGCTGTTAACCGATCGGTCGTAGGTTCGAATCCTACCTGCGGAGCCAAATGGAGAAGTACTCAAGTGGCTGAAGAGGCGCCCCTGCTAAGGGTGTAGGTCGCGTAAGCGGCGCGAGGGTTCAAATCCCTCCTTCTCCGCCATTGATCTGGCCCGTTGGTCAAGCGGTTAAGACACCGCCCTTTCACGGCGGTAACACGGGTTCGAATCCCGTACGGGTCATTTTTAAAAGAGATCTTGTCAAAGATCTCTTTTTTATTTTCTCCAAAACGAAAGACCGCATCATGGCGGTCTTTTTTTTACATATTCATGGAATAGATCGTATAAGACAAGTATGTGGCAAAGAAGCCCCATAAGACATAAGGAATCAGTAAAATTGGAACGACTTTGCTTAGTTTACGTGAGACGATGACAAGTGCAAGTGCAAGTGCTGTCAGTGCGACGAGAAGGCAGTCGATTGTAGCTACAAACAAATCCTTTTGTGTAAATTGAAAAAAGCTAAAGGCTTGATTGAAAACATAATTTAAAAGGAAAAGAATCCAAAATGGTAAAGTGATTTTTTGGAATCCATATTTTCCATAAATGATCGCTGCGGACAATGAGATGAGTGCAAATAAGACAGCCCACACAGCACCAATCACACCGCCACCAGGCGTCCATTCTGGTTTATTCAATGCGTCATACCATTCTCTGTCGATGGGGAACAAGAATCCGGCAATAGAGAATAGTGCGTATGTAATAAAGAAGACGACAATCGCCCAAATGATACTTTTTCTAGCCATCAAGAATCTCCTCCAATTAAATTCACTCTTAAAATGATTTCCCAATAATTACATGATATAAACATAAAGCCCCCAATATGAGGGGACTAATGATTTTCTTCTGTATAAGGTTCTTCCTCGTACGGTTTCAAGTCACCAAATACCGTCATGACACCTTCTTCGTCTAGTGCTTCTTCATAGGCCTCGTGTGCTTTGGTCGGATACACCTTGCTTGCTTTTCCTTCAATATCAGCAGCTGCGAATCCTTCGTAGTCCTCCACATAATCTTCATCTTCTGATTGTGTATATACATCATCGTATGTTAGAGGAGGGAATTCCATATCAGACGGGGTCTCAGAGTTTCCGTAGCGTTCTACGTCTTGGTAGGCATCCTCTCCATCGTACGCAGCACTTTCTTCATTTTCAAATTGTCCCGCGGGGGGACTTAATAAATCCTCTTCAATCGGACGGTTTTGTGAAACGGTCTGTTCTTTTGAATGCTCTGTGCATGTGACGGCAGTAGGCAAGGCTTCTAAGCGTTCCTTTGGAATAGGGGCTTTACAGACCTTGCACAGACCATAAGAGCCGTCTGCAATGGCTTGGAGTGCTTCATTGATGTCTAACATATGTTCATGTTCCAAGCTGTTTAAAGCAATATCTTTCCCCCGCTCGAACAGCTCTGTCCCTTGATCACCCGGGTGGTTATCATAGGCAGACAATTCACCGATCGAATCGTAAGGAAAGGATACTTTCTGTTCATCGTCATGGCTTTTGGCTTCAAGTTCTTTCTTTTCATCAAGAAGGCGCTGCTTCAAATGATGTAATTCGTCTTTAGACAACAAAGCGATCATCCTTTCATATCAAACATATTGTTAGTATGAGCAATTTTGTATGTAAGACTAGTTCCAATTTGAAGCAATTCCTTATTAAAAAAACGCCTGCGGCTGCAGGCGTTCTTTGTTACGCGATATAGTATTGTATGATTAAAGCGATCGTCAGCAGAAAACCAAAAAATGTATTGGTTTGAGCTGTAGATTTCATGGCATTCATTAATTCAATCGGTTTTTCTTTTTGCTTAAACTCTTTAATGGCTGTATAGGCTTTTGGCACACTCAGTAAAACAAGAAGACTCCAAAGACCGACGATATCTGTGAAGATATAAACAAAAATGAGTACATATGATACCAAAAACATGGAAAGTAAAATGTTCACTGCAGCTTTGCGTCCAGCAAGAATGGCAAGTGTTCTTCGTCCATTTTCCTTATCCCCGTCTAAATCACGGATATTGTTCGATAGTAAGATGGCACCAACTAAAATAGAAATTGGTAGTGAGATGAGAACCGCTTTAGACGTCAGTGTGCCTGTTTGGATATAGAAACTAATCAGGATGATTCCTAATCCCATAAAAGCACCTGAAACAAGTTCTCCAAACGGTGTATATGCAATTGGTACAGGGCCGCCAGTATAGAAATAGCCTGCTGCCATACAAATAAGTCCTATTAGTGCAATCCACCAGCTAGACATCATGCAAATATATACCCCAAGTAATAAAGAAAGCGCAAATAGTGCATAAGCGAGGCTGAGGACTGTCTTTGGCTTCACACCGTTTCTTACAATGGCTCCGCCGATGCCGACAGATTTCTCGTTGTCAAGCCCGCGAACATAATCAAAGTACTCATTAAACATGTTTGTTGCGATTTGGATAAACATAGATGCAAACAGCATGGCTAAAAATAGCCCAACATGTATTTGACCACTTGGAAGTGCTAAAACAGTTCCTAAAGTAACGGGAATAAATGCCGCTGTTAGTGTATGCGGTCGTAGTAAATTCCACCAAATTCGCCAGTTTTTATCAGGCTTTATTGGTGAAAGCTGATCTGATATCGATTGATGCTGCATAAAATATACTCCTTTAAATAAAAAAATACGTACACGTCCAAATTCCAGTTTAGCAAAGTTCAAAAAGGTGTCAATATATTGATGCGATGAATCGGGAAAAAGATGTTTGCTAATCGTTGCCATATCGAAGAAAAGCTTGATTTTAGAACAGGTCCTGCCATTTTATCTTTGATGCTCTCGTTTCAATAAGCAGGAGCGAAAAAATCTTGAAAGCGTGATATAATAAGGATTCGAGGTTTTGAAAGCTGTTTTCTTTACTAAGTTCATCTGTTAAGGTTTATAATAGAAAAGCAGGTCATTCGACATATTCGAATGTTCATGTATTTTTTTGTTATGGTTTTATTTTTTATGTTATTTCACGGATTTTGGAGGAATGTATCATGGTGACAACAGTGCAAAGTACTTTCCGGCAGGAAGCGCTCGCGACATTAGAAGAAGCGAATAACGTCAACCATGCTGTTTTGATAAGCTACTCCAGAAGAGTTGACGATCTGGATCCTCTTGCCTTTTTCCAAAGCGGAGAAGCGGATTTTTTAGGCGAGCGGTTTTTTTGGTCTGATCCAGAAAGCCAAATGATATTTTCTGGACTTGGCAGAGCGGCCGTCATTAAATCATCTGAGCAAGGCAAGGAACGATTCGATATAGTCCATCAAGAATGGGAACAGCTAAAGCAGCACATGTTCCATTTTCATGATGAGAAGGAGTTAAAGCAAGCGGCTGTTGGTCCGCTTTTATTTGGAGGATTCTCGTTTGATCCGCACGAAGAGAAGGCGCGTCATTGGGAAGCATTTGGCGAGGCTCATTTTTTTGTGCCATCGATCATGCTGACTGTCTCAAAAGAAGGCAGTTTTCTTACGATCAATGAGTGGAAGCAGGTGGACGGGAATGTTCATCAGCTTATTCAAGAATTAGAACAAAAAGCCTCTCGTTTCGAGACATTGCCAGTACGGACTGGTGGACTAGCTGAACTTGTTCATATGGAAGAGCTGGATGTGAACGAATGGATGAAGGCGATCCAAGAAGCGACAGACCACATTCGTGCAAACGAATATGAAAAGGTTGTTTTAGCAAGAGAAGTCTTGCTTCACTATAAAAATCAAATTGAACTTGCTCCACTATTAGCAGAATTATTAAAGCACCAAACAACGAGTTATGTATTTGCGGTTGAACAGGGAAGACAAGCATTTGTCGGAGCCACGCCGGAACGCTTAGTGAAAAAAAGCGGCGGAGAGGTCTTTTCATCCTGTTTAGCAGGTTCCATTGTTCGCGGAAAAGATGAAGCGGAGGATTACGCATTAGGCGAGGAACTGCTGCATGATGAGAAGAATTTGATTGAACATCAAATTGTCGTCAATATGATTGAGCAAGCATTTAAAGCGAATTGCCTTCATGTGCATAAACCAAATCAACCAAGTCTTTATAAAACAAAAAACATTCAGCATTTGTTTACACCGATTGTGGGAGAAATCAAAAGCAGCTGTTCCCTCTTTTCATTAATTGAGCAGCTTCATCCGACGCCGGCATTAGGCGGATATCCTAAGGAAAAGGCGGTTGAAGTGATTCGTGAAATCGAACCGCTTAAGCGCGGCTGGTATGCAGCGCCGGTAGGCTGGATTGATTCTCAGGATAATGGAGAATTTGCTGTAGCCATTCGGTCAGGTCTTATTGAGGAAGATCGTGTTCGTTTGTTCGCCGGCTGCGGAATTGTAGAGGATTCCCTTGCAAAGCAGGAGTATGAGGAAACACAAGTGAAGTTAAGACCAATGCTGTCTGCTCTTGGAGGTCATCCTATTGAATAATCACATCATGACAACATATATAGGCAGATTGATGGATGAATTCGTTCAAGGTGGTGTGAAAGAGGCAGTTGTCTGTCCTGGTTCTCGTTCAACTCCGCTTGCGATGCTGGCCCTTGCTCATCAAGACATCCATGTCCATGTTTTAGTGGACGAACGGTCTG
This sequence comes from Bacillus sp. BK450, assembly GCF_004364885.1. NCBI lineage: Bacteria > Bacillati > Bacillota > Bacilli > Caryophanales > Bacillaceae > Bacillus > Bacillus sp. BK450. The sequence continues at coordinate 908,730 of NZ_SOBQ01000002.1, read as the reverse complement.
CTGCTTTTTATGCGCTTGGTCTTGCAAAAGCAAGTCAATCACCAGTGCTGCTTATTTGTACATCAGGTACAGCAGCTGCTAACTTTTATCCAGCCATTGTAGAGGCGCATTATTCTCGTGTACCTCTTATTGTGTTAACTGCTGATCGGCCGCACGAATTGAGGGAAGTTGGGGCACCTCAAGCGATTGATCAGCAATTCTTATTCGGTAAGTTTGTTAAATGGTTCACAGACTTAGCATTGCCAGAGGAAAGTCAAACGATGCTGCGTTATGTTCAGACAGCAGCTGCGAGAGCAAATCACATGTCGATGCAGGAGCCAAAGGGGCCTGTTCAGATCAATGTACCTCTGAGAGAACCATTGCTTCCTGATCTGTCTATTGACCCTTTCGCGCGAGAAGAATCAGACACGAAAAAGGTATTAGCATCAGGTCAGGTTTTCCCAAATGATCGAGTGATGTCTGAAATCGTAACCGTCATAAACCAATCAAAAAAGGGACTGATTGTGGCTGGTGAACTTCATACACAGGAAGAAAAAGAGGCAGTTTTACGCCTTTCGAAAGCTCTGCATTTACCTATTTTAGCTGACCCGCTTTCTCTTTTGCGCAACGGGCATGAGAATAAAGAGCTAATTATCGACGCTTATGATTCTTTATTGAAAGATGAAGCATTACAGCAGCACCTATTGCCGGATATGGTCATTCGCTTTGGACCGATGCCTGTATCTAAGCCCTTATTCAAGTGGCTGGAAAAACATGCGGAAGTGCAGCAGATTGTTGTAGATGCAGCCGGAGGTTTTCGTGATCCTGGGTTAAGTGCTTCATACGTCATTGAAAGTACTGTCTCTGCTTTTGTAGAAGCAGCATTAAATCAAGCAGTACAACGTAAAGAGACAAGTTTCTTAAACTGCTGGCAGAATGCTAATTCTTCATTCAGAACGCATGCAGCCCGCTATTCAGATGAGGATTTGTCCTTTGAAGGGAATGTGTACCGTCAGCTTCAGCACCTCTTGCCAAAGGAGAGTGTCCTTTTTATCGGAAATAGTATGCCGATTCGTGATGTAGATACATTTTTTGAAACTCAGTCCAAGCCTTTTCGAATGATGGCGAATCGCGGAGCAAATGGCATTGACGGCGTTGTGTCCACAGCACTTGGCACGTATGCAGCATTGAAGCAGCCAGTCACTTTAGTCATTGGAGATTTATCATTTTACCATGATATGAACGGTCTGCTTGCAGCTAAGCTGATGGACATTCCGCTGACAGTTGTTTTGATAAACAATGATGGGGGAGGTATCTTTTCTTTCCTTCCGCAGGCGTCTGATAAACCTTATTATGAAAAGCTCTTCGGTACGCCGACAGGACTGAATTTTGAGTATGCATCGAAGTTATATGGGGGAACCTATTCGAAACCGTCAACGAAACAAGAGTTACATGATGTGTACATGGCGCATATCGATGAACCAGGGCTTCATTTAATTGAAATTGAAACAGATCGTCATTCCCGTGTAGACAAGCATCGTCAAATGATGGATGACATATTGGAAGAAGTGAAAAAAGAATGCTTTCTCTCATCATAAGAATGCGTGATGGGGTAGCGTACGAAGTGGTGGACCAGAACCCTTCGGCAGCAAATGCCACATTATGCTTACACGGCTTCACTGGAAGTGCAGCGTCTTGGACGTTCTTGAATGCTTATTTGGAGAATACAAGACTGATTCAGATCAGCTTGCTTGGACATGGGCGTACGGACTCGCCAGAAAGTGTGAGAAGATATGCCATGTCTCAGCAGCTGGCAGATCTTGTAGAGATTTTAAACCAATTAAAGCTTCACAAAGTGAATATTCTCGGATATTCTATGGGAGGACGTATTGCTTTATCATTTGCCGCTCGTTATCCAGATCGTGTCAATAAATTGATTCTTGAGAGTACATCTCCTGGGCTTCGCACTTTTAAAGAGCGGATGTCAAGACTAAAGCATGATCATCAGCTTGCTCAAAAGATTAGACATGAAGGCTTAGTGAAGTTTGTGGATTTTTGGGAAAGCATTCCTTTGTTTGCTTCGCAGAAAACTTTATCAGCCGAAAGGCAGACTGAGCTGAGAGAGGGAAGACTGAAGGCCAATCCTCTTGGGCTGGCTCGCAGCTTAGAAGGAATTGGAACAGGTTCACAGCCATCTGTTTGGAAGGCATTAAAGCATATTCATTTGCCTGTATTGTTCATTTGCGGAACGCTTGATGAAAAGTTCTGCCATATCGGCAAACGTATGCAGCAGGAGCTGAAAGGAAGTCAATTCATTTTGGCTGAGCATGCTGGGCATACAGTTCATGTGGAACAACCACATTTTTTTGGTAAAATAGTAAGTGAGTTTATTTTAGCGTAAGATTAGAGGAGGAAATATTGATGGCTATTGAATGGCAAACTGAGCGTCAGTATGACGAAATTTTATATGAGACGTACAATGGGATCGCAAAGATTACGATTAATCGTCCGCACGTACATAACGCGTTTACCCCAAAGACTGTTAGTGAATTAATTGATGCATTTTCACGGGCTCGTGATAATTCAGAAGTTGGTGTGATCGTACTTGCAGGTGCTGGCGGAAAAGCATTCTGTTCTGGTGGAGACCAAAAAGTTCGCGGCCATGGCGGTTATGTAGGAGACGATCAAATTCCACGTCTAAATGTATTAGACTTACAGCGTTTGATTCGTGTCATACCAAAACCAGTTATCGCAATGGTGGCAGGTTATGCGATTGGCGGAGGTCACGTTCTTCACGTTGTGTGTGATCTGACGATTGCAGCAGATAATGCGATTTTTGGACAAACAGGTCCAAAAGTAGGCAGCTTTGATGCTGGTTATGGTTCAGGCTATCTTGCACGTATTGTTGGTCATAAGAAAGCAAGAGAAATCTGGTACTTATGCCGTCAATACAATGCACAAGAAGCGCTTGATATGGGACTTGTTAACACAGTTGTCCCATTAGATCAGCTTGAAGAAGAAACGGTGAAGTGGTGTGAGGAGATGCTAGAAAAGAGCCCGACTGCTTTACGATTCTTGAAGGCTGCATTTAACGCAGATACGGATGGATTAGCTGGAATTCAGCAATTTGCAGGAGATGCGACACTTCTTTATTACACAACAGATGAAGCAAAAGAAGGACGCGATTCCTTTAAGGAAAAACGCAAGCCGGACTTCGGCCAGTTCCCGCGTTTCCCTTGATTCAATGATATCAATGAACAACAGCTTAGTGCATCAGACTAAGCTGTTTTCTTTTACGAAAAGGAGGTGTCATGATGAAGCAACCTAATTGGCTGCTGCACCGTGCCTATTTAACGCCAGATCGAGTCGCACTCATTTATCAAGAGAAAGAGTGGACATTTCACGAATTAGCTCAAGAAGCGGAAGAGCTTTCAAATAGACTTGCTCAGACATCATTGAAAAAAGGGGAAACGGTTGCGCTTTTGATGAACAATCATCCTCATATGGTGATGCTTGTACATGCCTGTTTTTTATTAGGGTTAAAAATTGTGCTATTGAATAATAAGCTGACAAAAGCTGAAAGGCGCTATCAGCTAGAAGATGCAAAAGCCGCGGCGTTATTAACAGAATCTAGTTATGCAAGCGACCATGAGGGTGATTTACCCGTTTATACAATGGAAACTTTACCTAAACCAGGGCAAGGCCATGTCAACAAGATCGAGAGTGAATTTGATTTGAATGAAACAGCGACCATCATGTATACATCTGGGACAACAGGACGTCCAAAAGGGGTAGAGCAAACGTTTGGCAATCATTTTCATAGTGCTGTTTCCTCTGCACTGAATCTGGGTCTCAGAGAGGATGACCGCTGGCTCATTGCCCTGCCTCTTTTTCATATTAGCGGCTTATCTGCTTTATTTAAGTCTGTGATATATGGAATGACAGTCGTGCTTCATCAGAAGTTTGACGTCGATGAAGTAAAGCATTCTATTGAACGGCATCGTGTAACGATGATTTCTGTTGTGCAGACGATGTTATCTCGTTTGTTAAGCAGATTGGCAGAATGTCCGTCTTCTTTGCGCTGTCTTTTATTAGGCGGAGGACCTGCGCCTTATGCGATGCTTCAAGAAAGCAAAGAGAAGGGCTTTCCTGTCTTTCAATCGTACGGGATGACGGAAACCTGTTCACAAATTGTGACCCTTGCGCCCGAATTTAGTGTAGAGAAGCTTGGGTCAGCGGGAAAACCTCTTTTTGGGTGTGAGCTGAAAATTCAAGACGGTGATCGCATTTGCCGTCCTTTTGAGCATGGCGAAATTATGGTGAAAGGTGCAAATGTGATGAAAGGATACCTTTACCGTGAAGAAGCGACCGCGGCTGCCTTTGATGAGGGCTGGCTGAAAACGGGCGATATTGGCTATGTGGATGAGGAAGGGTTCTTATTTGTGCTTGACCGCCGTTCAGATTTAATTATTTCTGGCGGAGAAAATATTTATCCTGCGGAAATTGAAGCGGTTCTGCTAACACATCCGCATGTCAAGGAAGCCGGAGTAACGGGTATGTATGATGATAGATGGGGAGAGGTACCTGCTGCTTTCCTTGTAACAGATGATAAGATACCGGAGAATGAGCTCTATGCTTTATGTGGGTCGCATTTAGCCAAATATAAATGGCCCGCCGCTTTTCACTTTGTGGACGAGCTGCCAAGAAATGCGTCGAATAAATTGCAAAGGCACAGACTCAGATCAAAGGGGTTTTCAAATGATTCAAATTGAACGAGTAATTTTATATCATGTCACGATGAAGCTTAAACAGCCATTTACAACAAGTCTTGGAACCATTTCAGAGCGTGAGTTTATTATTGTTGAAGTCAAAGATCAGACAGGATTGACTGGATGGGGAGAAGTCTCTGCTTTTTCTTCTCCGTGGTATACAGAAGAAACAATTGAGACTTGCTATCATATGCTGAGAGCTTTCTTTATCCCGAACGTGCTGACGCGCACCTTTACACATCCTTCAGAAATCCCTGACAGTCTGTATCATTTTAAAGGCAATAGGATGGCGAAAGCAGGCATTGAAGCGGCTGTTTGGGATATTTATGCGAAGCGTGAGAATAAGTCTTTACGCGATGTATTAGGCGGTACAAAAGATAAAATACCATCTGGTGTTGTGGCGGGGTTAGGCCCTATTGACGATATGCTTGAGCAAATTCAGCAATTTGTTGACCAAGGATATCAGCGGGTGAAGGTGAAAATTAAACCAGGACAAGATATTGGACTTCTTCAAAAGATCAGAGAGTCTTTTCCTGATCTGCCATTAATGGCAGATGCAAACTCTGCATATGAATTAAAAGATATTAGCAAGCTTAAGCAGCTCGACGATATTCGTTTATTAATGATTGAACAGCCTTTAGCTGCAGATGATATTGTGGACCACCGCCATTTGCAAAAGCATTTAAAAACGCCGATTTGTTTAGATGAAAGTATTTGTTCTTTAGATGATGCTAGAAAAGCTGTAGAGCTTGGCAGCTGTCAAATTATTAATGTGAAGCCTTCACGAGTTGGCGGATTGACAGAGGCTCTTAAAATTCATACGTTCAGTAAGGAGCATCAAATTCCGTTATGGTGCGGAGGGATGATTGAAACAGGTATTTCCCGAGCGCAGAACGTAGCACTTGCTTCGCTTCCTCAATTCACGATTCCCGGTGATATTTCAGCTTCGTCAAAATTTTGGGAGCAGGATATCATTTTTCCTGAAATTAAGGTTGAAAATGGGTTTATTGAGGTGCCTCGCTCCCCAGGAATGGGCGTGGAAGTTGATTACCAAGCGCTCCGTTCGTTTTCAGATAAAATCGACGTGTTTACAAAACATGATTTTGTGAAATAAAAACGAAGGAATCACCTTTTGCATCCCAAATAGAATACAGGTATAGTGAGAGAAAGTTTTTCCTTCCTGTCTGAACAAAAAAGAAAGAGCGGTGATCCGCTCTTTCTTACTCTTCAACCAGCTCGCTGTCATAAGCAAGCTGTCCGATATACTGATGAATTTCACTTGGCATGTTTGATGCATGTCCATATTCATAATCCCAAAGATTTAAAAAGGAGTGAGCGGCTTGGTGGAATGCGGCTTCATCCGCGTCATGAATTTCGTCAAAAAACGTTTGAAGCAGCCGATCGTGTTTCAAATTGAAGCGCCTCCTTTAATGAGACTTAAAGGTCTTGTGGTTTAAACGTTTTACAATCCGTTTCTTCACTTTTCTCAGCCGTATTTCCTGTGTGGCTGACGACATAGATTGCATCTGCACCACAGCGGTTTCCAGCATTCCAATAGGAACAGTTATTGACTTCACAAAGGATTTTTTGACTCATACAGATGACCTCCTTTTGAGTATGTCTTTCATCTATAATGTAACCGAAATGAAGCTCGTCCATTCATGTTAATCTTCCTGACGAATATAGCGCTTATCTTTCATAAATAATTTCCAGAAGAAATAAAATCCGGGAAACAAGATGATAAACCCTACAATATAGGTGATAAATAATGCCCTAAATGTGACAGGGTCTGTAAATCCAGACATGATTGTAATATCTGGATAAGCCATATAAGGCAAATGGGCACGCCCATACACATAGCTTGCTAAGAAATATTGAATGGTAATCGCAATGACGGCAAGGCGCGGTCTCCCTTTCCGATGCTTAAACCGGCTGTTTGGTAAAAATAGAGCCAGTCCTGCGAGCAGAAACATTAAGAGAGATATAAGAAGAATAGGAATGTTCTGCATCATTTTTGTGAACAGCCAATTGGCCTCGCTTCGTAATGTCAGCATGATAAAAAAGGCCATCATGAGTGAAAGTGGACCCGTAATGAGCGCCCCTCTTCTATAAATGCTGTAAGCTTCATCTTCATCAGCAACATTAGAGAAATCAGCTAAAAGCAAGGACGAAAGAAAAAGGGTGCTGAAAATGGCAAAGCCGATAAAAGAATAGACATTTGCACTTGTAAAGACTAGTCCAAGATCTAATGAGTAGACGTTGTTCTCCTGAAAGATAAAGCCACCATGGGTGATTGGGAGAACCATGATCAGGATGGACGGAATGATAAAGCCACTGATTCCTGAAATGTAAGTCACCGCTTTTCGGTATTTCTTAGGCAGTGAATGAGAAAACACGAGAAACCCGCTTCGCAGTGCAAGAAGCAATAATATGATGCTGCCGGGTATTAATAAAACGGTACCAAGTACAAAGGTCGCACCTGGAAACAGGCTGAACAATGCGACAACGATAGCCACAATAAAGACGTTTGTCACTTCCCATGTTGGAGAAAGGTACTTATTTGCGATATTAGCTGCCTTTGTTTGTTCTCTATTCATATAAATCATCGACCAAAATCCTGCGCCGAAATCCATTGATGCCATCACTGCATAGATAAAAACGAATCCCCATAAGATGGTGATTGCAATCAGCGCATCAGTTGTAACATCCATTTGCATCAAGATCGCTCCCTTTTTAAGATTCTGTTAACCGTAGGTCTTCTTCAATCGTATGTTTCCTAAAGTAGTAAGTCAGCACTATGACGGTTGCTATGCCTAAGATGAGATAGACAATGGCAAAAAGGATAAAAAGTGTCCCGATCGAGCCTGATGATGTGACAACCTCTGAGGTTTTGAGCATTCGATAAATAACCCATGGCTGGCGGCCTGTACAAGCAAAGATCCAGCCAAATTCAATAGCCAAAAGACTAAGAGGCCCGCCGAATAAGTAAAGAAAAAGAAGCCACTTCGGAAATTTGTCCCGTTTTAAAATTTTACGGTAAAGTAGCGCTAATACCGCAAATAGAATGAGCACCGATCCAATAATGACCATGCCGTTAAATAATGTGTGTATAAATAAAGGCGGCCACTCGTCACGAGGAAAATCATTTAAGCCTTTGACCACTGTATCGAAGCTATTTCCTGCCAGAAAACTGAGCGCCCAAGGAATTTCGATCGCACCTTTAATTTCCTGCGAATCAGCATCCGTAAAACCACCTATTGCAAGAGGCGCATGTGATTGCGTTTCAAATAAACCTTCAGCTCCAGCCAGCTTTTCAGGCTGATATTCATACAGAAGCTGAGCGGATTCGTGGCCATTTAAGGCTGTTAGAAAAGAGAAAAGTCCTCCTACAATGAGTCCAAGAAAAAGGGCTTTTCGATGAAATGTATAGAGCTTCTCATTTTTTCTCGTTTTGAGCATTTTAAAAGCTGCAACTGAAGCAATCACAAAAGCACCTGTTGTAAAAGCAGACAGCACAACATGTGTAGCAGTTACAGCAAAGCTTGGATTGAAAAAGGCCTTCCAAGGCTCGATATTTGTGATTTCTCCATTCACCATCTGAAAGCCAGCAGGTGTCCCTTCAAAAGCATGTACGTTTGTAATTAGAATCGCTGATGCAGCTGCACCAATGACGATAAAAATAACCGTAATGATGCGCATTGCATTCGATAGGCGATCCGCTGCGTACACATAAATAGACATAAATAATGCTTCTATAAAGAACGCATAGATTTCAATCTGGAATGGCAGTGACATGACCTTTCCGATGACCTCCATAAAACCTGGCCATAAAAGGGCAAGCTGCGTACCAGCAATAGTACCTGTTGGAATGGCGACCCCTAACAGAACAGCCTGTGCTTTTGTCCACCGCTTGGCCATGATGGCATAATGCGGGTCCTTCGTTTTTTGATAGATGAGTTCAGCTAACAAAATCATTAGCGGTATGCCAACGCCGAGCGAGGCATAAATAATATGAAAGCCCATGGTTGTGCCGAACAGGCTTCTAGCTAAAACGAGATCAGTCAATTTTTTCTCCGCCTTTCTTATCGCTTCTCTTTTTCATGATGCTTATTATTCTCCACCATTTTTAGATTATTCTTCCTGACTAAGAAAGCTTGTTTTTTGACAAGTTGTAAAAGAGGGAGTAGAATATAAATATAAAACGTAACAATTACGTTTTATTAACGAAAGGAGTTTTGACATTGAAAAGAGATATTCATCCAACCTCACATGAAGTTGTATTTATGGACGTAAACAGCGGTTACCGCTTCTTGAGTAGATCAACAAAGACATCAAACGAGACAGTAGAGTGGGAAGATGGGAAAACGTATCCTGTCATTAAAGTAGAAACAAGCTCTGATACGCATCCTTTTTATACAGGACGTCAAAAATTCGGAGAAAAAGGCGGAAGAGCTGAGCAGTTTAAGAAAAAATATCAAATGTAATCAAAAAAGCACGCCTGATAACGGTGTGCTTTTTTTACAGCAAAAAACCCCGGTTGATTAGCCGGGGTTCAAAGCATTAATCATTTAATGCAGTTTTTAAGGTCTTTAAGTTTTGTTTCATTAAGCTGACGTAGCTTTCGCCATTTTTGACATCATCCTCAGTAATGGATTCTAGATTTTTAAGGGTCAAGCTTTTTGCCCCAATTTCACTGCGGATTGTATCTGATACTTTGCTGCTGACGTTGTTTTCAAAAATAACGTATTGAATGTGATGCTTTTCTGCTTTTTGTACAATGTTTTCGAGCTGTTTTTGTGATGGCTCCTCAGAAGCGGATAACCCTAAAACACTGATTTGCTCAATGCCATAGCGCTTTTCCCAATAACCATAAGCTGCGTGAGAAACAAGAATTTCTTTATGTTTCGCTTTAGATAACGTTGTTTTAAATTCTTGATCTAACGATTGCAAATCTTTTTTTAGATGTTCATAGTTTTTTGTGTATTCGTCTTTATGATCTGGATCTAAAGAGACGAGTGTGTTTTTAATGTTTTTCGCCATTTGCTGTGCATAAACAGGGTCTAACCATGCATGAGGGTCTTTATCTCCGTGATCGTGCCCGTCATGATCATGGTCTTCACCTTCATGGTCATGATCTTCGCCTTCTTCATGTGCATGTTCTTCATTTGTCGATAACAATTTGATGCCTTCGGCTGCTTTGACTGTTTTCACACCTTGGTCTTTTAAAGTGGCAGCAGTTTTGTCTGCGAATGCTTCAGCCCCTGTGCCGCTGTAGATAAAGGCATCACCTTCAGCCATTTCAACCATTGTTTTTGAACTTGGTTCAAAGCTGTGTGCATCTGCATTTGCAGGATACACGCTTTGAGCATGAACGTGAGAGCCGCCAATTTTTTCAGTGAAATCTTGAATTGGGAAGATCGTGGTGTAAATGATTAGTTTCCCGTCTGCTTTTCCTTTTGAAGCATTAGTGCCCGCGCTGCTTGAGCAAGCGGCAAGACCGATCGCGAATAAAGCAGCTGTTAAAATAAAAAAGATTTTTTTCATGTAGAAAATGTCTCCTCTCAATCTAATAGATAGAAATGATTACGATTTAATGTCCTGAGTTATTGTATCGTAATAATTACGATTTGAAAAGAGGAAAATAAAAAATTTTCATCAGCAGATGTTTCCTCTAAAAAAATAAGCTGCAAAACGTGACGAAATTTCTTACATTGTGCTATATTTATTTTTAAAAAAGATAAAGGAATGGACAAACGTATGAAACTTTTAGATGAAATCATCGAATATAATCAACAATTTATTGAAGAAAAGAAATACGAAGAATTTACAACAACAAAGTTTCCACAGAAAAAAGCTGTCATTCTATCGTGTATGGATACAAGACTTGTTGAACTGCTTCCGCGTGCCATGAACATGAAAAATGGTGATATTAAGATTGTCAAAAGTGCTGGGGCGCTTGTTTCTCATCCATTTGGAAGTATTATGCGAAGCATTTTAGTTGCTGTTTACGAATTAAATGCTGACGAGGTATATGTCATTGGGCACCATGATTGCGGGATGAGCAAAATAGACAGCCAAACACTTTTAAATAAAGCCGTTGAGCGCGGTATTCCAGAAAAACGTATTGAAGTACTGGAATACTCAGGAATTGATTTTAAACAGTGGCTCAAAAGCTTTAGTTCAGTCGAAGAGAGCGTGAAGGACAGTGTGTCTGTAGTAAAAAATCACCCGCTTCTTCCATCAGATGTACCTGTACACGGGCTTGTCATTGACCCTGGAACAGGGAAGCTTGACTTAGTTGTCAACGGATATGAAGAAAAGTAAGTTACTTTTCCTTTTTAGGCGGGACAGGATCAATGCCGCCAGGGTGAAGCGGATGACATTTCAAAATCCGTTTTATGGTGAGCCAGCCGCCCTTGACCGCGCCATGCGTTTTGATTGCCTCTAGTCCATAGTTTGAGCATGTTGGATAAAACCGGCAGCTTGGCGGTGTCAGAGGGGAAATACATTTTTGATAAAAGCGTATCATGCCGATAAAAATTTGTTTCATAGAGGTTCCTCCTTGTCTGTCTTTCACAGTATAAGAAAAAAGAACAAGGAAGGAAAGTTTTATAAACTAAACTGGTCGGAGAAATATGTTATAATATAGGAAATTGCAATTATAGGAGTGGTGATTATGCCTTCAGTCGAAAGCTTTGAACTTGATCATAATGCTGTAAAAGCGCCATATGTTCGTCATTGCGGCGTTCATAAAGTGGGATCAGATGGGGAAGTAAATAAATTCGATATTCGTTTTTGTCAGCCCAACAAGCAGGCGATGAAACCTGATACGATTCATACATTAGAGCATTTGCTTGCGTTTAATATTAGAACACACTCAGAGAAATATGATCATTTTGATATCATCGATATTTCTCCAATGGGCTGCCAGACAGGCTACTATTTAGTTGTCAGTGGTGCACCAACTCCAAAAGAGATCGTTGAACTTCTTGATGCAACATTCAAGGATGCGGTTGAAGTAACAGAAATTCCTGCTGCAAACGAAGAGCAATGCGGCCAAGCGAAGCTTCATGATCTTGAAGGGGCAAAACGTTTAATGCGTTTCTGGCTTTCTCAGGATCAAGAAGAGCTTTTAAAAGTATTTGGTTAATAGAATGATGAACCGGACATTGAGATGTCCGGTTTTTTATTTGAATTCAAACAGAGATGTCAAAATAGGGGATATTTGTTAAAATGGACATGTCAGTAAAAGAAGGGGGAAACGCAGGATGCGAAAAATGTTGGGAATGATTCTGATACTCACGTTATTGAGTGCATGTGGAAACTCTGCAGCAAATAGCGGCAAAGGGGAAGTGCCTGAGCTATTAGAAGTAAAGCTCACAGGACCTGAGCAAGTGGAGAAAAATGAAAGCGTTATAGTAAAAGCAGCTGTCACATACGGTGATACGCCTGTTGATGATGCAGATGATGTTCAATTTGAAGTGTGGAAAGATGGCGACAAGGATAACAGCAAGATGATTCAGCCAAAGAAAGAAAACAAAGGTGTATACGAATTGCACACAGCCTTCAAAAAAGATGGCCTTTATATCATACAAGTCCATGTGACAGCTAAACAGCAGCATAATATGCCGAAAACGAACATCCACGTAGGTGAGGTGAAAAAAGAGAGTTCAACTACTGCAGAAGAAGAAACCTCACATCATTAAAAGCGGATTTATTTTGGATTAGGACGTTGATTTGGTTCTGCATCCTGTGGTGAATCGACTTTATGCTTATATTCATAAGCCTTCGATGTCGTCCACAATGATAAAAAGACAACGATTGAGATAATGATAAAGCTGATAATCCCAAGTAACAGCATCTAACTCCCTCCTTATTTCCATATTAACATATATTTCATGCAGTCAAAATAGAAGAAATACACGGCAGGTTTCAGTATAATAAGAAAAGGGTATTCTCATACTAAACGCAATTACATAAGGAGGAATAAATATGTCTGAACAATTATTAAACGTCGTTAATAAACAAGTAGCTGATTGGACTGTGCTTTACGTGAAATTACATAACTATCATTGGTATGTAAAGGGAAAAGATTTCTTTACACTCCATGAGAAATTTGAGGAACTATATACAGAAACAGCTACATATATTGATGATTTGGCTGAGCGTATGCTTGCTTTAAATGGACAGCCTGTTGCGACAATGAAAGAGTGCTTAGAAATTTCCAGCATTCAAGAAGCAGAAGGCAAAGAATCAGCGGAGCAAATGGTGAAAAATCTATATAATGATTTCTCCAATATCGCTGAGGAATTAAAGAAAGGAATGGAGCTGGCTGCAGAGGTTGGCGATGAAACTACAGGTGATATGCTGCTTGCGATTCATCAATCCATTGAAAAACACAACTGGATGCTTAAAGCATATTTAGGATAATACACGTATGTGAAAAGAATGTCGGTCATCAATAGACCGACATTCTTTTTTTATTGGAATAGGGACAGACAGCCCATTGAAATCATAGGGCTTTCAGCCGAAGAGAAAAGAGAAGGGAGGGAAGAAGATGTCTTCTATTGCAGGAATGATGAGTCAGCAAGTAGCGAGCATTCAAAAGACACTCAATATTAGTTTGTTGAATTCACAGCTTGCTACGAATACAGCACAAGCTATGGTGATGCTGGATCAAGTGCAGCAGCAGCCTCAAGCTGTTCAGCCAAAGGATTCAGATGCTTCATTTATTGATGTCAGAGTCTAAAAAGAGAAGTCGCCTCATGGGCGGCTTTTTTGGTCTCATTCGTCTCCCTGAATACATAACAGCGCCTTTATTTTTTGTCGTCCAAGCTATTGCGAGAATTCGGCATATACTATTGAGGTAAGGAGTTCCACTTTGAAAGGATGTTGATGCCAAGTGAGCAAGGATTTAGGCATCTTTTCGTTGGTTACAGTGAGTTTGTCGGCGATGGGCTTTCTGTTTGGTGGAGCAGGATATTTACTGATGATTTTAGTGACGTTGATGGCTATTGAATTAATTTGTTCAAGCCTAAGAGAATCTTTGACTGGGCAGCTCACAATGAAGCGGTTTTTAACGCGGCTTGTTCGAAAGGTCGTGACCGTCTCCTTAATATCTATGGCACATTTCTTCGATGTCATGCTGAAGACAAATGGGACGATTAAGGATTTAGCGATCATCTTTTATATTATTTATGAATCTTACCAAATCGTCTCGACAGCCAGAGCCCTTGGAGTTCCCATTCCACAGTTGTTTATTGATGTATTGGACATGTTGAAAAATAAATTGCGCAAAAAGCCGTAATTTCCTCATATCTGGTCATACTAAAGGCAAAAAGGATGATTCGGATGGCGAGACACACATACTATGTATCCGTACAAGATGGATCGATATCGCAGCATAGAGATGCAGCGGCTTGGCAATTTCAAATAGAAGCAGATGATGATCAAATTTTGCAGCTGAGAGACTACTTCGATGAACAGTATATGACAGATTGGAAAGGCTTCTTTCGGGCGCATGTTCCGTTTCTTGAATATCATTATGATAGTCCAAATGATGAAATGGATAGAAAAAGAAAAGAGATTTACACAATGATTTATGAGCTCGGCAATGAAGAAACAAGGAGCTTTATTGAGACAAATGGTTTGATGAATTGAAAAAGCATGTAGAGAATCTCTACATGCTTTATTTTCGCGGTTGTAAAATGCCTCCGATCAAATCACTGATCCCGCCGCCTCTATTTTCTTGCTGTGAATTGGTGAATTCATGAGTGGAGCTCTGGCTCTGAGGTTTGTAGCGATTATCATCTAAGCCCACCCGTAAGCCAGATGTGCGCTCAGATGGCTGGATAATGACGATTTGATCTTGTTCCTGAAACTCAAATAAGTAGGATTCGCCAGATGTTTGTCCAATGAAAGTTTTCCAGTTCACATCTAGTTTGACCTTCGGTGCTTTGCCTGTCCAAGCAACAATTGCGTCAGGGTCTACACGGCAGGGGGCTTTTAAAATGAGCGGATTTCCATTCGTTTTAATGGCGACTTGCGCTCCGTGCCCTTGATAAGAGAGTTTTGATGTAAACAGTCCTTTCTGTGATAAAATACCAACGCCTACTGGTGTGACGCCGTAATGGCATTCCTCAGTAAAGGCAAGTAAATCTTCACTTTCTACACTTACATGCTGCCAAGGACCGCTTGGCTCAAGATTAATCACTGTTACATGCTCGCTTGCATCCGCCAAGTAGCAAGTACCTTGTCCACTCACTTCCATCATCTCAAGGTTTTCACCTGTGAATTTTCTGCTGATATGGTTAAATACTTGGCTGACCATATTTCCTTTATTCGTTCCAAGTAATCGCTTGCGGTATTGGAAACTTCCTTGATCAGCAATCATGGCGCCTTTTTTGGCAAAAAAGATTCCGCTGCCTTCTGCTTGTAAGGTAAGTTCTTCTATCGTGTTGAAATGAAATCCCATAGGTGCCGGCTCCTTTCCTGCGTCAAGATGTAAATCCGTAGATGCGGCATAAATCATTTAAATCTAGAGTAGTCCCTTGCCCGGTCGCCGTGATTTTCCATTCCTCCTGATCTCTCGTGAGTTCAGCGCATATAATGGATGTACAATACGAATAATCCTCTGTTAACTGAAAGGTACAAATCTCTTGCTGTGAGATTTGATCCGTAAGTCGCACGTAGGCATTGGTGACTTGTCCAAAATGATGCTGGCGTTCGTGTGCATCATGTATCGTGGCTGTGACGACAATTTTATGAATATTAGGTGAGACTCTGCTTAATTGCATAATAATCATTTCATTGTCTCGATACCCTCCGCCAAATTGATGATCACCAAGATGACGAACAGCTCCATCTAAGCTTTGCTGCTGGTGATAATAGATCAGATGCTTAGGAGACAACAGCTTGTCCTCTTCATTTAAAAGAAACACTTGCGTATCTAAATCAATTGGCTGACCAGCCAGGTCCCAGCCAAGCCCGATATGAATTTGGTCGACCGCTGGATTGTCTTTTGTTAAATCTAACTTTTGCCCTTTCACGAGGTGTTTCTTGATCACCTCATGGGGTGCGTTTTGTTTTGACCCATTTTTTATACTCATGCTGATTTCCTCCTCGTTGTCATAGGACAAACACTGATTCATTTACGTTATATAGGGATAAAAGGTTTCATGATTAAAATTGGGTGAAGTTGGAGATGATAAAAAGGTTTTAGCAACAATACCTCATTTTAGATACAGACGAGTTGGAACCACTCGTTTGTTTCACTTTTGATAAAAATTCTTCAGATAAATGGGATCTGTGGTATGATGTTTTACAAGAAGCAAGGACAGGATATGAGGGATTTCACATGCATGTATTTAAAGACTATTATCATAATACGGTCAAGCTCTCTTTTGAGGAGAAGCCTTTTTCAAGTCATCCTAAGCATGTTTGGGCCATCTGCCGCTACCAAGGGAAATGGCTGCTTACTGAACATGAGGATCGGGGCTATGAGTTTCCAGGAGGGAAAGTTGAGCCGGATGAAGAAGCAGACCAAGCCGCTATACGGGAGATTCAAGAAGAGACGGGTGCTGTTGTTCGTGAATTAACGTATATTGGTCAATATCAGGTGCTGGGCAGAGAAAAGGTCATTGTCAAGAATATTTATTTCGCTGATATTGAAAAGCTAGTGAAGCAAGACACGTATTTTGAAACGAAAGGACCCGTTCTTTTCGCAGACTTGCCAAAATCCATCGCCAAAAATAAGAATTTCAGTTTTATTATGAAAGATGATGTGTTAAGACAAAGTCTTGCTTATTTAGAAAAGAACGGTTTGATTCGTTAAAAAAAGCGCAGGGGTGACAATCCCTGTGCCTTTTTATTTTTGAAGAAAACGGCGTTCGAGCCATTCCACAAGCTGGTACATGATGGTCGCAAACACGGCAATAATGAAAAGACTTAAGAACACGAGTGTAAAGTTGAAGACTTGAAAGCCGTAAATGATCATGTAGCCGAGCCCTTTTGAGGAAACAAGAAATTCCCCTACAATAACCCCTACCCAAGAAAGGCCGACATTGACCTTGATGGCAGAAATCATCGTTGGAATACTAGCTGGCAAAATGACCTCGCGAAAGACGACGCTTTTTTTCGCACCAAAGGTTTTCATCACCTTTAAATAATTCTCATCGACCTCTTGAAAGGCTGTATATATGACGATCGTCGTAATGATTACACTAATGATTGCGCCCATGGCAACGATGCTGATCATGCCAGGCCCAAGGGCAACAATTAAAATCGGGGCGAGGGCAACTTTTGGCATGGCATTTAAAATGACTAAATAAGGATCAAGAACGTTTGCCAGGCGGGTGGACCACCATAAGGCGGCAGCGAGCAAAATGCCGCAAAAGGTACCAAGTAGAAATCCGAGCACTGTTTCAAATAATGTAATACTCATATGATTCATTAAAGACCCATCGGATATTTTTTGTACAAACAATTGACAGACTGCTGATGGTGAACTAAATATCAGTGGATCGATAAGACGAAAATGACTGGCAAGCTCCCAAAGCGAAAAGAAGCTGGCGAAAATAATGAATTGATAGATTCGGGTCATGCGTTTTTCCATTCGGTATTTTTTGCGATAGGCTTCATGTAAAAGATCACTGTGTTTCAACTGTTTTCAGCTCCTTCCAAATCGTTTGAAAGAGCTCTTGGAAACTCTGGGTCTGTCTTGCATCGAAAGGAGAAAGAGACCTCAGTTCATCTGGAACGGTAAAAATCCTCTTGATTGAGCCAGGATGCTTAGAGAATAAGAAAATGCGGTCACTCATCGCAATGGCTTCGCCAATGTCATGTGTCACAAGGACCGCTGTTTTTTGATAGTTTTTGAGTGTATGAAAGACGAGATCCTCTAAAGTGAGTTTGGTTTGATAGTCTAGAGCTGAAAAGGGTTCATCTAGTAAAAGCAGACCGGGATTCACTGCAAGCGTTCGGGCGAGAGCCGCACGCTGCCTCATACCGCCTGACAGCTCCTTCGGGTATTTTTCCTCTACATCATGAAGGCCAAGCTTAGGCAGTAAGCCAAGAGCGGCGGAGGTGGCTTCATGTGAATCTTGCTTGGTGATTTTTAACCCGAGAATGATATTTTCCTTGATGGTTTTCCAAGGAAACAAATAATCTTGCTGGAGCATGTAGCCGATTTGATGCTCTTTTTGATTCGGTTCTTTTCCTTCGATTAAAATTCGGCCTTCAGAGGGCGGCGTGATTCCTGCAATGATAGACAGCAGGGTGGTTTTTCCGCAGCCGCTGGGACCAATAAATGAGATAAATTCTCCTTGGTCTATCTCCATATTGATGTGCTGTATGGCCGTTGTTTTTTCTTTTAAAGAGAAGTACGTGTGGGTCACATGGTCAATTTGAAGGAAAGACATGTGCTACCTCCTATTCTATTTATGTTCTGTGACCTTCTTTGCAATGGATGAATTGACAAGTTGTTTGTACGGGATAAATTTCGGCAATTCATCGCTCTCCTTCATGATTTCCTGCAATTTGTTCCATTCCTCTTCATTCAGAAGGGGATCTGTTGCATAGGAGTCCTGCTGTTTGTAGCGTTTAATGGCAGTTGATAAAACATCAAGTTCTGTGTCAGGAAAATGAGATTGAATGGTTTTGGCAATCTCCTCCGGCTGCTTGGCTTCTACCCATTTCTGCGCTTTGTAAATGGCGCGAGTGAAGGCTTCAGCTGTTTCTTTGTTTTCCTCTAAGTAACTCTTCTTTGCCATGAAGGTGGTATACGGCACCTTTCCGGAAGCTTCTCCAAAGGAGGCGGTAATGTACCCTTTGCCTTCTTTTTCAATTAAGGATGCTGTCGGTTCGAATAACTGCACAAAATCGCCAGTTCCAGAGGAGAAAGCACCTGAAATGTTGGCAAAATCAATATTTTGAATCATGCGGAGATCCTTTTTTACATCAATGCCTTCCTTTTTCAGGACATATTCACCGACCATTTGCGGCATGCCGCCTTTCCGCTGTCCAAGAAAGTCTTTTCCTTTTAATTGATCCCAAGAGAATTCGCTCACTTTCTCCCTTGAAACAAGAAATGTACCGTCTGTTTGTGTCAGCTGTGCAAAGTTGATGACAGAGTCTTTTGTGTCTTGAGCCTCTACATAGATAGAGGATTCAGATCCGGTCAGAGCGATATCTGCACCGCCGGATAAGAGAGCTGTCATCGTTTTATCACCGCCCCAAGTCGTTTTTAATTCAACCTTTAGCCCTTCTTCTTTGAAGAAATCCTCAGATAAGGCAACATATAGCGGAGCATAAAAAACCGAATGGGTCACCTCGGCTACTTGTACGGTCTGCTCTTGTTCTTTTTTACAGGCGACAAATGGAATAAAGAGCAGGACAACGACGATGAATGCCAGTCTGACTTTGATGGAACGATTCAAGAGTAATTCGCCTCCTTTGTTCTAGATCACTAATTAAAGTATGTCAAAAGGGATTTTTGGTGAGTGCCTAGATGAAAATAAGAAGCGCATTGTTTATTTATAGAACGTGTCTTTTTTTCTATACTAGAAGCATGAATACTTTCTTGAATTTGGAAGAAATAAAGGGGCGGTTTCGTGTATAGAGTGAGTTGGGTATTTCTTGGATGGTATTTAGTAGGACTCATATTAATGGTCTCTTTTGAAGTGCCAGCATGGCTTCAGTTTGCAAATGGCATTTTCCTTGTGCTGTATGCCTGCTGTGTGATAGAAATTGGGCGAAATATTTATGGATCATGGGGGTTTGTGATCAAAAGGGCTGCTATTGTCGGGGTGCTGACATTTACGGTTGAATGGATAGGGATCACAACCGGTTTTCCTTTCGGGGCCTATGACTATTATCCGACGTTAGGTTTTCTAGTGGCAGGTGTGCCTTTAACCATTGCTTTTGCATGGGTTGGTGTGTTTTTAAACAGCCTTTTTTTAGCCAATCAGCAGTCGAAATGGAAACGAGCTGTCGAAACGGGGATATGGATTGTCTTGCTTGACCTCATATTAGACCCAGTAGCGGCTGAACGGAAATTTTGGGTGTGGTATGACGGCGGTGGTTTTTATGGTATTCCTTTTGAGAATTTTGTGAGCTGGGGTATGATTGGAGCAGGACTTTCCTTTCTCTTCCCGCTTGTTCAGATTGATCAAAAGGCTCTGAGCTGGACGAGCCGTATTTATCAGGCAATGGTGTTCTTTTTTGGTGTGCTGGCATTAAAGGGCGGGCTTGATGTCATTTTTTATTTAGCACTGATCATTGTTATTTTGTGTGAAGGAAGGGTTCAATTTGAAAGAAAGCGACAAAAGCCGATCGTTTAGACGTATATTTTCTCTTTATCTTGAGCGGTATTTACTTCATAAACATTTCCGCTGTGTGATGATGAAAGGCACTGTGGATCCAAACGAGAAGCTGCCTGTTCTTTATATCGCCAATCATAGCTCATGGTGGGATGGACTGATCATCTTTCTTTTAACAGAAAAAGCGTCCGAACTCGATCATTATATGATGATGGAGGAGAAACAGCTGAAGCAATATGCCTTTTTCCGAAAGCTTGGTGCCTTTCCGGTTCAGAAAAAGAATCTGAAAAGTGTGAAGCAAGCATTAATGACGGCAAAAGAGAATATGCAGGCTGGCGGGGCTGTATGGCTTTTCCCGCAGGGGAAAATCATGCATCAGGATATGCGGCCGCTTGAATTGGAGGGCGGGGCTTCATTTTTAGTGAGACAATTTGAGCAAGTTGTGGTGAAGCCTGTGACCTTGCATTATACATTTAATCAATTTCAAAAGCCGACAGTATCTGCTGTGTTTGGTGAAGATACCTTATTATCTGGCGGAGAACTTCGAAGCAAGGACGTGACGCATCAGCTTAGAGAGTTGCTTGAAACGCAGCTAAATGCACATCAAGCACAGGTCATCGCAGATCCTGATTTTACAACTAATCAAGAATTTAGACAGATGACGAGGACAAGTCAGTCAACAAGTGATGCGTTTGATTCCTTTAAAAAGTGGGTGAAAACATGGCGGTCTTCTTAATCGTAATCAGTGTACTCTTGCTCTGTCAGTTTATTTTCACCATATGGAATATGAAGCAGCTTCCTGTTTTAAAGCCAGTACCCTTTTCGCCGGGTGAACCTATTTCATTATCAATTCTGATTCCAGCGAGAAATGAGGAAAACCGAATAGAAGCTTGTCTTCAGTCGATCGTTGATCAACGTCTTTACCCGAAAGAGCTTATCGTCCTTGATGACCATTCGACAGATCAGACAAGAGCGCTGGTAGAGCGCTTCGCAGAAACATATCCGTGGATTCGAGTCCAGTCAGGTCAGCCATTAAAGCGGGGCTGGCTTGGTAAATCATATGCCTGTTCTCAGCTCGCAGAGGCAGCAGATTCTGACTGGCTGCTATTTTTAGATGCGGATGTCCGGTTAAAAAAAGGGGCAGTTGAATCAGTATACAAGCAGTTATGTATGCAAAAAACGGGCATGCTGTCAGGTTTTCCAGAACAAAAAACAGGTACATTTTTTGAGCATCTTGTCGTTCCTATGATGATGTTTACCATTGGCTGTCATCTGCCAGTGAAATGGGTAAGAAAATCTAAGAACCCCGCTTTTGCCGCAGCACATGGTGGTTTTATTGCCATTGAAAAGAATTGTTATCACGACATCGGCGGGCATGAAGCGATCAAGGATTCACTCGTTGATGATATGGCCTTGGCTAGAAGGGTGAAGGAAAAAGGCTTTCCGTTCACACTTGCAAGCATTCATCCATTTGTGTATATGAGAATGTATGAAAGTGGACAAGAGGTTTGGGAAGGTTACCGCAAAAATTTGTTCCCGGGCGTGAATCGAAGCATTGCTTTATTAAGCAGTGTCTTTTGTTTATACACCCTCCTTTATTTGGTTCCTGTCATTTGTTTCATGATCGCATTGTTTCAGCTGGATGTTTTGAGCATATGCTTAGCCATTCTTTGCTATGGGCTGGGTGTATCGATTAAAGCAGCAATTGATACTGAAAATGGGCGGACATCTGCGATGGCTTTTTTATTGCCGGTCAGTATTTTAAGCCTGATCGCCATTGGCTTTGCTTCTATGAAAATCGGTCTCAAAAAAGAAGGGTATGAATGGAAAGGGAGAAGGTACGAATGAAAAAAGTGATCATCATCGGCGGCGGACTTGGCGGATTATCAGCCGCGATCCGTCTACAGTCACGCGGGGTTCAGGTCACCATTTTAGAAAAAGAAGCGGCTTTAGGGGGGAAATTGCAACGCCATCACGAGGCAGGCTACTCTTTTGATTTAGGACCGAGCACCATTACAATGAAGGCCTATTTTGAAGAAGTGTTTACATCCTGTCATAGACGGATGGAGGATTATGTGACCTTTTATCCGATTTCTCCGCTGACCAAAAATATTTTTCCAGATGGACATACGGTCGAGTTTACGCCAAATATTGAGCAAATGGAATCACAAATTGCTGCATTCAGTCCTGAAGATGCGAAGCAATATCGCGCATTTTTACAGGAATCAAAGACGCTTTTTCAAAAGGCAGAGGAGCAGTTTTTAAATCGTTTGTTATTGAGCTGGAAGGATAAGGCGGATGTAAAGCTGATGAAAGCACTTCTTGCTGTCAAACCATTCACATCGGTTCAGCGCCTGCTGCGTCAATATTTCCGTCATCCCCATACATTGGCGATGTTTGGACGGTATGCCACTTATATTGGCTCTTCTCCCTACGAGGCGCCGGCTATTTTTAATATGATGGCATATTTAGAAGGAGAGAAAGGGATTTATGGAATACAGGGCGGTACATATCGTTTAGTTGAGGCATTTGAGACGCTGGCAAAAGAATTAGGCGTTCAGATTTATCTCAATGAACAAGTGAACAAGATTCATGTGAAGGATCGGCGGATCAAAGGAGTGGAGACGGATCAGCAGATGTATGAGGCAGATCAAGTCATTGCAGGAGCAGATGCGCTGACTGTATACCGTCATCTCATAGATGAAAAAGACCGTCCTCGTTTTTTAAATCAAAAATTGTCTGGCATTGAACCGTCGTTGTCGGGCTTTGTTCTCTTATTAGGAGTACCTAAAGTCTATGAACAGCTGGCTCATCACAATGTGTTTTTCCCTGAGGATTATGAGCAAGAATTCAAGGATATTTTTCAGAAAAAACAACTGCCTCAAGATCCGACGCTTTACATATGCTATTCAGGTCATTCAGAACCAGCTTTAAGCGGAGGACCGGGAAGAAGCAATCTGTTTGTACTGGCCAATGCACCTTATGTGACAAAAGAGCAAGATTGGGACATGCTAAAGGAGACATATCGTCAGCATGTAAAAAACAAATTAATGGAAAAAGGTCTTTTTGATTTGGATGAGCTTATTGAATATGAAGCGGTTCAAACCCCGCTCGATCTGCAGCAGAAAACGGGGGCATATCGTGGAGCCATTTATGGCATGTCTTCAAACTCGTTCAAACAGGCGTTCTTTCGCATCAATAATCAGTCAAAGGACATTGAAGGACTATGGTTTGTTGGAGGAACAAGTCATCCAGGCGGCGGCACGCCGATGGTGACAAAATCAGGCCAGCTTGTCGCAGAAGCGATGCTGAAGCAATGGACATAATCAAAGATGAAAAGGAGAGAAATCGAGTGATTGTGGAAAAAAGAAGGTTTCCGTCGCCCCATCCGCATATTCACTTATATACAGTGACCTATGAGGCAGATGGACTTCGGATGAAAGGGCTGCTCGCTGAGCCGGCCGGAGAAGGTCTCTACGACGGCTTTTTGTATTTACGAGGCGGCATTAAAAATGTGGGGATGGTCAGACCAGGCCGGATTGTGCAATTTGCCGCGCAGGGTTTTGTCGTCTTTGCTCCCTTTTACCGAGGAAACCAAGGAGGCGAAGGGAACGAAGATTTTGCCGGAGAAGATCGAAAAGATGCGTTCGCTGCCTTTCAGCTGTTAAAACAGCACAAAAAAGTGAAGAAGGACCGCATTCATATCTTTGGTTTTTCGCGAGGCGGTATTATGGGCATTTGGACCGCTGTTGAAATGAAACAGGA
Organism: Bacillus sp. BK450; assembly: GCF_004364885.1. Lineage (NCBI taxonomy): Bacteria > Bacillati > Bacillota > Bacilli > Caryophanales > Bacillaceae > Bacillus > Bacillus sp. BK450. The sequence continues at coordinate 884,900 of NZ_SOBQ01000002.1, read as the reverse complement.
GGCGGCTTCCTTTGTCACATGGGGAGGCGTCAGTGACATGAAACTTACTTATGAAGAGCGTGTGGATATGAGACGGATGATGAAGCGTGTGATTGGCGGCCCGCCGCATAAGGTGCCAGAGGCATATGAGAACAGAACCCCTTTAAATGATGTGGACAAAATTGAAGCACCTGTCCTTATCATCCACGGAGAAGAAGATCAAAATGTATCGATTGAGCATGCGTATTTGTTAGAAGATGCGCTGCGCCAGCACGGAAAGTCCGTGGAGACATGGTATTTCCACGGATACAACCACTATTTCCCGCCGCAGCATAATCGAGAAATTGTGAGAAGGTTGACCACATGGATGCACAGCCGAAAAAGCGGAAATGTGGTAAAATAAGCAGTATAACGAAATATAGAAAGTAGGGGGATTTTCATTATGGGAATGCCTGTTGAATTTAATACAATGATTGTCACAAAGGGAAAAGAGTCAAGAATTGAAGAAAATGTATTTGAACTCATGAAGGATGGATACCGCATTTATCCGTTAAATATTCCACTTGAGGTGCGCAAAACGAAAGACGGAGAAAAAACTGGGACAGCACATGTTGAAAAGCTGGAGCTGACAGACAATGTCACGAAGGTGACGTACCGTCTTGTGTCATTGCATTCAACAAACTAAAAAAAGCTGAGGGATTGAATCTCCTCAGCTTTTTTCATTTGGTTATACGAGTGGTCCGCCTTTGGCTTCAATGTCACTTGCCGCGTGGCTGAATTTTTGGAAGTTCTTTTTAAATTCATTGGCAAGGAAGTGTGCTTTTTCTTGATAAGCCTCTTGGTCATCCCATGTTTTAGCAGGTTGAAGCACTTCATCTGGTACACCAGGAATATGAAGCGGGATGTGTAAGCCAAAGATGTCATCAGTAATCATCTCGGCATTGTCAAGGTCACCTTCGATTGCTGCCTGCACCATTGCTCTTGTATGAGCGAGATTCATTCGTTTGCCTGTACCGTAGCCTCCGCCAGTCCAGCCTGTATTCACAAGGAATACTTTTGCACCGTGCTCATCAATCTTTTTGCCAAGCATTTCAGCATAGACGTGAGCTGGAAGTGGAAGGAATGGTGAACCGAAGCAAGTAGAGAATGTCGTTTCTGGTGATGTGACACCTCGCTCAGTTCCAGCTAATTTACTTGTGTACCCGCTCAAGAAATGGTACATTGCCTGTTCTTTTGTTAAACGGCTGATTGGAGGTAAGACGCCAAACGCATCAGCTGTTAAAAAGACAATAGCAGATGGATGTCCTGCAATACTTGGTTTCACGATGTTATCAATCATTTCGATTGGGTAAGCAGCGCGTGTATTTTCAGTAAAGAAGGTATCATCGTAATCCGCTTCACGTGTTTCTTCATCAAGCACAACGTTCTCAAGAACAGATCCGAAGCTGATCGCTTTGTAGATCTGCGGTTCTTTTTCTTCACTTAAGTTCACACATTTCGCATAGCATCCGCCCTCGATATTGAAGACCCCTGTGCCAGACCAGCCGTGTTCATCGTCTCCGATCAGCTTGCGGCTTGCGCTTGCAGAAAGCGTCGTTTTCCCAGTACCTGAAAGTCCGAAGAATAGAGCCACATCGCCTTCTTGACCTACGTTTGCTGAGCAGTGCATGGATAAAATGTCTTGCTCAGGAAGTAGGTAGTTCATCACAGAGAAAATGGACTTTTTCATTTCTCCTGCATATTCTGTTCCACCGATAAGAATGGTGCGCTTTTCAAAAGAAACGATGATAAACGTTTCAGAGTTTGTGCCATCTGTTGCAGGATCTGCTTTAAAGTGCGGTGCAGATAAGATGGTGAAAGGTTTTTCGTTTGAAGAAGGTGTTGACCCGTCAGGTCTGATAAATAGCTGCTTGGCAAAAAGATTGTGCCATGCGAATTCGTTTACAACTGTAATCGGCATACGATATCTTTCATCAGCGCCTGCAAACCCTTCAAAGACGAATAGTTCATCACGTTCTTTTAAGTATGACACAACCTTTGTATATAAACGGTCAAATGCTTCTTTGGAGATCGGCTGGTTTACTTGACCCCAATCGATTTTATGTTCAGAGCTTTCTTCTTTGACGATAAATTTATCTTTAGGCGAACGTCCTGTGTAGGCTCCAGTTGTGGCGCGGACAGCTCCTGTTGATGTTAAAACGCCTTCATTACGTGCCAAAATCTTTTCAACAAGTTTCGGAACAGATAAGTTTTGGTGCGTATTTTCTAATGAGAGCAATGACTGCAAATCTTCTTTTAAATCCACTGAGTTCATAAAAAAACCCTTCCTTTACCGTTGAATTTGTTTGTTTCGATTAGTATAACACATTAATAATAATAGTCTATACTATTTAAAAATTTTTGTGTGTGTTTTTTCATTTCTGCTATGAAAATATGCTTTTTGGTGATGCTAATGGTGAGGAGAAAAAAGAGGGAGATAATTCTTATGAAGCATTGACATGACGCAAGGGTTTAAGATAAGATATCTTATTGAACGGATACTCTTATCCCGAGTTGGTGGAGGGACAGGCCCGATGAAGCCCAGCAACCGGTTTCTTATGAAAAAGGCATGAAAATGCTGAGAAACCAAGGTGCTAACCTGATGCAAGGTACAAGAACACCTTGAGCGATAAGAGTGAAAGGCATGCGATCTCAGACCCTTTCCTCGCAATGAAGGAAATGGTTTTTTTATTTTTGGGATATCATATGAACAAATTGCCAATAACATCTCTAATATAAACGTTTTCAAATATAAGAGGGAACGAGTTCCGTATCATATTGGAGGCCTCATCTTGGGATGATGTGGTCTTGTACAGGAGGAAATAGCCATTATGAGTCAAAATCGTCGTTTATTTACTTCAGAATCAGTGACAGAAGGACATCCGGATAAAATCTGTGACCAAATTTCAGACAGCATTTTGGATGAAATTTTAAAGAAAGATCCAAATGCACGTGTTGCCTGTGAAACTTCTGTTACAACCGGTCTCGTATTAGTAAGCGGTGAAATTACAACGTCTACTTATGTCGATATTCCAAAGACGGTGCGTGACACAATTAAGGAAATTGGCTACACACGTGCGAAATATGGTTTTGATGCGGAAACATGTGCGGTACTTACATCAATTGATGAACAGTCTGCTGATATTGCGCAAGGTGTAGACAAAGCGCTTGAAGCACGTGAAGGAACAATGACTGAAGAAGAAATTGATGCGATTGGTGCAGGTGACCAAGGATTGATGTTTGGTTTTGCCAATAACGAAACCGAAGAGCTCATGCCGCTGCCAATTTCACTAGCGCATAAATTATCTCGCCGTTTAACAGAAGTACGCAAGAATGAAACACTTGCATACCTTCGTCCAGACGGAAAAACACAAGTCACAGTTGAATATGATGAGCAAAACAAACCAGTTCGTATTGACACAGTGGTTATTTCTACGCAGCATGCACCAGAAGTGACGCTTGAACAAATTCAAAGTGACTTAAAAGAGCATGTCATCAGTCCTGTCGTTCCAAGTGAACTGATTGATGAACAGACAAAATACTTTATTAACCCAACTGGCCGTTTCGTGATCGGTGGGCCTCAAGGGGATGCTGGTTTAACTGGACGTAAAATTATCGTTGATACGTATGGCGGATACGCTCGTCATGGCGGCGGTGCTTTCTCAGGTAAGGATGCAACGAAGGTTGACCGTTCTGCGGCATACGCTGCACGTTACGTAGCGAAAAACATCGTAGCTGCCGGCCTTGCAGATTCTTGTGAAGTACAGCTTGCTTATGCAATTGGTGTTGCACAGCCTGTATCGATTTCAATTGATACATTCGGAACAGGAAAAGCTTCAGAAGAAAAATTAATTGAAGTGGTTCGTGCAAACTTTGATCTTCGTCCAGCTGGCATTATTAAAATGCTTGACCTGCGCCGTCCGATCTACAAACAAACAGCTGCATACGGGCATTTCGGCCGTCACGACTTAGATCTTCCGTGGGAAAAAACGGATAAAGCCGATACACTTCGCAAAGAAGCATTGGGACAATAACAACATAAAAAACCGCTTATTTTAAGCGGTTTTCCTTTTGATTAAAAAAAAATCTGCAAAAAGCGAAAAAATGTGAAACAAAATCGGACAAAATACTGTCTAATTATAGGTCTACTTTTAAGAAATAACATAACGTGGAGGCAATAATATGTGTGGGTTTGTTGGTGTATTTAATCACCGTCCATTGTCCGAAACTACTGAACAGGAAGAGCTAATTAAACAAATGAATCGTCTCATCGTTCATCGTGGTCCGGATGATGAGGGTTACTTTCATGATGAGCATGTAGGATTTGGATTTAGACGTTTAAGTATTATAGATGTTGAGCACGGAAAGCAGCCGCTTTCTTATGAAGATGAAAAGTTTTGGATTATTTTCAACGGAGAAATTTATAACTATGTGGAGCTGAAGGAAGAGCTTGTGAAAAAAGGCTATACGTTCAGCACAGATTCTGATACGGAAGTACTTCTTGCCACATACCGTCATTATAAAGAAGAAGCGGCTTCAAAGCTTCGCGGCATGTTTGCATTTTTAATTTGGGATAAAGAAGCGCAATTATTATATGGCGCAAGAGATCCTTTTGGCATCAAACCGCTTTATTTTACACAAATGGATGAGCAAGTGTACTTTGCGTCTGAACGCAAAAGCTTGATGGCAGTGAACGAGAACATTTTATTTGATGAGACATCCTTACAGCAGTATATGTCATTCCAGTTCGTACCTGAGCCAAATACACTTGATCAAAAGGTGCACAAAGTAGAGCCAGGTCATCAGTTTACTTTACGCCCAGGACAGAAGATTGAATTTAAGACTTACTGGAAAGTTCAATTCAAGCCTGAACAAACACAAGAACAAAAGCTGATTGAAGAAGTCCGCGATGCAATCTATGATTCTGTGAAAATTCATATGAGAAGTGATGTACCTGTTGGTTCATTCCTATCAGGTGGTATCGATTCTTCTTTCATCGTATCTGTTGCAAAGGAATTTCATCCTGAGCTGAAGACGTTTTCTGTTGGCTTCCAGCAGGATGGCTTTAGTGAAGTTGATGTAGCGAAGGAAACGGCTGATAAGCTTGGCTTACAAAACTTCAGCGCGGTGATTTCTCCTGAGGAATATATGAATGAGCTTCCGAAAATTGTTTGGCATTTAGATGATCCTTTAGCTGATCCGGCGGCGATTCCATTGTACTTTGTGGCAAAGGAAGCGAAGAAACAAGTGACGGTCGTTCTTTCTGGTGAGGGAGCAGACGAGCTGTTCGGTGGATATAATATTTACCGTGAGCCGCTTTCTCTTAAACCATTTGAATCTGTTCCATCTATGCTGAAAAAGCTTCTTCTTCGTCTGGCGCGCTTAATGCCAGAGGGAATGAAAGGAAAAAGCTTTATCGTCCGCGGCTGTACACCATTAGAGGAGCGTTATATCGGTAATGCGAAAATCTTTGAAGAGCCAGTAAAGAAAACCCTCTTAAAGCAGTATGATCCGAACATTACGTATCGTGATGTGACGAAGACATACTTCGAGGAAAGTGCAGGCTACAGTGATATTAACAAAATGCAATATGTTGATATTCATACGTGGATGCGTGGGGACATCTTACTGAAAGCAGATAAGATGACAATGGCGAATTCTCTTGAGCTTCGTGTTCCTTTCCTTGATAAGGTCGTATTTGAAGCGGCTTCTAAAATTCCAGAAGAGCTGAAAACAAAAGATGGCACAACGAAATATTTATTGCGTAAAGCAGCAGAAGGCATTGTGCCTGACCATGTGTTAAACCGCAAGAAGCTGGGCTTCCCTGTTCCAATTCGTCATTGGCTGAAAAATGAGATGAACGCTTGGGCGAAAGACATCATTAAAAACAGTCAAACTGACGAATATATTAATAAAGAGTATGTGCTTGATTTATTAAATGAACATTGTGCTGGTAAAGCAGATCATAGCCGTAAGATTTGGACTGTCCTAATCTTTATGATTTGGCACAGCATTTATGTCGAGCGCAGTATTGATCCAGAGCAATTGAATCATCAACCGAAAGAAGTCATCTTCAGTTAATGAAAAAAGGTTTTCAGCTTTGTGCTGAAAACCTTTTTTGTCATGATAGAAAGTGGCGGATAAGGGTAAAATAACTAGCGGTTCATAGTTATTGCTTAATATCCTGAAAAAAACATGATAAAGTGAAGATACACGTATGATGTTAACGAGATAAAAGGGAACGATAGTATTGTCCTTTTTCTACATATTCTCTGCGGATTCGGTCCATGTCTTGGATATCTTCATCTGTTAACAGCCGAACGACTTTGGCTGGACGGCCAAAAGCGAGTGATCCTTTTGGGATGACCTTTCCTTGAGGGACAAGACTTCCTGCACCGATAAAGGCGCCTTCGCCAATCTCCGCACCATCGAGAATGATAGACCCCATGCCAATGAGGGCATTTTTTCGAATGATTGAGCTATGTAATGTGACTTGGTGTCCAATGGTAGCACCATCTTCAATAAGAAGTGTTTTTCCAGGACTTTGATGCAGGCACGATAAATCTTGAATGTTGACGTTCTTTCCAATTCTCACAGGTGCAACATCGCCTCTGATGACGGTTTGAAACCACACGCTCGAATATTCTCCAATTGTGACATCACCGGTAATGGTGGCGTTATCTGCGACAAAGACCGATTCATGAATCTCAGGTGTAAACTGATGATATGGATAAATCACTTTTTCGACTTCCTTTCTTAATACAACATTTGTGAGGTGTTTACTTTGTGGACTTGGCATGCTGAAAGACCAGTTGGTACAATTGTCATTGTACATGGTGCGAGTGAATATCACGGCCGATATAAATGGCTGATTGAAATGTGGCGGAATGCAGGCTATCACGTCGTCATGGGTGACTTGCCTGGACAAGGCACATCGACACGTGCGCGAGGCCACATTCGTTCGTTTCAAGAATACATTGATACAGTCGATGAATGGATCGAACATGCGAAATCATTCAGACTTCCTACTTTTTTACTTGGACACAGTATGGGTGGACTCATTTCAATTGAGTGGATGAAGCAGTATACCCATACGAAGTTGAATGGCCTTATTTTATCATCACCTTGTTTAGGTCTGCAATTTAAACCGAAGAAGCTGATGGATTTTGCGTCAAAAGGTCTAAATGTGCTGGCACCGTCTTTTAAAGTGGAGTCAGGTCTGTCGATTGAACTAGCGACACGAAATCAGGCGGTCATTGAGGCAGACTCAAATGACTCTCTTTACGTGACAAAGGTTTCAGTTCGCTGGTATCGAGAGCTGATCAAAAATATCGATGCGGCGATGCAGCCGACGAATGTCTTTAAATCGATCCCGCTCCTTTTAATGCAGGCGGGAGATGATAAGATCGTCGATAAAACGAGGGTGATTAAATGGTTCAATGGCATAGAATCAACCAATAAATCATACCGTGAATGGGAAGAGCTGTATCACGAAATTTTTAATGAACCAGAAAGAGAAGATGTGTTTAAGGCGGCAAGAGCCTTTACAGATCAATATATTTGATTGTGAGCTTTAAGTTGGGGGTGGAGTGATTTGTCAGTACCAGAGCGTCCTTTTGCACTGATGACAAAGGTGTATAAAGATATTTTTCCGCTTGTTCATCAGGAGCTGAAAAAGTGGCGGGCTCATGCAGAAATGATTGAAAATGAAGAACTGAGAACGCAGGCACTAGCGAGCATATCGAGTAAAACGTTTCACTGTGAAGGCGGAGGCATTTTATCTCTTCTAGCAGGCGATGAGAAAGAAACGTGTATTGAATTCATTGTGGCGTATCAAACCATCAGTGACTACTTAGATAACCTATGTGACCGCAGCACGTCGCTTGATCCTAAAGATTTTCATATGCTGCATCAAGCGATGAGAGATGCGCTTGATATTCATGCTGAGCTCAAGCCATACTATCAATTCCGTGATGATCAAGAGGATCATGGATATTTACATGCGCTTGTCCGCACATGTCAAGACGTGCTTACGCGCGTTCGGCATTATCCGATCATTCAGCCATATTTACACACGCTGTGTGATTACTATAGTGACCTGCAAGTACATAAGCACGTCGTTCCCCATGAGCGTGTACCACGGCTAGAGTCATGGTTCCGCCAATATGAAAAAGATTTGCCGAAGATGGAATGGTATGAGTTTTCAGCTTGTGCGGGATCAACGTTAGGAATATTCTGTCTTGTGGCGTATGCGCTGCAGCCTGATTTTACAGAAAAGCAGGCGAAGCAAATTTACGAAAGCTATTTCCCTTATATTCAAGGTCTGCACATTTTACTCGATTATTTAATAGACCAAGAAGAGGACCGGCTTGGGGGAGATCTGAACTTTTGCTCATACTATGATTCTCATCATGAGATGATGGATAGACTTCAGCATTTTATCGAAAAAGCGGATGAGCAGCTGAAAGGTATTCCCCATGAAAACTTTCACAAATTGATTAACAGAGGATTACTGGCGGTCTATTTGTCCGATGAAAAAGTGACAGCCCAAAAAGAGATGAACAAGCTGGCAAAGCGGCTGATCAAATCAAGCGGGAAAACATCGTTCTTTTTCTATATTAACGGAAGAGCCTATCGGACCTATCAGAAAATGCCTTGGATGAAATCATCATAAAAAAGCTCAAATCCATTAGGATTTGAGCTTTTTTTCAATGGCGACCACAAATGGCGGGTCGTTTTGAATATTCATGTATTGATATGATAAAACTTGTACCTCTTCATGAGGCAGTGATCTGCAATAGTCGAGAAGCACTTCTTTTTCTCTTTTTCCTTCTGGATGTCCGTGGTAGATCACAAGGACGATCAGACCTCCGGGTTTGAGCCATTCGAGGAGCTGCTTGATGGCTTCAATGGTTGTATGAGCCTGAGTGGTGACGGCTTTATCGCCTCCGGGCAGATACCCAAGGTTAAACACTGCACCGGATATTTGTCCATAAACATCCTTCGGAAGATGATCCGCCAGTTTTTCATGTCCATCATGGATGAGGTGAACGTAAGGATATTGACCGCCAAGCCTTTTGCTTGTCTGCTGCAAGGCTTCCTCTTGGACGTCGAATGCAAACACTTGTCCATCAGTTCCTACAAGGTCAGCTAAATAGAGTGTATCGTGGCCGTTGCCCATTGTTGCATCTATAACGATGTCGCCTTTTTGACAAGCGCGTTCTAACAGCTCTTTACTAAAAGGAAGCATGCGTTTCAAAATCATTTGGCTGCTTCTTCCAATCTGACGAAACGTTTCCCTTGGTAGCTATTACGTCTTTCGAGCTCGGCATTAATGGCATTGAGTACTTCCCACTTATTAACACTCCACATTGGACCAACCATTAATTCAATTGGGCCGTCGCCTGTAATACGGTGAATTATCATTTCTGGCGGCAGAATCTCCAGCTGATCACAAACAAGCTGAACATATTCCTCCTGGCTTAAAAACTCAAGCTTTCCTTTTTCATATTGCTTGACCATTGGAGTCCCTTTTAAAAGGTGAAGCAAATGAATTTTAATTCCCTGCACATCTAAATCCGCAACAGCTTTTGCTGTTTCCATCATCATGTCCCGATTTTCAAGAGGCAATCCATTGATGATATGTGAGCAGACACGAATTCCGTGTTTTCTCAGTTTTTCTACACCTTCAACGTAGCATTCATAATCATGAGCACGGTTGATGAGCATAGCTGTCCGTTCGTGTACCGTTTGAAGACCAAGCTCTACCCACAGGTAAGTGCGTTCGTTTAATTCGGCTAAATACTCCACTACGTCATCCGGCAGACAGTCAGGTCTTGTTGCAATGGATAGACCTACGACACCATCCAGATTCATGACGGTTTCATATTTTTCTTTTAGGACAGGTAGCGGAGCGTGTGTGTTTGTATACGCCTGGAAATACGCCATGTATTTTCCGTCTTTCCATTTTGTATGCATCCGGTCTTTGATTTCGTTAAATTGTGTGATGAGATCATCAGCCCGGTTTCCTGCAAAATCACCAGATCCAGCGGCACTGCAAAATGTACAGCCGCCGTGGGCTACAGTACCATCCCGGTTTGGGCAGTCAAAGCCGCCGTCTAAGGCTACTTTAAATACTTTATGACCAAAGTGTTCACGCAAATGGTAGTTCCACGTGTGATAACGTTTTTCGCTGTTTGAATATAAAAAAGGGTTATGCTGATCCAAGTCAGTAACCTCCTTGCATAATAATAGGCATCCTTAAAGTTTAACAAAAATCACGAAGGAGGACAATTGAATCTGTCCAACATTTTCTTTAGTGAAAAAGCGTTACATGGGCAAAATAGGCGGGAGCGATGATGAAATGGAGGGAATGTAAGATGGCAACAAGGCAGTCGATCGATGAATTTATCCAAAAAAGTACGGAAACCCTTGAGTTTGCAAATGAACAATTTGATTTGAGCTCACGTCAGGAACATTATAATGAGGAAGAGTTTTCAAAAGCACAGCTCATGCTTGAGAATACGGTCAACGAATTAGAAAAATTAAAAGATGTCGCCAATGACCAGCAAAGAGAACGGTTAGACAGGGCGCGTGTTCAAATTCAGAGCTTGCAAAATCAAATGATTTTAGGGATTTCCTACGATAATGAATGATGAACAGATCCTTCTTTTAAGGGTCTGTTTTTTATTTTTTAATAAGCTATTGACTTTTATACCGGGTGTCTTTATTGTATTAAGTGTACTATATCAACTAATACACTACAGACACTTAAAAAGTGAAGAAAGGTGTTCAACCATGAAAAAAGAAAAAAAGCCAATCAATTTGAAGTGGATGGTGCTGGCTGTTGCGTTAGCATGTACATTTTTTTTCGTTCTTGTTTTCATTGGTTTTGAAGTTCAAAAAGATTTGATACCCAATTCAGTTCCTTTAATGCAAGGACATGATCAAGCGATAGGACTGCAAAAGCATGAATGAGGAAAGAGGGAGTCATCATGATTCAAATAGATCCAAGAAGCGCTGCGCCAATATATGAACAAATCATTGAGCAGCTCAAAATTTTATGTTTAAAAGGCGTGATGAAGCCAGGTGACAAACTGCCCTCTGTCAGAGAGCTCGCCACCATTATTATTGCCAATCCAAACACCGTCAGCAAAGCGTATAAAGAGCTAGAGCGGGAAGGGATTATTGAAACTCTGCGGGGCCGCGGTACGTATGTAACAGAAGGTGCTCAGTTAAAGCTGAATGAAGGGAAGGTGCTCGAGATGAAAGAACAGTTAAGACAACTCATCATAGAAGCTCATCATGCTGGTATTGATATTCATCAGCTTAAGGAATGGCTGGAAGAGATCGGCTCAAGTCTAAAAGGAGGAAAACAAGTTGATTGAGGTCAGAAATGTATCGAAGAAATTAAATGGACGCGAAGTACTCAGCGACGTTTCCTTCAAAATAGGCGAAGGTGAGATCTTCGGTCTGCTTGGTCGGAATGGCTCTGGGAAAACAACACTTCTCAGATTGATTCAGCAAATTCTTCTTCCGGATGAAGGAGAGATTTATTTTAAAGACGTACTGGTGAAAGACCACCCTTTAGTAAAGCAAAATATTGTATTCATGCCAGTCGTGAATCCTTACTTTGACAGATACAATTACGGACAGCTTGTCCAGCTGTTAAAGCATATATATCCAAAGTTTGACGTGACCTATGCCAATGAGCTTGTGAACCGCTATGAAATTCCGGAAAAAGTGAAGTATCGTGAATTGTCGACAGGGTTAAAGAAACAGCTGTCATTAATTTTAAGCTTTGCCATCAAACCAGCGGTCATTTTATTAGATGAGCCGACTGATGGTATTGATGCCGTCACAAGAAATGACGTTCTTCAGCTGATGATTGACGAGGTGGCAGAACGACAAACAACGATTTTAATTACATCTCACCGCTTAGAGGACATTGAGCGTATGTGTAATCGAATTGGATTTTTAGAAGGAAATGAACTCACAAGTGTCATGGATTTAGATGAATTAAAGAATGACTATGTCAAAATCCAAATGGCCTTTGAAGAAGATATGAACTTAAGTATTCGAAAAAATGGCGTTGCGATTTTGGATCAAGCGGGCGTTTTCTATACAGCGCTTGTTCTAAAAACCGACGAAGAAGCTAAAGAGTACTTGAAGTCACTGAAGCCAAAAGTATGGCATGAACTGCCTGTGAATTTAGAAGAAGTATTCATTGCGAAGTTTGGAGGGAAACGCAGATGGTAAAGCGGCAATTATTATATAAGGAGTGGAAGCAATCTGAGCTGACATTCATTTTAGTGATGCTTGTTGCTGCGCTTGCGACGCCTTTCGCATTCTTAATGGAATATTCTTCTTTTCAAACGTGCCTAAATGATACAGATTGTATTACGGATGCACCACGTTTTTCTTATATCTTTAAGACGGATCCTTTCCTCTCTCTTTCATGGCTAATGGGAATTTTCTTTGCTGTCATGCAGCTTGGATTTGAGAGAAATAAAGGGCAGATGGATTTTACCTTATCCTTACCATTTAGCAGGAGTACAATCTATCACACAAAGTTTTTCTTAGGTGCTGGAATCATTGCAGTCGCTCATGCCGTTTCTTATGTTCTTACTTATTTACTTATTTTAGGACTTAATCCACTAGAGACACCAGGCTTTCATAACGGTTATATCATTTCGCTTGTGTCCTCTTTGATGTTTTATAGTTTGTTTTTTGCAGCGGGTACTTTAACCGGAAGTTCCATTTCGCAAGCAATCGTTGGGTTCAGCACAGCTATTTTACCCTTTTTAGTGATCGGATTACCGCTTGTTCATGTAGATTTTATTATAAAGACAAGTGGGAGTTGGTTAGATAAGAGCTTCGCTTATTTGATATCGCCTATATCTCCAATCAACTATATTATAGATGAACCTTTCCGATCTGATTATCCTCTTTGGTTCTCAGGCGAAAAAATCATTATACCTATTGTCATGGTGGTTCTGTTTTATCTAATTGGCTTAATTAGCTTTATAAAACATCCAATTGAAAGAAATGGCCGCTTCTTCCTTTACTCAAGTATGGATAGACCTATTCAGATTATGGTCATTGTCTTCGGTGTTCTAGGGTTTGGATGGTTTGGTTTTTCTTCAGATAATTCCATATTTGGTTATATCGTTGGTATGCTCATCGGTGGAGTCGTAGGCGCTTTAACGAGTTATTTTTTAATCTATAGAAAAAGATAAACAGAGAGCAGGGGAGTAGAGATGATTCAGATTCAAGCATTAGATCATGTATTTAAAATTGGTAAAAAGGGCAGGGAAAATGAAATTCCTGTACTAAAAGGGATTGACCTGTCCATCAAAAGAGGCGATATTGCTTGTATTGTTGGACGAAGTGGTTCGGGGAAATCGACTTTATTAAACTTAATATCAGGCTATATTACGCCAACGAGCGGAAAAATTGTCATTGATGGCACCGATGTGACCGGCTTTAATGAAAAAGAATGGGCAGACTTTCGCTTAGATCACTTTGGCTTTATCTTTCAAAGCTTTCAGTTGATCGGGAGCTTAACAACGTATGAGAATGTTGAACTTCCGCTTACTTTAAAAGGTGTGAAGCCGTCTGAACGAAAGGCGAAAGTAAAAGAAATGCTGAAACGAGTAGGACTTGAACATCACGCAGGACATTACCCAAATGAGCTGTCAGGCGGACAGCAGCAGCGTGTGAGTATTGCAAGAGCCTTGATTTTAAATCCATCTATTATTTTAGCGGATGAACCAACTGGGAGTCTGGATTCAGAAACTGAAGGAGAAATTTTAGCCTTTATCCAGCAGCTCAATCGCGAAAAAGGAATTACATTTGTCATCATTACACATGACGATGAAGTCGCTTCAATCGCAGACACAACGTTCCAGCTTCACGACGGTGTATTAAAGAAAGGGGAACAATCCATTGAAATTTAGAGATCAGGTCAAATTCATTAGAAGAAATATGAAGAAAAATAGATTGCGTGTGTTTATGACCATTCTTGCGACGACAATGGCATGCTCTTTCTTAATCGTTCTAGCGTCTGTCGGTTTTGGTTTGCAAAAATCAGCTCAAGATGAAATTATGAAACAGCAAATCATCACTGAAATTAAAGTGTTAGGAAAAGAAAAAGGAGACGTTAAGATTGATGATTTAAAGAAATATGATCATGTGAAATCTGTCGTCTCAAGAACGGCAATCAATCCATCGGTTAACGTCGAGCTCGATAACCGTTCAAGTGAAACGCAGGCTGCTTTGACTGATATGAAAGAGGAAAAAGAAGCAGGGCTTGAGCTAGACCGAGGAAAAGTCCCAACATCAGCGAACGAAATTGTGGTTGGGTATCATATGGCGCAGCAACTGTGGACAAAAAAAGAACGCGAAGCCTATGAAAAAGAATTAAACCAGACGTCAAATGGGGAAGAAACACCGAAGGAGCCAAAAGGCTACACGAAGGATATTTTAAATAAAGTGATTCAAATCAAAGTGCCAAAACTAAATGAAGAAGGTGAAGTCGTTAAAGAAAAAACATTTGATTTCCGTGTAGTAGGTGTTTTGAAAAAGCCGAATTTGGAGTGGCAGGAGGATCATAAAATTCTGATTCCGAATGCTTATGAAAAAGAATTTGGTCAAATACTCGACCTGTCTCCTGAAGCAGGAAATGTCGAGAAAATGACTTCTGTTTATGCAGATAAATTCGACAATGTCGGTACGCTCACGAATAAACTGACAGATGAGGGCTATCAAGTTATCTCTGTGACGAACCAGCTTGAAGGAATGGATATGTTCTTTACGGTCTTCAAAATTGGACTCATTTTTGTCGGATGTATTGCAGTCATTATTTCTGCCATCGGAATTTTCAATACGATGACCATGGCGGTAACAGAGCGAACACAAGAGATTGGGATTATGAAAGCCATTGGCGCGAATCCATCCATTATCAAGCGGATGTTCCTAATGGAAAGTGCTTATATTGGAGTCATCGGATCAATCATCGGTATTATCATCTCATATTTGATTAGTTTCGCCGTTAATTTAATCATCCCAGCCATTTTGTCGTCCATGTCTGAGGGAGGATCAAGCGATCAATTCTCGATTACTTTTTCCTATATTCCACTCAGCCTTGTCATTACAGCGACAGTGATCAGCGCAGGGGTAGCGATCATTTCAGGGCTTAACCCGGCACGTAAGGCAACAAAAACGAATGTATTAGCAGCTTTAAGAAGAGAAATCTAAAAAAGAACCTCCTGTAAACCCGATTGGGCGCTCAGGAGGTTCTTTTTTATCTTAATTAAACATCGCTATTGCTTAGGTGCCCTGTATCCGGCACGCTCTGCTTCTTCTACTGAGCAGAACATTTTGGTTACATTCTTTGTTCTAGAGTAGTATCTGCTGCTTGGTGTGTGGTAAATACCGTTGACACTCCCTTTAATGTTACAGGCAGCCGATTCTTTTTTTGTTTCCTTTTGTGATTCATGACCGCCTGTGCTTTTTCCTTCATCTTTAGGTGCGGAGCGCTGGACGGTGGAAGACTTCGTATCGCTACTGCCATTCTTGATTTCTTGTTTGAGTGTTTCATTACTGGAGGTGAGCTTGTCTATTTTCTCTTCAAGCGATTGAATGGTCTTCTCTTGCTGTTTGACCGTTTCTTTTTCTGAGGTGATGGTTTCTAGCTTTTTTTCCAGCTTTTCTTTTTCCTTCTCCGCATCTTCTAAAGAGGAGGTAAGCGACTCTTTATCAGCTTTTAAGCGCGAAATGTCAGATGAGAGTTCTTTTTGATCCTTTAACAGCTGTTCGGAAGATGGATCGGCTTGTGCCTTCGGCGCATTTCCAGCAGTAAGCGGTAATGACATAATGGAAAAGAAGAGACCGATGATCAAAAAAGGATAAAAAAGTTTCTTTGAAAAAATCAGCTCGTTCTTGCGTTTGAGTAAGAAGAAATTGACAGCATATCCGATGGCAAAACAAACACATAAAAGACCTAATATGAGTAAAAACATATCTAACAGCTCCCCTAAATTGCTATTTACACCTATCATACCTCATTTTTCCATTTTGGGGAGCGGTTCAATTAAAAAAACCCTGTTTACACAGGGTTTTCAGCTAATGGTAATCCTTTTATGGCTTCTTTTACTGTCAAATAAGTGATCGTATTCTGGAAATCTGTATCGAGGTCTTTCATTTTCAGCGCAAGCTGCGGCTTAATCCCAGTGATGATCAGTTCGGTTCCAGTTAGATTGAGAAGATGATGCAGTTTGAAAATACGTGCTGCGACGGAATCATCGACCTCGATTAAACCAGAAAGGTCGACAATTAAATAATCATCCTTTGAATCATCTAATATACAGGTTAACTTAGCGACAATGGCATCAAAGCGTTCTTCAGATAATTTTCCGATAAGCGGAAGAGCAGATACACCATTTTTGATTGGGACGATTGGCGTCGAAAGAGAGGTGACTTCCTGTAAGGAATCTTCTAGGAGCTGTTCATATTCTTTCTGTTTCGTAATATCCTTTTGAAAACCAATGAAAAATGTTTTGTCATCTTGTTCAATGTATAGAGGATCTATATTGAGTTCATTCCAAAAAAAAGTGCCGTCTTTTTTATAATTTTTTAGCTGTGTGGTAATAGGTGTTTTGTTTTGAATTCCATGACGAATTAAAGCAAGCTGCTTTTGATCCGTGTCTTTTCCTTGAAGGAATCGACAATTACGACCAAGAATCTCATCTGGTTTGTATCCAGTCATTTGTGTAAAGCCGTGATTCACATAAACGATAGGGTTATCCTCTAAGGAAGGGTCTGTAATGACAACACCGATCCGCGCATGATCCAGCGCTTTTTTGATGAGTTCAAGCTGTTTTTGAAAGCCGAAAATGTTCGAGCTGACCATATTACCCTCCTTTGCTACTATAAGACATATCAAATGGTTGTCTTTTCAACCAAATGAATCCTTTTAAACGTAACATAACATATGTTCTGTTTCAACGATTGCAAACGCTTTGTTAAATTTGTCATCATAGTTTGTCCTCCATTAGAATAGAGTAAGTAAGGAGACTTTTCATTAGAAAAAGAAGGAATCAATTACTCATCATTCATAAAATGACAAAAATAGTTAATATGGATTAGGTGAAAATGATTCCAATGCATCAAGATTGTTTTTAGGTCATTCACATATAATGGAAGAAACAAGCTTTTTTTCTTCGTTAGAGAGAATAGACCTTTTACATGGATTATGACGGAACAGCAGAATGGCATTACAGGGGGCTGGACAGCCTGAAGTCGCTTTACTATTCTAAGGGCTTTAGGAAGGTGATGAAAATGCTGCAACAAGTCATTATTGCTTGCGCCATTGGAGGGGTCATGGGCATTCTCGGTCACGTAAAGAAAAAAGGCAGGCTAGAGAAGCCCAGAATGACAAAAAAGTTTATTTACTTAGGGTTTATTGAAGATTGGCTCGTTGGGATGATTGCCGCTACACTGCTTGTCTTATCCTCAAATCCCGAATCTAGTCTGCACTTGATCATCTTATCCATTATTTCAGGTTACGGAGGAGAAGCAGTTCTGCGAAGCTTCGATTTTGTGAGAGAAGAACGTTCACAGGATGCAGGCTCCAACCGTCATAACCGATCTCCACACGAATAATATCCTCTACTTTACCCTAGTCTAGGGTACATTCCCATTGTATACAAACCTGCTTGCACTTATGATCATAATTCTATAAAATACTACTTAGATGACGGTTACGATAAGAACAGTGAAGAGGAGTAGTAGGAAAGCAGTATTTGTCTTTAGAGAATTGACGGCTGGTGAAAGTCAATCAAATCTGCTTCTGAACTCGCCTCAGAGTTGCAGTTGCGTTAAAGCTTCTGTCGCATGTCTGCGTTAAAGATATTAAGTGAGCGTATGAACAGCATGTTACGCTAACAAGGGTGGTACCGCGGGAACCAAAAAATCTCTCGTCCCTTTCCAGGGATGAGGGTTTTTTGTTGATTTTAGAAAAATCTGAATTCTTGCAGTGGTCATCTAAGCAGATAAAGCCGTACATATTAAAGGAGGTTTTCACATTGAGTTTTCAGCATCGGGAAATTGAAAAGAAGTGGCAGGATTATTGGCTGACACATAAAACATTCGCCACATCTGACTCGGAAGATAAACCGAAGTTTTATGCACTTGATATGTTTCCATATCCATCAGGAGCAGGGCTTCATGTCGGGCACCCTGAGGGCTATACAGCAACGGATATTCTATCACGCATGAAACGTATGCAGGGATATGATGTTCTTCATCCAATGGGATGGGACGCATTTGGTCTCCCGGCAGAACAGTATGCACTTGATACAGGAAATGACCCGGCAGCCTTTACAGAAGAGAACATCAATAACTTCCGCCGCCAAATTCAATCACTAGGGTTCTCGTATGATTGGGATCGAGAAATCAACACAACAGATCCGAATTACTACAAATGGACACAATGGATTTTCTTAAAATTGTACGAAAAAGGATTGGCCTATATCGATGAAGTACCAGTGAACTGGTGCCCAGCGCTTGGCACAGTGCTTGCAAATGAAGAAGTCATTGATGGAAAAAGTGAACGCGGAGGCCATCCTGTTGAAAGACGTCCTATGAAGCAATGGATGCTAAAGATTACAGCATATGCGGACAGGCTGTTAGAAGATTTAGAGGACATTGATTGGCCTGAAAGCATAAAAGATATGCAGCGTAACTGGATCGGACGCTCTGAAGGTGCGCACGTTCATTTTGAAGTAGAAGGACATGACGAACAGTTTACGGTTTTCACAACGCGTCCTGATACACTATTTGGCGCAACATATGCAGTGCTTGCACCAGAGCATGCACTTGTTGAAAAAATTACATCAGATGCTCAAAAAGAAGCTGTCAAAGCGTATATCAAAGAGATTCAATCAAAGAGTGACTTAGAGCGGACAGATCTTGCTAAAACGAAGACAGGTATTTTCACAGGAGCGTATGCCATCAATCCTTTAAATGGTGAAAAGATGCCGATCTGGATTGCCGATTACGTGCTGGCGACTTATGGAACTGGAGCCATTATGGCGGTTCCTGCCCATGATGAACGTGACTATGAATTCGCCAAAACCTTTGATCTTCCAATTAAAGAAGTTGTAGAAGGCGGAGACATTGAAAAAGAAGCCTACACAGGTGATGGAAAGCACATTAACTCTGATTTCCTAAATGGCTTAGGAAAAGAAGAAGCGATTGAAAAAGCGATTGCATGGCTTGAAGAACATCAAAAAGGTGAAAAGAAAGTCACATATCGTTTAAGAGACTGGCTGTTCAGCCGTCAGCGCTACTGGGGTGAGCCGATTCCAATCATTCATTGGGAGGACGGAACATCTTCAGCTGTTTCAGAAGAAGAGCTTCCACTGATCTTGCCTAAGACGACAGAGATTAAGCCAAGTGGGACAGGTGAATCACCATTAGCCAATATTAAAAACTGGGTTGAGGTTGTAGATCCTGTTACAGGTAAAAAAGGCCGCCGCGAAACGAATACAATGCCGCAATGGGCAGGCAGCTGCTGGTATTTCTTACGTTATATTGATCCTCATAACACAGAAGAGCTTGCCTCTCCTGAAAAGCTGAAGAAATGGCTTCCAGTTGATGTGTATATCGGCGGAGCAGAACACGCTGTACTGCATCTTCTATATGCACGCTTCTGGCATAAGTTCTTGTATGATATCGGTGTTGTTCCAACAAAAGAACCTTTCATGAAATTGTTCAACCAAGGTATGATTCTTGGGGAAAACAATGAAAAAATGAGTAAGTCAAAAGGAAATGTGGTCAACCCAGATGATATCGTAGAATCTCATGGTGCGGATACATTACGACTTTATGAAATGTTCATGGGACCTTTAGATGCATCAATTGCTTGGTCTGAAACAGGACTTGATGGCGCTCGGCGTTTCCTTGATCGTGTATGGCGTCTTTTTACAAATGAAGATGGTTCACTCAGTGATAAAGTGACAGAGCAATCTGGCGGCGCATTAGAACGCAGCTATCATGAAACAGTTATGAAGGTAACGGATCATTATGAAGGCTTGCGTTTCAATACAGGAATTTCACAGTTAATGGTGTTTATCAACGATGCCTATAAGGCGGATACACTGCCGAAAGAATATGCAGAAGGCTTTGTAAAGCTTCTTTCTCCAATTGCACCGCATTTAGCAGAAGAGCTTTGGAATAAACTTGGTCATGAAGGATCTATTTCTTATGAAGCATGGCCTCAATATGATGAGTCAAAGCTTGTCGACGATGAAGTAGAAATTGTTGTACAGCTTAACGGTAAAGTAAAAGCAAAATTAACCGTTCCTGCTGATGCAACAAGGGAGCAGTTAGAAGAGCTTGCGAAAAATGATGCACGTGTAAAAGAACAGCTTGAAGGGAAAACCATTCGTAAAGTGATTGCAGTTCCTGGGAAGCTTGTCAATATTGTTGCGAACTAATGATGACACCCATCGGTATGAACCGGTGGGTGTTCTTTATTTCCCGGGACATAATTTTGTCGAAAACAAGGTGATTCCCGCATCGGTCTCGTATTTTAACAGGTGATCAAGAAAATGAGGAGTGACATCAATGGAAAAGGAAAGCAAACGTGAACAACTGCTCAGTCTGTTAGGAGAAATGCCAGAACGTCATCGCGTGGAGGCTTATACGTTAAAAATGGAAGAACGTGAATCATATGTGGTTGAAACTCTCATTCTCTCTATGAATGGTGTAGAGGAAGTCCCTGCTTATTTCGTGAAACCGAAGGATACGGTGAAAAAAAGACCCGTTGTGCTGTTCCAGCATTCACATGGCGGGAATTACGTGAATGGGAAGGAAGAGCTGTTAAAAGGTGATCATTATTTGCAAACGCCTTCATATGCAAAAGAGTTTACGTCTAAAGGATATAGTGTACTGGCCATTGATCATGCAGGGTTTGGTGAGAGAAGAGGAAGAACAGAAAGTGAAATTTTTAAGGAAATGCTTTTAACAGGAAAAGTGATGTGGGGCATGATGCTGTATGAAAGTATGTGTGCGATTGATTATTTGCTGTCTCGATCTGATGTGCTGGCGGACAGGTTAGCTGTCTTTGGGATGTCAATGGGCGGTCTTCTTTCCTGGTGGACGGCTGCACTTGATGAGAGGGTCAGTGTGTGTATTGATCTTTGTGCACAGGTGGACCATCATACATTAATTGAAACGAACAATTTGGACAGACATGGCTATTATTACTATGTACCGAGCTTGGCGAAGCATTTTACAGCAGCGGACATTCAAGAAATGATTTTTCCGAGACCGCATTTAAGCTTAGTTGGAAAACTTGATCAGCTCACGCCTGCTGAAGGCGTTGGAAGGATTCAAAAGGTATTGAATCAAACCTATCAAGCTGCTTCATTGAAAGAACGTTATCAGCTTACCCGTCTTCATGCAGGTCATTTTGAAACAGCCGCTATGCGTCACGAGGCGACACGATTTTTGAAAAAGTGGCTGTAATCAAGAAACGCTTGGACATACTACGTCAAAAGAAAGGAGGAGACAGATGAAAAAAATCACCATCATTGGCGGATGCGGTGTGATTGGACGTCTTTTAACAAAAGCGCTCTCTGCTGAGTACAGCGTCACGATTATTGATCTAACAAGCTGTGTAGAAGGAGTCATTTTAGCCGATGCAGCGAATGAACAGAATGTATATGAGGCAATTCCGCGGGATACAGATGTGATCTTGCATCTTCTAAACATGCACATGACGCATGATGTGATGGATCATGAAGAATTTGCAAAAATGACTGATATTTTTTGGAGGAGTACCTATTATATGTTTCGTTCAGCCGCGCGGCTTGGCATACGAAAAGTCATTTTTGCAAGCAGCAACCATGTGACGGATCGTTATGAAGAGGATGGACGCTCCTTACTTGGACGGCAGATTACAACTGACGATGTGCCTGCGACTAAAAATGTCTATGGCATTTTAAAGTTTGCTTCCGAACAGCTGGGACGTTTGTTCCACGATCAATCGGGAATGTCTGTCATCAATTTAAGAATTGGAACAGTTGTAACAGATGAGATGAAGGCATTGCACAAAAAGCAAAGAACAAAAAGAACTCTGCTGTCACATGAGGATCTTACAGGTATGATAAAGGCAGCGGTTGAATCGGATATTCCCTTTGGGACCTATTATGCAGTATCAGAGAATGAAGAAAAGCCGTGGTCTACTGAGAAAACGAAGCTGGAGTTAGGCTATGAACCAGATGTCAATACGACGGAAATCCTCGAAGAAAATGATCGAGCATAAGGCATAATCATGTCATGAGCTAATGATCTTATTCTTTTGTTTCATGAGCATAAAAGCACGGCTGATATGATCTATCCAGTTGGTCTGTCAAAATGATTATAGACGCTTTCTTCCCCCGTTTGTTACATTTTAATCACGATATCGTCACAGGCTGCAGCTTACTTTCAGATGGAATGATAACGCTTTCAAAGAAAGGGCGTGATGAACATAGATCGTTCTATTAAAGGCCGATTGTTCAATTTATTTAATTACTCTTTTCTACTCATGTTCGCATTAATATGTGTGCTTCCGTTCATCCATGTCATTGCCGCCTCTTTTGCAACAGTAGAAGAGGTCATCACGAAGAAATTTATCTTGTTCCCGACGACGTTTTCTCTAGAGGCATATCGATACATTTTCTCTACAGATATTGTGTATCGCAGCCTCATTGTGTCCATTCTTGTGACACTCGTTGGAACAGCTGTCAGCATGTTTTTGTCCTCGCTTATGGCATACGGGCTGTCTCGTCAGGAGCTAAAAGGCCGAAGAACACTGATGTTTCTCGTTGTTTTCACGATGCTGTTTAGCGGAGGTATGATTCCGACGTTTATTGTGGTGAAAACACTTGGTCTGCTTGATACGTATTGGTCACTTATTCTACCGGTTGCAATCAATGCGTTCAACTTAATCATTTTGAAAAACTTCTTTCAAAACATACCGGCAAGCCTTGAGGAATCAGCGAAGATGGACGGTTGTAACGATTTAGGGATTTTCTTTAAAATTGTGCTCCCACTTTCTTTGCCTGCCATTGCTACGATTTCACTTTTTTATGCCGTGACGTATTGGAATACGTACATGACTGCCATTCTGTATTTAAATGATTCAGTGAAGTGGCCGATTCAAGTGCTGCTGAGACAGATTGTCATTGTCTCAAGCGGAATGCAGGGAGATATGTCGGATATGGGCTCATCCACACCACCGCCAGACCAGACGATTAAAATGGCTGTCATTGTTGTGGCAACCATTCCGGTTCTGCTTGTCTATCCATTTATTCAAAAGCATTTCAACAAAGGGGCATTACTAGGTTCTGTAAAGGGTTAAAAAGATGGAACAACGGAGGGATCTTATGGGGAGAAAGAAATTATGGCTGATTGTGTTTGTTCTGTTATTTGCAGCAAGCGGTATTCTGTCAGCATGTTCAAGTAAAGGGGCAAACTCATCAGATGAGAAGGTTGATTTAGACAAAAAGGTAAAGCTGACATGGATGGCGATTTTGTATCATCAGCAGCCGCCGAAGGATTCCGTTTTAAAAGAGATTGAGAAGCTCACAAATACAGAGCTTGATATTACATGGGTACCTGATGCTGTGAAGGAAGATCGTTTAAATTCCGCACTTGCAGCAGGGAATTTGCCACAAATTGTGACGATTCAAGACATTAAAAATTCGTCTGCGATTAATGCGTTCAGATCAGGCATGTTCTGGGAAGTCGGTCCGTATTTAAAGGATTATCCAAATTTAAGTAAGATGAACGAACTGATTAATAAAAATGCTTCTATAGACGGTAAGCTTTATGGGATCTATAGAGAAAGACCACTTTCAAGACAAGGGATTGTCATTCGAAAGGATTGGCTTGAAAATTTAAATTTGGATACACCAAAAACATTGGATGATCTGTATGAAGTAGCCAAAGCCTTTACGGAAAAAGACCCGAATCAAAACGGAAAAGCCGATACAATTGGCTTTACGGATCGGAACGATTTAATTTATGGCGCATTTAAAACGCTTGGTTCATATGAAGGAATGCCAACAGACTGGAAAGAAGAAAACGGGAAATTCACGCCTGACTTTATGACAGATGAGTACATGAATACAATGAAATACATGAAAAAGCTGCGCGACAATGGCTATATCAACAAAGACTTCCCAGTGACAAGCAAAACACAGCAGCAGGAATTATTCTCACAAGGAAAAGCAGGTATCTATGTTGGAAATATGGTAGATGCCGTGAACTTGAGAGATGATGCGACAGATAAAAACATGAAAGTAGATATTATCAACCGAATCAAAGGCCCAGATGGCAAAGAACGTGTGTGGGCATCAGGGGGGCATAATGGCATCTTCGCATTCCCTAAAACAAGCGTGAAATCAGAGGCGGAATTAAAGCGGATTTTGGCCTTCTTTGACCGTATTGCCGAAGAAGATGTATATGGTCTCATGACGTACGGTATAGATGGCAAGCATTATAAGAAAGAAGAAGGGAATACATTTGTCAGGGAAGAAAGCCAAGTGAAAGGCTGGCAGACAGACGTACAGCCGCTTGTCAGTCTTGTAGGAATTGATAAACGTTACTTGAAAAATAAAGGGGATGCAGTTCGTTCTAAATATGAAGAGCTAGAAGAAGACAATCAAAACATCATCGTTGCCAATCCTGCTGAAAGCCTGTATTCAGAAACAGCATCAGAGCGTGGGAACGAATTGAAGAAAATCATCGATGATGCGACGTATAAGTTCATCCTTGGTGACATCAGTGAAGATCAATTTAAGAAAGATGTAGAGAAGTGGAAATCAAATGGTGGGAATAAAATCATAGAAGAATATGAAGCTTCCTTTAAAAAATCAAAATGACCAATAGGAACACCCCCGCAAAGAAAAAAAGCGGGGGTGTTTTCATTAAAAGTCGAAGTTATCTGGATCTGGACCGATACGTTTGTTTTCATTTAAGTCAGAAAGACGTTTCATATCTTCATCAGATAAGACAAAATCAAATATATCAGCGTTTTCCTTTAAACGATGTGCTTTCGTTGATTTTGGGATGGTGATGACACCTTTTTGTACATCCCAGCGCAAAATAATTTGAGCAGGTGTTTTACCGTATGTGTCTGCGAGCTCTGTGATCAGCGGGTGATGCAGCAGTTCACCCTGCATCAGCGGTGACCAAGCTTCCATTTGAATTCCATGAGAGTTCAAATACGTATAGAGTGTTTCCTGCGTTAGTTTTGGATGAAATTCTACTTGGTTGATCGCTGGTTTGATGTCTGCATCTTTTAATAGCTCGTCTAGGTGATGCGGCTGGAAGTTGCTCACTCCGATGGCTCTGACCTTTCCTTCACGATACAAGGTTTCCAGTGCACGCCAAGCTTCTTTGTATTTTCCTTCAACCGGCCAATGGATTAAATACAGATCAAGGTAGTCAAGCTGAAGCTTTTTTAAGCTTTCTTCGTATGCATTTAGAGTAGATTCATATCCTAAATCGGCATTCCACACTTTTGAGGTGACAAAGATGTCCTCACGGCGCAGTCCTGTTTCTGCTAAACCAAGCTGTATGCCTCGTCCAACACCTTCTTCATTTCCGTAAATAGCCGCTGTATCAATACTGCGATAGCCTAATTGAATGGCTGTTTTGACAGCATCAACTAATTCAGCTCCATCTTCCACCTTGAATACACCAAGGCCAAAGCCTGGCATGAGGACCCCATTGTTTAATGTTTTTGTACTTTGTAAATGTTCCATCATAAAAACTCCTTTAAATGGTTTGTGTTTGTTCTTTTTGTTCCATTTGATAGCTGATCATCGTAAGAATGGCTGCGATGAGGACCATGATGCCGCCGATCCATCCTGTATGCACAAGACCAAGTGTATCTGTCACGATGCCTCCTAAAAATGATCCAATGGCAATACCGGCATTAAAGGCAGCGATATTCATAGCTAATGCGACGTCGACCGCTCCAGGTGTGTATCTTTCTGCAAAATCAACGACAGCTACTTGCAGCCCAGGCACATTCATGAAAGCAAACAGCCCCATCAGCATGACGGTTCCAATGCCTAATACTGTGAATCCTGCAGTGAAGCTTAGGATAAACAAGATGATGCTTTGAATAATAAACATATAGATCAGTGCTTTTATTGGCTGTGCATTAGCAGCTTTTCCGCCAATGACATTTCCGGCTGCAATCGTGATTCCGTATAAAAGAAGGATCAAGGCCACAGCCCCAGGCGCAAGACCTGTCACATGCTGCAAGAGAGGAGATAGATACGTGAAGACGACAAATGTTCCTCCATACCCTGTGGCTGTAATGACAAATAAAAGCAAAATTCTTTTTGTTTTTAATAGGACAGCTTGATCCTTAAAAGATGTTTTCACACCCTGCTTTAATTGAGACGGCACAAGAAAATAGTTGGATATCAGTGCGATCAGACCAATGATCACAATCACACCAAATGATGTCCGCCAGCCGAACTCGTGACCAAGAAATGTCCCGAATGGCACACCTGTCACAGTCGCTACTGTTAAACCAGTGAACATAAAGGCAATTGCGCTTGCCCGTTTTTCTTTCACGACAAGGCTTGCAGCAATCGTAGAACCGATGGACATGAAGATTCCATGGGACAAGGCTGAAATCACCCGGCCGATTAACAGCACTGAAAAAGTCGGGGCAATGGTGGCAAGTGTATTACCAATCAAAAAGACGAGCATAATGAGCAAAAGCAATGTCTTTCTTTTCATCGTGGAAGTAAGGGAAGTCAATATAGGCGCGCCAAATGTCACACCAAGTGCATATAAAGAGACAGTCCAGCCCGCCTGACTGACGCTCACTCCAAAGTCCTCTGAGATCATTGGCAAAAGACCGACACTAATGAACTCAGTTGTTCCTATAGCAAAAGCACTAATCGCTAGTGCGAGAAGAGCAAAATGGTTTTGCTTTTTTTTCATAAGTAAGTTCACATCCTTCTGTGATGAAATTTTGATAGACGAAGCCGATCGGCAAGAGTTATTATCTAACATAGATGACGAAAAAAAAAGTACGTACTTTTTTGTAATATAGGTACTAAAAAGTGCCTGTTCGTACAAAGAGGAGTGAACATTCGATGGAAAAGAAAAAATATAATATCTCTGTGGAAGCAACGCTTGAGGTCATAGGCGGGAAGTGGAAGTGTGTGATTTTATGTCATTTGACACACGGGAAAAAACGGACGAGCGAATTGAAGCGGCTCATGCCAAACATCACACAAAAAATGCTGACGCAGCAACTGAGAGAGCTTGAAAGTGATGGGGTCATTAATCGGATTGTCTATGAACAGGTGCCGCCTAAAGTGGAATATGAATTAAGTGAATACGGACAGTCGCTCGAAAGAATTCTCAATGCGCTATGCGATTGGGGAGCAGCTCATATTGAACGTGTGTATGGAGAGCCGCTTTCCGTGCTGGAAGACAGCATCTTAAATGAACAGTTTAAATAAAAGAGTCCCGCTTTCTTGTGAGAGCGGGACTCTTTGTCTTACATGCCTTTTTTCTGGTCGCGGTATTTCCCAGGAGTAGTACCTTCCAGCTTTTTAAAGGACCGGATGAAATTTTGCGGGTTTTTATATTTCAGTTTTTCCGAAATTTCTTTGACGAACATATCGGTTTCTACTAGCCAGTTTTTAGCGACATGGTGTCTGTAGGAAGAGAGATATTCACTAAAGGAGATATCCATTTCCTTTCTGAAAATGCTGCTTAAATAATTGGGATTGTAATGCAGGCGTGTGGCGATTTCATCCAATGTGAGATCTGAGTCGAATTCTTGATGAATAATATGAATGATTTTTTCTGAGATGTTTTTGTATTGTGAGTCTTCACGTGCAGCAAGTTGGTCAATAATTGGCCGAATGATTTCATGTTTCAGCCATGCTTCTGTATCTTCAAAGGTTTTAAATTCAAAAATCGTATCATAGAGCATTTTGTTATCTTCGACTTCAAATAATTCAATGCCCAGCAAATGCATTAGCTCAATTAAATTGTTTAAAAAACGAGCGAGGGCGATATGGTATTCGTGCGGTCCTGCATTTTTAGAAAAAATGGATTGCAGGAGCACATGTAAATAGTGATCCGCCTTGCCTTGATCGCCAGCTTTCATCGCATCAAATAAATCATGTTGCAGCTGCTTTGGAAAATGGGTTTTGAACGTCTTTCCTTGCTGAATATGCTCATATAAGATAATGGACTTTTTCTCTGCTTTGAGTCTGTATTTTAAGGCTTCTTTTCCTTCAATGTAAGCATGTTTTGCCATCGTGAGTTCTTTAAACTGGCGGCTGATTCCGATGCTGATCGATAAACCAAGCTCTTCCTCGATACGCTGCTGAATGGTTTCTGCTAATTGGTTTAAATATTCAGTAAACTCTTCTGACTTTGAGTGGTTGAGGATAATCGTCGTTTGATGCTGATTGACAACGGTTGGCTGAAGGTGCTCCTCTTGCGGAATAATCTGCTCGATCAGTCCATTGATCGCAAATAAAAGCAAGTCAGCATCTTTTTTTTCATAAGGTGTTCCTTTTAATGTATCGATTTGGGTCACAAGCATGGACAAATGAGACCAGCCCTGAGGAAAGCCTAAGCTTTGGAACCGGTTGTTAACTTCTTCATCTGTCAGCTTTCCAAGCAGCAGCCGTACCATAAAGTATTGCTGTAAGTGTGTCACTTGCTGCTCAATCCGTTCCTCTAAATCATTGTTTTGATCTTTCATTTGTTTAATACTCGATTCAATCAACTCAAATTCATTTTGAAAAGGCTGTTTTTGCAAAAATGATTCATTGCGTGCAAATGACTCGTATAATAAGCGGATTGGTTTATAAAAGTGTCTAGAACCGAACCATGAAAATAGTAATGAAAGCGCTAACAAAATAGTGCAGATAATAAAGGTAATCCACCCGATTGATTTCGTTTGCTGCTTAAGTTCTGGAATAGAAACAAAGGATAGGTACGTCCATTCATTATAATCTGATTTTTGAAATGTGATTTGATAGTTGAGTTCGTCGATCTTCATATCAAATTGCCCTGATCGTTTTTCAAGTGAGAGCACATGTTTGACGATATCTTGATGTTTCAGCGATTCACCAATTTGTTCTTTGCGATTATGTAGCAGCACTTTTCCGTTTGTATCGATCACAAACATACTATCTGATTGAGAGAAGTCAGGCATGTTATCAGCAATGACGCAGCTTGGAATGCTGGCGACAGCGATTCCCTTTTTTTGAACGCTGTTCATAGGCAGTTGTTTGATTAAATTCACATTGTACTTACAAAAGGATGCTTTTCCTTCTTTTGTCGCAACAAGTGGATTATTCTCTTCAAGTGCCCAGCTGGAGTGACTTGGTATATTGAGGTAAGAGGTCAGCGCTTTTTCTTGGTCTTCGCTTGTGACATGATAAAGCCCTGAATTGTTCATGTACCAGTCTTCCATTTTACTGACGAGTGTAATATTGGAAAGATCGGTGTCGAAGGTTTGCAGGTAATTCAGTTCCTGCTGTACTTGATTATAAAGCTGGAATTGGTCTGGATTTAAAGGTTCTGCCAGTGTTTGAAGGAGAGGCGGCGAACTGACATAGTGAGTGAGAGAATGATCAACAGTTTTTAAAATATGCTCAATATTGGATTGCGTTTGTTTAACGCTGTCGAGCTTTTCATTTGAGATATTTTCAAGTGCTGTTTTTTGCGAATGCTGATAAGAAAAAATGCCGACAATGATAACAGGAATCGTACTAAGTATGAAAAAAAACGTCACAAGCTTGTAATAAAATTTATACTGCCTTCTTTTCATAAAACCCCCCATTTCAAACGAAACAATCTTTTCCCCTTAATTTATTAATCCAAAAATCTGGTAGGTTTGTCAATAATCATTTTCTGAGATTAGGATCATTTTCTTATGTTTTATGTAACGTTTTGAGTAGCATCACCTATGAAAATATGATCTGTTGATATGATTGTAGACGGATTTTTCATCCTTAAGATACAGTTAACACATGCATGAGCATGAGGGGAGGCTTTATTAATGAAAACAGAGGATGTCACTGCCAAGGGTGTGCCTGCGGCAGCTTTGAAAAGTGAAAAAAGAAAGCGCTTACTTAATCAATTGCTAAGTCAAAAATTTTTGTATTTAATGATTTTGCCGGGGCTCATTTATTTTATTGTTTTTAAATATGTGCCAATGTGGGGGCTCATCATTGCCTTTCAAGATTACCAGCCGTTTCTCGGCATTCTTGGCAGTGAGTGGGTTGGCTTCAAACACTTTATTCGATTGTTTACAGAACCAACATTTTTCATCTTATTAAAAAATACGCTGATTTTATTTGCCATGAATGTCGTGATTTTCTTTCCAATTCCGATCTTATTAGCTCTTCTTTTAAATGAAGTGAGATTGGCATTGTTTAAGAAATTTGTACAGACGATGATTTATATCCCTCACTTCATGTCATGGGTGATTGTCGTGTCCTTATCTTTTGTTTTGTTAACAGTAGATGGCGGGTTAATGAATGAATTGATTGCTTTCTTTGGAGGAGAAAAGATTAATTTCCTTCTTAGTCAGGAATGGTTTAGACCGATGTACATTTTACAGGTAATCTGGCGGGAAGCAGGATGGTCAACAATCATTTACCTTGCGGCGATTACAGCGGTAGATCCGCAGCTATATGAAGCAGCAAAAATGGATGGGGCCGGGAGACTGAGACAAATGTGGCACATCACACTTCCTGCCATTAAAAGTGTCATTGTGGTTCTGCTTATTTTAAAAATCGGTGATACGCTTGAGCTTGGCTTTGAGCATGTCTATCTATTACTGAACGCAACGAACCGGGAAGTAGCAGAGATTTTTGATACGTACGTTTATACAGCAGGTCTTAAGCAAGGACAATTCAGCTATAGTACCGCTGTTGGTTTATTTAAAGCAGCCGTTGGACTTATTTTGGTCATGCTGGCAAACCGTTTAGCGAAGAAATTTGGGGAAGAAGGTATTTATTAAAAAGGGAGATGAGGAAGAATGACTTTATCGATTGAAAAGGGATCACCGCTTGAGCATGCAGAGAAATTAGCACAAACCATTATGAAAGCGTATACACCGATTGAGCTGCCACCAGCTGGAAGATGGCATTATCATCAAGGGGTTTTCCTTTGCGGCGTCATGAAGCTATATGAGGCAACAGGGAACGAGGCGTATTTCGATTATGTGAAAAACTATGCGGACTCACTCATTGATGAGTACGGAAATTTATTATTTCGCAGGGATGAGCTTGATGCGATTCAAGCAGGACTCATTTTATTCCCTCTTTACGAACGAACGAGAGAGAAGCGGTATGTGCTGGCGGCGGAGAAGCTGCGCGGACTTTATCGTACGCTAAACCGCACGTCTGAGGGCGGATTTTGGCATAAAGACAATTATGCTTATCAAATGTGGCTCGATGGTCTCTACATGGGCGGTCCTTTTGCCTTAAAGTATGCTCAGCTTAAAGGTGAAGAGTCACTAGTGGATATGGTCATCCATCAAGAGCATCTCATGAGAAAACATACAAAAGATGAACAAACAGGTCTGTATTATCACGCGTGGGATGAACGAAAAACGATGCCATGGGCTGATCAAAAGACCGGCTGTTCCCCAGAGTTTTGGGCAAGATCGTTTGGCTGGTATGTCCTTGCATTAGCAGATATGATCGAGGATCTGCCAGGGCAGCATGAAAGGCGGAAGGTGTGGAAGGAAACGCTGACAGACATGCTGGAAAGTGTGGCAAAGTACCAGGATCAAAAGACAGGTCTCTGGCATCAAATCATTGATAAAGGAAATCACAGTGACAATTGGCTTGAAAGCTCGGGGTCGTGTTTATTCATGTACGCCATGGCAAAGGCCATGAATGAAGGGTATGTGAGCCCCCGTTATGTTGATCATGTGGTCAGAGCATATCAAGGCTTGATTCAGCATAAGACGGCTGAGAAAGAAAATGGTGATTTTACCATCCATGATATTTGTATCGGAACATCTGCGGGATTTTATGATTACTACGTTGGAAGAGAGCGTAGCACAAATGACTTGCACGGGGCAGGCGCTTTTATTATGGCGTTAACTGAGCTAGAAAAGCTGTCTGTTTTTCAAAAGGCATGAGGAGGCAAAAAAGAGCCGCCGTATGGCTCATCAGTTTCATCGCTGCCATTTGTTTATCTGCTTGTCAGGGGAAAACAAACGGGATCGATGTCCTGATTTTTTCTGATATGTCAAAGGGAATGAAAGATCAATTAGTGGAGAAGGCTTTTCAGCCGGAACAAGAGACTTATAGCGTTCACATCTTTCCGGCGATTCCTGAAAAGCTTCTTGTTGAAATTACCTCAAAAGAGGGGGACGTGATGCTTGTTCCAGAAGAAATGTTTAGAACGTATGATGATCCTGAAAGTTTTCAGCTGCTGGAAGAGATGAAAATAGGCGATCAAGCAGCAGGACCATATACGGTCGAGGACAAAAAAACAGGGAAAACGGTCGATTATGCAGTTCAAATCAATAAAGGAAAGAAAAAACTCAACGGCTATCCCTTTCAATTACACCGAGATATGGTCGCTTTCATTCCCGTGTATGCTGACAAGACGGAAGAGGCACTGTCTCTTATGAAACAGCTTCGTGAAAACCAATAGAAAATGAGGTGGGGAATGTGAAACGGGTCGTGATTTGCGGGCTGAGCCATCGTGCGTTCAATATGTTTATTCAACCGCTCACAGAGGATTTCAATGAGCATTATCGGATTACAGGGCTCCTAGATATAGATCTTCAGCGGTATACACTTTGTCAGGAGCGTTTTCCATCACTCCGGGGCGTTTCGTTTTTTCATGAAGATGCATTTGATCAGATGGTCAAAGAAACAAAACCAGATATCGTCATTGTGGCAGGCAGGGATGACACACATGTCACATATATCATGCAGGCACTTGACCATGATCTAGATGTCATCACCGAAAAGCCGATGGTGACAACAGCAAAAGACGCCAAAAAAGTGATGGAAAAAGAGGCAGAAAGTAAAGGGAAGGTCACGGTCACCTTTAATTATCGCTACAATCCTTTCCATCGAAAGGTAAAAGAACTGATTCTAGACGGGAAAATTGGAAGGGTCACATCTGTTGAACTGAGCTGGCTTATTGATACGTATCATGGTGCTAGTTATTTCAAAAGGTGGAACCGTACACGTCAATTTTCTGGCGGACTGTCCATTCATAAGTCGACGCATCATTTTGATCTGGTCAACTGGTGGATTGATCAAAAGCCGAAACAAGTATTTGCCTACGGGGCGCTGAACTATTACGGCAGCGAAAGCCCTTGGAATCCCTTGCAGGGGGAGGAAAATAGATTTTGTGGAACATGTCATGTGAAGGATATATGTCACTATGAAGCAAGGTGGAATCCGCGGGTTGAGCGCTCGAAGGTGGAGGACGACCATATTGAATCCGGTCAGGAGCAAACGCAGCAGTACTCAAACTATCGCCCGGATGCCTGCATTTTTGATCAGGAAATAGATATTGAGGATACATATGTGGCGTCAGTCGCTTATGATCAAGGGGCTCTGCTCAGCTATTCGATTCAATTCTCAGCCCCATATGAAGGCTATCGTCTGGCCATTAATGGGACGAAGGGGCGTATTGAAACAAATGAGTTTCATGTGCCATCAAGAATTCCATTTCAATTCCCAGAACAAACAATTTCTTATTACCCGATGTTTGGATCAAAGGAGACGATTGAAGTTGTAAAGCTACCAGGCGGACATGGCGGCGGAGATCCTCTGCTATTGGCTGATTTATTTATAGGAAAAGATCCATTGATTCACTATGACATCTTAGCAGGAGCAGAGGCAGGAGCTTATTCGATTGCTCTTGGGGAAGGCATGTGGCGCTCTGTCACAGAAAAACGCCCAATTGAAATCGATGAATTGTTTCATAAAGAGACGGTGTAAAGAGAAAGAGAGGAGGGGAAAGAGATGGATCATGACGGTTCAATGAGCAGAATGCTGAGGATGTGTGAGTGGGTGATGAGACTCGCCTATACGAATTTGTTATGGCTTTTGTTCACCATTCTAGGGCTTGGCGTTTTTGGCTTGATGCCCGCGACCACTGCGTTATTTTCCGTGATGAGAAAGTGGATTCAAGGTCATGAGCAAGTCAATGTATTCCGCACTTTTTGGAAGGTATTCAGGGAGGAGTTTGTACGCTCTAACATCATTGGAGTGGTGTTATTCATCATTGGAACGATTATTTATGTCGACCTTGCTTATATTTATCCGACGAGCTGGCTCTTACATGTGCTTCGCTTTGCTATATATATTTTCGGTTTTCTGTTTATTGTGAGCTTATTTTATATTTTTCCGCTGCTTGCTCATTACGATTGGAAAAAACGTCTCTATCTGAAATTCTCTCTTCTGCTTGGTATCTCATACTTGCAATATACACTCTCTATGCTTGTTTTCTCGGCTGTGCTGTTTGTTCTGTTTGCTTATTTACCGGGAATCGTGCCGTTTTTTAGTGTGAGCATACTCGCCTACGGTCATATGTGGCTGGCCTATCAAGTCTTTAAAAAGGTAGAGTTTGAAATTGAGCACGAGACAGCCGAAGTGAAAAAGCGGTTGCCGTCTTTCCTTCAATCGAAACGGGTGAATACGCAGTGAAGTGAATCATTTGCTATAATGGTGTCACCGTAATGAAAAGGAGAGATGAGAGTCGTGTCAGTGAAAGAAATTTCAATAGAAGAATTAAAACAAAAGCTGGAGCAGGAAGATGCCATTCAGCTTGTCGATGTACGTGAGGATGAAGAGGTAGCAGAAGGGATGATCCCGGAAGCTATTCACATTCGAATGGGCGATATCCCTGAGAAGCTGGATGCATTCGATCAAACGCAGGAATATTATATTATTTGCCGCTCTGGTAAACGTAGTGAAAATGTCTGCTATTACCTAGAAGATCAAGGCTACCAAGCGACAAATGTCGTTGGCGGGATGCTGGCTTGGACAGGAGAAACAAAACCGAAGCTGTAATAGAAGGCCTTTCATCTTAACGATGAAAGGTTTTTTTGTTCATATGCCTCTCTCTATGTGCATAAAGATAGAGTAGCGAGAGAAGGGAGAGTGGCATAGGTGCTAAAGGTAGCTGTATTTGATGAAGAGCATGAGAAAGATTTGCAGAGCGAAATTAATCATTTTTTAAAAGGAATGGATGACGACCAAATCATTGACATCAAGTACAATGTAGCGGTGATCTGTGAGCAGGGAGGGGAACAGCTCTACTGTTTTTCTGCACTCATTTTATATAAAAAATAGACGGCATCAAAAAAGGACCTGCTTGAAGGGTCCTTTTTCCTTGGTTAGCTGGCGTCAATATATAACCGGTGCTTGTTGCAGTGAACACATTGAAAAAGGTAGCCTTGTAAGTCTCCTCCGTTGACGAGCCATTTCTTTAAGTTCTCTTTTGTTAATCCTTCTCCGCTGCAAATGTCTTCGATATCCTCGGCGAGTTCTTCCTCTAGATGTTCAATCTCTTTCCAGCC
The DNA here is from genome assembly GCF_004364885.1 of Bacillus sp. BK450. Classification (NCBI taxonomy): domain Bacteria; kingdom Bacillati; phylum Bacillota; class Bacilli; order Caryophanales; family Bacillaceae; genus Bacillus; species Bacillus sp. BK450. Next base: position 849,256 of record NZ_SOBQ01000002.1, on the reverse strand, counting down.
GACATACTGAACGATTGCGCAAAATCTCTTTCTTTCTCACAAACAGGACATGTCGTATGCTCTTTTTTAATTACGTTTAATGAAACTGGATCTGGGTTGTACTTGAACGTAGGTAACGTCATATAAACCTCCATTATGTAGAAAGTGATGATTCATCACTATTTTAAAGGAATCCTTAAGCTCGCGACAATCTTAAATTGTATATATAGAAAAAAGCCGTTCGAATAAGGAACGGCTTTTTCTCGCTTGCGATTATGCTTTTTTTACTCTTGGACTTCGTGGTTTATTGACTTGATTGGTTTGTTTGATGATTCTTCGTTCATCATTTAGTGATTTATACAGCGAGACAATCATCAATATGATGACAACGGAGAACGGTAAGGCTGCGAGCTTGGCTGTATTTTGCAAGGCTTCAAGTCCCCCTGAAAATAAAAGCACAGCAGCAACAGCCGATTGGATAATGCCCCAGCTGACTTTGACACTGCCAGAAGGGTTCAATGATCCGTAGGTTGTCTGCATTCCAAGCACAAATGTAGCTGAATCAGCCGATGTAATAAAGAATACGGCGATTAAAATGAGTGCTAGAATCGATGTAATCATCGCCAGCGGATATTCATTCAGTACACCGAAGAGCATCGTTTCAGTTGAAAGACCTGCAACATCGACAATATTCTTTTGCTGTAAGTCCATCGCAGATACACCGAAAATCGAGAACCATAGGAAGACTAGGATAGAGGGAGCGACTAAGACACCCACTAAAAATTCCCGAATCGTTCGTCCGCGTGACACTCTAGCGATAAAGATCCCGACAAATGGAGCCCAAGAAATCCACCAAGCCCAATAAAAGATCGTCCATCCATTAATCCACTCTCTCTTTTCAGGATCATTTGGAGATAGACGGAAGCTCATTTGAACGATATTGGATAAGTATTGCCCAATCGAGTCAGTAAATGAATTTAAGATAAAAACAGTTGGACCTGCCAAAAGTAAGAAAAACATCAGAACAGCTGCTAATACCATATTGATATTACTTAAGTATTTAATGCCTTTTCCAATCCCGCTTAAAGCAGATGCAAGGAAAAGCACCGTCACAATGATAATAATGATCAATTGTGTGCTAAAGGCAATTGGAATATGAAAAAGATAATTCAATCCACCATTTATTTGTGCCGCACCTAATCCTAGGCTTGTTGCAACACCAACCACGGTTGCAAATACCGCAATACAATCGATGGTTTTACCGATCCATCCGTGAATTTTATTTCCTAAAACGGGCTGTAGTGTTGCACTGATTAAACCAGGTGCATCTTTTCTAAATTTAAAGTAAGCAATGCAAAGTGCAACAATGGCATAAATAGCCCATGCATGAAGCCCCCAGTGGAAAAATGTATAGCGAAGGGAATCGCGGAAGGCCTGCGCAGTTTCAGTCTCCCCTGTTGGTGACTGAATAGCATAGTGGCTGATCGGTTCAGCTGCTCCGTAAAAAACAAGACCAATTCCCATACCGGCACTAAATAGCATAGCAAACCAAGAAAATAAACCAAATTCAGGCTCTTCCCCCGGTTTTCCTAGCGTAATCTTACCGATTGGGCTGAAGATAAAGAATAGACAAAAGCCGACAAGCAGTGATACCACTAACAAGTAATACCAGCCAAAGTCATTTGTAATGTATGTTTGAATTTGATCTGTGACATTTTGCAATGTGTCTGGAGAAAACGCTCCCCACATCACGGCAACAAATGTGATCGCAATCACAATCCAAAATACACTTGATACGTTTTTCACACCATCTCACTCTCCTGTTGTTCTACACGTTTAAGCAGAGGACTTCGCTTAATATCCCCTAACTCAACTTATTTCAAACAAAAAGAGGCGAGCTTCTCACTCGACCTCTACTTTACCGTAACATGTTTTGCTTCCATTTATCAACTATCGATATGGGAAGACGATTTTTCCTCAATCCGTTTGCGAAGACGGTAGACATATTCTTTTAAACATACGGCGAAAATGGTAAACGCCAAAACAATGGCGACTTTTAACGGGGTAATGGACAGCTTCAAGAAAACAGCGGCTGTCAAACTGATAACGACCGCAAGAACAATCGGTAATGCACGTCTGATCATTGATCTCTCTCCTTTGCTTCTAGTGCAGCATTCATGCCGGCAAGCCTGCCTGTCACAAGTGCTGATGTGATATTGTAGCCGCCTGTGTAGCCATGGATGTCTAAAATTTCTCCACAGAAATAAAGACCTGGCATTTTTTTAGACGCCATTTTCTTCGGTTCAATTTCCTTCACAGAAACGCCGCCTCCTGTCACAAATGCTTTGTCCAAGGATAGCGTACCATTTGCATGCACAATAAAATGTTTGCAATCATGGGCAAATGCACGCAGTTTATCCTTGGCTAGACCAGAGAATGTGTCTTGTGGATCAATCCCGTTCCGTTCTAACAGAAACAATAAATAGCGTTCTTGCATCCAAGACTTGAGGACATTTTTAATGGCTTTCTTCGGTTCATCTTTAAGGTCACGATGAAGCTTCTGGAACAGCTCCTCGTCATTCAGCTTCGGATATAAGTCTATTTGCAGGCGGACTGTCGGTTGTTTTTTCAATTCCTTCACAACAAATCCGCTGCATCTAAGAACAGCTGGACCTGATAAACCAAAGTGAGTAAAAATCATATCCATGACATGTGTGACGACGGGTTTCCCTTTTTTATTTAAAACACTGACAGCCACACTTCTTAAAGAAAGACCTTGAAGCACTTTTTCTTTAATAAATCGTTCATCGGATGTGACCGGTACCTCTGTTGGGAAGAGCTCTGTAATGGTATGACCGGCTGCTTCTGCCCATGCATAGCCGTCACCAGTAGAGCCGGTATGCGGCACACTTTTTCCACCGACAGCAATGACGACAGACTTACTTGAAATTTTTTCATCATTATTTGTAACAATTCCAGCTGCTTGTCCGTCTTGATACAGAACTGTTTTAATTTTTTCGTTCGTTCGAATGGTGACATTGAGGGCTCGGAGCCTGGCTAGAAGGGCATCCACAACAGATTGTGCTTTGTTTGAGACAGGGAACATACGTCCATGGTCTTCTTCTTTTAGTTCAATGCCAAGGTTTTCAAAAAACGAAATAATATCCTCGTTGTTGAACTCAGAAAATGCACTATATAGAAAACGGCCGTTTCCGGGAATATGTTTGATGATTTCTTCTACTGGAAGGCGATTGGTGACGTTACAGCGTCCGCCGCCAGAAATGGCCAGCTTTCTGCCAAGTTTGTTTCCTTTGTCAATTAACAGAACAGTCGCACCGTGCTCTGCTGATGCAATCGCGGCCATCAGCCCAGAAGGTCCGCCGCCAATGACAATGACATCATAATGTTTCATGTTACATTCCTCTTTCTACTTTCAGTCATTTTTCTATTATAACGAAGATTAGGGAAGGCTGAAATATGAATTGATTGGTTTTGTGACTTCCGTATTGGATTTGTTACCTGTGTATTGAATTGATGTGGTAAAATAGTTAAGTTGAATATTCATTAGAAAAATGGTGGTTAAGCGCATGTCTAATAAACTGCTTCGTGGTACGTTGGTTTTAACGATAGGGACGTATCTCTCTCGAATTCTTGGTATGATTTATTTAATTCCATTTAGCGCAATGGTTGGAGCTACTGGTGGTGCGCTATTCCAATATGGATACAATCAGTATACGATCTTTTTAAGTATCGCTACGCTTGGTTTTCCAACAGCGGTATCAAAATTTGTTTCCAAATATAATGCGATCGGCGATTATGAGACAACAAGAAAAATGTTCAGGGCGGGTATGTCGGTCATGCTTGTCACCGGGATGATCGCCTTTTCTATTTTATATTTGTCCGCACCGATTTTTGCCAAGATTCAGCTTGGCGGATCAAATGAAACAGGCGGTTTGACTGTCGATCAAGTAGTATATGTGATTCGAATGGTCAGCTTAGGTCTTTTGGTTGTACCGATCATGAGTCTTGTACGCGGGTTCTTCCAAGGACACTCCATGATGGGACCGACAGCTGTTTCCCAAGTGATTGAACAGCTTGTCAGAATCATCTTCCTATTAACGGCGACGTTTATTATTTTAAAGGTGCTTGACGGCGGGCTTGTCATTGCTGTCGGATATGCAACATTTGCGGCTCTGATCGGTGCATTTGGCGGTTTATTCACGCTTTATTTATATTGGCTGAAGCGGAAGGACCGGCTCTTGGCCATGCAGCCGAATACAGGCGCTCACTCTGATTTATCTTATAAGCAAATGTTTACAGAGCTGTTTAGCTATGCGGCGCCGTATGTATTTGTTGGACTTGCGATTCCAATTTATTCTTATATCGATACAAACACAATTAACAGAGCGATGATTGCATCCGGACATCAGGATATTAGTACAGCGGTATTGTCCATTGTGACGTTATATTTACCGAAGGTCGTGATGATTCCTGTGTCACTTGCCACAGCGTTTGGCTTAACATTGATTCCGACGATTACGGAATTATTTACAGCACGTAATTACAAGCTGCTCAATAGACAAATTGATCAGACGATGCAAGTCATTTTATTTTTCGTGCTGCCTGCTTCATTTGGTATCTCGGCATTGGCTGGACCGGCTTATTGGTTTTTCTATCCGTCTGTTCATCCTGAGATTGGGATCTCCATTTTGTTCTGGTATGCACCTGTTGCATTATTGTTTTCTTTATTCACCATCAATGCAGCGATTCTGCAAGGGATCAACAAACAAAAATTTGCGATCGTCAGTCTTTTGTTAGGGATCATTATTAAAACGGTTCTGAACATCCCGCTGATCAGCTGGCTGCAAGGAAATGGTTCTGTATTGGCAACAGCATTAGGCTACAGTGCGTCCATCTTGTATATGTTTATCATGATTAAACGCCATGCCGGCTATTCGTTCCGCAGAATTTTCAAACGTTTTATTCTCATTGGTATTTTAACGGCGATCATGGCTGTCGTGGCATATTTGACAAGTCAGCTTGTGAACCAAGTAATTTCTTATGAAGACGGAATTTTACAAGCGGGTATCGTCATTTTGATTTCCATGATCACTGGCGGCGGTGTGTATATGTACTTGTCTTATAAGGTGGGATTACTAGAGCGTGTACTTGGCAGCCGTATGCCGAAATTTTTAAGAAAAAAGAGTTAAGAAGAGGTAGATATTCATGAGGCTTGATAAATTACTTGCTAACAGCGGCTTTGGTTCAAGAAAAGATGTGAAAAAGCTTGTCAAAGCCCGGGCGGTCACAGTGAATGGAGAAGTGGCAAAGCAGGTGAAAGATCATGTTGATCCATCAAATGATGAAGTACTCGTACACGGAGAGCGTGTAGAATATAAAGAATTCATTTACTTAATGATGAACAAGCCAGACGGGGTGATCTCGGCGACTGAAGATCTGCGGGATGAAACGGTTGTCGATTTACTTGAGCCGGAGGATATCGCAAGGGAGCCATTCCCTGTGGGGAGACTGGATAAGGATACGGTCGGTCTCCTTCTCCTCACAAATGATGGACAGCTTGCTCATCAATTACTTTCTCCAAAAAAGCATGTGCCAAAAACGTATGAAGTTCATTTGAAATATCCTTTAGGAGATCAAGACATTAAGCGTCTTGAAGAGGGCGTTGTCATCTTAGATGATTATCACACGAAGCCGGCAAAGGTGGAAGTAGATGCAAATGAAGAGGAAGATACACGCATCCGTTTGACGATTACTGAAGGGAAGTACCATCAAGTGAAGCTAATGGCGCAAGCGGTGGGAAATGAAGTGATCTTTTTAAAAAGGCTCTCGATGGGGGCTGTCTCTTTAGATGAAGAACTAGCACCCGGAGAGTACCGTGAATTGACGGATGAAGAATTAGACAGCTTAATGAATCGTGAATAACATAAGAACAAAAGAAAAGAACCGGCATATCGCCGGTTCTTCAGCGTGTAGACAAACCCTCGCATTCTTTGTCAGTCCTGCGCGCTGGTGCTCACGAATGTTAAATTCGCTCCGCGCCAGTGCTCGTTCTTCCTAGACTTCAAAGGTTTTCTATCACGCTGTAAAGAAGACAAAGGGCTAAAATAAAAATCATTTTAGCCCTTCGTCAACAATTTGCAAAAGAAAAGAACCGGCATATCGCCGGTTCTTTTTGTTATATGGACAATTCATTATACGCTTAAGATGATATTTTTACTTTTTTTCTCGTTGTTTCCCATTTGCCTCTGCTTGGACTATGAACAAGATCGTTATAGGCAAGCACGTTTAAGTCTCTTTGAATGGTTCTAGGTGTGATCCCGAATTCATCAACCAGCTCTTGTGTCGTCACAAGACCTTTCTCTTGAATGAACATATAGACTGATTTGATTCGAGTCATCATACGGTTTGTTGAAGGTTTCAAAAAACCACTCCCTATCAATAAGATCGGATGGACTTGACTAACCACAACTTACTACACTAAAACTGCAAAATAAGGACAAGCAACAATGGTAAATGTTCGTGTTTCTTAATGTTTTATTCTATTATACACGTTATTATGCATCTAGTTCCACCAAAAAGTCAACTTTACGTGTTTTTAAACTTGTCTTCATGAAATAAAATATGGTATATATCATGATTTGAATCCGGTTACAACCCAATAATGATAAGGGATACGATTGGAGCTGGCATTTTCAAATTCCGAAAAATAAACACAGAAAATTTACAAAATAAAAAATTCAGTGAAGGCAAAAAGGCACATTCCATGTGAGGATGTGCCTTTTTTGTTTCTGTTATCCTTCTAAGAAAAAGAGCTGAATGAAAAATAAGACCGCAAAGATGAGAACAAGCACATGTACTTCTCTCCATTTCCCTTTTGCCAATTTCACAAGCGGATATGAAATAAATCCAAGTGAAATTCCTGTAGAGATACTAGAAGTCAGCGGCATCGAAAGAATAACAAGGAAAGCAGGGAATGCCTCATCTAGTTCGTTCCAGCGAATGCGTGACACCGAGTTCATCATCAAGCAGCCAACAATGATTAAAACAGGTGATGTGATCGATGGTAAAGAAGAAATAGCTTGAACGAGCGGGCAAAAAAATAATGCCACAATAAACAGTGCAGCGACCGTTAAAGACGTCAGCCCAGTTCTTCCGCCAGCAGCTACTCCTGATGATGATTCAATATAAGCAGTGGTTGGGCTTGTACCAAACATAGAACCAACCGTCGTTGCAGCAGAGTCAGCGAGCAGGGCTCTGCGCACTTTTGGCAGCTGGCCATTTTTCATTAATCCCGCTTGTTCGGCAACGCCGATCATCGTGCCTGTTGTATCAAAAATCGTCACCAGTAAGAAGGAGAAGACGACAGCATACAAATGATGAGAGAACACGTCACCAAAGGCAGCGATTGGATTTGTAATCAGCATGCCTTCAGGCAGTGCAGGGATGTCCATCAGTGTTTTAGGGAAATGAAGCTGGCCGGTTGCGAGCGCAATCAATGTGGTCGCTAACATGCCGATAAACAGTGCACCATTTATTTGAAGAACCATTAAAATAACCGAAATCATTAAGCCAACAAGCGTTAAAATGACAACAGGCGAGCTTAAATTGCCAAGCTTCACAAGGTTTTCTGGATCAGCAGCGATGATCCCAGACTGACGGAGGCCGATAAATGCAATGAAAAGCCCGATTCCTGCTGTAATACCGTACTTTAAATTATCTGGAATGGCTTGAATCAGTTGTTTTCTAAGGGATGTTAACGATAAAATAATAAAGAGTATACCAGCAACAAATACCGCACTAAACGCTGTTTGATAGCTGATGCCGCCACCGCCGACAACGGTAAAGGTGAAATAGACATTTAGCCCCATGCCTGGTGCAATGGCAATCGGATAATTTGCAAATAGTGCCATCCAGAGCGTACCGACAACAGCAGCGATGATTGTTGCAGTAAAGACTTGGTCAAAAGGAATACCTGCTTTTGAAAGAATTCCCGGGTTGACGGCAACAATATAGACCATGGTAAAGAATGTCGTCATACCAGCGATGATTTCTTTCTTTATGTTGGTTTGATTTTCTTTTAACTGAAACATAAAATCCTCCATTTACGAACATTATTACAAAACAATTAATATAATATTCGTTTTAAGGGTGGATTGCAACCTTTTTTCAAGGAGGAATGGAAAAATGAATTGGGAAGCTGAAGTAATACGAAAAAAAGACGACTTGATTCAGGACACACAATCTTTTTTACAAATTGAAAGTGTCCTTGATGAAGAAGGCGGCAAAGAAGGAAAGCCATTTGGTGAAAAAGTCGATGATGCCCTCAAGTATATGCTGAAAAAAGGGGAAGACGAAGGCTTCACAGTCAAGAATGTCGACGGCTATGCAGGTCATATTGAATACGGGGAAGGCGAAGACATTGTAGGTGTGCTGTGTCATGTGGATGTGGTGCCTGCTGGCGACGGCTGGACAACCCCGCCATTTTCAGCTGACATCAGAGAAAATAAAATCTTTGCACGCGGGGCTATTGATGACAAAGGCCCAACCATGGCGGCATTTTATGCGCTGAAGATCTTAAAAGATACTGGTCTGCAGCTGTCGAAAAAAATTCGAATGATCATTGGAACAGATGAAGAAAGCGATTGGCGCTGTGTGGACCATTATTTCAAGCATGAGGCGATGCCGCAAATCGGATTTGCACCAGACGCCGATTTTCCGATTATTCATGCGGAAAAAGGGATTATTGATGCCACCCTGTCATTTACATATCAACAAACAGCGAATCATCAGCGCTATACGCTAAAGCAATTTACATCGGGTATGAGGCTCAATATGGTGCCAGATGAGGCAGCTGCTACTGTGACTTGTGCACAGGAACACGATGCTGAATTAATAAAAACAGCTTTCGAAGCCTATCTTGCTGATCATCAATTATCTGGTGAGGTAAAAAGCGCAGCGGATGGACTGCATTTTACATTAAAAGGGGTATCTGTTCATGCCATGGAGCCGGCGCATGGGACAAATGCGGGCATTCATATGGCGAATTTCTTATGCGGACACGAATTAGATGAGCAGGGACTTGCCTTTACTTCCCAAATCAACGCTTTATTTGATCAGGATACAAGAGGACAAAAGCTGGGAATTGCTTGCAAAGATGAGATTAGTGGAGATTTGACGTTGAATGTTGGGACAATCCGCTATAAACAGAATGAGGAAGCAAAGCTAGGGTTAAATGTCCGCTATCCAGTGACAGCAGACGGCAAGGACGTCAAAAAAGGAATTGAAAGCATCAAAGGTGCGGCTCTTCTAAAATTCGAAGACAGTCCTCCGCATCACGTCTCAAAAGATCATCCGCTTGTGAAAACCTTGCAGCGGGTATATGAGGAACAAACGGGAGATCCTGCAACCCTTATTGCCATTGGGGGAGGAACGTATGCGAGATCTTTAGAAGCAGGCGTTGCCTTCGGACCTTTATTTCCTGGCAGACCAGACTGCGCCCATCAAAAGGATGAATATATTGAAATTGATGACTTGCTGAGAGCAACAGCTCTTTATGCACAAGCCATGTATGAATTAGCAAAATAGAAATTGGAAAAGAGAAGAGGGGATTCAAAGTGAAAAAAATGTTCTTATGCTCTTCATTCAAAGACAGCTATTCTCTCTTATCTGACTTTGCGGGTGAATCTTTAAAAGGGAAGCGCGTGACTTTCATTCCAACGGCAAGTGCTGTAGAAGAAGTCACGCACTATGTAAAGGCAGCGAAGGAAGCCTTTCAGCAATTAGGGATGCAAATTGAGACTGTGCAGATAGATGAACAGTCTGCTGAAGAGATCGCGCAGATAATTAAACAAAATGATGTGATGTACGTTTCAGGAGGCAACACTTTTTATTTATTGCAGGAGTTAAGAAAGCATCGTCTCGATGACGTGTTGAAAGAAGAAATCAACAACGGCAAGCTGTACATCGGAGAATCTGCGGGGAGTATCATCATGGCGCCAAGCATTGAATATATCTCCCTGATGGATGATCAAAAGAAGGCGCCGGAGCTTTCATCATTTCAAGGTGTCAATGAAATAAGCTGCTATCCAGTACCGCATATGCATAATGCCTATTTAGGCGAGGCTGCGCAGCAAATCACAGAGAAGTATCAGCAGACGCTCGATTTATGTCCGCTTACTGATGAACAGGCTTTACTGATCAGAGGGGAACAGGCTGAGGTGAAATCAGTCAAAATATCTTAACCGTGAAATGAAGAAAAAGGAACAGGGATTCATTGCCCTGTTCCTTTTTTAATCTTGAAAAACATCACTTGATAAGTATCGTTCGCCCGTATCTGCTGTCATACAGATCACAATTTGATCTGCCGGCAATTGCTTGGCTGTTTCAATGGCTGCATAGCAAGCCGCCCCAGAGGATGGGCCTACTAAAATTCCTTCAAGCTTAGCAAGCTGCCGTGTGATCTGATAAGCATCTTCGTCACTTACTTGCACGATGTCATCATAGACGTGCTCGTTTAAAATATGGGGGATAAATCCTGGGCTTGTGCCAACGAGTTTATGCTTCCCAGGTTTCCCGCCAGATAAGACAGGGGAACCCTTAGGCTCTGCCACACGGATGGTTAAATGAGGGAATGCCTTTTTTAATTCCTCTCCAGTTCCTGTAATAGTACCGCCAGTTCCAGCTGTTGCGACAAAGGCTCCAAAGGGCTGTCCAAGTTGTTTCACAGCTTCCATAATTTCGACTGCTGTTGTGCCTCTATGTGCATCTGGGTTCGCTCTATTGTCAAACTGCATGGGAATAAAGCTATGAGGAATTTGAGCAGCCAGTTCCTCAGCCTTGCGGATACAGCCTGGCATTTTTTCTTCTCCTGGGGTTAAGACGACGTGCGCCCCGTATGCCTTCAAAATATTGATTCTTTCCTTTGTCATCGTATCAGGCATGACAAGGATGGCTTTGTAGCCTCTTGCGGCGGCATTCATGGCTAAACCAATCCCTGTATTCCCGCTCGTAGGCTCAATAATGGTTGTTCCTTTTGTGAGCTTCCCTTGTTTTTCTGCTTCGATGAGCATATTGTAAGCCGCGCGGTCTTTTACACTTCCGCTGGGATTAAATGATTCTAGCTTTAAGTAAACAGCCGCCGCATTTTCTGGCTGAAGCCGCTGTAATTTAACAAGCGGTGTATCGCCAATCAGCTCCGCTATATTTTGTGCAACTTTCATCAGATGACACCCTTTCTTCTCATTCCGCATTTCTTTAGTTATACTATCATCAATGGGGATTCGTAAAGTTTGTTAAAAAAGGACAGGTGATATTGTGTCAGAAAACCGTCATTATTTTATAGGGATTCACATCCCTGAACAACTTGCGCATCAAATCAAACAAGACATTGATCAAAGGAGCGGACTGTTCTTTCAAAAATGGACAGCACCACATGATTATCATGTGACCCTTATCTTTTTAGGCTCCATTCCAGAAGAGCGTTTAAAAAAGATCATCCACCTGCTTGACATCCTTTCAAATGAAGCGTCTGCATTTCCACTAGAGCTGAATGAGGTAGGGCAGTTTGGTGCGAAAGAACGCCCAAGAGTCTTTTTTGCAAAGCCTCATGAAAGTGAGCCGCTCATGCATTTAAGAGAAAAGGTAAAGGAAGCCGTCTTGTCAGCAGGACACCCTGTTGAAAAGAGACCGTTTCATCCGCATATGACGATTGCGCGCAAATGGAATGCGGATGATCCTTATGAAAAGCAAGCACCATTACGCAAAGAGCCATATGTGATGGAGGTTTCTCGTATCACTTTATTTGAAATACGTCCGAAAGAAACCCCTCGTTATCACGCAATCAAACAATTTACACTACATAAATGATTCTAGAAGTTGGAGTGAGCAGCAGATGGCGCAAATAATCAAAATTCAAGATTATATATCACGATATGAACAAGACCCGCATCACTATATCAATCAATTCAATCGGTTGAAAAAACAAAGATGGGATGAGTTAAAAAAGGCTTCAAAAGAGGAGGCGCAGCAACCGTTTGATCAAATTCTTCAACAAGCGCCAGAACAAGAGGAAGAAAAGAGAAAGAAATTCTCCTTAAAGAGAAAGCAAAAAGAAGCCGATATGAAAAAGGAACGGGACCTGAGTCTTTTTAACGAGCCGACAGATATAGAGCAAGGGGTTTTCAGAAACGTTCCTACCGATGAAACGAAGCTGATTCACTTTTTTAAGGATCATCTCTTTGAAGTGCAATTAAAATGGGCGAGTTCGACGATTTCACATATTTCAACCGTTTCCCATCATATTCGGTATGATGAAAAGCTGCGGATGCTTGCAAGGCAGCTTCCGGATTCTTATTTTGTGATGTACAAGCCGGTGCTGCTCATTCAAAAAGCTGAGATGGAATTATGTCCGATACTCATCACGCCGCTCGAAGTGATCTGTTTATCCTTCTTAGAGGCCGAGCCAGACAGCGTCTATATTGGAACGAAGGAACGTTTTTGGGAAAAACGGGCGACTGGGAAAGCTGTACAGTCTGTCTTGAATCCTTGTGCAAGCCTTTTGCGCTCTGGCACCGTCGTGTCAAAGATCTTACAGCAAAGTGGTGTAGACCTTCCTGTGAAAAAAATCCTCATCAGCCGAACCTCTTATATTGATTTACCTGAAGTTCCATATGGGATGGAGGTTATCGATAAGAAGAAGGCAGAAGAGTGGTTTGAAAAGCAGCGGAAAAATACGGCGCCGACAAAGCATCAGCAATTTAAGGCGACAAAGGCATTGCTTGCTTATGGTGAATCAGACAGCAAAAGAAGACAGGAATGGCTCGATTAAAGGCATGATGGAAGGTCACGAAAAATGACACCTGAGTGGAGCTAATATATGAATGAATGGTACTTTATCGTTAATCCAGAAGCAGGACATGGAAAAGGACTCCGCACATGGAGGAGCATAGAGAAAGAATTACAAAAGGTGGAAGTCTCTTATCGATCATTTCTCACCCAGCATGAAGGCCATGCCGAAGTTTTGGCAAGACAAATCAGTGCCATGCAGGATGACAGGCTGAAGCGCTTGATTGTTATTGGCGGTGACGGCACCATTCATGAAGTACTGAATGGCTTAAAGGAAATCGATCATGTGCAGCTTAGTTTTGTCCCTGCTGGTCATTGGAATGATGCTGCGAAGGGTCTCGGTATCCATCGTCATGATGTCCTAAAAGAAGTGAGAAAGCAAAAGAGAATGCTCACCAAAACATTTTCTCTCGGCTCCTTTCAAGATCATGCCGAAAGTCCGCAATCTGTTCTCTTTCTCAATCATATCGGTGTGGGGTTTGACGCACATGTACTGAGGAAAACGGTGCATTTTAGAGGGAAGAAGTGGCTGAAACGGCTGGGGCTTGGCTTTATCATCTATCCTCTGTCATTTCTCCATTCTTTATGGTCGTTTAAGCCCTTTGATCTTGCGCTATTTATTGAAAATGAGAAGAAAGTCTTTCGCCAAGTGTGGTTTGTGATCGTATGTAATCACCCGTATTATGGGGGAGGGCTGGAAGCAGCGCCGGAAGTGAGTGCAAGGCAGCCAGGTTTTCAAACGATGGTTGTCACAGATTTGAATCCATTCAAAGTCCTCTTGTTTCTAAGTGCAATGGTGTTTCGAAAGCACCTTGGGATGAAGGGGGTTACCCTGTTTCAGCATGAGGAAGCGTTTTTAGAAGCAGATGAAAAAATCTTATTTCACGCAGATGGAGAAGTGATCGGCGCAACGCCTGTCTTTGTAAAGGCAAGTGAACGATCCTTAAAATTACGTGCTTAAATAACTTGCGGTATATCCGCAGTCAAAGAACCGTGAAAAAAGCCTTCTTTTTCGTAAGGTTCTTGTCCTGATTTTTTAGTTTTGCTTGACGAGTATAAGAAGGTAACGATAAAATCTATAGGACGGCTATTGTTTAGCATCTCATTCTCAATAGCTGTCCTTTTTGTTTTTATGATCATATAAATAAAAAAAGAAACAGCCAATTGATCCTCAATCGGCTGAATTTTGTCGACTAAAAAAGCAAGATTTAAAATATTTTAAGAAATGATGGGTTGAAAATTGATATGAACTGGTTGGGACAAATATTAGGTAGCGAATGGCACATCTCTCCGGCTGGAGGCGCTACGGGAGATGCGTACTTCGCAACACACAATGACCAAAAGCTATTTTTAAAACGCAATACGTCACCGTTTCTTGCGGTTTTGTCAGCTGAAGGCATTGTGCCGAAGCTTGTCTGGACAAAACGGATGGAAAATGGAGATGTGATTACTGCACAGCACTGGCTGAGCGGCAGAGAGCTGAAGCCAAAGGACATGAATGATCGTCCTGTAGCAGAGCAGCTAAGAAAAATTCATACATCAAAAGAATTGCTCGATATGCTGAAACGATTAGAGAAGCACTCTCTAGACCCAGAATCCATTCTGATGCATCTGAAACAGTCCATATTAAACGAGCAAATTGATTCACAAGACATTTCGCGTGCCATCCAGTATTTAGAGAAGCATGTGGAGGCTGTCCATTTTGAGGACAAGGTCGTCTGTCATTGCGATCTCAATCATAATAATTGGCTGCTGACAGATGAAAACCAGCTTTATTTGATCGATTGGGATGGGGCGATGATTGCAGACCCAGCAATTGATCTTGGACCGCTTTTATACCATTATGTTGAGGAAGAGAACTGGGAAAGCTGGCTCTCTATGTACGGCGCCCCGCTGACGGACAATTTGCGAAAGCGTATGGCGTGGTACGTGCTCGCTGAAACCGTATCGTTTGTCGTTTGGCATAAACGAAAAGGGAATGAAAAGGCGCAAAAAGAAGTGCAAGCGGAGCTAAATGCACTCTTAAAACGGTTAAACATCCATTAAGACAGTGGAATGTTCTCGACCCACTCAGACAGATGTGATTGATGCTCCTCAATATGTGCATCAATTGAACTGACAGAGGTGCCCTTTTGGCTGTAATCATAAATATCTGTTAACAGCTGACGAATGTCAGCATCCAGATCTTCTTTTGCCAGCATTAATTGAATCACGCGTCCCACCTGTTCATATTCTGCAACAGTCCCGCAGCAATCCAGCTGGTGATCGGTTAAAATATCTTTGATTAATTGAAGCTGATGTTGACGGTTTAAACCCATACAAATGCTCCTTTCCTGCGTGTCATTTATGAGGTTAAACTGTGCATTCAGCGTCCAATTTATACATGCGGCAGACCAGCTCAAGCGAAGGGCTGGTCTTTTTATATGGACATAGAAGATGCTGTCTTGCGGGTCCTTATGTTTCATGGTATCTTGATAAAATGTAAAGAAAATAGAGGTGTATCAAATTGAGAATGCGACATAAACCATGGGCTGATGATTACTTAGCTGAGAATGCTCATATTGCTTTAGCAAGTCCCGAGCAATATAAAGGGAAATGGCATGAGCTGTTTGGAAATGATCATCCAATCCATATCGAAGTTGGGACAGGGAAAGGGAGCTTTATTGCTGGAATGGGCAAGCTTCATCCTGATATCAACTATATTGGCATTGAATTATTTAAAAGTGTTATTGTGACGGCAGTAGATAAAGTCAAAGAGACAGATGTTGAAAATGTAAAGCTTTTGAACATCAATGCTGAGACGCTGACAGATGTGTTTGCGGAAAATGAGATTGACCGGGTATATTTGAATTTCTCTGATCCGTGGCCAAAAGCAAGACACGAAAAGCGCAGATTGACGTTTAAAACCTTTTTAGAGCGATATGAACATATTCTCCGTCCAGGCGGTGAGTTACATTTCAAAACAGATAACCGCGGGTTATTTGAATATTCCTTAAAAAGTTTTTCTGCATATGGCCTTCTTTTAACGTATGTCAGTCTCGATTTACATGAAGACGGCTTAGAAGGAAACGTGATGACTGAATATGAAGAGAAATTCTCGTCTATGGGACAACCGATCTATCGATCAGAAGTCAAATTCCCAGAATAACAAGTGATATCAAGCTGGCTGCAAAGAAAAATGGCAGCCAGCTTTTTTTATGAAAAGATTGGTGCATGCGATTTTTGGCTGTATTTGCTACGATAGAAAAAGGAGGGATGACAGCAATGGAGACAATGAAAATAGGTGAAATGGAACTATTTTGGTTAAACGGGGGAGATACGCACATGGACGGCGGAGCGATGTTCGGTGTCGTGCCAAAGCCATTATGGTCAAAAAAATACCCGGTAAATGACCGCAATCAAATTGAATTACGATGTGATCCAATTCTTATTCGGTGGAAGGGTCTTCATCTGTTAGTGGATTCCGGCATCGGATCAGGGAAGCTGACAGATAAACAAAAACGCAATTACGGCGTGACAGAGGAAACCAAATTGGAAGAATCTCTGGCAGCCCTTGGCCTGCGTCCATCAAATATTGATTACGTATTGATGACACATCTGCACTTCGATCATGCCAGCGGATTAACAAAACGTGAAGGCGAAAGGCTCGTGTCTGTTTTTCAGCAGGCAACAATCATCACATCGAAAGTCGAATGGGATGAAATGAGAGCGCCGAACATTCGCTCAAGAAATACATATTGGAAAGAAAACTGGGAGGCTGTGGCAGATCAAGTGGTCACATTTGAAGAAAGCATCGAAGTGACAGAAGGCATCGAGCTGCATCATACTGGCGGACACAGCAATGGTCATAGCATTTTAACGCTCACAAGTGAGGGTGAAACAGCGATTCATTTAGCTGATATCATGCCAACACATGCTCATAAAAATCCACTTTGGGTTTTGGCATATGATGATTACCCAATGACCTCGATTCCAGCCAAGCAAAAGTGGCAGGCATTTGCAGAAGAAAAAAATGCGTGGTACTTGTTTTATCATGATGCCATTTATCGTGCTGTAAAATGGGATGAAGATGGGCAGATCACACACGAAATCAAAAGAGAAACAGGAAGATAAAAGATCATCTGTATGTTTTTTTCGCCTTTCACACAAAATAACGACAAAATGAACTTGTGAAAGGAAGAGTGCAGGTGAACCAATTTTATCGTGTACATGGTGATGTGATCGAAACACCATTAAGAGGGATGGAAGTCATGTCAGTCCCTTATTTAAACAAAGGGGTTGCATTTACAAAGGAAGAGCGGGAGGAGCTCGGGTTAAAGGGATTTCTTCCGCCTAAGGTCTTAACCTTAGAGGATCAGGCAAAGCGTGCATATGAGCAGTTCAAGGCACAGCCGGATGATCTAGGGAAAAATGTGTATTTAACATCACTTCATGATAGAAATGAAGTGCTTTTTTACAAATTACTTAATGAGCACTTGGCGGAAATGCTTCCAATTGTCTACACGCCGACTGTAGGAACGGCTATTCAGCGTTATAGCCATGAGTATCGAAAGCCAAGAGGTCTGTATTTATCGATTGATGATCTGGAAGGCATGGAGGAGATTTTTGCCTCTTATGGTGTCGATGAATCAATCGACTTAATCGTTGCAACTGATGCAGAAGGCATTTTAGGCATTGGAGACTGGGGCGTTGGCGGGATTGCCATTTCAGTTGGGAAACTTGCTGTTTATACAGCTGCAGCAGGCATTGATCCCAGCCGCGTGCTGGCAGTAGTGCTTGATGCCGGAACGAACCAGGAAAGTCTCTTGAATGATCCGCTTTATGTTGGAAATCAGCACTCCCGCGTTCGAGGAGAGCGCTATGATCAGTTCATTGATCAATATGTCGAGCTTGCCCGCGCTACTTTCCCAAACGCCCTCCTTCACTGGGAAGACTTTGGGACAAAGAATGCCCGTGCGATATTGGAAAAATATAAGGATCGTATTTGTACATTTAACGATGACATTCAAGGGACTGGCGCCGTTTCACTTGCTGCAGTGCTAGCATGTGCAAAAGCTTCGAAAGTTCCGCTGAAAGATCACCGTATTGTTATTTTTGGAGCGGGTACGGCAGGTATTGGCATAGCCGAGCAAATCCGTGATGCGATCGTCAGAGACGGAGTCAAAGAAGAGGAGTCCTACGATCATTTCTGGTGTATTGATAAAACGGGGCTGCTCACAGATGATTCACCTGACATTCAGCCATTTCAAAAGCCGTATGCAAGACGTTCTGACGAAGTAAAGGATTATGCCCGTAATGGTCCAAAGCATTCGATTGATCTATTAGAGGTCGTCAAGCAGGCGAAACCAACGATCTTAATTGGCACCTCGACTGTCGGAGGCGCTTTTACAGAGGAAATTGTAAAAGAAATGGCGTCACACGTGGAGCGCCCTGCGATTTTACCGATGTCGAATCCGACCCCTCTTTCAGAAGCAAAGCCGCAAGATCTGATCGAGTGGACTGAAGGACGTGCCCTTGTGACAACGGGAAGTCCATTTGCTCCTGTCGAGTATGGCGGTGTCACATATGAAATTGGACAAGCGAATAATGCCCTTGTCTTCCCAGGACTTGGTCTAGGCACAATTGTGTCAAAAGCCAGGTTGATGACAGACAGTATGTTTGTTGCGAGTGCTGAAGCCATTGCAAGCATGGTCAATGTTGGGAAGCCGGGTGCAGCGATGCTGCCAAGTGTCGATCAGCTTCGAACCGTTTCAGCGACAGTGGCCGTCCGTGTGGCGCAGGCAGCAATTGATGAAGGAATAGCAGAAGAAACGCCTGATGATCTTATTCAGGCTGTGCAGGACGCTATGTGGCATCCTGTGTACAAAAAAATCAAAGCCATATAAAAAAAGCTTCGCAAGGACACGTCTTTGCGAAGCTTTCTTGATCAAGCAACAGAATCAATGACATCCACGATCATGCCAGTTTTGGCATCAATCATCACTTCATACTGTTCAAGCTCGCCAAAGGCAGAGCGGGTGATGCCAGATTTGTACACATCAATCGTTTCACCATTTACGGTATACGGTTCTGGTACAGTATAAATCCAAGAGCCATCAATAGGGCCGCGCTGTTTAAAAGCAGATTTCACAATTTTTAATGCTTTTTCAGATGAGATATACGTAGGGAAAAATACTTTCTTTGCAACAATTGCAGCGGCTACGCCAATACTCGCACCAATCAGAACATGTTTTAACTTCAACGTGCTGCACCTCCGTATTGCTGTTTTTTCCATTATACAAAACTTGTCCATTGATGTTAAGGAATCCGAATACTTGAAAGCATATTCAAAATTTCTGGAGAGATACTTGGAAAACCGAAAGAATTCTTATAGTATAAAGTGAGTGTTATTTTTATAGGAATATATATGGTCATTACATAGAAACGAGGTAAACTGTAGAATGAACGAAGAAACATTGTCGCTTTTCCGAAATTTAACAGAATTACAGGGAACTCCAGGAAATGAGCACCATGTGCGTGCTTTTATGAAAAAGGAACTTGAGAAATATTCTGATGAACTCATTCAAGACCGTCTTGGCGGAGTGTTTGGCGTACGCAAGGGGCAGGAAAACGCACCGAAAATTATGGTAGCGGGTCATATGGATGAAGTCGGATTCATGGTCTCATCGATTACGAAAAACGGGATGATTCGTTTTCAAACACTTGGCGGCTGGTGGAGTCAAGTCATGCTGGCGCAGCGTGTGGACGTCCATACCGATCACGGGCCAATTCCTGGTGTCGTCTCTAGTACACCTCCTCACCTTCTGACGCCAGAACAAAAAAGCAAGCCTGTGAAGCCGTCAGATATGCTTATTGATATTGGTGCAGACAGTGAAGAAGAGGCGAAAGAGCTTGGCGTTCGTCCAGGACAGCAAATCGTTCCTGCAACGGTTTTTACGCCAATGGCGAATCCAAAAAAGATTTTAGCGAAGGCTTGGGATAACCGCTATGGCTGCGGCCTTGCAATTGAATTATTAAAAGAATTAAAAGACGAAACACTTTCATGTCAGCTGTACTCAGGAGCAACTGTTCAAGAGGAAGTAGGGCTTAGAGGGGCTGAGGTAGCTGCGAATATGATTCAGCCAGATCTTTTCTTCGCTTTAGATGCGAGTCCTGCAAACGATGTGACAGGTGACAAAACACAGTTCGGCCAGCTTGGAAAAGGTGCACTTCTGCGTATTTTTGATCGGACAATGATTACGCACCGCGGAATGAGAGACTTTGTGCTTGATACTGCTGAGACAAACAACATTCCATATCAATATTTCGTATCACCGGGTGGTACGGACGCTGGACGTGTTCATATTTCAAACCAAGGTGTGCCTTCTGCCGTCATTGGGGTTTGCGCACGCTACATTCATACAAGTCATTCTGTTTTGCATGTGGATGATTACGCAGCGGCTAAAGAGTTAATTGTCCGCCTTGTTAAAAATTGTGATCAAAGTACAGTGGATACTATTTACCAACAAGTATAAATAGAATAGAAAAAGGCTGCTTCTTCAATGAGAGCAGCCTTTTTTCTTATTGCTGTTCAAACACATAAGATAACGCCTTGATCGCTTGGTTTACGGTTTCCACAGTGATATTTGCTTTGTTTGAGAGTTCTTTTAACGGATGGTGCAGCTCTTTTGGACGGATTAAAATAAGAGGTTTCCCTTTTGCAATCGCAGCAGATGCATCCATGGCTGTGTTCCACTGTTTATATTTCTCACCAAAGCGTGCAATGACGACATCTGCTTTGTTTAATAAAATTTCAGTACGAAAATTGTTCAAATCAGAAGCTGCATCATCTTTGAAAATGGCATTCGGCTGCTCACCTAAAATATCCTCGCCGATGTTATCTGAGCGGTCATGATTCTCCATTGGACCGACATATGTCACTGGCAGCTTCAAAGATTGGCTTTTCTCCTTGATTTCATCACGCCACTGGCTATGAATTTCTCCAGCTAAATAGACAGTTAATTGCATAACGATCTCCTCCTTTTGTACAAACTTAGTAAAGGTTTGTCCTGTTTCTTTTCATGTTACACAAGAAGTGCTTGATAAAGCAAAAAAAATATGATTATGATATTCATGGTAGAGACTATTTTTCATCGTAAGAATACTACATATAATGGGAAGGACAGGCCTCTTCGTCTTTCCTATGAGAAAGCAGGAAGACGACGTTGATGACTTATTTGAAAAGAAAGGGGATCTCCCTTTCGCCAAAGGTGTATTTCATTGATGCACTTTCTTATATGGCTTTAGGTCTATTTGCTACATTAGTGGTAGGTCTGATTTTAAAAACAGCAGGCGGTCTGTTATCACTTTCTCTCATTGTGAAAATGGGTACGCTTGCTATGGGTCTGATGGGACCGGCAATTGGCGTAGCAGTTGCTTATCGCTTAAATGCTTCTCCATTAATCATTTTTGCAAGTGTTGTCTCAGGTGCCGCTGGAGCAGAGCTTGGGGGGCCTGCTGGAAGCTTTGCCGCAGCATTAATTGGTGTGGAACTCGGCAAGCTGGTCAGTGGTGAGACAAGAATTGATATTATTTTAACGCCGCTTGTCACCATTATCACTGGCTTTTTCACCGCTGCTTTCATCGGACCTGGGATTGAAGCCATGATGACAGGGCTCGGCAGGCTCATCATGTGGGGGACAGACCAAAGCCCGCTGATCATGGGCATGCTAGTAGCGACCATTGTTGGACTTGCCCTCAGTTCTCCAATCTCAAGTGCTGCACTTGCGCTTATGCTTGACTTAAGCGGAACAGCTGCTGGTGCTGCAACGATTGGCTGCTGTGCTCAAATGGTTGGCTTTGCTGCTGCAGGCTTTAGAGAAAATCGCTTTGGCGGTCTTGCGGCTGTCGGCATTGGAACGTCAAAATTGCAGCTTTCGAACATTGTGAAAAATCCCCTCATTCTGATTCCGCCGACGATTGCTGGTCTCATTCTCGCGCCAATTGGTATTATTGGCTTTGGGATGGTCAATAATGCGGCAGGAGCGGGAATGGGAACGAGCGGCCTTGTTGGACAGCTCATGACCCTGACCGTCATGGGGTTTCATCCATCTGTATTTTTGGCGATAGCTCTCTTGCATATCGTTGGCCCGGCAGTGATTAGTTTGGTAGTATCAGAATGGATGAGAAAGAAAGGCTATATACAATTCGGAGATTTAACCATACAAACTGGAGGAATGAAACATGAAAAAAATTGAATCAAACGAAGAATTACAAAAAGTGATTCAAGAAGACTTAACGGTATTGCTATTTTCAGCTGACTGGTGCCCGGACTGCACATTTATTGAGCCATTCTTGCCAGAGCTTGAAGCAAACTACCCAGAATTTGAGTACTTCTATGTTGATAGAGACAAGTTCATTGATACTTGCGCAGAGTGGGAAATTTACGGCATTCCAAGCTTTTTAGTCTTTAAAAACGGACAAGAGATTAACCGCTTTGTCAGCAAAGATCGTAAGACAAAGGAAGAGATTGAAGCATTTTTAACAGATTCTCTTTCTAAATAACGAAAGGAGAGTCTAAAACGATGGCAAAAATGACATCAAGACAGCTTGCGAATGAACTCAAAAGCCGTCTAACGAACGACAGCTGGTCACACCAGTTTGACCGGGAAAAAGATACGCTTCGTATTGAAGATAAACAAACAGGCAAAGGCATCACACTAGAGCTCCCGCCAATTATTGCAAAGTGGGAAGTAAAGCCTGATGAAACCATCGATGAGATCGTTTATTATGTGAAAGAAGCGCTGAGTGCGATGAAAGGCGAAGCGCAGCACATTTCAGGAAAAGAAAAGCAGATCTATCCAGTCATTCGTTCCACTTCCTTTCCTGAGGCATCAAGTGATGGAATTCCCCTCGTGTTTGATGAACATACAGCAGAAACGAGAATCTACTATGCACTTGATCTTGGAAGCACCTACCGATTAATTGATGAAAAGATGCTTCAAAAGGAAAACTGGACAAAAGAGCGAATCAGAGAAACCGCCAGCTTCAACGTCCGTTCGCTAGAAACTGTAGTGAAAATGGATGAAGTGGCAGGCAACCGGTTTTATTTCTTCCGTGCAAATGACGGATATGACGCCAGCAGACTTTTAAATGAATCGTTATTACAAGAATACGCGCAAAAAATAGAAGGACAAATGGCGATTTCTGTTCCCCATCAAGATGTATTCATCATTGCTGATGTTCGCAATGATTCAGGCTATGATATTTTAGGACAGATGTCGATGAGCTTCTTCGCCAGCGGTACGGTTCCGATTACCGCATTGTCATTTTTATATGATGAGGGGAAGCTTGAACCGATCTTTATACTTGCAAAAAGCAGACCAAAACAGCAGTAGAAGGGAATTTTGAAGAATGAACGTTTTTTATAATGCAGAAGGAGTAGGCGACACACTCCTTATTTCATTGAAAGATGTGACGAGAGAAGAAGTAGGTCATGAGACGTTTGGAGATGTTGTACGAATCTTCAATCAAGAAACAAAAGAAACAACAGGCTTTAATATCTTCAATGCATCCACATACATGAAAATTGAAGAAAACGGATCTGTCCCGCTTTCTGAAACCATTGTTCAAGATATCAATGAAATTTTAAACCGCAACGGTGTCAGTGAAACGTTGACTGTGGATCTATCACCAAAATTTGTTGTCGGCTATGTGAAGGAAAAAGAAAAGCATCCGAACGCAGATAAATTAAACATTTGTCAAGTTGATGTGGGCGATGAAACCTTACAAATCGTTTGCGGTGCACCAAACGTTGACCAAGGCCAATATGTCGTGGTGGCGAAGGTCGGTGCAGTGATGCCAAGCGGTATGGTCATCAAAGATGCTGAGCTTAGAGGCGTTCCATCAAGCGGCATGATCTGTTCAGCGAAAGAGTTAGATCTTCCAGACGCACCTGCTGAAAAAGGGATTCTTGTTTTAGATGGAAGCCATCAAGCTGGCGAACCCTTTAAAGCGTAACCTCCCATAAACGGGCACATAGGAGCGAAGAATGTGTTATACCAAAAGTCACTAAGTACGTACTTAGTGACTTTTTTTCATCTACAGACAGCATGAACAGCAAAAGCGGCACTTTTCTCGCTTTTCTGCATGAAAAAGCAATGGTATACTAAAAATCGCCCAAGAAAACGTAAGGGGAGTTAAAGTGAGTGATAAATGATGAGTTGGTTAGATAAATTTTTTAGTGTATTTTTAGGAGAAGAAAAGAAAGAAGAAAAAGCTGCAAGACCTGAAGAAGATCTAGCTGCACCAAAGCAGCCAGCTTTTGAACCGCATAAAGAATATAAAAAAATCGAAGATACGAAAGTGTATTATGAATATCCAAAAGGGAACTTTCGCTTTCCGCTCGTTCCAGATGAACCTCAGCGCGATGGAGTGAAGCCGGAGAGAAGACGCGCCAAACCAAGCCAGTCAAAGACCAGACAGACAACCTATCAGCCTAAACAAACGCTTCAGCCTGATATGAATAAAAAGCCATTCAAGCCAGAGCAAATTCCATCACCGATCTATGGCTATCATCAGGATATGCGTCCAAAACGGGCAGATGCAAAAGAAGAAACAGCTTCAGTTCAAAGGAAAGCAGCAGAAGAAACGGCGCAGCGTGTCACACTGTTATCAGAAGAGGCAGAGCGTGAACGGAATGTCAGACAGCAAATGAACATCCCGTCAATACAGAAAGAAAAACGTATCGAGGAAATGGCTTCAGCGTCAGCAGAAGAGAGAGCAGATAAGGAGCCAGCAGTAACCCCGCATACATTACAAGAGGAACTCGCTTATCAAGATCATGTTCAATCGACGATGGAACGTTTAACTGACGAGCCTTTCATCCAGCCAGAAGAAAACGAGCCAGAAGATCATCATGAAGCTGATTTACATAAGCAGCAAGCCGAAGTCTATCAGAAGCAGCCGGTAGAGTCTGAGCCGGAACAGGCTGTTTCTAGTGATGAAGAAGAAATAAAGGACGAGCCTGTCGATCAGTTTGAAGAGCATACTGAGGAAATAGAGACGTTGACCTTCGAAACACCGGAACCTTCGCAGCCAGCGATTGAAATGGAAGTAGACCTTCCAGCAGAAGAAGCGGCGTTAACAGAAAACATTTCAGCAGAACCGGTGGAAGAAGTAGAAGCTGATCCAATAGAAGACAAACAAGAAGAAGCGCCAGCGGCAGCATTTGAAGAAGCTGAGCCAGTCAAACATGACCTGCAGGAAGTACAGCTGGTCCAAGAAGCTGAAATTGAAGAAGATCAAGCGATGCCAGTAGAACAAGTAAGAGAGGAAAAAACTGCATCTGAACCGGCAGAAACGGTTATAGAGCAGACAGAGCAGCAAGAACAAACGCAGGAAGTCAAGAAAAAAGAACCAAAACAGACATCTCCGCAGCCACAACGCACAAGCGGTCAAACCTCTACAGTTCCTTTTAATGTCATGATGTTAAAAAGCGACCAGCGCGTGCAAGGGCAAAAGAAAGCAGCCGATACACAAGGATATGTTTTTCCAAGCCTCGCCCTTTTAGACGTACCGCCAGCTCAAAAAGAAGAGGACGGGACATGGGTGAAAGAGCGGGCTGAGCTGCTCAATGCGACACTTAAAAATTTCAATGTAAGAGCAAGTGTGGTTCATGTCACACAGGGCCCTTCTGTGACAAGGTTTGAAGTACATCCAGAACCAGGTGTCAAAGTGAACAAAATCACGAACCTGTCAGATGATATTAAACTTAGTTTGTCCGCAAAGGATATTCGAATTGAAGCCCCGATTCCAGGAAAGAACACAATCGGGATCGAAGTGCCAAACCTGCACAGTAAAATGGTGTTCTTAAGAGAAATGATCAGAAGCAGTGCGTTTAGAGACAATCCATCTCCTTTAACAGCGGCACTCGGATTAGATATTTCAGGCCAGCCTGTCGTGGTTGATCTGCAAAAAATGCCGCATGGATTAATTGCTGGAGCAACTGGTTCAGGAAAAAGTGTGTGCATTAATACGATTTTAGTGAGCTTAATGTTTAAAGCATCACCAGATGAAGTGAAAATGCTCTTAATTGACCCTAAAATGGTTGAATTAGCGCCGTATAATCACATTCCGCATCTTGTGAGTCCCGTCATTACCGATGCCAAGACAGCAACAGCTGCTCTGAAATGGGTAGTGGATGAAATGGAAAGACGCTATGAACTATTTGCACACTCTGGCGTGAGAGAAATTAAACGATTCAATGAGCTTGTGAAAGAAAAACAAATGGGTGAAAAACTGCCTTATCTCGTCGTGGTGATCGATGAGCTGGCTGATTTAATGATGGTCGCACCAAATGAAGTTGAAGAAAGCATCTGCCGAATTGCTCAAAAAGCAAGAGCATGCGGTATTCACTTATTGATTGCGACACAAAGACCGTCTGTGGATGTGATTACAGGTCTCATTAAAGCCAATATCCCAACAAGAATTGCGTTTTCTGTTTCAAGTCAGGTGGATTCAAGAACGATCATTGACATGGCAGGTGCAGAAAAGCTTCTCGGAAAAGGGGACATGCTCTTCTTAGAAAATGGCTCTGGCAAGCCGACAAGGCTTCAAGGGAACTTTGTATCAGACCGTGAGATTGATCAAGTGGTGGCACATGTGAGAAAGCAGCGCAAGCCCGTGTTCCTTTTTGAACAGGAGGAACTAATGCTGCAAGGCTCTGCGATTACAGACGAAGATGAATTGTTTATGGATGCCTGCCGTTTTGCCATCGAGCAGAATAGCGCTAGTACATCAAGTTTGCAGCGAAGATTTAGAATTGGCTACAATCGTGCAGCCAGGTTGATTGACATGATGGAGCGCGAGGGCATGATCTCTGGTGCGAAAGGCAGTAAGCCAAGAGAAGTGCTCATGACGCTGAGTGACTTAGAACAGTTGATCTAAACAAACCACTTCATTTTTTTCGTAAACATGGTATGATAGCACATAGGTGCAATTTTGTAATTGGACGCTTTTCGCATGTCTGCCAGAACGCTTTTTTATGTAAAATAAGCGGAAACAGGTGTTAGAAATGGGAAAGTTGTCGGATACTAATCATAGTTAATATTGATTAGAATAGGAAGATCGAAAAAAAATCTTTATTTGGAGCTGCGATCTGTGATCAGCTAGAGGCAAAAATCACAAGTTGCAAATTGAAATGAGCGTCATATACTGTAAGTCAGATAGACGTTTGTTGGAGGTACAATTATGACTGTTTATCATTTTGTTGGAATAAAAGGGACAGGTATGAGTCCACTGGCCCAAATTCTTCATGATACTGGGTATACTGTCCAAGGATCGGATATCGAAAAACATATCTTTACACAAAAAGCATTAGAAGAACGAAATATTAAAATTCTACCATTTGACCCTGATAATATTCAGCCAGGGATGACGGTCATCGCAGGAAATGCATTCCCTGATACACACCCTGAGATTGAACGTGCCCTTTCTGAAGGGATTCCTGTCATTCGTTACCATAAATTCCTTGGAGAATACATGGATTCATTCACAAACGTTGCGATTACTGGTGCTCATGGAAAAACATCGACAACAGGACTGCTTGCTCACGTCATGCAGGCAGCCAAACCTACTTCGTACTTAATCGGTGATGGATCTGGAATGGGGAAAGAAAACAGCGAGTATTTTGTCTTTGAAGCATGCGAATACCGCAGACACTTCCTCAGCTATCATCCAGATTATGCGATCATGACCAATATTGATTTTGATCACCCTGATTATTTCTCGGATATTGATGACGTGTTTGATGCATTTCAAAACATGGCGCTTCAAGTGAAAAAAGCGATTATTGCCTGTGGTGATGATGAGCATCTGCCAAAGATTCAAGCGAAGGTACCTGTTGTGTACTACGGTTTCAACGAAGAAAATGATTTCCAAGCTCGCAATGTTGTGAAAAATACGGAAGGCACTACATTTGATGTATTTGTACGCAATACGTTTTATGATACCTTCTACATTCCTGCCTACGGAAATCATAATGTCCTCAACTCGTTAGCTGTCATTGCATTATGTCACTATGAGTCCATTGATGTAGAGCTTATCAAAGGCGCATTAACGACATTTGGCGGTGTGAAACGACGCTTTAATGAAAAAGTGGTCGGTGAGCAGGTCTTAATTGACGATTATGCACATCATCCAACTGAAATTGAAGTCACGATTGAAGCAGCTCGCCAAAAATATCCGGACCGTGATATTGTAGCTGTCTTCCAGCCGCATACGTTCACACGTACACAGCAATTCTTAAGTGAATTTGCTGACAGTCTAAAGAAAGCCGACTATGTCTACCTTTGTGATATTTTCGGTTCAGCCCGAGAAAACATTGGGAAGCTGAGCATTGAAGATTTACGAGAAAAAATCCCGCAGGCCCAATTAATTGAGGAAGAAGATACATCTGTGCTGAAAACGCACGAAGATGCGATTCTGATCTTTATGGGAGCAGGAGACATTCAGAAATATTTGCGTGCTTATGAAAAAGTCGCTGTATAAATGCTTTAAAAAAGTGCCGTTTCACACGGCACTTTTTTTATTTTGATAAAATGTGACAAATGGGCTAATTGTGTCAACATGTGCCGCTTTTTTTCGTTCGCTGTGGACAGGAATTAGCGAATAAGTGTAGAATTATTATTCAATCGGTCATTCTAGGCGATGTTTGAATGATACAACGAGAGGGTAATGAATTGAATATGCCCGCAGCAAAGGAGGTATCAGATGATTATTATTCTATATCTAAGCGTTGCACTAATCGCAATTGCTTTCCTCATTCTTGTCATCTATTTGTCCAAAACATTAAAATCCTTACAGCTGACATTAAAGAATGTTGCATCAACTTTAGAAGGTCTTGAAGGTCAGATGCAAGGCATCACCACAGAGACAGCACAGTTGCTACATAAGACGAATCAGCTTGCTGAAGATATTCAAGACAAATCGGCAAAACTAGGCACAGTTGTGGATGCGGTGCAGGGAATTGGCGGCTCGATCAACCAATTTAATACAAGCATAAAGCAGGCAGCTGGTGCGGTTTCTTCATCCGTTGAAAGAAATCAAGAAAAAGTGACGGATGTGGTTAGCTGGAGTAACGCAGCACTTGAAATTTATAAAAAATGGAAACAGCGTAAACACCAAAAATAAACCATATTCGCATAGGAGGAATAATCATGAGCAAAGACGGAATCAATAGCAAAGACTTTTTGATCGGAACACTTATTGGTGGAATTGTTGGTGCAACAACAGCATTATTTTTAGCACCGAAGTCAGGGAAAGAGCTTCGCGATGATTTGAACACCCAAGCGAATGTTTTAAAAGAAAAAACAGATCGACTCGCAACAGATGCAAAAGAAAGAGGCACTGAATATGTGACGATTGCGAAAGATAAAACGTCTGAATTGTCTCAGCTTGTAGCAGAGCAGTCAAATCAGATTTTAGACAAAGTGAAAGACATAAAAGACCGTGCTGCTGGTAAAGCTAATCATGTGAAAAGTGAAGCAGAAGATGCGGCAGCTGATTTAGCAAGCGAAGCATCAGATGTAGCTGATGAAGCAAAAGTACGAGCACAAGAAGCAAAATCAGAAATTGAAGACGGCATCAAGGATGTCAAAGAAAAAGTAGAACAATCTACTAAAGGCTAACCCTCACTGCTCGAAGTGAAGAAGGAGAACATCATGTCAAAACAACTCATTGAAACAGAAGAACAGTTTGATCAACTAACGAATCAAGATGGGACCTTTGTCTTTTTTAAGCACAGTTTGACATGTCCGATCAGCCAAGCGGCTTTTCAACAGTTTGAAGCATTTGCGTCTGCACATGAAGACGTACCTGCGTATTTCTTACAAATTCAAAACACGAGAGAGCTTTCATCCTATGTGACGGAAAAGTCTGGAGTAAAGCATGAAAGTCCGCAGGCACTCATCTTTAGCGGTGGAAAAGTAAAATGGCATGCTTCTCACTCAAGCATTACAAAAGAAGCGCTTGAACATAATCTGTAAAAGAAAGAAACGTCAGCAGCGGCTGACGTTTTTTTTATAAAAAAGGTTTACTTGAACAAAAAGTATGCTATAATCTTACATACGATACTTTACCACTTAAAAGCGTTTGGGTAATAAAGAAAATTTTCGTGACAATTCCGAAATCTTTGTTTATAATAAACCCTATCATGCAAGAATGAAAAAATAAAAAGCGAGAGCAGGCAGAGGAAAGGATGACAAAAATGAGCAACAATGAATTAGAAAAATTGAGGCAGCAAGCAGATGAACTAAATCTTCAAATCTTAAAACTGATCAATGACAGAGGAAACATTGTCAAAGAAATTGGAAAAGCGAAAGAAGCGCAAGGTGTCAACCGTTATGATCCTGTCAGAGAGCGCACAATGCTGAACCAAATTCTTGAAGAAAATGATGGGCCATTTGAAAATTCAACGATTCAACATATTTTCAAAGAGATTTTCAAAGCAGGTCTAGAGCTTCAAGAAGATGACCACAGCAAAGCACTTCTTGTTTCTCGTAAGAAAAAACCAGAAAACACAATCGTGAATATCAATGGGGAAGCGATCGGTGATGGAAAGCAGCGTTTCATCGTTGGACCATGTGCCGTTGAAAGCTACGAGCAAGTCGCAGAAGTAGCGGCAGCAGCGAAACAGCAGGGATTAAAACTACTTCGCGGTGGCGCATTTAAACCTCGCACAAGTCCATATGATTTCCAAGGACTTGGTGTAGATGGTCTAAAGATTCTAAAGCGTGTAGCGGATGAATACGGTCTTGCTGTCATTAGTGAAATTGTCAATCCTGCTCATATTGAAGAAGCGATTGAGCATATCGATGTCATCCAAATTGGGGCACGTAACATGCAAAACTTCGAACTATTAAAAGAAGCCGGTTCCGTGAAGAAACCAGTTCTTTTAAAACGCGGTCTTGCAGCGACCATTTCAGAATTCATCAATGCAGCTGAATACATCATCGCCCAAGGAAATGATCAAATCATCCTTTGCGAGCGCGGTATCCGCACATACGAAACAGCGACAAGAAATACACTAGATATCTCGGCAGTGCCAATCTTGAAACAAGAGACACATTTACCAGTCTTCGTTGATGTGACGCATTCAACTGGACGTAGAGATCTTCTCCTTCCAACAGCAAAAGCAGCTCTTGCGATTGGAGCAGACGGTGTCATGGCAGAAGTACATCCAGATCCATCTGTTGCTCTATCTGATTCAGCGCAGCAAATGGACATTCCACAATTCGAAAAATGGTTAAATGCGTTAAGACCACTTGTCAACATTCACGCGTAATCATAGATAGAAATAGCCGCCGGATGACTGCCCGGCGGTTTTTTTATGGAAAAAATACCATGAGGATTGGGAATGAAAGGAAGAAAGCACATTGCAAGTCCAAAAAGTGCTTGTTCACAATGTTTTCATTTTTAAAATTCGATAGAATCTGCTAAGATCATTGTCATAGCTGGCGTTCTCGATGATTTTTTATGAAATATGATTCAAATTACAGGTAACAAGCTGATTAAAGTTTGTTTAATTTAGTTATAAAAAGAAAGGGAACGTTTTCATATGACAAAAAAACGTGTATAATTTCATAAAAGAATGTCATTTTGATGTAGATTGAAAAATTATGTGTCTCTTTTCATCGTTTTAATGACAAATAGGATATTATTTTCCTCGTATCTGACATGTCTCTATCCAATTGGTGAATGCTATAGATATGAAGTGTATTTGAAGGAGTGATTTATGTGAATAATGTTACAATATATGATGTAGCAAGAGAAGCAAATGTAAGTATGGCAACGGTATCACGCGTAGTAAATGGTAATCCAAACGTAAAACCAACAACAAGAAAAAAGGTGCTTGAAGCGATTGATCGCCTTGGCTATCGTCCAAATGCAGTGGCACGAGGCCTTGCAAGTAAAAAAACAACGACAGTTGGGGTCATCATCCCTGATATTTCTAGTATCTTCTATTCAGAATTAGCACGCGGTATTGAAGATATCGCCACGATGTATAAATACAACATCATTTTAAGCAACTCAGATCAAAATACGGATAAAGAGCTTCATTTGTTAAATACGATGCTTGGCAAACAAGTAGACGGAATTGTCTTTATGGGCGGAAACATCACAGATGTGCATGTGGAAGAATTTAAGCGCTCTCCTGTACCGATTGTGCTTGCAGCATCTGTTGAAGAACAGGCTCAAACACCATCTGTTAACATCAACTATGAGCAGGCGATTTATGATTCCGTTCAGCTGTTAGTTGAAAAAGGACATAAACGAATTGCGTTTGTTTCTGGTCCAATGTCAGAGCCAATTAATTCCGTGAGAAAGCTTGCAGGTTATAAGCGTGCGCTTGAAGAAGCGGGTATCGCGTTTGACGATGCACTTGTCGCTGAAGGCGATTACTCTTATGATTCTGGAATTGAAGCACTTGCTCATCTGCTTGAGCAGTCTGACAAACCGACAGCTGTTATCGCAGCTACAGATGAAATGGCGCTAGGTGTCATTCACGGAGCACAAGACAGAGGAGTCTCCATTCCTGAAGATTTAGAAGTGATTGGCTTTGATAATACAAGACTTTCTCTCATGGTGCGTCCTCAGCTGACAACAGTTGTTCAGCCGACATATGATATTGGTGCTGTTGCCATGCGACTGCTCACAAAACTGATGAACAAAGAACAAGTGGACGATCAAATTGTTGAGCTTCCGCACAGAATTGAAGAAAGACAATCAACAAAATAAAACAAAAAAAGCAGGCTTACCTTATGAGGGAAAGCCTGCTTTTTTCATGCCTTTTTCTTTTCTCTTCTAACAGGCATAAGTGCTTTTTCTACTGTTTGAGCATTTTTTTCTGTGATTTCTGCTTTTCTTGGGATCGGTGGATATAAATCGTCAGGATCTTTCCATGTAGGTGGAAGGGTAACAGGCGATTGCTTATTCCATGCCTGAATCCAGTCCTGAGGGAGCTCATCTGGCGGTGTAATGCCTTTCATCTCAAGCCAAATGCGGCTCCACGCTCTTGGAACGACGCGCCAAATATCATATCCTCCTCCGCCAACAGCGATCCACTTGCCGTCACAATATTGATGCGCAAGCTCATGAGCAAGTCTAGGAATTTCTTCATATATTTTCATGGTGGCAGATAAATGAGTTAACGGGTCATAGTAATGTGCATCTGCCCCATTTTGCGTTAAAATCACATCTGGTTTAAAAAAAGCAGCAATCTCAGTCACTGCTGTTCGGTATGCTTCGAGGAACGATTCATCTTCCGTAAATGCATCTAGCGGAATATTATAGGCGTAGCCATAGCCTTTATCGTGGCCTCTTTCCTGTACTTGTCCGGTTCCAGGGAACAAGTAGCGTCCCGTTTCATGAATGGAGACTGTACATACCTCTGGGTCGTCATAGAAGCTGAACTGGACACCATCGCCGTGATGAGCATCCGTATCAATATATAAAATTCTAGCGCCATATGTCTTTTGAATATATTGAATCGCCACAGAGCTGTCATTATAAATACAAAAGCCAGATGCACGCCCTTTGAATCCGTGGTGAAGCCCGCCGCCAAGATTGAGGGCATGCTGTGAATGACCGAGCATCACTTGATCAACCGCTGTTAATGTTCCGCCAACAAGAAGAGATGCCGCCTCATGCATGCCTGCGAACATTGGTGTATCCTCAGTGCCAAGACCGTAGCGTTCACCCTCTGCTGTAGACAGCTTTCCTTCACTTGCCCGCTGCACAGCCTGGATATAATCTGCTGTATGGACGAGCTTTAATTCCTCCAGAGTAGCCATACGCGGTGCGACGATCTCATCCTCTGTTAACGCCTTCATTTTTTGAAGAAGATCATAAGTTAAGTAGACCCGAAGCTGATTGAAGGGATGATCTTGGTTAAATTGGTACGTTTGAAAAGATGGTGAAAAAACAAAGGTCGCTTCCTTCATTTGATCGTCTGCTCCATAGGCCAGAGCACTTTATAGCCTTTTGCGCGAATCAGCTTCGTTACATGATCTGCATGAATGGTTTGAAGGCGGAAGACGAGTACTTTAGATGCCTCATTGGCATGCGGGTACACAAGCACACTCAGCAATTGAATATGCTGCTCCTTTAAAATGGCCGTAATGTCTGCGAGGCCTTCTGTCATTTGCTCGACTTCAACCTCTAAGTGCGACCCAGGCTGATCTGCACCTGTCAGTCTTACAAACGTACGAAGCAGATCTGTTTTTGTGATAATGCCTACAAGCTTGCCGCGTCTCACCACTGGAAGACAGCCAATTCCGTGCTCAAAAAAGACACTTGATATCTCCTCAACGAAATCAAGCGGGTGAGCCGTGATCGTCTCTAATACCATGATCTCTTCTACCGGCCGCTGAATAAAGAGCTTCCTTTTCTCTGTTTCAAAAATACTTGGACTGGCATTTTTAATATCCCGATCTGTCACCATCCCAATGACAGATCCTTGATCAGATACGATCGGAATATGCCGGATGTGGTGTGCACTCATTTTTTGAATGGCCTCTTCAATCGTATCGGTTTTTCGCAGCGTGATCACATCACGCTCCATAATTTGTTCAATCATCATTGTTTACCAATCCCCTTTGCCAAAAAAACGAATTGAACGTTAATACATAAAGCGCTGATGGAAGCGAAGACGATCGAAACGCTCGATCGAATCAGGACTCACATGTTTCCCAATTCTGGCCATTAAACAATTGGCTGGATGTGAGCTAATCTCTGGCTCGTCTGTTGCAAACCAGACAAGACCGCCTGCGTTCATCATTTTCTCCATCATTTTGCGGTACTCCCAAACGTTTTTCTTTGTCCCCTTTAAATCCCAATGCCAGTAATATTCAGTTGTAATGATGATGTAATTCTCCATTTGCTCATCCATCATGCTCACATCAAGCAAATGCTTGCCAAGTGAGCATCCTCTAAATGGAGGAGCGACCTCAATCGCGCCAAGCTCAATTAAATTATCCATTTTGCCCTCTGACCAGCGCTCAAGTGGATCAGGATACAAATACGTGACATAGCCTACGACAAGCTCATTCGCTCTTGCAATGATAATACGTCCTTCTGGAAGATCTGCTATTTCAACAAGTGCTTGTTTCTGTTCCTCAGGCGTGCGAAATGCCGTTAGTCCTTCATGAAACGTATAGTTCGCAAGCTCTGATGCAGGTACCGGTCCTTCAATCAGGATGGAACCTGTTTCTCGCTCAATGGTTTTTGAATAATAAGTTTTAGGATGCTCC
Organism: Bacillus sp. BK450; assembly: GCF_004364885.1. Lineage (NCBI taxonomy): Bacteria > Bacillati > Bacillota > Bacilli > Caryophanales > Bacillaceae > Bacillus > Bacillus sp. BK450. Next base: position 814,124 of record NZ_SOBQ01000002.1, on the reverse strand, counting down.
ACGTATCCACCGCCCCTAATTCTAGTGAGTCGTCTCTATTCTATCTTAAATCTTGCAATAATTAAAACGGTTTCATTAGAAGTTTTTTAAAAATTGAGAAAAAAAGTCATCTATACTATAATGGTCATTGTAAACGTATGCAAAGGGGGACTGTTTGATGAAATTGGAAACGCTACCATCAGTAAAAGGGGATTATCATTTAAATGATTATGAGCAGGCATACAAAGATTTTTCATGGGAGGAAGCTAGAAAAAACTTCTCCTGGTATGAAACAGGAAAAATAAATGCAGCCTATGAAGCGATTGACAGACATGCGGACTCGTTTCGTCAGAACAAGGTGGCGCTTCACTACAAAGATTCACAGCGGGATGAAAAGTATACGTTCAGGGATATGAAAATCAACACAAATAAAGCGGGAAATCTATTCAGAGAAAAGGCACATGTAGAAAAAGGGGATCGCGTGTTTATCTTTATGCCAAGATCACCTGAGCTCTATTTTCTTCTGCTTGGTGCAGTTAAAATTGGAGCGATCGTTGGCCCGTTATTTGAGGCATTTATGGAAGGTGCTGTCAAAGACCGTTTAGAGAATAGTGAGGCAAAGGTAATCGTGACAACACCTGATCTGCTCGAGCGAATTCCATTTGCAGAGCTTCCGAAGCTTGAATCTGTCGTCATTGTCGGCGGTGAAAACGAAGACGTCGATGGTGTGCGGACAATTCACTATGAAAAGGCGTTTGAGGAGGCAGCAAAGGAGCTTGAGATTGAATGGATGGATGAAAAAGACGGCTTCCTGCTTCATTACACATCAGGATCTACTGGTACGCCAAAAGGTGTGCTTCATGTCCATGGTGCAATGGTCCAGCAAGGCCAGACTGGTAAATGGGTGCTTGACTTGAAAGAAGATGACGTTTACTGGTGTACAGCTGATCCAGGCTGGGTTACAGGCACAGTGTACGGTATTTTTTCACCGTGGTTAAATGGGGCGACGAATGTGATTTTAGGCGGCCGGTTTAATCCTGATACGTGGTATGAAACCATTGAATCACTCGGTGTAACCGTTTGGTACAGTGCCCCGACCGCCTTTAGAATGCTCATGGGGGCAGGGGATGATCTCATTCAAAAATATGACCTCAGCTCGCTCCGTCATGTTTTAAGTGTGGGAGAGCCGCTTAATCCAGAAGTCATCCGCTGGGGAGATGCTGTTTTTGGCAAGCGAATTCACGACACTTGGTGGATGACAGAAACCGGTGCCCAGCTGATTTGTAATTATCCATGCATGGACATCAAGCCAGGCTCGATGGGAAAACCAATTCCAGGCGTAGAAGCGGCAATTGTCGATAATGCAGGAAATGAACTTCCGCCATACCGGATGGGCAACCTTGCGATTAAAAAAGGCTGGCCTTCTATGATGCATACGATCTGGAACAATCCTGAAAAATATGAATCTTACTTTATGCCGGGAGATTGGTATGTTTCAGGAGATTCAGCTTATATGGACGAAGACGGATACTTTTGGTTCCAGGGACGTGTCGATGATGTCATCATGACGTCAGGAGAGCGGGTCGGACCATTTGAGGTGGAAAGTAAACTGGTCGAACATCCAGCTATTGCGGAGGCTGGTGTCATTGGAAAGCCAGATCCGGTCCGCGGTGAAATTATTAAAGCATTTATAGCGCTTAGAAGCGGATATGAGCCGACAGATGAGCTGAAAGAAGAGATTCGTACATTTGTGAAAAAAGGACTCGCAGCACATGCGGCACCGCGAGAAATTGAGTTTAAAGACAAACTGCCGAAAACGAGAAGCGGAAAAATTATGAGACGTGTGCTAAAGGCGTGGGAGCTGAATTTACCTGCTGGCGACCTTTCGACAATGGAAGATTAAATTTTTTCATCAGTTGACTTGATATCAAAAGTGTGTTAAAAATGACATTAGTTGAATATGAAAAGGTTTTGACTGAGATTCAGTAGAATGATCTTTCCCTGTTGAAGAGAGCTGACGGATGGTGCGAGTCAGTACAAAGAGATATTCGAATTACCCTCACGAACCGCTTTTACGAAAAGGAGCATGCCCTGATTAGTGAAAGAACGGATCTGTCCGTTATCAGTGTAAGTGAAAAGACGAGATTTTTTGTCTTTTAAGCAGGGTGGTACCGCGATATATATCGTCCCTTCGTTCATTCGAAGGGGCGTTTTTTTGTTGAATTGTAAAAAAAGGAGATTTGAAAATGAGTCAATTGATGGAAGAGCTATCGTTCAGAGGATTAATTCAGCAGCAAACAGATGAAGAAGGTTTAACAAAATTATTAGCAGAAGAAAAAATCAAACTATACTCCGGCTTTGATCCGACAGCTGACAGCTTACACATTGGTCATCTATTGCCAATTTTAACATTACGCAGATTCCAAGAAGCAGGTCATCATCCGATTGCTCTTGTTGGCGGCGCAACTGGACTAATCGGCGACCCTAGCTTCAAAAAAGCGGAACGTTCACTAAATCCAGCAGAAATCGTCGAACAGTGGTCAGAAAAAATCAAAGGACAGCTGTCTCAATTTCTTGATTTTGAAGCAGGCGAGAATCCAGCCGTCATCGTGAATAACTACGACTGGATCAGCCAAATGAATGTCATCACGTTCCTTCGTGATATTGGAAAGAACTTCGGTGTAAACTTCATGCTGGCAAAAGATATCGTGAGCTCACGTATCGAAACAGGGATTTCTTACACAGAATTCAGCTACGTCATCCTGCAGTCTTTAGACTTCTTAAACCTTTACAGAAATGAAAATTGTAAGCTTCAAATTGGCGGAAGTGACCAGTGGGGAAATATCACATCTGGACTTGAGCTAATCCGTAAGTCTGAAGCAGAAGGGGCAAAAGCATTTGGTCTGACGATGCCGCTTGTCACAAAAGCAGACGGCACAAAGTTTGGTAAAACAGAAGGCGGCGCCATCTGGTTAGATAAAGAAAAAACGTCTCCATACGAGTTCTACCAATTCTGGATCAACACAGATGACCGTGATGTCGTGAAATACTTAAAATACTTTACGTTCTTATCAAAAGAAGAGATCGCATCGTACGAAGAAAAAGTGCAAACAGCACCTGAAAAGCGTGAAGCACAGCGCCGTCTAGCAGAGGAAGTGACAACACTTGTACATGGCCGTGAATCACTAGAACAGGCTGTTAACATCTCAAATGCGCTATTTAAAGGTGAGATCAAATCTCTTACAGCTGAAGAAGTGAAAGTAGGCTTTAAGGATGTTCCATCAATGGAGAAAAGCAGCACAGAAGAATTAACACTAGTCGATATCCTTGTGGAATCAAAGCTGTCTCCATCAAAGCGTCAAGCACGTGAAGATATCACAAATGGTGCTGTCTCCATTAACGGAGAGAGACAAACAGATAAAGATTATGTTCTTTCCGCTGACGACCGAATTGAAAATCAATTTACTGTTTTAAGAAGAGGGAAAAAGAAATACTTCCTCGTGACTTATAAATAAAGTATGAAACAGTAAGCATCATGGAAAAGCACCTCAAATGTTCGTATACATTGAGGTGTTTTTCTTTTTTATGTAGAAGTAGCTCATTCGTCTGCTTCTTGTTCAAGGTGTGAATCTTTGTTTGTATAAGCATGTTCTACCTTACAAATTCGGGTTGTATAGGATTCATACCAATCTTTTTTCCCCTTTTTTTGAACACGCTGATGTGCTGTATGTGCTTTCCATTCTTTGATGGCTTCTAATGAATCCCAGTAAGAGACAGTGATTCCAACACCATGTTCATCTCGTACACTTTCTATTCCAAGAAATCCATCTAGATCCTTCGCTAATTCTTCCATTTTTTGAGCAGCCGCATCGTATTGTTTCTGTTCGACATTTGTTCGTTTTGATGTGAAAATCACGGCATAATAGGGTGGTGCAGGTGTTTGAGTAAATAGCATCTAGTAGAACCTCCTTAGTCTATTGATATTATATATGAAAGAAAGAAGGTCTCGTAGTCTTTTTGTTTGAATTTAAAAAAGTCCAAGGTGCTTTTTGATTATTTATATTTTTGTAAAATCATCTCATAAACATTACCTTGTTCACTTTTCTGACATATTTTTCTTGTATAAAATAGAGTCGTATAAGATGAATAAGGGGGAATGAAAGTGATGTTTGTTAAGAAAAGGAGTTTGCAAATTCTCATTGCGCTTGCATTGGTGATTGGTTCAATGGCTTTTATCCAGCCGAAAGAGGTGAAGGCGGCTGAGCATAATCCGGTTGTGATGGTACACGGCATTGGCGGTGCCTCTTATAACTTTTTTTCTATTAAAAGTTATTTGGCCACACAAGGCTGGGATCGAAACCAATTATATGCTATCGATTTCATAGACAAAACAGGAAATAACCGCAACAATGGTCCGCGTCTATCCAGATTCGTCAAAGATGTGTTAGACAAAACGGGTGCCAAAAAAGTAGATATTGTGGCTCATAGTATGGGCGGAGCGAACACATTATACTATATTAAGAATCTAGATGGCGGCGATAAAATTGAAAACGTTGTCACAATTGGTGGAGCAAACGGACTCGTTTCAAGCAGAGCATTACCAGGCACAGATCCAAATCAAAAAATTCTTTACACATCTGTCTACAGCTCAGCTGATCTCATCGTCGTCAATAGCCTCTCTCGTTTAATTGGCGCAAGAAACGTTCTGATCCATGGTGTTGGCCATATCGGTCTATTAACCTCAAGCCAAGTGAAAGGGTATATTAAAGAAGGACTGAACGGCGGAGGACAGAATACGAATTAAAAAAACGAAAAGACAGCGGCATATGCTGTCTTTTTTGATGTCAACTGGCATATGGCAGTTAGAGATATTGAAAAGGGTGGCAAAACGATGATACAGAAACAGACCATCGTACATAGCTGAATAAAAACATGTACAAAACGTCCACCATTCCTTACACTACATGTAGTGAACGGGAATTTTTTCGGAGGTGGGCGTTTGTGAAAACGAATCAAAAGGCTTTCATTATTGTCGATGTACAAAAGGCATTCGAGCATGAAAAATGGGGAGAACGCAATAATCTAGAGGCAGAGGAGAATATTAGCCGGCTATTGACGTTTTGGAGAGAGAAGGGCTGGAAAGTGATTCATATTCAGCATACATCCGACAATCCGGACTCTGTATTTCATCCAGCAAATGAAGGGCACCTTTTCAAAGATATGGCTAAACCGCTAGAGGAAGAAACAGTGATACAAAAGAAAGTCAACAGCAGCTTTATAGGGACAAGCTTGGAGGAACAACTAAGGTCAAATCAGATTGACACGGTCGTAATTGCAGGACTCACAACACCTCACTGCGTATCAACAACCACAAGGATGAGCGGAAATCTTGGCTTTGATACGTATCTGATCTCAGATGCAACAGCCGCCTTTGGACTAACAGATCAAAACGGTACATATTTTGACCCAGATACGATCCACCGGCTCTCACTTGCCACCCTGCATGATGAATTTGCGACTGTCATGACAACAGAGCAGCTTATCGCAAAATGGACAACTCCCGAATGAACGTTTGAAAGCTCCTAGAAAGAAATCTAGGAGCTTTTTTTATGCTAAGTATATGTGTCCAACGATTGTTTTCGTTTTTTACGTGAGTAAACGAGATCAATCTCAATAAATAAAAAACTGACAAAGAATGATAAAATCAATACGCCGTCATCCCCTATCGATACATTCATTAAGTTTAAGTAAAGGACATACTTGATAGAGAGATGTAAAACGATCCAAGAACTCACCCATTCCAAAGCATAAGTGAGCCATACAGGAAGTTTAAGGAGATAAGCAAGTCCTTTTCCTATGAATAGAAGAACAGGTGACCAAAAAACGACGATAACACTCACGAACAAAGAGAAAGAGATCAAAGAAAAATACGAATCATACGTGATGGTTTCTCCAAAAAGAAAATTCACGCCTAAAACAGTGATGTATAGCAATACACTTGGAACCGAAATCACAAAGCAGATAGAAAAAAAGAGCAGGAAGATAAACAGACTTGCAGCAAATCTATTGGGCGGCTCATCTATAATCTGTTTTTTTCTTAGAAGAGAATAGGCAATCACTGATAAGGTTAAAAATAAGAATAGAATGATCGTGATACTATACATGGAACTCCCCCATCTAAGGACTATAGAAGACCATACGACTGATATGTCATCTATCATGATTGTACCAATAGAAAAAAGGCACTTCAACGAAATATTTCCTATATTTGTATATAAAAAATGAGACAGGTTTAGTTGAAGTAAGAATACAGGGGACGGTCGAGGAAAAGAGGTGATTGGAAATAGGAGGTTTCTTCCAATGATCTTATGTACAAATGTACGGCTTACTCAAAGGTGGTCTTGGCTAAATCCCCTTGAAAAGGGGTGACGCCAATGTCAAACTTTTCAAGCATTAAAACCCGAAACAAAAAACCCTAGAAATCCTTGAACAATCAAGGGATCTAGGGTTTGTTTGCTCTCTTAGAGAAGTAATGAAATTAACGAGAGTAGAACTCAACGATTAGTTGTTCGCTGATTTCAGGCGCTAATTCAGAACGCTCTGGAAGACGAGTGAAAGTTCCTTCAAGCTTTTCAGCATCGAAAGAAAGGTATTCAGGAACGAAGTTGTTTACTTCAACTGATTCTTTCACTACTGCAAGGTTTTGAGATTTCTCACGAAGAGCAATCGTTTGACCTGGTTTCACAGAGAAAGATGGGATGTCTACACGGCTTCCATCAACAAGGATGTGACCATGGTTTACTAGCTGACGCGCTTGGCGGCGAGTACGAGCAAGGCCAAGACGGTATACTAGGTTGTCAAGGCGAGTTTCAAGAAGGATCATGAAGTTTTCACCTTGTTTACCAGGAAGTTTAGCAGCTTTGTCATATAGTGTACGGAATTGACGTTCGTTGACACCGTACATGTGACGAAGCTTTTGCTTCTCTTGTAATTGTAAACCGTATTCAGAAAGTTTTTTGCGTTGTCCTGGACCATGTGGGCCTGGAGCGTAAGGGCGTTTTTCAAGTTCCTTACCTGTTCCGCTTAATGAAATGCCTAAACGGCGGGAAATCTTCCAACTTGGACCTGTATAGCGAGCCATAATGTGACTCCTCCTTATTGTTTTTATTTGTGAAAAATAAAAACCGTCTGTTCTTCCTCTTTTTCGTCATTATGTTTTCATGCATCCTCGCTCCAGCAGCAGGGAGTTACAAGATGCACCTTCATAATATAGAAGGAACAAAATGATACAAAAAAGCCGAACAAAAAGGCTGCCATATTTCACACAAACTCTATTATATGACGCTGGGTAGGAGAAGTCAACCTATTTAGAGGCAGAGGTGACGTTCTCCATTATATAAAGAAACATAAAAAAGCAGACAATGTGCCTGCTTTTTCAAAATGATTACGCATCCGTAGAGACAGATAACGCCTGTTGGAGAATGTCTGTAAATTGAATAAGATAGGTCTCATCTACTTCACTGAAGCGGTCTTTCACAGGGCTGTCAATATCGAGTACCCCAATGATCTGTCCATTGACCTTGAGCGGAATGACTATTTCAGATTGCGATGCGGCATCACAGGCAATATGCCCAGGGAATGCATGGACATCAGCGATACGCTGCACTTCACCTGTCGCAAAGGCTGTACCGCAAACACCTTTTCCAGAAGGGATGCGCACACATGCAGGCAGTCCGTTAAATGGTCCAAGCACAAGCTCGCCGCCCTTTGCTAAATAAAACCCTGCCCAATTGACTTCAGGAAGTGAGTGATAGAGTAGCGCAGCTGCATTTGCCAAGTTGGCAATCAGATCAGGTTCACCATCTGTAATGGCTTCTACCTGTTTGACGAGCAATTGATAGTCTTTTGAAGGATCGCCAGACTGTTTTTCGACATGAAACATGAAAATCTCCTACTTTCTATCTTAAAAATACATAACTTGCGTTTCGCATGTGGGATTTGTCGAGCAATTGTAAAAGGAACTTCTGCCTTCATCTTGAAGTATGTACACATGAAGAGGGGTGAGCGGATGAAAACATCAACAACTGTGCAGACAAAAGACCGTATTATGGATGCTGCCATCAGACTTTTTAACCAAAAAGGATTTTCTGGAACCTCTGTCCGTGAGATTGCGAAGGAAGCAAACGTCAACGTTGCCCACATTTCTTATTACTTTCAAGGAAAAGGAGGGCTGCTTGAGCAGCTCGTATCCGATTTTTATGAAGGCTACATTCACATGATTGAATCACATCTCCATCACATGGAAACTCGTCATGCAAAAGAATGCTTACTACATGTGGTTTTTGATATTTTATCTTATCAGCACAAGCACCGTCAATTAACCCGTTTCGTTTATCGGGAGGTGACAATTGATTCGACACTCATCAGAGAAATCATGTCGACATATTTAACAAAAGAAAAGTATTTGTTTCAGCTTATCATTGAAAAAGGAAAAAGCACCCATGTTATTTGTGAGCAGCTGTCACTCGCATCCTTTATGATTCAGCTAAAATCACTTCTCATGATGCCATATTTACAGCCGCAATATTTAACAGAGGTGCTTTATTTGAACCCAAGTGAGCCGTATTTCTATCAAATGTACTTTAAGGAGCTGAGCCGCTCGCTTCATTATCTGTTAGAACCAAAAGAGCCGGCACTAGATTCTCATCTAAACCTCATGATGTCCTCGAATTGATCATACGCATATCCGAGATCTTCCGCTTGATGGGCATCAGAGCCGAATATGAGCGGAATTTTTTTCTTTTTTGCAAGGTCAATCATCCATTGATCTAAATAGATACTTCTGGCATATGTTTTACGAAGACCTGATGTATTAAAATCTAAGGACATGCCTTTTTTTGCCGTTTCTTCAAGGCAAAGGGTGACCTTTTGACAAAGTTCAGGTGACATTTCATATGGAAAAAGCTGTTTGAATTTCTGGACAAGGGTGATATGACCGATTCTCTTTGGCTTATATTGGCCTAAAGATGATAGAATAGAGGAATGAATTTGGTCATAGTAGCTTTGGTAGACCTGTTCGATGCTGCCATAGATGCTTATTAGCTGCTGGAAGGCATGCTCGTCAAAATCAAGGCAAATATAATCATCGCCAGCAGGAAGAAAGTGAACAGATAAAATGGCGTCGTCTAGTTCTGGACCGTAGCAGTCTAAAAAGGTTCTTGTTTCCTCTTCATACGCTTTGATATAGTCAACCTCAAGCCCAGTTTTTACTATTAATTGCCCTTTGTATTCTTGTTTCAGCTGAGCCAGTTTTGTTATATACGCTTCAAGGTCTTGGAGCTTCATGGCACTATCCTGCTCAGGTGTTGGATCTTGAAACGATGGAGGCAGCGGGGCATGCTCGGTAAAGGTTATGGAATCAAATCCCTTTTTGATGGCTTTTTCAATATAAGAATGAAAAGGATCAAGCGAGCCGTGCGGGCAAAACGGTGTATGTAGATGTGCATCTTGTTTCAGCATGTCGTCACCTCTTGTCGATTTTTTGAAAAACGTGATGTTTATCAGCGAAAATAATGAAAAATCATGACCAAAAATGCTGGTTACATGGTATCATAATAACAATGAAAACGACAGCTTCCGCATACATAAAAGCAGGTCACATTGATACGTGTGATCAAATGATAGAAAGCGCACAAATACTTTCTTGAAAAAACATACATAAAACCGTGAATGGATGGTATTGGAAAACATACGATCCTGCTTATAAAAAACAAATGCAAAGCGGACACGAAAGGGTTCTCAGGTCTACTCGGGACACTTTTACCCTGACATCACTTAGATCACAACAAGGGGGCTCATTATGGAGTTTATCATCGGTTTAATTGTCATTTTGCTTGCTTTGTTTTCAGTCGGTTATTTCCTGCGAAAAAATATATATAAAGAGATTGACCGATTGGAAGCATGGAAAATTGAAATTTTAAACAGATCAATTGTAGAAGAAATTTCAAAAATCAAACATTTAAAAATGACCGGAGAAACAGAGCAATTTTTTGAAAGATGGCGTGCAGAGTGGGACGATATCGTCACAGCCCATCTTCCAAAGGTAGAGGAGCTATTATATGATGCAGAAGAGTATTCTGATAAATATCGATTCTCCAAAGCCAAGCAGGTTCTAACGCACATTGAGGACTTGCTGAGTGCTGCTGATTCGAACATTGAAGACATTTTAAAAGAGATTGCAGACCTTGTCACAAGCGAGGAGCAAAATCGCAAGGACATTGAAAAGGTCAAAGAACAATATCAAACAGTTCGAAAAAATCTGCTTGCGTACAGCCATTTATACGGCACCCTTTATGACAAAATGGAACAGGACTTAGACGAGGCATGGGAAGGGATCAAGCAGTACGAGGAAGAGACAGAAAACGGCAACTATATGAAAGCAAGAAAGATTTTGCTTGAACAAGACCGCAGACTCGATCAGCTTCAACTGTATATCAATGATGTACCGAAGCTCATTGCAGACTGCAAACAAACCGTACCAGGCCAGCTGACGAAGCTGAAAGACGGATATAAAGAAATGACAGACAAAGGCTACAAACTCGAGCACATCCAGATCACTAAAGAGCTTGAGAACTTAAACAAACAGTTAACTCGTGCGGAAAAACTGCTGATTGATGAACTCAATTTGGATGAGGCATCAAGCATTCTGCAAATGATTGATGATGCCATTCAGACGCTGTATGATCAGCTGGAAGCGGAAGTAGAAGCAGGTCAGGAAATCAAGAGCAAAATGCCTGAGCTGACGGAAGCATTTGAAAAGCTCGAGCAGGATCACACCCAAACAAAGGCAGAAACAGCTCTTGTAAAAGAAAGCTACAAACTGACAGCCGGAGAGCTTGATCAACAGAAGGCGTTCGAAAAACGCTTAGAAGAAATTGAAAAGCTCATGAAACAAATCCGCGAGAAGCTTGATCGTGACCATGTCGCATATTCATTATTAATGGATGAGATCAATCAGCTTGAGACCTTTATCGATGAAGCAAAAGCATTGCATGATGCGTTTAAAGATCATCTTCAATCATTAAGAAAAGAAGAGCTGCAAGCGAGAGAAACACTGGCTGAGCTTAAAACGATGCTGACAGATACAGTGCGTCAGCTGCAAAAAAGCAATATTCCAGGTGTACCTGCTGACATGAAAGAGCAGGCTGAAAAGGCGCAGGAGATGATTCAGCAAGTGCAGCAGCAGCTGGAGAACCTGCCGCTCAACATGCCAGCCGTGAATGGGCAATTAAAAGAAGCCTCTGACACAGTGAGAAATGTTGTGGATGAGACGGAAGAAATGCTCACTAAAGTGGATCAAATTGAACGAATCATTCAATACGGCAATCGTTTTAGAAGCCAAAATCATATTCTTTCAGAACAATTAAAAGAGGCAGAGAGAAGATTTTATGCGTACGATTATAGCGGTTCATTTGATGTAGCAGCAGCTGCAGTGGAAAAAGCATCACCTGGAGCCGTTCAGAAGCTATTAGCTCAGCAAGAAAAAGAATATCAGCATCAATAAAAAAAGCTGAAGTCCATTAATAGGACTTCAGCTTTTTTTGTATTATGACGCCTGTTTCTGGCGTTCTTCTGAAGCAGAAGAAGTGAAAAGTGAGATCAGGAATCCAATGACAACTCCAAGTATCGCAGGGACAAGCCAGCCAATGCCAAGATCATAAAAAGGCAGCACTGTTTGGAAGATGTCTTTTACTGGACCGATTGGAAGTTTTGCTGCTGCTAAGCCGTCAAATAAGCTGACGCACCCTGTTAAAATTAACGAGAGAACATATACGGGTCTTCTATGTCCAAGCCATTTATCAGCAAGTGATAGAACGATGATCACAATGGCCAGCGGATAAATCGCTGTTAAGACTGGAACAGAGAAAGCAACAATATGAGCAAGTCCAAAGTTAGAAATAATGAAACTAAATAATGTAACAAGTGTCACGACCATTTTATAAGAAAGCTTAGGAAGTAACTTTGAGAAATACTCTCCGCATGATGTGACAAGACCGATACTTGTTGTTAAACAAGCGACTGTAATAGCAGCTCCTAACACAATATTTCCTAGACTGCCGAAAAGGAATTGAGAAGACTGAGCTAAAATTTTGCTTCCATCTCCAACGAATCCAATGGCATGTGTACTAGAAGCACCCAGATACGCAAGTGACAGGTAAACGAAGGTTAATCCAGCAGCTGCAATCAAACCTGCTTTGATACAAGCAGAAGCCAGTGCCTTTTTACTTGTCACACCGCGTCCTTTAATGGCGTTGATGACAACAATTCCAAATACAATAGAAGCAAGAGCATCCATTGTTTTATAGCCCTCTAGAAATCCTTTGAAAAATGACCCGTTGCTGTAAGAGACATCAGGTGTGCCAATGACGCCCATCGGCGTTAGAATGGCTTTGACAATAATAATGAAAATAATTGTAAATTTAATCGGTGTTAACACTTTCCCTACACGATCCACAATCTTCGTTGGATTTAGAGCAAGATAATAAGTAATACCAAAAAAGACAAGTGTGAATATAAGAAGTGAGAGCCAAGCTGGTACACCTGCTAAAAAGGGTAATGCACCAATTTCATATGAAACCGTTCCTGTACGAGGAATAGCGAAAAGCGGCCCGATAGATAAATATAAAATGACGGTAAACGCTGTTCCAAAAGCCGGGTGGGCTTTATCAGCTAATCCTTTCGCATCTCGACCTGTTAAAGCGATCGCAATAATCCCTAGAAGAGGTAAACCGACGCCTGTTAATAAAAATCCGCCCATTGCTTTCCACACATTTTGCCCAGCATATTGTCCAAGTTCTGGTGGATAAATCATGTTACCGGCGCCGAAGAATAGAGCAAACAGCATAAAACCTATGATAATCGTATCTTTCGTCGACAAAGTTGCCTTCATTGCATTTAAAGCCTCCATTGTTATGTTGAAATATTCTGTTAATTACTTGCTAAGTAACCGTTCATCATTAACATTCACTAATTATAAAGGATGTACGCCTGATGTCAACATGTGTTTTCATACAAAAGTCATGAATTTTTCTATTTTAGTATATGAAGAACAATAAAAAACATCCCCTTCCACAGAAGAAGAGGATGTTTTGGTTCACGATAACTAGGAGGCGAGCTGTTTCGGCGGACTGGTAAACATGGAAATAAGTAAACCAATCACAGCACCGAGAATAGCTGGTATTATCCAGCCAATCCCTAAATCGTAAAACGGAACGATTTCACCTAAGATCTTAGGCAAGCCGCCTAGATTGACTTTGGCTGCTAATAATCCATCAATGATGGCGAAGAAACCAGTAAAGATGAGAGATACGATATAAATGATTCTTCTACCGTTAATCCAGCGGTCAAGGAATGACAATAAAATAATGACAATGGCCAATGGATAGATGGTCACAAGAACTGGAACAGATAGAGAAATAATTTGTGCCAATCCAAGGTTTGCAACCAGTGTACTAAATAAAGAAACAATTAGAACGACTGTACGGTACGAAAAGCTAGGGAAAAGCTTTGAAAAATATTCCCCGCAAGATGAAATAAGTCCAACACTCGTCGTTAAACAAGCAAATAAAATGGCTGCGCCAAGAACAATGTTACCAGCAGAACCGAATAAAAAGTTGGCAGAAAGTGAAAGAAGCTTGCCACCTTCATTGGCTCCAACCATGCCCGTCGCATCAGGGCTTGAAGCACCGACATAAGCAAGTGAAATGTACACGAGTGCCAGTCCAATAGCAGCCACGAATCCTGCTTTAATACAAGCTGCTGCAAGAGATTTACGCTCCGTAATGCCTCTGTCTTTAACGGCTGTTACCACGACGATCCCAAAAACGATAGAAGCAAGAGCATCCATTGTTTTATAGCCTTCTAAAAAGCCAGTGAAGAGCGGGTTTGCTTTATATGTTGCATCAGGAGCACCGATCATTCCCATTGGCGTAGCAATGGCTTTAATGACAATAATGGCAATAACCGTTAATAAGATCGGTGTTAAAATTTTACCAATTCGATCAACCAGCTTTGAAGGATTTAACGCGAGCAGATATGAAATGGCGAAAAACACAACGGTAAAGATGAATAGCGGTACCCATGAAGTAGATTGGGCACTTGACAGGAAAGGAGCTAATCCTATCTCATACGAAACCGTACCTGTTCTCGGAATAGCGAAAAATGGTCCAATGGACAAATACAGAATGACGGTGAAAATGGTGCCAAATTTAGGATGAGCTTTATCAGCAAGGCCTTTTGCACCGGTACCTGTCAGTGCGACTGCAATTACCCCTAGAAGCGGAAGACCTACTCCTGTGAGTAAAAATCCACCAATGGCGAGCCATACATTCTCACCAGCATATTGTCCAAGAACAGGTGGGAAAATCATATTTCCTGCGCCAAAGAATAATGCAAAAAGCATTAGACCAATGGCTAGCGTCTCTTTTATGCTTAAACTATTTTTCAAAATAGTCCCTCCTCAATCTCAATCAGTGTAGTGTGTCAAATTAAAATATTCTGACAATTTAAATGTTTATGTGACAATTGCACTATGGATGATATAGTGAAAATGAAAAGTTGTCAACTGCCATTTTCAGAAAATTCTCTGTCTGACTTCATTATGGTAACATATAAATGCATTTATTTTTTAAGCTTTTTGTAAGGAGTTACAATATGATCTATCTTGATAATAGTGCAACAACCAAACCTTATCCAGATGTTTTACAAGTATATCAGCAAGTGAGTGAGCGTTATTTTGGAAATCCATCTTCACTTCATCAGCTCGGAATAGATGCAAGCCGGCTGTTAAATGAAACGAGAAAACAAATGCTTCACTACACGGGCTTGAAACAATATGAGATTATTTTTACTTCTGGTGCAACAGAAGCGAATAACATTGCCATTAAAGGAGCAGCACTTGCCAAAATGAACCGGGGCAAGCATATTGTGACCACAGAAATAGAGCATCCTTCTGTTATTGAATCGTTTGAACAGCTGAAGGCGTTATTTGGCTTTGACATCTCCTATATTCAAGTAAATGAGCATGGCCATGCAGATATGACGCATTTAAAAGAAGTGCTTCGCCCTGATACAGTGCTTGTCAGCATGATGCACGTCAATAACGAAACCGGTGCTATCCAGCCGATTGAAAAAGCTGCTAGCATCATTCGTGAGCATGCCGAAAACGCACTTTTTCATGTCGACGGGGTGCAGGGAATGTGCAAGGTCGCACTCAATAAACAGCTGGATGTAGACCTTTTGACGATGTCAGGCCATAAAATTCATGGATTAAAAGGCACAGGCGCACTCTTTTTAAAGAAAGATGTCACTCTCGCCCCTTTCATTACTGGGGGAGAGCAGGAATTAGGGCTTCGTTCAGGTACTGAAAACCCTGCTGGAGCTGTCAGCTTAGCAAAAGCCATGAAACAATCATTTGAACAGCTTGACAAGCATCATGATGAGATGCTGAACTTAAAAACGCAGCTGCAAAAACAGCTTGGAGAGATAGAAGGTATTGTGATAAATACACCGAGGGCGCAAAGTGCGCCGCACATTATGAATTTTTCAGTACCTGGTATTCAAATTGAGGTCCTCCTCCATATGCTTGAAAAAGAAGGCATATATGTTTCTACAACCTCTGCCTGCTCAGCCAAGAAAAAAGAGCCAAGCCGTGTACTGCTGGCAATGGGAAAACCAGAAGAAATAGCCAAAAGCAGTATGAGAATCAGCTTGACGTATGGACAAGGACCAGAGCTTGCAACGCAAATCATCACATCGATCGCACAAAGTGTGAAAAAATTAAAAGGAATGAGATAACAGCATGAAATATGATCATATTTTAGTCCGTTTTGGTGAAATCTCAACAAAAGGGAAGAATAGAAAGAAATTTATTGAAAAACTAAGACAGCACATTCGGTTCGTCTTAAAGGATTTTGAAGCATTAAAACTTGCATCTGATAGAGACCGCATCACGATTATGCTGAACGGAGAAGACCCTGAACCGATTTCAGAACAGCTCAAAAGTGTATTTGGTATTCAGAGCTTTAGTCTTGCGGTTAAATGCGAGACGAATCTAGATGCGATTAAAGAAGCGGCACTAACAGCAGTACAGGAAGTGTATGAACAAGGAAATACATTTAAAGTCTCAACGAAACGCTCTTATAAACAATTTGAACTTGATTCAAATGAAATGAACCGTGAAATTGGCGGACATGTTCTAAAGAATACGGAGAACTTAACGGTCAATGTGAAACAGCCGGATGTGCATTTACGTATCGAAATCAGAGAGCAAGCAACGTACATTACATTTAAAGATGTCAAAGGTGCAGGCGGCCTGCCGGTTGGTTCTAGCGGAAGAGCGATGCTCATGCTTTCAGGCGGCTTTGACAGCCCAGTTGCCGGCTATCAAGCAATGAAACGCGGAATTGAAATCGAAGCTGTGCATTTCTTTAGCCCGCCGTATACAAGTGAACGTGCCAAACAAAAGGTCATTGATCTTGCAGAATGCCTGGCAGCATATGGAGGCAAAGTGAAGCTTCACATCGTACCTTTTACAAAAATTCAAGAGCTGATCCATAAACAAGTACCTGAAAACTATACAATGACATCAACAAGAAGAATGATGCTGAAAATAGCTGACAAAATAAGAGAAAAGCGCGATGCCCTTGCGATTATTACCGGAGAAAGCCTTGGTCAAGTGGCAAGCCAGACGCTTGAAAGCATGTATGCTATTAACCATGTGACCAATACACCAATCATCCGCCCGCTCATTGCTGTCGATAAAAATGACATTATTGATGAAGCGAGACGAATTGGCACATACGATACAAGCATTCAGCCTTTCGAGGATTGCTGTACGATTTTTACGCCGCCGTCTCCTAAAACAAAACCAAAGCTTGAGAAGGTAGAACGCTACGAAAGCTTTGCTGATTTCGAGCCGATGCTGGACGAGGCAGTAGAGCAAATTGAAACAATTATTGTAACAAATGAAAAGAAAGCAGCAGACGAATTCGCTGATTTATTCTAAAACGAAAATTTCATAATAATTACCATAAAATCAATCGCATGAAGTCATGTGTTTCTACACATTCTATATTCACAAGGAGGTGAGAACACATGGCTCAACAAAACAGACAAAGCAGTTCTAACCAATTACTAGTACCAGGCGCTGCACAAGCTATCGACCAAATGAAGTACGAAATCGCTTCTGAATTTGGTGTAAACCTTGGTGCAGAAACTACATCTCGCGCTAACGGATCAGTTGGTGGAGAAATCACTAAGCGTCTTGTATCTTACGCTCAACAACATATGGGTGGCGGATCTTTCTAAGACACACAATTTAAAAGCTATGGCTTATGAGCGGGATGATTCCCGCTCTTTTCTTTTTGTACATATAAATAGTTAGAATATTTTTAAAAAAGAAGACGAATTTAAAAAATTATGGCATAATACTAGGAGTAGGTCCTAATTCAAGCATTTTTCAGTTATGAGTGTTAGAATAGGTAAATTGAAACATGTTTCGTTTCATAAGAAAGAGGCTAAAAGGAGCTGTACCATGAAAAGAGAAGACTTAATTGCACCAGAACAATATAACTTAGTCAGTGAGATTGAAGCGTTCAGTCATGACAAGGAGAAAATGGCCCTGCACTGGCAGGATGGCAATGGCCACGAAGCACATGTGACGTATGCAGCATTAGTGGAAGAGGCAAATAAAATTGGACATGTTTTATTAAAAGCAGGCTTCAAAAAAGGCGATAAAATTATTGTGATGGTGCCGCGCATGCTCGAGGCATACAGCATTTATTTAGCAATTTTGAAAACAGGAATGGTTGTGATTCCTTGTTCTGAAATGCTGCGCGCGAAAGATTTAGATTACCGAATTGAACACGCAGAAGCAAAAGGAGCGATCGTCTACTCTTCATTCATTCAATCGTTCGACGGAACCAAACAGCCAAACGATTTTAAAACATTCTCAATCGGCGAAAATGATCATGGCTGGACAAACATTCTAGCGCAAAAGGAAGAGCAATCAAACGAACTTGAATTGGCAGAGACAAAGCGCACAGACATGGCGTTTTTATCCTATACATCAGGTACAACAGGGAACCCTAAAGGGGTTGTTCATACACACGGATGGGCGTATGCACATTTACGCACAGCTGCCAAAGCATGGCTCTCCATTAATGAAGGAGATAAAGTATGGGCGACAGCAGGACCAGGCTGGCAAAAATGGGTGTGGAGCCCCCTCTTATCTGTGTTAGGCAGTGGAGCAGAAGGCTTTGTATATGGAGGGAAATTCAATCCAAATACATACTTAGAGCTGCTTCAAAATAATGAAATCAATGTCCTATGCTGTACACCGACAGAATACCGCTTTATGGCAAAAGTAGATGATTTAAGTCAGTACGAGCTGCCGAAGCTGCATAGTGCTGTTTCTGCGGGAGAGCCGCTGAACCGTGAAGTCATTGATACATTCAAAAAGCATTTCGATATAGAAGTACGAGACGGCTATGGCCAAACTGAAAGCACACTGCTCGTAGGGGTGTTAAAAGGAATGGATATCAAGCCAGGCAGTATGGGAAAACCAACCCCTGGCAACGAAGTAGATATCATTGATGAGGATGGAAACGTCTGCGCACCTGGAGAAATTGGTGACATTGCGGTCCATCTTGAAACGCCGGCTTTATTTAAGGAATACTATAAAGACGAAGAGCGTACAAAAGCGCAGCGCCGCGGAAATTACTTTATTACGGGTGACCGCGCGAAAAAAGACGAAGATGGGTACTTCTGGTTTGAAAGCCGCAGAGATGACATCATTGTCAGCTCAGGCTATACAATTGGACCGTTTGAAGTAGAAGATGCACTGATCAAGCATCCAGCAGTGAAGGAATGTGCAGTTGTGGCGAGCCCAGATGAAATCAGAGGATCAATCGTCAAAGCTTACGTCGTCCTTCGTGATGGAACTGCGCAAAGTGATGAACTGATCAAAGAGCTGCAAACACATGTGAAAAACACAACAGCACCGTACAAATACCCAAGAGAAATCGAATTCATTGACGAACTGCCAAAAACTCCGTCAGCGAAAATTCGCCGTGTAGAGCTGAGAGAAAGAGAGCTTGCACGAAAAGGTCAATAATAAAGAAGCGAGAAGCGTTCGGATGGAAGCATCCGGCGCTTTTTTTGTACGGAAAATGAAATTCGTTGAAAGCAGGCAGGAGGCTTTGTGTTAAAATATGTAGGAATTTCTGAAAAAGGAGAATGTTAGTAGATGTCCATTGCGATCATTCATGGAATTGTGCTTGCCTTTGGTCTCATTTTACCTTTGGGCGCTCAAAATGTATTTGTATTTCAACAAGGAGCGCTGCAGCCTCGATTATATCGGGCAATGCCTGTCGTCATCACGGCTGCTCTTTGTGACACACTTTTAATTGCTTTAGCTGTCATAGGTGTTTCTGTTGTGGTGTTTACCATTCCAGTGCTGCAAATCGGTCTTTATATCATTGGTTTTTGTTTTTTAGTATATATGGGATGGTCTGTATGGAACACAAGCTCATCATCAGGTGATCAAGAGAAGCAGAAATTAATGCCTGCAAGAAAACAAATTGTATTTGCCTGTTCAGTTTCTCTTTTAAATCCCCATGCGATTCTCGATACAATTGGTGTCATTGGTACGAATTCGCTGCAATATAGCGGGGCAGAAAAGCTGGCGTTTACACTTGCCTGTATCATCGTGTCCTGGTTATGGTTTATGGGGCTCGCCCTTTTAGGAAAGATGTTAGGAAAGTTAGATACAAACGGCAAATGGATGAACCGTATCAATAAGGCTTCGGCGGTCATGATCTGGCTGGTAGCGTTATACATTGCGTATCAATTGATTGTGTAAGGTACATAGAGAATCAAACAAAGAAGCGTTTGGACGTAATGATCCAGCGCTTTTTTTGTGTATTGGACAGGCTTTCCAGCCAGTGTCAGTACGATCTTAAGAGGTAAATCAGATGCAATTGCCTAAAGGAAATGATAAAGAGTAGGCTTTATGCTACATTATCACTAGTGGGTTTTATTGGTAATTTAGTCTATTACATTATTTTCCTTGAAAGATTATAATCTTTATTAAATTTACTAAAGGAGTCTATTGATGAAGATAAGAAAAATGTTTTGTGTGTTATTGTTCATATCACTTTTATTCGGACAATATCCTGTTGGAAACGCTGTTACCGTAAAGGAGGACGAGCCTTTTAAAAAGATACAAAATGATAAAGCAGCAGAAAAACTCATAAAAAAGGCAAAAAAAAGCTCTCAATTTTTAGAGGCAAAAGAATTAGCCCAAAAGAAAGGATATCTATTAAATGGAGAAAGTGCAGCTGTTCATTTGAAAGCTGCTAAAACGGATGTTGTTTATTTTTATCTGAAAAAAAAGAAGTCAGATAATCAGCTGCTTAACAATGTTTCCTTCATTTCAGTTTCACTGAGCCAAATAAAAGCTCACTATATTCAACTTGCGGAATACGATGAGAAAGGGAATTTGCACTCATATTTCTTTCAAAATGGAAAATTGAAAAATAAGTTCCATATCAACCAAAAAGGGGAGTTTTTAAAAGGATCTTTTACCTATGGTGAAAATGATGTAAAGCAAGATATGATGGAATTAAATAAAAAAATTGTCCAAATAGATGATTCGGAAATTCAAACGAGTTTTAATTGGAACAAGTTTTGGGACTGCTTAAAAAAGAAAAGCGGTCCGAATGAATCTCTTCCATTACGTTCAATGGTTCTAGGAGCGTGTTATTATATTTGTTTTACGGGACCTGCTAGCTGTATTGCATGCGCAGTGATTAATGGAGGTATATCAGCGGGATTGGCCGGTTATTGTGTGAAAAAAGTTTGGTGAATTGGGGGGATTTAGAATGGCTCATAAAGAACAGCGTAAAGGAGTAGTTCTTGCTGTTTTAGATACGTTAACATTTGGAATACCAGTGTTGCTATGGAATTTATATAAGAATACGAATAAAACATTGAAATTAATGATCCCGATCATTCCGATTGTTGGTTTCATAACGTATCTTTTAGCATCCCTTCACTAATAAGATAAAAAATCCTTAGTATGAGCGTAACGCTCATGCTTTTTTCATTTATTTCAGAAACGCCAGCTCTTCATATATTGAGATAAGTCACTTTTCTTCTAATTTGATCCTGTTCTGTTTTAAAATGTCATTGAGGCGGGGTCATTTATCCTCGTCATTTGAAAAGGGGGATATGGATGAAGAAAACATTGTTTAAAGATGCAGCTCTCTTAACATTGGATCCAACTGTAGGTTTTCTTGAAAAGGGAGATTTATTAATTGAAGGGAAACATATTTTAGAAGTTAGGCCTTCAATTGAAGTAAGTGATGCAGACATCGTTGATGCATCTGATATGGTCATCATGCCAGGTCTTGTAGATACACATCGGCATGTGTGGCAGTCTGTCATCCGGGGGATAGGAACAGATTGGTCTTTGCAGACATATTTGAGCAAAATCTATTATGGCAGCTATGGAGCGATGAGACGCCCATCCGACGATCGAATCGCCAATTATTTAGGGGCATTAGAAGCTTTAGATGCAGGTGTGACCACGTTTTTAGACTGGACGATGATCAATTCATTGGATCATACAGAAGAGCTCATTGGAGGATTAAAAGATGCGGGCATACGAGCTGTTTTTGCTTTTGGTTCTTCTGGAGATGCTGAGTATTGGGATAGAGAGAGTACGCTCACTAATATGGAGGACGCAGCACGTGTGAAAAAAGCGCATTTTCAATCATCAGATCAGCTTTTAACAATGGGACTTGCGATTCGTGGTCCAGAGTTTTCTTCATGGGAGACGTCGGTATTTGAAATTGAAACAGCCCGGTCTCTAGATGCTCTATGTAGTATGCACATCGGCTTTGGGAATTGGGGAGCGGAGGATCGATCGATTGAGCGGCTTCATAAAGCAGGGTTACTCGGACCGGATTTGAACATGGTGCATATTAATGCAATTGATGCGGATCAAATGAAGATGCTGGCAGACAGCGGAAGCTCTATATCCATTACCCCTGAAATTGAAATGATGATGGGTCACGGTTATCCTGTCACAGGACTTGCGATTGAACAAGGTGTTCTTCCAACGCTCGGTGTAGACGTAGTGACAGCGACAGGAGGAGATTTGTTTGCCCAAATGAAATTCGGGCTTCAAGCAGAGCGCGCGATCCAAAATCAATCGTTGTTAATGGATGGGATCATGCCGGGGCCTGAACTTGGGCTGTCTGCTCATCAAATGCTTGAGGCTGCGACGATCAATGGGGCTCGTGCATTACAGCTCGATCATAAAATTGGGTCGCTTACACCTGGGAAAGAAGCTGATTTCATCCTAATCGACCGGACAAGCATGAATCTTCTGCCGATGACAGATCCGGCTGGCGCGGTTGTCCAAACGGCACACCCTTCAAATGTTGATTCTGTTTATGTGGCTGGGAAAGCAGTGAAACGAAACGGAAAGCTTGTTGATGTGAACCTAGAAGAGGTCAAACGAAAAGCTTATGCAGCAAGAGATCATATTTTATCACACAAGTTTGAATCGACACCTTCGTAAATAAAATAACCCCATAGGCGATGCCTATGGGGAATTGTTTACAAGGATTCTTTGATGACCTTTTTATAATATTGGACAGACAGGAATCCGAAGACAGAATAGAGGGCAGTGTAAATCGACATGACGATAAGCATTGGAGTCCACAATTCTCCGCCGAACAAAAACCAGCCTGATTGTACAGCAAAGTAGCTGTGCAGCAATCCGATGATGAGCGGAATCCCAAAGTTAAACAGCTGTTTAAGCCGGATGCCTTTTAATAGATCCTTCTCAGTAAAACCAAGCTTACGCAAGATCGTGTAGGAGCTTTGTTCCTCTTCACTTTCATTCATTTGTTTAAAGTATAAAATACAGCCTGATGTGACAAGGAAGCTGAGACCTAAAAATCCGACCACAAACATCATTAGTCCTATTGTTTGTTTTTGCTGCTGAGCTGAAGCTAATTGAGACATGCTGTTGTCACTTAGTTTTAAAGATGTAAACACGCGATTTGCTTGTTCAAGATTTTGATCATCTTTTATATTGACTGCGTTATATTGGCTATTCTCAAGCTGCAGCTTTGGATCTTTCTGTTTGTCGAGCTGCTCAAAAACATGTTGACTCACGACGGCAACAGGCAGACCGCCAAAAGTGAAGTTGTAAGAAATGAGATAATCTTTCTTCATATCCATGACTTTCAAATCAACAGGCTCCTTGAGGAGAAGCTTCACATCGCCTGAGCTTTGAATCGGCATGAATTTCCTTAAGAGATCACTGTAGCCGCTTAAAATAACTTCGTTGTTCTCTACATGAATATTTGGTGCGTTTTTCTCACTGATCACAGGCAGTGTCAATACGCCTGGTTCATTATTCACACTTTTTAACTCTGAATCCATGATTTTTTTCGCATCAAATTTCGCTTGAATCACTTTGACCTGCTTTTGATCATAAGCAATATGTTTGTCAGAAAGTGCACGAGTGAAGGTGGCTGCTTCTTTTTCTGAGCCCATGACGAAATGAGCTGGAATTTGCTGCTCAGCGGTTTTTTCTGCTGAGTAATAGGAAATGTAGCTAAGAGCCAGCAAACCGATGGCCAGTGCAGATACGGTTGTAATAATCGTTAAAAGCAGTGCATTTGATTTTAGCCTGAACATAATGGATGACAAAGATAACACTTCATGAATGGCGAGATAGCCATTTTTTCTTTTACGTACGATATTGGCAATGAAAGAAACAGAGCCTTTATAAAAAAGAAAGGTACCGATGATGACAGAGGCTAGAATATAAATCATGGCTAAAAGTAACTCAAACATCGACGTATATGAGCCGGTAAAAAGCTTAGAAGAAATATAATAGCCTGAGCTGATCAAGACAATACCGAAAACCCCAATGATGATTTCAAACACAGAGATCTTTTTCACACGCTGTTCTGTCGAAGATGTTGTTCTAAACAAAGATAAAATCGTCTGTTTTTTAATAAAACGCCTATTTCTCAGCATAATCAATCCATAGATAATGAAAAAGACAATAAGTGTTTGCAGAAGGGCCATGCCTGAAAAATGCAGATTGGCGATGGCGTTAACACCAGTCACTTTAAATAACACCATTAGCATCAGCTTTGAACCGATAAAGCCGGCAATGATGCCGATAACCATGGCTGTCACGTACAGGATAAAGTTTTCTGCATTGAGCAGCCTGGCAATTTTTTGTTTCGTCATGCCGATGAGCTGCAGGAGACCTATTTCTTTTCCTCTGCGTTTAATAAAAATGCTATTCGCATAGAGCAGGAAAATACCGACGATCGCAATGAGCAGAACCGAAGCGGCTTTAATTGAAGCGCCGCCTTTAATGGAGCCTTTTACACCATCAAGTGCTGGCGAGTACTGCAAGGTGACAAAGGAAAAATAGAGCGCGACACTAAACACGAGAGCAAACACATATAAATAGTAATTCTTCAAATTTTTCTTCAAGTTACGAAAGATGAGCTGATTAATGTTCATGCTTCACACCGCCTAAGACACCTTGCGTTTTCATAATATCCTCGAAAAACATTTTTCTTTCTAAAGCGCCTTTATTCAACTGTGTATAAATCTGTCCATCCTTGATAAAAATGACGCGGCTTGAATAGCTGGCTGCGACAGGATCATGAGTTACCATCACAATGGTCGCTTTTCGTTTACGGTTGAAATCTTGCAGTTTGTTGAGCAGGTCAGATGCCGATTTGGAATCAAGTGCCCCTGTAGGTTCATCAGCGAAAATAAGACTTGGTTCATGAATAAAGGCACGAACCGCCGATGTCCGCTGCTTTTGTCCGCCAGAGAGTTCGTTCGGGTATTTGTCTCTTAGTTCATAAATGCCCATGTCTTCTGCAAGCTGTTGAAAACGTTCAAAAGCTTCTTTTTTTGGCGTTTTGGAGATGGATAAAGGCAAAAGAATATTTTCTTTGACCGTGAGTGTATCAAGTAAGTTATAATCCTGAAAAACAAAGCCAAGCTGCTTTTTTCTAAATTCCGCAAGCTGCTGATCCTTCATTTGCGTCATCTCAGCATCTGCAATACGAATGGATCCGCTGGATACATGATCGATAGAGGACAATACGTTCAGAAGGGTTGTTTTCCCCGAGCCTGATGGCCCCATGATACTGACAAATTCCCCGGCTTCAATGGTTAAATCAATACCGCTGAGCACCTCTTGTTTGTTGAATTTATTTCCATAGCTTTTATAAATTTTACGAGCTTCTAAAATGTTCATTTGCTGAACCCCTTTTTCTTTTAATTGATATCTCTAGTATAAAAAGAAGGCTGCCAAACGTCCTTCGATTTGGCGAACAAAACAGACGAGCATGTGACATTGTTGTCACATGCTCGCAATATGAACAAAATCATTCTTTTTCGGAAAGATGAAGGTGAAGGTTGTACCTTGATCTATCGTGGAGTTGACCTCGATCGTTATATGAAGAGCGTCTGCTCCTTTTTTCGTTAAATAGAGCCCCATTCCTGTTGAGGCGGTGTCATTGTGATGTCTAGTTGAGGTAAAGCCTTTTTCAAAAATACGAGAGATGTCTCTTGGATCAATTCCTCTGCCTTGATCTGTGATCGTCAGCATGACTTGGTCATTTATTTGCTTGCTTTCAATGACAATATCGGAAGAATGGCTGTATTTGACTGCATTTGTGAGTACCTGTCTGATCATAAAGGATAACCATTTTATATCACTTAATACGGTGCGTTCCTCCAGCGCCAGCTCAAAGCCGATTCCTTTTTGCATACACCATGATTGGAGCGCTTTGATTTCTTTCGCTATGATGCTTTGCAGGTCCAGCTTTTCAATGAATAAATCATTTTCGATATGACGTACTCTGCTTTGGTGCAGCTGGGCATCAAGTAATAAATGTATTCTGAGCCACTCATACGTCATATTTGATTTCAGCTGCTGATCTGTTAAGCGGTCAATCATTAAGCGCATCGCTGTAAGCGGTGTTTTGACCTCATGTATCCAAGAGAGCAATTCATCTTTTTCTTCTTCGAGAGCGATTTTCTGCTCTGCTGCCATCTGCCGGTAGCGTGCAATTTGTTCTGACGTTGCATCATGGATGAGCTGCTCAAATGGGGAAGAGGGGGTTAGCCGTATTTGATGTTCAATGTCATCATCCCATTCTTTCAACCTCTCATAATAAGCCGTTTCTTTTCGGTATCGGAGAAAGAGAAAGACAATCATGAGAAACGTAGACAATAGCACAATATAAAAAAGAGAAGCGATTGGAATGGTCGTATCCAAATAAGCAACAAACAGAATGAGGAGCTGCAAACTAAGAAAGAAAAGAATCCAGCTTCTTCGTTCTTTTAAAAATGCTTGCAGCATCATTGATCATCCTTTTCCTTTGCAAGATAGCCTTGACCCACTTTTGTCTCAATGAAGGCGCCAAGGGAGATCTCGTCTAGTTTTTTTCTGAGGCGGTTGACGTTTACAGTCAGTGTATTGTCACTGACAAAACGTTCATCCTCCCACAATGCTTGAATGAGTGATTCACGGCTGACGATATGATTTTTATGCTGAATCAGTTCCTTGAGAATAAATAACTCATTTTTTGTTAATTCAACCTCACCATGATCATTTGTTACGGTATTTTTTTCTAGGTCAATCGCAGCGCCGCACCATACCTTTAGGCTGGCCGGTTCTGCACTATAATCATGCACGCGGCGAAGAACAGCACTTATTTTGGCAATGAGCACGTCAAAATGGAAGGGCTTTTGCACAAAATCATCGGCACCGAGCTGCATTGACATGACCATATCAGCTGGATGGTCTCTTGAGGAGAGGAAGATGATTGGAACATTTGAATGATGTCGAATCATCCGGCACCAGTGAAAGCCATCGTATTTTGGCAGCTGTATATCTATAATGACAAGATCAGGCTGGACAGACGTGAATTCCTGCAGCACCTGATGGAAATCTTGAATCCCATAGACATCATAGGACCAGTTAACTAGACGTTCTTTGATTTCCTGGAAGAGGGTTGTATCATCTTCAATTAGTAAAATCTTAAACAAAATCAGCACCACACTTTTTGTATTCGCTTGTTGTCATTGTAGCGGAAAAAAGGTCCTGCCGCTAGAAGCAGACATGAAAAAAGCAAGGGAAGAGATCCCTTGCTTCAGCTTATTTACCTAAAAAGTGCTTTTTAAAGAATGATAGTTGGAATTCGAGTGTAAGTGGGTCATTAAAATAGAATTCCTCTGCATTGGCTTCATACACACGATGTTTTTTGACAGCTGGGATGGACTTGTAAATTTCACTATTTTGATAGGAATTGTCCATTTCGCTGTTTTTACTAATAATCATATAGTCTCCAGCAAATTCAGGAATGACTTCCTGTGAAACTGCGTAGTAGCCGGCTTTTAATGCTTTTTCTTTCACTTTCTCAGGCATTTTCAGTTTCATTGCTTGATAGAGAATTTCTGTTCCGCGGCCCCATGCATCTCCAAAAACGTAAAGATCTTTTGTGCCGCTTTCAAAGACAGAAACTGTTGCATCTTTTCCGATTTTTGCTTTGATTTCTTTTCCAGCTTCAGCTGCGCGTTTTTTGAAATCTTTTACCCAAGCTTTTGCTTCTTTTTCTTTGTTTAAAACTTTTCCAATTTCAATGTGCTGCTGAAGGTAATCCACTTTGTTATACGTAAACAAAACGGTTGGTGCGATTTTTTTGAGTTTTTCTACATTTTTAGTATTGCTTAAGCCAATGATGACATCAGGCTTTAGCTTCATGATTTTCTCTACATTTGCATCAGATACTTCTTCCACATTTTTTAATTTCTTTTGGAAACGCGGATTCTTTTTGGACCAAGAGTCAACGCCGACAAGGTTCACACCAAGTGACATGACATTCCCTGTGTAAGAACCGAGCACAACAACACGTTTTGGATGCGCTGGCAGCTTCACAGGTCCATTTTCAGATTGATATGTAATTTTGTCTGATGATGCTGATTGATTTCCTTTATTTGAGGAAGAGCTGCTGCTATTGCCACATGCGCTCAATGCAAGTACAAAAATGAGCATCAGAGGGAACAATATTTTCTTCATGAATGTAGACTCCTTTGAAATCGGCGCATAAGCCGGATATTGGTTGTATTAGTGATAATGATAATTATTATCACTTGGATATCATATCATAGGACTGTAGGCTGTTGTCAATGACATTTTGATAGCTGGTAATAAAAAATAAAGGGGGGATTTTCAATAAAAAAAGATCAAGGCAGCATGTGTCCTGATCTTTTTTCTTATTTAAACCAGCCTTTTTCTTTTGAGCGTGTAATGGCTTCGATGCGGTTTTTCACTTCCAGCTTATCTAAAATAATGGAAATGTAGTTCCGGACAGTGCCGCTTTTGATGCTGAGTTCTTTTGCAATTTCTTTTGTGTTTTTACCGTCTGCGACGAGTTCAAGGACCGATTTCTCTCGCTCCGTTAAAGGATTTTCATCACTATATAAGTCTTCCATCAATTCAGGGGCATACACCTTTTTCCCTTTCATCACACTGCGAATCGCACTTGCCAGCTCCTCGCTTGGACTGTCTTTCAGCATGTAGCCGCTGACGCCCGCTTTTAGCGCCCTTTGGAAATAACCGGAGCGGGCAAAGGTCGTTAAAATAATGATTTTCACATCTGATCCTTTGAGCTCTTCTGCTGCATCGAGTCCGGATTTTCCCGGCATTTCAATATCCATTAAGCAAATATCAACAGGATGTGTTTTGGCAAAATTGATGGCATCTTGGCCATTTGTACCTTTCCCAACAACCTTCATATCGTCTTCTAAATCGAGAAGTGAACCGAGTGCACCAAGCAGCATTTGCTGATCTTCCGCGATAAAGATGTTGATCATTTCATTCCCTCCTTTTCTTTTGCTGCTGAATCATTTGGAATGCTCATAATGAGCTTTGTCCCGTCCTTTGTTTCAATCCGCAGGCGGCCATTTGCAAATTCCAATCTTTCTCTTATTCCTAAAAGGCCGTGACCCTTCGTTTGAGAGGATGGATAGTCGCCTTTAAATGTTCCGTCATCCTCAACGGTGATGATGGCTTCCTTTGACTTTTGGTGAATGGTGATTTTACAAACCGTTGCATCACTATGTTTGACGACATTCGTCACCGCCTCTTTGATGCACATGCTCACAATGTTTTCGTTCAGAAGTGAGATGTGTTTCGGTGCTTCCTTTTCATCATAAATCAATTCAATTCCAGCTGCTTCGAGAATTTGCTCGATGTTCGACATTTCATCTTTGATTCGGATGCCTTTCATGGAGGAAACAATCTTCCGCACTTCATTGAGAGACGTTCTGGCGGTCTGCTGGACGCTTTTGAGTTCGGCACGAGCCTGTTCAGGGTCTTTATACACGAGTTTACGGGCAAGATCACTTTTTAAACCGATCAAAGAAA
Organism: Bacillus sp. BK450; assembly: GCF_004364885.1. Classification (NCBI taxonomy): domain Bacteria; kingdom Bacillati; phylum Bacillota; class Bacilli; order Caryophanales; family Bacillaceae; genus Bacillus; species Bacillus sp. BK450. The sequence goes on along the minus strand of NZ_SOBQ01000002.1, from coordinate 784,591 downwards.
GCTTTTGTCCAAGGGTGTCATGCAGGTCGCGTGCAATGCGCTGCCTTTCTTCAAGTTTCACAAGATCTGCAATCCGTTCATTGGCATATTCTAATTTCTCCTCAAGCCGTTCACGTTCCTTCCTGCTCCGAATGCTGAGAGGAAGAAGAATGGCACTAATCAGAGTGATGACGACAAAAGGAATTTGTGTGAGAAACCAGCCCTTTTTTAAGATCAAACTAAAGTTCACTGCCACGGCGGCACTCGCCAAGTGGATATAGTACAAGATATAAAAGGGAACTTTTCGTTTAATATGTCCGTTAAAATAGGCGATGCAAAAAGCGAAATAAATATAGCTGTAGAGCATCACATAACCAGTTGAAATACCGATCAATAATAGGCCAAAGACATATAATGACCAGCCTTTTGCAACAAAGGCAAAACGATACACAGCGAAAAAGACGACGTTCAAAATAATGCCGATCACAATACCTAAAGTCGAAGGTGTCTTAAGGATAAAATAGAAGGGCAGGATGAAAAAAATGGCCCATATATAGGGGGAAATCCCATGCAATTTTTGAAGTTTAAACTGTTTTTTCATCCGTGTGCCACCTTTTTTCGTTTTTCATTGTTTTTCCTTACTTTATCAAATTCAGCCTATTGGTGCATCCTGTAAATGACAACAAGCTCCTTCTCGTGTAAGAAAGAGCCTGCGCCGATTATGCATTTTTCTTGAGAATGTCTCCTTTGATAACAGGAACGTTCATCTTCTTAGCTTGCCGTGCTTCTCTAAACGTCACAAATGCTTTCGTTTCCTCATCCCACAGTCTAAATTTCATCGACTCAAGGCTTGTTTTCAACGTGATGGTCGGGACATTTTGCAGCGGTTCACTTTGGTCATGGGCATGCTCTAAAAGATAATTCGGTACTCTTGGGCTTAAATGATGGACATGATGGTAGCCGATATTACCTGTCAACCATTGAAGAAGCTTTGGCAATTTGTAAAAGGAGCTTCCTTCAACAGCTGCCTGCACATAGTTCCAATGCTCATCTGCTTCAAAATAAGAGTCCTCAAACGTATGCTGTACATAAAACAACCATACACCGATAGATCCTGAGATCAGGAAGATCGGACCTTGAACAAGCAGGAATTCCTGCCAGCCAAAAAGGAGACATGTTGCGGCTGCTAACGCAATGATGCTCACGTTTGTGAAATACGTGTTCCAACGCTCTTTTTTACGAGCATTTTTGACGTTGAAACGGTTTTTTAAGAGAAAAACAAAGATCGGTCCTAAAATAAACATCACAAAAGGGTTACGATAAAATCTGTAGCGAAATTTCGTCCATGCTGATGCTTCTTGATATTCTTTGACTGTTAGGAGCCAAATGTCGCCAGTACCTCGTTTGTCTAAATTACTGCTTGTGGCATGGTGAATTGAATGATCTCGTTGCCATTGAAGATAAGGGAAAAGGGTGAGTACGCCCGTTAAAAAACCGAACAGGTGATTCAGCGGCTTCTGTTTAAAAAAGGATTGATGGCAGCAGTCGTGAAAAATAATAAAGACACGCACTAAAAAACCAGCTGCAATAACCGCGAAAAAGAGGGTTAAAAGGTAGGAGATATTCAGGCTATAATAGGCAAGAAACCAAAGCCCTAAAAATGGAATGAATGTATTAAAGAGTTGAATGATACTTTTTTTCGAATCAGCACCAGAGAATTGACCCACTTGTTTTCTTAAAGTAGCTTGCTGCTGTGTGTTTGTTGAAGTCGTCATGAACGTTCAAGTCCTTTCCGTTTCTTTCTACTTCAAAGTATAGAAGGAAAGGTGTCATGCTCATAGTAGCACCCATCATGTATTCAATATGACATTTGTCATGTTTGTCATCAAAAAGGCTGATGGGATACGGTTTTGAGCTTATTTCAATATAAAAATAAAAAAAAGTAAAGGCGCTGGGCCCTCACTTTTTATGAACGTGCTTCATGTACTTTTAACTGCTTGCCTTTAATGGTTGTGTGGCGCATGGCATTCAGCACAAGAGGGCCTTTGCCGTTTAAAATATCTACATATGTTTTTGTGTCTTGGATCGTAATAATCCCAATGTCATCGAATGCAACGCCTTCTATTTTGGCAATGGTCCCAACAAAATCAACAGCCCGCAGCTTCTTTTTCTTTCCGCCGTTAAAATAAAGCTTCATAATATCCTTCTCAACGCCTGCCTGTTTATTTTCCTTTTGAATAGGCGTTTCAATCTTTTCTTCAAAGCTTTCTACATGCTTTTCTGCTTCTTCCTTTGTCGGATAAGGCTGAGTTTGAAAGTCTATGCCGGCATCCTGCTTTAATTCATCAATGAGCGGTTTTGCATTCTTTGTCATAAACGCAATCGTTTTCCCGCTTTTTCCCGCTCTGCCTGTTCTGCCAGTCCGGTGAATATAGCGCTCTTTTTCATAAGGAAGATCATAATGAATGACATGTGTCATATCACTGACATCAATTCCCCGGGCTGCTATATCTGTTGCGATCAGATAACGGAATTCACCTTTTTTAAATTCATCCATCACATCAAAGCGGTCTTCCTGTCTCATACCGCCATGAATTTTGTCACAGGGCACATCCCATTCGTCCAGCTTCAGCGTGAGTTCATTCACCCTGTCTTGTGTATTACAGAAAATAATGCAGCTATCTGGATTTTCAATGACGATCGTACGCTGAAGAAGGGAGAATTTCGATTCTTCTTCCGTTTCAATGACGGTGTGGGTGATTTGCTGTACAGACGTTTCTTCACGTGCAATCTCAATGATTTTGGGTGATTGTAAAAACTGTTCGCTCAATTTTTTCATATCATCAGACATTGTCGCTGAAAACAGCATCGACATGCGCTTTGCCGGCAGATACTGAATAATAGAAGAGACTTGATCGATAAATCCCATGTTCAGCATCTCATCCGCTTCATCTAACACGAAAAATTTGAGATTTTCTAAAGAAAGGGTGCCTTTCTCAAGGTGATCCAAAATGCGGCCTGGTGTCCCGCACACAATATGGTTTTTCTGTGAAAGCTCTACTTTCTGCGCTTGAAAAGAGGCTTTTCCATAAATGGCTGCGGCTTTGATTCGTTTGAATCGCCCAAGGCTTGTGAGGTCTTGTTTGACCTGCATGGCGAGTTCTCGTGTCGGAACGAGGATGAGGGCTTGAGGTTTATTTTCAGCCCAATCAACCATTTCACAAATCGGCAGACCATAGGCTGCAGTCTTGCCGCTGCCAGTCTGAGATTTGACGATTAAATCCTGCTTTGAAAAAGCAACGGATAATGTCTCGTGCTGAACGGGTGTAGGTGTATGGAAGCGAAGCGCTTCTAACGCTTGTTTCAATTCATCACTTAATGGATATTGATCAAAATGTTGTAATGTCATCGTGTTCTCCTTTTCGTACATTCATACTTGTGACATCATACCATAACCATGGCCGTGAATGAAAAGACATAAAAAAAGCCCCGTAAAGGAGCTTTCAGCGCGCGGACAAATCTCAAAGGAATCTGCGTTTTACTTTTTCCCAGTAAGAGTTGTCTTTTAATTTCACCGTTTTAATGACTTTTCCTGAAAGGCCAATGTCAATTTGTTTGACGTGTTTTGTGCCGAGCGCTTCGTTATCAAGCCCGATAATTGGATGATCGTTTCCATCCTGCACTACCTTGAGCGTCAGTTTGCGGTCACTGCTCAAGATGAAAGGAGCGCCTAATGTACGGTACGAGTTGTTATTCAGCGATGCAAGCTCTGTGACTTGCATACAAGGAAGCATCGGATCAACCACGGCGCCGCTCACGGATTTATTGTAAGCCGTTGAACCAGTCGGAGTGGAAATAATCATGCCATCGCCTCTAAAAGTTTCAAAGTGGAAATCATCTATATACACATCGATCACAAATGTTTTAATAATGCTGGAACGGATCGACAGTTCATTTAAGCAATGGAACTGGTTTGTGCTGTCAACGCTTACATCGATGATCGGATATTTTCTCACTTCAAGCTGTTCAGTGTTCATGGCATCAATCATTTTATCAAAATGCTCTAACGAGAAATCGCAGTATAGGTGCGTATTCTCTGATTTTGATACCCCTACATACAAGCAGTCATCCCGGAAGTTTGTTTTACGTACTGCTTGAAGAAATGTGCCATCCCCGCCAATTGAAGCAATAATATGGGCATCCTCTGCACGCTTGACGACGTGAAAGCCCTGATCGGTAGCGAGCTTCTCGAGAGAAGAAATGTGTCCATCCAATTCATGATCTTTTTTGTAAAAGAAAAATACATTGCGACGATTGTCTGTCATTGACGTTCTCCCCTTTGCTGTCAAAAATAATTTTCAATGATAAAGGGCTTACATGAAAACCCTTGCTCACATTTTACACTTTTTTCATATGAAAGTAAAAACTTTAGAAGGAACCGTCTGATGACCGGATTGCTTTATGAGAAATGAGTCGATGTGAGTGATTTGAAATGGCTGAATTCTGAGCATAATTGAATAGCCGTTTTCTCATGAAAGAATGGTTTAGGTGTTTCGTTGCGGTGAAGATCTAGCCTATTAGGTGCAGGGAGAGGATAAAAAAGCCAATTTTTCGTCATGCGCATGTTTAAGTAGACGATGTAAAGTTGATCGTTATTTAAGAGAGGTGCTATCATATGCCTACATGAAATGTAAAAAAACCACAATTCCTGTGAAACATTTCTTGTGGGCATTCGTATGAATGAAGTGAGATAAAAAGGAGGAGAAAAAGATGAATGCGAAAAGATGGGTAGCGCTAATTATTGCACTTGGTGTTTTCGGATTTTCAATTGTGATTAGTGTCACGATGGCCTTGTTCGATAGCTTCAATGACAATAAAATGAGCTATCAATTCGGGGATGAAATAGAAGAGAAGGTACTAGAGAATGGCAGCGGTGCAGGCAAGATTGCTGTTCTTGAGATTAATGGAACCATTCAAGATAATGGCGGCGCATCGAGCCTATTAGGCGGAGAAGGTTATGATCATCGTGCATTCCTCAAGGAACTAGATAAGGCGAAAGAGGATGCTTCTGTAAAAGGTGTACTTCTGCGCGTAAACTCTCCTGGCGGCGGTGTCTATGAAAGTGCTGAAATACATAAAAAATTAGAAGAAGTGAAAAAAGCGAAGAAGCCGATTTACGTATCTATGGGTTCAATGGCAGCTTCTGGCGGCTACTACGTGTCAACTCCAGCGAAGAAAATCTTTGCTTCACCTGAAACATTAACAGGGTCGTTAGGGGTCATCATGCAAAGCTTGAATTATTCTAAGCTCGCAGATAATCTGGGTATTAAGTATGAAACGATTAAGAGCGGGAAATTCAAAGATATCATGTCTCCAAACCGTGATATGACAAAAGATGAGCGCAACATCATGCAAAGCATGGTCGATAACTCTTATGAAGGATTTGTCAAAGTAATCTCGGAAGGACGCGGCATGTCAAAACAGGAAGTCAAGAAAATTGCCGACGGCCGGGTATATGACGGGACACAGGCAAAATCGAACGGATTAGTCGATGAGCTTGGGTATTATGAAGATGCATTAAAAGCGATGAAGAAAAATGAAAAAGGCTTAAAAGGAGCAACAGTGGTCAGCTATTCTCAAAGCTTTGGCTGGAACTCTCTTTTTAACATGAGTGCAAGCAAGCTCTTTAAAAGCGAAATTGATTTTTTGAATTTAAAAGAAACACTGGCTGGCTCAAATGGGTCTAAACCGATGTATCTCTATTCAAAATAAAGGAGGGATCATAGATGGATTCTACATTCGATGAAGTAAGCGAAAGCCGCAGCCAAGAGGAAGAATCGAAGCCGGCCTTTGTGAAGCGCGCTTCAATTGAAGCACAGGCGTTTGCAGGTTTTTGGATTAGATTTTGGGCATTTATTCTTGATTGGCTCGTCGTCTGGGGTGTAAACCATTTGACGGTTTCTCCAATCTTTAGTCTGTTTGGCTGGTCCAAAGGAGGGGGATGGTTTTCTCCATTTTCCGTCACAACGACGATTGTATTCCTCCTTTATTTCGCCATCATGACGAAAATCTTTCAACAAACACTTGGCAAGATGGTGTTTGGAATTAAAGTGGTCTCACTTCAGCCTGAGAAGAAGCTGGCATGGGATGTTATTTTCTTTAGAGAGATTGTGGGGCGCTACATTAATACGATCTTTATTCTCTATGCTATCGTTGGGTTCTCACCGAAAAAGCAAGGGGTTCATGATTACTTTGCCGATACGGTGGTCGTCCATGAACATTTATATGAAAAAACAGAATCAAACGTATAATCAGAGGAGTTTGGCCGGGTACCGGTCAAACTCTTTTTTGTTGATTGGGTATAAAATCCAGAATGAGAGCCATAATCGTAGGGGAAGCATCATTTGTTATGGAGGAAGTGAGCACAGTGCTTTACGTTTGGATCGCAGCGTTTTTGTTTCTTGTGATCTTGTTGATTTTCATGAAAGTAACCATTTCGCTGGACTATTCGCATACAAACGACAATGACCACATTGCACTGAAGGTCATCACCTTATATGGATTGGTCAGACTCAAAAAAGATATTCCGATGGTGAGGGTCAATCCAGAAGACCAAACGATTGATATTCGTGAAAAGAAAATGGAAAGCGCTAAAAACCCTGATCACGAAAAAGAATCGATGCATAAAAAAGTAGGAAAGCGTGATATGAAGCAAATCCTTCATCAAATGGAGCGCATCACAAAAGAGATTGTCGATTTAAACCGGATCATGCGCAAGTTCTTCATTCACATAAAGGTTGTCTCATTTCACTGGTCGACATGGATCGGCTTTCATGACGCCGCTTTAACAGGTGTAGCAGCCGGCGGTGTGTGGTCAGTGAAAGGAGCACTGCTTGCCTTTATGCAGGAGCATCTCACCTTTAAGCATAAACCGGTGTATGAAGTCATTCCGGCCTTTCAGCACAATGTGTCACAGACTCAGTTTACATGTATAGCATATTTTCGTATTGGACATGCTATGCTTGCAGCCATTCGTTTACTTGTCCATTGGTTAAAAGGAAGAAAGGCGAGAAAAAGTGCCTCTCTTCAAGCAACGAAGAATGAATCATCTGTTTAAGGAGGAACCCGAAAATGGCAGATCATCCAATCCAAGGTCTCATGAAGACAGCGATGGAAAACTTAAAAGAAATGATAGATGTGAATACAATCATCGGCGATCCAGTCGAAACCCCTGACGGCAGTGTCATTCTCACTGTGTCAAAGGTTGGTTTTGGATTTGCAGCCGGCGGCAGTGAATTTAACGGGAACCAAAAGAAAGAAAAACGTTCTGATGAACAGGAACGAAAAGAGCCGAGACTCCCATTTGGCGGCGGAAGCGGCGGCGGGGTGTCGATTACACCAATCGCCTTCTTAATTGTAGGAACAAACGGAGTTCGAATGCTTCATTTGGATGAACACACACATCTGCTCGATAAAATATTGGATTCTGCTCCTCAAGCAATTGAACGTCTTCAGCACATGTTTAAGAAGGATGAGCGGGAGCACCGTCACAAAGAACGAAAACTAGATGACATAGACCTTTAAAAAGTTAGCTGCGCTGCAGTTAACTTTTTTTGCAAAAGGGACGATTAGGCTTTGCAGTTTTTTGCTTTCTCTACTATGATAGAACCATACATTTGAAAAGGGAGGAATTGTTTTGGCATCGATCACATTTAAAGGAAGTCCTGTCACGCTTGTAGGAAATGAAGTAAAAGTAGGCGAGCAGGCTCCTGATTTTACGGTATTAACGAACTCACTTGGAGAAGTTTCACTTTCTGATTTAGCAGGAAAAGTGACGATCATCTCAGTGATTCCTTCTATTGATACAGGTGTGTGTGACGCACAAACAAGACGTTTCAATGAAGAGGCAGCCGGTTTAGGTCCGGTCAATATTTATACGATTAGTGCAGACCTTCCATTTGCACAAGCACGCTGGTGCGGAGCAAACGGAATTGAAAATGTCGAAACATTATCTGATCACAGAGATATGTCATTTGGTGAAGCATTCGGAGTGTATATGAAAGAATTGCGTTTATTGGCACGCGCAGTCTTTGTATTAGACCCTAACGGAAAAGTGGTTTACACTGAATACGTAAGTGAAGCAACGAATCACCCAAATTATGAAAAAGCCATTGAAGCTGCAAAATCACTGTTATAAAAGCAGCATCGACAAGAGCTCCGGCTTCATCCTGGGGCTCTTTTCAATGAGAACATATAGCTTTTAACAAAGCGAGGAGAGAAAAGCATTGCAGAAAGATCAAGTAAGTACTATTTTTGAACTGCTCGATACAGCTTCTATTCGATTAAAAAAGGAACAGAGCATTTCCTATATTGAAGCATTGGCAGAAGCAGGAGAAGCCTTTTTCCAAGCAAATGATCGAAACGGTTTATTAAAGGATTTAATAGAAAAGGCAGATTTTGCTTCTTATGATCATGAGCAGATTCGTAAAGCGTTTCAGCTCGCCGTATTGAAAGGTCAAAAGGATATTTCTCATCCAAATCGCCAGATGACACCAGATACGATTGGACTGTTTGTCAGCTATTTGGTGAATAAATTTTTAGACGGTCAAAAAGAGCTTGTAGTCTTTGATCCAGCAGCGGGAACAGGAAACTTACTTCTTGCTGTTTTAAATAATCTCACTGCAGAAACAAAACGCGGCTTTGCGTCTGAAATTGATGATGTGCTCATTAAAATTGCTTGGGCCCAGGCGAATTTAGAGGAGAAAGAAGTTGAGCTTTTCCACCAGGACAGTCTTGAGCCGCTTCTGATCTCACCGGCAGATGTCACTGTATGCAGTCTCCCAGTGGGCTATTATCCAAATGATGAGCGTGCAGCAGACTTTGAATTAAAGGCAAAAGAAGGACATGCCTTTGCCCATTATTTATTCATTGAACAAAGCCTTCGCTACACAAAAGAAGGCGGCTTCTTATTCTTCATCATTCCAAATGATTTGTTTGAAGGAAAAGAGAGCGTACAATTAAAGGATTTCATCAAAGATCATGCGTATATGAATGCATTAATTCAGCTGCCAGTGTCCATGTTTAAGGATAAAAAACACGCCAAAAGCTTATTTGTGATGCAAAAGAAAAAAGAAGGGCTGAAAGCACCAAAACGAATGCTGTTTGCCAATCTTCCATCTTTCTCACAGAAGGAAGCAATGGTCGGTGTGATGAGAAAATTAGACCAGTGGTTTATAGAAGAAAAAGAAACAAAAGAATAGCCAGAGTGATTTCTGGCTATTTCAGCGTGTAGACAAACCCTCGCATTCGCCCGCAGGTCTGCGCTCCGGTGCTCGCCCTTCCTAGAGCTGCAAAGGTTTTCTATCACGCTGAAAAGAAAACAAAGAGCTAAAATAAAAATCATTTTAGCTCTTTGTCAATAATCTGGATATTTCACTATTCAGAAAATAACGACTTATTGATGTAAGCGATAACAGTTTGAAGGTGCACTTGAAATGCAAAGTTTTCAATGTTTAAATGAAAAAGTCAGATATTTTTCGGACTTATCGTTAAACTATAAAAGACCCGTCAAACAGGTTGAATATAGCACCGGAAAAAACGTGAAACCTTATATAACAACTGAGTAAAAGGAGCGACAGTAATGTCCAAAATTATTGCAATCAACGCAGGAAGCTCATCTCTTAAATTCCAATTGTTCGACATGCCAGAAGAAACCGTTTTAACAAAAGGGCTTGTTGAAAGAATCGGAATGGACAACAGTATCTTCACGATTTCTGTAGATGGAGAAAAGAAAACAGAAGTGACAGATATTCCAGATCACGCAGTAGCGGTCAAAATGCTGCTTGAAAAACTAACTGAATTTCACATCATCAAAGACTTTAATGAAATTGATGGCGTAGGACACCGCGTTGTTCACGGCGGAGAGAAATTCAGCGATTCTGTTCTTTTAACTGATGAAGTGATCAATGACATTGATCAGCTTTCAGAGCTTGCACCACTTCACAATCCTGCAAACGTTGTAGGAATCAAAGCATTCAAACAAATTCTGCCTGACGTACCAGCGGTTGCTGTGTTCGATACCGCATTCCACCAAACTATGCCAGAGCAGTCTTACCTATACAGCCTTCCGTACGACTACTACAAAAACTTTGGTATTCGTAAATACGGATTCCACGGGACAAGCCACAAGTTCGTTACAGAGCGTGCAGCAGAGCTATTAGGCCGTCCGCTAGAAGAGCTTCGTCTGATTTCTTGCCACCTTGGAAATGGTGCGAGTATTGCAGCAGTCGAAGGCGGAAAATCAATCGATACATCTATGGGCTTTACACCACTTGCAGGTGTTGCAATGGGTACACGTTCTGGTAACATTGACCCTGCCCTTATTCCATTTATTATGGAAAAAACAGGACATACTGCTGAAGAAGTGCTTTCTACTTTGAATAAGAAGAGTGGTCTTTTAGGTGTGTCTGGTCTGTCAAGTGACCTTCGTGATATCGAAGAAGCAACAGAAGAAGGAAACGACCGTGCAGAAGTTGCTCTTGATATTTTTGCGAGCCGTATTCATAAATATATCGGTTCTTATGCAGCAAGAATGAATGGCGTAGATGCGATCATCTTCACAGCTGGAATCGGTGAAAACAGTTCAGAAGTAAGAGCACGTGTACTTCGTGGTCTAGAATTCATGGGCGTTTACTGGGATCCTTCCTTAAACAATATGAGAGGCGAAGAAGCATTCATCAGTTACCCGCACTCTCCTGTAAAAGTGATCGTCATCCCTACAAACGAAGAAGTAATGATTGCAAGAGACGTTATGCGTTTAGCGTAATCAAGTTTGAAAAGCTCTTTTCCAATAAGGAAAAGAGCTTTTTTCTGTTAAAAGCAGCATGCTATAATGTTGTCCAATATGAAGCAAAAGGGAGCGGTGCGAAAGATGAGCGTGACAGAACATAAACGTGAGGCGAAAGAAAGGCTTTATGTGAAAGTCATTACGGTCAGTGATACAAGAACGAAAGATACAGATAAAAGCGGCCGTCTGATGATTGATTTGGTCAAAGAACAGGGACATCTTGTTCTTGCATACGATATTGTAAAAGATGATATAGGATCGATTCAAGACGCTGTGCTCGAAGGAACAAGCGAACCGAAAATAGATGCCGTCTTGTTAAATGGCGGAACAGGGATTGCCGCAAGGGATGTGACCATTGAAGCGATCACTCCTCTTTTTTCCAAGGAACTGCCTGGCTTTGGTGAAATCTTCCGCATGCTCAGTTATACAGAAGACATAGGTTCAGCTGCTATTTTATCCAGGGCAACGGCAGGGGTCGTCAATCAAAAGGCTGTCTTTGCCACGCCGGGATCTACCGGAGCCGTTCGTTTAGCCATGACCAAACTCGTGATTCCAGAGCTTCCTCATGTCTTACGAGAGCTTGAAAAGGATCAAAAATAGCCCAAAATGACTCTGCCAAGAAAATTTGGCAGAGTTTTTTTCATAAAGGGGTTGAAAAAACAATTTTTCCTTGTTACAGTGTATACATACTAAATGCATGTTTATAAATTAAAACTTATTTTTATGCAAAAAACATTCACAGAATCAAAACAAGCGAGAGGAGCTTTTCAATCATGTCACAAAATAAAAAAGTCGTATTAGCATATTCCGGAGGTCTTGATACCTCTGTTGCAGTTAAATGGTTACAAGAGCAAGGATACGAAGTCGTTGCTTGCTGCCTGGACGTAGGTGAAGGAAAAGATTTAGCATTCGTTCAACAAAAAGCACTTCAAGTCGGAGCGGTTCAATCATACATGATTGACGCAAAAGAAGAATTTGCTGAAGAGTTTGCACTCACTGCATTACAAGCACACACAATGTATGAAGGGAAATATCCACTAGTATCTGCACTATCGCGTCCGCTTATTGCAAAAAAATTAGTGGAAGTAGCAGAAAAAGAAAATGCAGTAGCAGTTGCTCATGGATGTACTGGAAAAGGGAACGACCAAGTTCGTTTTGAAGTATCCATTAAAGCATTGAATCCAGACCTAGAAGTTCTTGCACCAGTGCGTGAATGGAAATGGTCTCGTGATGAAGAAATCGATTATGCACAAAAACACGGTATTCCAATTCCGATTAACTTAGACAGCCCATATTCAATCGACCAAAACCTTTGGGGCAGAAGCAACGAATGTGGCATTTTAGAAGATCCTTGGGCTGCGCCGCCAGAAGGTGCATACGATCTGACAAATCCACTTGAAAAAACGCCTGACACACCTGAAATCATTGAAATCACGTTTGAAAAAGGAAAACCGACAGCCATTGACGGTATCCAGTATTCATTATCTGATCTCATCCTTCATTTAAATGAAGTCGCTGGACAGCATGGTGTTGGCAGAATCGATCACGTTGAAAACCGTCTTGTCGGCATCAAATCTCGTGAAGTGTACGAATGCCCAGGTGCTGTCACACTTCTAAAAGCGCATAAAGAGCTTGAAGACTTAACGCTAGTCAAAGAAGTCGCTCACTTTAAACCAATCGTTGAACAAAAAATGGCTGAATTAATATACAACGGCTTATGGTTCTCACCGCTTAAAGAAGCACTAGATGCATTCTTACAAGAAACACAGCAGAACGTAACAGGTGTTGTACGTGTGAAACTATTTAAAGGTCATGCCATTGTAGAAGGACGTAAATCACCATATTCACTTTATGATGAAAATCTAGCAACATATACAAAAGCAGATGAATTCGATCATGATGCAGCTGTAGGATTTATTAATCTTTGGGGCTTACCGACAAAAGTAAACAGCATCGTGAATAAAAAGGAGCAGGTTAAAGCATGAAAAAGCTTTGGGGAGGCCGATTTCAAAAAACACCAGAAAAATGGGTCGATGAGTTTGGCGCGTCCATTCATTTCGACAAACAATTAGTCAAAGAAGATCTGACCGGCTCCCTTGCTCATGCAAGTATGCTGAATAAATGCGGTATCCTCGATGATGAGGAAGCCGCTGCCATCAAAGACGGGCTGAATACGCTCATGAAAAAGGCAGAGGCGGATGAACTGGAATTCTCAGTGGATTATGAGGACATTCATTTAAACCTTGAAAAAATGCTCATTGATGAGATTGGTCCGCTTGGCGGCAAATTGCACACAGCGAGAAGCCGGAATGATCAGGTCGCAACTGATATGCACTTATATTTGAATAACCAAGTCGAGCATATCATTGAACTGATCTCTTCCTTTCAAACAGTGCTTGTAGAAAAGGCAGAACAGCACGTTGAAACGATTTTTCCAGGATATACACACCTGCAGCGTGCACAGCCTATTTCGTTTGCCCATCATATGCTCGCCTATTTCTGGATGCTTGAGCGTGACAAAGCGCGTTTCCAAGATTCATTAAAGCGAATTAACGTGTCGCCGCTTGGATGCGGTGCGTTAGCAGGAACGACATTCCCGATTGATCGTGAATATACAGCAGAGCAGCTTGGCTTTGACCACATTTACGAAAACAGCCTCGATGGTGTGAGTGACCGGGACTTCATTTTAGAGTTTTTGTCTAATAGCAGTCTTGTGATGATGCACCTCTCACGTTTTTGTGAGGAAATCATTTTATGGTGCTCGCAAGAATTCAAATTCATTGAACTCGATGATACGTATGCAACAGGCAGCAGCATGATGCCGCAGAAGAAAAACCCGGATATGGCTGAATTAATCCGCGGGAAAACAGGCCGTGTGTATGGCAACCTGATGGGGCTTCTCACGATTATGAAAGGCTTGCCGCTTACGTATAACAAAGACCTTCAAGAAGATAAAGAAGGCATGTTTGATACAGTGAAAACCATCGCTGGCAGCCTGCAAATCTTCACAGGCATGATCCAAACGATGACAGTGAACGAAGATGTCATGAAAAAGGCAACAAAAGAAGATTTCTCAAATGCGACAGAAGTGGCAGACTACCTTGCGAAAAAAGGCATGCCATTCCGTGAAGCACACGAAATCGTTGGAAAGCTTGTGTATACATGTATTCAAAAAGGCATCTATCTAAGTGATCTTTCTTTTGAAACATTCACAGAAGCAAGCGATCTTTTTGAACAAGACATTTACACTGTTCTTGATCCATATGTTGCGGTTGAAAAAAGAACAAGTGCAGGCGGAACTGGATTCAAACAAATTCAGCTCGCTTTAGAAAAAGCAAAAGCCTGCCTGGCATAACTTATCAAGACCATTCGTTTATACGGATGGTTTTTTTGTCATGGAAAAAGGAGATTGATGATCATTGGAGAAATGAAAGCATACCTGCGTCAAGCAGAAGAGGGAGTGACAGCAGATCATGAAGAAAACGCTTGAGGCTTTGTTTCATCAACCACTCGTATCAGTGAAAACGTTAGGAGAACAATATGACGGACGGGCTAATGATGTGTGGCTGATCTCCTTACAAGATAAAACGGAATATGTAGTCAAATCTCCTAAAACTGCAAGAGAAGAAAGTGAATTTGTTTCTGGGATCAAATTGATCTATGGAGTAGATGACCGCACTGTAGAAGAGCATATCGATCAAATCAATCAAAAGCTGTCTCATACGAATTCCTTTCATATTCCAAAAGTTGTTCGTAAAGTGAAGAAGGCAGGGAGACATTTTTATGTAATGGAAAAAGTAGAAGGAACACCTTGTACATCTTTTGAGGGACGTTCATCAGACTTTTATAAGGATTATGGGAGGAAACTAGCACATCTTCATTCATATCGTACTGACTTTTTTGGTGCAGTCTACGGAGCTGAAAAGAAGCATTTGAGAGAATTCCATGCTGTGTTAAAAAAGGCTGTATCCAAACTCATAGGCCGCTATTACGCTGATCAGCAAGAATTTCACTGTTATGCAGAAATTGTGCTGCAAAAGATTGAAAAGCTAAAGCCCCCTGATTCAGCAAGTCTCATTTTAATTGATTTAGATCCGTCTCAATATATTGAAAAAGATGATCAAGTGACGAGTTTAGTTGATACAGAATATGTCGTATATGGACCAGCTGCGTTTGATTTTATTGCATTGGAATACCTTTTGACGAAAGAAGCTGCCCACAATGTTCAATTGGGCTATGAAGAGATTTGCCCGCTTCCTCGTGATCTTCATGAGGTGAAAGAGTGCTATCGTTTTGTTTCTCTGCTGCTCGATATCCATGGCTCATGGGATTTGAAAATGTGGATGAATCACCCTATATTGTTTGACTCATATCGATAAAGGGTTCATAAGTGCGCCAGATGCCGGTTTATAGTAAAGTAAAGATAACAAAAGAAACACGTGAACTTGCAACCTTTGCTTTAGGAGGAGATTGTGTGCGACACGCATTAATAACAGCGGGTTCTAAAGGACTTGGCCGGAAAGTTACCGAGTCTTTACTGAATATGGGGTATTCTGTGACAGTGAATTATCGAAGTGATGATGAAGCTGTCCGGCAGATGAAAGCAGAATTACACCAGTACGAAGATAAGCTTCAATTTGTCCAAGGTGATGTGACAAAAAAAGAAGATTTAAAAAACATGGTAGAGCTGGCAGCAGAGCGATTTGGACGGATTGATGCCTTGATTAACAATGCCGGTCCTTATATTTTTGAACGAAAAAAACTCGCGGATTACTCTGAAGATGAATGGTATCAAATGATAGAAGGCAACCTATCAGCAGTATTCCATTTGTTCCGAATGGTCATCCCAACGATGAGAAAACAAGGCTTTGGCCGCATTATCACTTATGGCTTCCAAGGTGCAGACCATGCGCCAGGCTGGATGCACAGATCAGCCTTTGGAGCGGCAAAAGTGGGCCTTGCGTCATTGACGAAAACCATTGCGATTGAAGAAGCCGAAAATGGCATCACTGCTAATATGGTTTGTCCAGGCAAAATCGTTGGAGACATGAAAGAATCGACAATAGAGAAAGCCCGTCAAATCAAAGACGATGAAACGCCGATAGGCAGGTCTGGCACTGGTGAGGATATAGGACGCATCATTTCATTTCTATGCGATGACCGTTCAGATCTCATTACAGGGACCGTCATTGAAGCAACAGGTGGTCTTAACGTGATTCACAGGCATTAAGTTTTTCAGCTTTTTATAGAGGGAATAAATGATATGAGATCAAAATTGAAAGGTGGATATACTACATGAAAGCTACATATCATGGACATTCAGTTGTACACATTGAAACAAACGGATATCATATTTGGATTGATCCATTTTTAAATGGAAATAAGCACACAGAGATCAAACCGCAAGATGTGAAAGCGGATGTCATTTTACTGACACATGGACATGGAGATCACCTTGGTGACACCATTGAAATTGCTAAAAATAATGACGCTCTCGTCGTTGCACCAAATGAGCTTGCCGTTTATTTAAGCTGGCAAGGGGTGAAAACGCACCCGCTTCATATTGGCGGCGGACGTGAGTTTGAATTTGGTAAAGTGAAGCTCACGCAAGCGTTTCATGGTTCAGCTGTCATTGATGAAGAAACGAAAACAATTACGTATACAGGGATGCCATCAGGTATTTTATTTACCGCAGAGGGTAAAACAATTTATCATGCAGGAGACACTGCACTCTTTTCAGATATGAAACTGGTCGGTGAACTGAATCATATTGAGCTCGCATTCCTTCCAATTGGTGATAACTTCACAATGGGACCGGAAGATGCAAGAATCGCAGCAGAATGGCTGCGGGCAAAACAGGTCGTTCCGATTCACTACAGCACATTCCCGCCAATTGAACAGGATCCGCATGCATTTGCAGACAGCCTGCATGGCGGCGTCGGTCATGTGTTAAACAGCGGGGAATCAATCGACATTTAATCCTCATATGAAAAAAGCTGGCACACAAATGCCGGCTTTTTTTATTTGCCTTCATCTGCCGAAAGAAAAGACAAATTGCTATTAAAAGCATCCTGCCCTTATAATGAAACATAGATGAAAACGCTGAAAACAAAAAGGGTGAACGGGATTGGCGACAAAGCATGAGCAAATTTTATCGTATATTGATTCATTAGATGTCGGAGAGAAAATTTCTGTCCGGCGCATAGCGAAAGAAATGAAAGTGAGTGAAGGTACCGCTTACCGGGCCATCAAAGATGCTGAAAATAAAGGATTCGTCAGTACCATTGAACGAGTCGGCACCATTCGAATTGAACAAAAGAAAAAAGAAAATATTGAAAAACTCACATATGCAGAAGTGGTCAATGTTATTGATGGTCAGGTCCTTGGAGGACGCGCCGGCTTACATAAAACGTTAAATAAATTTGTTATCGGAGCGATGGAGCTGGACGCAATGATGCGCTATACGGCTGCTGGCAACCTGCTCATCGTTGGAAACCGGATCAATGCCCATAGGCAGGCATTAGAGGCAGGGGCGGCTGTGCTGGTCACAGGCGGATTCTCAACAGATGATGAAATCATTCAGCTCGCAGATGAGCTGGAGCTGCCGATATTATCGACAAGCTACGATACATTTACCGTCGCGGCTCTCATTAACAGAGCCATTTATGACCAATTAATTAAAAAAGAAATTGTGCTTGTAGAAGATATTTTAACGCCGATTGAACGCACCGTGTATTTATCACCAGAGGATAAGCTTGAAAAATGGTATGAAAAGAATTATGAAACTGGCCACGGCCGTTTCCCGGTCGCAGATGATCAAATGAAGATTCACGGAATCCTTACCTCAAAGGATATTGCGGGGCATGACCGCTCCACACCGATAGAAAAAGTGATGACGAAAAATCCGCTGACGGTCATTGGCAAGACATCTGTCGCCTCTGCTGCACAAATGATGGTGTGGGAAGGCATTGAGGTGCTGCCAGTTGTGGATGATCATGCGAAGCTGATCGGTATGATCAGCCGTCAGGATGTGCTCAAGGCGCTCCAAATGATTCAAAAGCAGCCGCAGGTCGGAGAAAAGCTGGATGATGTTGTCTCAAGAGGATTTAAAGAAGCCGATACAGAGAAACCAAAAGCGGATGCGGTTTATCAATACGAGGTTACCCCGCAAATGACGAACCAGCTTGGAAATATTTCATATGGGGTGTTCACACAAATTTTAATCGAATCAGCCAACCGCTTCTTAAAATCTCATAAAAAGGGCGAACTGATCGTCGAGAGTCTCTCTGTCTATTTCTTAAAACCGGTCCAAATGGAATCCACCATCCAGATTAAGCCGAATATTTTAGAAGTAGGACGCAAGTTTGGAAAGCTGGAAGTGGAGGTTTATCACCAATCGAATATCGTAGGCAAAGCGATGCTGATGGTGCAGCTGATGGAAAGAGGATAATGATAAAAAGGGCGAACTCATGTCGCCCCTTTCCTTATTACGCGTGATCTTTTTCGCCTTCTTTTAAAAAGAGCGGAAGGTAATGCTTGTAGGCTTTATACCCTGCCCACGTACTGCCGATACCGACAGCAACAAAAATAAATCCGATGACAAATGCGAGTGACGAGCGGTTTAAAAATAATTGATTCACACCGAAGAGCAGGACAAAGCAGCCAAGGGCCATACTGGATTTCGCCGACCAGAATTTTTTCTCGACTGGCCGGTTCGTACGGACATTTTTTGCTTTGTAGTATAAATAAAACATGGCAGAACAAATAATAAACACAATCAAAACAAGCATGTGCCAAGCCTCCATTGTAAGTGGTTACAACCCTATTTTAAACGTAAATAGGCTTGCTTACTAGAATAAATTGTCTATTCCTCACTTTTCCGTCACGATAGATTATGATTTAATAATAAAAAGAGTATCGCATGAGAAGGAGTTTTTATGAAAAAAGAACTGATTAGAACCATATCATTATATGACACCATCATCATCCATAGACATGTAAGACCAGATCCTGATGCGTATGGATCGCAGTGCGGCCTTACGGAAATCTTGCGTGCCACCTATCCAGAAAAAAATATTTATGCGACAGGAACGCCTGAGCCATCCCTTTCATTTTTATATGAACTCGATGAGGTACCAGATGACGTGTATAAAGGGGCCCTTGTCATTGTCTGTGACACGGCCAATCAAGCAAGAATCGATGATCAGCGCTATTTAATGGGCGATAAGCTGATGAAAATCGACCATCACCCGAATGAAGATCCTTATGGTGATTTGCTTTGGGTGGATA
Source organism: Bacillus sp. BK450 (assembly GCF_004364885.1). Taxonomy (NCBI): domain Bacteria; kingdom Bacillati; phylum Bacillota; class Bacilli; order Caryophanales; family Bacillaceae; genus Bacillus; species Bacillus sp. BK450. The sequence goes on along the minus strand of NZ_SOBQ01000002.1, from coordinate 765,477 downwards.
CAGAGGCAAGCTCTGTGAGCGAGATGATTTATGAATTGTACTTAGAGGGGAAAGAAGAAGGATATCAGCTGAATACAAAGGCAGCTGAATTGATCTATGCCGGCATTGTAGGAGACACAGGCCGCTTCCTTTTCCCAAACACAACGAAAAAGACACTCAAATATGCAGGGGAGCTTATCGAATATCCATTTTCATCTTCAGATCTTTTCAATCAATTGTATGAGACAGATTTGAATGTCGTGAAATTAAATGGCTATATTTTTCAACATATTTCTTTGTCAGAGAACGGGGTTGCATCTGTTTTCATTAAGCGTGAAATTTTGGAATCGTTCCAAACAACAGCGCAGCAGGCCTCACAGCTTGTTGGGACACTAGGAAATATTGCAGGCATTAAGGCATGGGTCTTTTTTGTGGAAGAAAACGATCAGATTCGTGTGAGATTCCGCTCTAAAGGCGTCGTCATTAACACCATTGCGAAAAAATATCATGGAGGCGGCCACCCGCTTGCAGCCGGTGCGTCCATTTATGATTGGGCAGTAGCAGATGAGATTTTGCGTGATTTAGAGGAAGTATGTAAATCATCATCATAAGAGAGGAGGGATATGAAGTCCCTTCTCTCTTTTTTGTCATGGAGAAAAGGGTTATTTGCATACAGGAATAAACCAGCAGCCGATGTCTGTTGAATCTTCATAGGCTTGGAGATTTTGATGCTTTAATTCTTTTTTAATTAAATGAGCCATCATTTCTGTCTCAGCATAAGCACACATGCCGTCTTTGATCCGGCTTGCTTTGTCTCGTGCCATTTGACGATAGCTGTAAACCTCCATTGTCCTCACCTCTTTCTATTTAAGATCTCGTTCTACTTTTAGTGTATAAAAATGAAGCGTGAAAAGAAATCATTGAGGGCAGAAATTCATAAAAATTCCACAACCTCTTTATTCAGCAAATGAAATACGTACTTCAAGTGAAAGCTTCGTATAAATTGTCAGCTCTGTCACTTTCGCGCGATATGCCTTTTCCCGAATGGTATATTCTTTATTTTCCACTGTCCGTTTTAGTAATTCCTTTGTTTTATAGACACTTTCAATATCTTTTGTAATGACTTCTGAGATATCCTCCTTGACCTGATCTTCAAACTTTAGCGTATCTGGCTCTGGGATTTTATATTGCTCACGATTCACGAGATGAACATCTACGCTTTGGATCAGCAGCCGCTTCTTATTATCCTCATTTAACTTATGCAAATCTTCCCGATAGAGTGTGATTTGTTCTTTCAGACTGTCCATATGATGCTGCTGGCTTCTCAGCAGTGTCACTTGCTTTTCCTGAAAGGTTCCGTATGTAAAGAGAAAAATAAGCCAGCTTATAATCGCACCAAACATCATTCCTGCAAAAAAACGCTGCCAGCCTGGGCGTTTATACAGCTCCGGCACCCTCATGATGACACATGCTCCTGGGTGAGCCACGTAATAATGAGATACCCTGTTTGTGCACCGCCCATGGCAGAGATAATTAATAAAATCTGCTTGAAAATATCACGTGTGTTTCCTTCGAAAATGCCTCGTTCAAAGCTATAAACAGCATCAAATGTTCCGCCGATAGCGGCGACAAGCGCCCAAATCTTTAAACGGTTGGCAAGACTAGTAATAATGGATAAAGGCGGCTGACCAGATAAATAAGCACCAACACCGCCTATGATAGCACCACCCAAAATGACCCCAAGGGCGATAAAGTAACAGCTGATAAAATTCGGAATAAAAGCTTCCTTCACATCCATTTTGTCCACCTCACTCTATTCAATATATGGCGTGTTCTGGACAAGTATGAACGGACAGAAAAGAAAGAACATTTGTTTCTCATCGCATCGCGTTTTATAATGAAAGAATGACTTTAGACGAAAGGAGTGGATTAAGCATGTCTTATGTTCATCTTCAGGTCCACAGTGGATACAGCTTGTTAAGCAGTGCAGCTAAAGTAAAGGAGCTTGTGCTGAAAGCAAAAGAACTTGGCTGCAAGGCGCTCGCTCTTACCGATGACCATGTGATGTATGGCACGGTTGAATTTTATAAGGAATGTAAAAAACATGGCATCAAGCCGGTTATCGGTTTAACAGCTTCTGTCTTCATAGATGAACAAGAGACAGAGGCTTATCCCTTGGTACTCCTTGCAAAAAACAATGAAGGCTATCAAAACCTAATCAAAATCAGCAGTGTGCTGAAATCAAAATCAAAAGCCGGATTGAAAGAGAAATGGCTCAAAAGCTATCACCGCGGTCTCATTGCCATCACACCAGGCGCATCTGGGTATATTGAAACGCTTTTGCAGCATGATCAGTTAGAAGAAGCGCGTGAAGCCGCTAAACAATTGAAGCATATATTCGGCGAGGGACATGTGTATATCTCACTTCAGCCATTTCAGCAGGACGAATCGCTCGCCGGCAAACTGTGGGACGTCTCACAAAGTACAGACATTCCTCTTGTTGCGACGGGTGATGTTCACTATATCAATCGAGAAGACAAAATGGCTTATACGTGCTTAAAAGCGATCAAAGCAGGTAAGCAGCTTTCAGAGATAGAGGAAGACCGAGGAGAAAAGCATTTCAGATCCTTTGAAGAAATGTTGGAATGGTATAGAGATAATCAAGAGCTGCTGACAAGAACGGTGGAGATTGCAAACCGCTGTGAAGTTGATTTAAATCTTGGGCAGACAAAACTCCCATCTTACCCGACTCCTGATCAATCAACAGCAGATCAGTTTTTACGCAGAATGTGCGCAGAAGGGATGAAGCAAAGAAAGCTTGCTTCGAATGACATGTATGTCAAAAGGCTTGAATATGAGCTGAGCATTATCCAAAAAATGAATTTCAGTGATTATTTTCTCATTGTGTGGGATTTTATGAAATATGCGCATGACAAAGGGATTGTCACAGGCCCTGGACGGGGATCAGCAGCGGGTTCACTTGTTGCATACGTTCTGTTTATTACGGATGTCGATCCGCTCCGTCACGGTCTTTTATTTGAGCGTTTCTTAAATCCAGAGCGAATCAGCATGCCAGATATTGATATTGATTTCCCCGACACGAGAAGAGATGAAATCATTTCTTATGTAAAAGACAAATACGGAGATATGCATGTGGCGCAAATTGTCACGTTTGGAACACTGGCAGCAAAAGCTGCTTTAAGGGATGTTGGACGTGTGATGGGAATTGATTCAAAGGCAGCGGACCGTCTTGCCAAGCTGATTCCATCAAAGCCAGGAACGACGCTGAAAGAAGCGGTGACTGCATCTTCTGAATTAAAAACGATGCTTCAGCAATCCGATGAGCTTCGAAAGGTCTTCCAAACTGCTTTAAAGGTAGAAGGCTTGCCAAGACACACCTCGACACATGCAGCTGGCGTTGTGCTGAGCGAGGAGCCGCTGACAGAGGTCGTTCCGATTCAAGACGGCCATGAAGGTGTGTATTTAACGCAGTATGCGATGAATTATTTAGAAGATCTCGGACTTTTAAAGATGGATTTCTTAGGACTCAGAAATTTAACATTAATTGAATCCATTAAAAACCAGATTGAAAGACAGGAAAACGTCCACATTAACTTTAGTGACATTTCATATGAGGATCAAAAAACGTTTGAATTGTTATCCGCGGGAGATACAACTGGAATATTCCAGCTTGAATCACAGGGGATGCGTCAGGTGCTGAGGCGCCTGAAGCCGTCTAGTTTAGAAGATATCGTGGCGGTCAATGCCCTCTATCGTCCAGGTCCAATGGAAAATATCCCGCTTTTTATCGACCGAAAGCATGGCAGAGTCAAGGTCTCCTATCCTCATCCTGATTTGTATGACATATTAAAGGATACATATGGGGTCATCGTCTATCAGGAGCAAATCATGCTGATTGCAGCGAAGATGGCCGGTTTTCAGCTGGGCGAGGCAGATCTATTAAGAAGAGCTGTTTCAAAGAAAGATAAAAAGGTCCTTGATGAAGAGCGAAGCCATTTTGTTGAAGGATGCCTAAAAAAGGAGTATCCTGTTAACATTGCAAATGACGTTTATGACTTAATCGTCAAATTTGCAAACTATGGTTTTAATAGAAGCCATGCTGTTGCATATAGCATGATTGGCTTTCAGCTTGCTTATTTAAAAGCGCATTATCCGTTATATTTTATGTGCGGTCTTTTAACGAGTGTAATTGGAAATGAAGACAAAATTGCTCAATATTTCTATGAGGCGAAGGAAAAAGGGATATCTGTGTTGAAGCCTTCTATTAATAAGAGTGAGTTTCCATTTACGGTTGAAAAAGGGGAGATCCGCTACAGCTTAAGAGCGATTAAAAATGTCGGAGTGTCAGCTGTAAAGGATATATACAGAGCAAGACAGGAAAAGCCGTTTGAAGATTTATTTGATTTTTGCGCAAGAGTATCACCAAAGAGTGTCAACCGAAAAACGATTGAAGCGCTCATTTTTTCAGGGGCGATGGATGAATTTTATCCCAATCGTGCTTCGTTATTAGCATCGATAGATATTGCGTTAGACCACGTGTCATTTTTAAATCCAGAGGATCAGCTGGACTTTCTTGGGGATACAACCTTCTCCATTAAGCCAAAATATGCGGAGATAGAAGAAATGCCGCTTGTTGATCTCCTGCAATTTGAAAAAGAGGCACTCGGGTTATATTTATCAAATCATCCAGTACAAGCGTACCGAGACCGCTTAAGAGAGAATGGTGCAGTGGAAATCATCAGACTTTCTTCCTATATTAAGCGTAAAATCTCAATGGGTGGTCTTTTGACAAAAGTGAAATCGATTCGGACAAAAAATGGACAATCGATGGCATTTGTTACATTTGGGGATGAAACGGGAGAAATGGAAGGCGTCGTCTTTCCAGAGCAATTTAGAAAGCTGTCCCCCTTACTTGAGGAGGGCAACATGCTTTATGTTGAAGGCAGAGTAGAGGTCAGAAATGACAGCAGTCAAATCATCGTGCAAGAAGCTGCTTTGCTGGAAGAGATGGACGTAAAAAGAAAAGAGTCTGTCTACATTCGTGTGAAAGAAGAGAATCATACGCAGGAGCTGCTAGAGCAAGTAAAACGAATCCTTTCGATGCACAGCGGAGAAGCAGATGTCTATTTGTATTATGAGAAGCAAAAAAAGACGATGAGACTTCCAGATGCATACAAAGTTCATGCAGATCATGCTGTGATTTTCCAGTTAAAAGAGCTGCTCGGTGAACAAAATGTTGTGATTAAATGATGACAAATCGCCTAAATATGTTTTACAAATTCACCTATTGTGTTATCATTTTAAAGATTCTGTGTATTTAAAACTGCCAGTATGTGCTTATCAATTTAGCAAATCATTAAATCATTTTCCACTTGAAGGAGTGTTCATCACATGTCATTAAGAGAAGAAGCATTACATATGCACAAAGAGAATCAAGGCAAACTCGAATCAAAATCAAAAGTACAAGTGAAAAATGCGAAAGACTTGAGCTTGGCTTATTCACCTGGTGTTGCAGAACCATGTAAAGATATTTATGACGACACAAGCAAAGTGTATGATTATACAATGAAAGGCAATATGGTCGCTGTTGTCACAGACGGAAGCGCTGTTTTAGGACTTGGAAATATCGGTGCAGAAGCATCTCTTCCAGTAATGGAAGGGAAAGCTGTATTATTCAAAAGTTTTGCAGGCGTAGATGCCTTCCCAATCGCGCTTGCAACGAACGATGTAGACAAAATCGTTGAAACAGTGAAGCTTCTTGAGCCGACTTTTGGCGGTGTGAACCTTGAAGATATTGCAGCTCCTAACTGCTTTATCATCGAAGAGCGCTTGAAAAAAGAGACAAACATTCCAGTTTTCCACGATGATCAGCACGGAACAGCGATTGTGACAGTAGCAGGACTTGTGAATGCACTGAAGCTATCTGGAAAATCCATGTCTTCAATTAAAGTAGTGGCAAACGGCGCCGGAGCAGCAGGAATTGCGATTATCAAGCTTCTTTATCATTTCGGTGTACGTGATATCATTATGTGTGATACGAAAGGTGCTATTTACGAAGGCCGCCCGAACGGTATGAATGCAGTGAAAAACGAAGTAGCTAAATTCACGAACCAAGACCGTAAAGAAGGTTCATTAGAAGAGGTCATTGAAGGCGCAGATGTCTTTATCGGGGTTTCTGTGGCAGGCGCTTTAACAAAAGAAATGGTTGGAAAAATGGCAAAAGATCCTGTCATCTTTGCTATGGCTAATCCAAATCCAGAGATCATGCCAGAAGATGCACATGCAGCAGGAGCAAGTGTTGTAGGAACTGGCCGTTCTGACTTCCCGAACCAAGTGAACAACGTACTGGCATTCCCAGGAATTTTCCGCGGAGCATTAGATGTACGTGCAACTCACATTAACGAAGAAATGAAAATCGCAGCTGTTGAAGCGATTGCGTCTCTTGTTTCAGATGAAGAATTGTCAGCTGAATATGTCATTCCTGCACCATTTGATGCACGCGTAGCACCAGCGGTAGCAAAAGCGGTGGCAAAAGCAGCAATGGAAACTGGCGTTGCAAGAATCAAGGTCGACCCAGAAGCTGTCGCTGAAAAAACAAGAAAATTAACGATTATTGGCGAATAATCAACTGGAAAAGTGTGCACGTTCTTTCTGAAACTGGAGAAAAACGTGCACCATTTCCTCTCTTACGCGAAAATTTTTTCATCCGGAATGAGATTTTTTTGTAGACGTTCACAATTCAAACACATCAACTGCTCAGCGCCCCAAACACATACTCATTTCTCATCAATTCCCCACTGAAAAAATTGAATGAAGGATGACAGCGTTTGACAAAAAAAGTACAATAGTTTCGGTACAGTTATGACATGTCCTATAATAGTGGATGTGCGTGTAAAGAAAAAACCCTTCAAAAAGGGAGGTAGTCATTTGTCAATCAAGAATATTTTCAGTAAAAAGAAAAAATATGCATCTGTACCCTCTGAACAGGCAAGTCAAGATGTGCCTGAAGGCATCATGACCAAATGTCCGCAATGTAAAAAAATAATGCTCACCAAAGAACTAGATAAAAATTTACGTGTTTGTATGAATTGCGGCAGACATTTGCAAATGAATGCAAAACAGCGTATTGAAAGCCTTGTAGATGAAGGCACATTTGAAGAATTTAACGGGCACCTCATTTCATCAAACCCGCTCGGTTTCCCAGGCTACGAAGAAAAGCTTGAGAAAGACAGAGAAAAAACATCTTTGAATGAAGCCATTGTCACTGGTAAAGGTGAAATTGAAGGCCAAAGTGCTGTGATTGCTGTCATGGATGCCACGTTCCGTATGGGCAGCATGGGATCCGTTGTTGGTGAAAAGATCACGCTGGCGATCGAGAAAGCAAAAGCGGACAAGGTGCCATTTATTATCTTTACTGCTTCTGGCGGAGCGAGAATGCAAGAGGGAATTCTCAGTCTCATGCAGATGGCAAAAACAAGTTCAGCATTAAAACTGTTCAGCGAGGATCAAGGTTTGATTATCTCTGTGATGACGAACCCAACAACTGGCGGTGTATCAGCTAGTTTTGCGTCTCTCGGTGATTACAATTTTGCAGAACCTGGTGCTTTAATTGGTTTTGCAGGCCGCAGAATCATTGAACAAACGATTCGTGAAGACCTGCCAGAGGACTTCCAGACGGCTGAATTTTTAATGAAGCATGGACAGCTTGATGCTGTGATCCATCGTGCAGAAATGAAAGAAACACTAGGCCGAATCTTAGCACTACACAGCACAGGAGGTGAACGAGAGTGGCTGGAGAACTAGAATTTGAAAAACCTGTCATTGAACTTCGAGCGAAAATTGATGAACTGAAAAAGTTCACACAAAACTCAGAAATGGATTTAAGTGCAGAAATTGAGCGCCTTGAAACACGTCTGAGCAAGCTTGAAGCAGACATTTATACAAATTTAAAGCCGTGGGACAGAGTGCAGATTGCTCGGCATGCGATGCGCCCAACAACTCTCGATTACATTCAAGAGCTGTTTGACAACTTTTTCGAATGTCACGGTGACCGTTTTTATGGTGATGATGAAGCGATCGTTGGAGGAATTGCCACGTTTAAAGGGCTTCCTGTCACGGTTATTGGCCATCAGCGCGGTAAAGATACAAAAGAAAACTTGCGCCGTAATTTCGGAATGCCTCATCCAGAAGGCTACCGTAAAGCGCTGCGCTTGATGAAACAAGCAGATAAATTTAATCGCCCGATCATTTGCTTTATTGATACAAAAGGAGCTTATCCTGGTAAAGCGGCTGAAGAGCGCGGACAAAGTGAAGCAATTGCGAAAAACCTATTCGAAATGGCAGGACTTCGTGTACCGGTTGTCTGTATTGTCATTGGAGAAGGCGGAAGCGGTGGTGCACTAGGCTTAGGCGTAGGAAACCACCTATTCATGCTAGAAAACTCAACATATTCAGTGATTTCACCTGAAGGTGCAGCAGCACTGCTCTGGAAGGACTCATCACTTGCGAAAAAAGCTGCAGAATCAATGAAAATTACCGCTCCAGACCTAAAAGAATTAGATATTATAGATGATGTTATTAAAGAAGTGCAAGGTGGAGCACATCGAGACGTGAAACAACAAGCAGCTTACATGGAAAAAACATTAAAACAGTCACTTACATCTTTGCTCAAACTAACGCCTGAAGAACTAGTCGAACAAAGATATGAAAAATACAAAGCAATCGGGAAAGTCTCGATTGAAAATCAATATATTGGGGTAAACTAAATAAACGTACAGCCTTTTTGGCTGGCGTTTATTTTTTTCATCTTTTTTCATGAAAACCGTCTTCATGTAAGCGCTATTTGAAAATAATTTTCTTTTGTTTTCATAAAATTTGAAACGTCTATAAACCTTGATATGACAAGGTTTATAGCACCTGCCTTTACAGATTTCAGAGAGATTTGCTTTCATGACGTTCTTAACTTTTGTTTAAAAACGGTTTATTTAATTGTATAATAAGTACGGTTTTAGAAATTCGTATTGAAAACATCCAAATTTGCTCATGATTGTTTTCAAGCAGTGGAAATGGTATGTTTAATTCATATATGGTCTCTGAGGTGAAAAAGATGAAGCGTATAGGAGTTTTAACAAGCGGTGGGGATTCCCCAGGAATGAATGCAGCTGTGCGCGCAGTTGTAAGGAAAGCAATTTACCATAATGTTGAAGTTTACGGTATTTATAATGGATATTCAGGTCTAATTAACGGTAAAATTGAGAAACTCGAAATAGGTTCAGTAGGCGATATCATTCATCGTGGAGGAACAAAACTTTACACGGCAAGATGTCCTGAATTCAAGACAGTTGAAGGTCGTGAAAAGGGAATTGAAAACTTAAAAAAATTCGGTATTGAAGGACTTGTAGTCATTGGTGGAGACGGGTCATTTATGGGAGCGAAGAAATTAACAGAGCTCGGTTTTCCATGTGTAGGTGTTCCAGGCACGATTGACAACGATATTCCAGGTACTGATTTCACTATTGGCTTTGATACAGCACTGAATACTGTCATTGATGCCATTGATAAAATTCGTGATACAGCCACATCTCATGAACGTACATACGTAGTGGAAGTAATGGGAAGACATGCTGGTGATATTGCCCTTTGGTCAGGACTTGCAGGCGGAGCCGAATCTATTTTGATTCCTGAAGCAGACTATGACATGGACGAAATTATTGCTAGGTTAAGAAGAGGTCACGAACGCGGCAAGAAGCATAGTATCATCATCGTTGCAGAAGGCGTAGGCAGCGGTGTTGAATTTGGTAAGCGGATTGAAGAGGAGACAAGCCTTGAAACACGTGTATCTGTCTTAGGGCATATTCAGCGCGGAGGTTCTCCGAGTGCGTTTGACCGTGTACTGGCAAGCCGTTTAGGAGCATATGCAGTCGAGCTTCTTCTTGAAGGACAAGGCGGACGCTGTGTAGGCATTCAAAGCAATGAACTCGTTCATCACGATATTTTAGAAATCTTAGATAAAAAACATACAGTCGATAAAAATATGTACCGACTTTCACAAGAGCTCTCTATATAAAACGAGAAGACCTTAGGAGGAACAGTAATGAGAAAGACAAAAATCGTTTGTACAATCGGTCCAGCAAGTGAAAGCATTGAAAAGCTGACTGAATTGATTGAAGCAGGAATGAATGTAGCCAGACTAAACTTCTCCCATGGAGATTTTGAAGAGCATGGTGCACGCATTGAAAACATACGTAAAGCAGGTAAAACATTAGGCAAGGACATTGCGATCCTTCTAGATACAAAAGGTCCAGAGATCCGTACACGTACAGTTGAAAACGGCTCAATTGAGCTAGTCGCTGGTGCTGATCTTATCGTGAGTATGGAAGACATTGTTGGAAATACGGAAAAAATTAGTGTGACATACGAAGATTTAATTCATGATGTAGAAGTAGGTTCAACGATTCTATTAGATGATGGTCTGATTGGTTTAGAAGTAAAAGAAATTAACAAGGACCGCAAAGAAATCGTCACTAAAGTCATGAATACAGGCACGCTCAAAAACAAAAAAGGCGTCAACATCCCTGGCGTCAGTGTGAACCTGCCAGGTATTACAGAAAAGGATGCCAATGATATTCTGTTTGGAATTGAACAAGGCGTCGATTTCATCGCAGCTTCTTTTGTGAGACGAGCTTCTGATGTTCTTGAAATTCGTGAGCTTCTTGAAAAGAACAATGCGACTGATATTCAAATCATCCCTAAGATTGAAAACCAAGAGGGTGTTGATAACATCGACGAGATCCTTGAGGTATCTGACGGTTTAATGGTTGCGCGTGGAGATCTTGGTGTAGAGATCCCGGCAGAAGAAGTACCGCTTGTTCAAAAAATGCTGATCAAAAAATGCAATCGTTTAGGCAAGCCTGTCATCACAGCGACTCAAATGCTGGACAGCATGCAGCGTAACCCTCGTCCAACTCGTGCGGAAGCAAGTGACGTGGCAAATGCTATTTTTGACGGTACAGATGCGATTATGCTTTCTGGTGAAACAGCAGCAGGAACATATCCAGTAGAAGCCGTACAAACAATGCATAACATTGCATCACGTTCAGAAGAAGCACTAAATTATAAAGCCATTCTTTCTCGCAGAAGCGAAGAAGTAGAAGTCAGTATTACAGACGCGATCGGTCAATCTGTTGCACATACAGCAATGAAGCTTGATGTAGCAGCGATTGTGACACCGACGGAAAGCGGACATACAGCAAGAATGATTTCAAAATATAGACCAAAAGCACCAATCGTAGCAGTTACTGCAAACGAATCAGTTGCGAGAAAGCTATCTCTTGTATTCGGTGTATTTGCAAAGAGCGGCTCAAAAACGACGTCTACTGATGAAATGCTTGAGAATGCAGTAGAGAAGTCTATTGAAACAGGCTATGTAAGACACGGCGATTTAATTGTGATTACAGCCGGTGTGCCAGTTGGTGAAACAGGTACGACGAACTTAATGAAAGTATATGTTGTCGGTGACATTATTGCGAAAGGTCAAGGGATTGGCCGTAAATCTGCATTTGGACCGGTTGTCATTGCACAAAGCGGAAAAGAAGCAGAAGAAAAAATGTACGATGGTGCGATCCTAGTTGCAAACTGCACAGATCGTGATATGATGGGAGCTTTAGAAAAAGCATCTGCCCTTATCACAGAAGAAGGCGGTTTAACAAGCCATGCAGCAGTTGTTGGACTAAGCCTCGGCATTCCAGTGATTGTTGGTCTTGACAGCGCCACGACACTTTTAAAAGAAGGCGAAGAGATTACAGTAGATCCAGCACGCGGAGCGATCTACAAAGGCCGTGCGAGCGTCCTTTAAATCATCCAAGAGGGGAGTTGTCTGACTCCTCTCTTTTTTTATGTTACACTAAAAAAAGTAAACAGCTTTCGATGAAAGATACCCCATGAGGTGATATGGTTGAAGAAATATTTTCTACTATTATTAATTCTGTTCCCTGCGGTGGAAATTAGTTTATTTTTAATCTCAAGTAAAATTATTGGCATTTTGCCAACGATGCTGCTCATCGTGCTGACAAGTGCCTTAGGTGCTTATTTTGCAAGAAAACAAGGTATAGAAGCCTTCCAAAAAGTGCAGCGAGATTTGCAATATGGAAAGATGCCAGGGGGAGCGATTGTCGATGGTTTTTGCATTCTAATCGGCGGTCTGCTGCTGCTCATACCAGGCTTCTTATCGGATCTCATTGGGGCTTTGCTGCTCATTCCGGTGACGAGAAAGGGAATCAAGCCGCTCTTTGAACGCTGGCTTAGAAACATGTCTAATCGTAACCGCTACACGATCATTCGTTAAAGAGACCTTCAGGCTGAAGGTCTCTTTTATTTTTGCATGCCATACCGAATGTACTCATAAATATCTCTGAAAACTCCTGCATTACGGAACGCCTGCCACACGACAAGTGAGGCAGGGCCAATCACAAGTCCTAAGAAACCAAACCATTTTAACCCGACAAATAGCGCTACAAGCGTTGCTAAAGGATTAAGTCCGATGGATTTGCTTAAGACTTTTGGCTCTGATATTTGTCTTTGAATGAGGACGACAATATACAAAATGCCCAGTCCAATGGCGAGGGAAAGATTTCCTGTCATAGCAGAATAAATGATCCACGGTAGAAAAACAGTACCGCTCCCGATATATGGAAGTAAATCGACGAGCCCAATACATAAAGCAATCACAAGGGCGTGCTCAACTTTTAAAATGATGAGTCCAATCAATACAATACCAATCGTCATGGCCACAAGCAGGAGCTGGGCTTTCATAAAGCCAGTAATGGCTTTTTTGATTTCAGATAAAATGGCGCGTGTATGCTGCATCCATTTTGCGGGAAAGATACGTGAGCCATATGTTTTTAACGTAAACCAATCCTTCGTGATAAAAAAAGTTGCGAGAGCAGAAAATAACAGAGTGGCTGCTGCATCAGGCAAAAGACCTAAAAACGCTGGAATAAGCTCGAGTGTTTTCGAAAGAAAAGTCCCGATTTTTGCGGCCGCTTCATCACCGAGTGCTTGAATTTGTCCCAAAATCGATTCCTTTTGACCTGCTTGAAGCGTATTAAATTGGGCCGTCATATCATGATATAAAGGCAGAATCTTGTCAGTGAAAAATTGCTCAACAATACCAATCATTTGATCAAGATGGCGGGGCAGCACCTTTGCCAAATAAGCACTTCCTGAAATGATTTCCGCTACTAAAAGCGTCATTAACCCGGCAGCTGCGACTAAAAAGAGCAAGAGCACAATGACCACAACAAATCCTCTCGGCATTCCGGTGATCTCTTCGATTTTGCATACGGCAGGATGAATTAAACAAGACACAATAAGGGCGATCCAAAAAGGATATAAAAACGGAAAAGACTGATATAAAAAGACAACAGCAAAAACAGCAATGCTGATCATCATCAAACTTCGCAGAAAAATGGCCACATAGGCGTGATTCACACAATCCCCTCCAAAAAAACAAGCATGTCCGATACTTCATTTTATTCAAAAAGATTAGTAATATGAAAAGGTCGCAATAAAAAGAAAGAAAGGAGCGGCGTATGTTTACTCAAGCAAATTTATTTTTGGTACTTTTACTCGTTATTGCACTTATTGCTAAAAACAATTCGTTAATTGTAGCGGTATCTGTGCTGATCGCAATTAAGCTGATTGGCCTGGATCAAAAAATTTTCCCGGTTCTCCAATCTAAAGGCATTAATTGGGGAGTCACCGTTATTACCATTGCTGTGCTGGTCCCGATTGCAACAGGTGACATTGGATTTAAGCAGCTTGGAGAAGCGATGAAATCTTCCTATGCTTGGATAGCTCTTGGAGCGGGTATATTAGTAGCATTAATTGCAAAAAACGGGATTGTGCTACTCGAAAATGATCCGCATATTACGGCAGCGCTTGTGTTTGGTACCATTTTGGCAGTCAGCTTATTTAAAGGTGTGGCTGTTGGGCCGCTCATCGGGGCAGGAATCGCTTATTTGGCGATGCAGGCTGTGAAATTTTTCAGCGGGTGAAAAGAGAGTGGTTCCTGCCACTTTCTTTTTTAAATTTTTTCTTGCGTGAGCTTTTGCAAAAAAACATAATTAAATATATTAAAAGAAGTAAAATCCCTTTATTCCATGCCTGATATGGGAGACTGGAAAAAAAAATATCAAAAAAAATTATAGTTAAACATTTAACAAATGTCTGATTATTGTTTATAATGGGAATAGGCTTAATTTTGAACTCATTGATCACACAAGAGATATGAGGCTATAAGCGCTCTAACCGTATAGGTAAATGTAAGCATTTTCTTTTCTGAGCCTGTTATCTTATTCGGATTGGATAGCGCTTTCAAAAAGTGAGAATTCTGCAACGAAGGGGAATCTTTTTAAAAAGGGGAGATTGAACATGACAGCAACAAGAGGTCTTGAAGGTATCGTGGCAACAACTTCATCCGTAAGCTCAATTATTGATGATACTCTTACTTATGTAGGGTACAATATCGATGATTTAACTGAAAAAGCTACATTCGAAGAAATTGTCTACCTGTTATGGCACTTAAAGCTGCCGAATGAGCAGGAGCTGAGTGAATTAAAACAGCAGCTCAATGAAAATGCTCAGATTCCGCAAGAAATCATTGAGCATTTTAAATCTTATTCGCTCGATGGGGTTCATCCAATGTCTGCGATTCGTACAGCAGTATCCTTACTAGGTTTACTCGATGACGAATCAGAGATTATGGACAAAGAAGCGAATTACAGAAAGGCGATTCGCTTACAGGCGAAAATTTCTGGACTAGTCGCTGCGTTTTCACGTATTCGCAAGGGACTTGAGCCTGTACAGCCAAAAGAAGAATACAGCTATGCTGCAAACTTCTTGTATATGCTAAATGGCGAAGAGCCGTCACCAGTAGAAATTGAAGCCATTGATAAGGCACTTATTCTACATGCGGATCATGAATTAAACGCATCGACATTTACAGCACGTGTATGTGTTGCTACACTATCAGATATCTACTCTGGTGTAACAGCGGCGATCGGTGCGCTGAAAGGACCGCTTCATGGCGGCGCTAATGAAGGCGTGATGAAGATGCTTTCAGAAATTGGCGAAGTTGAAAACGTAGATTCCTATATTCATGGTAAGCTAGAGAAGAAAGAAAAAATTATGGGCTTTGGCCACCGCGTATACCGTCAAGGTGACCCGCGTGCAAAGCATCTAAAAGAAATGAGTCAGCGTTTAACAAACCTCACTGGCGAGCCGAAATGGTATGAAATGTCTGTTCGCGCAGAGGAAATCGTGACATCAGAGAAAAATCTTCCACCAAATGTTGATTTTTATTCTGCATCTGTATATCACAGTCTTGGGATTGATCATGACTTGTTTACACCAATTTTCGTGATCAGCCGATTCTCTGGATGGATTGCTCACATTCTAGAGCAATATGACAACAACCGACTCATCCGTCCAAGAGCTGACTACATTGGACCTGATCTTCAAACCTTTGTTCCGATCAGTGAAAGAGACTAATGTTTATAGAATAAGCGGGGGCTGATTTCAAAAGGCCAATCAGCCTCCATATCAACAAAAAAACGAATCACGTGAAAAACTTTTTTGCTTGCAGACATCAAGCCAAGAAGTTTCAAATATTCACTACATAACCTGGGAGGTAATATCATTGTCACAAGGCGAAAAAATTACAGTTACTGGCGGCGTATTGAATGTACCAAATAATCCAATTATCCCGTTTATCGAAGGGGACGGAATCGGTCCTGACATTTGGAAAGCAGCATCAAGAGTACTTGAAGCAGCTGTAGAAAAAGCATATAAAGGTGAAAAGCAAATCACTTGGAAAGAAGTATATGCAGGTGAGAAAGCTTACAATAAAACTGGAGAGTGGCTTCCTGAGCAAACGCTTGAAGACATTCGTGAATACTTAATTGCGATTAAAGGACCACTAACAACACCAATTGGCGGAGGAATCCGTTCATTAAACGTGGCACTTAGACAAGAGCTTGATTTATTCACATGCTTACGTCCTGTTCGCTGGTTCAAAGGGGTACCTTCTCCTGTGAAACGTCCAGAAGACACAGATATGGTGATCTTCCGTGAGAACACAGAAGATATCTATGCTGGTATCGAGTATGCAAAAGGTTCAGACGAAGTGAAGAAGTTAATTGACTTCTTGAAAAACGAATTAGGTGTGAACAAAATCCGTTTCCCAGAAACGTCAGGTATCGGAATCAAGCCAGTTTCTGAAGAGGGTACATCCCGTCTTGTCAGAGCGGCTATCCAATATGCAATTGACCAAGGCCGTAAATCTGTGACGCTTGTTCACAAAGGAAACATCATGAAATTTACAGAAGGTGCCTTCAAAAACTGGGGCTACGAAGTGGCTGAAAAAGAGTTTGGCGACAAGGTCTTTACATGGGCACAATATGATCGTATTGTAGAACAAGATGGAAAAGATGCGGCAAACAAAGCGCAAAGTGAAGCAGAAGCTGCTGGCAAAATCATTGTCAAAGACAGCATTGCAGATATTTTCCTTCAACAAATCTTAACTCGTCCAGCTGAGTTCGATGTTGTGGCTACAATGAACTTAAATGGAGATTACATCTCTGATGCACTTGCAGCACAAGTTGGTGGAATTGGTATCGCACCTGGTGCGAACATCAACTACGAAACAGGACACGCTATTTTTGAAGCGACTCACGGAACAGCACCAAAATATGCTGGTCTTGATAAAGTGAATCCATCTTCTGTTCTTCTATCAGGCGTGCTTTTACTTGAGCACCTTGGCTGGCAGGAAGCAGCTGATCTAGTGATTCAATCTGTTGAAAAAACAATTGCATCTAAAGTCGTCACATACGATTTTGCTAGATTAATGGATGGCGCAACAGAAGTAAAATGTTCTGAGTTTGCTGACGAGCTCATCAAAAACTTGTCTTGATTCTTAAACTTTAAAGTTAAAGGGGAAAAAGGAAATGGCAAACAAGCGTAAAAAAGTATCTGTCATCGGAGCAGGTTTTACTGGAGCAACTACAGCATTTCTAACAGCTCAAAAAGAATTAGCGGATGTCGTATTAGTTGATATCCCGCAGCTTGAGAACCCAACAAAAGGGAAAGCACTTGATATGCTGGAAGCAAGCCCTGTTCAAGGCTTCGATGCGAACATTACAGGCACTTCTAACTACGAAGATACAGCCGGTTCTGATGTCGTGGTCATTACGGCAGGAATTGCAAGAAAGCCGGGAATGAGCCGTGACGATCTCGTGTCAACAAATGAAAAAATCATGCGCAGCGTGACACGCGAAATCGTTAAATATTCTCCAGAAGCCATTATTGTTGTGTTAACAAACCCTGTTGATGCAATGACATATGCAGTTTATAAAGAATCAGGATTACCAAAAGAAAAAGTCATTGGACAATCGGGCATTCTTGATACAGCACGTTTCCGTACGTTTGTTGCTCAAGAATTAAACCTATCTGTCAAAGATGTGACGGGCTTTGTCCTTGGTGGACATGGCGATGACATGGTTCCGCTTGTTCGTTACTCTTATGCAGGCGGTATCCCGCTTGAAACATTGATTCCAAAAGATCGTATTGATGCGATTGTTGAAAGAACAAGAAAAGGCGGCGGCGAAATCGTAAACCTATTAGGTAACGGTAGTGCCTATTATGCACCTGCTGCTTCACTAGTAGAAATGGTTGAGGCGATTTTAAAAGATCAGCGCCGCGTCATCCCAACGATTGCATACCTTGAAGGTGAATATGGCTACGAAGGCATTTACCTTGGTGTACCAACAATCGTAGGTGGAAACGGCCTTGAGCAGATCATTGAGCTTGAGTTGACAGAAGAAGAAAGAAGTCAGCTTGACCGTTCTGTTGAATCTGTTAAGAACGTCATGAAAGTATTGTCTTAATATGAAAAAAAGAAGGCTTCTCTTATGAGGGGCCTTCTTTTTGTTTACAAAACCAATCTTGTCGAAATTTTAAATTGTCCTCTTGTTAAGCTTTCGTTAAAATGAAAGAGAAAGCATGACTTCTCGCTTTTCACATAAGATACAAAAAAACGGATGCAGGGGAAATCACTAATTGGAGGCACAACATGAATAAAAAAATATTAGTTGTGGATGATGAAGAATCGATTGTAACACTTCTAAGCTATAACCTTGAAAGGGCGGGCTATGATGTCGTCACAGCAAGAGATGGGGAAGAAGCGCTTGAAAAAGCAGCAAGTGAACAGCCTGATCTCATTGTATTAGATTTAATGCTTCCGAAGATGGACGGCATTGAAGTGTGTAAACAACTGAGAATTCAAAAAATGATGTTCCCTATTTTAATGCTGACAGCAAAGGACGATGAATTTGATAAGGTGCTCGGCCTTGAGCTTGGAGCCGATGATTACATGACAAAGCCATTCAGTCCTAGAGAAGTGGGTGCTCGGGTAAAAGCCATCTTGAGAAGAGCGCAGCAATCTCAGCCTGTCCCCGCGCAAGAGGAGAAGGAAGAGGTCATTGCAGACCAAATCAAAATTGGTGAACTGCGCATTTTACCAGAACACTACGAAGTCTACTTCCAAGAAGAACGCCTAGAGCTTACGCCGAAGGAATTTGAACTGCTGCTTTATTTGGCCAAGCATAAAGGACGTGTCCTCACACGTGATCTGCTGCTAAGTGCCGTTTGGAATTATGACTTTGCAGGTGACACTCGTATTGTGGATGTACATATCAGCCACTTGCGGGACAAAATTGAAAAGAATACGAAAAAACCAACATACATTAAAACCATTCGCGGCTTAGGCTACAAATTGGAGGAGCCAAAGCCAAATGAGTAAAATTAGAACCCGTCTGTTTTCGGGCCTTATTTTTCTCCTTTTTATTGTGTTTGTTGCACTTGGCCTTTTTTTGGATCACATGTTCCATGTTTTTTATGAAACAAAATTAACGGGAAGAATGGAAAATGAATCGAGCTTTCTTCTTTCTTCCATGGATGGTGATGATCTGCAGGCGAAGCAAAACAAGGAGATCCTCAATCAGGCAAAGCAGCATCTCGATATGAATGCGTCAATTGTGGACCTGAAGGGGAATATCATACATACAACGGGTCAAGCGGAGCAAAGGGGCATCATTCAAAACACACTGAACAATGAACGCCTTCAAACAAAAGGCGTCGTCATTGAGGATGAGAAGGATGCGCTGTTTCATTACGCCGTCCCTATCCTGAAACAAAACAAACCGGTGGGCTATTTATTTCTCCATGCGTCATTCCAGCCTTTAAATGAAATTGACGGCCAGCTTTGGCTCGCATTAGCCGTTTGTCTTGGCTCGGCGATTATTATTATCGTTTTCTTTGGATACCGCATGTCGATGAAATATGTAAAACCGATAGATTATGCCACAAAGGTAGCCAAACAGCTGGAACGCGGGAACTATGATACCAATCATTATGAAGAGCTCATCATCGAAACAAGTGAGCTTAATACATCAATGAAGCGCCTGGCAGAAAGCCTTCAAGAAATGACTAGCACTGGGGAAATGCAGCGGGACCGTCTGCAAACAGTCATTGAAAACATCGGTGCAGGAATTATTTTGATTGATAAGATGGGGTATATCAACCTAGTCAATCGAACCTTCCGCAAGCAGTTTAAAGTGCAAAAGCACATTTACATGCACAAGCTGTATCATGAAGCATTTACACATGAAGAAATTATTGAGCTGATTGACGAAATTTTCATGACAGAAACGAAGGTGCGGAAGTTTTTACGCCTGGCCGTTGACATTGAACGGCGCTACTTCCAGGTGGATGGTGTTCCCATTTTAAGTACAGACGATGAATGGAAAGGAATTGTCCTTGTATTTCATGACGTGACAGAAACAAAGCAGCTGGAGCAGATGCGAAAAGATTTTGTCGCCAATGTGTCTCACGAATTAAAGACACCGATTACGTCGATTAAAGGATTCTCCGAAACTCTTCTTGATGGAGCGATTGATGACAAAGAAGCGCTGACACAATTCCTTTCCATCATTCTAAAAGAGAGTGTCCGTCTCGAAACTCTCATTCAAGATTTACTCGATCTTTCCAAAATCGAGCAGCAGCATTTCAAACTGAATATTCAAGACGCCAATGCGACAGAAATCATTCAAGAGATTGAAGTCCTTTTAAAACAAAAGGCCGCAGAAAAAGGCATTCAATTACAAGTGCGAATCCCGAAAGAGCCTGTCTATGTGATGGCAGATCCGCTGAGGTTAAAGCAAATCTTCCTCAATCTCGTGAACAATGCCCTTACCTATACACCAGAGGGAGGGAGTGTCACCATTTCGGCAAGACCGCGGAAAGGCGCCTATGAATTTGATGTCGCAGATACAGGAATCGGCATGAAGAAAAGCGAGATTCCAAGAATATTTGAGAGATTTTATCGAATTGATAAAGATAGAAGTAGAAATTCAGGCGGTACAGGACTTGGTCTTGCCATTGTCAAACACCTTGTGGAGGCGCATGAAGGAACGATTTCGGTCCATAGCAAACAAGGTAAAGGAACGACTTTTACAGTGAGCCTGAAATCAAAATAGGGAAAAAAGGAAAGTCACGTTAAAATTTACATGATCTTTACAATGGATTCATGTTTAGTTAAACAATCATTGGTAGGATGAATAGGAACCCCTTCATCCAAGGAGCCAATTTTGTAAGGACGAAAACACTTGTTGTTTTCGTCCCTTTTTTTATGCAGGTTCGACTATTTTCTTTTCAAAATAAACTTTGATAAAATGATGATACAATGTGTGAAAGAGACGGCTGAAATGGCTCAGCCGATGGAGGATTAAAACATGACAGACAAAAAGAAATTAGTACTAGTGGATGGAAACAGTCTCGCATACCGAGCCTTTTTTGCTTTGCCGCTATTATCAAATGATAAAGGCGTCCATACAAATGCCATTTATGGCTTTGCGATGATCTTAATGAAGATGCTCGAGGACGAGAAGCCAACCCATATGCTTGTCGCATTTGATGCGGGAAAAACAACATTCCGCCACGAGACATTTAAAGAATATAAAGGCGGAAGACAAAAAACGCCGCCAGAGCTATCAGAACAAATGCCGTTTATCCGTGAACTATTAGATGCCTATCAGGTGAAAAGGTACGAGCTTCCTCAATACGAGGCAGACGATATTATTGGGACATTGGCTGTGGAGGCAGAAAAAGACGGCTTTGAGGTCAAAATTTTTTCAGGAGATAAGGACTTAACGCAGCTCTCAACAGACCGTACGACGGTAGCAATTACGAAAAAAGGCATTACAGAAGTAGAATATTACACACCGGCTCATATTGAAGAGAAATATGGCCTGCGCCCAGATCAAATCATCGATATGAAAGGTTTGATGGGAGATTCCTCAGATAATATCCCAGGAGTGCCAGGTGTAGGTGAAAAAACAGCGATTAAATTGTTAAAGCAGTTTGAAACGGTTGAAAACCTGCTTGAACATATTGACGAAGTCAGCGGGAAAAAACTCAAAGAAAAGCTTGAAGAATATAAAGAGCAGGCAGTGATGAGTAAAAAACTTGCAACGATTCTTGTAGAAGCGCCAATTGATGTATCAAGCAAGGATCTCGCATATGAAGGTCCTCATATGGATCAAGTGATCTCTCTTTATAAAGAACTAGGCTTTCAAACGCTGCTAGAACGTCTAGGAGAAGCACCAGAAACAGGTGAACAGGTCGAAGTAGAAGCATTAGAAGTGAAAAAAATGACCGAAGTAACGGATGAGATGCTGACAGATCATGCCGCCCTTGTGGTAGAACAGCTTGGAGATAATTATCATGAAGCAGATTTGATTGGTTTTGCGATCCATAATGAAAATGGAGCGTTTTTTATCACGAAAGAAGATGCGCTTCAATCAGATGCATTTAAACAATGGGTACAGGATGAAACGAAGAAGAAATGGGTCTTTGATTCAAAGAGAGCAGTTGTCGCCCTCAGATGGCATGATGTCGATCTAAAAGGTGTCGATAACGATGTTCTGCTCGCTTCCTATGTCGTCAACCCTCAGAAATCGTATGAGGACGTCGCAAGTGTGGCGAAGGAATATGGTCTTAACATTGCTCTTTCTGATGAAAAAGTGTACGGAAAAGGAGCAAAGCAGGCGATTCCACCTGAAGACGAACTGAAGGAACATCTTGGGCGAAAAGCAGCGGCGATCTCTGCTCTGCATGATTTAACACTTGAAGCGCTAGAAAAAAATGATCAGCATGAACTATATGAAGACTTAGAGCTGCCGCTTGCCCTCATCTTAGGTGAAATGGAATCCCTTGGCGTAAAGGTAGATATTGAGCGCCTAGAGAAGATGGGTGAAGAGTTAACGAAAAAGCTGAAAGAATATGAAGAAACCATTCACCGCTTAGCAGGTGAAACGTTTAACATCAATTCTCCTAAACAGCTTGGCGTGATTCTTTTTGAAAAATTAGGCCTGCCGATTATTAAAAAGACAAAGACGGGCTACTCGACATCTGCGGATGTTCTTGAAAAGCTTGAAGATAAGCACGAGATCATTCGGTCCATTCTGCATTACCGCCAAATTGGAAAGCTGCAATCGACCTATGTGGAAGGCTTAATGAAAGTAACGCGCAAGGATACCCATAAAGTGCATACACGATTTAATCAAGCGCTCACACAAACAGGAAGACTAAGCTCAACAGATCCCAACCTGCAAAATATCCCGATTCGTTTAGAGGAAGGACGAAAGATTCGTCAAGCATTCGTCCCTTCAAAAGAAGGCTGGCTCATGTTTGCTGCTGACTATTCTCAAATTGAGCTGCGTGTACTCGCTCATATTTCTCAGGACGAGAATTTGATCGAAGCGTTTACGCAAGATATGGATATTCACACAAAGACAGCGATGGACGTGTTCCATGTCTCAGAAGAAGAAGTGACTTCCTCTATGAGAAGACAAGCCAAAGCAGTCAACTTCGGAATTGTATATGGAATCAGTGACTATGGATTATCTCAAAATCTTGGGATCACAAGAAAAGAAGCAGCTGCCTTTATCGAACGCTATTTAACAAGCTTTAAAGGCGTGAAAACCTATATGGAAGAGATTGTGCAGGAAGCGAAACAAAAAGGATATGTCACGACGCTTCTCAAACGCAGAAGGTATATCCCGGATATCACAAGCCGTAATTTTAATATCAAAAGCTTTGCCGAACGAACAGCCATGAACACACCGATCCAAGGAAGTGCAGCTGATATTATTAAAAAAGCTATGATTGATATGGCGCGAAAGTTAAAAGAAGAAAACTTGCAGGCAAATCTTTTATTACAGGTGCACGATGAATTGATCTTTGAAGCACCGAAAGAAGAAATTGCTATACTCGAAAAAATTGTCCCTGAAGTCATGGAAAATGCACTTCAGCTAGATGTGCCGCTAAAAGTTGATTTTGCTTCAGGCCCATCTTGGTACGACGCAAAATAATAGAGAGAGAAAAAGGAGCGAGGAGCATGCCGGAATTACCAGAAGTTGAAACCGTCCGGCGCACACTCAAGCGGTTAGTCGAAGGAAAAACGATTGAAACGGTCGATATTAAATGGCCAAATATCATCAAACGTCCTGGGGAGCCGGAAGAGTTCGCAAGAAGGATGGTAGGAGAAACGATACAAACCATTGAAAGAAGAGGAAAGTTTCTTCTCTTTCATTTAGACCATTACGTGATGGTCTCCCATTTAAGGATGGAAGGGAAATACCGTGTACATGAAGCGCATGAGCCATACGATAAACATGTCCACGTCGTCTTTACGTTTACAGACGGTACTGAGCTTCGGTATCATGATGTGCGTAAATTTGGCACGATGCATTTATT
The DNA here is from genome assembly GCF_004364885.1 of Bacillus sp. BK450. Taxonomy (NCBI): domain Bacteria; kingdom Bacillati; phylum Bacillota; class Bacilli; order Caryophanales; family Bacillaceae; genus Bacillus; species Bacillus sp. BK450. The sequence goes on along the minus strand of NZ_SOBQ01000002.1, from coordinate 741,606 downwards.
TCAGCCGGGTGAAGAAGAAAAGGAACTCCCGCTTTCACAGCTGGGGTATGAGCCTTTTGATGATCAATTCACTCCGGAATATTTATGGGAGCAATTGAAAAAAACATCCCGTGTGGTCAAAACAGCGCTGCTTGATCAAAAGATTGTCGTGGGACTAGGTAATATTTATGTAGATGAGGTTTTGTTTAAAGCAGGCATTCATCCAGAAACAAAAGCGAATCAGCTCAGCCTTGAATCGTGTAAAGTGCTCCACAGGCATATTATCGATACACTTCAAGTAGCGGTAGATGCAGGAGGCAGCACGATTCGATCATATATCAATTCACAAGGTGATATTGGCACATTTCAGCTGCAGCTTCTTGTGTATGACCGGCGGGGAGAGCCTTGTCAAACATGCGGAAGCATCATTGAGAAAACAGTAGTCGGAGGGCGCGGCACTCATTTTTGTGTGACCTGTCAAAAACGTCCTCAATAAAAATCAGCCATCAGCATGCTTCCTTTTTGCTGTGCATACGATAAAAAACATTCATTTTTCAGCAAGGTGTAGACTGACACACAGCCCACCTGCTCTTCATATAGTGAAGAAGAGTCTAAGGACGCCCAGAGACTCTTGATCATCGTTGCATGAACAGAAAGGAAGAGTTCAGGTATGATTTCGATTTCGCTCCTGTTTTTAGCTATTGCAGTCAGTATTGACAGCTTTTCTGTAGGCTTTACGTATGGCCTTCGTAAAATGAAGATTCCATTTAAAGCGATTGTCATTATTGCATGCTGTTCAGGGATTGTGCTGCTCATTTCCATGCTGATTGGCAGCCTGCTGACGACATTCCTCCCTGTCTCAGTGACAGATAAACTTGGTGGAGGCATTTTAATCGCCATTGGACTTTGGGTCCTTTATCAATTTTACAAACCAGCGAAAGAGCGTGATTTGCTTCTTCATGAAAAGACATTGCTCAATGTGGAAGTGCAATCGCTTGGTCTTGTTATTCAAATTTTGCGAAAGCCGACAAGTGCTGATATTGACCGTTCTGGGACGATCAATGGAATAGAAGCGGTGCTTCTTGGGATTGCTTTATCCATTGATGCATTTGGCGCAGGGATTGGCGCTGCGATTCTAGGCTTTTCTCCAATTGTCATGAGTATCACTGTGGCCGTGATGAGCTCACTCTTTGTGTGTATCGGGCTCCGTGCCGGGCATTACTTGGCCAATTGGCGCTGGATCGATAAACTTGCATGCTTACCAGGGCTTCTGCTCATTTTAATTGGGGTGTGGAAGCTGTAAAGGAGGAAATCAATTGACGCTTGTCATTGGATTAACAGGCGGGATTGCTAGTGGAAAAAGCACCGTCTCGCAAATGATAAAAGAGCAGGGCATCCGGGTCGTGGACGCAGATGTCATTGCAAAAGAAGCGGTTGCCAAAGGTACACCAGCTCTTCAACAAATCGTTCAAACCTTTGGCGAGGATGTTCTCCTGCCAAATGGGGAGCTGAACCGGCAGCAGCTTGGAGCCATCATTTTTTCTGATGAAGAGAAAAGAAAGCAGCTGAATGCGATTGTTCATCCTGAAGTGAGAAAAGAAATGCTCAAACAGCGAGATGAAGGGGTTAGTCAGAAGGAAACCTTCGTTGTCCTCGATATCCCGCTTTTATTTGAAAGTCAGCTGGAAAGTCTCGTCGACCGCATCATTGTGGTGTATACAACGCCTGAATTGCAGCTGTCGCGGCTCATGAATCGAAATGACCTCGACGAGGAAGAAGCGCTGAATCGAATACACTCTCAGCAGCCTCTTGAGGAGAAATGTAAAAAAGCAGACCGCGTGATAGAGAACACACAAGATCTCGCGTTTATTAGAAAGCAATTGCAGAACATATTAAATGAATGGGAACATACAGATAAGTAAGAGTACATACACGTACTCTTCTTTTTTTATGCTTTATTCTGATTTCCTTTGAAAAGAACAGCCCTTTTTAGAAAATATACGTTTATATACTGGCAATTACATTCTAATGTGATATACTAATTTCATAAATAAATTTATTGAGTATAACACATAATAGAGGAGTGACCTGTTCATGAAGGTAAAAGCAGCGATCAATGGGTTTGGCAGAATTGGACGCATGGTCTTCAGAAAAGCAATGCTTGATGATCAAATTCAAATTGTAGCGGTGAACGCAAGCTATCCTGCCGAAACGCTAGCACATTTAATTAAATATGATACAAATCATGGACGTTACGAATGTGATGTGACAGCAGAAGATGACGCCTTGATTGTGAATGGCAAAAGAGTTCTTTTGCTTAATAATAGAGATCCAAAGCAGCTTCCATGGGGAGAGCTTGGGATTGATATCGTCATTGAAGCAACAGGTAAATTTAATTCAAAAGATCAAGCGATGGGCCATATAGATGCCGGAGCGAAAAAAGTCGTTCTAACAGCTCCAGGCAAAAATGAAGACATTACGATTGTGATGGGTGTCAATGAGGATGATCTTGATCCTGAAAAGCACGTCATTATTTCAAACGCATCTTGTACAACAAACTGTTTAGCACCAGTTGTGAAACTGTTAGATGATGAATTTGGCATCGACAATGGTTTAATGACAACGGTTCATGCTTATACAAATGATCAAAAAAATATCGATAACCCGCATAAGGATCTGCGCCGGGCGAGAGCATGTGCTCAGTCCATTATTCCAACTACGACGGGTGCCGCTAAAGCGCTTTCTTTAGTGCTTCCGCACATGAAAGGGAAATTACATGGACTTGCACTTCGCGTACCAGTTTCCAATGTGTCGATGGTTGATCTTGTCGTTGACTTGAAAAAAGATGTGACAGCCGAAGAAGTCAATGCAGCCTTCTCGAATGCATCTAAAACATCTCTTGCCGGTATTTTAGATTACACAGATGAGCCGCTTGTTTCTACGGACTTTAACACAAATCCTTATTCAGCAGTCGTTGATGGACTGACAACGATGGTAATGGAAGGGAGAAAAGTGAAAGTTCTTGCATGGTATGACAATGAATGGGGTTATTCATGCCGAGTGGTTGACCTTGTAAAGTTTGTCGGCGCACAGATGAAAGAGCTGTCTGCTGTTTGAAATGAAGAAGACGATCGTCCCTTTTCAAGAAATGAGAGAAAATCCCACTAAAAACACAGCTTGCAAAATGGGTCTAAACAAAGTATACTATTTTTCGTGAACTTCTTGTTCGCAGACTCATTCGGGTATACTTAAAGGGTTAGGACCTCTTAGGACTAACTTTCCCCCGTGGTATATGTCCGGTCCGGCTGCTTAGAACTTCACTCTTTCATTCTTGTTTAAAGGGGGGTCCATGATGGAAACAATCGGACGTCACGTTATCTCCGAGCTATGGGGATGCGACTGTGATAAACTGAACGACATGGATTTTATTGAAAAAACGTTTGTAAATGCAGCTTTGAAATCAGGAGCTGAGGTAAGAGAGGTTGCTTTTCACAAATTTGCACCTCAAGGAGTAAGTGGAGTTGTCATTATTTCTGAATCTCATCTGACAATTCACAGCTTTCCTGAACATGGTTATGCGAGCATAGATGTTTATACTTGCGGTGACCTAGATCCGAATATTGCAGCAGATCATATCGGAGATGAATTAGGTGCTGAAACAAGAGAAAACATCGAAATTCCTCGAGGCATGGGACCTGTACAAGTAAAACAGGCACAAGCCAAAGCACTGTAAACATAAAAAAGATTGCAATGGGAGCTGGCCAAAAGCATTGAATGCCTTTGTGTTATGCTCCTTTTTATATTTTTTGATAAAAAATCCAACATTCCCCAGCTTGTCTATACTTTTGTTCTAGGAAAACAAAGGTTTTTTTTATAAAATAAAGAAAGAGGCATTATGGCAAAGGGGATACGTGTATGACTTTAAGACAAAAGTTTAAACGATTCATGTCAAACCATACAGAAACATCTGACGAGCATCCAGTGTCAGAACTGAAAAGCCATTACTACAAATCGACGAATGCACAAGTTTTTCAAGCGGTGGAAACCATTCTTTCCCGAAGCGATTCTTATCAAGTGACATCTGTTTCAGCAGAACGAGGTGAAATCAGCGCAAACATACGATTGCCGAAAAAAGCCTTTCTCGTGGCGACTGTCATTTCAATTCGTCCTTTTGAAACAGCTGTCGATTTTAATGTGACAACAGAAACGGCCCTGCCAACAGATTTCGGCTATAGTCAGAAGACCGTTCTGTCCCTTTATGATGAACTAGACAAACAACTTCCAAGAATAGATCGGAGCTGATGAAATGAAATGTCCCACATGTCAGCACCTTGGCACAAGGGTGCTTGATTCAAGACCAGTAGATGAAGGGAAATCCATCCGTCGTAGAAGAGAGTGCGAAAGCTGCCAATATCGCTTTACGACGTTTGAAAAATTAGAAGAATTACCGCTAATTGTGGTGAAAAAAGAAGGGATTCGAGAAGAATTCAGCCGGGAAAAAATGCTGAGAGGACTCATCAAAGCGTGTGAAAAGCGTCCTGTTGCTTTAAAGCAGCTGGAGGATGTCTGCTTTAATATCGAAAAAGAACTGCGCAATCAAGGCATGTCAGAGGTGAAAAGCGAGCTTGTAGGTGAAATGGTCATGGACGAGCTGGCGAAAATTGATGAAGTGTCTTACGTCAGGTTTGCCTCGGTTTACCGGCAGTTTAAAGACATCAATGTCTTTATTGATGAATTAAAAGATCTATTAAAGAAAGAACGCTAAAAAGAGCTGGAGATTCTTCATGCTCTTTTTCCTGCGTAAAGCGTAAAACGTAAAAAGAGTGTACAATGGAAACAATCGCAATTCATGGGGAGGATCAGCATATGACAGAGCATTGGAAGGAAGTGCTAGCCGTCGATCCGTATGTCGTCAAAAGCGCTTCATTGCTCGGTGACATCGATAGACAGCTCATCACTCTTTTATATCAGCCGCTTATTGGCATGTCCGCTTTCAGCTTATACATGACGCTGTGGGGTGAGCTGGAACAACATCGTATGTGGGGGAAACCTGCACCTCATCGGCAGCTCATGGTCATGCTGCAGACGAATTTAAATGATATTTTTGAGGAACGTTTAAAGCTTGAAGCGATCGGCTTACTCCGCACATATGAACAGGAAACGGAAGAAGGCAGACTGTTTACATATGAGCTTGTACCGCCGCTAAGACCAGATGAATTTTTCCAAGATGGTATGCTGAATGTTTTACTGTACCATCGTGTAGAGAAAGCAAAATATATGCAGCTTCGCGATTATTTCTCCTATCCGGGTGTTCCTGCAGAAGCAAAGAACATATCACGGTCGTTTGAAGAAGTCTTTCACGTATTGCAGCCAGGCGAGCGCAAGATGACAGAAGAAATTCATCAGGCGTCATCGCTTGAGCACGGCTATGAATATGTGACCGTTGGATCGAGTCAGCCGGCACCGCTCTCAGACGAATCCTTTGATTTCGATCTATTATTAGCCGGTATGTCTGACATGATGATTCCAAGGAAGGCTTTGACAAAGCAGGTAAAAGAAACAATTAAGAAGTTAGCTATTGTATACGGCATCACCCCGCTTCAAATGCAAAATATTGTAGCAGGTGCATGCGGTTCGGATCAAATGATCTCAACAGAAGAGCTGAGAAAAGCAGCAAGAGACTGGTACCAAATTGAATACAGAGGCGAACAGCCAAAGCTGATTGATCAAAAACAGCCAAGACACTTACGACAAGATGCTTCAAAGACGCCGGCAGCGGATACTCCAGATGCAAAATTGATTGAAAAGCTGGATCATATTTCGCCTAGAGAGCTGCTAAAAGACATGGCAGATGGTATTGAGCCAACTTATGCCGACTTAAGAATTGTTGAAGATATCATGCTCGAGCAGCAGCTAGAGCCAGGTGTCATGAATGTTCTCATCTACTATACATTACTCAAAACAGATATGAAGCTGTCAAAAACATATATGCAAAAAATCGCCGCTCATTGGGTGAGAAAGAAAATCAAAACCGTAGCAGCGGCCATGAAAATTGCCAAAGAAGAGAACAGACAAATGACAGAGTGGGCGCAGCAGAAAAAGCAGCGCAGCCCTTATGGTTCAGGAAAAGTTGTCCGGGAAGAGAAATTGCCTGACTGGATGAAAGAAACTGAAACAAAAGAACAGCCGTCAAAAGAGCAAACGGACAATCTGTCTACAGAAGACCTCGAACGAGAAAAAGAAAAACTGTTAGATCAGTTTAAAAATATGAAAAAGTACAATGCACATTAAGGTGAGGTGAGATGGGATGAAACCGATCGGTCGTTCATTTGAACAGCTAAAAGGACGAGTAGATTTTCGCGTGAGATACAATCAGATTAAAGAAAGTGTGTTATCTGATGAAGATGTGAAGGCCTTTTTACAGAAGCATCAAGAAGAGATACATGAAGACATGATCAAGCGCAGCTTGAACCGGCTCTTTGAATATGTGCAGCAGTCGAAGGGCTGCTCTTACTGCTTAGATGACGAAAACGTTAATGCGATTTTAGATGGGTATCACCCGAAGCTTGTGATCAAAGGTCAGAGTATTGATATTGAATATTCCCCTTGTCCAGTCAAGCTGCGGCTCGATAGACAGAAGAAACAGCAAGAGCTGATGAAAAGCATGTATATTCCGCAAAATGTCCTTCAAGCGACGTTCGCTGATCTGAACGTTGTGGGAAGACAAGAGGTCATTCAAAAAGTAGGTCAATTCCTCCAAAGCTATGATGAGACTGGAAAAGGAAAAGGCTTGTATTTACACGGAAAGTTTGGAGTAGGAAAAACGTATATACTAGCAGCTATTGCGCAGCAGCTAGCGGAGAAAGAATACCCATCTCTCCTTGTTTACGTGCCTGAATTTGTAAGAGAGTTAAAAAATTCATTAGCCGATCATACGCTAGAAGAAAAGCTGAATATGGTCAAGTCCACTCCTATTTTAATGCTTGATGATATTGGGGCAGAATCGATGACAAGCTGGGTGCGGGATGAACTGCTCGGTACGATCTTACAATACCGTATGGCAGAGCAGCTGCCGACATTTTTCTCTTCTAATTTCTCACCAAACGAGCTGAAGCATCACTTTACGTACTCACAGCGGGGAGAAAAAGAAGAGGTCAAAGCCGCTCGTTTAATGGAACGGATTCTCTATTTAGCAGAGCCAGTGCTGCTTGAAGGAGAAAACCGCCGTCATTTATAAAAGCGTATGTCACCTGAAGGAGGAGCAAATGAAATGAACAAAAGAAAATGGCTGCTTTTTCTTGGGATTGGCATTCTTGCTGCTGCGCTGTGGTGGCTGAATAAACAGCATCTTCAGCTGGCGCCGAAAGATGTGAAGAATTGGGTGCTGCAATTTGGGATGCTGGCTCCCTTTGTTTTTCTTTTCTTATCTCTTTTTCGCCCGTTTGTTCTCGTCCCGATTACGGTCTTTTCGCTTGCAGCAGGTTTGGCATTCGGCAGTGTCCTTGGGACGATTTATGCCCTCGTTGGAGCGACAGCTGGGGCAACAGGTTCTTTCATGATTGCTTCAACCTTTCGTGCAAAAAAGAAGGAAACGGAATCAAACAGCCGAAAGCTGAAAGCGGTGACGTCCCGCATTCAGGAGCATGGATTTCTTTATATTTTGTTATTGCGTATTGCACCGATTCATTTTGATTTTGTCAGCTATGCGGCAGCTGCTTCACGTGCAAATTATCGTGCATTTGTGACAGCCACCTTTTTAGGCTTAATACCGGGTACAATTGCGTTAAATGTTCTCGGCTCAAGCTTTGTCAGCGGCAATTATGCGGCTTTAGTGGTTGTTTGTTTGATTTATTTGATCTTTATCTCCGTTCCACTCATTTTAAAAAGAAAGATGCCTGATTTATTTTAGGCGTCTATTTTTTATGTTCTCCCCATATATATGTAACAGATGTCGTTAGGGGGGACAAACATGCTTGAAATAATCTTTGAAGATGAATATGATACCGCCGCTTTTTTACATCTTGCTGAACACTTGGACAGTCGGCATCACATGTCAATTCAACAAGGGAAAGACCGGCTTCTCATAGAGGCGAAGGAATCAGAAGAAGCACTTGAGCACATTGTGCGGCCATTACTGGTTCACTTTTTTTTGGAATGCAAAGAAAATGAGCGCATGCGCAGCATCCTTGAAAACACCTATTTGTTTAAAGATCCCGAAGAGCAGCACCAAATTCTTTCCATCGCACACAGTATCATGAACGGGGATTTAGATGATATTCCCGGCATTCAGCAAGACCCGCCTAGAGAAGCCCTTTTAAAAAAGGAGCTTGAGGCGATTTCTTTACAGCAAGGCGTTTTTTCAATTGGTTCATTTATGACATTTAGACTGTCAGAGTATGACCGAAGGCTTAAGAACTATGTTGAAGTGTCCATTGAAGAATACAAAATGGAGCAGGAGTATCAAAACTTCATTCAATCGCTTCGAGACTATGTGATGGCAAGAGAGCCTAGGCTCGAAAAAGTACATGTCGTGCATCAGGACCGCCTGGTGATTTGGGAATTTCGCTACGCTTCTGAGCGTGATCAAAAACAATACATAGACAGACAGTTTGTAAGAGAGCATCCAATGTATATTGATTCGCAGCTGATTGCACCGCTTGTCTCCATTGCACCGCAAAAAATTGACCTATTTACAAATGATACAGGTCACTCGATGGTGCAAACCATTCAAAATATTTTTCAAGAAAGGGTTGAGGTGTTCCCGTCTCATTCATTCCAAGAGCAGAATGTTCAATTTGTACATGCTCATTTCAACAAGAAAAGTGAAAAGCTTTCTTGATTTTCACGAAAAAACGTTTTATAATACGGTGTAACTTCATACAGAGACCGTATTGATAAGGACATGAACAAATGAACACCCGCTTAAAGAGAGGGAAGCCGCGGCTGAAAGCTTCCTAGCAGAGGACCATTTGATTTACCACCTTTGAACATCAGCTGTGAACTTTTTAGTAATGGCTGACGGGAATTCCCGTTATCGAACCGCAAGCCGTATTTGCTTAAGAAAAAGCAAGCTGCAAATACGGGAAAAAGGGTGGAACCACGATTCCGTTTATTCAACCTCGTCCCTTTCCAGGGGGCGGGGTTTTTATATTGCCAAAAAAAGGAGTGACCAGAGATGTCAGAACAAATTCAACTTACATTTCCAGATGGAGCAGTCAAGGAGTTTGACAAAACAGCTACAACAGAAGACATCGCGGCATCAATTAGCCCGGGCCTAAAGAAAAAAGCACTTGCCGGTAAATTGAACGGTAAAGAAATAGATCTGCGTACGCCGCTATTAGAAAGTGGAACAATCGAGATCATCACAGATAAAAGTGAAGAAGCACTCGACATTATGCGCCACAGCACAGCACATTTGCTAGCGCAGGCGATCAAACGCCTGTATGGAAAAGAGCATCACGTTCAGTTTGGCGTAGGTCCTGTCATCGAAAATGGCTTCTACTACGATGTGGACATCGATGTTGCCATCACACCTGAAGACTTACCAAAGATTGAAAAAGAAATGAAGAAAATCATTAACAGCAATCTGCCAATTGAGCGAATTGAAGTATCAAGAGAAGAAGCGAAAAAGCGCTTTGAAGCAATTGGTGATGAATTGAAGCTTGAGCTGTTAGAGGCGATTCCAGAAGGTGAAGCTGTGACGATTTATGAGCAGGGTGAATTCTTTGACCTCTGCCGCGGGATTCACTTGCCGTCTACAGGGAAAATTAAAGAGTTTAAACTGTTAAGCCTTGCTGGTGCATACTGGAGAGGTGACAGTAACAACCAAATGCTTCAGCGTATTTACGGAACAGCTTTCTTCAGCAAAGAAGATTTAAATGAGCATTTACGTCTGCTTGAAGAAGCGAAAGAACGCGATCACCGTAAGCTTGGAAAAGAGCTGAAACTCTTTGCAAATTCTCAAAAGGTTGGTCAAGGTCTTCCGCTTTGGCTGCCAAAAGGCGCTACAATCCGCCGCGTCATTGAGCGTTACATTGTCGATAAAGAAGTGCGTCTTGGCTATGAGCATGTGTATACACCAGTTCTTGCAAGTGTTGAATTGTATAAAACATCAGGACACTGGGCGCATTATCAAGAAGACATGTTCCCAGTAATGGAAATGGACAACGAAGATCTTGTTCTTCGCCCGATGAACTGTCCGCACCATATGATGATTTACAAAAACGAGCCGCACAGCTATCGCGAATTGCCAATTCGTATTGCAGAGCTTGGTACAATGCACCGCTATGAAATGTCAGGTGCCTTATCCGGCCTTCAGCGTGTCCGCGGTATGACATTAAACGATGCACACATCTTTGTTCGTCCAGATCAAATCAAAGACGAGTTCATCCGTACAGTTCGTTTAATTGAAGAAGTGTATCAAGACTTTGGCTTGAATGACTACACATTCCGCTTGTCTTATCGTGATCCAGAAGATACTGAGAAGTATTTCGATGACGATGCGATGTGGAATAAAGCACAATCGATGCTGAAGGATGCAATGGACGAGCTTGGTCACGACTACTATGAAGCAGAAGGCGAAGCGGCATTTTATGGGCCGAAGCTTGATGTACAAGTGAAGACAGCTCTTGGAAAAGAAGAGACATTATCCACTGTACAGCTTGATTTCTTACTTCCAGAACGCTTTGATCTCACATATATCGGAGAAGATGGAAAGCACCATCGTCCAGTCGTGATTCATAGAGGCGTTGTTTCTACAATGGAACGCTTCGTTGCCTTCTTAATTGAAGAATACAAAGGAGCCCTTCCAACATGGCTGGCACCTGTACAATTCCAAGTCATCCCAGTTTCACCGTCTGTTCATTTAGACTATGCGAAAAAAGTACAAGAACGTTTGCAGCTTGAAGGTCTTCGTGTAGAGCTTGACAGCCGCGATGAAAAAATTGGGTACAAAATTAGAGAAGCGCAAATGCAAAAGATTCCGTACATGCTTGTCGTCGGAGATCAAGAAGCAGAAAATGGCGCTGTCAATGTAAGAAAATACGGGGAACAAGATTCAGAAACAATGGATCTTGAAGCCTTTGTGAAACATGCAGTAGCAGAAGCAAAGAAATAATAAGCACAGCCAGTGATTCTCTTTAGATCACTGGCTTTTCTTTTTGGAGAACACCTCCACTAGTGATCCAATTCCTAAAAAGAGACGTTTAGATAGTACAAAAGTAAGGGTAAGTATGTACTGTTGGTTTGAGACAAATTGGGGGAATGAAAGCGATGATGCAAACAACAAACAATTTATCGTCACATGTATTGGAGCAATCAGCTGTTCTTCGTGCATTAGAGCACTCGCTGGCAATGATTGAATTTAATGTGACAGGTGAAGTTCTATGGGTGAACGATATTTTTGCAAAAGCCATGGGATATTCTAAAGAAGAGATGATCGGTCTTAAACATAGACAGTTCTGTCCTCCGCATGTTATAGAACACACGAGCTATCACATGTTTTGGAAGCGTTTGAGAGAAGGTCAAGTCTTTCAGGAAAAAGTGCAGCGGATCACAAAAAACGGCAGCAGCTTATGGCTTGAAGCGACATATTCACCTGTTCAAGATGAAGAAGGAACTGTAGTGGGTGTTGTGAAAGTGGCAACAGATATTACGGAGAGAGAACACACAATGAAACAGGTTGTAGAAGACTTAAAGGAGATGTCTGCGAAATTAATGGAACGAGCAGAAGTTGGCATTCAGCATAGTCAAAGTGTTAATGCTTCCTTTGATCATATAGCAAACGAAACCGATCAAAATATGAGCTTGCTAAAAGGATTAACGGAGCAGGTAGAGTCCATCAGATCCATTGCTGCAACCATTAACAGTATTTCGTCACAAACCCAGCTGCTCGCCTTAAATGCGGCAATAGAAGCGGCACATGCGGGTTCCTATGGAAATGGCTTTAGTGTAGTAGCAGCAGAAATTCGAAAGCTTGCGACAAATTCAAAAGAAGCGATCGTTAAGGTAGATCAATATGTGAAGGCGATCCATACAGAAGTAGAGAAGGTCAGCAGCGGAACAAGCCGGGCAAAGACAACCGTGTTTACAAACCGGGATCTTGTAAAGCAGGCAAGTGAGGAATTCATCGTTGTAGGAGAAGCAGCACGCGGCTTAGACCGGCAAGCGCAAAGTCTAGCGGCAATCATATAGCTCTAAAAATACAAAAACACCCAATCTCGTCAGGAGAAGGGTGTTTTTTTGTTCTATTTTAATATATCAAACAATTCATGTAAGTCTTTGATTTCATAATCAGGCGTCACATCTGTTTCATTTTTCTTGCCATGGCGATTGATCCAAACGGTTTGGATACCAACCCGAGAAGCACCGAGAATATCTGTTTTCGGATTATCTCCAACCATGATCACTTCGTCTTTTGTTAAGTTTAACAGCTGAAGGCAGTGCTCAAAGATACCAGGGTCAGGTTTGCCTTTTCCGTAATCTCCTGAAATCACAATTTCGTTAAAATAAGGTGCAAGCTCAGGAACACCTGCCAGTTTCTCCTTTTGAAGGCTAGGATCTCCGTTTGTTAAAAGGAGCAATTCGTAGCTGCCTTTCAGGCGGTTTAAAACAGGGTATGTTTCTTCATAGACATATGGGCGTTTTCTGCGTTCTGCTGCAAAGAAATCAGCCAAATATTGTCCAAATGCCTCATCGTCAATTCCCGCTGTCTTTAAGCCGTTGGTCCAAGCGTTTTTACGATACTCTGGTGCAATGGCGTTCAGCTTTTGAAAGCCTTCGCTAATCGGTTCACTAAAATTGGACCACAGTCCTTCGAAAGGATTAATGCCGATCATGACAGTATAATCATATGTTTCATAGGAAGAGTACAGCTTTCTTGCTTCTTCACGTACAATCTGTTCAAACGATTCTGGATCAAGTCCATATTTCTTTTCCGCTTCCCGGCAAGTTTCCTGAAAAGTTGTATGAATGCTTTTTTCGTCCCAAAGCAAAGTATCATCTAAATCGAAAAATACGGCTTTCATGATCTTCTCCCTTGTTATGTATGTGTTACCTTCAATTGCAAGTGTCAGGCTCATGTTCATTTTACAATAGAAGAAGAGGGCAATAAAGAAAAGATTTGAGAGATATTTGATCATTGACCGCACATGATAGAATAGAAAGACAATAGATATGACATACATCATTTGAGGTGGCCGGTTTGCTTCATTTAATTATCATGATGATCGAGCGTGTGGGGATCATCGTTATTTTAGGATTTGTGCTTGCCCATGTGAAGGGTTTTCGCAATCTATTGCTACATAATCAAGGGTTTCGGAAAAAGGCAATTCTTGTCTTCATTTTTGCTTCTTTTAGTATGATCAGCAATTACACAGGAATTGAAATCCAGCAGCAAATTGTCATGAATCATGAGTTTTCTTATCATCTTGGCTCGTCCAGCTCTATCGCCAATACGAGAATTATGGGGATCGAAATGGGTGGTTTGATCGGGGGGCCGTTTGTAGGGATTGGCGCAGGGCTTTTAGCTGGAATTCATCGATATTCCCTAGGAGGAAGCACTGCGCTCAGCTGTGCGATTTCTTCCATTTTAGCGGGTGTCATTGCAGGCTATGTCGGCAGCAGGTTTAAGCGGAGGAATCGAATGGTCACACCTCGCCAAGCAGCCCTTTTTGGTGTAGCGATGGAATCATTACAGATGATCATTATCCTTCTGTTTGCAAGGCCATTTGCGGATGCATGGGGGCTTGTCAGTATCATCGCTTTGCCGATGATCTTTGTGAATGGAATCGGCAGCTTTATCTTTTTATCTATTTTACAGTCAGTCATTCGGCAAGAAGAGCAGGCAAAAGCGATGCAGACACATCGAGTATTTTCGATCGCCGATCAAACACTGCCTTTTTTCCGCCAAGGGTTAAATGAACAGTCATGTAAAAGTGTGGCGGAGATCATTCATCGGTTGACTGAAACAGATGCGGTCTCCTTAACGGACACAGAAAAGATTTTAGCGCATGTCGGAGATGGAACAGATCATCATATCCCATCTAAAAGCCTGATTACGGGGCTGTCGAAACAAGTCTTGATGAGCGGCAAGATTATGAAGGCACATTCGAAGGACGAAATCAATTGTTCAGTCGCCCATTGCCCTCTTGAAGCCGCAATCGTGCTGCCGCTCACTTCTAACGGTCAAACGATTGGAACGTTAAAAATGTATTTCAATTCTCCGGTCGGATTAAGCAGGGTGGAAGAGGAGCTTGCAGAAGGTTTGGCGATGCTGTTTTCCACACAGCTTGAGCTTGGGGAGGCGGAAACCCAAAGCCGCCTGCTAAAAGATGCAGAGATCAAAGCACTTCAAGCACAAGTGAACCCGCACTTTTTATTTAACGCCATTAATACCATCTCTGTTTTATGCAGAACCAATGTGGAGATGGCAAGGAAGCTGCTGCTGCAGCTAAGTATTTATTTTCGTTCAAATATGCAAGGTGCCCGCCAGCTGCTGATTCCAATGCATAAAGAGATTCAGCATGTGGAGGCATATTTATCACTCGAACAAGCAAGGTTTCCAAATAAGTACCATGTGACCTTTCAAATTGAAAAGGAGCTGGAGCAGGTGAAGATTCCGCCCTTTGTGCTTCAGGTGCTTGTTGAAAACGCAGTGAGACATGCTTTTCCTAAACATCAAACGAATTGTGAAGTCATCGTTTCCGCTTTGATGAAAGATGGGCATGTTTATATGAAAGTGACAGATAATGGACAGGGGATTGAAGATGATAAGATGGCTCAGCTATTAAAAGCGCCTGTCAAATCACTAGAAGGAACAGGGACAGCCCTTTTTAATTTAGATCAGCGGTTAAGAGGAATTTTTGGCAGACAAGCCGCTTTATCCATTCATAGTGACCAAGGCACTGACATCTCATTTCGCATTCCGATGGACTATGTAAAAAAGGATGATTCTCGTTGATGAAGGTATTAATCGTAGATGATGAAGTGTTAGCAAGAGATGAATTAAAATACTTATTACGAAGAACGAAAGAGGAGGTTCAAATAGAGGAAGCAGAAAATATAGAATCTGCTTTTGACCGGATGGTCGACCATAAGCCGGATCTGCTCTTTTTAGACATTGATTTATCTGGTGAGAACGGATTTGATATTGCCAAAAGGCTCAACCGGATGTCTGATCCGCCAGCGGTTGTATTTGCGACAGCCTTTGATCAATATGCGCTGAAGGCGTTTGAGGTAAGTGCGCTTGATTACTTAACAAAACCATTTGATGAAGAGCGGCTGCTCCAGACCATCCAGAAGTTTAAAAAGTGGAAATCTGTTGAGACGAAAGAGCACCAGCTGTCAGATGAGAAAGCGCCACACCAGCAAAAATTAGCGATCTCAGTCGATGACTCAATTGTGATCCTGCAAGTTGAAGAGATCATGTATGTAGGACTCAGCGAGGGGAAAAAGGTCGTGAAAACAAAGAATCACATGTATGAGGTCTCAGAACCGCTTGTGGTCATTGAAAAGAAACTTCCTGAGGCTTACTTTATGAGGGTTCATCGCAGCTATATCGTGAATACCTCTCATATGAAAGAAGTACAGCCGTGGTTTAATTCGACGTATAATCTGCATATGACAGACGGGTCCATCATTCCTGTCAGCCGTACATATGCGAAAGAATTAAAGAAGTCGCTCCTGCTAGAGTAGGAGGGCTTTTTTTGTTTGTATTTCAATACTCGTTTTTTGCATTTCAGTCATTGAATCCAGCGAGTTTCATTGTAAACGCTTCATTTGTTTATTTCATGTCTTATACTGAGGGCAGTCGAAGAAAGAGGTGAAGGGGCATGAGTGCCACGAAAGTATATGGATTTCTATCTCAAGCATTTATTTTTGCAACCGTAATGTTCGTTTCTAATCTCATTTCAATGTATTTACCGATTCCGATGCCCGCATCCGTCATTGGTTTGGTTCTATTATTTGTTTTGTTAACAACGAAAATCGTCAAACTAGAGCAGGTGGAGCAATTAGGTACATCATTGACAGGACTCATTAGCTTTCTATTTGTTCCCTCTGGGATCTCAGTTATTCAATCACTAGGTGTCATGCAAGAAGTAGGTGTGCAAGTCGTCGGTGTCATTATCATTGCAACCATTATGCTACTTGCAGCGACAGGGCTGTTTTCGCAGCTTCTCATGCAATTATCAGAAAGACCGCAGAAACGTAAAGAGACAAAGGAGAGTAAATCTGCTCCTTCTCATTCAAATAAACCAGCTTCAAGTACGCATTAAAGGAGAGATGCAAAATGGGTACAAGTACGATGAGCCCTTATTTTGGCATTGTCGTCTCATTGGTCGCTTTTGGAATAGGGACATTCTTATTTAAAAAATCAAAAGGCTTCTTCTTGTTCACCCCGCTGTTTGTGGCGATGGTACTAGGCATTTTATTTTTGAAAGTTGGCGGTTTTTCCTACGCAGATTATAATGAGGGCGGCAAGATTATCAAATTTTTCTTAGAGCCTGCAACGATTGCTTTCGCTATCCCGCTTTATAAGCAGAGAGCCTTGCTTAAAAAATATTGGTGGCAAATTTTATCTGCTATTTTTGTAGGCTCACTTTGTTCCATTACGATCGTATATCTCGTAGCAAAAGGAATTCATTTAGATGCGGCTGTGATGAAAAGCATGCTTCCACAAGCAGCGACAACAGCGATTGCTCTTCCAATTGCAAAGGATATTGGCGGAATCGCAGATATCACAGCCTTTGCGGTCATATTTAACGCAGTCATTGTCTATGCACTAGGTGCCTTCTTCTTAAAATTGTTTCGCATTAAAAACCCAGTGGCAAAAGGTCTTGCACTTGGTACATCAGGACATGCGCTTGGGGTTTCTGTTGGAATTGAGATGGGAGAAGTAGAAGCAGCGATGGCAAGTATCGCCGTTGTAGTCGTAGGAGTTGTGACCGTTATCGTCATCCCAATCTTTATGCAGTTGATTCTTTGATGGCGTCATGGTGTGAAAAAGTCTTGCCCAATTCGTCTCATCGTGTTAAACTGAAAAAGTTGTTTCAAGAGTTCGGTTACTTGACGGACAAATGAAAATTGTGTAGAATAGTTAACGAATTGAATAGATATCACAAGCAGAAGCACCCGCTTCTCACCTGATTGACACATGTTTGTAGTTGACAGGTTGACCGTACATTTATTTTTTCATGCAAATGTTCGCAGTGTGGGTGTTTTATATGCCCACACTTTTTGTTTGCCTGTAAAACATACAACGAAATGGTCAAAATGAATTGTGAACTCAATTCAAAATCTCATGGAGGTGGCTCACTATTAGCAAAGATCAATTAGTTAATGAAGGTATTCGTGCGCGTGAAGTTCGTTTGATCGGACAAAATGGCGATCAGCTTGGGATTAAAACCCGCCAGGAAGCTCTGGAAATTGCTGCTAAAGCTAATCTTGACCTTGTGTTAGTTGCTGCAAATGCAAAACCACCTGTTTGCCGAATCATGGACTATGGTAAGTTCCGATTCGAACAGCAGAAGAAGGAAAAAGAGGCACGTAAGAATCAAAAAATCATTAGCTTAAAAGAAGTTCGGTTGAGCCCGACAATCGATGAACATGATTTTAACACGAAGCTCCGTAATGCAATCAAATTCCTTGAAAAGGGAGATAAAGTGAAAGCTTCTATCCGCTTTAAAGGCCGTGCGATTACGCATAAAGAAATCGGACAGCGCGTGTTAGACCGTTTCTCTGAAGCTTGCGCTGAAGTAGCAACAGTAGAAACAAAACCTAAGATGGACGGACGCAGCATGTTCCTCATGCTTGCACCAAAAGTCGAAAAGTAAAGTAACAGAGGGAGGAAACATCCAATGCCAAAAATGAAAACTCACCGCGGATCTGCTAAACGTTTCAAAAAAACAGGTTCTGGTAAACTTAAACGTTCTCATGCGTACACAAGTCACTTGTTCGCTAATAAATCTACAAAGCAAAAACGTAAATTGCGTAAGAGTGCAATCGTAAGTGCTGGAGATTTCAAACGTATCAAACAACAACTTGCAAACATTAAGTAATTTGGAATAGGAATCATAGGAGGGAATTACAATGCCAAGAGTAAAAGGCGGAACTGTGTCGCGTCAGCGTCGTAAAAAGGTTCTTAAATTAGCAAAAGGTTATTTCGGTTCAAAACATAGATTATACAAAGTAGCAAACCAACAGGTGATGAAATCTGGAAACTACGCTTTCCGTGACCGTCGTCAGAAAAAACGTGACTTCCGTAAACTATGGATCACTCGTATCAACGCTGCAGCTCGTATGAACGGTCTTTCTTACAGCCGTTTAATGCATGGCTTAAAGCTTTCTGGTATCGAAGTAAACCGCAAAATGCTTGCTGACCTTGCTGTGAATGACCTAAATGCATTCAATCAGCTTGCTGATGCTGCAAAAGCACAACTAGACAAGTAAGTTTTATAAAAGATCATTCCTTCGAGGGGTGATCTTTTTTTCTCATCATGTGAGGTGAAATGAATGAATATGGCTTTAATCCTGCTGCTTATTTTAGTGAATGGCTACGGCTTTTTTCTCATGGGTGAGGACAAACGCCGGGCCAAAGCACATAAATGGAGAATTTCAGAGGCGCATTTATGGAGTGCTGCGGTTCTTTTTGGCGCTGCCGGATCGTATCTAGGAATGCAGTATTTCCGTCATAAAACAAAGCATCCTGCCTTTCAAATCGGCATGCCTGTATTAATGATTTTGCAGTTGATTCTATTGGGATATATCCAAGTTATTTGAAAAAGGAGCAGACGCCATTAGGACGGCGTGTCTGCTCCTTTTTTTTGTTTGATTTTTTTAATAGGCTGATCCCAATCAATTTTTGTTTGAGGATAACGCTCGATAATGTTTTCCTCCAGTTTTTCAAAGTCTTCTAATGTAAATTCACTCAGCTTCTCAGGTGACTCCGTCCAAACGTAAATGGAGTGGACAAACAGAGGATGATCCTTAGAAGGAACATGCTTCTCCCCTTCAAACAAGACACCTTTATAGACGAAATTAAAATTTTTGCGCGCATTTTGCTGTTCGTCCATAAAATAAAAGCCTTCTTTTAATTGTGCTTGTTTCAGCTTTCTTCTCGGGTTTGAGAAGAATTTTACCGCCATGTAGAAGATGTAGACAAGCAGTGCAACAAGAGCTAGTCTCATGAGGATTACAAACATGACAGGATGCACCTCCAATACCGTTATCTGATGTACTACGAATGAAAACGCCAAAAGGTTTCAACTTTTTTTAAAAAAATATTTCGTAAAACGAAAAAATATTCATAAAAAGATCGTATTGAACGAAAGAGGTTTTGTATAATAAGAATGCACCATGAAGATAAAGGAGGATAAATGGAATGACAAAGCTCGATCAAACATTAACTATGCTGAAAGACCTAACGGATGCAAAAGGGATTCCAGGAAATGAACGTGATGTCAAAAAAGTCATGCAGACATACATAGAATCATATGCAGATGAAGTCTCTACAGACCGCCTTGGCAGCTTGATCGCTAAAAAGGAAGGAAAAGCAAACGGACCTAAAATTATGCTCGCTGGTCACTTAGATGAAGTAGGATTCATGGTGACAAAAATTGATGACAAAGGCTACATTCGTTTTCAAACAGTCGGCGGCTGGTGGTCACAAGTCATGCTCGCCCAGCGTGTCACCATTGTGACGAAAAAGGGAGAGATCACTGGGGTAATTGGTTCAAAGCCACCACACGTCTTGTCACCTGAAGCTCGTAAAAAGTCAATTGAGATTACGGATATGTTTATTGATATTGGGGCGTCAAGCAAAGAACAGGCAATGGAGTGGGGCGTGCTGCCTGGAGATCAAATCGTTCCTTACTTTGAGTTTACAATCATGAATGATGAAAAAATGCTCCTTGCAAAAGCATGGGACAACCGCATTGGCTGTGCAGTGGCCATTGATGTCATGAAAAACTTACACAATGCTCAGCATGAGAATATTGCTTACAGCGTCGCAACTGTCCAAGAGGAAGTAGGCCTGCGCGGAGCCAAAACAGCAGCGGCTACAATTCAGCCCGATATTGGATTTGCCATTGATGTAGGTGTAGCAGGAGATACACCAGGCATCACTGAGAAAGAAGCAACTAGCAAACTTGGCAAAGGCCCAACGATTGTTGTATTTGATGCTTCAATGGTCTCTCATAAAGGACTTCGTGATTTTGTTGTCCAAACAGCTGATGAGCTGAACATTCCTTATCAATATGACTCAATGCCTGGCGGTGGGACAGATGCTGGCGGTATTCATTTAACAGGTCATGGAGTTCCATCACTATCTATCGGGATTCCGAGCAGATATATTCATACCCATGCTGCAATGATTCACCGAGATGATTATGAAAATGCAGTGAAGCTTTTAACAGAAGTGATCAAAAGACTTGATCAAAAAACCGTTGAACAGATTACGTACGGTTCTTAAGGAAGAATGCCTTTCCTCAGTACAGAGGAAAGGCTTTTTTTATTGAATTTCCCAGGAAATGAACGGTGTGTTCAAGGTGAGCCAAAAGAACTGTTTTTGGTAAAAGAAGAGAGTGTTTCCTAGTGAATAAGGCACATGTGATCGAGCGTTTATTTTTGTAAGATGAAAGCAATAAAAAGGACAGAGCTAGAATGCCCTGTCAAAAGAGAGTTTATGGAAGTAGGTGAAGCTACCTTAAGAATAAATACATTATTCTTATTTGTCAACTTGGTTTTAAAAGAAAGAAAAATCAATCAATTTATGTTATATTTGTAACAAATTGTTTATACAAAGGGGATGGTTAAATGAATGCGGTTACAATTGTAATAGGATCTATGTGTATTTTAGCGATTGCCTATCGTCTTTATGGCACATTTATGATGGTCAAGGTATTAAAGGTCACAGATGATCATCCTACACCGGCTCACACGCTAGAGGACGGGAAAGATTATGTGCCGACAAATAAATGGGTCACTTTTGGGCATCACTTTGCTGCGATTGCAGCTGCTGGTCCGTTAGTGGGTCCGATTTTAGCCGCTCAATTTGGATATTTACCTGGTCTCCTTTGGCTTTTAATTGGTGCAGTCATAGGCGGAGCTGTACATGATCTAGTCGTCTTATTTGCGTCGATGCGAAAAAAGGGGAAATCATTATCAGAGGTAGCGAAGGAAGAGCTGGGACCTGTTGCCGGGTTTTGTACAGGGCTTGCGATGCTGTTTATTATTACCATCACAATGGCAGGTTTGTCTATGGTTGTGCTTCATGCTTTAGAACGTAACCCTTGGGGGACATTTGCAGTTGGAATCACGATTCCGATTGCAATGGGGGTTGGTCTGTATTATAAAAAAACAGGCAATTTAAAGCTGGCGACATCTGCGGGATTTATTTTGCTGATGTTTGGTGTATTCCTTGGGCCGAATATTCAAGGTACGGCACTAGGTGATTTTTTAACCCTTGATACAAAAACGCTTGCTCTTGCCCTGCCGATCTATGCCTTTTTTGCTGCGGCTCTGCCAGTTTGGCTGCTGCTTGCACCGAGGGACTATTTAAGTAGTTTTATGAAAATTGGTGTATTCATTGCGCTGATTGCCGGAATCTTTGTCGTGAATCCGTCCATTCAATTCCCGGCGTTTACAGAGTTTGTGAATGGAGGAGGACCTGTATTAGCTGGTCCTGTCTGGCCATTTATTTCGATTACCATTGCTTGCGGTGCTATTTCTGGTTTCCACGCATTTGTTGGTTCAGGGACAACACCTAAGATGCTGGACCGATGGAGTGATATGAAGCCTGTTGCGTTTGGCGCAATGCTTGTGGAATGCTTAGTTGGGATTATGGCTTTAATTGCGGCTACTGCCCTGCATCCAGGAGATTATTTTGCGATAAACAGTACGCCGGAAGTGTTCCGTACACTCGGTATGAGTGTCGAAAACCTTCCGCAGCTGAGTAAGGAAATCGGCCTCGACTTAGAAGGAAGAACGGGTGGTGCCGTGACATTGGCTGTAGGGATGGCGTATATCTTTACGGGGATTCCATTCTTTAGTCATTTGGCTTCTTACTTCTTCCAGTTCGTCATTATGTTTGAGGCTGTCTTTATTTTAACTGCTATTGATGCGGGGACACGTGTGGCACGCTATTTGATTCAAGACTTCTTAGGTGAAGCATATAAACCGCTTAAACGAACTGACTGGGTACCTGGTTCGGTGTTTGCAAGTGCGCTTGCTTGTTTTATGTGGGGATACTTACTTTACTCAGGGGACATCGGGTCTATTTGGGCGCTGTTTGGGGTTTCAAATCAGTTAATGGCCTCGGTTGGGTTAATCATCGGGGCAACCGTTGTATTAAAAATTGCAGATAAAAGGCGATATATGCTGACTTGTTTAATTCCGCTTGCTTACTTATATGTGACGGTGAATTATGCAGGCTATTGGATGGTAGCAAATGTATATCTCAATCCTGAAGCATCCGGTTACAGCGTGCTGAATGCGGTGCTGTCGATCATCATGCTGATCTTAGGTTTTGTGATTATTGTGTTTGCGATTAAAAAATGGGTTGAAATCTGGCGTGATCCAGCGCTTCGAATGGAAACGCCTATCACTGGTTAAATGAAAAAGGCCGGCTTGCTTTTATAAGCAAACCGGCTTCTTTTTATTGCTGCTGTTGAGGCTTTAAGCCTTGTTCTAATGTTTCAAGGATTTCATTTTTCTCGTTTTCTGATGCTTCTTGCCATAGCACTTCGAACAACACGCCAAGGCCTGGCAGCATTTTTTCCTCGCCGCTTTGAATAGCATCTAAAATCGTATGTTCAAGCTGTTCTTGATTATGGCCAGTAATGTTTTGAATGACTGCGCCTCTTAAATTAAAATCCATTGCCCACACTCCTTTTTTGATGGTAATAGCCCTATTCTGTCTCAAAGACAGGTTTATTATGTAGTGTGCATGAGATATAATAAATTCATGATAATTAAAGGAGTTAACGTCGCTTGAAATATATAGAATCAGCTAAAAACACAAACATTAAACAGTGGAAGAAGCTCCATACGAAAAAAGAACGAACGAAAACAGGGCTGTTTCTCGTTGAGGGAATACACTTAGTCGAAGAAGCATTAAAGAGCGGGGGCGTGAAGGAATTAATGGTCACCTCGCCCGATATGCTTCCTTCTCATATCCAGCCAGACATTGAGCTTTATGAACTGAGCGAAGAGGCCTTTTCTGCCATGACAGAAACAGAAACGCCTCAGCACATTGCCGCAGTCTGTACAGTTCCTGTTTTTGAAGAAAAGAAGGTTGAACGGCTTCTTTTATTAGACGCAGTGCAGGACCCGGGGAATTTAGGCACACTCATTCGAACAGCAGATGCCGCTGGTCTTGATGCTGTGATCTTAGGAGACGGAACAGTTGATGCGTTTAACGGAAAAACGCTCCGTTCCGCGCAAGGGTCTCATTTTCACCTGCCTATCTTAAAGCAAACTCTTCAACAGGCGATCACGGAGCTGAAAGAACGAGGCATACCTGTATACGGAAGTGCCTTAAAAGATGCGAAAGAGTATAAAAGCGTAACGGCAGAAGGTCCGTTTGCATTAATTGTTGGAAATGAAGGAGCTGGTATTGACCCAGACATTCTGCAAATGACAGATCAAAATTTATATGTACCAATGTATGGGCAGGCAGAATCTTTAAATGTAGCTGTAGCAGCCGCTGTTCTTGTTTATCATTTGCGTGGATAATGTTGCAACATGTGTTTATTTTCACTATAATAAAACTAATATTTTAAAAACCATGATAGAGGAAGATTGTTTCAAGAAGCGGCCTTTTAGGGAGAATGCATCGTAGACTGAAAGTGCATTTAAGGAATGCTGAAACAGGAATTCACCTCTGGAGTTGTCACCGGGACCGCAGGTTTTGCGTAAAGGTGAACCGGATTCGTTTGATTCCGTTATGTCAATGAAGCTTATTCGCACATGCATTTGTGCTTAACAAGGGTGGTACCGCGACCACAACTCGTCCCTTCTTTTATGGAGGAACGAGTTTTTTTATTGTCTTCAAACGATCAAACAGCCGTTTATCCGAGCGGTTTTGTATATCAAAAGGAGGATCACACTCATGCAAGAAACGTTAAAACAGCTTGAAACAGAGGCGATAGCAAAGGTTGAAGCAGCCAGCTCGCTCAAAGAGGTTAATGACATTCGTGTTCAATACTTAGGGAAAAAAGGGCCGATTACAGAAGTACTTCGCGGAATGGGCAAGCTTTCCGCAGAAGAAAGACCGAAAATGGGGGCACTCGCAAACGAAGTAAGAGAGCAGATTGCTAGTGCCATTGCTGAAAAAAATGAACAGCTGGAAGCAGAAGAAGTGAAGAAAAAACTTGCCTCTCAAACGATCGATGTTACTTTGCCGGCAAGTCCAATCAAAATGGGAGCAAGACATCCATTAACGATAGTTGTCGAAGACATTGAAGATTTATTTATCGGAATGGGCTATACCGTTGAGGAAGGTCCTGAGGTGGAAACGGATTATTATAACTTTGAAGCGCTGAATCTTCCAAAGGAGCATCCGGCACGTGATATGCAGGACAGCTTCTATATTACCGAAGATACACTGATGAGAACACAAACATCACCAGTACAAGCACGTACACTTGAGAAATATAACGGACAAGGTCCTGTGAAGATCATCTGTCCTGGGAAAGTATATAGACGTGACAGTGATGACGCGACTCATTCACATCAATTTATGCAAATTGAAGGGCTTGTCGTCGATCACAATATTAGCATGAGTGATCTAAAAGGAACGCTGGAGACAGTCGCAAGAAAAATGTTTGGGGAAGATCGTGAAATTAGACTGCGTCCAAGCTTTTTCCCTTTCACAGAACCATCTGTCGAAGTCGATGTGTCTTGCTTTAAATGCGGCGGGAAGGGCTGCTCTGTATGTAAAGGAACAGGCTGGATTGAGATTTTAGGTGCAGGAATGGTTCATCCGAATGTCCTGAAAATGAGCGGATTTGATCCAGAAACTTACCAAGGCTTTGCTTTTGGAATGGGTGTGGAACGGATTGCGATGCTGAAATACGGCATTGATGATATTCGCCATTTCTACACAAATGACATTAGATTCACAAAGCAATTCAAGCAGGACTAAGAGGAGGAAATCAACATGTTTGTTTCATATAAATGGTTAGAAGACTATGTCGATTTAGAAGGCATCAAGCCGGATGAATTAGCAGAAAAAATCACAAGAAGCGGAATTGAAGTGGAAGCCGTTGAATATAAAGGTGAAGGCATCAAAGGGGTTGTCGTTGGACACGTCATTGAACGTGAACAGCATCCGAATGCAGATAAATTAAACAAATGTCTTGTTGATATCGGCGAAGACGCACCGGTGCAAATTATTTGCGGGGCGCCGAATGTAGAGAAAGGACAGTATGTGGCCGTCGCAACGGTTGGCGCAGTCCTTCCTGGCAACTTTAAAATTAAAAAAGCAAAACTGCGCGGTGAAGAGTCTCATGGCATGATTTGTTCTCTGCAAGAATTAGGTGTAGAGAGCAAGCTCGTATCAAAGGAATATGCAGAAGGCATCTTTGTTTTCCCGAATGACGTGAAACCAGGGGATGATGCCCTTCAAGCACTTCAATTAGATGATGCGGTACTTGAGCTTGGCTTAACACCAAACCGTGCCGATGCCCTGAATATGCTGGGTGTGGCTTATGAGGTTGCCGCCATTTTAGGAAGAGACATCAAGCTTCCTGATACAGCACATGACACTTCTTCCGAAAAAGCAGCAGACTATATTTCTGTTAAAATTGAGGATCAAGAAGCGAATCCACTTTATGCAGCGAAGATCATTAAAAATGTAAAGGTTGGACCAGCACCGCTTTGGATGCAAACAAGATTGATGAATGCAGGCATCCGTCCAATTAATAACGTCGTGGATATTACAAACTTTGTACTGCTTGAATACGGCCAGCCGCTTCATGCCTTTGATTATGACCGCTTTGGTTCAAAGCAGGTGGTTGTACGTAAAGCGTCTGACAGCGAAATCATTCAAACACTCGATGAGCAAGAGCGTACATTATCATCAAAGCATCTGGTCATCACGAATGGAACGAAAGCGCACGCGGTAGCTGGCGTCATGGGCGGCTTTGAATCAGAGGTGCGTGATGAGACAACGACGATTCTTTTAGAAGCGGCATATTTCAACGGTCAAACAGTCCGTCAAGCATCTAGAGACTTAGGGCTTCGCAGTGAATCAAGCACACGATTTGAAAAAGGACTCGATCCGCAGCGTACGAAACCGGCAGCAGAAAGAGCAGCTCAATTGATCAGTATGTATGCAGGCGGTGAAGTGCTAAGTGGTACAGTTGAGGAAAATCACCTTGAAGCAAGTATGAATGTCATTCACGTATCAACTGAGCGTGTGAACAAGGTGCTTGGAATGAGCATTTCAAAAGAAGATATGATTCAGATTTTCAACAAACTAGGCTTTACAGTGGGCGAATCAAATGATGTTCTTGTCGTAACAGTTCCTTCCCGCAGAATGGATATTACGATTGAAGAAGACCTCATTGAAGAAGTCGCAAGATTATACGGCTACGATAATATTCCATCTACACTGCCTGCGACAGCCGGCACTGTTGGCGGTCTCACGCCATACCAAGTAAAGCGCAGAAAGGTAAGACGTTTCTTAGAGGGGGCAGGACTTTCTCAAGCGATTACGTATTCATTGACGAATCAGCATAAGTCCACAGCTTTTGCCCTGCATCCAGCTTATGAAACGAGACTTTCTCTGCCGATGAGTGAGGAACGCAGTGTGCTCAGACAAAGTCTTCTGCCAAACTTACTTGATTCTGTAGCATATAACTTGGCAAGACAAGCTGATTCATTCGGATTTTATGAAACGGGCTCTGTTTTCTTAGCAGAAGCTGAAGGGGCAAAACCAGTGGAAAAAGAACATGTCGCTGGTGCGCTGACAGGCTTATGGCATAAAAATCTTTGGCAGGGCGAGAAAAAAGCTGTCGACTTTTATGTAGCGAAAGGAATTGCTGAAGGATTGTTTGAAAAGCTTGGTGTGTCAGACCAAATCACTTGTGTTCAAGCAGAACGTGAGGGACTTCACCCAGGGCGAACAGCAGATGTTCACTTAAATGGTCAAGTCATTGGCTTTGTTGCCGCACTGCATCCAGTCGTTGAAAAAGAATTGGATCTAAAAGAAACGTATGTGTTCGAGTTTGATTTAACAGATGTGATGACGTCTGAAACGAAGGATATGAAATATACAGCGATTCCGAGATTCCCTGCTGTGACAAGAGATATTGCACTTGTTGTCGATCAGCATATCTCAAGCGGACAGCTGGAGCGTGTGATCTATGAAGCAGGCGGTCCATTACTCACAGACCTATCTGTATTTGATGTATATGAAGGGGAACATATGGAAGAAGGCAAAAAATCTGTTGCATTCTCTCTTCAATATTTAAACCCTGAACAAACGTTGACCGAGGAAGAAGTCACAGCTGTTCATACAAAAGTATTGAAAGCACTAGAAGATACGTATCAAGCCGTCTTACGCGGTTAAAGAAAAAAAGCTATGGCCTCATGGGGGACTGACCCCCGTTTTTGAGACAGGGATCAAAACACCTTTATACAGCCAATTGCCGATAGTTGATCGGTGATTGGTTGTTTAGTTTTGTTTGAATACGAATGTTGTTATAATAATAAATGTATTCTTTGACAGTGCGTTCTACGATGGTGGTCGTAGTTCGATCAATGCTGTTAAGATAGAACGTTTCAGACTTTAGCGAGGAATGAAACGATTCGATGGAGGCATTATCAGCGGGCGTCCCTTTACGGGACACGCTCATGGTAATGCCTTTTATATGAACAGCTTTCTGATACTCGTAAGATGTATACACAGAACCTTGGTCGCTATGTAACACACAGTTTTCAGGCAGTGCTGGGAGCTGATCAAGTGTGTTTAAAATAAAGTCTGTGTCCTGCTTATCACCAATCGTAAACGCAATCACTTCTCCATTATATAAATCCAATATACTGGAAAGGTACAATTGTTTCTGTCCATAAGGCAAATACGTGATGTCCGTTACTAGTTTTTCAAGAGGGCGATCAGACTGAAAGTTCCGATCCAGTATATTACTAGCCACAGCATAGGGCTGCCCATTTTTCTTACGCTTTTTCATTTTAACCCGGCACTGCCACTGGTTTTTCTGCATGATACGTTGAACAGTTTTATGGTTAATAAGCATTCTCACTTTTAGTAAGGCTGTGATTTTTCGGTATCCATACCGATACTTGTGCTCTCGGCACAACGTGCCGATTTGTTTCTCTAGTTGTCTTTTAGAATGATTCTGATTCAGATTCTTTTTCCATCTATAGTACGAAGCGCGTGAGACGCCTAAATGGACACAGATGTCCTGTACTGTCATTGTTTTGCACAATTCTTCTACCAGTTTGATTGACGTTTCCTTATCAACTTCCTTTCCAATTCGTTGTACTTTTTTAAAACTTCATTCTGTTGACTCAGATAGCGATTTTCTGCCTGCAGTCTCTCTAATTCGGAAGAGTACTCGGGACCCTTTCTATGGGTATATTGTTTTCCAACAGGCTGTTCGAACCGGTGTGTATCCCCAGCCTTATGCCACCTCACCCATGTCTGAACCTGCGTTTTATTTTTGATATTCAATTCCCGCAAAATCTCTTTCATTGATACGCCTGCCAATCTCATTTCTACAGCCTTCTGTTTGACTTCAACCGGATAACTCACTCTTGTCCCCATAGAAAAAACACCTCCATGTTTTATTTCGGATCACAACGATCCGTTTTCAAACTTGAAGGTGTTTTTTATTTGTCTCATCTTATGGGGTCAGTCCCTGGGCCCTAGCTTTTTTTATAGCATTTTTTTCGCTTTTTGTGTGTTGGCAAAATGCAGCTTTGTAAATTGACGTAAAGCATTTTCACCATGCATTTTGATGAGCTTGGCGGCGGCCTTATCTACATGAGGACCGGCCCCTTTTGGGATGTCAAAGCCTGCAGCCTGTGATAATTTGTCCATTTCAATTAAAAAGGCGTACCTTGCGATAATGGAAGCTGCAGCGACTGACAAATGGATGCCTTCTGCTTTTGTACTAAAATACGTCCGCTCCCGAATAATTTTTTTTCCGGCAAGATGCTTGAAATAAATGCCTGGTTCTGCAAATTGGTCAATCAAAATGGCTTCAGGCTGCTTTCCATCGAGTTTTTCTAGCACAGAGGTGATGACTTGGTTATGAAGCAGTGCCTTCATTTTTCCTTGACTCATGCCTTTTTCCTGCATCGTATTGTACTTTTCATTTCGGAGAACGAGAAGACTGAACGGAATGGTTTTGATGAGATCCTTGGCAATGTTGATAATTTGCGGGTCCTTTAATCCTTTTGAGTCTTTTACGCCAAGCTCTTTCATTAAAGCAAGCTGGCTGGCATCAACATAGGCCGCACAGACTGTGATCGGTCCGAAATAATCACCTGTACCTACTTCATCTGAACCGACGACCGACATGGAAGCAATGCCAGGCGGCGGACTGTATTTTGTGACAGCAGGTGATTTTTGACTTTTCGTATCAGCTGCTTGTAAATGGCTGAATTGACTGGCTTCAGCTTCTGCCTTTTGTCCTTGAAAGAGCACTTTCCCAGATCGATAAGCTGTAATCGTACAGCCAGGGACTTTTGCTTGAAAGAGGGCGCCTGGCGGCAAAGTGTCTGTTAAATGGTGCGCATACGCGCTTTTCATTTTTTTGAGGTCTTCTGATGTTGCTTTTAAAACGGATTGGGGCACAGTGGATAACTCCTTTTTACCTTGATATCATTGATTTCTAAAGTGTACCATAACAGGTAAGGGCTCGTCTTTCCATTCAATGTCTAAACATGTTATGATAGAGACTAGGATTCTCGTGGAATGGAGGAGAAACGTTGTCTGACGGCGGTAAAACGAAAACAACAGTTGAGATATACGGACAGTCCTATACGATCATCGGTCAAGAAACGAAGATGCATATGCGGCATGTTGCGTCAATTGTTGATGATAAAATGAGAGAAATAAATGAAAAAAATCCATACCTTGATATAAACAAATTAGCTGTACTGACAGCAGTCAATGTCGTCCACGACTACTTGAAATTAAAAGAGCAATACGAAAAATTAGAGATTCAGCTAAAAGAAAAGGAATGAAATTACCGTGATCGATATCATCATTTTGTTTTTGCTTCTTATGGGAACGCTTGTCGGTCTAAAACGCGGGTTTATTCTTCAATTTATTAAATTGATCAGCTTTGTTGTTTCTATCTTAGTGGCGTCCATGTTTTATCAGTCACTGGCACCACAGCTTACGTGGATTCCGGCACCTAATTTTAGCGGCGGTCAACCGCAGCTCGCTTTCTTTAGCGGGAATCTAGAAACAGCTTATTATAATACCATTGCGTTTATCATTCTGTTTATCTTGACCAAAATCCTGCTCGCCATCATTGGCGGATTGCTCACAACCATTGCAAGTATACCTGTGATTAAACAGGTGAACAAACTGCTTGGCGGTGTTTTAGGATTTCTTGAAACCTATTTATTTGTGTTTATTCTATTGTTTGTCGCTGCATTACTTCCAGTAGATGCGCTGCAAACAATGATGAGCAAATCAATGTTAGCAGATGTGATCGTAAACAACACCCCTTACCTGTCCGGTCTTGTCAAAGACCTATGGTCGACGTATGGAGTTTAAAAACTTCTCCTTTCCTGGAGAAGTTTTTTCTCATTCCATGACAGAAAGTTGTAGGATGAAGGGAAAGTTTGTATATTTATATAGGAAGATGCCAAAGCGGCTGGAGGATGAGAGATGAATAAAAAAGATATTATCAAACTTCTTGAAACAATTGCAGTATATATGGAACTAAAAGGAGATAATCCTTTTAAAATTTCTGCCTTTCGTAAAGCAGCAGCGGCACTGGAACAAGACGACCGCAGCCTTTCTCAAATAGATGATCTATTAGCATTACCCGGCATTGGAAAAGGAACCTTTGCTGTGATCACAGAGTATATCGAAAAAGGACAATCAGAAACACTCGAACAATTAAAAAAGGAAGTGCCTGAAGGACTTGTCCCGCTCTTAAAATTGCAAGGACTTGGCGGGAAGAAGATTGCTAAGCTTTACCAAGAGCTTGGAGTCCATGATGCACAGTCATTAAAGGAAGCATGTGAAGCGGAAAAAGTACAAGCGCTTGCAGGCTTCGGTAAAAAAACAGAAGAAAAGATTCTCGCTGCTCTTGAGGAGGCCGGAAAGCAGCCAGAACGACTGCCAATTGGCTTTGCATTAGATGTGGCAGAGCGGATTGATCATGCGCTTGAACAGATGAAGGGTATTCTTCGTTTTTCAAGAGCTGGCAGTCTAAGACGTGCAAGGGAAACTGTCAAAGATCTAGATTATATCATTGCGACCAGCGATCCTGAACAAGTCAGAGAGCAGCTCGTTGCACTTGATGATGTCAAAGACGTTATCGCAAGCGGTGATACGAAGGTATCTGTCATTCTTGCCCTTGATTTTGAGATCAGTGTAGACTTCCGTCTTGTGACAACAGACCAATTTGCCACAACGCTGCATCATTTCACCGGCTCAAAAGATCACAATATTCGCATGCGCCAGCTGGCGAAGGAACGCGGAGAGCGTATTAGTGAATATGGTGTGGAAACAATTGAAACTGGAGAAGTCAAAACGTTTGAAGACGAGGCCGCTTTTTATGCGCATTTTGAACTTCCGCTCATTCCGCCAGAAATTCGTGAAACCGGAGCGGAGATTGATACGTATAAAGAAAGTATGCAGTTTGTAGAGTTAAAAGATATGAAAGGCGACCTTCATATGCACTCGACTTGGAGTGACGGCGCATTTTCTATTCGCGAAATGGCAGAGGCATGTATCGCAAAAGGCTATGAATACATGGCGATTACAGACCACTCGCAATATTTAAAAGTAGCAAACGGTTTAACAAAAGAACGTTTACGTCTGCAAGCAAAAGAAATTGACAAGCTGAATCAAGAATTTGAGCATTTTCACATTTTCAAAGGGGTCGAAATGGATATTCTCCCGGATGGATCATTAGATTATGATGATGACTTTTTATCAGACATGGATTTTGTGATTGCGTCCATCCATTCGAGCTTTTCTCAGCCAGAGGAAGTCATCATGGAGCGCCTTGAAAATGCCCTGCGGAATCAGCATGTGGATTTAATTGCACATCCAACAGGCCGTTTGATCGGCAGACGGGACGGCTATGCCTTAAATATAGATCAGCTTATAGAGCTTGCGAAGAAAACGGGAACTGCACTAGAGCTCAACAGCAACCCGTCAAGACTTGATTTGAAAACAGAGCATTTAATGAAAGCAAACGAAGCAGGTGTAAACATCATGATCAATACAGATGCACACAATATCGCCATGCTGGATCATATGGAAGTTGGTGTAACAGCTGCAAGAAAAGGCTGGACACCAAAAGCAAATGTCGTGAATACTTTTTCTCTAAGCGAGATCAAAAAGTTTTTAACGCGTGACAGGTAGTCGTTAGGAGGCTGGACCATGCTGCAACAAAAAGTGTTAGCATCATTAGAATTTCATAAAGTAAAAGAAAAAGTCATGTCCTATACCGCATCCTCATTAGGAAAAGAAAGAGCGCAGGATTTAACGCCGCTGACGGATATAGAAACCATTCAGCATTTGCTGGAAGAGGTAGCAGAAGCACAGGATGTTATCCGCTTAAAGGGATCGGCGCCATTTGGCGGGCTGACGGATATTAGACGCGGGGTCAAACGGGCAGAAATCGGCAGTACATTAAGCCCGTCTGAGCTCATGGAAATTGCAGGACTATTATATGCTGTGAAGAATATGAAGCATTTTCTCAAGTCCATGTATGAAGATGGTGTAGACATACCACGGCTTCATACATATGCAGAGACACTGATTTTACTGCCTGAAGTGAGAAAAGAAATCGAAAGCTGTATTGGTGATAATGGAGAAGTTCTCGACCATGCCACCCCGGCACTTCGTTCATTGCGCATACAATTACGTTCACTTGAATCAAAAGTTCGTGATAAATTAGAATCCATGATTCGTTCACAATCTGCTTCGAAAATGCTGTCAGACACGATTGTCACCATTCGTAATGATCGGTTTGTGATTCCGGTAAAGCAGGAGTACCGCTCGAATTACGGCGGAATTGTTCACGATCAGTCATCATCTGGGGCAACCCTTTTTATCGAGCCGCAAGTGGTCGTGGATTTAAATAACACCTTGCAGCAAACCCGTTTAAAAGAAAAACAAGAGGTCGAAAAGATCCTGCAAATGCTGACAGAGACTGTGTCAGAACACATTGAGGAACTGCTTCACAATGTAAAGGAGCTTCAGACGCTAGATTTTATTTTTGCTAAAGCAAAATATGCAAAGGCAGAAAAAGCCACAAAGCCTGCTGTGAACGATCAAGGGGAGATTTATTTAAAGCGGGCAAGACATCCTCTATTGCCTAGGGATCAGGTTGTGGCAAATGACATTGAGCTCGGCAAAGATTTTTCAACCATCGTCATTACTGGCCCAAATACAGGGGGTAAGACAGTGACCTTAAAAACGCTTGGTCTTCTGACGCTGATGACGCAGTCAGGCCTTCATATTCCAGTTGAAGAAGGATCAGAAGTGGCGGTATTTGACCAAGTCTTTGCTGATATTGGAGATGAACAGTCGATTGAGCAAAGCTTGAGTACGTTCTCATCTCATATGGTCAATATTGTGGATATCTTAAAGAATTTGACATCTAACTCACTCGTGTTATTTGATGAATTAGGGGCAGGAACAGACCCTGCTGAAGGTGCCGCGCTGGCCATGAGTATCTTAGATGAAGTGCATCAAACAAATGCACGCGTCATCGCAACGACTCACTATCCTGAGCTGAAGGCTTACGGGTATAACCGAGAAGGTGTCACAAATGCGAGTGTGGAGTTTGACATTGAAACCTTATCACCAACGTACCGCTTGCTCATCGGTGTGCCCGGACGAAGTAATGCATTTGAAATTTCTAAACGTCTTGGTTTGCCAGATCACCTCATTGACCGGGCAAAAGCGGATATGCATGCCGAACATAATGAAGTAGACCAAATGATTGCTTCATTAGAAGACAGCAAGAAACAAGCAGAAGAAGAGCTGCATGAGACAGAAATCTATAGAAAAGAAGCAGAAAAGCTTCATAAAGAATTGCAGAGACAAATTCTTGAATGGAATGAGCAAAAGGACAAACTGCTAGAAGAAGCTGAACAAAAAGCAACAGAAAAAATTGAACAAGCCTCAAAAGAAGCAGAAGACATCATTCAAGAGCTTCGGTCGATAAAAAATGAGCATCGCTCATTCAAAGAGCATGAACTCATCGATGCGAGAAAGCGTCTTGAAGAAGCAGTTCCTGAGTTTGACCGGAAGAAAAAGCCTGAGCCGGTGAAAAAAGCAGCAAGACAGCTAAAATCAGGCGACGAAGTGAAGGTGCTCACCTTCGGGCAAAAAGGAACGCTGCTTGAACAAACAGGTGACAAAGAATGGAGTGTCCAAATGGGCATTCTGAAAATGAAAGTAAAAGAAAAAGACATGGAATTTATCAAATCAGCACCTGAATTTAAGCAGGAGAAAGCCATTACGGCAGTCAAAGGAAAAGACTATCATGTATCGCTTGAGCTTGACTTAAGGGGCGAGCGTTATGAAAATGCCTTAAGCAGAGTCGAGAAATATTTAGATGATGCTGTCTTAGCTGGTTATCCGCGAGTGTCAATCATTCACGGAAAAGGAACTGGCGCCCTTAGAAAAGGGGTTCAGGAATTACTGAAACAGCACCGAAGTGTGAAAAATGCTCGTTTTGGGGAACAAGGCGAGGGAGGATCAGGCGTTACCATCGTCGAATTAAAGTAAAAAGGAGAAAACGCATGAAAGCCTTTTGGGAAAATGAACTTGTGGAAATTGCCGCCTATTACAGCGTGGCCGTCCTATGTCTTGTCTTATTTCTAACCATTTTTGAACTCGTTACCTCCTATAAAAACTGGGAAGAAATCCAGCGTGGGAACTTAGCTGTTGCCATGGCAACAGGCGGAAAGATTTTTGGGATTGCGAATGTGTTTCAGCATTCAATCGCACAGCACAATTCCCTTCTACAAATGGTTGGATGGGGCGTATACGGCTTTGTGATGCTGCTTGTCAGCTATTTCATTTTTGAATTTTTAACACCACGATTTAAAGTAGACAAAGAGATTGAGAATGATAATAGAGCGGTCGGGTTTATTTCACTCATTATTTCAGTTGGGCTGTCTTACGTAGTAGCAGCCGGCATTTAAGGAGACGACATGGAAAAGCTAGCAAAAGTATTAATCGTAGTTGCCTGCACTTTTGCGGTCATTGGTGCCGTTTACATGTTCCTGTGAAATGAAGAAGACAAAGTGAGAAAGCTGTCAGGGATTCCTTGGCAGCTTTTATCTCACCCAAAGGCGGCGAATCACATGAAGAAAATTCTGCAAAAAGACGAACTCATAAAGCGTATTGATACTTGTCTCCAAATGACTTCTCTGCCAAGAGACATATATGAACCGTATATTGCACGCCCATTTCAAACGACTGGATTTTTTGATGATTTGAGCCCTTATATTCAAATCGATTCGAGCGGCTATATTCTCATTCAATATGAACGAGGAATCCAAATGCTGCATAAAAGAACAAAAGCGGTGGATGAAGTCATTTACTGGATTTTAGCAGACACGATCTTTCTTACAGTCTACATAGACATGATGAGGCAGTATCAAGTCGACAATATCCAGACGCATTTACCTAATGACCCGAGTATCCATCAACAGATCGTGGAGAGAGTAAATGAGTCATTTCGTGCAATTGGTGGATTATATGAACAGTGGCATCATGAGGGAAAAAGAGCATCGATCGAAACACCAGCGAAGAAATAAAGATGGCATGGAACCAAGCTCTATTTGAAAAAAGAAAACTGCCTTAAGGAAAAGTTTGCTATAATAAAATAGTACGAAAGTTCAGGAAGGAGGGTTTTTATGCAGTCAGATAAACGTTGGCTTCTGCATTACCCGAATCAAATTCCCCACGAACTCACCATCCCAAATGAGACGTTACAATCTTACTTATTCAGCTCCGCAGAGGCTGCACCTGAGCATACAGCCATTCATTTTCTAGGAAAAAACATCACCTATGAACAGCTCCAGGAAGAAGCATTGAAACTAGCTGGTCACCTGATGAAAATTGGCGTGAAAAAAGGCGACAGAGTAGCGATCATGCTGCCAAACTGTCCTCAATCTGTCATTTCTTATTATGCTGTTTTAATTGCAGGCGGCATCGTTGTTCAAACGAACCCGCTTTATACGGAGAAAGAACTGGCATATCAAATGGAGGACAGCGGCTCAAAAGTGCTGATTACACTGGATTTATTGTATCCAAAGGCCTATAAAATGAAAGCGCTGACAAGTATGGAGCACTTGATCATCACCAAACTACAGGATTATTTACCATTTCCGAAAAACATTCTGTTTCCTATCGTCCAAAAAAGAAAAAATAAAATGGTCATCCAAGTAGAGAAAAGTGAGACCATTCATCACTTCTCACAAATCATGAAAGAATCGTCAGAAGAACAGATTCCGGCGCTTGCCTTTGATCCAAAAGAGGATGTCGCTGTTTTGCAATATACAGGCGGAACGACTGGTTTACCAAAAGGGGTCATGCTGACGCATGAAAATATTTTAGCGAATACTGAAATGTGCGCTTCTTGGATGTATAAAACGACAAGAGGCAAAGAACGAATCCTTGGCATCATTCCGTTTTTTCATGTATACGGAATGACGACTGTATTAAACCTTGCTGTCAAAGAAGGGCATTCAATGATTCTCCTTCCGCGATTTGACGCAGCTGATACCCTCAAAACGATTGAAAAACAGAAACCGACGCTCTTTCCAGGTGCACCCACCATGTATATTGCCTTGCTGCATCATCCGAACATTGAAAAGTATGACCTGTCGTCCATCACTGCATGTTTAAGCGGCTCGGCGGCTCTTCCTGTTGAAGTCAAACAGAGCTTTGAGAAATTAACAGGAGGGCGTTTAGTAGAGGGGTATGGTCTTTCAGAAACTTCGCCAGTGACCCATTCTAACTTTTTATGGGGAGCAAACAAAACAGGCAGCATTGGCTGTCCGTGGCCTGGGACAGACGCAGGCATTTATTGCGAGGAAACGGGTGGCCTTAAAGAGCCGTATGAGCACGGAGAAATTATCGTCAAAGGGCCGCAAATTATGAAAGGCTATTGGAATCAGCCAGAGGAGACAGCAGCTGTATTAAGGGATGGATGGTTTTTCACCGGAGATATTGGGTATATGGATGAGGACGGTTTTTTCTATATCGTTGACCGGAAAAAAGATGTCATTATTGCGAGCGGTTATAATATTTACCCAAGAGAGGTCGAAGAAGCCCTATATGAGCATGAGCTTGTACAAGAAGTCGTGGTCGCAGGTATACCAGATCCTTATAGAGGAGAAACAGTAAAAGCGTTTGTTGTGCCGAAAAAGGATGCTTATTTAACAGAGGATGAACTCGATCGCTTTGTCAGAACGAGAATTGCTTCATTTAAAGTACCGCGCGTGTATGAATTTAAAGAATCACTGCCTAAAACGGCTGTCGGAAAAATTTTGCGCAGAGTATTAATTGAAGAAGAAAAAAGAAAGCAAGCTTCATCATCTGAGACACCTGTCGATCAATTGAAGAAATAACGGCCTTCATCATCCGGTCGAGCGGCCGGATGATTTGAATGATGACAGTCTGCTCTGGTATGATAAAGGTTGAAAAGAAAGAAGAAGATCACTTGACAAATCACCCGTTTCTTTTTAACATAAAGTTATGAATGAATGCTCATTCAATTTAGAAAGGGACGAAGCACATTGAAGCAGAAAAGACCGAAGTACATGCAAATTATTGATGCAGCAGTTGTGGTGATTGCGGAGAACGGCTATCATCAATCACAAGTTTCAAAGATTGCGAAACAAGCAGGGGTAGCAGACGGAACCATTTATCTTTATTTCAAAAACAAAGAGGATATTCTCATCTCATTGTTCAAAGAAAAAATGGGACAATTCATCGAACGGATGGAGACAGATATTCAAAAGAAGCCGTCTGCAAAAGAAAAGCTTCTACTGTTGATTGAGGAGCATTTTCGCATGCTGGCGCAAAATCATCATTTGGCTCTTGTGACACAGCTTGAACTCAGGCAGTCAAACCTTGAGCTGCGGCAAAAAATCAATGAGGTGCTAAAAGGGTATTTAAATATGCTCGAGTCGATTTTAACAGAAGGAAAGAAAACAGGAGAATTCAGACAAAATTTAGATGTCCGCTTAGCAAGACAAATGGTATTTGGGACGATTGATGAAACCGCAACAACATGGGTCATGAATGATCAAAAATATGATCTGCCTGCACTCGCAGAAAGTGTACATGATCTGCTGTTAAACGGAATACATCAATCCTAAAGACAATGTGAAAAAGGATGATTGACATGGAAAAAATACTCAGCTTACATCATGAAGGACAGACAGCGCTCATCACGATTCAGAACCCGCCTGCAAATGCCTTATCCTCTCAGCTGCTCACTGAGCTTAATGACATGTTTGATAAGCTCGAACAGAATGAAGAAGTAAGAGCGATTGTGATCCACGGAGAAGGCAGATTCTTCTCAGCAGGTGCTGATATTAAAGAATTTACGACTTTACAGGAAGAGTCTGATTATGCAAGCCTCGCTGATAGAGGACAGCAAGTCTTTGAACGGATTGAACAGTGTCCAAAGCCAGTCATTGCCTCGATTCACGGAGCAGCATTAGGCGGAGGCCTTGAGCTTGCTATGTCTTGTGATATCCGAATCGCAACAAAAGATGCAAAGCTTGGACTGCCAGAACTAAACCTCGGCATTATTCCAGGATTCGGCGGCACGCAGCGCCTCCCTCGCTACGTTGGTTCTGCTAAAGCGCTTGAAATGATGGGAACAGCTGAACCGATTACAGGTGAAGAAGCATTTACGTGCGGCCTTGTTACAAAGCTGGCAGAAACAGAGGAAGAAGCGCTCGAAGCGGCTAAAACACTTGCGGGGAAATTTGCCGCGAAAAGCCCAAAATCACTTGAATATGTGCTTGATTTATTGAACGCCACAAAATTGTATTCATATGATGGCGGAATGAAGCTGGAAGCCAAAAAGTTTGGTGAGGTTTTCCAATCAAATGACGCCAAAGAAGGCATCCAGGCCTTTATAGAAAAGCGCAAACCGAACTTTAAAGGGGAATAAGGGATAAGTACGACACAAGGGGGAGAAATAAATGAATATATTTGTTTTGATGAAGCGTACGTTTGACACGGAAGAGAAAATTTCGATTCAGTCTGGTGCAATTCAAGAAGATGGAGCAGAGTTCATTATTAATCCTTATGACGAGTATGCCATTGAAGAAGCCATTCAGCTTCGCGATGAGCACGGGGGAGAAGTGACCGTTGTGACAGTTGGCGGTGAGGATGCAGAGAAACAGCTGAGAACAGCGCTTGCTATGGGCTGTGACAGGGCCGTCTTATTAAACGTCGAAGATGACTTAGAAGAGTGGGACCAATATTCAGCTTCTACCATTCTTTATCACTATTTAAAAGACAAAGAGGCTTCCTTGATCTTAGCAGGGAATGTAGCAATTGACGGCGGCTCTGGACAGGTAGCACCGCGTCTTGCTGAATTACTCGGTTTTTCATATGTGACTACGATAACAAGTATTCAAATTGACGGCGGCTCTGTATCGATTGAACGAGATGCAGAGGGGGATGTGGAAGTCATTTCTGCCGAACTCCCGCTTGTCGTCACAGCTCAGCAAGGACTCAATGAGCCTCGCTATCCATCATTACCAGGCATTATGAAGGCAAAGAAAAAGCCTTTAGAAGAATTGGAACTTGATGATTTAGATCTGGATGAAGACGATGTACCATATAAAATCAAAACAATTGAACGTTTCTTACCGGAGAAAAAAGAGGGTGGCAAGGTGCTGAGCGGCGAGCTTCAGGATCAAGTCAAAGAACTGACAGATCTACTCAGAAATGAAGCAAAAGTCATCTAAACATCCACTTTACGATATCACGAGAACAAGGGGGAGCTTAAAGATGAGTAAAAAAGTTGTTGTACTTGGAGAAAGTCGTGACGGTAAATTAAGAAATGTGACATTTGAAGCCATTGCTGCCGCTCACAAAGTGGCAGATGGCGGTGAGGTCATTGGCGTGTTAATAGGGGATGACGTCAAAGACCTAGCAGATGAACTGCTTTACTATGGAGCGGATCATGTCATGATTGTGGAGCATCCGCACCTTTCATATTATACGTCAGATGGTTTTGCGCAGGCACTTCAAGCCATATTAGATCAGGTCGATCCGGATGCTGTGCTCTTTGGCCATACGTCGATCGGAAAAGACTTGTCGCCGAAAATAGCTGCACGTCTCCAGACTGGCTTGATTTCAGATGCGATCGATGTAAGCGTTACCGGTGAACATCTTGTTTTCACTAGACCGATTTACTCTGGAAAAGCTTTTGAAAAAGTCATTTCGACAGACCGCCTGCTTCTAGCAACCATCCGGCCAAACAACGTGGCACCACTTGAGCGTGATGCGTCACGAGGCGGAGAAGTCACGCCGGTTTCTGTCGATATTCAGAACCTTCGGACGATCGTGAAGGAAGTCATTAAAAAAACGTCAGAAGGTGTAGATTTATCGGAAGCAAAGGTCATTGTTGCTGGAGGGCGCGGGGTTAAGAGCAAGGAAGGCTTTGAACCGCTGAATGAACTCGCTGAGACGCTGGGGGCAGCAGTCGGAGCCTCGCGCGGAGCCTGTGACGCTGACTATTGTGATTATGCCCTGCAAATTGGTCAGACGGGAAAAGTGGTCACACCTGATCTTTATATTGCATGCGGGATATCAGGAGCGATTCAGCATTTAGCGGGAATGTCTAACAGTAAAGTCATTGTGGCAATCAACAAAGACCCAGAAGCGGAAATTTTCAAAATCGCCGATTATGGAATCGTTGGTGACTTGTTTGAAGTGGTACCGCTTTTGAATGAAGAGTTAAAAAAGATGAATATCCACTCGTAACGCTCATACACTCAGAATGCCTAGGTATTCTGGGTTTTTTTGTATGTGATCAAGCAGAAAAGGAGCGGTTGACAAGTGAAGGGGACAGTAAAAGTCAATGACGTGATCGGACGCATTTCTAAACACATTTATGGGCACTTTCAAGAGCATTTAGGAAGAGGGATTTATGACGGGATTTGGGTAGGAAAAGACTCAGAGATTGATCATATTGAAGGGATTCGTACCGATGTGCTAAAGGCGCTTCAAGCATTACATATTCCGGTGCTGAGGTGGCCGGGGGGCTGCTTCGCAGACGAGTATCACTGGGCAAATGGTGTAGGTGATCTCAGTGAACGAAAGCCGATGGTCAATACCCATTGGGGTGGTACGGTTGAATCTAATGCATTTGGGACACATGAATTTATGACATTGTGTGAGCTGCTTGAATGTGAGCCTTACATTTGCGGCAATGTGGGAAGCGGGTCTGTTCAAGAATTAGCCGATTGGGTCGAATACATGACATTTCCAAAAGGGACACCTATGTCAGACTGGCGCATTCAAAATGGAAAACAAGAACCTTGGAAGCTGACCTATGTTGGTGTAGGCAATGAAAGCTGGGGCTGCGGCGGGAATATGACGCCTGAATACTATGCAGATTTATATAAACGCTATCAAACGTACGTAAGAGAATTTGCAGGGCAGCGTATTTATAAAATCGCCTGCGGTGCGAACTCTAATGACGTGAATTGGACAAAAGTATTGATGGAGCGGGCTGCACCGTGGATGGATGGGCTCAGTTTACATTATTACACCGTACCTGGTACATGGGAGAAAAAGGGGTCAGCGACTGAATTTGATGAAGATGAATGGTTTATCACGCTGAAAAAGGCTTATGAGATGGAACGGCTTGTCGAAGACCATGGAGAAATCATGGATCGTTATGACCCAGACAAGCGAATCGGGATGATTATTGATGAATGGGGGACATGGTATGACCCAGAGCCAGGAACAAATCCTGGGTTTTTATATCAGCAAAACACGCTAAGAGATGCCCTTGTGGCCGCCCTCCATTTTCATATTTTTCATCGCCATTGCGAGCGGATTCATATGGCAAATATTGCTCAGACGGTCAATGTGCTGCAAGCGATGGTATTAACAAAGGACGAAAAGATGCTTCTGACACCTACGTATCATGTATTTCACATGTTTCAAGTGCATCAAGAGGAAGAAGCGCTTGAAGTGGAGTTCGTTTCACCGCCGTATGAACGAAGAGGTGAAAAAATTCCTCAGGTCAGTGTGTCAGCCTCGCGTTCATCAGGGAAGATGCATATTAGCTACTGTCACTTGAATCCGCATGAACAAACAGAGATATCCCTTGCCATTGCAGGGATTGATGAACAAACGAAAGTCACTGGACGTGTGCTGACGGCCGATCGCATGAATGCCCATAATACATTCGATGAACCTCATTCTGTTCAGCCAAAAGACTTTCAGCAAATGACTGTAAAGTCCGGCGAATTAACAGTGGAGCTGCCGCCAATGTCAGTGGTCATGATAACTGTCGACCTCGCTTAATTGCATATTTCGATGTTTGATGAGAAGAATGTTGGGGCATCATACATTGTAAATGAAGCGGAAAGGGTGTCATGTCATATGCTTAGAACCATTCTAATGATCATCGGTGCGATTGTTGTTATTGGTGCGATTATACGGTTTGTTTTTTAATTCATTTCCTAAAAAATGATTCGTAAGCATTTCATTCGCAAGTCACATTGGTAGATGCTATACTAAAAAGCATAATTTACATTGGAGGAATGAATAATGGCAATCGTAAAAGCTACTGACGCAACATTTTCACAAGAAACTGCAGAAGGTGTTGTTCTTGCAGACTTTTGGGCACCATGGTGTGGACCTTGTAAAATGATTGCTCCAGTTCTTGAAGAACTTGATCAAGAAATGGGCGACAAAATGAAAATCGTAAAAATTGATGTAGACGATAACCAAGAAACTGCTGGTAAATACGGCGTTATGAGTATCCCAACACTTCTTGTTTTAAAAGACGGTGAAGTTGTAGAAACTTCTGTTGGTTTCAAACCAAAAGAAGCACTTGCTGAACTTGTCAACAAACATCTATAAACCGATCTATGTCCAAGCGGCATAATCATTGAAGCGGTTCTCGTAAAGACGAGAGCCGCTTTTCTTTCAACATGGTATAAAACAAATGTTCGTGATACACTAGAAGGAGTGAAAGAGGAAAACAAGGACGGATGAAAATATGAACAAACTAATTAAAGAAAAGCTGTCAGTCCTGCCGGATCAACCAGGCTGTTACTTAATGAAAGATAGACAAAATACGATCATTTATGTGGGAAAAGCAAAGGTTTTAAAAAACAGGGTGCGCTCTTATTTCACTGGATCACATGACGCCAAAACGCAGCGGCTTGTCAGTGAAATTGAAGATTTTGAATACATTGTCACCTCTTCTAATATCGAGGCGCTTATTTTAGAGCTGAATTTAATCAAAAAATATGACCCAAAATACAATGTCATGCTCAAGGATGACAAGACGTATCCTTTTATAAAAATTACGAATGAACGCCATCCTAAGCTGATCGTCACCCGCAATGTAAAAAAGGACAAAGGGAAATATTTCGGTCCATACCCAAACGTACAAGCAGCTCGAGAAACAAAAAAGCTGCTCGACCGCTTATATCCACTGAGAAAATGCGCCACCCTTCCTGACCGCGTCTGTCTTTATTATCATCTTGGACAATGTCTTGCGCCATGTGTGTATGACATTTCCGAGGAAACGAATAAGCAGCTCGTGGACGAAATCACAAGGTTTCTAAACGGGGGACATCAGCAAATCAAAAAAGAACTCACCGAAAAGATGCAGGAAGCCGCTGAAAATTTAGAGTTTGAACGGGCAAAAGAACTGAGAGACCAAATCGCTTATATCGACTCAACGATGGAAAAACAGAAAATGACGATGAGTGATTTATCAGATCGAGATGTCTTTGCCTATGCCTATGATAAAGGCTGGATGTGTGTCCAGGTTTTCTTTATCAGACAGGGGAAATTGATTGAACGTGACGTGAGCCTGTTTCCAATGTATCAGGACCCTGAAGAGGAGTTCCTCACGTTCATGGGGCAATTTTATGAAAAGAACAACCATTTTCTGCCGAAGGAAATTCTGGTGCCGGACAGTGTCGATCAAGAGATGATTGAGCAATTGCTTGAGACGAACGTTCACCAGCCGAAAAAAGGAAAGAAAAAGGATTTGCTTTTACTTGCGCATCAAAATGCCAAAATCGCCTTAAAAGAAAAATTTTCGCTCATTGAGCGTGATGAAGAGCGGACAATTGGTGCGGTGAAGCAGCTCGGGGATGCGCTTAATATTTATATGCC
Source organism: Bacillus sp. BK450 (assembly GCF_004364885.1). Lineage (NCBI taxonomy): Bacteria > Bacillati > Bacillota > Bacilli > Caryophanales > Bacillaceae > Bacillus > Bacillus sp. BK450. The sequence continues at coordinate 697,040 of NZ_SOBQ01000002.1, read as the reverse complement.
ATACAGAATCGAGGCATTTGATAACTCAAATATTCAAGGAGCAGATCCGGTTTCTGCCATGGTCGTCTTTCAGGACGGGAAACCCTATAAAAAGGAATACCGAAAATACAAAATAAAAACCGTCTCAGGGCCAGATGATTATGCATCCATGCGTGAAGTCATTAGAAGACGATATACCCGCGTGTTAAAGGATGAACTGCCGCTGCCAGATTTAATTTTAATTGACGGAGGAAAAGGACAGATCAACGCAGCTATCGATGTGCTTGAAAATGAATTGAATCTGTCTGTCCCGGTCGCAGGTCTTGTAAAAGATGAAAAACACCGGACTTCAAATCTCATGATGGGAGATACACTTGAAATTGTTGCGCTGGAGAGAAATAGTCAGGCCTTTTACTTATTGCAGCGCATCCAAGATGAAGTGCACCGCTTCGCCATTAGCTTTCACCGGCAGCTGCGCGGAAAAAATGCATTCCAGTCTATTTTAGACGATGTACCAGGTATCGGAGAGAAGCGTAAAAAGCAGCTCCTCAAACATTTTGGCTCTGTGAAAAAGATGAAAGAAGCCTCTATCCAAGACTTTCAGGAGGCTGGCATTCCGAAACAGACGGCTGAACTTTTAATGGAAGCATTAAAAAAATAGATTGTACTTTTACCAAAAGTCTGTTAAGATGTGACTAATTTAATAAATGAACGTGTTGTTTGTTGAAGATAGAGGTGCGAACTTCAAGAGTAAGCCTTCGGAGATCGATGGGATCTAAGAAGAGGGCTGAAAGGGGAGCGTCGCCGAAGTGAATAAAATCCACTCATTTTATTCGCTGGCTGTACATTGAAGAAATGTAGGGCTGTCAAGAATTCATTTCTTGGAGGGCTATCTCATTGTTTGCATCGTTTAATGATGATTTTAAAGCAATGGGAGATTTGTTCTCTCATTGCTTTTTTATTTGCAGTGAGCGGCCAGTCTCCAAAGCTGCCTCTTCTCTCACACGTGAACTTTTGAAAAAGGGTGGTAGACATGGGACTAATTGTACAAAAATTTGGCGGAACTTCCGTTGGATCGACAGAAAAAATTCGCAATGCCGCAGAGAGAGTGATCGCTGAACGCGAGGCAGGACATGATGTGGTTGTGGTTGTATCAGCGATGGGCAAATCAACGGATGTTCTAGTAGACCTAGCGAAAGAACTCACAGACGATCCAAGCAAAAGAGAAATGGATATGCTGCTCGCAACGGGTGAGCAGGTGACCATTTCATTATTAGCGATGGCGCTCCAAGCAAGAGGTTATGATGCCATTTCCTTTACAGGCTGGCAGGCTGGTATGAAAACAGAGCATGTACACGGAAATGCAAGAATCGTGGACATTGATGAATCAAGAATAAAAGATGAATTAAGTGCGGGGAAAGTCGTTGTTGTGGCAGGCTTCCAAGGAATTGCAGATGACTTACATATCACAACTCTTGGCCGCGGCGGATCAGATACAACAGCTGTGGCACTGGCTGCCGCACTAAAAGCTGATAAATGTGATATATACACAGACGTACCAGGAGTGTTTACGACAGATCCGCGTTATGTATCATCTGCGCGGAAACTTGCAGGTATTTCATACGATGAGATGCTTGAGCTGGCTAATCTAGGAGCTGGGGTTCTGCATCCAAGAGCTGTTGAATTTGCGAAAAATTATCAAGTCCCGCTAGAAGTCCGTTCTAGTATTGAAAATGAATCGGGTACGTTAATTGAGGAGGAATCATCCATGGAACAAAACTTAGTTGTCAGAGGCATTGCATTTGAAGATCAGATTACACGTGTGACAGTGTGCGGGCTTTCAAGCGGTTTAACAACATTATCGACCATTTTTACGACGCTTGCGAAACAGAATATTAATGTCGATATCATCATTCAGTCGGTCACAAGCACCAACCAGACTTCCATCTCTTTCTCTGTCAAAACGGATGATTTGTCCAAAACAGTTGAAGTATTAGAAGAATATAAAGGGGCGCTTGGCTACGAGCAGATTGAGACAGAAAGCAAATTAGCGAAAGTATCCATCGTGGGATCTGGAATGGTCTCAAATCCAGGGGTAGCTGCTGAAATGTTTGCTGTGTTAGCGCAAAAAGACATTCAAGTGAAAATGGTCAGTACGTCTGAAATCAAAGTCTCAACGGTCGTTGGCCGTGATGATATGGTCAAAGCGGTTGAAGCGCTGCATGACGCGTTTGATTTATCAAAGGTGAGCGCCGCTGCTCACTCTTAAAAAGGTAAAGAGGTGATCTTATGAAAGAGGGTCGCCTCTTTTTTCTATATGGAAACGGCTGAAACGGGCGTAAACCTATTCATTAAGTATGCTATGATAGATGTAGACATATAAAAAAGGCGTGACCTGAAGTCCGCGCCTTTTATCAAGAGTATTAGCTAGGGTCTCTTAAATCCCATTTAACGGTTAAAATGACTTTCTCAGCACGCTTTTTCACTTGTTCATAGGATTCAGCCACGTGCTCATTCAGAAGCTGAATTTGTTCAGCAATAAAACCCGCTTCCATCTGAAAGCATGGCTCCTTTTGATAGGTGAGTCGATTGGATACTAGTGGACCTTCGAGCTCAAACTCAATTTCCTGTTTTTTCGAATGGACCATTGTGAGAGTCCCCCATCCGGCATCATGGAAAAATTCGGGGATCTTCTCCCATGATTCTTGAGGAAATTTACGAGCAAGCAGTTTACCCGCAAAATACATCATAGATGAATGGTCCTGACCAAGAATATCAGGCAGCAGAACTTCGCGTATCAGCTCGTAGGCAAATCCATTGACTTCAATTTCTTTTAGCTGTTCTAAGTTAGATTCGAATTTATTCATTGTACGGCTCCCCTCTTTCAACAATTTATTATAGCTTATGTGGGCATATGATGACAGAGTTTTCCCTGAAGTCTAAGAAATTCTTATTGTAGTAAAACGAATTTTGATTTAAAACTTTTAAATTTCGGAAAATTTTAATTTATGTACGCGGTTTCTTGACGCTTTTTTGACATAGGAGTAAAATGAAATTGTCAATAAATTTGAATAAAGTGCTTACAATTGAAAGAAGCGGGGGTAAGACAATTTTCAAGCAATTGCACTTTTTTTACTAGGGGGTAAAGTAATGTCGGGGAACAAAGAATTTTTTTATCGGAGATTGCATTCTTTGCTTGGCGTCATTCCGGTCGGTCTATTTTTAATACAGCACTTAGTGGTTAACCACTTTGCGACAAATGGACCAGAGGCGTTTAACAAAGCTGCACACTTTATGGAACAGCTTCCTTTCAGATATGCACTTGAGCTGTTCGTGATTTTCTTACCACTGATCTATCATGCTGTTTATGGGGTGTACATAGCCTTTACGGCACAAAACAACACGTCTCGCTTCAGTTACTTAAGAAACTGGCTGTTCAGATTGCAAAGGATTTCAGGTATTATCACATTGATTTTTGTCTCTTGGCACGTATGGGAAACACGAATTCAAGCTCAGCTTGGAGCTGAAGTCAACTATGACATGATGGCGAATATTTTAAGCTCTCCATTTATGCTAGGTTTCTATATTGTCGGCGTTTTATCTACTATTTTCCACTTTGCTAATGGCTTGTGGTCATTTGCTGTCAGCTGGGGAATTACCGTTTCACCACGCTCACAACGAATCTCCACATATGTGACATTAGGTATATTTATAGCGCTTTCATATGTAGGGCTAAGAGCAATTTTCGCTTTTGTTTAAGAGGAAATAGATTAGTAGAAGAGGGAGAGGGGCTACAATGAGTAATTCTAGCATCATCGTTGTCGGAGGCGGCTTAGCTGGTCTCATGGCAACTATTAAAGCAGCAGAAGCGGGAACAGCTGTTCAACTATTTTCAATCGTACCTGTGAAACGTTCGCATTCTGTATGTGCACAGGGCGGAATCAACGGAGCGGTCAATACAAAAGGTGAAGGGGATTCACCTTATGAGCATTTTGATGACACTGTATACGGCGGAGATTTCTTAGCCAACCAGCCGCCAGTAAAGGCAATGTGTGAAGCAGCACCGTCCATTATCCACTTACTTGATCGTATGGGTGTTATGTTTAATAGAACACCAGAGGGATTATTGGACTTCCGCCGCTTCGGGGGAACTCAGCACCACCGTACAGCGTTTGCTGGAGCTACAACAGGCCAGCAGCTATTATACGCACTGGATGAGCAGGTTCGCCGCTATGAAGTAGCAGGACTTGTCACGAAATATGAAGGCTGGGAATTCCTTGGCGCTGTTTTAGATGACGAGGAAGTATGCCGCGGGATTGTCGCGCAGAATTTGACGACAATGGAAATTGAATCCTTCCGTTCAGATGCAGTCATCATGGCAACAGGCGGTCCTGGAATCGTTTTCGGGAAATCAACAAACTCTATGATTAACACTGGATCTGCAGCATCTATCGTCTATCAGCAAGGTGCACATTATGCAAATGGAGAATTCATTCAAATTCACCCAACAGCGATCCCAGGAGATGACAAGCTTCGTCTTATGAGTGAATCGGCTCGTGGTGAAGGCGGACGTGTTTGGACATATAAAGACGGGAAGCCTTGGTACTTCCTTGAAGAAAAATACCCAGCATACGGGAACCTTGTACCACGTGACATCGCAACGCGTGAAATCTTTGACGTATGTGTCGAGCAAAAGCTTGGCATCAACGGAGAGAACATGGTATATCTGGATCTTTCTCACAAAGATCCAAAAGAGCTTGATATTAAGCTTGGCGGAATCATTGAAATCTATGAAAAATTCATGGGTGACGACCCGCGTAAGCTGCCGATGAAAATCTTCCCAGCTGTTCATTACTCTATGGGCGGATTATGGGTCGATTATGATCAAATGACGAATATCAAAGGTCTATTCGCTGCCGGAGAATGTGATTATTCAATGCACGGCGGAAACAGACTTGGTGCAAACTCACTTCTTTCTGCGATTTACGGCGGAATGGTCGCTGGACCAAATGCGGTGAAGTACATTAGCGGTCTTGAAAAATCTGCAGAAGACCTTTCTTCTGCACTATTTGACAGCGCCGTGAAGAAAGAGCAGGAGAAATGGGACAACATCCTCAGCATGGACGGAACAGAAAATGCGTACGTGCTTCATAAAGAGCTTGGAGAATGGATGACGGATAACGTTACAGTGGTTCGTTACAATGACAAACTCTTAAAAACAGATGAGAAGATCGAAGAACTAATGGAGCGCTACAAGAAGATCAACATCAATGATACCGCATCATGGAGCAACCAAGGCGCTGCCTTCACGCGTCAGCTTGACAACATGCTACAACTGGCAAGAGTCATTACGATCGGGGCATATAACCGGAATGAAAGCCGAGGCGCACACTATAAACCGGAATTCCCAGAAAGAAACGATGAAGAATTCCTTAAAACAACGATGGCTACGTTCAAAGGAAAAAATCAAAAGCCTGCATTCCACTATGAGGACGTCGATGTATCGTTAATTGCACCTCGTAAACGAGATTACTCGAAGAAAAAGGTGGAGAAATAAGATGAGTGAAAAAAACACAATTCATTTCATAATCACACGTCAAGATACAGCAGATGGAAAGCCTTATGATGAGGAATTCGAAATCCCTTACCGTCCGAATATGAACGTCATTTCTGCACTCATGGAAATTAGACGTAACCCGGTCAATAAACAAGGTGAAAAAACAACGGCGATCAACTGGGACATGAACTGTCTTGAAGAGGTGTGCGGAGCTTGTTCTATGGTCATTAATGGAAAACCACGCCAGTCATGTACAGCCTTGATTGACCAGTTAGATCAGCCGATCCGTCTTCAGCCGATGAAGACATTCCCGGTCGTGAGAGACTTGCAGGTTGATAGAAGCCGCATGTTCAACTCCTTGAAAAAAGTAAAAGCATGGGTGCCGATCGATGGCACATATGATCTTGGACCTGGACCAAGAATGCCTGAGAAAAAACGTCAATGGGCGTATGAACTTTCTAAATGTATGACATGTGGTGTCTGCCTTGAAGCTTGTCCAAACGTAAATGATAAGTCTTCCTTTATGGGCCCTGCTCCGCTTTCGCAAGTTCGTCTATTTAACGCACATCCGACAGGTGCGATGAATAAGTCTGACCGTCTAGAAGAAATTATGGGAGACGGCGGTCTTGCGAACTGCGGGAACTCTCAAAACTGTGTGCAGGCTTGTCCGAAAGGAATCCCGCTGACAACGTCAATTGCAGCACTTAACCGAGATACAACATTACAAGCTTTCCGTAACTTCTTCGGAAGCGATCACGCAGAATAACATCACATTCAGTCCTCTTTGCCAATCATGATGAGTGTTTACAAGAGGCTGGATGGAACACAAAATAAACGCCTCTTCCAATATGGGAGGGGCGTTTATTGATGAATAAGGAGATGATGAAGTGAGACTTCCATCATATATTGAGGAACCATTTGAAGAATGGAGAGCATCCTTTCGATTTTATGTCGAAACGACTGTCCGTTTTTCAGAAACGGATATGTTCGGCCATATGAACAATGTCACCCCTTTTGTCTATTTTGAAGAAGCACGGATTGCCTTTTTTCAAAAAACAGGAATTGTGGATAAACGAATGAAACGTGTGAGAGAGACGATTACAGTCGTGGCAAATCTGCAATGTGATTACATCAAACAGGTGGAGATTGGGGAGCGGCTTCGTGTGTATGTAAAGCCGGAAAAAGTCGGATCAAGCTCACTTATCCTTCATTATTTAGGAGAAAACGAGCAGCAGGAACCATGCTTTACAGGCTCAGTCACCATGGTGCAAATTAATAAAGAAACAGGCGCATCTGTCCCATTTACAGAGGAAGAAAAAGAGACATTTCAAGCTCAGCGAAATGGGTAGCATGCAGCCTCAGCAACGTGTAAGCTTCATTTTGTTATAATAAAAAGATCATATCAAGAAGAACAAAAGGAGAACACATGAAGATTTTTCAATATGACACCATTGATAGTACAAATAATGAAGCGAAAAGGCTCATTCAGCAAGGAGAAAAACCTTCATTTGCTGTCTATGCACATCAGCAGACAGAAGGAAGAGGCAGGCTAGGCAGACCGTGGGAAACACCTGCAGGGAATGTCGCTTTGACCATGACAGTTTTGCCGCCAGAAGAACTCTCCACCCAGTCAACGATTGCTCCGCTGACGGCACTAGCGATCTACGATGTACTCAAACCTCTCATCAGGGCTGAGGATCAGCTGGCGATCAAATGGCCAAATGATATTCTCATCAATGAAGCAAAGGTATCAGGCACATTGATTGAAGCGGACCGTACCGCCATTTATATCGGGGTTGGCATCAATGTGAAGACAAAGCCGGAGCATGTTCCGTACAAAACCATTTGCCTATCAGAGCTTACAGAGGTGAATGCCGATCAGCTTGTGAAGGAACTTGCCGCCGCTTTTGAAAAATATCATACACGCTGGAAGAATGAAGGGTTTGAAACACTCACTTCCCTCTATAACAAACGGTTATATCGTCTTCATAAACCGCTGCGGATTTCGTTAGACCGTGAAAAACAAACATGGGAAGAGGGCATTTGCTACGGAGTCAACAGCTACGGTCATCTCCAGCTCAAAGATGAGAAAGGGCAGATAAAAGCTCATTCTGCCGGAGATATAGATGCACCGCTTCAGCATTAAAAAAAGCAGACGATATTCTCGTCTGCTCAGCGTGTAGACAAACCCTCGCATTCGTTGTCAGGTCTGCGCTCCGGTACTCACGAATGTCACATTCGCTCCGCTCCTGTGCTCGTCCTTCCTAGACTTCAAAGGTTTTCTATCACGCTGAATAGAAGACAAAGGGCTAAAAGAAAACCCTTTTAGCCCTTTGTCAACAATCTGAGCAGACTATATTCTCGTCTGCTTTAAGCTTCTCTTTTAATCTGAGGCTGAATCACATAATCTTGTTTTGTGAAAACAACTCCGTCTAGAATTTCTCTTGCAGTTCGAATGACTTTGACTCTGTTTTGAGAGATGTCAATTTCCGTTTGCATAATCCCGGCAGGATGCCCAATACGAAGGGTGTCATCTTGACCTTGGAACAGCTGAGAAGGAAGCGTTTCATCCAAGAAACAGCTGGCCGTCACGCAGACAGAACCGGTAATGGCAAGTGCTTGGTGCGGTCGTTGCATCGATAGCATACGAACGATGATGTCCATATCTTCTGCTCGTCTCAAGATTCCATTTGTATCTACATAATCAGCAGGCTCGCTAATGAGCGCAAGCTTTGGAACAGCTGGAGACTGTAATGTGGCCATTTCTTTTGGTGCAAAGTGACACATTTCAGCAGCGAGAGAACGAATTTCTTCTAAATCATCCAGTAATTCGTCTGTAAACTCTTCAGGTAATTCAGTTCCTTTTAATTGAATATCTTTCGCGCGAATAAAGGCAATTGGATTTGCAATGTCAACGATCGAGATTGGAATCTCCCCAAACTTTGTTTGAATCGTATCAATTTTGTTTTCAGTCGGATAGGTTTTACCTGTGACAGCTCCTTCAGGTTTCTCAAAGGATAAATAAATGGGAGAACCAGTTCCTTTTACGCCTGGAATTTCTGCCTGTCCTTCAAATTTTACTTCCCCATTTTCAACTTCGACCTCTGCCGTAATGACTTTATTTGTATTGGTATTGAGGATACGTACAGTCGTAATGGGCTCAACTGCTTGAACAAGTCCTTTAATGATCGCATATGGTCCAACGGCTGATGAGATGTTCCCGCAGTTTCCTTTAAAGTCGACATATCTCTCATTAATACTGACCTGTGCAAATGTATAGTTCACATCCACATCCGGGCGTGTGGCTTTATCGATAATGGCCACTTTACTTGTTAAAGAATTACCGCCGCCGATCCCATCGACCTGCAGCCGGTCAGGACTGCCCATAATGTCTAATAGAAATGCCTCGAGCTCATCGTGTTCATATGGTGCATTGTCAGCGTGAATGAATACTCCTTTGCTTGTACCGCCTCGCATGATTGTGATTGGAACTTTTCTCATGACTCTCACCCTCAATTTTTAATTAACTGTTTATCTAACCAAAATGGTAAAGTATAATAAGAAATAAGTTAAATACATTATTTTGAGAGAAATCAATAAAAATATTTTATAATTAGTAAAAAAGGAGGGCATACAATGGATGAAAAAGATTGGCGGTTTTTAAAGGTACTTTATGAAGAAAAGAACATCACAAAAGCGGCAGAAAAATTATTTGTCTCTCAGCCTGCCTTAAGCTATCGATTGAAACAGCTTGAAGAGGAGTTTGATATGAAACTTTTCTTTAAAAGAAAACGAGGAATTGAATTTACATCAGAGGGCGAATACTTGGCTAAATACGCAAATGACATGCTCAAACAGCTGCAGCAAACGAAAGATGGCATGCTCAATATGCAAAAAAAGGTCAAAGGAACGATTCGGTTAGGGGTCTCAAGTAACTTTGCCCAGTATAAACTGCCAGAAATATTAAAAGAATTTTCTAAGCAGTATCCACATGTTCAATTTATGGTCAACACAGGCTGGAGCACAAAGGTAATGGATTTATTAGGAACATCAAGTGTGCATTTAGGGATTTTAAGAGGCGATTATGACTGGAATGGAGAGCGTTTTTTGCTTGATAAAGAGCGTCTTTGCATCATTTCAAAATCAGAAATTCAGCTAAAGGATCTCCCGAATCTGCCGCTCATTGACTATCATACAGACAGTTCATTAAAACGGCTGATTAACAGATGGTGGCAGGAAACATTCACAATGCCTCCGCTTGTCACGATGGAGACAGACCGTCAGGATACATCAAAAGAAATGGTGAAGCATGGTTTAGGCTATGCCATTGTCCCAGAAATTTGCCTCAGACCAAGTGATGAGTTATTTGTAAAAGGACTTTCGTATAAAGATGGACAGCCTGTTTTAAGAGATACATGGCTCATGTACCAGCCAGACTCACTTCATTTGTCTGTGGTGAAAGCGTTCATTGAGTTTTTAAGAAATCAGCAAGGTTGATTATAAAAGAAATTTATTGAATATACGAAAAAATCGATATTTTCATTATAAAAAAAGCTATTATATCCTTGAAATAGAAAGCGCTAACATATAGATCGCAAGTGCAAAGGGGCGCTTGCAGATCATGTAAAGAAGAGGATGGAGGGATATAAAGTGCTAGCTATTTTAGGGATCTTGATGGTCTTGACATTTACATTTCTCATTATGACAAAACGTATGCATCCGGTGGTGGCTCTAACCGTTGTACCTATCATATTTGCATTGATCGGCGGCTTTAACAAAGGGTTAGGGGACATGATGCTTGATGGACTGAAAACTGTTGCACCATCAGCTGCTTTATTGTTATTTGCGATTTTATTCTTCGGTGTCATGCTGGATGCTGGATTGTTTGATCCTCTGATTAAACTCATTCTACGTATTGTAAAAGGTGATCCTGTCAAAATTGCTTTTGGGGTAGCGATTTTGTCTATGCTTGTTGCATTAGATGGTGATGGAACAACAACGTACATGATTACCGTATCAGCTATGCTGCCACTTTTCTTAAGAATTGGGATGAACCCATTAATTTTAGGAACAATTTCATTATTATCATTAGGAATTATGAGCGGAATGACGCCATGGGGCGGTCCAGCTACTCGTGCAATCGCGGCGCTTGGATTAGATGCAGGCGAATTTTTCATTCCATTACTCCCAACGATGGTTGGAGGCGGTCTTTTTATACTTTTTACTGCTTATGTACTTGGGAAAAAAGAAAGAAAACGGATTGGGATTGCAGAGATTCAGTACAAAGAAGAGCCGTCCATTTCTCCTGAATTGGCTGCATCAATTGAAGATGGAGTAGCTGATATCAAGAGACCGAATCTGATTTGGATTAACTTCTTCCTTACAGTTGCTGTCATGGTCACACTCGTCATGGATATCATACCAATTCCTGTACTCTTCTTAATTGGATTTGTCATCGCTCTGATGATCAACTATCCAAAGGTTGAAGATCAGCGCGAGCGAATTTTATCTCATGCAGGAAACGCATTAACGGTTATCACACTTGTATTTGCAGCAGGAATTTTCACAGGGATTTTTTCTGGAACAAAAATGGTTGAGTCCATTGCCAATTTGGTCATTTACATGATTCCGGATTCCTACAGCTCATTTTTCCCGCTGATTGTTGCTTTGACGAGTATGCCATTTACATTTGTGCTCTCAAACGATGCTTACTATTTCGGAGTGCTGCCAATCTTGGCTGAAGCCGGCGCAGCTTATGGGATTGATCCGGTGGAAATTGCACGTGCCTCTATCATAGGGCAGCCTGTTCACTTACTGAGTCCGCTTGTAGCTTCAACACTGCTGCTTGTCAGTATGCTGAACAAAGATATTGGTGATTTGCAAAAATATGCACTGCTATGGACCGTGTTAACTGCCCTTTTTACAACACTTATTGCATTGTTAACAGGCGCCATTTCAATCTTTTAAATACTACGCAAAAAAGGACGATGTCTCGGGGAGGAGACTCGTCCTTTTTTGCGTGGAGGAAAGCGCAGAAATTGGACGCTGATATGCGGGATTTCTTGATTTTAACGTCACCTACCTCAGGCACCCGGCATATGATATCTCGACTATACAGAATCCCATTCTATAGAGACTAGAGCTCTCACCTTAGCAAGGAGGGTTACAATACTTGAAGGAGAAAGAGTTTCAATCCAAGCCGCTATTAACCAAAAGAGAAAGAGAAGTATTCGAATTGCTCGTCCAAGATAAAACAACTAAAGAAATTGCAAGCGAGCTTTTTATTAGCGAAAAGACTGTTCGAAATCACATTTCGAATGCCATGCAAAAGCTAGGAGTCAAAGGCCGTTCACAGGCCGTAGTCGAGCTTCTGCGTATGGGTGAGCTAGAGCTCTAAAGTCAGCCGGTTTTCCTTCCATATCGGGAAGGAACCGGTTATTTCTATATAGTTTCCATGAGTCTCTTCTTGCATTTTCTTTAAAAAACGAGGAAAATAGACATATACGTTTTAATCAAAGTGAGATGCTATAGTGAGGTATCAATAAAATGGAAACGAATGAATCAGGCCATGTTGCAGAGATTGAAAAATCATTGCGCCACATTGCCGCAATTATTAAGCAAAAAGGCAGAGAAATCCTCAATCAATATACGATTACACCTCCACAATTCATCGGGCTTCAGTGGCTTTATGAATTCGGAGATATGACAATAGGCGAGCTGTCACAAAAGATGTACTTGGCTTGCAGCACAACCACTGATTTAATTGATAGAATGGAAAAAAGTGAACTTGTCGAACGGGTGAAAGATCCATCTGACCGCCGCGTGGTTCGCATTCATTTATTGCCTGAAGGCGAGCGGATCATTCAAGAAGTGATTGCTAAACGCCAAGAATACGTCAGTGAACTTCTAGGGGCTTTCTCAGAAGAAGAAGCCATCGTTTTCAACCAATCCTTAACGAAACTACAGCAGCAAATGAAAAGAAAATGAGGCGATTTTGTTGGATCAACCAATCGGCGTCATTGATTCCGGCGTCGGCGGTTTAACCGTTGCAAAGGAAATCATGAGACAACTGCCAAAAGAAAAAATTATTTATGTAGGCGATACAAAACGATGTCCATATGGCCCGCGGAAAGAAGAAGAAGTTCTTCAATATACGTGGGAAATGGCACACTACTTACTAAAACACCACCATATTAAAATGCTCGTCATTGCATGCAACACAGCAACGGCGATCGCACTAGATGAAATCAAAGCAACGCTTGATATTCCGGTCATTGGCGTCATTCAGCCTGGCGCCCGTACAGCGATCAAGGTGACAAATAACCAGCATATTGGCGTTATTGGCACAATCAATACGATCAAAAGCAAGGCATACAAAGAAGCGTTGCTGTCACTAAAAGCAGGTCTAACGGTTCAAAGTCTGGCGTGTCCGCTCCTTGTTCCATTTGTGGAAAGCGGTACGTTTTTAGATCAGACAGCAGAGGCAGTGGTGAAAGATTCCCTTGAACCGATGAAAGAAACAGGAATTGATACACTTATTCTTGGCTGCACACACTATCCGATTTTAAAAGAGCCGATTCAGCGCTTTATGGGCAGTGATGTCAGCATCATTTCATCAGGAGATGAGACAGCGAGAGAAGCAAGTACGATTCTTTCATATAAAGGGCTTTTAAATACTTCTAAAGAAACGCCTGTCCATACATTTTACACAACAGGGCAGCAGCAAAATTTTCAAAACATCGCTCGTGACTGGTTTGGCTACCTGCCAGGGAAGGTCGAAACCGTGTCACTTGAACACATCTACCAGCAATAACCCGCTTCTATTTGAAGTGGGTTATTTTTTTATGAAAAGGGTCTAATCCTCTGGGGGAGCTCGTATACATAGTAGTACAAACTACTAGAGGAGGGTGAAGTATGCTGAAAAAAGGATCTACAGCAGCTGTTACGTGTATCGCGTCAGCCATGCTTTTGTCAGGATGCGGATTGTTTCAAACAGACCAAGCGAAAACAGAGATTGATCCACCACAAAACGTCACATATGTGAAAGAAAATAAAGAAGATAAACAAACAGCCAAAGAAGGAAAAGAAGAGAAACAGGCAGATACGGTCATGAGAGAATTATATTTAATTGATAAAAACGGGTATGTCGTCTCTCAATCCATTCCACTGCCGAAAAATGAAGGAAGTGCCAAACAAACCCTTGAATATCTCGTGGACGGGGGACCTATTTCTAACTTAATGCCGAATGGCTTCAGAGCAGTGCTGCCAGCGGATACGCGCGTATCTGTCGATATTAAAGATGGAACGGCGGTTGTGGATTTTTCAAATGAATTTAAAAACTATAAAAAAGAAGACGAGCAGCGGATTTTGCAATCTGTCACTTGGACGTTAACTCAGTTTGATTCCATAGCCAAAGTCAAATTGAAGATGAATGGACATGAACTAAAAGAAATGCCAGTGAACGGTACACCTATCTCAGATGATTTAAGCAGAGAAGACGGTATTAATATCCAGCACGAGGCTGCTGCTGATATGACAGCGACAAAGCCAGTGACGGTTTACTATTTAGCTGAATCTGATGAACAGACGTACTACGTTCCGGTGACCAAAAGAGCGCCAAAAGACGAGGATGATCCGATTACAGCAGCGATTGATGAGCTCGTTTCTGGACCAAGCAAAAAAAGCCATCTGCTTACAGACTTTGATCAAGATGTGAAGCTGAATGATGTACCAAAAGTAAAAGATGGCCATGTGACACTTGATTTCAACGAATCTATTTTTGGCAGTGCAGATGAAAAGAAAAAGGTCATTTCACAAAAAGTTCTTGATAGCATTGTGCTCACATTAACCGAGCTGCCGGACGTCAAAAGCGTATCTGTCAAGGTGAACGGCAAGGCTGAGCTTGTGAACGAAAAAGGAGCAGAGCTCACAAAGCCGGTTTCACGACCAGAACAAGTGAATACAGGTAGTTTTTAACGTCATACATTGATATAATGAAGAAAAAGAGGCATGCATATTCGCTGCCTCTTTTTTATTCCAAGCGATTAGAACGAGCTGAGGTTGTCAAAGTTAGTAGGAGAACCCCGCTGGCACCCGCGAGGAATGTATATCGTAACGGAGGTAAAACATGAGATTAGATGAAAGACAATATGACGAATTGAGAAAAATTGAAATAGAGACAGGCTACATCACACATCCAGAAGGCTCTGTCTTAATCTCAGCGGGAAATACGAAGGTGATTTGTAACGCATCGATCGAAGACCGCGTACCTCCTTTTTTAAGAGGAGAAGGAAAAGGCTGGATTACAGCAGAATATAGCATGCTTCCAAGAGCAACTGCACAAAGAACGATAAGAGAATCATCTAAAGGAAAAGTCACAGGACGTACGATGGAGATTCAGCGTTTAATTGGACGAGCACTCCGCGCAGTCGTTGACTTAGAAAAGCTTGGCGAACGCACCATTTGGATTGATTGTGATGTTATTCAAGCAGACGGCGGCACACGCACAGCATCCATCACAGGTGCTTTTGTTGCCATGACACTTGCGATTCAAAAGCTACGAGCTGAAGGAGTCATCAAAGAAAACCCGATTACTGATTATTTAGCGGCGATATCCGTCGGAATTGATTCTCAGCAAGGTCTTCTGTTAGATTTAAACTATGAAGAAGATTCTTCTGCTGAAGTAGATATGAATGTCATCATGACAGGCGCTGGTCGCTTTGTTGAACTTCAAGGAACAGGCGAAGAAGCGACATTCTCAAGAGAACAGCTAAACGGACTGCTTGATTTAGCCGAAAAGGGCATCAAAGAATTAATCGAAAAGCAAAAAGCAGTAACAGGAGAAGTCATCGAATAAAGAGAAGGGTTTGATCAGGATGAAAACAGCCATCATTGCAACGCACAATGCGGGCAAAGCGAAAGAATTCAAAGCCATTCTTGAGCCAAAAGGATTCACGGTCAAAACACTAGCAGACATTGGCTTTACTGAAGAAATTGAAGAAACAGGACAAACCTTCGAAGAAAATGCCATCATCAAAGCGGAGGCCATTCAAGCCAAAGCAGGTGAAATGGTCATTGCAGACGATTCCGGTCTGTCCATTGATTATCTGGGCGGAAAACCTGGCGTGTATTCAGCGAGATACGCAGGTGAGCATAAAGACGATGCGGAGAATGTGGAAAAAGTGCTGAGCGAACTTCAAGGCATTGAAAAAGAAGACCGCACAGCCAGGTTCAGATGTGCCCTTGCTGTCAGCATACCGGGAAAAGAAACAAAGACGGTAGAAGGATCAGTAGAAGGCTTCATCGCTGAAAAACCTATCGGCGAAAATGGCTTCGGATACGACCCAATTTTCATCGTCAAAGACAAAGACCAGACGATGGCCGAGTTATCACCAGAGGAGAAAAACAAGATCAGCCATCGAGCGGTCGCGCTTCAAAAGCTTTCATCACTGCTAGACGCAAATGAATAAGGGGGAATGAAGCCATGAAGATACTCATCATTAGTGACAGTCATGGACTCACAGACGAACTTCAAACCATTGCCGAACGGCATGAGGCTGAAGTTGACATGATGATTCACTGCGGAGATTCAGAACTCGAAACGAACCACCCAGCACTCGAAGGATACAAAGTCGTCAAAGGAAATTGTGACTTTATGGGCGATTTTGAAGAAGAGCTCCTGCTCCCACTTGATGGAGGCGGAAAACTATTTCTCACTCACGGACATCTGCATGGCATCAAACAATCCTTGCTTCAAGTCTACTACCGTGCAGAAGAGCTGGGCGCAGACATTATCTGCTTTGGCCACTCGCACATTCCAGGCAGTGAACTGCTAAGAGGAAAACTCCTCATTAACCCAGGCAGCGTGCACTTGCCAAGAGTGCGAAAAGAGCGCAGCTATGCTATACTGACACTAGATGGAAGCGAAGCAAACGTACAGTTTTTCACGGACGAAGGTCAGGCCATACAAGACCTCGAAAACACTGTCACATTGGAAGGTATTTCATAAGGGTGCAGCATTTGCCCCTTATGAAAAAACTTTCGAAAAACCGTTGACTTTAAAGAACAATAGTAATATAATAAATCTTGTCGCTGAGGTAATACACCAAAGCACAATACATAACAACATGTCCCAGTAGCTCAGCAGGATAGAGCAACGGCCTTCTAAGCCGTCGGTCGGGAGTTCGAATCTCTCCTGGGACGTACTTTAAAAGAGCCTGAAACCCTTATTTAATAAAGGGTTTCAGGCTCTTTTGTTCTTTGGAACATAAATTCGTAACTCGCTTCAAAACAGGGTTTTGAGAGCGGGTTTATTTTAAGTATTTCCGTTCCCTGTTTTTGTTTCAAAGAAGCGTAAATTGACATAGTTGTATCCATTTTTGTATGCCCTAACCGTTCCTGAATAACTGCGATTTATTTAAATGATTGGATAATTCAGTTCATAATTTGGGTAGCAATAATAAGGCGGTCTACGTCCAATTTCAGACATTGGCCATGAATGCTCCATATAAACCATAGTAACTTTTTTCATTGAATGATTCACAAGTAATAACTCTACTTCTGGATTAAATTCATACCTCAATCCAATGACCTCCTTATATTAGGAATGTGTGGATTCCCCACCGTCAACATGCAGCACTTGACCTGTAACAAAACGTGAATCATCAGAAGCTAGATAAACAAATGTTGGTGCGAGTTCAAATGGATGGGCAACTCGTTCCATTGGGTTAAACGCTCCATATACAGCCACTTGGTCTGACGAGAAGCTTGCTGCAATGAGTGGCGTCCAGATTCGACCTGGAGCAACGGCGTTTACACGAATTCCTTGTTTTACAAGATTTTTAGCCAAAGCACGTGTCCAACCAACAATTGCACCTTTTGTGGCTGTATAATCAATCATTTGCTGCTCACCTACATACGTTACGACTGAAGAAGTACCGATAATAGAACTGCCTGGTTTTAAGTAAGGAAGCGCTGCTCTGGTTGTGTAAAAATGTGAGTATATGTTGACTTTAAAGGTGTCATCGAATTGTTCGTCTGTAATGTCAAGCAGGCTGGGTTGTTGAAATTGGATACCAACGTGGTTACATAGAATATCTAGACGTCCGAAGGTTTTTACTGTTTTCTCTACAATGGTGATACATTGCCTTTTATCTCGCAAGTCTCCTGGCATCAATAAACAACGTTGCCCAAGTTCTTCAATTCTTGCTTTTGTTCTATTAGCGTCTTCGTGTTCATCTAAGTATGCAATCGCAACGTCAGCACTTTCCTTTGCGAAGGCAATGGCTACGGCTGCACCAATACCGCTATCCCCTCCTGTAATAAGAGCAACTTTTCCCGCTAACTTACCACTCCCTTTGTAATTTGTATTTTCAATAATTGGAAGTGGTACCATTAAGCCTTCTACACCAGGATGCCGAAGTTGACGTTGTTCAGGTAAATTAATTGGGATTTCTTCATAGCGTGTGATTTTTCCGTAATTAGGGTACATGGGATAAGGTTGAGTTTTCATTTTCTCTAGAAACATCTGTTGCATTTGTTTTATTTGTTGCAACTTACGCTCATCAGATTCTTGTGTCATTGAATTCCCTCCAAACGTACTTATTCCCTTTTAATATCTATGTTGTTTACTGCTAATCCAAGTATTAATAATGAATAAACTTGTGAAGGAGTTATTTGAAGGGTTTCAGTAAGCTTATTTAGAAGCAGAGAGGGGCTAAACAAGCCTATCAGCCGCAGCAGTGCATACAATATATTGAGAGAGGCAGCGGAGTATGTTGGCCTCGATAGCATAGGGACACATACACTAAGGAAAATGTTTGGTTACTGGCATTATAAAAAATTCAAGGATGTGGCCTTGCTGCAAGAAATATTCAACCATTCAAGCCCGGATATTACACTGAGATATATCGGGATCACACAAGACACAATGGATAAAACAATGGACGATTTCGGCTTATAGGCTCATCTGTTCAAACGAAAACGCGTTTTTTGTTCGACAAATTTTGCAAACCATTTCATTTATTTGTTTTCTGTCGATAGAAAGATGGAGGTGATATATAAATGATTTATAGGTTTATATTCACGAAATAAAGCATCCATCGTTATGCTTTTTCTAACGATCTTATCTGTGTGTTAAATATTTATCGGCAGCTAAAACCAGTTTTAAATAAGGTTTATTTAGTTTTAATTGAATTTAAATAATAGGGAGATTTCAAATGAAAAGATTATTTCTTGTTTTATCTGTACTTATAGTTACATTATTTGGTTGCTCTAATCAAAGTGTTTCGAGTAGTTCTAAGTCTAGTAGTAATAACAAAAAAAAAGTATCAAGTGAAGAAAAAGAGACTAAAAAGCAGCATAATCTTTCTAGTGAAGACAAAAAAATCATTAATCTTATTAAAAATAAAGAATTTGATCATGTTATTAAAGAGACTGGGGAATTACAAAATGAATTTAAAAAAGATTATTACTTTATAGCTTCTGCTTACAAAAAGTTAGAACAGTTAAAAGGTGCTAAAGTGAGTTTAGATAATTATGATGATTATACTTATGTTGATGCAATGTTAGATAAAGTAAAATACAAAAACAGTCATGCAGATTTAGATTTTCTTCAAACTCAAGAAAATAATAAAAAACACATAGATGCTTTGCAAAATGATAAAGATGATCAAATTCAAGAAAATATTAAGGAAATAGAAGAAGCAGAAAAGTATTCTGCTATAAGGGAAAGAGCAACTGTGATAGAAGAGAGAACTAATAGTCCTCAAAGTGTTTCTGTTGGTATGTCTAAAGAAGAAGTATTAATTGAAGGATGGGGGAAGCCTGAAAAGATAAACAAAACTCAAACAGCAGATCATACTATGGAGCAGTGGATTTATAAAGGGAATAAGTATTTATATTTTGAGAATGGGATTCTAAGCACCATATCAAATTGAAATAGGTGTATAGAGTTAGTTGAAAGTCCTCGATATTAAACGTGGGCTTTTTTTGAGATTATTTTCATCAACTCACCATATCGAGAAAATGTCCAACTCATTTTAAGGAAATGACTGAGCAGCAACAGGGGCAAAGGATTTAGCAATTCCCTGAGTTAGACACAATATTAGATATGGTGAATTGGTGGATAATGTGGATAAATATTAATTTATACAAGTAGTGTTACATAATGGATTAAACAATATTGAAGAGGTGTAACAAATGGATAATGAAGTATTAATAGCAATTATTGGAGGAGTTATAACCTTATTGGTGGGGGTATTAACTGCCGTAGCTAGTTATAGTGGTGCAAGGATTCAAATAAAAAAGAGTGAAGAGAAACTCAAGAAACAAGAGAAAGAAGCTATTGATTTTAGTAAGAAAATAATTGAAAAATTTATTTTGCGGGAAATTGAAGATAATTTCTACTACTTAAGAGGTGAAGTTTTTGAATTGGATTTTATAGTTGGATCAAGTAATCACAAAAAGGCTCCTGGCCCTATGCCCTTTGAACACCTTAACTTTACCGAATTCAATAAAGTTAAATATGAACTCATAAAATATCAAAGTGATATAATCACAGAAGAATTGATATTTATGAAGCATTTCAGATTCTAAAGAGCTATCAAGGATACGTTAAAGCAATGAATGACAATGAATTTCAAAAGTTTAAGAGAGGTTTTAAATTGTGCACAGATAGGTTTGGTAGCGATATTTAAAAATGGCACACTTTTGGCACGATCTTGGCAAAGCATTTTGTCTGAGAGTGGTTATGATGGTATTAGGTGATAAATGGAGAGTGGCTTCCATTGAGAGATCGTTATTATTTGAAAAGTTCCAAACGGTCTTGAATTGTTGACAAAAAAGATAGGAGAAGAATAACTTGGATCAGTTTTCATTTATACAAAATGCTGTAAGTAAAGGGAAGTTATCGAGCGATTTGTTTTCTGTTTACATGGATATTGCATCGACATTTCAGAATTATGAAACAACCTTAAATTATTTTCATGAAAAAAGTGAAGAAGATGTAGGTGCTATGAATAGTTCAAACGGTCAGCATATTATAATAAAACCCATTATAGTTCCTTCTGTTTCCAGTGCGTTATTTACTGGAATGTATGGTGATTTTGAATACTTTCTCAATTTAATTTGTAATGCTCATAAAACAAAGCACGATTATAAGATTGATCTAAAAGATATAGCGGGAAATGGAATTGAAAGAGCTGTTTTGTATTTAACTAAAATTGCTCAAGTTAGAGATTTAAAAAATACTCTTGAATGGAATAAATTAAGGCACTGGAATAAGGTTAGAAATATTATTGTTCACAATAATCGTGTTATAAGAAATAAAGCAGATGAAGATTCAATTATTTTTTTAAACCTTAATATTAATAAAAAGCAAAATAGAGTGTATCTAAATATAAGTGATTGCAAAAGATTTCATGATCTTATATTGAATTTTCTTAGGAAATGTATTTAATAGAAAAATATTTGAATGTATGTATATTTGTATCTATAAGCATCCTTTGGGGTGCTTTTTATTTTGTGGAGGGAATCAGATTAAATGAAAAAGCCATTGAAACCATGCAACGAACCTGGATGTCCTCAACTAACGCGCGAAGGATATTGCCAGCAGCATAATAAATTGAAGCCTTTATACGATCTGCACCGTGAATCATCTGCACGTCGCGGATATAATAGCCGATGGCGTAAAGCGCGTGACGGTTATTTAACAAAGCATCCTTTGTGTCAGTCTTGCATGTTAAAAGGTAAACGTATTGCGGCTACAGTAGTAGACCATATCAAACCACATAAGGGAGATAAAAAACTATTCTGGGATTCAACTAACTGGCAGCCGCTGTGCGCGTCCTGTCACAGTAGGAAGACCGCTAAAGAAGATGGAGGGTTTGGGAATGGATAATCAAAAGTATGTATGCGATCAATGCGGAACAACATTTATTATTAGATTCGGTTCTAGGGTTATGAAGATAGGTCGTGGTATCAAACGTCATCTGCTAGTGTGTCTGAGATGTAAAGCTGAGTACACTTCCTACTATACAAACGAGGAAATCAGAAAGCAGCAAAGCAAAATCAGTAAGCTATATGATGCTATTCGAATGACGAGGAACAAGAGTCTACTTGATCAACATTATAAGAAAATGGATTCAATACAAGCAGATTTAGAAAGAGCCATGAATCAGCTTCGCATCGAAGGTGAAGGCCCCCTAGCTTAAATCCCTAGAAACGATTTGCCATAGACCGCGTCTTCCTCAACAGTTTGAAAAATTCTCTAATCCTGAATAACGATAAATGGTTTTGTATCTACGATAAGCCGAATTGGTCAGCAAAGCACAAAAAAGTAAAGTCGGGTGAAGCATTCACGATTGATTACAGTTAATGAGGCAAAAATGTACATACTGAAATCAGACCATTATATTACAGCTGCTTCAAAATATGTTGAAGTAAAGCAGAAGTAAAAGAAAGCCCTTCCGACACGGAGGGGCTTTTCAATGTTATTCATCGCTGTCAAATTCCCATAATTTTTGACCTTCTACTAAATATACAGCCTTAGGTGGATCATCATAAAGGGAAATTTCCACATAAGAATTTCCTTCTTGTATTACCCAATTACATACCCTTCCTTCATTATGAGTAGGGTGGGCAATGATGTCCTTGACAATAAAGGCAACTGCGTAATATTCTGTATAATTTATATCGTCGTCTTCTAGACCATTATCTGTTTCATAGAGTGCATCTGGTTTTCCGATAATCTGTAATCCGTTTTTCCACTCTAATCGCAAATCGTTGGCACCATATTTATTTAATATTTTGATTAAAGAGTTATATCCCAAGAGTATCAATCCTTTTTTATGGTATTGGTTTTGTTGGAACTATGTGAGCACCATCTTTTGAGTAATGTATTGTTCCTCTATCTGTTTCTATATATTTTCCAGTTTCTAAGTCATATGCTTTACCTATTTTGTGATCAAATTTAACAACTTCTCTTCCTTTTGATGGGATGTGTCCTGTACCAGCATATTTATCAAGCAATTCTTGGGCTTTTTTATTGTCACCGTAAAAGATGCTTTTTTTCTTTCCATTAGCTATCTCCTGTTTATAGTTAGGTGCATCAGGAATATGTTTTTCTTGAGCTCCTGGTTTTACTTTTGCTGGGAAACCATTTACTTCACGATAAGGACCTTTTGGTACGGAGTGTTTGCCGAAGGAAGGTGTTTTGACAATCTTCTTGGCTACTTTCTCTCCTTTCATTATTTTAAAAACGTATTTTCCAACTTTAGCGATTTTAGCTCCGGGTATCATGTACAAGCTTGATACTAGACGGTCCATGTCAGCGACTTTGTCACCTGTTACAGGGTCTCTTCCTGTGATGACTCGAATGGCATCATTTATTCCTGTAAATTCAACCGCTGTATTTAAGATGTTTGAGGTTTGTTTCAAGTCGGAAATCTTTGTGATGCTTTCAATATTCACTTTGTTTTGATCCGATATTCGTAACCGATATAGCATTCCATCTCGAATAACTTCAACTGTTTTGGCATTTGCGAAGTCAATCTTTTCATTTGTATTATATACTTTTCCATTTACGAACACAGCGTTTTGATTGTTTTTATTAGACGGTTTCCTATTTAAAATCGTATCCACATTTGATCGCTCTTTATCATTCAGCTTCTTCAGTATGATCGTCATTGGATTTTCTTTAGGGTTGTCTATTTTTTCATTCAATCCGCTGATGTTGCTGCTGATTTTTTCTTCTTTTCCACCTTTGAAAATAGAGCCTTTTTGATAACTGGTAATTTCAATTTTCGGGCTAGTGAACATCTTGCTTAAAGTATCTATGTATTGCTTCATTGTGTGAAGGGAACTTTTTGTTTCATTTAGAGCACTTGTTTGTTCTCTGTCAAATGCATGAAGTAGTCCGATGGTTTTGGACGTCTCAAGCCAAGCTTTTTGATAGCTTTGTTGGAAAGTAGATTCGTCTACATGAGGCAAATGCGCAATATGGCTGACCCTGCTGAGGGCTTGATTCACATCGGATACAATATCAGAAATAGTCCGTTCGGCTTTTTTTAACCCTTGGTCAAGCTCGTGTTCAATGAATGATTGAGAGATAAAACCATTCGGGTTTGATTCAAAAGCATGAAGTGCCTGTTTTGTCTTTTTTAGTGCACCACTGTATTCTTCAATGACGATCTGAAAGAATTGCAAAAAAGGAATGTGACACTCGATATAAAAATCTTTTATCGCTTGTCCAGCTTCTCCCTTTAATGCGCTATCTAAGGAGATGATTTGATTGATTTGTTTTTCTAGGGACTTAACATTCTGTGTTTGCTGCTTCAACTTGTTCAGCGTTTGGTCAATTCCATTCTTCAACTCAATGACATCAAGGGTTTTCATTCCGTTCTCCTTTACTTTCTGTTAGTACTCGAAGCAATTAAGCGTCCACATAAAGAAAGGGAGCTGCATAAACGACAGCTCCCAAGATGAGGAGTTAATTTTTCTTTTTTCTGTAGTCTTTTACTAAGCTTGCAACAACTAAACCCATCACACTGAAAGCCACAAGATAAAATAAAACATTTGTTACAGGTGTATCAATTTTCCCTAAGATCATCACAAGGGCAATCATAGCGCTGGGTAAAGTAATTAATAACATTTTGGATGGCGTGCTTTGCTGTGACACTTAATGACCTCCTGATTGATCCATTAAATAGATATTTTAGTTGATTTTAACATATGAAGATTGTGCGAACAACATAGGGAGATAGCAATCTACTTTAAGAGCGGACAAATGAAACTTGCTGATTTTATGGAAATCATTTCAATTAAATCTTTTGTGTAATAAAATGTATATGATTTATACAAAGGGGTGAAATGGCGGTGAAGCATTTTTTAACGGCAATTGTGGTGGCTATCATTGTGGGGATCATTGTATATGTTGCAGACGGTCGTTTAAGCATGTTTCCGTTGATGCTGATTATAGCGGTTGCGATCTATATCGTAAGCAGGATTAGCGAAGCATTGATTAAGAAATACTCAAAAGAAAATAGTTAATAGCACCGCCCTCCATTGGAAGGGCATTTTTAAATTAACCTCCCTAATGAAAAAGGCATTATAAAGCGGTAAATATGCAAAAGAAAGAATATTCTTTCTCCAACTAAAAAAAGTAAGGTGTATAAGATCAAAACGAGAACCCGCTTGCCTTCGGATTTTCTTATCATGCAATGACGAGAAACCCATGAAATCATGGGTTCTTTTATTTCTCTAATCAAACTAAATTAAGGTGCCACCAATTCAACTTTCATTCTATCAGGATCTTCAAAATAAACAGCGTAATGTTTATCGCCGCCTGCGAAGGGGTGTGTATCGGTATAAAGAATTTTAACCCCCATGCTTTTTAACTTTTCAGTCATATCATCTACTTGCTGCCTGGAACTGGCATGAAAAGCCAGGTGGTTTAGACCTGCCCTGCGTCTATGATAGGGTATGTCCATAAATCGTTCCTCCGTTTGTACAAAAACGATATAAGTTTCTCCCAATTTCCAACTTCGACCGCTTTCCCAGGTTTGATACGGCTCGTAGCCTAACTCCTCTAAAAACCACCCCCAAAAAATAATCGAATTCTTTAAATTCGAAACATTTAGTTCAATATGATGAATAAGCCCTTTTGACAATAGATGACCCCCATTTAGAAGATTAATTATTATATGATTTAATGTAACTTAATTCAGATGAATAAGGAACTCTATTAAACTCTATTTAATTATTTAGCTGTTAATGAATAAATCTAAAAAAGAATATGCTGCTTATCGAAAGCTTTCAGCAATTTTAAGGCAAATTTAAGCTCGGATTTCATTTCAAATACATTAAATCTTTGTTACAATAAGACAGCTTTGCCTAAAGACACGTTAATCGATTCTTCATCTTTTTTTCATGATTTCTTAAAATTTTTATGTTTTGAGATGAAACTCTTTGAATGAGTCATGCGTCTCTATAAGTGTCAAAAGAAAAGAGGTTATCAATATGCTATTCAAAAAGCTATCAGAAAATAAGTCTGTAAAATGGATAGGATATACAAGCTTTTACTTACTTATTTTGCTATTATTGTTCTTTATTTACGGGTTCCACACAGCAAATACGGGATCATTCATTTACAACGATTTTTAATTGGAGATTAAATTATGAAACTATTACAAACGATTCATGAATACCAGCAAACGAAACCAACACAGCCAGCATTTGTTTCTCAACAGGCGTCGATCACATATGATGAGCTTTGGCATTTATCAGACCAAATGGCTGGTGCGATCGATGCAGTCGCAGCTGGCAGTGAACCTGTCATTGTCTACGGTCATATGGAGCCAGAGATGCTGATATCTTTCTTAGGCAGTGTGAAATCAGGCAGACCTTATATTCCGGTCGACATCTCGATACCTGTCGAGCGCATCGTCTCAATCATTGAAAGCTCAAAAGCCAGTCTATTGATATGTGCAAATGAGCAGAATGTATTAGATGTAGAAGAACACATTGAAGTGAAGAGTGCGGCATCGCTTTTAGCACTTGAAAAAGAAACACCGCCAGCCACGCAGTGGGTTCAACAAGATGATGTTTTCTACATTATTTATACGTCTGGCAGTACCGGAAAACCGAAAGGCGTTCAGGTAACAGCCAATAATTTAGAAAGCTTTACAGAGTGGATGTGCCGGGATTTCCCAATTGGTGAGGGACGCACATTCTTAAATCAAGCACCATTTTCTTTTGACTTATCAGTGATGGATCTTTATCCAGCGCTTCAATCAGGCGGCACGCTTTACTGTTTAGTAAAAGATCTCGTCAATAAGCCAAAGGATATGTTTGCAGCACTTGGTCAATCTGACGTTGAAGTGTGGACATCAACACCTTCTTTTGTGCAAATGTGTTTAATGGACCCTTCCTTTACAGGGGAGCTTTTACCTGAGCTGAAAGTTTTCTTGTTCTGCGGTGAGGCGCTTCCTGTAGCTGTAGCAAGTGCACTTCTGGAGCGTTTTCCAAAGGCGCAGGTCTTTAATACGTATGGTCCAACTGAAGCAACTGTTGCGATCACATCGATTGAAGTGACGCAGGCGATTCTTGATCAGCACGATTCTTTACCAGTCGGCTATGCCAAACCTGATACAGACATCGTCATTTTAGATGAAGAAGGCAAGACACTTCCTGATGGTGAAAAAGGAGAAATTGTCATCGTGGGGCCAAGCGTCACGAGAGGCTACTTAGGTGAACAAGCCTTGACAGATAAAGTGTTCTTTGAATACGAAGGACGTCCTGCTTACCGTACAGGTGACGCAGGTGTGGCGCAGGATGGTTTAATTACGTGCCATGGCCGTCTCGACTATCAAATTAAGCTTCATGGATACCGGATGGAGCTTGAAGAAATTGAATATCATGTAAGCGAGACAACCTATGTCAATGCTTGTGTGATTGTGCCATTCCAGCCAAACGGTCATGTTGAGTACTTGATTGCAGCGATTGTTCCAGCAGCTCATTCATTTGAAAAAGAGTATCAGCTGACAAGCGCGATTAAGAAAGAAATGGCGGATTCACTGCCAGCGTACATGATCCCAAGAAAGTTTGTCTATCTTGAGCAGCTGTACATGACGCCAAACGGGAAGGTTGACCGTAAGAGAATCGCGAAAGAGGTTCTTCTATGATTCCGTTTAGTTCATTCTTTTTCTTCATTCTAATTGGTATTCTTCTTTTGCCGACGATCATTCTTGGTCTTCGCGGCAAAAGAATGCAGGGCTACAACATGTTTGCAACGGTTGTGGCGCTGGCACTTATTTTCTCAAAGGATGCCCATGGCGCGCTGCTGCTCTTCTTGTTCACGGTGTGGCAAGTCTTCATCATCCGCCTGTACCTTGCATACAGGTTAAAGGCGAATCAGGCATCTGTTTTCTATGCAGCAGTGGTGGCATCTATTTTGCCGCTTGTGCTGTCTAAGATTTTACCGTTCTTTTTAACTCATCAGCCGCACCAGCCGCCGCCAATAAACTGGCTGAGCTTTTTGGGGATCTCGTACTTAACATTTAAAGGTGTTCAGTTAATTATCGAGACAAGAGACGGCTTGATTAAGAAGAAAATTCCGATTCACCGTTTGGTCTATTTCATTGTCTTTTTCCCGACGATTTCATCAGGTCCGATTGACCGTTACCGCCGATTTGAAAAAGATATGGATACACCGCCTGAAAAGGAAGCATACAGTGATCTTCTATATGCCGGTATTCATAAAATTTTCATTGGCTTCTTATATAAGTTCATTATTGGTTATCTAATTCACACATATATTCTGATGAATATTCATCATATTAGCAGCAGTCACTTTGTTCAGCAGTTAACGTATATGTATGCTTACAGCATGTATTTGTTCTTTGACTTTGCTGGATATACAGCATTTGCTGTAGGTGTGAGTTATATTATGGGCATTAAATCACCAGAGAACTTTAATAAACCGTTTATCAGCCGAAACATTAAAGACTTCTGGAATCGCTGGCATATGTCCCTGTCCTTCTGGTTCAGAGACTACGTGTTTATGAGATTTGTGTTCTTTATGACTAAAAAGAAGTGGATCAAGAACCGAATGGCTGTATCAAATATTGGGTACTTTGTCCTCTTTCTATTGATGGGTGCTTGGCATGGTCTTGCCCTTCAATATATTATTTACGGACTATATCATGCAGTTGTCATGTCCGGTTACAATTTATTTGAGAAATGGAATAAAAAGCACAAGTGGTGGCCGGATAATAAGGTCACAATGGTTGTGTCGATCATTATTACATTCCATGTGATTTGTTTCGGATTTTATATTTTTTCAGGAAAACCATTTCATCATTAATGATTAAGGGAGTAGAAAATTATGGAATTTAAAAATCAAGTATACGGTATTATTGCAGAGGTTTGTCAGGACGACGTTGTGAAAGAAAATCCAGAGATTGCGATTTTTGAAGAAGGGCTTCTTGATTCATTTGGTACAGTAGAACTGCTTATGGCAATTGAAAGTCAACTCGGAATCACTGTTCCGATTACAGAATTCGATCGTGATGTGTGGGATACGCCGAATCATATTGCTGAGCAGCTGGCAGAGATGAAGTAATGAAAAAGCGTTTTTTTGGGCCGCTTATTTTAGCGGCTGTTCTATTCATTGGTGTTCTTCTTGTACCAAATGCATGGCTCTCACACCTGATCCCAAAAGACAAATTACAAAAGTCAGCCACAGAATTAGATCCAGGGATGTTCCAAGGGCTCTATTTACAAGATGAAATGCTAAAAGATCCAACTTATTTGCCGATCTATGGATCTTCTGAACTATCACGTTTTGATCCATATCACCCTTCGAATTTCTTTCATGAGAATCCTCAAGGGTTTACACCTTATCTTATTGGAAAAGGTGGATCGCAATCATTAATTCATGCGATGAACTTTGCAGCGCATATGGATGAATTAAAAGGGAAGAAGCTTGTATTTATCGTGTCCCCGCAGTGGTTTGTGAAATGGGGATCTGACGAGAATCACTTTGCACCTAACTATTCAGCGCTTCAAGCACTTAATCTCGCCTATAATAAAGAAATTGATCCAACTGTGAAAAAAGAGCTCATCAAAAGAATCATGAAGTTTAAAGCAGTCAAAAATGACATGGTGATTACAGAGCTTTTTAAAGCAGAGTTATCTGGGAACAAGTTCGCTTATGGCGCGATTTCTCCTATTGCGAAAATGTACTATGGCATGCTTCAAAAGAAAGACATGTACTATACGATTGGATCGGGGCATGAGCGCAAGCTTCAACCGTCTCCTTCAGTCAAAGGAAAAACATGGGCTGAGCTTGAAAAAGAAGCGAGCATTTTTGGTGCGAAAAGAGCAGGGGACAACCCGTTTTATATTAATCAAAAACTGTTTGACCACAAGCTGAAACCGATCATGAAAAAGATGAAGGATTCCCGTGAAGGTCATTCTTATGCGGAATCACCAGAATACAAAGATTTTCAAATCATGCTTGATATTTTAAAACAGGCAGGGGCAAAGCCTTTGTTTGTAACGATTCCTGTCAACGGAAAGTGGTATGACTACACCGGTTTTCCGAAAGAAGGCCGTACAGGTTATTATGAAAAAATCAATCGTCAAATTCGAGATAATGGGTATGAAGTCGCGGATTTGACTAAGCATGAGTACGATCCATATTTCTTTAAAGATACGATTCATGTGTCTTATAAAGGATGGGTGTACATCGATAAGGCAATTGAAAAGTTTTACAAAGAGCAGTAGAATGTGTCGAATCAGCGGATATCTTGTATAACTAAGGGAAAAGGGCTATGCTGTAGATGGAGGCGATATGATGAATCGTTCTGAGAAAAAAGAACTATTAAAGCGTTCGAAGAAGCATTTTAATGATCATGCCTTTTGGGAAAAGTTAAAAAAGACGGCACAAAAAGCTGGTGTCTCTCTTGTCTATGCTGTGCTATTACTTTACTATACATTGCAAAAACCCGAAGTGCCGGTCAAAGCAAAGACCTTGATTATTGGAGCACTCGGCTACTTTATCCTTCCACTTGATCTCATTCCGGATACATTGATTGGTGTCGGCTATACAGATGATTTAGGAGCCATTACATTTGCTTTGCTTCAAGTAGCAATGTACATTGATGATGATGTGAAAGGGAAAGCAAAAGACAGGCTGTCAAAATGGTTCGGCGAAAAAACCGATACGTCTTTGATTGATCAAAAGCTTGAAGATAGCGGTATGCCGTCTGTATAAAGAAAAGCCTCCGTTATTGGAGGCTTTAGCGTGTAGACAAACCCTCGCATTCGTTGTCAGGTCTGCGCTCCAGTGCTCACGAATGTTTCAATTCGCTCCGCTCCGGTGCTCGTCCTTCCTAGGGCTGCAAAGGTTTTCTATCACGCTGAAAAGAAGACAAAGGGCTAAAATGATTTTCATTTTAGCCCTTTGGCAACAATCTGAAGCCTCCGTTATTGGAGGCTTTTTTCTTTACCCTAAAAATTTCACGCAAACTGGATGAGGGACGGTAATGTCTGATTGTAAGACAGTGAGTCGTCCTGTTTCTTTGTCGCGTTTGTATAACACAAGATTGCTAGATTCTTGGTTTGAACCGACGAGGAATTCTTCTGTTGGATCAAGTACAAAATCTCTAGGCCAGTTTCCTTCAGAAGAAGCAATCTCGACAAGACTTAATTGGCCGTCAGCGTCTGCTTTAAAAATCGCAATGCTGTCATGACCGCGATTTCCTGCATAAACAAATTGGCCGTCTGAAGAGACATGAATGGCACTGCCTTGATTGTTCTCTGTAAAATCGCTTGGAATGGTCGCGATTGTTTGGATTTCTTCAAAATGACCATCTTCAAAGTAACGAAGCACAATGACCTCGGAGCTTAGCTCTGTCATGACATATGCCACAGGTTTCGTTGGGTGGAATGTGATATGACGAGGTCCGCTGCCTGGCTTTGTTTCAAATGTATGAGCAAGCTCAAGTTTGCCGTCTTCTTTCTTATACGTATAAATTCCATCTGTTCCAAGGTCAACAGCCACTGCAAATTGTTCATCTGGCGTGAGACCCATAAAGTGAGTGTGCGGTTTTTCCTGACGATCTTCGTTAGGGCCAGTTCCTTCATGCTGCGCCTGTGAGAGTGTGCGGATCACTGAGCCATTTTCAGCATCGATTTCATACATCTCTGCTGTCCCTTTATGATAATTCGCGGTATACGCCGTTTTCGTTTGACTGTCCACGCTGACGTGGCAAGGAGAAGCTCCATCGGCAAGCTCTTGGTTGATGAAGTGAAGTCTGCCTGTTGTTGAATCAATTTGATACGCAGCAAGGCCGCCCTGTGATCCTTTTTTCACAACAGCATAAACAAACTTTTGATCCTCTGACACGGTTAAATATGTAGGATTTTCAAGTTCAGCAGCAACTTCTACTTGCTCAATCTGCTGCTTGTCCGTATTTAATGTAAACGTATAAACACCTTTACTGTCTCCCTTTGTATACGTACCGATATAACCTCTGATGTTAGCCATGTATTGCCCTCCTTCTATTAGATGCTCTCATTCTATCATAAATTCATAGGAAAACGCTTTAGAAAGGCATGCCAAAAGAAAAACAAAGCCAAAGAAATCTCACAATATTCATCAAAAATGTTGTGAAAAAATATCACAAAAGTTTTCTCAAAAGAAAACCGTTCATGTAAAGTAAATAAATTGAAGAAAAAATACAAAAAATTTTAAGTTTTTTCATTCCTTGTCTAGCAAAGGTGTAAGCGTATACATTTAATTTTGATTAGTCTAAATTGTCTAATAATTTTAAAAATGCTGTTGACACTGTATGGAAAGCGGCGTAAGATGGGTTCAACAAAAGCTAAACAAACACGCAGTGCAAGCGAGAGACACTTCAATATAAAGTGTCTGAAAATTCAACTACTTTTTGTTTGAAAGAGAGGGTGCTCACTGAAAATGGAAGACCAAAAGGAACAGTGGATCTTTTTAAACGATGAACTCGTGAAAAAAGAGGATGCGAAAATTTCAGTTTACGATCATGGCTTCTTATATGGCGACGGTGTTTTCGAAGGGATTCGCGTGTATAACGGAAATATCTTTCGAATGAAAGAACATTTAGACCGCCTGTATGATTCCGCTAGATCCATTATGCTGAACATTCCATATTCACTTGAGGAACTCACGGAAAAAATGATTCATACCGTTGAAAGGAATGGCTTAAAGGATGCCTATATCCGCCTTGTCGTCTCAAGAGGAGCAGGTGATCTTGGGTTAGATCCTAACAACTGCGGGAGAGCCAATACAGTGATCATTGTAGAGCCGCTGGCCATTTTTCCAAAGCACCTATATGAAACGGGTATTGATATTGTGACGGTTCCAACAAGACGAAATCGTCCAGATGTCCTTAGCCCAAAAGTGAAATCATTAAATTATTTGAATAACATTCTTGTCCGAATCGAAGCCCATATGGCCGGTGTGAGTGAAGCGCTGATGCTGAACGATCAAGGGTACGTGGCGGAAGGTTCTGCAGACAACGTGTTTATTTATAAAAAAGGTAAGCTTTTTACACCGCCAGGTTATATTGGCGCACTTGAAGGCATCACAAGAAATGCCATCATGGAGATTGCAGAAGACTTAGGCTACGAAGTGAAAGAAGAACCATTCACAAGACATGATGTGTATACAGCTGAAGAAGTATTTCTAACAGGAACCGCAGCCGAAGTCATCGCCGTTGTAAAAGTTGACGGCCGTACAATCGGTGAAGGAAAACCTGGGTTCCACACAAACAAACTTCTTGAACAATTCCGTAAGCGAGTAGTTGAAGAGGGAGAAAAAGTCGTTTTTGCAGATGAAAACATTCATGCAAGTTAAATAGATATCGATAAACGTTGAAGAGGACTAGTAGCTTTAGAGTCAGTATCTACAGAGAGCCGGTGCTAGCTGGAAACCGGTGTTACTTTCTAAAGTGAACTCACCTCTGAGTGTCTGCTTGAAATGATAGTAGGGCAGGCCGAGTGACATTGCTCACTCGTTACCAAAATGGACGAAAGATGTCCATGAGACGGCAGCAGGGTTTGCCGTGAACAAGGGTGGTACCGCGAAAAACAAAGCTTTTTCGCCCCTTTGACCTAGTGAAAAGTAGTGTCATTGTGGGGTGAGAAGGCTTTTTTATATGGTCTCATATCTCTATCTTGAATGGAAAAGGGTGAAAGGACTTGACTGAAGCAAGACAAAGAGGAGGAAATCAAATGGGGACAAATGTACAAATGGAGACGGAAAAATCAAAAGCACCACAAACGATGAACGGTGCACTCATGTTAATTGAAGCACTCAAAAGAGAAAAAGTAGAAGTCATTTTTGGCTATCCGGGCGGAGCAGTTTTGCCAATCTACGATAAAATTTACGATTCTGGTTTATTTCATGTCCTGCCAAGACATGAGCAGGGAGCGATTCACGCAGCAGAAGGATACGCAAGAGTATCTGGTAAACCGGGTGTTGTCATTGCCACATCAGGGCCGGGAGCGACAAACCTTGTGACAGGAATTGCAGATGCAATGATTGATTCACTTCCCCTTGTTGTATTCACAGGGCAGGTGGCAACGTCAGTCATTGGATCGGATGCATTCCAAGAAGCAGATGTACTCGGCATCACAATGCCAATTACAAAGCACAGCTACCAGGTAAGGAATCCAGAGGAATTACCGGGCGTCATTAAAGAGGCATTCCATATCGCAACAACAGGCAGACCTGGTCCAGTCTTGATTGATATTCCAAAAGATGTCGCAGGCATTGAAGGAACCTTTGAATATGATCAGCCAATTGATTTACCTGGTTATCAGCCAAAAGTAGAGCCGAACTATTTGCAAATTCGCAAATTAGTAGAAGCTGTCAGTAGAGCGAAAAAACCAGTCATTCTAGCAGGAGCCGGCGTACTTCATGGCAAAGCATCTGAAGAATTAAGACAGTATGTAGAGCAGCAGCAAATCCCAGTCGCTCATACATTGCTTGGACTTGGCGGATTCCCGGCAAAGCACCCTCTTTTCCTAGGGATGGCTGGTATGCATGGCACATATGCAGCGAACATGGCTCTTCATCAATGTGATCTGCTCATTTCAATCGGAGCAAGATTTGATGACAGGGTAACAGGTAACCTCAATCATTTTGCGAAACATGCGAAGGTCGCTCATATTGACATCGACCCAGCGGAAATCGGCAAGAACATTCATACCCATATCCCGGTTGTTGGAGACAGTAAGCTCGTTCTTGAAGAACTGATCAAGCAAGACGGGAAGCAAGGGGAATCAGACGAATGGAAAAATCAATTAGATCAGTGGAAGGAAGAATATCCACTCTGGTACGTTGAAAACGAAGCTGAAGGTTTTAAACCTCAAAAGCTGATTGAATACATTCATCAATTCACAAAAGGTGAAGCCATTGTCGCAACTGATGTCGGACAGCATCAAATGTGGGCGGCACAGTTCTATCCATTTGAAAATGCAGATAAGTGGGTCACATCTGGAGGACTTGGCACAATGGGCTTCGGATTACCAGCAGCCATCGGCGCCCAGCTTGCTGATCAAGAGGCAACCGTTGTAGCGATTTTAGGAGACGGAGGTTTCCAAATGACCCTGCAAGAACTTGCCGTTATCCGTGAGCTGAACCTTCCAGTCAAAGTGATTGTACTCAATAATCACAGCCTTGGAATGGTAAGACAATGGCAAGAAATTTTCTACGAAGAACGCTACTCACATTCTAAATTTTCAGAGCAGCCAGACTTCGTCAAATTATCTGAAGCTTATGGCATTAAAGGAATCAGAATCTCATCAGACGAAGAGGCGAAAGAAAAGCTTGAAGAAGCCTTAACCTCTAGAGAGCCTGTTTTCATCGATGTCAATGTAGCGCGAGATGAAAAAGTATTCCCGATGGTAGCACCGGGGAAAGGACTTCATGAGATGGTGGGGGTGAAACCTTGAAAAGAATTATTGTGTTGACTGTATTAAATCGATCAGGCGTACTGAACAGAATCACAGGCCTCTTTACTAAAAGACACTACAACATTGAAAGCATTACGGTCGGCCATTCTGAGATTCAAGATGTATCACGCATCACGTTCGTCGTCCATGTAGACCAGGAGAAAGACATCGAACAGCTGACAAAACAGCTGAACAAACAAATCGATGTGCTGAAAGTAACAGACATTACAAACCAATCAATCGTTCAGCGAGAGCTGGCTTTGATAAAAGTCGTATCTGCACCAGCATCTAGAATGGAGATCACGGGTGTCATTGAACCGTTTAGAGCTTCTATTGTAGATGTGAGCAGAGAGAGTGTCGTCATTCAGGTGACAGGTGAGTCTTCAAAAATTGAAGCACTCATTGAATTACTTAAGCCATACGGCATTAAAGAAGTCGCCAGAACTGGCACCACGGCCTTTGCGAGAGATAATCAGCAAAAGCCGCAAACAAATAAAACAATTTCAATTGTCTAAACAAAAGGAGAGAGTCAAATGGTAAAAGTATATTATAACGGTGATATTCAAGAAAACGTATTAAATGGTCAAAAGGTAGCAATCATTGGTTACGGTTCACAAGGTCATGCACATGCATTGAACTTAAAAGAAAGCGGCGTAGATGTGATCGTCGGCGTAAGAAAAGGCGGATCTTATACAAAAGCACAAGAAGACGGCCATCAAGTATTCACAGTAAAAGAAGCAGCAGCACAAGCAGACGTCGTGATGGTACTACTTCCAGATGAGCAACAAAAGAAAGTATATGATGAAGAAATCAAAGATCAATTAGAAGCTGGCAACTCACTTGTATTCGCACACGGATTCAATGTTCACTTCCATCAAATTGTTCCTCCAAGTGACGTAGACGTGTATCTTGTAGCGCCAAAAGGTCCTGGACATCTTGTGAGAAGAACATATGAGCAAGGCGCTGGTGTACCTGCCCTATTTGCTATCTATCAAGATGTATCTGGCCAAGCGAAAGACAAAGCACTTGCTTATGCGAAAGCGATCGGCGGAGCAAGAGCGGGCGTTCTTGAAACAACATTTAAGGAAGAAACAGAAACGGATCTATTCGGTGAGCAGGCAGTTCTTTGTGGAGGCCTTACTTCACTAGTAAAAGCAGGATTCGAAACGTTAACAGAAGCTGGTTATCAGCCAGAGCTTGCATACTTCGAGTGTCTGCATGAACTAAAATTGATCGTTGACCTTATGTATGAAGAAGGATTAGAAGGCATGAGATATTCAATCTCTGATACAGCCCAATGGGGTGACTTCGTTTCAGGACCACGCGTTGTAGATGCAAAAGTAAAAGAATCAATGAAAGCTGTTTTGACTGATATCCAAAACGGAACATTTGCAAAAGAATGGATTGTTGAAAACCAAGTGAATCGTCCACGTTTCAATGCGATCAATGCAAATGAAAATGAGCACCAAATTGAAATCGTTGGTAGAAAGCTTCGTGAAATGATGCCTTTCGTTAAACAAGGAAAGAAAAAGGAAGCGGTGAGCGTCGGTGCGGAAAATTAATTTTTTTGACACAACACTTCGGGATGGAGAGCAATCACCAGGAGTGAACTTAAATGCACAAGAAAAGCTAATCATTGCAAAGCAGCTTGAGCGCCTTGGGGTTAATATCATTGAAGCGGGATTTCCCGCTTCATCCCGAGGGGATTTCTTAGGCGTACAAGAAATTGCAAGAACGATTAAAAACTGTTCTGTTGCTGGTCTTGCACGATGTGTGAAAGGTGACATTGATGCTGCATGGGAAGCATTAAAAGATGGAGTGGAGCCAAGGCTTCATGTCTTTATTGCCACTTCTGATATTCACCTGAAGCATAAACTAAAGAAAACACGTGAAGAAGTCGTAGAACAGGCTGTCGCAATGGTGAAATATGCGAAAGAACGTTTTCCAGTTGTCCAATGGTCAGCAGAAGATGCGTGCCGTACAGATCTTGCCTTCTTGGCAGAAATTGTAGAAAAGGTCATTGACGCTGGGGCGAGTGTCATTAACTTGCCAGATACAGTTGGATACCTAGCGCCAAAAGAGTACGGTAATATCTTTAAATATATGAAGGAACACGTTCCAAATATCGACCGCGTCAACTTGTCCGCTCACTGTCATGATGATTTAGGAATGGCTGTAGCAAACTCACTTGCTGCCATTGAAAATGGAGCAGATCAAATTGAAACGGCTGTCAACGGAATTGGCGAGCGCGCTGGAAATGCCGCGTTAGAAGAAATTGCAGTAGCTCTTCATATTCGAAAAGACTTTTACCAGGTCGAATCAACGATTCAATTGAATGAAATTAAGCGTACAAGTGATGTAGTGAGCAAATACTCAGGAATGATTGTGCCGCGTAATAAAGCAGTCGTTGGAAACAACGCATTTGCACATGAATCAGGTATTCACCAAGATGGTTTCCTCAAAGAAAAAACAACCTATGAAATTATTTCTCCAGAGCTTGTCGGCGTGACAACAGATGTGCTTGTCCTTGGAAAACACTCCGGAAGACACGCGTTTAAAGACCGCATGAAAACACTAGGCTTTAAACTAACGGAAGACGAAATCAATAAATTCTTTGAGACTTTCAAGAACTTGACAGAGAAGAAGAAAGAAATTACAGATGATGACTTGATCTCTATTATATTAGAAGAAAAAGTAGCAGACCGAAAAATCGGCTACGAATTTGAAAGTCTGCAAGTACACTATGGAACAGAACAAATGCCAACAGCAACAGTTTCTCTGAAAAACCAAGAAACACAGGAAGTCATTCAAGAAGCAGCTACAGGTGCAGGCAGTGTAGAGGCTGTGTACAATACGCTTGAGCGCTGTATGGAAGAAAGAATTCATTTGCTGGACTACCGCATTCAATCAAATGGAAAAGGCAGAGATGCACTAGCAGAAGTATATGTCACTGTTTCAATAGAAGGAAAAGAAACAGCAGGGCGCGGTGTAGCGCAAGATGTACTTGAAGCATCAGCAAAAGCTTACGTCAATGCAGTGAACAGACATTTAATCTTCAAATCAAATCTGATTGAAATTGAGAAACATCACGCGATCTCATAGGAAAGGAGGAAGGTTCTCATGAAAAAGAAAATTGCACTTTTGCCCGGCGATGGAATCGGACCGGAAGTCGTGACATCTGCAGTCGCAGTCCTTCAAGAGACAGCGACTCAATTTAGGCACGAATTCGAATTTGAAACTGCGCTTATTGGCGGTATCGCAATAGATGAAAAAAATAACCCGCTTCCAAAGGAAACAGTAGATGTATGCAAAAACGCTGATGCGATTTTATTAGGAGCAGTCGGCGGACCAAAGTGGGATCAAAACCCGCCAGAGCTCCGTCCAGAAAAAGGCCTGCTCGCCATTCGTAAACAGCTGGACTTATTTGCCAACATCCGCCCTGTAAAGGTGTTCGATAGCTTAAGCGAGGCATCTCCGTTAAAACAAGATCACATTAACGGAGTTGATTTCGTCATCGTTCGTGAATTAACTGGCGGTCTCTATTTTGGTGAACCAAGCGAACGCTATACGGATGATGAAGGAAAAGAAGCTGCCGTTGATACGCTCCTTTATACAAAGGAAGAAATTGTCCGCGTATTAAAAGAAGCGTTCAACATGGCCTTAACAAGACGGAAAAAAGTGACGTCTGTGGATAAAGCGAATGTTCTTGCTTCTAGTAAACTATGGCGGGATGCAGTAGAAGAAGTTGCTGCTCAATATCCAGAAGTTGAATTTGAGCATATGCTCGTCGACAATGCTGCCATGCAGCTGATTTACAAGCCCGCTCAATTTGATGTCATTGTGACGGAGAATATGTTCGGTGATATTTTAAGTGACGAAGCTTCTATGATTACTGGATCACTCGGCATGCTGCCATCTGCTAGTTTATCAAGCACTGGCCTTCATTTATATGAGCCAATTCATGGTTCAGCACCCGATATTGCGGGGCAAAACGTTGCAAACCCTCTGGCAACCATTTTATCAGCAGCAAGCTTGCTTAGAACATCCTTTGCATTAGAAGAAGAAGCGGCTGCAATAGAAGAAGCTGTCGAAGCTGTTCTTGCCTCTGGCAAACGAACAAAAGATTTAGCAGCAAAAGAGGGAACTTATCAAACGACTGAAGAAATCACTAATGCGGTTGTAGACGCACTCAAGCAGCGCGTGCAAACCATTGTGTAAATAGAATCTTGTGGAATTAGGTAGAGGGAGGAAAAGGGTTATGCCTCGAACAATCATCGAAAAAATATGGGATCAGCATGTAGTCAAAAGCGGCGAGGGAAAACCAGACCTTTTATATATTGATCTGCACTTGGTGCATGAAGTGACATCACCTCAAGCATTTGAAGGATTAAGACAAAAAGGGCGCAAGGTGAGAAGACCTCAAAACACGTTTGCGACGATGGATCACAACATCCCAACTGTGAATCGATTTGTGATCAAAGATGAGATTGCTAAAAAGCAAGTAAGTGCCTTAGAGCGCAACTGTGCGGAATTTGGCGTTCGTCTTGCTGACCTTCACAGTGTTGACCAAGGAATCGTCCATGTCGTTGGACCTGAGCTTGGATTGACACTTCCGGGGAAAACAATCGTTTGTGGAGATAGTCATACATCAACTCACGGCGCGTTTGGTGCACTTGCCTTTGGGATCGGTACTAGTGAGGTTGAACATGTACTTTCTACACAAACACTTTGGCAGCAGCGTCCGAAAACGCTAGAAATTAGAGTAGACGGAAAGCTTCAAAAAGGGGTAACCGCCAAAGATGTCATTTTAGCCGTCATTGGTGCGCACGGCGTGAAGTTCGGCTCAGGTTATGTCATTGAATACACTGGGGAAGTATTCAGAAACATGACGATGGATGAGCGGATGACCGTTTGTAATATGTCAATTGAAGCAGGCGCAAGAGCAGGATTGATTGCACCTGATGAAGTCACCTTCGAATATTGCCGCGGACGCAAATATGCACCGCAGGGTGAAGACTTCGAAGCAGCTATTAAAGAATGGGAAGAACTTAGAACAGATCCAGGTGCAACCTACGATAAAACCATTGTGTTAGATGGAAATCAGATTTCACCAATGGTTACGTGGGGAATTAACCCAGGAATGGTACTGCCTGTGGATGCATCAATCCCAGGACCTGAGGACTTTGCACAAGAAGATGATCAAAAAGAAGCAATTCGTGCTTACGAATACATGGGTGTCCACCCGCATCAGCGTATAGAAGATATTACGATTGAGCATGTCTTTATCGGCTCATGTACGAACTCAAGAATGACTGATTTACGTCAAGCTGCTTCTATGATTGAAGGACAAAAAGTAGCAGATCATGTCAGAGCGATTGTGGTGCCTGGCTCTCAAAGTGTCAAATTGCAAGCAGAAAAAGAAGGTCTTCATGAAATCTTCCTTGAAGCAGGATTTGAATGGAGAGAATCAGGCTGCAGTATGTGCCTTAGTATGAATAACGATGTGGTACCGGAGGGCGAACGCTGCGCGTCCACATCAAACCGTAACTTTGAAGGGCGTCAAGGGAAGGGTGCGAGAACGCATCTTGTCAGCCCGGCAATGGCTGCAATGGCTGCGATACATGGCCGCTTTGTCGATGTCAGGAAGTTTAATCAAGAGAAAACAGTCGTGTAAGGAGTTGTCATAGATGGAGCCTTTAGTCACTCATAAAGGGAAAGCCGCTGTGCTTAACCGGATCAATGTAGATACAGATCAAATTATTCCGAAACAATTTTTAAAAAGAATCGAACGAACAGGATATGGCCGCTTTGCCTTTTTCGACTGGCGTTATTTAGCCGATGGCAGCCCAAATCCAGATTTCGAACTAAATCAGCCGATCTATGAAGGAGCATCCATTTTGATCGCAGGAGAAAACTTTGGCTGCGGATCATCTAGGGAACATGCTCCTTGGGCGCTTGATGATTATGGCTTTAAAATTGTCATCGCACCATCATTCGCAGATATATTTCATCAAAACTGCTTTAAAAATGGGATGCTTCCGATTCGCCTTGATTATGATGTGTGGAAAACCTTCGCAGCGTCATATGAGAACAAAGGGTATGAGATGACGGTTGATCTTGAAAAACAGCAAATAGAAGATCACGAAGGGAATATCACCCCTTTTCAAGTTGACCCTCACTGGAGAGAAATGCTCCTAAATGGTTATGATGAGATTTCATTAACATTACTACTAGAAGATGACATTCAAGCATTTGAAGAAAAGCGCAGCAGCTGGCTGCGCGCTTAAGCAACGAGAAGCTGTCCGCCCGAGGTGTGACGGCTTCTTTTTTGCATGAAAACCTCTCGTTACTTGTGTTTACTAATCTTCGTTGGTAAACTGATAAAAAATATGCGCCCGAAAGGAACGTAAGCATGAAGCATGACAAGAAGAAAGATAATGTCATTTTGTTTCCTGGTCTGAAAGAAAGACTGATTGAAAAAGGAATGGCAGCATTAAAAGATAAGCAGTATCAAGAGGCGCTTCACTTGTTTTCAGAAGCTAAATCGTATGATGACGATGAAGAATCCGATATTCACCTCGGAATGGCTATTTGTTTTCTGGAGCTGGGTGAGCTGCAGGATGCAAAGCGTGTTTGTGAAAAAATGCTGCATGAAGGATATGGTCACTATTTCACTGTGCTCCAAGTGTATATGACGATCCTCATTCAGCTGAAAGAATATGAAGAAGTCAAACAGACGATTGAGGCTGTGCTTGAGGAAAACCATCTTCCGGCAGAAAGCGCGGAGCATTTTTACAAGCTGCTCGAATTTAGCAGAAAAATGATTGAATCACCTGAAGAGATTTTAGATGAAGATGAGGACGCCGGAAGTGAGGTCAACATAGATGATATGCTGAAGCGTCCGGAAGAACAGGTCCAGTTCATTCATTCATTGAAAGACCGGAATATTACACCGCATATGGGTCTATTAAATACCATATTACAAAATCCTGATGGGAACCCTTTGGTCAAATCAATGATCCTGCAGCTTCTGGCAGATCATGATGTGGCAAAACAGGTTCATGTGACAAAATTCGGTGATTCTTTAACCCTTATTCCTTCTGAGGCTGTAAAGCCAGAGCAGATGCCGCTTCTTCAGCAAGTCCTTCGTATGCTTGATGACACGCTCGGCAATGAGAATCCGACCCTTTACCAAGCCGTGGAAGAGTTATGGCGCCGGCACTTATTTGTGTTGTATCCATTTCTTCCTAAATACACAGATCCGAGTCTTTGGGCAGCGGCACTTCATAAAGTAGGCTATGAAATGCATGGGATTGAGATTGAACTCGAAGAATTGCATCTATTGTATGAATTTAACGAACGAGAGCTGAGAGAAGCTTGCACAATGCTGAAAGATATTGAAGAAATTTCTTATTTGTAATTTGTCGATTTAGTTGAAAGACGGACTTGTTATGTTATAATATAATGGTTGTATTTGTGCATATATAGTGCAGTTGTCAGATTCCAACGGTTGAAAGACGATATGTATAATCAAGTCAAATGTTGTATACATAATGCAAGCTTCTTAGCGGAGTGCGTGGTTTTTGATTGGACGAAGTCTTTATGATGCTTTAGAATGGAGCAACGCACAATCTGAATAGATTTTTGGAGGGAAACACACATGTCAGTAAAATGGGAAAAACAAGAAGGTAACGAAGGCGTACTAACTGTAGAAGTTGACGCTGAAACATTTAACAAAGCACTTGATGATGCATTTAAGAAAGTGGTTAAGCAAGTATCGATCCCTGGATTCCGTAAAGGGAAAGTACCACGTGGTCTTTTCGAGCAGCGTTTTGGTGTAGAATCTCTTTATCAAGATGCATTAGATATTCTTCTTCCGGTTGAATATCCAAAAGCAATCGACGAAGCTGGTATCGAGCCAGTTGACCGCCCTGAAATCGATGTTGAGAAAATCGAAAAAGGCGAAAACTTAATCTTCACTGCAAAAGTAACAGTGAAGCCTGAAGTAAAACTTGGTGACTACAAAGGACTTAACGTAGAAAAAGACGACACAGCTGTTACTGATGAAGATGTACAAGAAGAGCTTAAAGGCATGCAAAACCGTCAAGCTGAGCTTGTTGTCAAAGAAGAAGGCGCAATCGAAAACGGCGATACAGTTGTTCTTGATTTCGAAGGATTCGTTGATGGAGAAGCATTCGAAGGCGGAAAAGCTGAGAACTACTCTCTTGAAGTAGGTTCTGGTTCATTCATTCCTGGTTTCGAAGAGCAATTAGTTGGTCTTGAAGCTGGCGCTGAAAAAGACGTAGAAGTTACATTCCCAGAAGAATACCATGCTGAAGACCTTGCAGGTAAACCAGCTGTATTCAAAGTGAAAATTCATGAAATCAAAGCAAAAGAACTTCCAGCACTTGACGATGAGTTCGCTAAAGATGTTGATGAAGAAGTAGAAACGCTTGCTGAGTTAACTGAAAAAACGAAGAAACGTCTTGAAGAAGCAAAAGAAAACGAAGCAGAAGGAAAACTTCGTGAAGAGCTAGTTGCGAAAGCTTCTGAAAATGCGGAAGTTGACATCCCACAAGCGATGGTTGACACTGAGCTAGACCGCATGATGAAAGAATTCGAACAACGTCTTCAAATGCAAGGAATGAACCTTGAGCTTTACTTCCAATTCTCTGGACAAGATGAAGATGCGCTGAAAGAGCAAATGAAAGAAGATGCTGCTAAACGCGTAAAATCTAACCTAACACTTGAAGCAATTGCTGCTGCAGAAAACTTACAAGTGTCTGACGAAGAAGTGGAAGAAGAGCTTTCAAAAATGGCTGAAGCATACAACATGCCAATTGAAAATATCAAACAAGCGATCGGATCTACTGAAGCAATGAAAGAAGATCTAAAAGTTCGTAAAGCAATTGATTTTCTTGTAGAAAACCGTTAATATGGTGCATAATAATAAAACAGGGCGCGAGTGACTCGTGCCTTGTTTTGTACAATTTTTGACTTATCATCGCTTCTTTTGGAAACGATAGTGTAAGTCGCATCTTTCTGTCATACATATCTCAATGTGCAGTGTTAGAAACACATCGTTACCGTCTTTTAGGAAAGTATGGTAAAATGCATACATACTGGACCCAGAAAGGT
Organism: Bacillus sp. BK450; assembly: GCF_004364885.1. NCBI lineage: Bacteria > Bacillati > Bacillota > Bacilli > Caryophanales > Bacillaceae > Bacillus > Bacillus sp. BK450. Next base: position 652,867 of record NZ_SOBQ01000002.1, on the reverse strand, counting down.
AGCTGACTGTTAGCTACAGGCAAGTGAAGAAGAATAAGGGGTGAAAGAATGTTTAAATTCAACGAGGAAAAAGGTCAATTAAAATGCTCGTTTTGCGGAAAAACGCAAGATCAAGTGCGTAAACTGGTCGCAGGACCTGGCGTATATATATGTGATGAATGTATCGAGCTTTGCACGGAAATAGTTGAAGAAGAGCTCGGCACAGAGGAAGAAGTTGAATTCAAGGATGTTCCGAAGCCTCATGAAATTCGGGAGATTCTTGATGAATATGTCATCGGACAAGACAATGCGAAAAAATCCTTAGCTGTAGCGGTGTATAACCACTACAAACGGATCAATTCCAACAGCAAGATTGATGATGTTGAGCTTTCGAAAAGTAATATTTCTATGATTGGACCAACAGGAAGCGGTAAAACATTACTTGCTCAAACACTTGCACGTATTTTAAATGTTCCATTTGCGATCGCAGATGCAACATCATTAACTGAAGCGGGTTATGTTGGTGAAGACGTAGAGAATATTTTACTAAAGCTGATCCAGGCAGCGGATTATGATGTAGAAAAAGCGGAAAAAGGCATTATCTACATCGATGAGATCGATAAAGTAGCAAGAAAATCAGAAAACCCTTCTATCACTCGCGATGTATCTGGGGAAGGCGTCCAGCAAGCCCTTTTGAAAATTCTTGAAGGAACAGTCGCTAGTGTACCGCCTCAAGGTGGACGTAAGCATCCGCATCAAGAATTCATTCAAATTGATACGACGAACATCCTCTTCATTTGTGGAGGAGCCTTTGACGGGATTGAGCAAATCATCAAACGCCGCTTAGGTCAAAAAGTAATTGGATTCGGTGCGGAAAATAAAGTCGAAGATCTTGAAAAAGAAGTCCTTCTATCAAAAGTACTGCCAGAAGACTTGCTTCGCTTCGGTTTAATTCCAGAATTCATCGGTCGTCTGCCGGTTATTGCAAGCCTAGAGCCGTTAGATGAAAAAGCACTTGTAGAAATCTTGACGAAGCCTAAAAATGCGCTTGTTAAGCAATATACAAAAATGCTTGAGCTTGACGATGTAGAGCTTGAATTTGAAGAAGATGCTCTTAGCGAAATTGCGAAAAAGGCAATTGAGCGTAAAACAGGAGCTCGTGGTCTTCGCTCGATCATTGAAGGCATCATGCTTGATGTCATGTTTGACCTTCCATCTCGTGATGATATTGAAAAATGTGTCATCACTGGTGCAACGGTTGCTGATGGTGAGCCGCCGCGTCTTGTGTTAAAGGATGGCACAGTCGTCAACAAAGATACTAAAACATCTGCATAAGAGAAGTCTCGCTCCTGAATCATTTTGATTCAGGAGTTTTTTATTTATCGTAGAAGACGTGTTTATTCCGTCCAGCTCTAGGAAATACTAGCAGACAGAAACCAATACATACGATAGATGAAGGAGGGAGCACCGATTGAGCTGGACAGGAATCGTATTATTTATACAGCTGTTCTTTGGTATCGTCATCGGGCTGTACTTTTGGAACTTACTGCGAAATCAGCGCACACAAAAGGTGACGATAGACAAAGAATCAAAAAAAGAAATGGAAGCACTCAGAAAGATGCGGTCAATCAAGCTGAGTGAGCCTTTATCAGAGAGAGTCCGGCCAAAGGGGTTTCAAGATATTGTAGGGCAGGAAGACGGCATTCGTGCTCTAAAAGCAGCGCTGTGCGGACCGAACCCTCAGCATGTCATTGTCTATGGACCACCGGGGGTTGGAAAAACAGCCGCTGCCCGTCTTGTTATGGAAGAAGCGAAACGTCATGCTGATTCACCGTTTAAGAAAGATGCGGTATTTGTGGAGCTCGATGCCACAACCGCAAGATTCGATGAACGGGGCATCGCAGACCCGCTCATTGGTTCTGTGCATGACCCAATTTACCAAGGGGCGGGAGCGATGGGACAGGCAGGCATTCCGCAGCCAAAACAAGGAGCCGTTACGCATGCGCATGGCGGGGTTCTGTTTATCGATGAAATTGGGGAACTGCATCCGATTCAAATGAACAAAATGCTGAAAGTCCTTGAAGATCGGAAAGTATTTTTAGATAGCGCCTACTATAGTGAGGAAAACACTCAAATTCCGAATCACATTCATGACATTTTTCAAAATGGACTTCCGGCTGATTTTCGATTGATTGGCGCCACGACAAGAACACCTGAAGAAATCCCACCAGCGATTCGATCGAGGTGTTTGGAAATTTTCTTTAAGGACCTTGACCAGCATGAACTGAAAATTGTCGCTGCTAAGGCTGTCCAGAAAATCCAAAAGGAATTATGTGATGAAGGGCTGAACCTGTTAACCTCTTATGTGAAAAATGGCCGTGAAGCAGTCAATATGGTGCAGATTGCCGCTGGAATGGCCGTCACGGAAAACAGAAAAGACATCACGATCGCCGATGTCGAGTGGGTCATTCACTCAAGCCAGCTGACACCAAGATATGAACAAAAAGTACCGGAAAAGCCAAAAGTCGGTGTAGTGAATGGTCTGGCAGTCTACGGACCAAACAGCGGTGCCTTGCTCGAGATTGAAGTGAATATATGTAAGGCACTCGAAAAAGGAAGTATCAACATTACAGGCATTGCAGAAGAAGAAAGCATTGGCAGTCAGTCTAAATCTATTCGACGAAAAAGTATGGCAAAAGGATCTGTTGAAAATGTATTAACAGTGCTGAGAAACTTGGGTATACGGACAAATGAATATGACATCCATATTAATTTTCCAGGCGGTGCCCCTATTGATGGACCGTCTGCTGGGATTGCCATGGCGGCGGCGATTTTCTCTGCCATTCATCAAATCCCGATTGATCATCTGACAGCAATGACAGGTGAAATCGGATTGCAAGGTCAGGTGAAGCCGATCGGCGGTGTGATACCGAAGATTAAGGCGGCGAAACAAGCTGGTGCCACAACCGTGATTATTCCTTATGAAAACCAGCAGTCGATCTTAAAAGAGATTGAAGGCGTCACTATTGTGCCTGTGAAGCACTTCCAAGAGGTGCTGGATCACTGTTTGGTCAACCCGCCAGATGAGAAGAAAGATGGACTAGAAGAGGAAATGAAAAGAAAATCTGTTTAATCCCCATCACATATGGGGATTTTTTAGTGAAATAGATCTTTTTTTCTTTTTCAAGATAAAAAGAAAGGGTATACTACGGTAAGATCATCATTTCTCAAGTCTTTTACATTGTACAAGACTGAAACAGGTATATTATAATGATTCATACTAGTGACGGAGGTGTCAATCAACATGGCAGATGAAATCAAAAAGAATGTTCCGCTCCTCCCATTGCGAGGCTTGCTTGTTTATCCAACAATGGTCTTGCATTTGGACGTTGGACGCGAGAAGTCTGTTCAAGCATTAGAACAGGCGATGATGAACGATCATATGATTTTTCTAGCAACACAGCGGGAAATTTCAATAGATGAACCAGGTGAAGAGGAAATTTTCAAAGTCGGCACCTACACAAAAATCAAACAAATGCTGAAGCTGCCGAATGGAACGATTCGTGTACTCGTTGAAGGCTTAAATCGAGCGCAGATCGAGTCATATGTGGAGCTTGAGGACTATACGTCCGTCGATATTAAAGAATTGGCAGAAGAAGAGTTAAAGGACGCAGAAGCAGAAGCACTCATGCGCACTTTGTTAGATCATTTTGATCAGTACATAAAAATTTCAAAAAAAATCTCAGCTGAAACATATGCAACGGTGACGGATATTGAGGAACCGGGGAGAATGGCAGATATTGTCGCTTCTCACCTGCCGCTCAAATTAAAGGACAAACAAGAAGTACTGGAAACAGTGGATGTCAAAAAACGTCTGAATCGTGTCATCAGCTTAATCCACAATGAAAAAGAAGTGCTGGAAATTGAAAAGAAAATTGGCCAGCGCGTCAAACGTTCAATGGAACGAACGCAAAAAGAATATTATTTGCGTGAACAAATGAAAGCCATTCAAAAGGAGCTTGGAGACAAGGAAGGAAAAACAGGCGAAGTCAGTTCATTAATGTCTAAAATCGAAGAGTCCAGCATGCCTGAATCTGTTCGTGAAACGGCGCTAAAAGAATTGAACCGTTATGAAAAAATTCCTTCAAGCTCTGCGGAGAGCTCTGTCATTCGAAATTATATTGATTGGCTGATCAATCTTCCATGGGGCATCTATACAGAAGATCGTCTAGATTTAAAGCTTGCAAGTGAAATTTTAGATGATGAGCATCATGGGCTGGAAAAAGTCAAAGAACGTGTACTTGAATACCTTGCTGTACAGAAGCTGACCAATTCATTAAAAGGACCGATTCTTTGCTTAGCAGGACCTCCTGGGGTAGGGAAAACGTCACTTGCCAAATCGATTGCTAAATCACTTGATCGAAAGTTTATCCGTATCTCTCTTGGCGGGGTGCGTGATGAATCTGAAATTCGCGGACATAGAAGAACGTATGTAGGGGCGATGCCAGGCCGTATCATTCGCGGGATGAGTAAGGCAGGCACAATGAATCCAGTGTTTCTTTTAGATGAAATCGATAAGATGTCCTCTGATTTTAGAGGTGATCCGTCTTCTGCGATGCTTGAAGTGCTGGATCCAGAGCAAAATCACAACTTTAGCGATCACTATATTGAAGAGACATTTGATTTATCGCAGGTGTTATTTATTGCCACTGCCAACAATTTAGCAACCATTCCAGGTCCACTTCGTGATAGAATGGAGATTATCACGATTGCAGGGTATACAGAGGTTGAAAAAGCAGAGATTGTGAAAGATCATCTTCTGCCGAAGCAGCTAAAGGAGCACGGATTAAAGAAAGGGAACTTGCAGCTTCGTGAAGCAGCGATTTATGATATGATTCGCTATTACACAAGAGAAGCAGGAGTTCGTGGATTAGAGCGTCAGCTTGCGGCCATTTGCCGAAAAGCGGCAAGAGCGATTGTGGCTGAAGACCGCAAGCGCATCACAGTGACGGAAAAGAACTTATCTGAATTTCTCGGAAAAAGACTTTACCGTTATGGTCAGGCTGAAACGACAGACCAAATCGGGGTTGTCACAGGACTTGCGTATACGACTGTTGGCGGAGACACCTTATCAATTGAGGTATCGCTTTCTCCTGGTAAAGGCAAGCTCTTGTTAACAGGTAAGCTTGGTGATGTCATGAGAGAATCTGCACAGGCGGCATTCAGTTATATTCGATCCAAAGCAGATGAACTGAACATTGATCCTAATTTTAATGAAAAGCACGATATTCATATCCATGTTCCAGAGGGTGCGGTTCCAAAGGACGGGCCATCAGCTGGTATCACCATTGCGACGGCTCTTGTATCAGCACTCACAGGACGTCCTGTGTCAAAAGAGGTTGGTATGACAGGAGAGATAACGTTAAGAGGAAGAGTGCTTCCGATTGGCGGACTAAAAGAAAAAGCATTAGGCGCACATCGTGCAGGATTGAAAACCATTATTCTTCCAAAGGACAATGAGAAGGATATTGATGATATTCCTGAAAGTGTGAGAGAAGGACTAACCTTTATTCCGGTCTCACATTTAGATGAGGTGCTTGAGAAAGCATTGGTAGGAGAGGGAAGATGAAAGTAACAAAATCAGATATCGTCATTAGTGCGGTGAAACCAGAGCAGTACCCGAGCGGCGGACTGCCTGAAATCGCACTTGCTGGACGATCAAATGTTGGAAAGTCCTCGTTCATCAACTCATTGATTAATCGTAAAAATTTAGCGCGTACGTCTTCTAAACCAGGTAAGACCCAGACGCTTAATTTCTACATTATTAATGATATGCTCCATTTTGTGGACGTTCCGGGCTACGGTTTTGCCAAAGTATCAAAAACAGAGCGCGAAGCCTGGGGTAGAATGATCGAAACGTATATTACAATGCGTGAAGAATTAAAAGCAGTCGTCCAAATTGTGGATCTGCGCCATAAGCCATCAGTAGATGATGTGAACATGTATGAGTTCCTTAAATATTACGGAGTTCCCGTGATCGTCATCGCAACAAAAGCGGATAAAATTCCAAAAGGCAAATGGGAAAAACATGCGAAAGTCGTCAAACAGACGCTCGACATTGACCCTTCAGATGAACTCATCCTATTCTCTTCTGAAACAAAAAAGGGGAAAGATGAAGCCTGGAATGCGATTCTTGCGAAGGTAAACGGCTAAAAAAGCATCTGCGATGAGCAGATGCTTTTTTTATTCTTTGTCTTCTTTTCAGCGTGATAAGAAAACCCTTGAAGTCTAGAAAGGACGAGTACTGGCGCGGAGCGAATTTGTGATTCGTGAGCACCAGCACGCAGGACTGACACCGAATGGGAGGGTTTGTCTTTACGCTGAAGGCATCTGCCATGAGCAGATGCCTTTTTTATTGTATAAGTTATTTCCTTTTTAAAAATAATAAGAGGAGACTGACAGCAATCAGTACATAAGGCCAGTACAATTCAAAGCCGGAAACAGGGATCGAAAGGGAACTTAGCTGTTTTGTAATTTGCTGAAAGAAATAAAGGAACAAACCGAGTGCGATCAGCACAACACTTTCAATTCGATATTCTTTTTTCTGAGATGATTTCACAAAGAGTGCAAGTCCTACGATGAACACAATCATTGTAAATGTGTCAGGCCAGTGGTCCAATTTAGGCTGTAGAATAAAGTGTAGCGAAAGGCCTGCCATGAGCATACCGATAAACACATGAGCGCTTTCTTGCTCCTTTTTTCCTTGATATAAGAACGCGAGGCCAAAAAGCAGTACAAGTGTATACCATTTCTCTTGATCCTTCCAAATGTCAAATTGACCTCCTGAGAGAATGGCATATAGCGCTACAGCCAATAAAGTGAGCGGCAGCAAAATGGATTTCTTCTTCAAAGATGTCACCTTCTTTTAAGCAGATCATTTGTCCGCACGCGCCAAATCTGGTAAATTGCTTGAAGTGATGATATGGCATAATTGGTGTCGAACATTTTTCTACTATATCACAACATTTTTGAAATCTGTTCACAATTTTTATCCAGTTAAAAATGAATATATGTTATAATCATTATAAATAATAAATTCTATATTGTAATTATTATAAATTAGACAGGGCGTTGGGGGTGCAAGCTGAAGTTATGCATATTCTTGTTGTGGGTTTAGATTATAAAACAGCCCCTGTTGAGATACGGGAACAGCTGAGCTTTGAACCGAGTGAGCTCGGAACAGCGATGTCCAAGCTTAAAGAAGAAAAAAGCATTCTAGAGAATATCGTCATCTCAACATGTAATCGAACAGAGATCTACGCAGTAGTAGATCAGCTTCATACTGGACGGTTTTATATAAAAAGATTTTTAGCCGATTGGTTCGGTTTAGAAAAGGAAGATGTCTCTCCATATTTGAAGTTTTATGAAAACGATGGAGCGGTTGAGCATTTATTCCGTGTGGCTTGTGGACTTGATTCCATGGTCATTGGTGAAACGCAAATACTCGGTCAAGTGCGTTCCAGCTTTAAAGTAGCTCAAGAGGAGAAGACCATTGGTACCGTTTTCAATTATTTATTTAAACAGGCGGTAACCGTTGCAAAGCGCTCTCATGCGGAAACGGATATTGCGTCTAATGCCGTATCTGTCAGCTATGCAGCTGTTGAGCTTGCCAAAAAAATCTTTGGACGTCTTTCTGATAAGCATGTCCTGATTCTTGGTGCGGGCAAAATGGGCGAACTGGCAGCTCAAAACCTTCAAGGTCAAGGAATTGGCCAAGTAACGGTCATTAACCGAACGTTTGAGAAGGCAAAGGAATTGGCGGGTCGTTTTTCAGGAGAGCCTAAGAGCTTAAACCAATTAGAAAAAACATTATCCGAAGCGGACATTTTAATCAGCTCAACGGGAGCGAAACAATTTGTCATTACAAAAGAAATGGTCGAAAGTGCGAATAAAAAGCGGAAGGGCAGACCTCTATTTATGGTGGATATTGCTGTACCCCGTGATTTAGATCCAGCTATTTCTGAAGTAGAAGGAGCTTTTTTGTATGACATTGATGACCTTGAAGGCATCGTGGCTGCCAACTTAAAAGAACGCCGTGCAGTGGCTGAGCAGGTTGAGCTTCTGATTGAAGCAGAAATTGTGGAATTTAAGCAATGGCTGAATACGTTAGGTGTTGTTCCGGTCATTTCTGCACTTAGAGAAAAAGCACTCACGATTCAAGCCGATACGATGCAGAGTATTGAGCGGAAGCTTCCAAACCTCACAAACCGTGAAATGAAGCTGTTAAATAAACATACGAAAAGCATCATCAACCAAATGCTGAAAGATCCTATCTTAAAGGCAAAAGAAATTGCCGCGGAGCCGAATGCAGAGGAAAAGCTTTTACTCTTTAAAGAAATCTTTGATTTACAGGTTGAAGATGAAGAGCAAAAGGTCGAGCCGATGCAGGTGGAGCAAGGATCATTTCAGCTGTTCAAACCAAATATGGCGCAAGGCTTTGCTACAGTTGCCAGTGAGTGATTAAGCGATGATGGAATCCATTGTAGCGAGACTCAATGAAGCAACGATCTTAATCTATGCACTAAGTGTCTTGTTCTATTTCATAGATTTTCTTCAACACAACCGGAAGGCTGGAAAAATGGCTTTCTGGTTGCTTTCTATTGTCTGGCTGCTGCAAACAGTCTACATGTTCTATATTATGATGGAAACAGACCGATTCCCTGTGTTGAATGTAGCAGAGGGGTTATATTTTTATACGTGGGTGCTTGTGACACTTTCTCTTGTGCTCACAAAGGTATTGCGCGTTGAATTTATTGTCTTTTTTACAAATGTGATCGGTTTTTCCATGATGGCGATTCACACCTTTACACCATCTGATCTCCATTCAGCAGAACTAACGGGGAAGCTGACGAGTGAACTGCTCGTGATTCATATTACGATGGCGATTTTATCCTACGGTGCCTTTTCACTTTCATTTGCTTTTTCACTGCTTTATCTCTTTCAATATCGTTTGCTGAAAAAGAAAAAATGGGGAAAATGGCTTCTGAGAATTGAAGACTTATCAAAGCTGGATCATATGGCGTACGTATTAAACATTATTGGTGTGCCTATGCTCTTGCTTAGTTTAATTCTTGGCATCATATGGGCATATATTTCGTATGATACGTTGTACTGGACAGATGCAAAGGTGCTTGGTTCGTTTATTATGCTGTTTTTATACGGCTTTTACTTATATATCAGATTGGTGAGAAATATGCAGGGCAAAATCGTGGCACTATGGAATGTCGCTTCATTTCTTGTGCTGATGATCAATTATTTTCTGCTTGGTAGCTTATCAACCTTTCATTGGTTTCAATAATGATGAGTCTTAAAGGCATTGTCGGGAGGAAGACGTATTGCGTACAATTAAAGTAGGTTCTAGACGAAGTAAGCTGGCAATTACACAAACAAAATGGGTCATTCAAAAGCTGTCTGAACTAAACCCTTCTTATTCTTTTGAAATAAAAGAAATTGTGACAAAGGGTGATCAAATTTTAGATGTGACTTTATCTAAGGTTGGCGGAAAAGGACTGTTTGTTAAAGAGATCGAGCAGGCGATGCTGAATCATGATATCGATATGGCGGTGCACAGCATGAAGGATATGCCGGCTGCTCTTCCAGAAGGTTTAGTTATTGGCTGTATTCCTGAGCGTGAAGATGTGCGGGATGCACTAATTTCGAAGGATCATCTAAGTCTCAGCGAACTGCCTAAGGGCGCAATTGTAGGAACAAGCAGCTTACGGCGCAGCGCCCAGCTTCTTCAGGAAAGACCAGATCTTGAGATTAAATGGATTCGAGGAAACATTGATACGAGATTGGAAAAGCTGAAAAGTGAAGAGTATGACGCCATTATTCTAGCGGCTGCCGGTCTGTCCAGAATGGGATGGAGCAAAGAGGTCGTGTCGGAATTTTTATCTCCTGAGACTTGCCTTCCTGCCGTTGGACAAGGCGCGCTATCGATTGAGTGCCGCGGGGATGATGAAGAACTGCTTAAGCTTCTCGCCCAATTTACGAATGAATATACGAAGAAAACCGTCCTTGCAGAAAGAGCCTTCCTCAAACAAATGGATGGAAGCTGTCAGGTGCCGATCGCTGGCTATGCAACGATGAATGAGCAGCATGAAATTGAACTAACAGGTCTTGTTGCATCTGCTGATGGCCACACGATTATTCGAGAAACCGTCACAGGCACTGACCCTGAAGCCATTGGAACAGCGTGTGCGAAGCAGATGGCCGATAAGGGAGCAAAGGATTTGATCGACAAGGTGAAAAAGGATCTGTCTCAATGAGCATAGGCAAATCGCTTCACGGACAGACGGTGCTTGTCACTCGAAATGAACGTCAAGCGGGCGTGTTTCAGCAAAAGATCGAAGCGCTGAACGGTCATGCGGTTTTAACCTCTCTTATTCGGTTTGAGCCTACGCTCACAAAAGAAAAAGCGCAGGCCTTTTTAAAGGACTTACAAAATAGCCACTGGCTTGTTTTCACGAGTGTGAATGGTGCGTCTTTTTTTCTGAATTACATAAAAGACCATCATTTACATAAGAGCTTAACCCATTTGAAAGTGGCTGCTGTAGGAGAGAAAACCTCTGCCTATCTTGAGCAGCACGGCTTGAAGGTGGATGTGGTGCCAGAACGATTTATAGCGGAGGAACTGGCAGATGCATTACTTGACCATGTACGCCCAGGAGAGCGTGTGTTTGTAGCAAAAGGGCATCTGTCACGAGATGTGGTGAAAGAGACCCTCATTCCGCTCGGCATAGAGGTAAAAGAATGGATTTTATATGAAACAGTCAAGGATGAGGAAGGAATTGCTGCTCTTAAATCGGCAATGACGAAGCAATCATTTGATTTTATTACATTTACTAGCTCATCCACTGTTCATTCTTTTATGCATGTGATGGAACAAGACGCAGCGAAGCTTGCTGCATCTGACACCTGTTTTGTGACGATCGGTCCTCTGACAAAAGAGGCACTGCTTCAATACGGGATTTCTTCTGAAACCCCAGATACTTATACGATAGACGGAATGCTTGATTTAATGTGCCGTTTATCTGAAAGGAAGTTGAACCATTGATGAAATTTAACAGACACCGCAGATTGCGGACAAGCGCAGGAATGAGAGAATTAGTCAGAGAAACCTTTTTAAGACCATCTGATTTCATTTACCCGATCTTTTTTGTAGAGGGAGAAAATGTCCGAAAAGAAGTCTCTTCAATGCCTGGTGTATATCACATTTCTGTAGACCTCGTGAAAGAAGAAGTCCAAGAGCTTGTTGATCTTGGCATCAAATCGATCATTGTATTTGGTGTGCCGGATCATAAAGATCATGTAGGCAGTGAGGCGTATCACGATCATGGCATTGTTCAAAGAGCAACGCTTGAAATCAAAAAGCATTTCCCAGAGCTCGTGGTCATTGCAGACACTTGCTTATGCCAATATACAGATCACGGACATTGCGGAATCGTTGAAGATGGAGAAATTTTAAATGATGAATCTCTTCAGCTATTAGCGAAAACTGCTGTCAGCCAAGCGCGTGCAGGTGCAGATATCATCGCACCTTCAAATATGATGGACGGATTTGTTGTTGCCATTCGTGAGGCACTTGATGAAGCAGGCTTTATTCATGTACCTGTCATGTCATATGCGGTGAAATATGCAAGTGCTTTTTACGGTCCGTTTCGTGATGCGGCACATAGTACACCGCAGTTTGGAGATCGTAAAACATATCAAATGGACCCTGCAAACCGTTTAGAAGCACTAAGAGAAGCGCAATCTGATGTAGAAGAGGGAGCTGACTTCTTAATTGTCAAACCATCTCTTTCTTACTTAGACATTATGCGTGATGTGAAAAATGAATTTACCCTCCCTGTTGTTGCTTATAATGTGAGCGGAGAGTATGCGATGGTGAAAGCCGCCGCTCAAAATGGCTGGATTTCTGAAAAAGAGCTTGTTCTTGAAATGCTGACAAGCATGAAACGTGCAGGAGCAGAACTCATCATTACGTATCATGCAAAAGATGCAGCAAAATGGCTCTCAGAATAAAGAACGGATAGACAGGAGGACGTTGAAATGGGACGTAGCTATGAAAAATCAAAGCAAGCATTTGAAGAAGCACAGCAATTAATGCCTGGTGGTGTCAACAGCCCTGTGCGTGCATTTAAATCAGTCAACACAGACCCGATTTTTATGGAACGAGGCAAAGGCGCCAAGATCTATGATATTGATGGAAATGAATACATCGATTATGTTTTATCATGGGGACCGCTTATTTTAGGACATACGAATGACCGTGTTGTTGAAAGCATTCAGCGAGTAGCGGAAAATGGGACAAGCTTCGGTGCTTCTACGTTAGTTGAAAATGAATTAGCTAAACTTGTATCAGAACGGGTTCCTTCCATCGAAGTTATTCGCATGGTCAGCTCTGGTACAGAGGCAACGATGAGTGCACTTCGTCTAGCTCGTGGTTTTACAGGCAGAAATAAAATTGTGAAATTTGAAGGCTGCTATCATGGCCACGGTGATTCTTTGCTCATTAAAGCGGGTTCTGGAGTGGCAACGCTTGGACTGCCAGATAGTCCTGGTGTTCCTGAAGGGACGGCAAGCAACACCATCACAGTGCCGTACAATGATTTAGAAAGCATTCAAGTTGCTTTTCAAGAATTCGGAGATGATATCGCTGGTGTTATTGTAGAGCCGGTCGCAGGAAATATGGGGGTTGTCCCTCCACAAGAAGGTTTCTTGCAAGGACTAAGAGACATCACGGAGCAATATGGATCATTGCTTATTTTTGATGAGGTCATGACAGGCTTCCGTGTGGATTATCACTGCGCGCAAGGCTATTTTGGCATCACACCTGATCTGACGTGCCTTGGTAAAGTGATTGGAGGCGGTCTTCCAGTCGGTGCTTATGGCGGAAGAGCGGATATTATGAGACAAATTGCGCCAAGCGGTCCAATTTATCAAGCAGGAACGTTATCTGGTAACCCTCTTGCGATGACAGCAGGCTTAGAAACCCTAAAACAGCTGACACCTGAGTCTTATGAAGAATTTAAACGAAAAGGTGACCGTTTAGAAGAAGGCATTTCGAAAGCGGCGAAAGCATACGGAATTCCATTAACGTTTAACCGTGCGGGCTCCATGATCGGATTCTTCTTTACAAATGAAGAAGTGATCAATTATGACAAAGCGAAAACAGCTGATCTTGCTTTATTCGCTGAATTTTACAAGGAAATGGCCGATCACGGCATCTTCCTCCCGCCTTCTCAATTTGAAGGACTATTCCTGTCAACAGCTCATACAGATGAAGACATCGAATATACGATTGAGACAGTGGAAAAGGTTTTTCAAAAACTACGTCGATAAAACAAAAGGCCGATATGGAGACATATCGGCTTTTTTGCATTAGAGAAAACCAATCATATTTTCACTACCTCCCTCATACAACTGTATTGACATCTAATTTTATTTTTTAAGGATTAGATGAAAGGAGGACACCGACTTGTCTCAAAACAATCGATTACAGTTTTCAGTAGAAGAATCCATTTATTTCAAAAGCGGACAGGAAGTCAGTGAGCTGCTGTCAATTTCTCTTGACCCTGACATTCTCGTTCAAGAAGTGAATGATTATGTTTCTATTAGAGGTTCACTCGAGCTAACAGGAGAATACAACATAAATCAGGAGGAGCTATTGGGTGAATTGAGTTCCTTTCCAACATACAGGGAAGCAGATGAGGTAAAGGTCAGAGAAGACGGAACGGCGGAGCTTTTGCATCAATTTCCAGTCGATATCACCATTCCGAAGAACAAAATTAGTCATTTAAATGATGTGTTTGTGTTTATTGATGCGTTTGATTACCAGCTGACAGAGAATCGTTTGCTCACCATTCAGGCTGATTTAGCCATTGAGGGCTTGTTAGACGAGGAAACGCCTCAAGCGCCTGTAGAGGAGCCGTATGAATTTGTCCATCGTCCTGAAGTGGATTATGGCGATATGGCCTACGATTATCGGTTGCAGCCAGAACAAGAAGAACAAGAAGAGCTGCAAGGCGAAGAACGTGAGCGTGATGAGGATCAGCCTGTATTCCAACATGACACGCGCGCGGAGCAAGAGGAACAGGAAGTGCAGGAAGTACAAGAAGAAGAGGAAGAAGAAATTGAGATAGAATTGGTGAACAGGGAAGTAGAGGAAGCGTCCGACGAACCTGAAGAATTAGAAGAACCTGAAGAGCCAGAACAGCCGGAACAGCCGAATAATCAAGAAGAAGCTGTGGCGCTTGGTTATCGATCCATCCCTGAAGCTCAGGTGCAGGAACCACCATTTTTTGAACCGCCAAAGCTATTAGAAGAAGAGGAGCGGGAAGAGCCGTTCTTTGAAGTGGAAGTAAGAAAGGATCCGGAAGCTGCTGAAGAGCAGGAAGAAACGGTACAGTCGTATCCGGCTTTTGAATCACCTGCTGATCAAGTGGAGCCTGAGCATGAGGCGCACGATGATGAATATCAGCTCGGGCGGTTATATGAACGGGAAGCACCTAAAATATATGAGTCAGCTCAAGAAGAAGAGGAGCTTGAAGAAGACGTGAGAGAAACGTCTGGCAGTGAGAATTCTCTTTATTTAACAAAGCTGTTCGCTAAGCAGGAGGAGGAAGATTTTTCCCGCATGAAAATATGTATAGTTCAGCAAGAAGATACGGTCGATCGTATTTGTGAGAGATATCAGTTGAATGTGCAGCAGCTTCTTCGCACAAACTCATTATCGATTGATGCGGAGCTTGAGGAAGGGCAGATTCTTTATATTCCTGAATATCAAAAAAGCAATGCATAGCAAGCGATGACTGACCGAGAAAATGTGGTGAGTGAACGTGGATGAAATCCAATCTGTCTTATACGAATACGGACTTGAGGCTGAATATATTGAACCTGTCAGTCCTGCTGTCATTAAGGTATATACAAAGCAGGGTGTATTTGCTCTAAAGCGAGTAAAAGCCAGCCGGCATATGCAATTTACAGAACAAATGCTTGAACTGGAATCAAAGGGCTATCGCTCCTTTGTGCCGATTTATCGGACGACGAGCGGTTCCTTTTTCTCAAGTCATCGGGAAAGCCAGTATGCATACTATCTGATGCCGTGGCTGACGAATGAAAAGAGAGAAGAGCAGGACGATAAGCACGAATATTTATTTCAAGAGATTGCAAGACTTCATAAGCGGACTGAAGTCATGATGGATATCACTGAACAAGAGATAGAAGCACATTACACACAAATCAAGACCAAATGGGAAACAGAGAAAGACATGTATGAACGATTCATAGAGCGGGCAGAACAAACGTGGTATATGTCGCCATTTGAGCTGGCCGCTGCTATGTATTTTTCAGAGGCGATGTCTGCCAGTGAATTTGCGCTTGAACGTTTAGAAGATTGGCATGAAGAAATGAAAGACAAAGAGACAACGCGTGTTGTGCTAAATCATGGGCAGCTATCGATCCATCACTTTTTGTATAATGATGTAGGGACAGGACATTTCACCAATTTCGAGCGGTCTAAAAAAGCCTCCCCCATTTATGATCTTTT
Organism: Bacillus sp. BK450; assembly: GCF_004364885.1. Taxonomy (NCBI): domain Bacteria; kingdom Bacillati; phylum Bacillota; class Bacilli; order Caryophanales; family Bacillaceae; genus Bacillus; species Bacillus sp. BK450. Next base: position 637,278 of record NZ_SOBQ01000002.1, on the reverse strand, counting down.
GACCTTTTACTTTCGGACTTTCAAAACCTATCCTACGTCTTGTCCTGAATGCACTTCTTTGTTTTATACGTATCAAAAAGGAAACCCTCTTCGGGAGGAAGAACTGCATTTGTTCCTAAGCTACCTCGCTTATCCGCAAGGGCTGTTTGATACAGTAAAAGCCTATGAAGCAGGCGGGCAGGATGAAATGGAAAGCTGCCAGCAGCTGTTAAGAGCGTATTGGCAGATGAAAAATTCTGAGCCGACGGTCATGAAAATTCACGAGATTGAGCAGGCTAGACGGCTTGAAGAAGAACAAAATGCCTCGTCATCGGCGGAATGACGAGGTTATGCTGCGTTGGCTTTATATCGGCAGGTACATAATGATGAGTTTTTAAAACCAATCAAGATGAAAGGCACAGGCGAGAAAAATAAGAATACCTAGAATGAGGACGTCAAATGTCGTAGGGAAAATGATCGTACGAAATCCTTGAAATATAGCAATCGGGAGAACGACTTGGGAAGCAACTGCCCGAATTTGTCTCAGCCAGGGGGGAAGTGTGTAAGGATTGATCTTCTTCAAATCAAACGCCCTCCTTCTTCATTTTGTTATTATCATATGGGCAAAAGGGCGAAGGGTGCCTGCCCAATTTGTATAAAGAAGAAGAAAAGCGGAAAAGATGATTGACGAAAACAAAAGGCATTTAGTAATATTAATAAAAGATGAGTATGTGCTGATGAACGTGATATATCGTAAGCGTGGATCAGGAAGAGTACGAGCAAGACCCTAAAGAGAGGGAAGCCAAGAGCTGAAAGGTTTCCTAGGATGTACTTGTTTGGAAGGTCGCCTGTGAGCTTAATTTCTTGAATGAACAAGTAGAGAAATTCGGGAGAACCCCGTTATCCTTTAGAGTGTATGGGACACGTGTATGTGTCTCGTGAAAAAAGGTGGTACCGCGAAAAAGCTTTTTCGTCCTTTTATAAGGATGGAAAGGCTTTTTTTATGTTTCATCAGCCGAAAAAATGTGGAGGTTACACAAATGGAAACAAATAATCAAGAAATGCCAACAAAGTACGATCCAAATGCGATTGAAAAAGACCGCTATACGTACTGGCTTGAAGGGAAATTCTTCGAAGCACAAAATGACAAAACGAAAGATCCATATACAGTCGTCATTCCTCCACCAAACGTGACAGGAAAACTGCACCTTGGGCATGCATGGGATTCTACACTACAAGACATCGTGACACGTATGAAACGGATGCAGGGCTATGACGTTCTTTGGCTTCCAGGTATGGACCATGCCGGTATTGCGACTCAAGCAAAAGTCGAGGCAAAGCTTCGCGAAGAAGGCGTAAGCCGGTATGACCTTGGCCGGGAGAAATTTGTGGAAGAAACGTGGAAGTGGAAAGAAGAATATGCAGATTTTATTCGCAGCCAGTGGGCGAAAATGGGTCTTGGCCTCGATTACTCCCGTGAACGTTTTACTTTAGATGAAGGTCTGAATAAAGCCGTTCGCCAAGTGTTTGTTCAATTGTATGAAAAAGGGCTTATTTATCGCGGAGAGTACATCATTAACTGGGATCCAGCAACGAAAACGGCACTTTCTGATATTGAAGTGATTTATAAGGATGTTCAAGGTGCGTTTTATCACTTGAGATATCCGCTTTCAGATGGAACAGGTTCAATTGAAATTGCGACAACAAGACCTGAAACTATGCTGGGGGATACAGCCGTAGCCGTACACCCTGATGACGAACGCTATCAGCATTTGATTGGAAAAACAGTGGTTTTACCAATTACAGGCCGTGAAATCCCAATCGTCGGTGATGACTATGTCGATATGGAGTTTGGCTCAGGTGCTGTGAAAATTACACCTGCTCATGACCCGAATGACTTTGAGCTTGGAAACCGTCATGGGCTCGAGCGTATTCTTGTCATGAATGAAGATGGCACAATGAATGCGAATGCCCTGAAATACAAAGGAATGGACCGTTTCGAATGCCGCAAACAGCTTGTGAAGGATTTACAAGAGGAAGGCATTTTGTTCAAAATTGAGGACCACATGCATTCAGTTGGTCATAGTGAGCGAAGTGGAGCTGTCGTTGAACCGTATTTATCGACACAATGGTTTGTGAAAATGCAGCCGCTGGCAGACGAAGCCATTCATCTGCAAAAAGGGGACGACCAAGTTCAATTTGTTCCAGACCGATTTGAAAAGACATATTTACATTGGATGGAAAATATCCGTGACTGGTGTATTTCTCGTCAGCTATGGTGGGGACACCGCATTCCGGCTTGGTATCATAAAGAAACGAAAGAAGTATACGTTGGACTTGAAGCGCCAGAAGATATTGAGAACTGGGAACAGGATAACGATGTACTTGATACATGGTTTAGTTCAGCGCTGTGGCCGTTTTCTACAATGGGCTGGCCAGATGCAGACAGTGAAGACTTCAAGCGCTACTACCCAACCAATCTGCTTGTAACAGGCTATGACATCATTTTCTTCTGGGTATCCCGCATGATCTTCCAAGGTCTTGAATTCACAGGAGAAAAACCGTTTAAAGATGTCCTCATTCATGGGCTCATCCGCGACGAACAAGGACGTAAAATGAGTAAGTCGCTTGGCAACGGAATTGATCCAATGGAGGTCATCGACAAATACGGTGCGGATTCATTAAGATATTTCTTAGCGACTGGAAGCTCACCAGGCCAGGATCTTCGTTTTAGCTTTGAAAAGGTTGAATCCACTTGGAACTTTGCGAACAAAATTTGGAACGCATCCCGTTTTGCTTTAATGAATATGGATGGTTTAACGTATGATGAGCTTGATTTATCAGGAGAAAAATCAGTTGCTGATCAATGGATTTTAACACGCTTAAATGAAACAATTGAAAGTGTCACACAGCTTGCTGACAAGTATGAATTCGGTGAAGTGGGCAGACATTTATACAACTTCATTTGGGATGATTTCTGTGATTGGTACATTGAAATGGCGAAGCTTCCGCTTTATGGTGAAGACGAAGCAGCAAAGAAAACGACTCGTTCGATCCTTGCGTATGTATTAGATCAAACAATGAGACTTTTACATCCGTTTATGCCGTTCTTAACAGAAGAAATCTGGCAGCATCTACCGCATGAAGGTGAGTCTATTACTGTAGCGGCATGGCCTGAAGTGAAGCCGGAGCTTTCCAACGAACAAGCTTCTGCTGATATGAAGCTGCTTGTTGAACTCATTCGTTCTGTTCGTAACATTCGCAGTGAAGTGAACACGCCAATGAGCAAACAAGTTGAGCTTTACATTAAAGCATCTACGTCTGATGTTCAGGAACGTTTAGAGAAAAATCGTTCATATATTGAGCGATTCACGAACCCAAGTGTTCTTGAAATTGGCACAGATGTCCCAGCTAGTGATAAAGCGATGACGGCTGTTATTTCTGGAGCAGAACTCATTCTGCCGCTTGAAGGCTTAATCAACTTAGATGAAGAAATTGCTCGTCTGCAAAAAGAGCTTGATAAACTGACAAAAGAAGTGGAACGAGTTCAGAAAAAGCTTGGCAATGAAGGCTTTATGAAAAAAGCGCCTGAAAGTGTCGTAGAAGAAGAGCGTGCGAAAGAACGTGATTATGTCGCAAAACGCGAAGCTGTTCAAAAGCGTATTGAAGAGCTGAAAGCATAAGAGTGAAAAGACGGCTCCTAATGAAATGGAGTCGTCTTTTTTGAAAATTTCGTATGAAATGAGAGATGACATTGTTTACAACCTACCATGAAGCGATTGAGTGGATTCACAGCAGACTGGCCTTTGGCGTAAAACCGGGTCTTGAACGAATGAAATGGCTGATGAACAGACTAGGAAATCCGGAACAAAGCATAAAAGCAGTACATGTTGCAGGTACAAATGGCAAAGGATCAACCATTGCGTTTACGCGTTCTGTTTTACAGGCAGCCGGCTATTCAGTCGGAACTTTCACCTCCCCATTTATACTAACGTTCAATGAAAGAATCAGCGTGAACGGAGCGCCTATAGAGGATGAAGAATGGCTGAGTTTGGTGAATGAAATCAAGCCTCTTGTTGATGAATTAGATCAAACAGAGCTTGGCGCAGCAACAGAATTTGAAATCATTACAGCATGTGCATTTGCTTATTTTGCTCATGTGCACCAAGTAGACTTTGTCCTCTTGGAAACAGGGCTTGGCGGAAGGCTTGATTCTACAAATATTGCTGTGCCTATCTTAACAGCGATTACGTCGATTGGTCATGATCATATGGCCATTTTAGGTGACACACTTGAACAGATTGCAGCTGAAAAAGCGGGCATTATCAAAAAGGGTATTCCGATGATCACGGCAGTTCATCAGCCTGAAGCTCTTGCTGTCATTCAAAACACAGCAAAAGAAAAGAATGCCGAATGTATTTCCTTACATGATACTTGCAGCTTTGATGAGCAGCAGCCGACAGAAACAGGTGAACGTTTCACATTACGCACATCAAAAAGGCAGTATCCTCAGCTTGAAACAGGATTAATTGGAACGCATCAAAGGCAAAATGCTTCCCTTGCTGTTTTACTCATTGAATGGCTGGAGCAAGAAGGCTATATTAGCGTGACAGAAGAGCAAATATATGAAGGCATTCGGCAGGCAGTTTGGGCTGGGAGATTTGAAAAGATTAAAGATCAGCCTCCAGTGTATTTAGACGGCGCTCATAATGAAGAAGGGATCGACCGTTTAATTGAAACCGTACAAGCTCATTTTTCTAGTAAAGAGGTGCATATATGTTTTAGTGCTTTAAAAGATAAGCCGTACAAGCAAATGATTCAAAAGCTTGATGCTGTAAGTTCTTCTATTCATTTTGTTTCATTTGATTTTCCAAGAGCCGAATCAGCTGAAAAGCTTTATGTATGCAGTCAATTAGACGGAAAGTCGTATGATGATGACCCTCGTACAGTGCTTGAGTTCATTCAGAAAAAAAGTGATGATCCTTCAGTGGTGATTCTTGTGACTGGCTCTCTTTATTTTATTTCAGATATCCGAAATCGTATTTTAAGGTAAGCAAAAGACGCAATTGCTTTTATGCAATGTGCGTCTTTTTCTTTTGAAATGTAAAAGAGCGGGTTTACTAGGTACTCAAGTTGCAGCGTTGATGACGGGAATGAATTCTATATGGAGTGAACATATTTTATTCGATGCCCATCCTTTCTTATTCCCTCTATGATGATATATGAGATATTTTTAATCAAATTTCACTTCAAGTAATGACTGCTACTTTTTATGATGGATTATTTTGGGTTTAATGTAACTGTATAGTACAATGGATAAAAAGGTGCATCGCGTAGTATTAATTTATAAATTAACAGATTGTAATTTAATTTTTAAAACGCTTTCCCTCAATTTTCACCTGAAAGGAGGAATAACTTGTTTATTATCAGTTGAGTACTTCTTTCTTTTATGTTATTAATAGTTGTTTTAATAGTTGTCATCCTTTTTAAACGAATTATTTTAAGGAAAAGCATAGGTGTTTACTATACTCCCTTTGACAATATTACTGGAAACACCAGTATTGAATTTCATGAAGAGCAAAATGAAGAAGAGAATGAAGACGATCAAGGTAATGATAAAAATAATGGAAAAAAAATCTAGAAACTATTAAATAAATTATTATTTAATAGTGATGGAAGTGTTGTTGAGATAATATATGGTGTTAATTTTAGTGCTCTTCTTACAAAATGAGCGTAAAAATAATTGCTTATACAAGATATCCGAAATCGTATTTTAAGGTAAGCAAAAGACGCAATTTCTTCTATGCAATGTGCGTCTTTTTTCTTTTGAAATGTAAATGAGAGGGGAAATCACATTTTCATTAGGTGTTCAAGGTGAATCGCTATGGTAAAATCCGGTCTATCTTATTCTCGGAAGGGGTCACGATATATGATAGGCATTTTTGTGTTTCTTGCGGGCGTCACCATGGGGTCATTCTTTCATCTAGTCGGTGAAAGGCTGCCACTGAAGCGGTCTATTCTTTTTCCTCGTTCTCACTGCACAGCCTGTAAACAGCCGCTTTCCTTGCGCGAGATGATTCCGCTAGTTTCGTATGCATTATTGAGGGGAACTTGTAAACATTGCGGCACTCGGCTGCCAATGCTATCTCCACTGATTGAGCTGCTGTCAGGCAGTCTTTTTTTGCTCATGTATAGAATCGCTGGTATTTCGTTTGAAGGTCTTTTTCTTGTGATTCTTTGTAGTTTATTTGTGATTGCTGTCGTGAGCGATCTCCTTTATATGAGGGTGCCAAACGAGCTGTTTCTCTTCTTTTTCCCTCTTTTCGTCATATACCGCACGCTTGAACCTCTTCTTATTTGGTGGGAAGGAGCGGCTTCGCTTCTTTTTTGCTTTCTCTTGTTTTATAGTTTAGATCGTTTCAAGCCAAATAGCATGGGCGGAGCTGATATGAAGCTGTTCGGTGTGCTTGCATTTTGCTTTGGATTCAAGCCATTCCTTCTCATTCTTTTCCTCTCGTGTATCACTGGAATCGTCTATGCGAAGGTTTTTTCTTTTCGATTAGATGAGCCATTTCCCTTTGTTCCTGCGATCTCTTTTTCTTTTTGGCTGTATCTCTATGGAGTTCATGTCATGCTCCCGTTCGTCGGGTCGATCGGTTGAAAAAATTGGCGAACACTTTTTTTCCCTGCCGACAAAAGTCTTGTTCTTTTTTTTATCCGCTATGTTAAAGTGTGAAACAGAAAGAAGGACGGGTTACATTCGCGCTGATTCATTGGACAAAAAGGTCTTTCTTACAAACAATGTCAGAAAGCGGGGAATGACAGTGAAAAAAAGGCAGGCAAAAAAACAAGGATTAAAAGTCAATATTAATGGCAAAGAAGAAATGCTTCATGAAGATGACCACCAGCCGCCAAAACAGCAAGAGGATGATCAAGTGACGTTTTCGAATTGGGAGGAAAAAAGGCAGTCAGAACAGGAGACAGCTGCTTCCGAGGAAGAACCGGCTAAACCAAAAGAAGAAGACTTCCAGTGGGATGACGCAGCTGATCATATTTATCATTCTGACCCAAAGGTCGTCACACCTTATCAAAAGAAAAAAGGCTCCTTTGAACAGAAGTTCGGTAAAAACCGCGGCCCGTTTAAGAGAGTGATGACAACGATTGTGTTTGCAGTGGTTCTTGGGACAGGCCTTGGTGTGTTTGCACTTAGCTTAAGTCAAGATGGTACTGAGAATCCATCAGGGGGAGATATCAGCGTTTCAGCGTCCGGAAATCAATCATCAATGAAAGCGGGCGGGGATGCGCCGCCAGCAGATACTGCTGATGAATCAAAAGAGAATAAGGATGAAAAAAGCGCCTCTGGCAGTTTTTCAACTTATGTCGTACAGGCTGGAAAGTTTTCCTCTGAAAAAGGAGCAGATGAATTAGTTGGCAGTTTAAAAGAAGCAGGATATGCGGGGAAAAAGGTCTCGATGGATGATGGCTATTATGTCATTGCCGGGCTTGCGACAGAACAGGGCATGACAAGTGCTGTTGGGAAGAAGCTGATTGATCAGCACTTTGAGGCGTGGGGAGGCAAGGAGCTCTCATTTCAAGTACCGGAGGAGCTGACTAGTTTAATAGAAAAGGCATCTGTTTTATCCTCTAAGGTCATTGCAGGGGATGATGTGGATCAAAAGGACGTTGCGCAGCTAATCTCTGAGCTTGAAAGTGCTAAAACAACGGACGCACCAGCTAAAAGCAGTTTGCTAAAAGCGGTGCAGCTGTTAAATGAACCTACTGCTGAAAACGGGTGGAAATCTCAGCAGGCATTGCTTGATCAATTAAATACGTAAAATCATATTTTAAGAAACCAAACTAGTCAAAAAATGACTAGTTTTTTTCTTTTGCATCCAACATAATGATGAAGGAACATGAAAAATGAATTTTCGTAAATTGTCGGTAAGATGTACATTTGATAGGATGAATGGGTATCTTACTTCTTAGGCTAAACCCTGAAAGGATGAACAAACATGAACCAATTGATTCTCGCATCTCAATCCCCTAGAAGAAAAGAATTGCTTGATCTAGCAGGGTTTTCTTATGACATTCAAGCAAGTCAATTAAAAGAAGAAATAAATCGAAACTTTTCTCCTGCAGAGAACGTCCAATGGTTGGCAGAACAAAAAGCAAGTGATATTCAAAGATTATATCCCGAAGCTGTGATTATTGGTGCAGATACGATTGTTGCAATTGACGGCAAATGTCTTGGGAAACCAAAAGACAAGGAAGAAGCGGCCTCAATGCTTCAATTATTGTCAGGAAAGACACATCAAGTCTTGACGGGTGTCACGATTCAGTCAGAGAATAGAAAAGAAACATTTTATGAACAGACAGAAGTGACGTTTTGGACACTTACGCAAAATGAAATAGACCGCTATATCGAAACGGGAGAACCGCTTGATAAAGCGGGAAGCTATGGCATTCAAGGAAAAGGCGCACTGTTTGTTCAAAAAATAGATGGTGATTATTTTTCAGTTGTAGGTCTCCCTATTGCCAAAACAGTTAGAGTGCTCGAAACATTTGGAATCACCCCTTTTTGATGACAGGAAGGAATCTAAAAGGAGTGGGCATCATGAACGATTTCCCTATGTTGTTAAAGCATTTTCCTCAAGATGAAAAGCCGAGAGAACGATTGATCAAATATGGTCCCGGCAGTCTGTCAAACCATGAACTTGTTGCGATTCTTTTAAGGACAGGCACAAAAAAGGAATCAGTTCTTCAAATTTCTGCAAGACTTCTGCAAACATTTGGCGGTCTTCGCACTATAAGAGAAGCCTCAATTGAAGAAATGTCGAAGATTCGAGGAGTTGGAAAGGCGAAGGCGGTCTCTCTTTTAGCTGCTTTAGAACTCGGCACTAGATTACATCATCAAACGACGGACAACCGCTATGTGATCCGCACACCAGAGGATGGGGCAAACTTTGTGATGGAAGATATGAGGTTTTTACAACAGGAAAATTTCGTTTGTCTTTATCTCAATACTAAAAATCAAGTCCTTCATAAACATACCGTGTTTATTGGAAGTTTGAACTCATCCATCGTTCACCCGCGTGAAATTTTCAAAGAGGCCTTTAAACGGTCCGCTGCTTCATTTATATGTGTGCACAACCATCCATCTGGAGATCCGACGCCGAGCAGGGAAGATATTGAAGTCACACAGCGACTTTTTGAATGTGGAAAGCTGATTGGAATACAGCTGCTTGATCATCTTGTCATAGGTGATCAAAAATTTGTGAGTTTGAAGGAAAAAGGGTATTTGTAACACTTTTTTTTTCAATGTTTTACGATATAATAGAGTTTATGAGTTTTTCCCTAAGGGAATTTTGGTTTAAGAAAGGAAGATACATACATATGTTTGGAATTGGTACAAAAGACCTTGGAATAGATCTTGGCACAGCGAATACGCTTGTTTTTATTAAAGGAAAAGGCATTGTTGTAAGAGAACCTTCGGTCGTAGCCTTGGAAACTGATACGAAGTCTATAGTGGCAGTCGGAAATGATGCTAGAAACATGATTGGCCGTACACCTGGTAATGTTGTGGCACTACGCCCAATGAAAGACGGTGTCATTGCAGATTACGAGACGACAGCAACAATGATGAAATATTACATTAATCAAGCATTAAAAGGCAAAGGGCTTTTTGCTCGTAAACCTTACGTCATGGTATGTGTACCATCTGGTATTACAGCTGTAGAAGAGCGTGCAGTCATTGATGCAACAAGACAAGCTGGTGCACGTGACGCATACCCTATTGAAGAACCATTTGCTGCGGCAATCGGTGCTAACCTTCCTGTATGGGAACCAACAGGAAGTATGGTTGTGGATATTGGCGGCGGTACAACAGAAGTAGCGATTATTTCTCTTGGCGGCATTGTGACATCACAATCAATCCGTGTGGCAGGAGATGAGATGGATGATGCGATCAGCAGCTACATCCGTAAAACGTATAATCTAATGATCGGTGATCGTACATCAGAAGCGATTAAAATGGAAATCGGTTCTGCGCAGCCTGACGTACATGATGAGATGGACATTCGCGGACGTGACCTTTTAACAGGTCTGCCAAAAACAATCTCTATTACGGCAGAAGAGATTGCAAAAGCGCTTCGCGATACGGTGGAAACAATTGTCGATGCAGTGAAAATGACTCTTGAAAAAACCCCGCCTGAGCTCGCAGCAGATATTATGGACCGCGGAATTGTTTTAACAGGAGGCGGTGCACTGCTGCGTAATCTTGACAAAGTCATTAGCGATGAAACGAAAATGCCAGTCATTATTGCAGAAGACCCGCTTGACTGTGTGGCAATCGGGACAGGGAAAGCACTAGAACATATTCATTTGTTCAAAGGAAAATCAAAAGATAATCGATAATCGGGCGTAATTAAAGAGGTGTAAGACATGCCGCAGTTTTTTATGAATAAAAGATTAATGTTGCTCCTTGTCTGTGTCATCGTACTGGTGGCCATGATTGGTTTTTCAGTGAAAAGCGGCAGAGGTGCTTCATGGCCGGAAAAATTAGTGGGGGATACGACAGGCTTTTTTCAAGGTGTCTTTCATAAACCATCACAATTTATTGCCGGTATTTATGGGAACGTACAAGATTTAAAGAACACATATGATGAAAACGAGCGTCTTCGAAAAAAACTTGATGGACAAACTCAATATGAGGCGAAACTTCAAGAACTAGAAGATGAGAACAAAAAGCTTCGCAAACAGCTTGGCTATGTGAACTCTATTCGTGACTACACGCCAATTCTATCAACTGTTATCGCAAGAAACCCTTCTCTTTGGGATAGCTTTGTGATGATTGATAAAGGGAAAAAACAAGGCGTGGAAAAAGATATGGCAGTCACTAATGAGAGTGGCGCATTAATTGGGAAGATTGAAAGTGATAAGCTTAACAATTTTACTTCGACTGTAAGATTGCTAAGCTCTACTGACCAAAATAATAGAATTTCAACGAAAATTTTTGCGAAAAAGGGCAAAGAAGAACTCAATGGAATCATTAACGGTTATGACAGCAAGAAAAAAATGCTGACTATGAATATTCTGAAATCCGATGCAGATGGGGATGTCAAAAAAGGAGATCTTGTTGAAACATCTGGAGCAGGGGGCGTATTCCCGCAAGGCTTAACGATTGGTAAGGTAAGTGAAATCGAGCCAGACCATTACGGCCTGACAAAGATCATTTACGTAGAACCAGCGGCTGAACTCAACAATTTAGACCGTGTGATTGTGGTGAATCGCAGCACAAGTACAGCAGATGCATCTGAATTGACGAAGGAGGAAGGCTCGTGAAACGTGTCCTTCTTGCTTTCGTCATGTTGTTTATCTTCGTATTTGACAGCATTTTTGTTGATTTAGTGAAGCTCCCATTTGTTTCAGAGAATCAAATTTTAGCTCCTCATTTCATTTTACTCGCACTTGTATTTATGACTGCTTTTGTGAATCAAAAATATGGTGTGATTTACGGATTTATCTTTGGACTTTTATATGATATTTCATATACAGGCATACTTGGTGTTCATATGTTTGGCTTTGGGGCGCTTTGCTATTTGTTAGCAAAAGCCTTTAAAGTTCTGCAAACGAATATGTTAGTCGTTGTCTTTCTGTCGATTATTGCTGTTTCCGTGATGGAGTTTTATGTATACGGCGTTCAAGCGACAATTCAACCAGGGATTATGCCGTTTAATACGTATGTCATCGAACGCTTTATTCCAACGATTCTTTTAAATACTGCTGCGTCTCTCATACTTGTTGTGCCGTTTAGGCTCTTTTTCACCCACGTGAAACAAGGACTGATCGACGAATAAAAGCAGGAGTTTGTCCAATTACGGCGAAATGAGTATGTTGTTGAGGTGAGCATCTTGAAAACTCAAAAACAGCAATATGTGACGATAAAAGGTACAAAAAACGGATTAACATTACAGTTAAATGATGACTGTTCGTTTGATGACCTTCTTTCCGGCTTGCGAGAGGTTCTATTACTTGAGCAATATACAGATGGAAGAGAAGGACATAAGGTCAATGTGCATATTAAGCTTGGTTTTCGGTATTTAACAGAGGATCAGGAGACGCGTTTGACTGAAGCGGTGTCTGAAAATGAACATCTCGTCATCCACTCCATTGAAAGTGAAGTCATGTCAACTGAAGAGGCGAGACGATTAAAAGCAGAGGCTGAAATTACTTCTGTAGCAAAAATTGTGCGCTCTGGACAGGTGCTGCATGTCGAAGGAGATCTTTTATTAATAGGAGATGTCAATCCTGGCGGAACGATTCGCGCAGGAGGAAATATTTTTGTGCTTGGCGCATTAAAAGGTGTGGCGCATGCTGGATGTAATGGCAACAAACAGGCTGTTATTGCGGCATCTCATATGATTCCAACACAGCTTCGCATCGCACAAGTTTTTAACCGCGCGCCAGACCAAAAAGAAGATGGAAATGAAATGGAATGTGCTTATTTAGATATAGATGGCAATATGATCATTGAACGCCTGCAGCAATTGGCTCATATAAGACCTAATCTGACAAGGCTTGAGGGAGGAATGTGAAATTGGGCGAGGCTATTGTGATTACCTCAGGAAAAGGCGGCGTTGGCAAAACAACAACATCTGCAAACTTAGGCACAGCACTAGCAATTCAAGGGAAAAAAGTGTGTCTAGTTGATACCGATATCGGCCTTCGGAATCTGGATGTCGTGATGGGGCTAGAAAACCGCATTATTTATGATCTAGTCGATGTAGTAGAAGGAAGATGCAAAATTCATCAAGCGCTTGTAAAAGATAAGCGTTTCGAGGATCTTTTGTATCTTTTACCTGCTGCTCAAACAAGTGATAAAACGGCTGTAGAGCCGGAACAGATCAAAGAATTAATTCAATCATTGAAACAAGACTTTGATTATGTTGTCATTGACTGCCCTGCTGGAATTGAGCAAGGCTTTAAAAATGCTGTATCCGGTGCAGACAAGGCCATTGTCGTGACGACGCCTGAAATCTCAGCTGTAAGAGATGCGGACCGAATCATCGGTTTGTTAGAACAAGAAGATATCGAACCGCCTCGTTTGATTGTCAACCGTATTCGTACACACATGGCGAAAAATGGCGATTCAATGGATGTAGATGAAGTGGTACATCATTTATCAATTGATCTACTTGGCATCGTAGCAGATGATGATGATGTGATTAAGGCTTCAAACAATGGTGAACCGATTGTGATGGATGCTAAAAACAAAGTATCGATTGCCTATCGCAATATTGCCCGCCGCGTACTAGGCGAATCTGTTCCGCTTCAATCTTTTGAAGAAGAAAACAAGGGAATGTTTGCAAAGCTCAAAGCATTTTTTGGTGTAAGAGCATAATCACTTAAGCGTGATAGAAAACCTTTGCAGTCTAGGAAAGACGGCTGCCTTTGCGAAGCGAATTTGACATTCGTGAGTACCGGAGCGCAGACCTGACACTGAATGCAAGGGTTTGTCTGCACGCTGAGACCGATTCGATGAGAATCGGTCTTTTTGTTGCATATCAGATGGGGTTGTCACATAAAATGTACAAACTGTTTGTATGTAAAGGGTGATCTCATGAAAAGAGTGGACGAGTACCGAAAGAAAATCGCGCAGCGCCGCAAAATGATGCAGCCAGCCGCTCCTCCTAAGAAGACGGCTTTCAAGAAAAAAGAAGATATCCCGCCATGGGTTATGCTGACAGAGGAAGAAAAGCATTCTGGCTCGACCTCCTATGAACCGGCGACTCATCAGACAAAGAAATACCGTCATCCCTTATTTAACCCGAATACCTTTGTGCTTAAATGCTTATTATCAGCGTCCCTTGTTTTGATTGCAGCCATTTCATTTAAAGGTCAGACAGGTCCGTTTCAGCAGCTGAAGCCGATGATTACTCAGACTTTTGAGCAAGATTTTCAATTTGCTGCTGCTAACCGCTGGTTTGAAAAAACAGTTGGACATCCGCTGGCCTTTTTAACAGAGAAAAAAGATGCCCAAAAGGACGTGCAAGCGAATCAAGAACTAGCTGTTCCTGCCTCTGGTAAAGTGCAGGAATCCTTTACGCAAAATGGAGCAGGTGTCAAAGTGGAGACATCCGCTGAAGCCATTGATAGTATGAAGGAAGGCTACGTGGTCGAGGTGAAAAAGCAAAGCGATACAGGGCTTACTGTTGTAGTGCAGCATGCAGATAACAGCTATAGCTGGTACGGTCAATTAAAGAAAGCCGATGTGGCCTTATACGATTTTGTCGATAAGGGTGAAAAAATTGGCCAGATTTCGCTTGATGATCAAGGGAAGGGCACGTATTACTTTGCTATTAAGCAAAATGAACAATTTATCGATCCTATTCAGGTGATGACCTTTGAATAGATGGCTGCTCATGCTGACGAAAATTCACATCCATCCGCTGCTGTGGATTGTGATGGCGTTTGCGATTCTGTCAGGTCAAATCAAGCCGCTGCTTTGTCTGCTCGTGATCGTCTGTGTCCATGAACTTGGACATGCAGCGGCTGCCTGCTATTATCATTGGCGCATTCGGCGGATTTTTTTACTGCCATTTGGCGGAACGGTGGAAGTAGAGGAACATGGGAACCGTCCGTTAAAAGAAGAGCTGGCGGTCATTTTGTGCGGGCCGCTTCAGCATGTACCGCTCCAGCTTATGGCATGGCTTTTCATGGAGGCTTCTCTTATCTCGCACGACGTCTTTACGATGTTTACCTTTTATAATATGGCGATTTTCCTTGTGAATCTTTTGCCCGTTTGGCCGCTTGATGGCGGAAAATTATTCTTTTTGCTCTTATCTGTTTTTTACCCTTTCCAACGTGCACATGCCCTAGCAATAAAAGGCTCACTTGTCTTTTTCGGTCTATTGACAGGAGGGTTACTTTTGTTTGCACCACTGCAATTCAATGGCTGGGTGCTGCTCACTTTTTTAGCTTATTCACTCGTGATGGAGCACAGGCAGCGGCATTACGTCAGGGTGCGCTTTTTACTAGAACGGTATTACGGTAAAAAAGAGCAAAAGGTAGAAAAACTGATTCCGCTGAGAGCAAGTGCAGAGGAAAAAGTATACGAAGTAATGGCACGATTTCAAAGAGGCTGCAAGCATCCGATTATTATTGAAAGAGATGGCGTGAAGATGAGCCAGCTTGATGAAAATGAACTGCTCCATGCGTATTTTTCAGATCGCAGAACCACCTCCTCAATGGAAGAGCTTCTTTTACCGTACTAATGGTGAAAATACATTGACATTCTGCGTCTAGTTTGATATATTTTTTAATGTTATGGATATGTAGCACCCGTGCTACAACCGCGCGGAGCAGGTGCAAAGAGCCTATTGGCCCCCTGTATTCGGCGAGTCTGAGTTTATTAGGAGGTGCAGAGATGTACGCAATTATCGAAACTGGTGGTAAACAAGTAAAAGTTGAAGAAGGTCAAACTGTTTATGTTGAAAAACTAGCTGCTGAAGCAGGTGAAACAGTAACTTTCGAAAACGTATTGTTTGTCGGCGGAGACACTGTCAAAGTGGGTAACCCTTCAGTTGCTGGAGCAACAGTAACGGCTAAAGTTGAAAAACAAGGTCGCGGTAAGAAAATTACTGTGTTCAAGTACAAACCGAAGAAAAACAACCACAAGAAACAAGGTCATCGTCAACCTTACACTAAAGTTGTTATCGAAAAAATCAACGCTTAAGGCGTGTGAGTGATATGATCAAAGCAACCATTACTCGGTCTTCAGCAGATGAAAGCATTACGTCTTTTCAGATGACTGGACATGCCGAGTTTGCTGAAAAAGGTCAGGATCTCGTTTGTGCAGGTGTATCTGCTGTTGTTTTCGGCTCAGTCAATTCAATTATTGCACTGACAGGATTGGACCCACTGCTCGATATTGGTGAAGAAGGCGGCTATTTCTCTTTTGAGGTGCCAGCTGATACAGACCCAGTATCCTTTGAAAAAGCCCAGCTGCTTTTAGAAGGCATGGTCGTTTCCTTAGAGACAATTGAACGAGATTATCACGATTATGTGAGAATATCAACAAAAAAATAGGAGGTGAACTTCATGCTTAGATTAGATCTTCAATTTTTCGCATCTAAAAAAGGGGTAGGTTCTACAAAGAACGGACGTGACTCTGAGTCTAAACGTTTAGGCGCTAAACGTGCTGATGGTCAATTCGTAACTGGTGGTTCTATCCTTTATCGTCAACGTGGAACGAAAATCTATCCAGGTGAAAACGTTGGACGCGGAGGCGACGACACTCTTTTCGCTAAAATCGACGGAACAGTTAAATTCGAACGTTTCGGTCGTGACCGTAAAAAAGTGAGCGTATATCCTGCGGCACAATAATTGCTAAAAACTCCGGTCATTGACTGGAGTTTTTTTCACTTTTTACAAGCAGTACCCGAAGATGATAAAAGAAAATGCACTCCATAAATATCAAAGAACGTTTGCTGACTTTGCCTCATTTTCTCCTATACGATCAGAAAAAACAACCTTTCCTCACATAACTAGTGTTTTTCTATGCTGTCTTCTCTGTTATAATTCAGGGAGACATATTGATGATAAGACTCCTAAAAGAGAGACCAAACGATTGGGAGTGCGATAATGGAAGAGATACCAAGTAAAGAAAATGAAAAATTAACTCACGTTGCATTAACAAATGAATTGATCTATCTGCTCAGTCGTTCCAGACACGACTGGATGAATAAATTACAGCTGATCAAAGGCAACTTGACATTAGAAAAATATGACCGCGTGTTTGAAATTATAGAAGAAATGGTCATTGAAGCACAGCATGAATCCAAACTCTCAAATTTAAAAATTCCCCAATTGGCCTATTACTTTCTAACATTTAATTGGGAGTCGCATTTTATCACCTTAGAATATGAAGTGCTTGGTGAAACCCGAGACTTATCAGCATATGAATCGCAGCTGCTAACGGTATCACAGGAGTTGTTTTCGATATTCGATCAATCAGTTTGCCAAAAAACTGAAAATCATTTAACGGTCACTTTCCAAACAGATCATGAAGAAAATGATGTGATCTTATATTTTGATTTCAAAGGAAAATTAACAAGTTTGGATGCGTTAAATGCGTTTCATGACGCAAACTATCCATGTATGAGTATAACGCAATTTCATGTGACGCCTCATGAGTCCATGATTGAGCTTTGTTTGAGGCAAGAACGAGATATGTGATGCAGAGAAACGGAGGAAGTTATGTTTGTAGATCAGGTTAAAGTGTATGTTAAAGGCGGTGACGGCGGAAACGGTATGGTGGCGTTCCGTCGTGAAAAATATGTACCAAAGGGCGGCCCAGCAGGCGGCGACGGCGGAAATGGTGCAGATGTTGTATTTGAAGTAGACGAAGGACTTAGAACGTTAATGGACTTTCGTTATAAGCGCCATTTCAAGGCTGACCGCGGCGAGCACGGAATGAGTAAAAACCAGCATGGCCGAAATGCGGAAGAAATGATAGTCAAAGTTCCGCCGGGTACGGTTGTGACAGATGCAGAGACGGAACAAGTACTAGCTGACTTGACAGAGCATGGGCAGCGGGCTGTCATTGCCAAAGGCGGACGTGGCGGACGTGGGAATTCACGCTTCGCAACACCAGCAAACCCTGCACCACAGCTGTCTGAAAACGGTGAGCCAGGTAAAGAACGTGACGTCATCTTAGAATTAAAAGTACTTGCAGATGTTGGACTTGTTGGTTTCCCAAGTGTCGGGAAGTCAACGCTGCTCTCGATTGTCTCTTCTGCGAAACCAAAAATTGCGGATTATCATTTTACAACGCTTGTACCGAACCTCGGGGTTGTTGAAACAGACGATAACCGAAGCTTTGTTATGGCGGATCTGCCAGGACTGATCGAAGGAGCGCACGAAGGCGTTGGCTTAGGTCATCAATTTTTACGTCATATTGAGCGTACACGTGTCATTGTCCATGTCATTGATATGTCTGGACTTGAAGGGCGTGACCCATACGAAGACTACGTGACGATTAATGAAGAGCTTGAGCAGTACAATATGAGATTGACAGAGCGTCCGCAAATCATTGTTGCGAACAAAATGGACATGCCAGATGCAGCTGACAATCTAGAGGCATTTAAAGAAAAATTAACGGATGATCATAAAGTGTTCCCGATTAGTGCGATCACAAGAGAAGGGCTTCGTGAGCTCTTATTTGAAATCGCCAATCAGCTTGAAACAACACCGGAATTCCCGCTCTATAATGAAGAGGAGCTGTCGGATAACCGCGTGATGTACAGGTTTGATGAAGGCGATGCACCATTTGAGATCTCTAGAGATCCTGATGGCACATTTGTCTTAACGGGTAAAGCACTTGAGCGTCTGTTTAAGATGACAGACTTCTCAAGAGATGAATCTGTTAAACGATTCTCTAGACAGCTGCGCGGAATGGGTGTCGATGATGCCTTGCGTGAGCGCGGTGCAAAAGATGGCGACATCATTCGTCTGCTTGAATTTGAATTCGAATTTATTGATTGATCAAAAGGAGGGTCCAGACCATGGGCTCTCCCGTTTTTAAAAGGGGAGAAAACAGGTGAAAGAAGAAACGTTCTATTTAGTAAGAGAGGATGTACTTCCAGATGCGATGCGAAAAACGCTTGAAGTCAAAAAGCTTCTCGATCGCAAAAAAGCGGATTCAGTTGCCGATGCTGTTCAAAAAGCGGATTTAAGCCGCAGTGCTTTTTATAAATACCGAGATGCTGTTTTTCCATTTTATACAATGGTGAAAGAGCAGATCATCACATTGTTTTTCCACCTTGAAGACCGGTCTGGGGCTCTGTCAAGACTGCTTCAAATTGTGGCTGACTCTGGCTGTAATGTGTTATCCATTCACCAAACGATTCCACTGCAAGGAAGAGCGAATGTCACCTTATCAATTAGTACGGCAGGTATGGCAGATGATATCAACACCGTCATGAATCAATTAAGAAAGCTTGAATTTGTCGAAAAAGTCGAAATTCTCGGTTCTGGGGCGTAAAAGGAGAGATCATAGCAGATGAAGCAATTAACTGTAGGTTATTTTGGACCAGAGGCAACATTTACTCATTTGGCCGTATGCTCTTGTTTTCCAAAAGATGCGGTGCAGCGTGCCTATGCAACAATTCCACAATGTATGGATGCTGTGTCAAAGGGCGAAGTCGATTTGGCGGTCGTTCCACTTGAAAATGCACTCGAAGGATCTGTGAACTTAACGATTGATTATTTAATTCATGAAGAAGCGCTGTCCATTGTGGGGGAGATGACAGCACCAATTCGGCAGCATTTGCTTGTCCACCCATCAAGAGCGGAGAGCTGGGAGACGTTAGATGTCATTCAGTCGCATCCTCACGCGATTGCCCAGTGTCATCAATTTCTGAAAAAGCAGTACCCTCACATTCCTCATCGGCCAGTGGAGTCAACTGGCTATGCAGCAAAATACATCAGTGAGCATCCAGATGAAGCTGTCGGGGCTATTGCCAATGAAATTGCCGCAAAAACGTATGGTTTGACGATTGCAAAAAAAGACATTCATGATTATCCGCACAACCATACACGCTTTGTGATTTTACATAAAGATCCTAACGCATCGTTCCCAATGAATTCTGGTTTCTCATCAAAGCCAAAAACGACCATTGTGGTCAGTCTGCCAAAGGATGACCAATCAGGCGCATTGCACCGCGTGCTGTCTGCTTTTTCTTGGCGGAATCTCAACTTGTCAAAAATTGAATCTCGTCCGACAAAAACAGGTCTTGGACATTATTTATTTATTATTGACATTGAAAAAGAAATGGATGATGTCCTCGTCCCTGGTGCGATTCAAGAATTAGAAGCGATTGGCTGTGAGGTCAAACTGCTCGGCAGCTATCAAACATATGAATTAACGAATGAAAAATAGTGTCCCGTGCAGGACACTATTTTTTTAGTCTTTTATTAAAAACCCAGCATCATCCAGCGCTTGAATGGCTTGGTCAAGCTGCTTTTGGCTGTAAGAAGTGAGAGTATGCAGATGCACGCCGTCTGTTAGTTCTGACAAGTAGGACGCGCCGGTGTTAGAAATATGATGGACAAAATCAGCGACTTGTTTCCGTGTGCTGACGCGAATAGAGGCCGTCAGTTCACCATAAACAGGGTGCTCAATGATCACATCTTTCACCGTCACTCCAAAGTCTACAATCAAGGTCAGTTCCTCTTCTGTACGAGCAGGATCATGTTTGCAGGCGATGATTTGTTCAATTTCTCTTTCTGGCGCATGCTGCGCTGCCATATACACATAGCCTTGGCTTGTGGCAATAATGGGTTCGTTTTTTGCTTTTAATAATGAAATATCTTGTACAATGACTTGCCGAGAGACAGCCGCCTTTTTAGCTAAAAAGCTTCCAGTAAGCGGTGTGTCTGTTTCTTTCAGCCACTCTAAAATGGCGTTTCTTCTTTCTTCGCCAATGAGTTTCCTCTCTTGCTCCACGTCCTAAGCTCCCTTCTTCTCCTTTTGCAAATGCTCAAATGTATGCAAAAGCTGATCGATGTCATCTTTTGATGACTGATATCCAAATGATAGTCGAATAAATTGTAGGGCATCGCGATCTGATACACGCAATGCCTTCACAGCAGGGGAAGGATGGTGATAACCGGAAGCACATGCGCTTCCAGTAGATAGACAAATCCCATGCCGGTTACATGCTAACATTACATATTGTCCTTCAAACCCTTCAAAAAAACAACCAATAATATGAGGAAGCGTGCGGCGATTGTCATTGTCCTGAAGCGCACGAACTGGCAGCTGTCTTATTTTTAACTGCTGAAGAAAATAATCACGCAGCTGCTTATCTAATTTTTGCTGTTTATCCAGCCTAAGCATCGCTTGTTCACTTGCGGCAGCAAAAGCACCGATACATGGAACGTTTACTGTCCCTGGACGTAAGCCATTTTCCTGAACTGCACCTCTATATAAAGGTTTCCAAGGAACATGTGCGCCCATATAAACGGCACCAGCACCTTTAGGAGCATATACTTTATGACTTGAGATGGACACGGCATCGACTCCAAGTTCTTTGATGGACACACGAATCTTTCCAAATGTTTGCACAGCATCTGTATGAAAAAGAATGTTTCTTTCTTTTAAAAGAGGCGCTAATTCAGCAAGCGGCTGGATAATCCCTGTTTCTGAATTAGCGTGCTGAATAGATACTAGTCCTGTTTCAGGCAATAATGCTTCTTTAAGAATGTCCTGTGTAATGATTCCATCCTGATTCGGTTCAATGAACGTGACTTTTACGCCAAGACGCTCTAAGCTGCTAACTGCATGATGAACAGAAGGATGCTCAACTGAAGTTGTAATGACATGCTGTTGATGTGCTGGCAGTCCATTGATGATCGATTGAATCGCAAGGAGATTGGATTCAGTTCCACCGCTTGTAAAGTAGACCCCATCTGGTTCACCCTCGATTATGGCAGCGAGTGATTGTCTGCTGTAAGTCAATATGTCATTTGCTTTTCCCCCAGCATCATGAAGACTGCTTGCATTTCCGTAGAAATTTTTACTTAGCTGCTCAAAAACATGCAATGCTTCCTCTGAAACAGGTGTAGAAGCTGCGTAATCTAAATAAACCAACCCATCCATCTCCCGTGTAAAAATTTTTTCTTGTATTTATTTTAGTGTTGTGTAATGATATGTGTCAAGACAGGTGTAAATGACAGGAGGGGCGACGGTGTCATCAATCAAAAAAGTCATTGTGGTGGGATCAGGCATTGCAGCGCTTTCCTTTGCAAAAACCATTTCGAAAAGCTGCCAGGTCATCATGATGACAAAAAAACAATGTTCATCTAGTAATTCCATGCTGGCACAAGGAGGAATCGCTGCTGCCTTTTCAGTACATGATTCAGCTGAGCAGCATGTGCAAGATACACTAGCTGCCGGCTGTGATCACAATGATGAAAGAACCGTACAAGAAATCGTGAGACTTGGAAAACACCTTGTGGACCAGCTCGTAGCAGAAGGCTGTCCATTTGATCAAGATGAAGCGGGAGAGCCGCAATTAGGCAAAGAGGGAGCACATACCACTCATCGCATCTTGCATGCAGGAGGAGATCAAACAGGGAAAACCCTTGTACAGTATCTGAAAAGTCAGCTCGGCTCACATATTCATTTATACGAGTATCATCATGTCGTTGATCTATTGGTTCATGAAGGGGCATGCAAGGGTGTTGTATGGAAAGACGAGACAGGACACGTACAAACAATGACCGCAGATGCCGTTGTTATATCAACTGGCGGCTGCGGCTCCCTGTATGAGACAAATACAAATGATCCTTCTATCACAGGAGACGGACTGATGATGGCCTATCGAGCCGGGGCACAATTAGTGGATCTCGAATTTGTTCAATTCCATCCAACTCTTTTAACAATAGCTGGAAAAGCAGTTGGCCTCATTTCAGAGGCAGTACGGGGAGAGGGAGCTTATTTAGAAGATGAAACAGGCAGGCGGATCATGAAAGGTATTCACCCACAAGCTGATTTAGCACCTAGAGATGTGGTCGCTAGAGCTATTTTTCATGAGCAGCAATTAGGTCATCAATTGTATCTTAACATCCATGATATTCCGCATTTTTCAGCTCGTTTTCCAGCCATTGCTCAGATGTGCCAGCGTGCAGGCGTCGATATGGAAAGCGGCAGGCTGCCAATTTCCCCCGGTATGCACTTTTTAATGGGCGGCATCAGCGTCAATGAATATGGAGAAACGACTGTTCCAGCGCTATTTGCCATTGGAGAAGCGGCCTGTACTGGCTTACACGGTGCGAATCGATTGGCGAGTAATTCTCTTCTGGAAGGTCTCGTGTTAGGCAGCAAAGCGGCACAGAGAATTGAACAACTGCCTAAACAGAAAGAAACAAGTCCACCTTTTTCAATTCAAGAAATATGGATGGTTCCAATGATTTCAACAACTCAGCTGAGACAATGGATGACTACATTTGCGGCCATTGTGAGAGATGAAAAAGGCTTGCAGACTTTACTTAATTCGTTACAACGTGTCAATTTTCAGCAAATTAATGTGAAGGATATCACAAATGAACAGATCGAATTAAGCAATCAATGGGCATTAGCGGTTTGCCTTGCCAAATCTGCATTACTCCGTACAGAAAGCAGAGGCGGCCATTATCGAATGGATTATCCAGAGCGGAGCGATGCGTTGTGGCGGGGCAGGCAGATTGTTCATGAAAAAGGTCACATTCATATCATGAAAAATGAAAGGATCGGTGCCAAATGGAACGTTTACAGTTAAAACAAATGCTCACTCATTTTTTCACAGAAGATATTGGCTTTGGAGATGTATCAGCAGATGCCATCTTTGGAGACAAGAAGGGAACAGCTTTTATCATTGCGAAACAATCTGGTGTATTGGCAGGATCACAAGTGATTGATCTAGGGTACCGCCTGTTGAATGAACAGATTCAAACTGAGCTGTATTTTCAAGAAGGTGATTGGATTCATTCAGGCGCTGTACTGGCGAAAATAAAGGGCCCAGTCAACGACTTATTAAAGGGAGAGAGGGTCATTTTAAATCTTTTGCAGCGAATGACAGGTATCGCTACCTTAACACATGAGGCGGTCCGCAGATTAGCTGACCCGTCTATTACGATTTGTGATACGAGAAAAACGACACCCGGCCTGCGTATGTTAGAGAAATACGCAGTGAAAACAGGTGGTGGAAAGAATCATCGCTTTGGCTTATCGGATGGGGTGATGATTAAAGATAATCATATTGCGGCATGCGGTTCTATCCGTGAAGCTGTAGAGAAAGCAAGAGCATATGCCGGTCATATGGTGAAAATTGAAGTGGAAATTGAATCAGAAACGCAGCTTATAGAAGCCATTGATGCAAAAGCGGATGTCATCATGTTTGATAACTGCTCTCCGGACGAGGTAAAACGTTTTAAACAAATGACACCAGAGTCCATTCTGACAGAGGCTTCAGGAGGCATCACGCTAGAGACATTGCCAAGCTACAGGGGGACAGGAGTCGATTTTATTTCACTTGGCTTTCTGACACATTCTGCTCCAGCATTTGATTTTAGTATGAATATGGAATTCAGTCATAAAGGGGGAACAACTCATGTCCATGCTTAATGTATTAGCCAATCAACATGCAGTCATGATGCCAGATGAATATAAACACCGCTCTGTTGATGAGATGAAGCAGCGAGTGTTAGACATTAAGCGGGCTTTTGGCTCAAAGCTTTTTATACCAGGCCACCATTATCAAAAGGATGAGGTCATTGAATTTGCAGATACAACAGGAGATTCATTGCAGCTGGCACAAATAGCTGCTGACAATCATGAGGCTGAATACATTGTGTTCTGCGGTGTTCATTTTATGGCGGAAACGGCAGATATGCTGTCAAACAAGAATCAGAGCGTTGTATTGCCAGATATGAGGGCAGGCTGTTCCATGGCAGATATGGCAAATATGAAACAAACAGACAGAGCATGGGAGCAGCTCACTGATTTGTTTGGCGATACAATACTTCCGCTTACGTATGTCAATTCAACAGCAGACATTAAAGCATTTGTTGGCAAACATGGCGGGGCAACAGTTACTTCATCAAATGCTAAAAAAGTACTCGAGTGGGCGCTGACACAAAAAGAGCGGATTCTGTTTCTCCCTGATCAGCACCTAGGGCGTAATACAGCATTTGATTTAGGTATTCCGCTAGAAGAAATGGCTGTCTGGGATCAGATAGAAGAAAAGCTCATCACCGATCAGCCGCTTTCCCGTATTAAGATGATTTTATGGAAAGGCCATTGCTCCGTACATGAGAAGTTTACCGTTCGAAATATAGAAGACATGAGAAAAAAAGACCGTGACATTCAAATTCTTGTTCATCCTGAATGCACGCATGAGGTCGTAAGGGCTTCTGACCTAGCAGGTTCAACGAAATTTATTATTGATACGATTAAACAGGCGCCAGCAGGAAGCAAATGGGCGATTGGAACAGAGATGAATTTAGTCAAACGGATCATAGCGCAGCACCCAGATAAACAAATTGAATCCCTTAACCCAGATATGTGTCCATGTTTGACTATGAACCGGATTGATCTGCCTCATTTGCTATGGTCACTGGAAAGCATTGAGAAGGGTCAGCCGGTCGGGTTGATACAGGTCAATGAAGACATCACGAAAGACGCTTTGCTTGCACTCGAGAAAATGCTCGCCATTAAATAATGAATCAGCCCCTCCTATCAGAAAACAAGTTTTTATCATATCGGCTTGTAAATAGGCATAAATTTATGTTGAAACATATTGTACTTCTGACATAACCGTTACGTTACGTTCACGTTTTGCATAGGAGGGGAAAACGTTGAAAATTCATATTGTGCAAAAAGGAGACTCCCTTTGGAAAATTTCAAAGAAATACGGAGTCGACTTTCAAGAATTGAAAAAACTAAATTCACAGCTCAGTAATCCTGATTTAATCATGCCGGGTATGAAGATTAAAATTCCATCTAGTGGTGTTCCTGTAAAAACAGATCATCACAAAGCAAAAGAAATGCCAAAAACGAAAGAACATCCGTATGTGAAAGAAAAGCCAAAAGATGTCGTGCAAGTGCAAGATACGAAACCGAAGGAAAAGCCAAATGAACCGGTACCATATGTACCGCCAGTACCAAAAATCGAGCAGCCAGTGTTTCCGCAAGTGGATGTGAACTATTATCAGACCAATCTCTACCAGCCATTCACACCTCCTCCCAAAAAAGATCATCACGAGAAAAAAGATCACGTTCATGAGAAGAAAGATCATGTTCATGACAAAAAGGATCACAAGGATCATTTTCATCATGAAAATAAAGACCACAAAGATAACAAGGGTCATGTCCATCATGAAAATAAGGAACATAAAGATCACAAGGACCATTTTCATCATGAAAATAAAGGTCATCTAAAAGATGAAGTGGCAAAGGGGTATGATCCGTTTATTCATATTCCGCATCAAAAAGAGGAGGGAAAAGACATGGAGCATGGCAATTATCCGAACCTTCCTAACTTCCCGCAAATGCCAAATGTGGGAGGGGCAGCGGTAGGGGGAGTGGCTGAAAATAACGAGCATCATCACCAGCATCATCATCATGAACCATATGATCCTTATTTTGGTTATGGTCATGGTCATTACATGCCGGCGATGTATTCATATCCACAGCAAATGGTGCCGGCATCGCCAATTTTACCGGGATCAGGCTTATGTTATCCTATCCATCCATATTATCATCATCATATGATGCCATATCCATACCCGGCTCATCCGTATTATCCTGCGTATCAAGCGCCTGCTTACTACGGAGAAAATTATGAGCACCATGCAAACGACGGACATCACTGGCATCACCATACGCATCCAAACGCCAATGCAAATGCCAACGCAAATCAAGGCTTTTATCCAAACGTTCCAAATGCAGCATATGGCAAGGAAGATTGCGGATGCGATGATGGCATGAAGCATCATCAGCCTTGGCCAGGACATTATCCGAATCCTGTTCCTTATGGCCAAATGGGGGCTTATCCAGCTCAGCCTTACATGCAGCCATATCCAGGTCAATCCGTTTTTGCAAGGCCGGAGGAAGAAGAAGAAGATTAATGACAGAAGGAACGATCTCAATCGTTCCTTTTTTTGTTTATAACTGACAGCTTGATTTTTTTCCTAACTGTACATGCTAAAACAGAGCCTGTTTCGCGCTCATGAGATTGAATTTGTACAGGGGGTTTTTCGTTTGAGACAAAAATGGCAAAAAACAATCGTATTAGTGCTTCTTCCTATTGGTTTAACAGCATGTGGTGCAAATAATAACGCAGGTGTCGATACACGTCATAATCAATCAGGTCAGCCGGTTGGTTATCATTCGAATCAACGAGCGGAAGGCAACAACCAAGATCATCAAGGACCAGTTTCTGAACTCATGGAGGGAATGAACGGGAGAAATACAACAAATGTTGATTACCGTACACGTCCTCAAGCTGATGATCGAATGCCTCTCACAGGTGGAGATGGACGCTACAGTCATGGAGATATGAACTATCATAACCAAATGTCGTTCTCAGGCTACGATAAACAAGAGAACATCCAGCGTTCAAGAAAAATTGCCAACCGCATCAATAAAATGAATCACGTGGCAGACTCTCAAGTCATGGTGACGGATGAGAATGTGTATATTGCCATTAAATCAGATGGCCGCCTGACGTCAGAAGGTGTATCACAAGTAGAAGAAGCAGCGACTCGTTATGCGGATGGAAGAGCAGTCCAAGTCATAAAAGATGAAGGTGCATTCACACGCTTTAGAGATATGAGAAGAACGCAATTTGAAACAGGCCAAACAGGCATGACCCGATAGTTAGACACAAAAAGGCTAAAGTTCATTACGAACTTTAGCCTTTTTTTAAAAATAAACCTTGATGCCTATATAAAATTCGTAAAAGAAATAACAGCCAAACCCTAGTAATAAAATACCAGCAATAATGGATGTCCACTTGATCATCGTTCGATTCATCACTTTTCTTGTTAACGATACAAGTGTGAGAAGACCAATGTCATGAAGGAGAATCCCTGCCAAAATACCGCCGGCAGCCAGCATAAATTCAGATGAATCTGTTTTTGTATACGCATCCGCAAGTACAGCCCCAAAAACAGAAACCCAGAACACAAGATTTCCAGGAGATACCGCCACGAGCAAGCCGTTTCGATATGTTTTTGCGAATGATTTATTGACCTTTTCTCCTGCTAAATGGATATCTTGATCCGCATTTTTAATGGAATCGTATGCGAGAATCATTAAAAATACAGCTCCGATCAGCCAGAGCGGGATTTGAACAAACGGCAAAGATAAAAACTGAGCAAATCCAGCATATAAAGCCAAAATAAGTAATAAGTCTATGGTCATACCGCCTGCTCCGACAGTTAAACCATGAAAGAATCCGTTTTTGAGTCCCTGTTTTGTCATTTCAACCGTGATTGCTCCAACAGGCAGAGCAATTGAGAATCCTACGACGATAAATGTGAGAAATGTTTGCAATCGACTAGAACTTCCTTTGAACAAATTGTATAAAAATTCTCCGTTTAGATTAATTATACATAATAGGAGAAAAGGATCAATGTTTATTTCAGATTTTATTGAAATGATAGAGATAGATGATGTATAGAAGACTGTATATCAACATGATCCATAACGCTTGTAGGGGAAAGGAACTATTTTCCTGAATCTTCTTTTCTTCATGATGTCTCTATGCTACACTGATGTGGAAATCAATAAAAGTGACTAGGGGTGCCCGTAAATGGGCTGAGAGAGAAGCAAGCTTCTTAACCCTTTGGACCTGATCTGGCTCGTACCAGCGTGGGGAAGTTGAAGATGATGCATGTATCCTATCAATGATATGCATGTTTATTTCTGACGACGAAACCAGGTTCTTTAAATAGAGCCTGGTTTTTTGCTGGTGCTGATTCCATCCTGTCCGGTGACAAGAAGAAAAGGAGAGAACAGCAAATGAAGGAAAAGAAAAGTGTCCCATCCAACCAATCATTATTATCCAGCTTTGACGGCAGCCGAAAGGTGTATGAGAAAGGATCAAGGCCCGATATCTTAGTGCCGAAAAGAGAGATTGCACTCTCACATACTGTGACAGAGGCGGGCGACATAAAAAATGAACCAGTCCGTGTATACGATACGAGTGGACCGTACACTGATGAGAACGTTCATATTGACGTCACAAAAGGATTAAAGCGTCTTAGAGCAGCATGGATAGAAGAAAGAGGAGATACAGAAAGCTATGAAGGGCGTCATGTAAAACCGGAAGATAACGGATATCGGTCAAGGGAGAAGGAGTCCTTCCATTCTGTCCAAACTGATTTTCATCATAAGCCGCTCCGCGCGAAACAAGGAGCGTGCGTGACGCAAATGCATTATGCCAAAAAAGGCATCATTACGCCTGAAATGGAGTTTATCGCAATAAGAGAAGAGCTAAGCCCTGAGTTCGTTAGAGAGGAAGTAGCGAGCGGAAGAGCCGTTATTCCTTCGAATATTAACCATCCAGAAAGTGAACCAATGATTATCGGAAGGAATTTTCATGTCAAAATCAATGCGAATATTGGCAATTCAGCTGTCACGTCATCCATTAATGAAGAGGTAGAAAAGATGACGTGGGCGATCAGATGGGGGGCAGACACAATGATGGATCTGTCTACTGGAAAGGATATTCATACAACGAGAGAATGGATCATTCGGAATTGCCCAGTTCCAGTAGGAACCGTTCCTATCTATCAGGCCCTTGAAAAAGTGAATGGAGTCGCAGAAGATTTGACGTGGGACGTGTACAGGGACACATTAATTGAACAAGCAGAACAAGGAGTAGATTATTTTACAATTCATGCGGGCGTGCTGTTAAGATATATTCCGCTCACAGTTGATCGGGTGACCGGAATTGTTTCAAGAGGCGGTGCAATTATGGCAAGATGGTGTCTTGCTCATCATCAAGAGAATTTCCTCTACACGCACTTCGAAGACATTTGTGAAATTATGAAAACGTATGATATTGCCTTTTCACTTGGAGATGGACTTAGACCAGGTTCGATTGCTGATGCCAATGATGAGGCGCAGTTTGCAGAGCTGGAAACGTTAGGTGAGTTAACAGAGATCGCTTGGAAACATGATGTGCAGGTGATGATTGAAGGACCCGGCCATGTCCCAATGGATAAAATTAAAGAGAATGTGGACAAGCAAATGGACATTTGCAAGGAAGCCCCATTTTATACATTAGGGCCTCTTACAACAGATATTGCGCCGGGGTATGATCACATTACATCCGCCATCGGTGCGGCCATGATCGGCTGGTACGGAACAGCCATGCTATGCTATGTAACGCCAAAAGAGCATTTAGGTCTGCCGAATAAAGAAGATGTGAGAGAAGGCGTGATCGCCTATAAAATTGCCGCACATGCGGCTGATCTAGCAAAAGGACATCCTGCGGCTCAAAAGCGCGATGATGCTTTATCGAAAGCGAGATTTGAATTTAGGTGGCGGGACCAATTTAACCTGTCACTTGATCCAGAAAGAGCCTTGGCGTTCCATGATGAAACATTGCCTGCCGAAGGTGCTAAGACCGCTCACTTTTGCTCGATGTGCGGACCGAAGTTTTGCAGTATGAAAATTTCTCATGATATCCGCAATCAATCTGAAGAAGTGAAAAGAGAGATGGAAAAGAAGGCGAAGGAGTTTGTCAGCCAGGGAAGTCAAATTTATCAGCCCTAAAAAAAGAACCTCGCACGATGCTGTGCGGGGGTTTATCAAACAACTGAGAAGGCTTTTCTTAAAAGGTGAAAAAATGCCTTTACTGCATATACCATCATGTCCACACTCGGAATGAGGGCATCTGTTAAATGAAAAAAGACTGTTTTTCTTTCTGGAGATGTTCGTTTCTTTTTCTGCTTCATCAAGGACTTTAACTAATATACTTCTTTGCAGTCTAATAGATAGATGTGTTGTGTGAATTTAAACAAAATTTAAACTTCTTGGGTTTGAATGGAAACAAGGAGGGGAAACGAGTTGAATAGAGAATGAATGAAAAGAGCTGATCTATTTGATCAGCGAACAAGAAGAGTGGAAGGTGATCTTATGATGAAAGTATTTAAGGTAACATTTCATATGAACAATGGGGAAGTGCTTGATTTCGAGCTCAAACGTCCAGCTACCTATGATGTGTATAAAAAAATTGAAGAAGCCAATCATTGGTTTAAGCTGAATAATGAAATCATTAACCTATTAAACGTCAATAGTATCCATGTAGAAACAGAATAACGCAGAAAGCCGCTCAGATAGAGCGGCTTTCGTTATGCAGAAAAATCATTTCGATTATTAAGCTGCCCGCGGGACAGCCAGTTCTTTTTATACAAATAAGCAATGACTTCAAGCCACAGACGCGGTGCTTTTTTAGGGAAAAAAGGTTTTTGGTAATAGGCATAAGCGGCTTTTAAATCATCCCATTGATGACATGCTTTCGTTTGCGTGAATCTGGCAACGTCAATGACTCTGATCCGTCCTTCTTTTGTTAAGATCAGATTGCGCAGATGGATGTCAGAAGGATTCAATCCTTTCTCACGCGCTTCCTCCAGCGCATCATCGACTTGTTCAATCATTTGTTTTTTAATAGGAATTCCTTTTGTAAGGCATTCATAGAATGTGTAGCCTTTAATATATTCCATTAAAATATACTGATCCCCAGACTCATAAATCTCAGGGTAGTAAGACGAACCAGAAAGTTTTTCGTAAATGGCAGCCTCTTTGCGGGCAATATGCTGATAAGAAGGGAAAAAGACTTTTAGTGCCATTTTCTTGCCGTCTTTTTTGTATAAAAAGACATAGGCACTTCTTCCTTTGCCGCACAGTTCAAGCTCTGCCGGTTTATAGGCAAGCTTATGAAAACGTTTCTCTTCATGATACTGAATCGATTCGGCTAATCTTTTGACATCTGACATTGACTTCACCTTCTTTGGTTTCAGTTTATGCGGCTGAAAAACGAATGATGAAAAAACCGTGTCATTCGATAAAGCAATGGATTGTATAAAACATAACATTTACGAATGAAGGATACAACGAAAGACTCTTAACATACATTTGAATCATCGATTTGGTTAATGTTTAGAAAAATGGGTCAAACTACATATGTCATGCATCGATCTCATGTTCTAAAGAGGTGTAAATAGTGAAAGTGAAGATGAAATGTTTCGTTACAGGACTTATCATGACAAGTGTGCTTTTTTTTGCTGCGGATATGGAAGGGAAAGAACACTTGCAAAAGCAGTCAGACTCTATTACCATCCAGCTTGAAAAAGTCTATCTAGACGGCGATGTGAGTATTGAAAGGCACCGGGCATCATTAGAAGACAAAGACACATTCTGGGCGCAGTATAAAGGCTGGACGCTGGTAGAACAAAAAGAGGATTTTGCCCTTTTTAGAAAGCAAATTGATGATATCTCTCCATTAAGTAAAGCAAATGGATATATCGGATTATCAGAGGACGGTGTGATTTCTACGTTTCATGGAAGGCCTGACGGCTGGGCGGAGCCTATTCATCTCTTTTTTCAAATTGATACGTCCCGTTTAGAAAGTCATGTGGAGAAGCAACTTGAGCAAGGTATTCCTTTTCGAACAAAGGATGAATTTGAGCATGTGCTTGAAGTCATGAAGCCTTACCGAAATGAAATATCGTTTTAAAGTGTGTAACAGCTTGCTGGTGTGAAGACCGCAAGCTGTTTTTCGTGGTTTCATCATAAAAATGTACTGAGCGAACGTATGTTAACTTTTATTGCGGTTTTCTCTTCGATTTATGTTACAATGAAGAACAGTCAAAGAGGTGAAAACGGTGATAGAGTTTGTAAAAGGGACCATTGATTATGTGTGCCCGCAATATGTTGTCATTGAAAACGGCGGAGTGGGATATCAAGTCTATACCCCAAACCCGTTTATCTATCGAGTAAATAAACAAGAAACGATTTATACGTATCATTACATAAAGGAAGACGCCTTTTCGTTATACGGTTTTCAAACACGAGAAGAAAAAGCGCTGTTCACAAAACTGTTAAATGTCACAGGAATTGGGCCAAAGGGCGCACTCGCGATTCTTGCTTCCGGTGATCCTGGCGCTGTCATTTCAGCAATAGAGCGTGAAGATGAAGCGTTCCTGATTAAATTCCCTGGTGTGGGCAAAAAAACAGCACGTCAAATCATTCTGGATCTAAAAGGCAAACTTGCAGATGTAGTGCCAGAAATGATTGGCAACTTATTTAATCACGAGGACCACATTCAGGTCGAAACGCAGCAAACTGCATTAGATGAAGCGCTTGAAGCCTTAAGTGTCCTTGGATACGGTGATCGTGAAATCAAAAAGGTTCTTCCATTATTAAAAGAAGAAAAGAATCTCACAACCGATCAATATGTGAAAAAAGCATTACAAAAAATGTTGAAATAGGGTGATGTCTCATGGATGAACGGCTCGTCTCAACTGAAGCAGACAACCATGAATCAGCCATTGAGCAAAGTCTGCGGCCACAGACACTTAGCCAATATATCGGTCAGCAAAAAGTAAAGGATAACCTCAGCGTATTTATTGAAGCTGCCCGCATGCGGCAGGAAACGCTTGATCACGTCCTTTTATATGGACCTCCTGGACTTGGGAAAACAACGCTTGCGTCGATCATTGCCAATGAAATGAATGTTCAGCTGCGTACAACGTCAGGACCAGCGATTGAGCGTCCTGGTGATTTGGCGGCCATCTTAACATCTCTTGAGCCAGGTGATGTATTGTTTATTGATGAAATTCACCGCTTGCAGCGCTCAATAGAAGAAGTGCTGTACCCAGCAATGGAGGATTTTTGTTTAGATATTGTTATTGGAAAAGGAGATACAGCACGCTCTGTACGGCTTGATTTACCGCCATTTACGCTTGTAGGTGCAACGACCCGTGTCGGGCTATTAACAGCGCCGCTTCGTGATAGGTTTGGGGTACATGCAAGATTGGAATACTATGAGCAAAGAGATTTGGCTCACATTGTGGCAAGAACAGCCGAGCTGTTTGAGATTGGGATCGACATTCGCTCTGCCGAAGAGATTGCGAGACGTTCCCGCGGAACACCGAGGGTTGCCAATCGTTTGCTCAGAAGAGTAAGAGATTTTGCGCAGGTGCTTGGGAATCATGCCATTACGCAGGACATTGCGGAAGATGCTCTTGAGCGTCTTCAAGTCGACAGGCTAGGCCTCGATCATATAGACCATAAGCTCCTTTTAAGTATGATCGAAAAATTTAGAGGCGGTCCTGTTGGGCTTGATACGATCTCAGCGACAATAGGAGAAGAATCACATACGATTGAAGATGTGTACGAACCGTACTTACTGCAAATTGGTTTCCTGCAAAGAACGCCAAGAGGACGGGTCGTCACAAGAGAAGCGTATGAACATTTTCAAATGGAGGTTCCGATTCGTGACTGAATTCCCTAAAATATTAATGATTTTAGGTGGTGTCCTTTTTGCCGCAGGATTAGTGTTTCAATTGGTTGGTAAGCTTCCAGGTGATATTTTTGTGAAAAAAGGGAATGTAACGTTCTTTTTTCCTGTCATTACATGCATTGTCATTAGTATCGTACTGACCATATTACTGAATATCTTTGGACGGATGAAATAACGTTAACTAGTTAACTACAGAATAGGTGAAGGAAATGAAGCTAGAACTATTTGATTTTGATTTACCAGAAAGATTAATTGCACAAGTGCCGCTTGAAAAAAGAGATGCATCAAGACTGATGGTCTTAAACAAACAAACGGGTGCGATTACACATGATACATTCTCACAAATCATCGATTATTTTCAAAAGGGTGATTGTCTCGTTCTAAACAACACGCGCGTTCTGCCTGCACGTCTGTTTGGGATGAAAGAAGATACAGGTGCCAAAGTTGAACTTCTTCTATTGAAACAAGAAGAAGGAGATAACTGGGAAACACTTGTCAAACCAGCCAAACGGGTGAAAAAAGGGACGGTTATCACGTTTGGTGATGGACGGCTCCAAGCTGTATGTACAGAGGAAATGGAACATGGCGGAAGAAAAGTCGAGTTTCAATATACAGGCATTTTTTATGAAGTGCTTGAATCCCTTGGTGAAATGCCGCTGCCTCCATATATTAAAGAGCAGCTTGACGACCGTGAACGCTATCAAACCGTTTATTCAAAAGAGGTTGGCTCCGCTGCTGCGCCAACTGCCGGTCTCCACTTTACAACCGAGCTGCTGGATGCGCTGAAAGCGAAAGGTGTACACATTGCTTTCATTACGCTGCACGTAGGGCTTGGCACGTTTCGTCCGGTAAGTGCAGAACGTATTGAAGAACACGAAATGCATGCAGAGTTTTATGAAATGAATGAAGAAACAGCGGATGAGCTTAATCGCGTTCGCAAGGAAGGCGGACGGATTATTTCAGTCGGCACAACGTCAACTAGAACGCTTGAAACCATTGCAAGTGCACACGATGGTGAGTTCAAAGCCTCAAGCGGCTGGACGTCGATCTTTATTTACCCTGGCTACACATTCAAGGCAATTGATGGCATGATCACGAATTTCCATCTGCCAAAATCCTCGTTAATTATGCTTGTCAGCGCATTAGCTGGACGAGAGCACGTACTAAAAGCGTACAATGAGGCTGTGAAAGAGGAATACCGATTCTTCAGCTTTGGCGATGCCATGCTGATTCAATAACATTATACAACGAAGACAGGAGGGCTCATTTTTGTCGCAATCACCGATACGTTATGAGTTCATTAAATCATGCAAACAAACAGGTGCACGTCTTGGCCGCGTTCATACACCGCACGGCTCCTTTGAAACACCTGTATTTATGCCAGTAGGTACACTGGCTACAGTCAAGACAATGGCGCCTGAAGAATTAAAGGCTATGGATGCAGGCATCATCTTAAGCAATACGTACCACTTATGGCTCCGTCCAGGTCACGATATCGTAAAAGAAGCAGGCGGTCTGCACAAATTTATGAACTGGGACCGAGCCATTCTAACTGATTCAGGCGGATTCCAAGTTTTTTCATTGAGTGAATTTAGAAAAATTGAAGAAGAAGGCGTTCACTTCCGTAATCATTTAAACGGAGACAAGCTGTTCCTATCTCCTGAAAAAGCGATGGACATTCAAAATGCACTTGGCTCTGATATTATGATGGCATTTGATGAATGCCCGCCGTATCCTGCAGAGTACGATTACATGAAACGTTCTGTTGAGCGGACAAGCAGATGGGCAGAGCGCTGTCTAACAGCGCACCAGCGTCCAGAGGATCAAGGGCTGTTTGGGATTGTCCAAGGCGGAGAATACGAAGAGCTTCGAAAACAAAGTGCAAAAGACCTTGTTTCACTTGATTTCCCAGGTTACGCCATCGGAGGCTTATCTGTAGGGGAACCAAAAGATGTGATGAATCGTGTACTTGAATTTACAACACCATTCTTACCAGCAGACAAACCGAGGTACTTAATGGGTGTCGGCTCGCCAGATTCCTTAATTGACGGTGCCATTCGCGGAGTAGATATGTTTGATTGCGTACTGCCAACTCGAATTGCAAGAAACGGTACCTTGATGACAAGTGAAGGCCGTCTTGTTGTGAAAAATGCAAAATATGAGCGTGACTTTAGACCAATCGATGAAAACTGTGACTGCTATACATGTAAAAACTATACACGCGCCTATATTAGACATTTAATTCGAACAAATGAAACGTTCGGAATTCGATTAACAACTTATCATAATCTTCATTTTCTGTTAAAATTAATGGAGCAAGTGAGAGAAGCTATCCGTGAGGATCGTTTAGGTGATTTTAAAGAAGAGTTTTTTGAGCGTTACGGCTTTAACAAACCGAATGCGAAAAACTTTTAACGCATAAACGAAAGGCTTTACAATGCTTTAGAAAGGGGTGAAATAGAATGGATGGTGGTATGGGTTCAATCATTATGATTGTTGTCATGTTTGCTGTGCTTTACTTCTTGTTAATCCGTCCACAGCAAAAGCAACAGAAAGCTGTGCGTCAGATGCAGCAATCTTTATCAAAAGGCGATAAAATCGTCACAATCGGTGGTTTACACGGTGAAATCGACTCAATTGATGAATCAAAAGTGGTCATCAAAACAAGCGAAAACAACCGTTTAACTTTCGATCGTCGTGCTATTAGAGAATTAGCTGACAAAGGCTAATCCTCTGATACATAGCCATAAAAAAAGAGCGATATGAACCGCTCTTTTTTTATTTGCCTCGAAGATTGACGCCAATCATTCCCCCCAGCATACAAATGCCTAAAAATGCTCCATGATAGATAAACTGCTCTGGTGAGAACGTTTTTCCAAACCCCAAATATTGAAATAAAAAGACAGTGAGAGAAAAAATGATAGATGTGACCGCACCAATCAGCCAGCCGCGCTCCTTTGCTTTCCCGCCAGAAATGATGCCTCCTAATAAAAGGGCAGCAAAGGACAAAATCATAATCATCCATTTAAATGATGATTCCTGCATACTTGTGAATGTAAGCATGAGCGACACAAGTAAACTTGTGACAACCATCACGAAAAAAATGGCAATTAAGCCGGATAAAATGCCTTTTCCAATTTGTTTCGTTTCCTGCATGTAGATTCGTCTCCTCTCCAATTGAACGAAGCTTGTCTTTTACTAAAATGTATTCACAGTGAAGAAAAAATAGACATGTTTCGGACGTTTCTTTTCTACATAAATAAAGTGTTTTGACACAAGCTATGTTGGAGAAGGAGGGTTTACATCACATGCAGGACATCTTGATCATTTCCATGAGAACCATCATCTTATATTTTCTTATTTGGTTTATATTTCGCTTAATGGGCAAAAGGGAAATTGGCGAGCTGAGCATTTTAGATCTAGTCATTTTTATGATGATCGCAGAAATTGCGGTTCTCGCCATAGAAGAAGTAGAGGATAACATGTTACATACGGTATGGCCAATCCTGCTGTTAACCTTCATTCAAATCACACTTGCCTACCTCTCATTAAAATTTCAAGGTGTTCGGCGCTTTCTTGACGGAAAACCGGCCCTGCTTATCATCAATGGGAAAATAGACGAAGGTGCAATGAGAAAACAGCGATACAATTTTGATGACCTGCTCATTCAATTAAGAGAAAATAACATCGACAGCATTCAGGATGTCTCTTACGCCATTTTAGAGCCGTCTGGAAAGCTCGCCGTCGTCGAAAAAGAAAACAAGCGCAAACATGCAGCGCTTGAGCTTCCACTTGTTGCGGATGGTGTAGTGCAGCATGACAACCTAAAGCAAATCAATCAAAATGAACAGTGGCTGAAAGATGAGCTTGCTAAAAGAGGCTATCATGATATCGAACAAATCTCTTACTGCAGCTTTAATCAAAAAACATTTTATATTGATTTGAAGGATGAAGTGATCAAAAAGAGATGAGCTAAAACAGCTTCCCAATGAACGGGATGCGGCGCAGCTCTTCTCGTTTCACTAGACCTAGGCAGATTAATAGAATGACATACAGCGTGCACGTAACAAAGATGAGTGTTACAAGTTCAATAGGAGCAGAAAAGAGTTCATTTACTTGAGATTTCAGCCAAAGGCTGACAGCACCTGTACTGATAATCACAAGGACGCATAGTCCATATTCCTTTAATGGTAAATGAATAGGCAGCACCTTTCCAACAGTTGCCGCATGGAGCAGTGTGACAAGGATAATGCCGATTAATATCGCCAGTGCAGCGCCCATAATGCCAAAGCCTGGCTGAGAAGCAAGAACAAAAATCATCCCTGTTTTTACAATAGCGCCAATCAGGCTGTTGGTCATCGCCGCACCAGCTAAATTGAGTGCTTGAAGCACGGCTTGAAGGGGCCCCTGAAAATAATATAGAAGGAAAAATGGCGCCATGAATTTCACATAAATGGCCGCGTGTGATGAACCATACATAAAGAGCGTTAAATCTTCGGCGTAAACGAAAAGAATAATACATGAAATGCCTCCGCTGAGTAAACATAGG
This sequence comes from Bacillus sp. BK450, assembly GCF_004364885.1. Classification (NCBI taxonomy): domain Bacteria; kingdom Bacillati; phylum Bacillota; class Bacilli; order Caryophanales; family Bacillaceae; genus Bacillus; species Bacillus sp. BK450. The sequence continues at coordinate 598,671 of NZ_SOBQ01000002.1, read as the reverse complement.
CGCATCGCCTGCTTCAGACGGTATTCGACCGTTTTACGTTTGTTCTGCTCCATTCCTTCACTGATCGCCGGAACTAATGCAGTGGAGAGTGAATACGTAATAAAACTAGGCAGTGTCAAAAGGGTCAGAGCAAGCCCAGTCAACTCCCCGTACTGTCTTGTCGCCTCTACAGCCGCATAACCAGCAATAGCAAGACTTTGCGCGACAACAATCGGTTCTAAAAACCACGAAATATTCCCGATAAAACGGCTGCCTGTTGTTGGCAGGGCAATGCTCATTAGCTGCTTAAATGTGTCCTTCCCGTCATGAATCGCCTTAAAAAATCGTTTTCGAATACGAATGGTCTTTTTATAGCGAAAGGCGATCAGTAAGTAAGCAAGGGAAATCATCTCTCCAATCACAGATGACACCATCGCACCTGCTGCCGCAAATTCAATCCCGTAAGGAAGGAAAGCCGTTGTACATACCGCCACTAGCGAAATTCTTGCGACCTGCTCCAGAACTTGAGACATCGCAAGCGGACTCATTTGCTGTCTGCCCTGGAAATAGCCTCTTAACACACTGGAAATGGCGATGACTGGTACGACAGGTGTAATGGCAAGCAGTGGATAGACCGTTCGAGGATCAGTCAGCATATTTTCTGCCATGATGGGCGCAAACCATAAAAAAAGCGGCGTGAATATCAGGCTGAGTGTTCCTGTTATCGCAAGGGACATGACCAGAATACGTTTTGTTTTCTGTTTGTCACCCCGGGCTTCTGCTTCTGCAACAAGCTTACTAATAGCGACAGGCAGTCCGAATTGCGTGAGCGTCACGGCGAGAAAAAAGGTAGGTGCAGCCATCATATAAAGCCCGACCCCTTCTTCGCCAATGAACCTCGCAATGACAATTCGATTGACAAAACCCAATATTCTCGTGATAAAACCTGCTAAAATTAAAATGATGGTCCCCTTTAAAAACGTTTGCTTCGTCAAATCACAGATCACCTGCCTTCTCAAACGACATAGAATCATATACAATAAGATATGCGTGTATATCGTCCAAGCATGACAAGTCTCTCGATAAAAAACTGAAAAGGGGGAGCTACGCAATGACACAACACCCAGCAGCTATATACAAAGACCATTTAAAGCCTTTTCTGTTCAGTAAGCTTGAAGAATTCATCGTTTTGGGCTATAAAGATGTAGATTTAGAGGAATTATGGTCATACTTAGAGAATAAGAAGTGGAAGAAAAAACAAGAGTATCCGATTCATGAAATGGTTGCAGATATTTTATCTGTGAAAATAGGCGAATTTATGAACTATGCAACCGTTCAGTCGTTTAAAACGTCTGCTTTTTTGGACAGTGAAGATGGCAAGAATATGCTTGATGAACTGTTGAAATAAGCCATCTTAATGGATTTAGGTGTTTAAGGAGGAAATACATAATGAAAAAAGGGCGCATTCTTGCGTTTTTCTTAGTGGTTCTGTTAATCGGAACTGGCGTAGGCTTACTGACAAAGCCTGTTGCGAAAGATATGACGCTAGGGCTGGATTTACAGGGTGGATTTGAAGTCCTGTATGATGTACATCCAGTGAAAAAAGAGGACAAGATCACAAATAGTGTTCTCGTTAGTACTGTGGAGGCTCTTAACCGAAGAGCGAACGTGCTTGGTGTAAGTGAGCCGAACATCTCGATTGAAGGCAACAACCGTATCCGCGTGCAGCTTGCGGGGGTAAAAGATCAAAACAGAGCTAGGGAGATTCTTTCCACTGAAGCCCAGCTATCCTTCAGAGATACGAATGATAAAGAACTCCTTAACGGGGCTGATCTAGTCGAAAACAGTGCAAAACAAACATTCAGTCAAACGAATGAGCCAATTGTGACGGTTAAACTAAAAGATGCGAAAAAATTTGGTGACGTCACAAGAAAAGTAGCAGCGATGGTACCAAATAATCAGCTTGTCATTTGGCTTGATTACCAAAAAGGAGATTCCTTCAAAAAAGAAGTCTCAAAATCAAACCACAAGTATGTATCTGCACCAAATGTGAATCAAGAGATTAACAGCAGTGACGTACAAATTGAAGGGAAATTTACTGTCCAAGAGGCAAAAGACCTTGCAAGTATTTTAAATGCTGGTGCATTGCCAGTGAAATTAACTGAAAAATATTCCACATCTGTAAGTGCACAGTTTGGTGAACAAGCACTGAATGAAACAGTGTTCGCAGGAATAGTAGGAATCGCATTTATCTTCTTATTCATGCTGTTTTATTACCGATTACCTGGTCTTATAGCTGTCATCACACTTTCAGCTTATATCTACATTACGCTGCAAGTGTTTGACTGGATGGGCGCGGTTATGACACTGCCTGGAATTGCCGCACTCATTTTAGGGGTAGGAATGGCTGTCGATGCCAACATTATTACTTATGAACGGATCAAAGAAGAACTGAAGCTCGGCAAATCTGTTCGTTCTGCTTTCAGATCAGGGAACCGCAGATCATTTGCAACCATCTTTGATGCAAACTTAACAAGTATTATTGCCGGCGGAGTGCTGTTCTTCTTCGGGACTAGCTCTGTAAAAGGATTTGCAACAATGCTCATCCTCTCGATTTTAACAAGCTTTATCACGGCTGTATTCCTATCGAGATTCCTTCTTGGACTGCTTGTAGAGAGCCGCGCGCTCGACCGCAAAAAAGGCTGGTTTGGTGTCCGCAAAAAAGACATCATGAGTATTCATGAAACTACAGAAAATACCGAACCGAAAACGCCATTTGATAAATGGGATTTCGTCAGCAAACGTAAAGGCTTTATGATTTTCTCCATAGCTGTTACTATTGCGGGAATCATCGTCCTTTCGATCTTCAAGCTCAATGCTGGTATTGACTTTGCTAGTGGAACGAGAATTGATGTTCAAAGCGATCACAAGCTGACCACTGCACAAGTAGAGCAAGACTTTAAAAAGCTTGGTCTTGAGACGGACAGTGTCGTGTTATCGGGTCAAAAAGAAAATCAGGCAGCCGCACGATTTGTCGGTGTGCCAAACAAAGAAAAGATTGCTGAAGTAAAAGATTACTTCAAAGATAAATATGGCACTGAGCCGAACGTAAGTACAGTGTCTCCGACTGTCGGAAAAGAGCTTGCCCGTAATGCATTATATGCCGTTATTATTGCTTCAATTGGGATCATTATATATGTATCCATCCGCTTTGAATATAAAATGGCGATTGCGGCGATTGCCTCATTGCTGTACGATGCATTCTTTATTGTCGCCTTCTTTAGTATTACGCGCTTAGAGGTGGATGTCACCTTCATTGCCGCGATCCTCACAGTCATTGGATACTCGATCAACGACACGATCGTTACCTTCGACAGGGTTCGTGAACAAATGAAGAAACGTAAACCGAAAACCATTGAAGATCTATCGTACATTGTGAACTTAAGCTTACAGCAAACCTTTACGCGATCTGTCAACACGGTGCTGACTGTAGTTGTCGTTGTGATCGCACTGCTTATCTTCGGATCAGCGTCGATTACAAACTTCTCCATCGCCTTACTTGTCGGCTTATTAACAGGGGTATACTCATCCCTTTACATCGCGGCACAAATTTGGCTGATGTGGAAAGGCCGTGAGCTGAAAAAACCAGCTAAGATAGATACAGATCAAGATATTTAATCTAGAAAGACTGCCTTTTTCGGCAGTCTTTTTCTATCGTTTTTCCCGAAAAGTAGACGCTTTGAAAAAACATTTTGGGTTTCATTGATCTTGAAATGGTCTTTTGCTATAATGACTTACGTTTAGACCAGTATAGAAAGCAAGTGTCTGTTTAGGGCATTTGGCTTTATTCATTGGAGGGGCTGTTATGAAGGTTCGGGAAACTGAACTGCCAGGTATCGGTCATAAAGCCGAAATGATCACAAGAAATAATGAGAAGCTTGCCATCATTACACATGATGACGGCAGAAGAGAAATGTATCATTTTCAGGAGGACGACCACGAAGAAACGATTTCTGGCATCCTGCTAAACGATGAAGAAGCAAGACAAATCGCGGCTATTTTAGGCGGCATGGTCTATAAGCCGAAAGCGCTTGAAACCGTAGAGGTAGCCATTGATGAACTGGTGATTGAATGGTTTAAAATTGAAAAGAATGCACCAGCTGTTCAGAAAAGCATCGGTGACCTCAATGTTCGCCAAAACTATCAAGTAACAGTCATCGCCATTGTGAGAAAATCACATGAGAAGATTTTAAATCCAGGACCAGATACCATCATCGAAGAAGGGGATACCCTTGTCATTTCTGGAGAAAGAAAAGAATTAAAGAATCTGATTAAAGAAAAACTCAGCAGCTGATCATGCCCATGCTGATAGGTTTTCTTCCACTGCTTTCTATCGGTGTTTAAAAAAGGCAGTGAAAAGGGAAGAATAAAAGAAAAAGCTTGGGGGATTTGTAGATGAACAAACAACAATGGACCATCATACTCGCATTTATTTTCGTATTAATTGTCTCAGTATTTGCCGTGATTAATGTACGGCCTGTCGAGGTACACTACTTATTTGGAACGGCTGAATGGCCGCTGATCCTTGTCATTATCGGTTCAGTTTTAATGGGCGGACTGATTGTGGCATTTGCAGGGATCTTCCAAATTGTGAAACTGAAACGTGAACTAAAAGCATTAAAATCTGAGCGTGCAGCCGCTGCACCTGCTGCTTCGACGAAAAAGGCAGACAAAGACCTTCAAAAAAAATCTCATGTCACGCCTTTAAAAGAACAGCCAGCATCATTTGACCGGAAGGAAAAATAATCTTCCAGCACAATTTCATAAAATAAAAATTGAAACCCCTCAGGCTACTCTAGTATAATAGTGTGGTTGAGGGGTGAATTTATGTTATTATCCAAAATGCGCTGGGAATATGAACATCCAAGCGAAGAAAAAGTGAAATCACTCTCTGAAAATCTGAATATTTCAGCGCTGACTGCATCGCTTCTCGTAAAAAGAGGACTTGAAGAAGTAGAAGAGGCGAGGTCTTTTTTATTTGATCAAAAAGCCGAATTTCATGATCCATTCCTATTAAAAGGAATGAAAGAAGCAGTAGAGCGCATCAACAAAGCGATCGAAGAGCAGGAATCGATTGTGATCTTCGGAGACTATGATGCAGATGGTGTGACAAGTACGTCTGTACTTTTACATACATTAAAAGAGCGGTCTGCGATAGTAGACTTTTATATTCCAGATCGATTTAAAGAAGGCTATGGGCCTAATGAACAGGCATTTCGATATATCAAGGAGCAAGGAGCATCGCTTGTCATCACGGTCGATACAGGCATTGCTGCTGTCAATGAAGCACGTATTGCAAAAGAAATAGGGTTAGACCTAATCATTACAGATCACCATGAACCAAGTGAGGAGCTTCCTGAGGCACTTGCCATTGTCCATCCTAAGCAGCCGGGCTGTGAGTATCCCTTTAAAGAACTTGCTGGTGTAGGTGTCGCGTTTAAAGTGGCGCATGCACTTCTTGGGAAGCTGCCAGTTCAGCTGTTAGATCTTGCAGCCATCGGGACAATCGCGGATCTCGTACCGCTTCACGATGAGAATAGATGGCTCGCCAAAAAAGGTCTTGTGCAGCTTCGGCAGTCGAATAGACCGGGACTGAAAGCGTTATTGAAAGAAGCGGGAGCCACTTTAGAAGAAGCGAACGAGGAAACGGTCGGCTTTCAAATTGCGCCAAGGCTGAATGCTGTTGGGCGAATTGAACAGGCAGATCCAGCCGTTCATCTTCTGATGACTGAGGATAAGGATGAAGCAGAAGAGCTCGCTCGTTTTGTCCAGGAACTGAATAAAGAACGACAAAAGATTGTCAGTACGATCACAGAAGAAGCCATTCAAATGGTGGAAGAGGCAGGTGATGACCAGTCTGCGATTGTTGTAGCGAAAGCTGGCTGGAATCCGGGCGTTGTCGGAATTGTTGCCTCTAAATTGTCGGATACTTTTTCTCGTCCGGCGATTGTGCTTGGAATAGATGAAGAGACGCAAATGGCAAAAGGATCAGCCCGGAGTATTCCTGGTTTCGATCTATTTTTTCATCTAAGCAAATGCCGCGACATCCTGCCGCATTTCGGCGGGCATCCGATGGCAGCAGGGATGACACTTCGGGCGGATGATGTATCTTTACTAAGGGAAAGATTAAATCAATATGCAAATGAAACATTGACGGAAGAAGATTTTATTCCAATTCAGCGGGTCGATGCCGTGTGCAAGGTAGACGAATTGACGGTTCAAGCGATTGAAGAAGCGGGGATGCTGTCACCATTTGGTATGTCAAACCCAAAACCGTTCATTATGATTGAAGATGCGAAGCTTGAAGATATCCGAACGATTGGGGCAAATCACAACCATATTAAAATGTCTCTGAAAGACGAAGACACGCTGCTTGACTGTGTCGGCTTTCACCAAGGGAAATTAAAAGAGGAAATTGTTCCAGGAAGCCGCATTTCTGTGATTGGAGAAATGTCTGTCAATGAATGGAATAACCGGAAGAAGCCCCAGCTGATGTTAAAAGATGCACGAGTTGATGAATGGCAGCTGTTTGATCTGCGCGGGAAAAAGGATTGGGAGAAGAAAGTTTCGACACTTGATTCAGAAAAATCATTGGTTGTCTGTTTTGATGAAGCAACAAAACAGGACGTCGATCTCCCCATTCATCATGTTCGTGCAGAAAATGTATCAACATTTGATGTACAAGGAAAGTATGTGGTCTTTGCAGATGTTCCCGCAGATGAGCAATTGCTGAAGCAGCTTTTAGAAAATCAAAAGCCTGCGAGAATTTATACGGTTTTTCAAAGAAAAGAAGATCATTTTATGTCCTCTTTCCCAAGCCGTGACCAATTCAAATGGTTTTATGGGTTCTTGTTTAAACGGGGAAGTTTTCCTATCAAAGAACAAGGAATGGAGCTTGCCAAACATAGAGGCTGGACAAAAGATACAATCATTTTTATGACAAAGGTGTTTTTTGAACTCGGTTTTGTTAAAATAGAGAATGGTGTGCTGTCAATAGTACTTGATGCCCCTAAAAAAGATTTAACGGCGTCTGCGTCCTATACAGCAAAACAACGATTGATGGAACTCGATCAAACACTAACATATTCCTCAGCTAAAGAGCTGAAGGAATGGCTGAATAGCATGATGAGCGAAGTCTCACCTGTGCTTTGACGTACGAGGAGGAAAAGGAAAAGATGGATTTAAAACAATATGTGACAGTTGTACCTGACTACCCAAAGGAAGGTGTACAATTTAAAGATATTACAACGTTAATGGATAAAGGCGAAGTGTACCGTTATGCAACGGATCAAATCGTTGAATACGCGAAGGAAAGAGACATTGATCTCATTGTTGGACCTGAAGCGCGTGGATTCATTATTGGCTGCCCTGTAGCATACGCACTTGGTGTAGGTTTTGCACCGGTTCGTAAAGAAGGAAAGCTTCCTCGTGAAGTCATTAAAGTCGATTACGGCTTGGAATATGGTAAAGATGTATTAACGATTCATAAAGATGCGATTCGTCCTGGTCAGCGTGTCCTGATTACAGATGACTTACTGGCAACTGGTGGAACAATTGAAGCGTCCATCAAGCTTGTAGAGGAATTAGGCGGCGTTGTGGCAGGGATTGCATTTTTGATTGAGCTGACGTATCTGGACGGCAGAAAGAAGCTTGACGGCTACGACATCATGACGTTAATGCAATACTAATGGAGTTTTTCGTAAAAAGCACTCAGTAAGAAGGGTGCTTTTTTCCTATCAAAAATCTTTTAGCGGACTTCTTCTCTTTACATCTATCGAATTTTTCTTGATAATAAACTACAATACAGTTTTCATTTAAAAAGGTGATTCCATGGCGAACGAACAAGTTTTAACGGCGCAGCAGGTCATTGACAAGGCAAGAGAATACCTGTCCGCTGAACATATTCAATTTATAGAGCGAGCATATGAATATGCTGAAAATGCACACAAGGAGCAATACCGGAAATCTGGTGAGCCCTATATTATCCATCCAATTCAAGTGGCGGGTATTCTTGTTGATCTTGAAATGGACCCATCAACCATTGCAGGCGGTTTCCTGCACGATGTAGTTGAGGATACAGATGTGACATTACAGGATTTAAAAGAGCATTTTAACGAGGAAGTAGCAATGCTTGTTGATGGTGTCACAAAGCTCGGGAAGATTAAATATAAATCACAAGAAGAACAGCAGGCCGAAAACCATCGAAAAATGTTTGTTGCAATGGCGCAGGATATTCGCGTGATCTTGATTAAGCTGGCAGACCGTCTTCATAATATGAGAACGCTCAAACACCTTCCGCAGGAAAAGCAGCGGAGAATTTCAAATGAAACACTTGAAATCTTTGCACCGCTTGCGCACAGATTAGGGATTTCAAAGATTAAGTGGGAGCTTGAAGATACAGCACTCCGCTATTTAAATCCGCAGCAATATTACCGGATTGTGAATCTGATGAAGCGCAAACGAGCGGAACGTGAGGAATACTTGGACGAGGTTGTCAATGAAGTAAAAGACCGCGTGTCTGAGGTGAACATCAAGGCTGAATTTTCTGGCAGACCAAAACATATTTATAGCATTTATCGCAAAATGGTCTTGCAAAATAAGCAATTTAATGAAATTTATGATTTGCTTGCCGTTCGTATTTTGGTCGACAGCATTAAAGACTGTTATGCGGTGCTCGGAATTATCCATACATGCTGGAAGCCGATGCCAGGCAGGTTTAAGGATTATATTGCGATGCCAAAGCCGAACATGTACCAGTCTCTTCATACAACGGTGATTGGGCCAAAAGGTGATCCGCTTGAAGTTCAAATCCGTACAGTGGAAATGCATGAAATTGCAGAATACGGAATTGCGGCACACTGGGCATACAAAGAAGGCAAAGAGTCAGCAGAATCAACGGAAGAAGCGGTCTTCCAGAAGAAGCTCTCTTGGTTTAGAGAAATTCTTGAATTCCAAAATGAATCCACAGATGCAGAAGAATTTATGGAGTCGTTAAAGATCGATCTCTTCTCTGATATGGTGTTTGTGTTTACGCCAAAAGGAGACGTCATTGAACTGCCGTCGGGCTCAGTTCCGATTGATTTCTCTTACCGGATTCACTCGGAAATTGGGAATAAAACGATCGGTGCCAAGGTCAATGGCAAGATGGTCACACTCGATCACAAACTAAAAACAGGTGACATTATTGAAATTCTGACATCAAAGCACAGCTACGGGCCAAGTCAGGATTGGGTCAAACTTGCCCAAACCTCCCAAGCGAAGCACAAGATCAGACAGTTTTTCAAAAAACAGCGCCGTGAAGAAAATGTCGAAAAAGGCCGAGAGCTCGTGGAAAAAGAAATCAAAAACCTTGAGTTTGATGTGAAAGACATTCTGACCGCTGAAAACCTGCAAAAAGTGGCTGACAAATTTAATTTTTCAAACGAAGAGGACATGTATGCAGCTGTTGGATATAACGGCATTACTGCACTGCAGGTCGCCAATCGTTTAACGGAAAAAGAAAGAAAACAAAGAGACCAAGAAGAGCAAGAGAAAACCGTTCAAGAAGTGACGGTGGAACCAAAGACGTATCACGGGAAAAAACGGGAAGCTGGCGTAAGGGTCAAAGGGATTGATAACCTGCTTGTCCGCTTATCTAAGTGCTGTAATCCTGTTCCTGGTGATAGCATTGTCGGTTTTATTACGAAGGGCCGAGGTGTATCTGTTCACCGCGAGGACTGTCCGAACGTAAAGACAGGAGAAGCGCAGGAGCGGTTAATTCCGGTCGAGTGGGAGCATGAGCAGCCTGCTCAAAACCGTAAAGAATACAATGTGGAAATTGAAATATTAGGATATGATAGACGCGGCTTACTCAATGAGGTGCTTCAAGCAGTCAACGAAACCAAAACGAACATCTCCTCTGTTTCTGGGAAGTCTGATCGTAACAAAGTGGCGACGATCCATATGGCGATCTTTATCCAAAATATTAACCATTTGCACAAAGTGGTCGAACGCATAAAACAAATCAAAGACATTTACTCTGTTCGCCGATTCATGAATTAGAAAGGAAGTATATCGTCTATGAGGCTTGTGGTGCAGCGTGTGACAAATGCATCTGTGAAGGTAGAAGAAGAGATCACAGGTGCCATAAGCGAAGGTTATATGGTGCTTGTTGGTGTCACACACGAAGATACAGAAGAAGATGTGCTTTACTTAGCTGAAAAGCTTGCACATTTACGTATTTTTGAAGATGAAAACGGGAAAATGAATCGTTCATTATTGGACATAAAAGGAAGCGTTCTGTCTGTATCTCAATTTACCCTTTATGGTGATACGAGAAAGGGCAGACGGCCGAATTTTATGAAAGCCGCCAAGCCGGATGCAGCCAATTCGCTTTACGAATGTTTCAATAAAACCCTTAGAGAAAAAGGCATCCATGTCGAAACTGGCCGTTTTGGTGCGATGATGGACGTGTCATTGACCAATTCAGGACCGGTCACGATCTTGATGGACAGCAAAGAATAGATTCTTTTTAGACTGTAGATGAACTCATGCGGGAGTTTGTTTAGAGTCTTTTTCTTTTGCGGTCAAACAAAAAAGAGGCGCAGAGGCCTCTTTCTTTTTAACGGAAATATTGTTTTAATCCTTCAGTCATTCCTTCTGTGACTCGTTCTTGGTAAGAGGCGCTATAAATGATCGCTTCCTCCTGAGGGTTGCTTAAGTACCCGAGTTCATATAAAAGGGAAGGGCGTTTGTTTTCTCTTAAAACAAAGTAATCTCCGAATTTGACACCCTTATCAGGGATTTGAGAGCGTTTTGCGACTTCGGAATGAACGCTTGACGCTAACTGCTGATCTTTTGCTGCGTGATAATAATACGCAGTACTTCCTCTAACACTTTGGTCCATAAAACTATCATAATGAAGACTAATAAATGCATCTGCATTTCGATAATGAGAGGTGGCCACCCTTGATTGAAGGCTGATAAAGGTATCATCACTTCTTGTTAAATATACATTTGCACCAGAAGCCCTTAATTTGCCTGCCAGTAAATTGGCGGTTTTGATGGTGATGTTCTTTTCAAATGCACCATCTGCGCCAATCGTGCCGCTGTCTTTTCCGCCATGACCAGGATCAAGAACAATCGTTTTTCCTTTTAAAGAACCAGTTCCAGACGATGAATCCTGCTGAGGTCTTGGCGCTTCGCTGCTATTTTTCTTCGTTTGAACGACCCAGCTCGCCACGTAGCCAGTTCCGCCGTTTGATAGTGTCACCTCGTACCAGTCACCTTGCGTCCGAACGATTTGATAGGCAGCTCCTTTGGTGGCTCTTTCTGCAATCCCAGCAGAGGTAGAAGCGCTTTTTCGAATGTTGGTGCCGTCATAGACAATGTACGCTTTTTGCTCAGAAGCCGAAGAGGATGAACTCTTTTCAGGTGCAGAGCCTGCTCCTTTGCCTGTGACAATGTAATAGCTTGCAACCCAGCCTTTTACGCCTTTCCCCTCAATTTCATACCAGCCGTTCTGCTCTCGCAAAATGGTGATCTGTGTGTTGCGGGCAAGTGAAGCGATGACTTGTGCATTTGGTGCGGCCGATTGCCTCACATTCAAGCTCGATACGCCAACTGTGCCTGTCTGGTTAGAGCGAGAGGACTCGCCGGAACTTGATTGAGAAGTTTTCTGCCCCCCTGAAACATAATCAGAGTGAACCCAGCCTTCTGCTTGTTTATACGAAATTTTCGTCCATTCGCCGCTTGTCTCGAGCTTTTTAGCGGTAGCGCCTTGCGGGAAAGTACCGATCACTTGATAGGAAGTCCCAGGGCCTGTCCGGATGCGAAGATCGGAAGCTGTTGATGTAATTGTACTGCCTCCAGCCGTGCTTTGACCTTGCGCCTTTGGCTTCGTGGATTTTTGAGCGCCGGATGATGTGGTAATCAGCCATGAGACGACCCAGCCTTTTTGTCCGTTTGATAATTGGATCTGCACCCATTCTCCTTGTTCAGTGAGAATAGGATAACTTTCGCCGCGTTTCACAACAGCTGCAATTCCATAGCTTAAACCAGGGCCCGTTCTCACATTGATTTCATCTGTTGCGACAATAGCTTGATCTGTTTGTGCTGTAGCATGTGTCATAGGCAAAGAACTCGCGATGAGAACAAAACAAGTAAGCAGCATCATCATTTGATTGTGTTTTTTCAGATTCAAAACGGTGTTTTCCCCTCCCTTGTAAAACCGATGAATGTTAATTCGTTATGTAGTGGATGAATTCCTTGCAGTTTCCCTAATAAAAATGAATCAATCTGTTTATACTAAATAAAAATGTGATAAAAGGATGTACAAACATGAGATTAAGCAGAAAATTAGGACGAGTGCAATATAATGGACATCGTGATATCGACCGCTGGCAGCACGACGAAATGGATCAGCCAGGCTTCCTTGAAGAGACCGCATCTGAATACGGATGTACGTCAAAAGAAGAGCTGGAAAAGAAAAAGAGGCACGGCAAGGGTTGACAGAGTGGCAGCACCGACCTTATTATAATATAAATCAACACACTTGAAAATTTAAAATGTGGAACTGATGATAGAGAATAGTAGGGTAAATTGCGTGAGCAGAGAGGACTCGCCTTAGGCTGAAAGCGAATCCGCATGGCATTTATCACGAAAGAACACTCTGTAGGTTTCCTGCTGAACGCTCTGAAAATGAGTCAATAGGCGGAGAACGTGAATCTGCGTTAAGGATTTGAGCGGGAACATGCTTATTCATGTTCCAACTAGGGTGGCACCACGGGTATAACTCTCGTCCCTACTATACACATAGTAGAGGCGGGGGTTTTTTATATGTCCACATAAAAAATGAATGATGGTCGTAGGAGGACGAAAAATGAGTTTTAATATTCCAAGAGGCACACAGGATATTTTACCTGGAGAGTCAGAACGCTGGCAGTATGTTGAACAAATTGCGAGAGATACATGTGCAGCCTTTCAATACAAAGAAATCCGCACACCGATTTTTGAGCATACTGAGCTGTTTGCACGGGGAGTAGGCGAATCAACTGATATCGTTCAAAAAGAGATGTACACATTTGAAGACAAAAAAGGACGCAGCATCACACTTCGTCCAGAGGGAACAGCTTCAACCGTCCGTTCTTATGTTGAAAATAAATTGTTTGCACAGCCGGCTCAGCCAACAAAGCTTTATTACATCGGACCAATGTTCCGCTATGAACGTCCGCAAACAGGAAGATATCGTCAATTTTATCAATTTGGGATTGAAGCGATTGGTTCCAAGGATCCTGCTATTGATGCAGAGGTCATTTCGCTTGCGATGAGTGTGTATGAGAAAGCAGGTCTTTCTAACTTAAAGCTCGTCATTAACAGCCTTGGTGACAAAGAGAGCCGTGCAGACTACCGCACAGCACTGGTCAAGCACTTTGAGCCAAGAATTGAGGAATTCTGTCACGACTGTCAAACGCGTTTACATCAAAATCCACTGCGCATTCTTGATTGTAAAAAGGATCGTGATCATGAACTGATGACAACAGCTCCATCCATTCAAGATTTCTTAAATGAAGAATCGCGGACGTATTTTGAAAAGGTCAAACAATACTTATCAGATATAGGCATTGAGTATGTCGTCGATCCAAATTTAGTACGCGGTCTTGATTACTACAATCACACAGCATTTGAGATCATGAGCAATGCAGAAGGCTTTGGTGCGATTACAACATTAGCTGGCGGCGGCCGTTATGATGGACTCGTTGAAGGAATTGGCGGTCCTGAATCCCCAGGGATCGGATTTGCGATGAGTATTGAGCGTTTCCTATCAGCGATCGATGCTGAAGGAATTGAGCTTCCTCTCCAGGATGGTATTGATCTATACATTGCTGCTCTCGGAGATGAAGCGAAGGATTATTCTGTTTCATTATTAAACCGTCTGAGAAAAGAAGGTATCTCAAGTGAAATGGACTATACAGGGAAGAAATTAAAAGGACAATTTAAAGCGGCTGATCGATTAAAAGCCAAATTTATTGCAGTTCTTGGTGAAGATGAGCTAGCGCAGCAAATTGTGAATGTGAAAGATACAACAACGGGTGAACAAATTGAAGTGAAGCTTGATGAGCTGATTCAAATGTTGAAGGCCCACCAGAAAGCGTAAAGAAGGAGTGGAATGTTTGTGTTTGGTAGAACTTTTTATTGTGGAGAAGTAACAGAAGACCAAATTGGTCAGTCAGTTGTATTAAAAGGATGGGTTCAAAAAAGGCGTGACCTAGGCGGATTAATCTTTATTGATTTGCGCGACCGTACAGGGATTGTACAAGTTGTCTTCAATCCAGACTTATCAAAAGAGGCGCTTGAGACAGCAGAATCAATTCGTAATGAATATGTCCTTGATATTAAAGGAACGGTTGTCGCAAGAGAAGAAGCAACGATCAATCCAAATTTAAAAACGGGCAAAATTGAAATTCACGTCGAAACGGTCACCGTTTTAAATGAAGCGAAGACTCCTCCATTTGTGATTTCAGATCAAGCAGACGAGGTATCAGAAGATGTTCGTTTAAAATATCGTTACCTGGATCTTCGCCGCCCTGCAATGTTTGAAACAATGAAAATGCGACATGAAGTCACAAAAGCATTCCGCCATTTCTTAGACGACAACGGCTTTCTAGACATTGAAACACCAATTTTAACAAAAAGTACGCCAGAAGGTGCGCGTGACTATCTTGTTCCAAGCCGTGTACACGAGGGAGAATTTTATGCACTGCCTCAGTCTCCGCAATTATTTAAACAATTGCTGATGGTTTCTGGGATGGACCGTTATTATCAAATTGCCCGCTGCTTTAGAGATGAAGACTTGCGTGCTGACCGTCAGCCGGAATTTACACAAGTCGATATTGAAATGTCCTTCATGAGTCAAGAGGACATCATGACGCTTGCTGAAGAGATGATGGCGAAGGTGATGAAAGATGTCAAAGGCGTAGACCTTACATTGCCATTACCTCGTATGACATATGATGAAGCGATGAATTCCTATGGATCTGATAAGCCGGATACACGTTTTGAGATGAAGCTAGTGAACATTTCAGACACAGTAAAAGACTCCGATTTCAAAGTGTTTAGCGGAGCTGTGAAAAATGGTGGAGCTGTGAAAGCCATCAATGTAAAAGGGGCTGCAGCGAACTACTCAAGAAAAGACATTGATGCACTTGGTGCATTTGCAGCGAACTACGGTGCAAAAGGTCTAGCTTGGCTAAAAGCAGAAGGAACTGAATTAAAAGGTCCGATCGCTAAATTCTTTGATGAAGCAAAGCAAGCTGAATTAAAGGAACAGCTGCAAGTTGAAGAAGGCGACCTTTTACTCTTTGTTGCAGATAAGACGTCTGTTGTCCATGATGCGCTTGGTGCACTTCGCTTAAAACTTGGTAAAGAGCTTGAACTGATTGATGAGTCTGTATTTAATTTCTTATGGGTTGTCGATTGGCCGCTGCTTGAAAAGGATGAAGAAGAAGGCCGCTTCTATGCTGCCCATCATCCATTCACAATG
Source organism: Bacillus sp. BK450 (assembly GCF_004364885.1). Classification (NCBI taxonomy): domain Bacteria; kingdom Bacillati; phylum Bacillota; class Bacilli; order Caryophanales; family Bacillaceae; genus Bacillus; species Bacillus sp. BK450. The sequence continues at coordinate 583,112 of NZ_SOBQ01000002.1, read as the reverse complement.
CCGGTTCGCGATGATCTTGAATTAATTGAAACAAGCCCAGAAGACATGAAGGCCCAGGCTTACGATCTTGTGCTGAATGGCTACGAGCTTGGCGGAGGTTCTATTCGTATTTTCGAAAAGGACATTCAAGAAAAGATGTTTGGCTTACTTGGTTTTTCAAAAGAAGAGGCTTACGAACAATTTGGCTTCCTGCTGGATGCGTTTGAGCATGGTGTTCCTCCGCATGGCGGAATCGCGCTTGGGCTTGACCGTTTAGTGATGCTGCTTGCAGGCCGCTCTAACTTAAGAGATACGATTGCATTCCCTAAAACGGCAAGTGCGAGCTGCGTTCTTACAGATGCCCCTGGCCATGTAAGCGAGGCGCAGCTTGATGAGCTGAGTTTAGCGATTAAAACAAAAGTAAAACAGTAAAATAGGCGCATGTTTATAGGTATGTAAACGCTTGAAAAAGAAATATGCCTATGATATGCTTTCATCAATAAATAAAGTCCTGATACGTACGGTGGTTACCTAGTTTTGACCGAACATTTTTTTATACGGGAGCTTGCCTTTCCTTTCTGCATAAATGCCTCTTTAGAGGACTTATAAAGTCAGGAAGAAAGCACCCACCTGCATGGTGCGGGGTTCAAAACGAAGGAAATGCTGGCGGCGTCATCGGGACTTTTTTGTGTTTTTTTCTTTTAGAGAAGGATGACGGAGAAGTCTGAATATGATATGATTCTTTCGATTCATTTTAAATAAAGGTGGAGTGAGGCACTTGTTACATCAGTTTTCAAGAAACGAGCTTGCCATTGGCAAGGAAGGCTTAAATATACTAAAAAACAGTACAGTTGCAGTGCTTGGTGTGGGCGGCGTTGGTTCATTCGCAGTAGAGGCACTCGCGCGTTCAGGCGTTGGCCGTATTGTTCTTGTTGATAAAGATGATATTGATATTACAAATGTAAACCGTCAGCTTCCAGCATTGCTATCAACAGTTGGCCAGCCAAAGGTTGACTTAATGCAGGCGAGAATCGCTGATATTAATCCAGAATGTGAAGTTGTTGCCCTGAAGATGTTTTATACAGAGGAAACATACGAGCAATTTTTTGAGTATCCGCTTGATTATGTCATTGATGCCTCAGATACCATTCACTATAAAATTCATTTAATGAAAGAGTGTCTGAAACGAGGTGTGAACATCATTTCAAGTATGGGAGCTGCGAACAAAACAGATCCGACACGCTTCAAAATTGATGATATTTCAAAAACACATACTGATCCTATTGCAAAAGTTGTGAGAACACGTTTGCGTAAGGAAGGGATTCGTAAAGGAATTGAAGTCATTTTCTCTGATGAAAGTCCAATTGTCATTCGCGAAGATGTCAGAAAAGAAGTTGGAAATGATGAAGCGAAGATTCGCAAGGCGCAAATGCCGCCATCATCTAATGCGTTCGTTCCGTCTGTTGCCGGACTGATCATGGGTGGTCATGTCATTATGAAGCTTTTAAAAGATATTCCGATTACACGTGTGAAGGATAAATAAACAGCCCGCCTGCTAACATGCAGGGGGCTTTTTTTATTTCTGGCGTTTTAAATTTTCATAGACCTGTTTCAATGCACCTTCAAATTTTCCGGTTTGTTTCGGTACATAGTATTGCTTGTTTTTCAGCGGATCAGGTAAATATTGCTGCTTCACCCAGCCGTTTTCGTAATCATGTGGGTATAAGTAATCGACGCCTCTTCCGAGTGCTGTGGCGCCTTTGTAGTGAGCATCTTTTAAATGAACTGGAACTTCTCCAATTTTCCCTGTACGAATGTCACCAAGTGCTGCATCAATCGCTTTATATGCCGAATTAGACTTAGGAGAAAGACACAGCTCAATCACTGCGTTCGCCAGCGGAATTCGTGCTTCTGGGAAACCGATTCTTTCTGCTGTTTGCACTGCGCTTAACACGCGGGGGCCTGCCTGCGGACTGGCTAAGCCAATGTCCTCGTAAGCCATCACGAGTAATCTTCTGGAAATGCTTTCAAGGTCTCCTGCTTCGATCAGTCTAGCAAGGTAATGCAGCGCCGCATCTGTATCAGATCCCCTAATGGATTTTTGAAAAGCCGAGAGGACATCATAATGAGCATCACCATTCTTGTCATGTGAGAAGCTCTTTTTTTGTAAGCATTCTTCTGCTGCGGCAAGAGTGATTGTGATATGCCCTGTCTCATCAGCTTTTGTCGATAAGACAGCGAGCTCGAGTGCATTTAAAGCAGAACGCACGTCTCCTCCGCACCCATTGGCAAAATGATTCATCGCTTCATCGTCCACTGTCACCTCATAGCCGCCAAGCCCGCGATGCTCATCCTGTAAGGCTCTTGTTAACGCAGCTTTGATTTGCTCTGTTTCAAGCGGCTTCAGCTCGAATATTTGTGTCCGGCTTCGAATGGCAGGATTGATCGCATGATAGGGATTAGCCGTCGTTGCCCCAATTAAAATGATCATGCCATTTTCTAAATAAGGAAGAAGAAAATCCTGCTTTCCTTTATCAAGCCGGTGGACTTCGTCTAAAATAAGGATCACCTGGCCGCTCATTTTCGCTTCAGCGGCAACAGCTTCCATATCCTTTTTGTTATGAATGACCGCATTCAGCGTTCGAAAAGCAATGCTTGTACTGCCAGCAATCGCGGTTGCAATCGATGTTTTGCCGATGCCCGGCGGTCCATATAAAATCATCGAGGATAAATGTTTTGCCTCGACCATTCGCCTAATAATTTGACCTTCTCCAACAAGATGCTCCTGCCCAATAATGTCTTCAATATGACTTGGGCGCATCCGGTACGCTAAAGGTTTCATAATTATCTCTCCTATAGCAATGTCTTGTTTGTATAGAGTACCGAAAATTCTTCAAATAGAAAAGGGATTCGTCTTTCTATCATGCTCAGAACCCGTAAATGAAAGTTGGCTGAAAGTATGATATAATTGCTTTTGGTCTATATATCAGCGTATATGAAATCAGAAAAATAATTGATGACATAGAATAGAAAACGCAGAGGTGTTTAACTTGAAAATATCAACTAAAGGCAGATATGGTCTGACGATCATGATCGAATTAGCCAAAAAACATGGCGAAGGCCCTACATCATTAAAATCAATCGCTCAAAACAATGATTTGTCTGAGCATTATTTAGAGCAGCTTGTATCACCACTCCGCAATGCCCGTCTTGTAAAAAGTATCCGAGGAGCGTATGGCGGCTATGTTCTTGCACATGAACCAAACGAGATCACAGCAGGTGATATTATTCGTGTATTAGAAGGACCCATTAGTCCTGTTGAAGTCATCGAAAACGAAGAACCAGCAAAGCGTGAACTATGGATTCGTATTCGTGATGCAGTAAAAGACGTACTAGACAATACAACTCTTGAAGACTTGGCAAGCTACACAGATGACGGGGATCAAGACTCGTATATGTTCTATATTTAGATCAGAGGTGTACCGGAAATGGAACGAATCTATTTAGATCATGCGGCCACAACGCCGATGGATCAGCGTATTGTGGACAAGATGATGCCGTACTTTACAGAGATATTTGGCAATCCCTCTAGTATTCATTCATATGGGCGCGAGGCAAGAAAGTGGCTCGATGAAGCAAGAGAAGTCATTGCAGGAGAATTACACTGTAAACCGCAGGAGATCATCCTCACAAGCGGTGGAACCGAGGCGGACAATCTTGCAATTACAGGTGTTGCCATGGCAAGACAGCATGAAGGAAAACATATCATCACAGTGAAAACAGAGCATCATGCGGTGCTGCATACATGTGAACGCCTAGAAAAACTAGGATTTGAAGTGACATATTTAGATGTGGACGAAACAGGATTGATTCATCTTGATCAATTAAAACAAGCATTGAGAGATGATACGATTCTTGTGACCGTCATGTACGGCAATAATGAAACAGGTGTGATTCAGCCAATCAAAGCCATTGGCGAACTTCTGCGTGATCACACGGCTCATTTTCATACAGACGCAGTGCAGGCGTTTGGCACAGTGCCCATTGATGCAGCAGATCTCCATATTGATCTTTTATCTGCTTCTGGCCATAAGCTGAATGGTCCGATGGGAACAGGTTTTTTATATGTAAACGAAGGCGTGAAACTTTCTCCGCAAATATTCGGAGGCGAACAAGAAAGAAAGCGCCGTGCTGGCACTGAAAATGTGGCAGGAATTGTTGGGCTTGCAGAAGCTGTTCAATTAACGAAGCAAAATAGAAGAGAAAAAGCGATGCATTATGGTAAGCTCAAAGAAACCATGCTGCAAGTATTTGAAGAGGAATCTCTCAATTTCTCTATCAATGGACATCCGAAAGAGACATTGCCGCACATTTTAAATGTTCATTTCCCGGGCGTCTCCATTGAATCGCTGCTTGTGAATTTAGATATGGAAGGGATTGCTGTTTCAAGCGGATCGGCATGTACGGCTGGATCTGTCCTTCCTTCGCACGTGTTAAGCGCCATGTATGGCGAAGAAGCAAAAGAGCTGACGTCCTCAGTCAGAATAAGCTTCGGTCTTGGGAATGAAGAGGATCATGTGAAGCAGGCGGCACGTAAGATAGCGGCTGTTGTCAAACGCCTAGCCAAATAAATGCTTCCTTTTGTTCGTGTGTGAAAAATGAAACAGCGAAGCACCTGAAGAACGAAACGCGCATGTTGTTTCATTGAAATTGGAGTTGATGAAGATGACAAAAAGACCAGAAGATACAAGAGTTGTGGTCGGTATGTCCGGAGGAGTCGATTCATCAGTTGCCGCTCTTATGTTAAAGGAGCAAGGCTATGATGTCATCGGCATATTTATGAAAAACTGGGATGACACTGATGAAAATGGTGTTTGCACAGCAACGGAAGACTATGAGGATGTCATCCGCGTATGTAACCAAATTGGAATCCCTTATTATGCAGTGAATTTCGAGAAGCAATATTGGGACAAAGTGTTTCAATATTTTCTTGATGAATATAAAGCGGGCAGAACGCCAAACCCAGATGTCATGTGTAACAAAGAAATTAAGTTCAAGGCATTCCTTGAGCATGCACTTTCACTTGGAGCGGATTACTTGGCAACAGGACACTATGCCCGTGTTGACAGAACAGGCGATGAAGTCAAAATGCTGCGAGGTCTTGATGCAAACAAAGACCAAACGTATTTCTTAAATCAGCTGACACAGGAACAACTTGATAAAGTCATGTTCCCAATCGGTGATTTAGAGAAAAAAAGGGTTCGTGAATTAGCTAAAGAAGCAGAGCTCGCAACAGCAGAGAAAAAAGATTCAACTGGTATCTGCTTTATCGGAGAAAGAAACTTTAAAACGTTCCTTAGTCAATATTTGCCTGCACAGCCTGGTGTGATGCAGACAATGGACGGAGAAGTAAAAGGGGAGCACGATGGACTGATGTATTACACGATCGGTCAGCGCCAAGGACTTGGCATTGGCGGCAGCGGTGATCCTTGGTTTGTCGTTGGAAAAGACTTGGAGAAAAACATCTTGTTTGTTGAACAAGGCTTCCACAATCCACTTTTATACTCTGAAAGCATTTCAGCCGTTAATATCAGCTGGACTCGTCCTCATATTGTCGGAGAAAACGGTGAATTAACGTGTACAGCAAAATTCAGATACCGTCAAGAAGATCACCATGTGAAGGTCAAAATGACAGGTGAGCAAGAAGCGATGGTTATTTTTGATGAGCCTGTTCGTGCTGTTACTCCGGGACAAGCGGTTGTTTTTTATGATGGTGACGAATGTCTTGGCGGCGGTACAATTGACGATGTCTTCAAAGATGGTCAAAAGCTGTCGTATGTGTAGCATGTTTTCAAAACCTCAACGTCGCTGTTGAGGTTTTTTAATGAAAGGATGAGAGAGCGAATGAATCATAACGAAATCGGCATAGAAGCCTTGAATCAAGGGAATATCGAAAAAGCAGCTGAAGCTTTTACAAAAGCGATCGAAGAAAGCCCGAAGGACCCGGTTCCATATATTAACTTTGCGAACTTACTTTCAAGTATCAATGAATTTGAACGTGCTTTAAACTTTTTTCAAAAAGCAATTGAACTTGATCATACCGCAGCTGCAGCCTATTACGGGGCAGGAAATGTGTATACATTAAAAGAAGACTTTATGAAAGCGAAAGACTACTTTGAACAAGCACTAAAAGCGGGCATGGAAAATAGTGATTTGTTTTATATGCTTGGGCAGACGCTCATCAAATTAGAGCAGCCAAAGCTTGCGATGCCATATCTTCAGCGTGCCGTTGAACTAAACGAAGAGGATAATGAAGCAAGATTCCAATTTGGCATGTGTTTAGCCAATGAACACATGCTGGAGGAAGCGGTGACAACTTTTACTGAAGTCATCACGCGTGATCCGCAGCATGCAGATGCCTTTTATAATTTAGGGGTTGCGTATGCGTACTTAGAGAAAAAAGACGAAGCACTTGAGATGCTGGGTAAAGCCATTGACGTGCAGCCTGACCATATGCTGGCACTACATGCGCAAAAGCTGATTCAAGAGGCAGAATAGATGGAAGGAGGGAAGACCTGTGCAGGAACATCCAGATCAAATGAAGCTTGAGGACGAACCATTTTTAAAGGGGACCATTCAAGCCGTTATTTTCCATAATGAAAGTAATTTATACTCGGTGTTAAAGGTAAAAGTCATTGAAACATCGGAAAACTTAGAGGAAAAAACAGCATCTGTCACAGGCTACTTCCCAGCACTTCATGAGGAGGAAACCTACACCTTTTATGGCAAAGTCACGAGCCATCCGAAATTTGGTGAACAGTTTCAGGCCACTCATTTTCAAAAGGAAGTACCGACAACGAAGCAAGGCATCATACATTATCTCTCAAGTGATTTATTTGAAGGGATAGGGAAAAAGACGGCGGAAGAAATCGTGGGGCAGCTTGGCAATCAGACGCTTCATAAAATTATGCGTGACCCAGCTGTTTTGTATGATGTACCGCGCTTATCAAAAAAGAAGGCGGATAAGCTGGCCGCAGCGCTTCAGGAGCATCAAGGGCTGGAACAAATCATGATCAGCCTGAATCAGTATGGCTTTGGTCCGCAGCTCAGCATGAAGATTTACCAAGTATACGAGAGTGAAACGCTGCAGAAAATCGAGGAAAATCCCTATCAGCTCGTTAAGGATGTTGAGGGGATCGGATTTATTAAGGCGGATGAGCTTGGCGCTAGAACAGGCATCTCAGGAAATGACCCAGAACGGATTCGCGCCGCCTTGCTATATACAGTGGAGACAGCCAGTCTACAGGACGGTCATACGTACATACAAACGAAAGATTTGATCGTCGAAACCCGCAAGCTGCTCAACCAAACCGGCAATGATTACAAAGTGACTGAAATGGATGTTGCCAATCAGATCATTGCACTTGGCGAAGGAAAAGAAATGATCATTGAAGATGACCGCTGCTATCATCCATCCTTATTTTATGCGGAGCAAAGTGTCGCCAAACGCATTCAAAAAATCGTCTCCCAAACAGAATATGCAGATCAATTTCCTGAATCAGAATTCCTGCTAGCACTTGGCGAGCTGGAGGAGCGGTTAGGCGTCCAATATGCACCGACGCAAAAGGAAGCGATTCAAAAGGCACTCATGTCCCCGATGCTGCTTTTAACAGGCGGGCCTGGAACAGGGAAGACGACGGTCATTAAAGGAATTGTCGAGCTTTACAGTGATCTTCACGGTGTTTCTCTTGATCCGAGTGATTATAAAAAAGATGAATCCTTCCCATTTGTGCTTGCGGCACCAACTGGACGGGCGGCTAAACGGATGACAGAATCAACAGGGCTTCCAGCTGTCACCATTCACCGGCTGCTAGGCTGGAATGGTTCGGAGGGCTTCTCTCATGATGAGGAACAGCCGATTGAAGGAAAGCTTGTCATCATTGATGAATCAAGTATGCTGGATATTTGGCTGGCGAATCATTTGTTTAAAGCGATTCCTGATCATATCCAAGTGATTATGGTAGGGGATGAACATCAGCTGCCATCTGTCGGACCAGGCCAAGTTTTACGGGATTTACTTGCCTCAAAAGCCGTGCCGGCTGTTACCTTGACAGATATTTACCGGCAGGCAGACGGCTCAACCATTGTTGAACTTGCACATGATATGAAAAATGGTGTGCTGCCAAAGGATATCACTGCACGCTCAAAGGATCGGTCCTTCATTCAGTGTTCAGCCGATCAAATGAAAGAAGTCATTGAGAAAGTTGTCAGCAATGCTGCTCAAAAAGGGTTTTCGGCAAAGGATATTCAAGTGCTGGCACCGATGTATAAAGGAAAAGCAGGCATCAATGAGCTCAACAAAATGCTGCAGCACATTTTGAATCCTAAAAAACCAAAGGGCAGGGAAATCCCGTTTGGTGATGTGGTGTACCGGACAGGTGATAAGGTGCTTCAGCTTGTGAATCAGCCGGAGAACAACATTTTTAACGGCGATATCGGTGAAATTGTCTCGATTTTTTATGCAAAAGAAAATACAGAAAAAGAAGACATGGCTGTGATCTCCTTTGATGGAAATGAAATCACCTTTACAAAAAAAGATTTTCATCAATTTACACATGCTTATTGCTGCTCCATTCACAAATCACAAGGAAGTGAATTCCCGATTGTTGTGCTGCCAGTCGTGAGGAGCTACTACCGAATGCTTCGGCGGAATCTGCTGTACACAGCCATTACACGCAGTAAAAAGTTTTTAATACTGTGCGGCGAGGAATCAGCGCTGGAGTGGGGCGTGAAAAACAATGAGGATTCCCTCAGACAAACGTCCTTAACGATGCGGCTAGTGCAAACCGAACAAATCATGGATGCAGAACTTGAAGCGCTCCAAAAACAGCTTCCGTTTAGCGTACATGACGCAAATATTGGCATGGAGGGAATCACTCCGTTCGATTTTATGCATGAGTAGAAGGCTTCCATATGGAAGCCTTTTAGCGTGAAAAGAGTTTCTCCCATTCCGTTCATGGAAGCCATTTCTTCGTATGAGTCATGAAGCAAACGCACACGCTAAGACTGTTCCGCAAAAGGTGGTTGAGCACATTTTGAGAACATGCCGAGAACTTGAAGGAATGACGATCTATACAGATGAGCTGTCCCAATCGCTTGGTTCCATAAAAGATATTTGCTTTTTAGCCGGAGGTAGCTGCGGAGGATATGTGTTAGAGGGGAAAAAGAAAGACTGTGCACTCGTTCCATTTTCTGCTTTTGATCAGCTGACAGACAAAGGTTTGTATGTGAGCTGCCAGGAGGGAGTGGGCATGGATTCCTCTGCTCCATTCTTGTTATTTTCGAAATTAAAAAAGAAAATGTTGCAGTCGCCTGATGGTGAAAATTTAGGCATTTTGGAAGATGTATACTTTTGCTCAAATTCGGGCACAATCGTAGCATATGAACTCTCGGACGGCTTCTTTACAGAGCTATCAGGGATTCGGAAACAGCTGCAGGCTGCCGGAACCTTGATGAACGTTCAAAAGGAAGCACTGGTTCTAAACCGAACGTAAAGAGGTGCTGATTATGCTCATTTGCCCAAATTGCAAATGTAAAGACATCGGAAAAATTGGGGTCAATCAATATTATTGCTGGGGCTGTTTTATTGAATTGACGCTGTCAAAAGGCAAAATATCTACACACCAAGTGGAGGAAGATGGGACACTAAGCAGCTTAGATGATCTGTTTAGTGACGATGAACGTTCAATTCAACTATAAGTGTTAAGGGGGAATTTCGAATGGGCAAAATGACTTCTTCACTATTAACGCTTGGTGCAGGTGCACTCGCATATCATTTTGCAAGCCGATATGATATGCCATCAAAGCGGGATATGAAAAAGCTAAGAAAACGTGTTATGAGAATGATGTAAACAAAAAGGGCTAAAATGATCTTCATTTTAGCCCTTTGTTTTTTTCAGCGTGATAGCCAACCGGTCTATACGCTGGCATTCGCCAAGAGCGGATGTTCTTTTTATGCCTGCCTGTATTCTAATCGTCTTGCAAGAATGGATAAGCTGAAATTGACGACAAAATACATCATAGCTGCCAATAGGAAAATCGGCAGTAAATAGGATTGGCTTTGACCGTTTAATATTTGAGCGTGATGCAATAATTCTGGAAGCGCAATGACAACGGCAAGCGACGTATCTTTTAAAAGAGATATGAATTGACTGACAATTGGCGGCACCATTCTGCGCAGGGCCTGCGGCATAATAATCATTTTCAATGTTTGAATATAGGTTAAACCAGAAGACCTGGCTGCTTCGATCTGGCCCTTATCAATTGATTTAAGGCCGCTCCGAATAATTTCTGACAGCATCGCGGATTCAAACACAGTTAAAGCCGCAATGGCAGAGGCTGTGATGCTTAGCTTGATGCCGATTTCAGGCAATGCAAAATACGTGAAAAAGATGATCAGTAAAAGTGGCAGGTTCCGAATGGTTTCTACAACTACCGCAAGCACCTTCGATAAAATCGGTATTTGAGCGAACCGTAATGTGCCAACGACTAATCCAATGATAAAGCTCAAAATGATGGAGATAAAAGCCACTTTTAAGGTGACAGCAAATCCTTCAAGTAAAAAGGCGAGATGATCAGGTTGGTAGGCACCTATAAAATCCATGATGTTTCCTCCTTTCTAGTGGCTTCTTGCTAATCTTCTTTCTAAATAACCAACACCTAAACTGAGCGGAATGGTTAATAGCAGATAGAACATCGCAACAAAGATGTAGACATCAAACGTCACAAATGTTCTAGACGCAATAAGGTCTCCTTGATACATGAGATCAAACCCTGCAATGACACCTAAAATCGAGGAGTTTTTGACAAGGTTAATAAATTGATTCCCAAGAGGGGGAATGACGATTTTAATCGCCTGCGGCAAAATGATATACCGCATCGTCCCGCCATATGACAGACCTGAGGCGCGGGCTGCTTCCATTTGTCCGAGCGGTACAGCTTGTATCCCTGCACGAATGGCTTCAGCAATAAAGGCAGACGTATAAATGGCAAGAGCAATCGTACCAGCAGTAAAGCCATCTGCTACAATACCCAGCACCGGTAAACCAAAGAAGAAAACAAAGGTGATCAATAATAACGGAATATTCCGAATAAATTCAACATAAGCCGTTCCGAACCAGTTGAGCGGCCTAAATGGCGCAATTCTCATAATGGCAATGAGTGTACCGATCAAAAAGCTTCCAATCAGAGCAATGACACTTGCACCAATGGTATATTTAAAGCCTTCTAAATAAAGATGAACATTTTCAGTGAGAATGGAAAACCGCAGCAATCAGTTCACTTCCTTCCTGATTAACAGGGGAGCCTTTGAGCGGCTCACCTGAGGCATTGATCTTGACGAAACAAATGTTATTCTTTGATCCATTTTTTAAGAATTTTGTCATACTCTCCATTGTCTTTTAACGTTTTTAAAGCTTTATTGATCGCATCTGTTAATTCTTGATCCCCTTTCTTCACAGCAATGCCATAAGGCTCATCTGTAAAGGTGCCGCCGACGACTTCGTAATTTGAATCCTCATCTGCCATACCAAATAAGATCGCATTATCAGTTGTCAGCACTTGCCCTTGATTTGATTTTAAAGCTGTAAAAGCCTCTTGATAGTTCTCAAATTCTAATACGGATACTTCAGGTGCTTTCTCACGGATATTTTGAGAAGAAGTAGATCCTTTCACGGCCAGCACCTTCGTTCCTTTTTTAAGATCATCAATGGATTGAATGTCGCTTCCTTTTTTCACAAGCAGTGATTGTCCTGCTTCAAAGTAAACATCTGAGAAATTGACTTCTTTTTTACGCTCTTCTGTAATTGTCATGGTCGCAACAATCGCATGGATATCCCCTTTTTGAAGCAAAGGAATTCTTGTTTTAGATGTCACTTCCTTAAATTCTGCTTTTCCTTCATCGCCGAGTATTTCCTTTGTGATGGCTTTTGCAATGTCAATATCAAATCCTTCAATATCACCGCTGCTCGGATTTTTTAGACCGAATAAACGTGTGTCATTTTTTACACCGAAAATGATTTTTTTGTCTTTCTTAATGGCTTCTAAAGAACTTCCTTGTTTCGCATCAGTTGAGCCTTTTTCAGTAGATCCACAAGCAGCCAAAGCGGCGATGCAGCAAGTCATAAAGAGCAGCAGGCCAAAGCGTTTCATTTTTTTCATCAAACCATTCCCCCTAGTGATTTAATATACGGCTTAAAAATAATTGAGCACGTTTCTCTTGCGGTTTTTCATAAAATGCAGCCGGTGTTGATTCTTCAAGAATTCTGCCTTCATCAATAAAGACAATGCGGTCAGCCACTTCGCGGGCAAAGCCCATTTCATGTGTGACGACAACCATGGTCATGCCTTCACGAGCCAGCTGCTTCATCACATCTAATACCTCGCCGATCATCTCTGGATCAAGTGCAGATGTCGGTTCGTCGAAAAGCATCACCTCCGGCTTCATCGCAAGCCCTCTTGCAATGGCAACGCGCTGCTGCTGTCCGCCCGAGAGTCGTGAAGGGTAGGTGTCTGCCTTTTCAGGAATGCCGACTTTATTTAAATAAAATTCAGCTGTTTCCTTTGCTTCTTCCTTGCTCACTTTTTTGACCTTCATCGGCGCAAGCATAATGTTTTCAAGCACCGTCTTATGCGGATAGAGGTGAAAATGCTGAAAGACCATTCCGATATTTTGCCTAACAAGATTGATGTTGGTCTTCGGATGCTGAACAGACACTTGGTTGACGAGAACTTTTCCCGCATCAATGCTTTCAAGACGATTGATACACCTGAGCATCGTGCTTTTACCAGACCCTGAAGGACCGATGATCACAACAACCTCCCCTTTTTGAATATGTAGGTTAATGTCCTTAAGTACATGGAACTGGCCATAATGCTTGTTGACTTCTTCGAATGTGATCATGAAGAACCTCCTCTTGTGTTTCATTGGCTAAAGCTAAAGTGGATTCTAGCACAACTTGTGTAAAAAGAAGTAAATGATGGAATATTTTCTGACGAGATTTTACAGCAAACAGTGACTTTGGATGGAGCTGTATGTTTCATGTGTATTCATTTTTAACAAAGTTAGGACAAATTTTATTTACGTGGATAATTGCAGAAAATGGTTAAACAATAAGAAAAGAGGTGAAAAAGGTGAAGAAACGTCCGATCCAATTTCTGATATATGCTGCAGGGGTTCTGCTTGTCCTTGCATCCTTGCTCATTTTACTGCAGCTCGACGAGTTATGGATGCCTGTTTTTTTATTGCTGAAGGCGGTTCTCATTCCGCTTCTCATCGCTATTTTTATTTCTTATCTGCTTTATCCGATTGTGGAAAGACTGCATGCACGAGGGCTGCCGAGAACAGTCAGTCTCTTACTCATCTATGTCCTGTTTTTTGGCGGGATTGGTTTTGCGGTATATAAAGGAGCGCCTGTTATGATCGCACAGTTAAATGAGCTGTCAGAACAAATTCCTGTCATCGCTGAAACGTATAATGGCGCTTTATCACATATTCATCATCATACGAGCCACTGGCCTGACGGACTTCATGACCGCTTGGACCGCTTCATTGTTCAATCGGAGACATATGCAGCCAATAGCGCTGAACGGATGATTCTTAGCTGTAAAGTTTTATTTGATTACGCATTAGTCGCTGCACTCATCCCTTTTCTTGTTTTTTATATGGTAAAAGACATGAGTACGATGAAACGGGCGGCATGGTATTTAACGCCGCCGTCATTTAGGAAGAGGGGGCATGCCTTTGTGAAAGCAGTGGATGAATCGCTTGGTGATTATATTCGAGGGCAGCTGCTTGTCTGTTCTTTAATCGGGGGTGCAGCAGCCATTGTGCTTTGGCTTTTTCATATCCCGTATCCGCTCGTTCTTGGCATGCTGATAGGAGCAACGAACGTGATTCCGTATTTTGGACCGATAATTGGCGCAGTTCCTGCCATCTTTATTGCGTTTACCATCTCAGTGAAATCGGTCATCATCGTATTGATCACAGTAGCGGTGCTGCAATTTTTAGAGAGCAATGTCCTCAGCCCGATCATTGTAGGACGAAGTCTTCATATGCATCCTGTCGTCATTATGCTTGTCTTGCTTGCAGGAGGGGAGCTGTTTGGCTTAATTGGGATGATTTTAGCCGTTCCAGCAGCTGCGATTATCAGGGTGATCATTGTGCAATATATCCTGATGAGACGAAGCGTTCATTGACAAGACGAGCCGAGTTGTCTATAATAATTTCGATTCATACATATTGAAATTCAATGACGGACCCGAGTACGTTAAAAAGCTGTTGCAGAGAGAGGCTTTATTTGCTGAGAAAAGCCTTATCAGACCTTTAACGGAAGCTAGTCCCGAGTGCAGATAAACACTGCCGCTCTCTTCCGGCGTTATCGGATGTGAAGGTGATAGACGAATGTGTCTATAATCAGGGTGGTACCGCGAGAACATCTCGTCCCTGTGTAAGTCGTTTTGTGCTTGCATAGGGCGGGATGTTTTTTTCGTTTGTGTGGAGATTGATGAATGATAAGGGAGGATTTTTGAATGAAAACTTTAACTTCAGCTCAAGTACGTCAAATGTTTTTAGACTTTTTTAAAGAAAAAGGACATGCTGTAGAACCGAGTGCGTCACTTGTACCGCATGACGATCCGACACTTTTATGGATCAACAGTGGGGTGGCAACATTAAAAAAATACTTTGATGGCCGCGTCGTACCTGACAATCCGCGTATTTGCAACGCACAAAAATCGATTCGTACGAATGATATTGAAAATGTAGGGAAGACAGCACGTCATCACACGTTCTTTGAAATGCTTGGCAACTTTTCTATTGGTGATTATTTTAAAGAAGAGGCCATTGAATGGGCGTGGGAATTCCTCACTAGTGAAGAGTGGATTGGCTTTGATCCGAATTTGTTATCTGTGACAGTCCACCCAGAGGACGAAGAAGCATATATCCTTTGGAGAGATAAAATTGGTGTGCCTGAAGAACGTATTATCCGTCTTGAAGGCAACTTCTGGGATATTGGCGAGGGCCCAAGCGGACCGAATACAGAAATTTTCTATGACCGCGGTGAATCATACGGTGACGACATGAACGATCCAGAATTATATCCAGGCGGAGAAAACGAGCGTTATCTAGAAGTATGGAATCTCGTGTTCTCTGAATTCAACCATAATCCAGATGGATCATACACCCCACTACCGAAGAAAAACATTGATACAGGGATGGGCCTTGAACGAATGGTATCTGTCATTCAAAATGTGCCAACGAACTTCGATACAGACCTTTTCATGCCGATTATTCGTGCAGTCGAAACCATTTCTGGAGAAAGCTATGGTTTGGCGAAGGAAAAAGATACAGCATTTAAAGTCATTGCTGACCATATCCGGACAGTTGCCTTTGCTGTAAGTGACGGTGCGCTTCCTTCCAATGAAGGCCGCGGATATGTATTAAGACGTTTGCTGCGCCGCGCTGTGCGTTATGCAAAAACGATCCATATCCACCGTCCGTTTATGTATGATCTAGTGCCAGTTGTTGCTGAGATCATGAAGGATTTCTACCCAGATGTACAAGCAAAAGAAGAATTTATTGCGAAAGTCATCAAAAACGAAGAAGAACGTTTCCACGAAACACTGAACGAAGGGTTAGCTATTTTGTCAGAAGTGATCAAAAAAGAAAGAGACAAAGGCAGCTCACAGATTTCAGGTGAAGATGTATTTAAGCTGTATGACACGTATGGATTCCCTGTCGAGCTGACAGAAGAATATGCAGAAGATGAGAACATGACAGTTGATCGAGAAGGCTTTCAAGCGGAAATGGAGAAGCAGCGTGAACGGGCAAGAAATGCGAGACAAGATGTCGGCAGTATGCAGGTTCAAGGCGGCGCATTAGGCGATATTAAAGTGGAAAGTACCTTTGTTGGCTACGAAAATTTAACTGCGGATACTCGCATTATCGAATTGCTTCAAAATGGTGAAATTGTCTCGGAAGCACATGAAGGAGACACGGTGCAAATCTTGTTAGATGAAACACCTTTCTATGCGGAAAGCGGCGGACAAGTAGCGGATAAAGGAACACTAAAAAGTGCAGAAGCCATCATTGAGATCAAAGATGTGAAAAAAGCGCCAAACGGTCAGCATGTCCATGAAGGAGTCGTTGTAAGCGGTACGGCTCAAAAAGGTCTCGAGGTCACTGCTGAAGTGGAATCAGCTCTTCGAAAAGGGATTGTCAAAAACCATACAGCGACACACCTTCTGCATCAGGCGCTCAAAGATGTATTAGGAAGCCACGTAAACCAAGCAGGTTCATTGGTAAATGAAAACAGACTTCGCTTTGATTTCTCTCACTTTGGACAAGTGACGAAAGAAGAATTGTCTCAAATTGAAAAAATCGTCAACGAAAAAATTTGGGAAGGCATCTCTGTTGCCATTGACCTGAAACCAATTGCTGAAGCAAAAGAAATGGGTGCAATGGCGCTCTTTGGCGAGAAGTATGGCGATATTGTCCGTGTTGTCCAAGTGGGCGATTACAGCATCGAGCTATGCGGCGGCTGTCACGTGCAAAACACTGCGGAAATCGGTTTGTTTAAAATTGCATCTGAGTCGGGTATTGGTGCTGGAACACGCCGTATTGAAGCTGTGACTGGTAAAGGCGCTTATGAAGAATTAAATGACCAGCTGGCGATTTTAGAACAGGCAGCAAGTGAGCTGAAGTCAAATACGAAGGATGTACCAAAACGGATTGCTTCATTACAGGCAGATTTAAAAGAGGCTCAAAGAGAAAACGAATCTCTCCTTGCGAAATTAAGCCAAGCAGAAGCAGGCTCTATTTTAGAGAAGGTGACAGAAGTTGGCGGAGTGAAAGTATTAACTGAAAAAGTAAATGCTAAAGACATGAACCATTTAAGAACAATGGTTGATGACTTAAAAGCTAAATTAGGATCAGCTGTCATCGTCCTGGGAGCCGTTCAAAACGGAAAAGTAAACATTTCAGCAGGAGTAACAAAAGACGTGATCGAAAAAGGTCTGCATGCAGGGAAGCTTGTGAAGCAGGCAGCTGAAATCTGCGGCGGAGGCGGAGGCGGACGTCCAGACATGGCACAAGCAGGCGGAAAACAACCAGAAAAGCTTGAAGAAGCACTGGCAACTGTCGAAGAATCTGTCAAATCCGTTTTATAATCAGGCAATGTAGTGTAGAATAATGGTATTAGATGAGCGGTTAGAAAAAAGCTTGCTAGTAGAATGTTGGAAGAGAGGTGCAAGAAGCAGTGAGTTCATTTGATAAGACAATGAAGTTTAACTTCTCTGATGATTCAGCTGAAACCAATGTGAATGAAGTGCTCATTACAGTTCATGACGCACTCCAAGAAAAAGGATACAACCCGATCAATCAAATTGTCGGATACTTGCTGTCAGGCGACCCTGCTTATATTCCAAGACATCAGGATGCACGCAACCTAATTCGTAAACTAGAACGAGACGAATTAATTGAGGAATTGGTTAAATCGTACTTAGAGACACATAAAGAGGCGTAAAACATGAGAATTTTGGGCTTAGATTTAGGCACGAAAACCCTTGGTGTTGCGATCAGTGATGAAATGGGATGGACAGCGCAAGGGATTGAAACAATTAAAATTGATGAAGCAGGCGGAGACTTTGGTCTCAGCCGCCTGTCTGAGATCATAGCGGAATACGGAGCGGATAAAATTGTACTTGGCTTTCCAAAAAATATGAACGGTACGGTCGGTCCTAGAGGCGAAGCCAGCCAATCATTTGCGAAAGTGCTAGAAAACACGTACAATGTTCCTGTTGTGCTTTGGGACGAGCGTCTGTCAACAATGGCAGCGGAAAAAATGCTCATCTCTGCAGATGTGAGCAGACAAAAGCGTAAAAAAGTCATTGATAAAATGGCGGCTGTCATGATCCTGCAAGGATATTTAGACAGCTTAAATTAAAATGAGGTGAATCAAATGGAACACGGAGAAAAGCAAATTACAATCGTTGATGATAATGGAAATGAACAGCTTTGCGAAGTACTATTTACTTTTGAAAGCGACCATTTTAACAAATCTTATGTTCTTTACTACCCAATTTCTGAACAAGACAATGAGGAAATTGAAATTCATGCATCAAGCTTTACACCGAACGAAGACGGTGAAGATGGCGAGCTAGAGCCGATTGAAACGGATGAAGAATGGGACATGATTGAAGAAACGTTAAATACGTTCTTAGATCAAGAAGACGAAGAATAGAACAAATAAAAGGCCTGTGAACAGATCTTCTTGATCTTTCTTCACAGGTCTTTTTTTACGATCACTATGTTAACTTAATTTTATTTTATGTTGACATAATGAATTGTACCTTTTACTCTGTTTTTAACAATAAATTGAGTGAGGGGCATTGAGATTGAAAATACAAGATATGATGCAAATAGCGTTAATGACAGCGGTCATCGGGATGTTAGGCTTGATCCCGCCGATTTTACTTACATTTACACCTGTACCGATTACATTGCAAACCGCAGGTCTTTTGCTTGCTGGGGGGCTGTTAAAGCCAAAACAAGCACTGATCAGTTTATGTCTTTTTCTTTTGGTTGTGGCAGCAGGCGCACCTCTTTTGTCAGGCGGGAGAGGCGGGATAGGGGTCTTCTTTGGGCCAAGCGGTGGTTTTCTTCTTGCTTATCCTGTTGCTGCCTTCATGATCAGCTTATGGGTGAACCGGCTGAAAAAAGTAACCGCACTGCGTCTTTTTGTGATCTATGCGGTTTGCAGTATTGTGATTTTGTATATATGCGGCATCCCCTTTCAAGCCATGATGATGCATATTAAGGTCTCGCAGGCCGCTTTCCTTAGTTTGATTTATCTTCCAGGTGATCTCATCAAAGCGGGAATGTGTGCTGTCTTTACGGTCAAAATCATACAGGCCATGTCATATCGAAAAAGGGATCTGCATAAAGGGAGGCGTGCAGTTTGAACAGAATAACGGAAAGCTATGCAGTACATGCAGAAATGAAACCAGATCAGATTGCCATCATAGATGAGCAAGAAAGCATTACATATCAAGATTGGTACGAACGTGTACAGAGATCAGCGCAGTGGTTACAAGAAACGGCTCATCAGCAAAAAAGAATCGCTTTTTTATTATCAAATGGTGCTTCTTTCTTGCAAATATTTGCGGGCGCTGCTTGTGCAGGGTGGACAGCCGTTCCGCTTGATCCGAGATGGAGTCATGAAGAATGTGTCGAAAAGCTCTTGTTAAGTGAGGCGGATCTCGCCATTATAGAGGATCGATTGATAAAGAGATTTGAACAGGGAAGCGTGGACATGCCGCTTCTTTCTTTATCTGAATGGAAGGAAAGAATGAGCCTTCTCACAGACAGTCCATATAACAGCTGCGATACCGAGAAGGATCCTGTCTTTTATATGGGATTTACGTCAGGATCAACAGGCTCACCGAAAGCCTTTATTAGGCGTCAGCAGTCATGGATCGAGAGCTTTCGAATGACCACCGCTTCATTTGGAATCACTCATCAAGATCATGCTCTTATATTAGGTACACTCTTATCCTCTCACTTTTTATATGGTGCCATCAGTACATTATACTTTGGCGGCACAGTGACGCTTTTAGAAAAATTTGTGCCAGTAAAAGCGAAGAAAGCCTTAGAGACAGGTGATATCACCGTGATGTATACTGTCCCAACAATGACAGAAACGTTACTGCAAATCGATGCTTTTAGAGGAGACAATCCGCTTCTTGTCATGTCATCGGGAGCAGATTGGAGCAGCTCTTCAAAAGAACAGCTCGTCACCAACTATCAATATGTCACTTTTTTTGATTTTTATGGCACATCAGAGTTAAGTTTTGTCTCTTATTTGTCTTCAAATGACTTTATGCAAAAACCTTCTTCTGTTGGACGGCCTTTCTCCTCCATTCAAGTAGAAGTAAGGCGGCCCGATCAATCTGTCTGTCAGCCAAATGAAACAGGGAGGATTTATGTAAAGAGCCCAATGACGTTTTCAGGTTACTTACATGAGCAGAAACCGCCGGAGGAGTGGCTGACAGTTTACGATATGGGATGGCTGGATGAAGACGGTTATCTGTATATGAGCGGTCGTGAGAATGGCATGATTGTCTATGGAGGACTGAATATTTTCCCAGAGGAAATTGAGCGTGTGCTAAATGAACAGCCAGAGGTGAAGCGGTCGCTTGTGGTTGGCGTTCCTGACCCATATTGGGGTGAAATCCCTGTTGCCATACTGGAGCAAGTGCCGCAAATAAAGGCGGTTCGACAAGCTGTTAAAGAAAAGCTGGCCGCCTACAAGGTACCAAAAAAATGGCTTGTGATTGATCAAATGATTGAAACATCCGGCGGAAAAATAGCCCGCGCGAGCATGAAAAAGTGGGCGGAGGAGCAATTGTCATGCAAGCAGTGATCGTAGAAGCAAAACGAACACCCTTCGGTGACAAAAATGGGATGCTGAAAAATTATCGCCCAGAGCAATTAGCCGCTCCACTTATTCGGCATTTGTCTCAGATCATGACACCGGATGACGTCATATTAGGCAATGTCGTCGGAGGCGGTGGAAATATGGCCCGTCTGTCCTCATTAGAAGCAGGTCTTCCTTTACACGTTCCTGGTATGACAATTGACAGGCAGTGTGCCTCTGGTCTTGAAGCGATCCGAACAGCTTGCGTCATGGTTCAATCGGGGGAGGGCACGATGTATATTGCTGGCGGGACTGAGAGCATTTCCAGCTCACCAATGAAAGAGAGAGCACGCTTTTCACCGGAGCGGATAGGAGATCCGCATATGGGAGAAGCAGCAGAGCTGACCGCGTCGGCATTTTCTGTCACGAGAAAAGAACAAGATGACTATGCCCTTTTAAGCTGGGAAAGAAGTTTAGCGGCATTCACACATGGTACATATTCAGAAGAAATCGTTTCGATTGACGGGATGAACATAGATGAAGCGGCTGCTAAAATAAGACCGATGGCAAAGCTGATCAAGCGGGCAAAGCCTGTATTTTTACCGGGAAAAGGAACTGTGACCGCCGCCAATAGCTGTAAGGAAGCAGACGGAGCAGCTGCTGTCGCTGTGATGGAAAGATCGCTAGCGGAAGCAAGTGGATATAAGGTGATGCTACGGTATGCCGGAAGTGCTGTGACAGCGATACATCCTCATTTTCCAGCTGCTTCACCAATTGATGCGATCAAGAAGCTTTTACATCAAGAGAACATCAAGGCAGAGGAAGTGGCGCTATTTGAAATCAATGAAGCGTTTGCGCTGAAAGCTGCACTTATTGCCCGGACGCTGGGTATACCATATGACCGGATCAATAGAAGAGGCGGTGCACTTTGCCTTGGGCATCCTTACAGCGCGTCAGGAGCTGCTATGATGGTGAGATTATTTTATGAAGGGCGCGCCTTACCGAATGGAAGCTATGTCATGGCTGCTATTGGAAGTGGTGGCGGCATTGGTTTAGCCGTGTTATGTCAAGTTCTGTCATGACATGCATAAGCAAGGAATTGCCGAACTCCGTCGAATCATGTACTATAAAAGCTAGATGTGAGGAGGGCCATGCATGTTTTCAGAACAAAAGAAACGACCATTCTTCAAGAGAAAAATGGGGATCGTCCTGTTATCTGTCCTTGCTGTCATCATCATTGCAGCATTATCAGGCTTTTTATATGTTAAATCAGCACTCGGACCGGTCGATCAAAAAAGCAAACAAACCATTAATATTCATATTCCAAATGGGACATCTGTCCGCGAAATTGCGGGCATTTTAAAAGAAAATGGGCTCATTTCGAATGACACGATTTTTACTTATTATGCTAAATACAAAAAGGCGTCCGGCTTTAAAGCGGGATATTTTCATTTGAAACAAACGATGGACGCAGACACGCTGATCAAAAAGCTGACATCTGGCGGGACAGATTTCGCCTTTCAGCTTGTGATTCCAGAGGGAAGACAGCTGTCTGATATTGCAGCCATTATTGCAAATCAGACGAATTTTTCAGCGAAGGAAGTTGAAGCGAAGCTGGATGATCCTGCTTTTATTCAAACGTTAATGAAAAAGTATCCGAAAACCGTGACATCACAGGTGAATGGGAAACAGGTGAAACATCCGTTGGAGGGTTATTTATTCCCTGCTACGTATCCATTTTATCGTGAGGATGAGTCACTCGAAACGATCATTGAAACGATGATTAAACAAACAGATCAATACGTGAAAACGTATGAAAAAGACATGAAAAAGAGAAACATGTCCATACATGATGTGTTAACGATGGCATCACTGATTGAAATGGAAGCAACAGAAAAGACAGATCGGGCAAAAATCTCAAGTGTATTCTATAACCGGTTGAAAAAGGACATGCCGCTTCAAACTGATCCAACCGTTCTTTATGCACTTGGTGAGCATAAATCCCGCGTGTATTACAAAGACCTAAAAGTGAAATCTCCTTATAACACGTATAACAACAAAGGGCTGCCGCCTGGACCTATTGCAAATGCGGGTGAATCCTCTTGGAAAGCCGCACTGCATCCAGAGAAAACGGATTACGTTTACTTCCTTGCGAAGAAAAATGGAGAAGTCGTATTTACGAAAACGTTAAATGAGCATAATAAAGCAAAAGCGAAATACATCACAGGCAGCAATTAATGGACAAGTGAATCGAAAAAGACTGTAGACAATACGAGATTGCCTGCAGTTTTTTTCGTTGGAATCTCCATTTTATAGGTTCGCAATTGCTACTTCTTTGTGGTAAAATATATCGGGTTGTTTTTACTTAGATGAACGAAAGATTGACGAGAAAGAGAGCTGCAATAGGCAGGACTCTTCTTTTTCAGGTCATGAAGGAGCTAGACAGATAATGACTATCGAAGATGATCGAATAAATGATTATATTGAACATTTAATTCACCCAAGTTCTGATGCAATCGCTCAATTAGAGATCTATGCAAAAGAGCATCATGTACCAATTATGGAAAAGGTGAGCATCGAGCTTTTATTGCAGCTGCTTTCGATGAAACAGCCGAAGAAAATTCTGGAGGTTGGGACAGCGATTGGCTATTCCGCTATTCGAATGGCAACAGCTCTTCCAGATGCTGAGATTTATACGATTGAGCGAAATGCAAAGCGCTATGAAGAAGCAACACGGAACATTGAGGAATTAAAGTTAAAAGAAAGAATACACGTGTTTTTTGGTGATGCGATGGAATCGGCTAAAACGGTCCAAACGATGGCGCCCTATGATGTGATCTTTATTGATGCCGCAAAAGGGCAGTACAAGCGTTTCTTTGAATTGTTTGAACCGATGCTCGCTCACGACGGAATGATTATCACAGACAATGTATTATTTAAAGGCTTAGTGGCAACGAATTATGAAGAAGAAATTGAAGATAAACGGAAAAAACAATTAATTGGAAAAATTGATCGATACAATCAATGGCTCATGTCAAACCCTGATTTCCAAACGTGCATTATTCCAGTTGGAGACGGGATCGCCATTAGTACAAAAAGAGGTGACCAATCATGAAGAAACCAGAATTGCTTGTGACGCCAAGCAGCGTGTCAGACGTACTGCCATTAATTGAGGCAGGAGCTGATGCATTCTTAATAGGCGAACAAACATACGGTATTCGTCTTGCAGGTGAGTTTTCAAGAGAAGATGTGAAACAAACGGCTCTGCTTGCACATGCCCATCACAAAAAAGTGTATGTAGCGATGAATGCGATTTTTCATAATGACCGCGTGCAGCTGCTTGGAGATTATTTAACCTTTCTCGATTCATTAAGCGTGGACGGCGTCGTCTTTGGAGACCCAGCCGTGATCATGGCAGCAAAGGAAACAGGAGTGAACCTGAATCTTCACTGGAGTACAGAAACGACTGGGACAAACTATTACACTTGTAACTACTGGGGCAGAAAAGGCGCATCGCGTGCTGTTCTTGCAAAAGAGCTGAATATGGACAGTGTGATCGACATCAAAGAAAATGCTGAAGTGGAGATTGAAATTCAAGTCCATGGCATGACATGTATGTTTCAATCGAAACGTACGCTCATCGGCAACTACTTTGAATACCAGGGCAAACAAATGGATGTCGTAGGCAGAAACATGGAGGAAGGGCTATTCCTGCATGACCAAGAGCGTCAAAACAAATATCCTATTTTCGAGGATGCAAACGGAACACATATTATGAGTCCAAATGATGTGTGTATGATTGACGAATTAGAAGAGTTTGTTGACGCAGGCATTGACTCATTTAAAATTGACGGAATTTTAAAGTCACTTTCTTATATGACAGAGGTGACATCACTTTATAGAAAAGCAATTGATTTACTAACGACTGACAAAGACGCGTATGAAGATCAGAAAGAGGACTGGGTGAAGCGGATTGAAGAGATTCAGCCAGTGAATCGTTCGATTGATACAGGGTTCTTCTTTAAAGAAACGGTTTATTAAGATAAGAGGAGGCAGAGGAAATGGCATTATTGAAAGATGGTATTTCTGAAATGATTGATGGGAAACGTGTCATTACAAAAAAACCAGAACTGCTTGCACCCGCAGGAAACTTGGAAAAACTGAAAATTGCTGTACATTACGGAGCTGACGCTGTTTTTATTGGCGGGAAAGAATTTGGACTTCGCTCAAATGCAGATAACTTTTCAATTGAAGAAATGGCAGAAGGTGTCGCATTTGCAAACAAATATGGCGCACGCACTTATGTGACAACAAATATCTTTGCCCACAATGAAAACATGGACGGGCTGGAGGAATACCTTCAAGGGATCGAGGGCGCTGGAGTAGCAGGCATTATCGTAGCTGATCCACTGATCATTGAAACATGTAAACGTGTTGCACCAAAACTTGAAGTCCATTTAAGCACACAGCAATCTCTTTCAAATTGGAAAGCTGTTCAGTTTTGGAAGGAAGAAGGGCTTGAGCGTGTGGTGCTTGCACGTGAAACAAGTGCGCTAGAAATTAGAGAAATGAAAGAAAAGGTCGATATTGAAATCGAAACATTCATTCACGGTGCGATGTGTATCGCATACTCTGGCCGCTGCGTGCTCAGTAACCATATGACGGCAAGAGATTCTAACCGCGGAGGCTGCTGCCAGTCCTGCCGCTGGGATTATGATCTTTATAAACTAGAAGGTTCTGAGGAAGCGCCTTTATTTGGTGAGGAAGATGCGCCATTTGCAATGAGTCCAAAAGATTTGAAGCTTGTTGAATCCATTCCTCAAATGATCGAAATGGGAATTGACAGCTTAAAAATCGAAGGACGGATGAAATCCATTCATTATGTTGCCACTGTTGTAAGTGTATATCGCAAAGTCATTGATGCGTATTGTGCTGACCCAGACAATTTTGTCATTCAGCAGGAATGGTTAGATGAATTAGATAAATGCGCAAACCGTGACACAGCACCAGCCTTTTTCGAAGGCGTACCAGGAACGGATGAACAAATGTTTGGCATCCATGGGAAGAAAACGACATTTGATTTCGCAGGTCTTGTTCTTCATTATGATGAAAAAGAACAAATCGTGACATTGCAGCAGCGTAACTTCTTTAAGCAAGGCGACGAAGTCGAATTCTTCGGACCAGAGATTGAGAATTTCACATGCAAAATTGAAACGATTTGGGATGAAAAAGGAAATGAACTAGATGCCGCTCGTCATCCGCTGCAAATCGTCAAATTCAAGCTTGATCAAAAAGTATACCCTAGCAACATGATGAGAAAGGGGAAATAACAGCCACATGAGGAGTAAACCAGTTGTCATTGGTATTGCTGGCGGCTCGGGTTCAGGTAAAACGAGCGTCACCAATTCAATCTATGAAAAATTTAAAGGACATTCCATCCTCATGCTTCAGCAAGACTTATATTACAAAAATCAAAGTCATATGCCATTTGAAGAGCGCCTGCTCACGAACTATGATCATCCGCTTGCATTCGACAATGACCTGATGTTTGAGCATTTGGAACAGCTCTTAAGGTACGAATCCATTGAAAAACCAATATATGATTTTAAACTAAACACACGTTCAGAAGAGACGGTTCATGTTGAGCCGAAGGATGTCATTATCGTTGAAGGTATCTTTGCGCTCGAAGACGAACGTTTGAGAGACTTAATGGATATTAAACTGTATGTCGATACAGATGCAGACCTTCGCATCATCCGCCGCATTTTACGCGATACGAAGGAAAGAGGCCGGTCGATCGATTCGGTGATTGAACAATATGTATCTGTGGTCAGACCGATGCATAATCAATTCATTGAACCGACGAAACGATACGCCGATATCATCATCCCAGAAGGCGGCCAAAACCATGTGGCGATCGACTTAATGGTCACAAAAATTCAAACCATTCTTCAAAATCGAGCAGAGTAAATGGTGGAGAAGAAAAAGACCTTTACATAGTAAAGGTCTTTTCAGCATCATCTTACCAAACTCTCACAAAAACTTGTTTTTATAAAGAGTGATAGTGGCATCGCCACGAGAATGAGCGGTCACTAGCCCATTAGAGCTAACAGAAGCAACACTCTGGTTATCTGTCCAATAACGTGTTGCTGCAGCATTATAGACTGTTATTAGAGCAGCATTCTCGGAAAAAATCTTAAGGGTTTGATATGATAAGAAAACAATGAAGAAAAGAAGAGATGGAGAAATCACTACCACATAGCGAAAGAATGAAATTGAAAAAGTATATTAAAAAAACGACAAACAAATCATCACAAATTTTCAAACAATTCTTGATCAAAATGCAATTTTGTAATAATATAGCATAGACATATCGTACACTGACCATATTATGTATTGGAAGATGGAGAATGGATAAGCTATTCTTCTACATATGATCGAAATGGCCGAACGAGGTACAGGAGCTTCCTGTGCCTTTCCACAGTTTGTGCGATTTTAGACCGCTGCGAGTGGTCCTGTCTAATAAAAGGCATAATAGTTGCATCTAAAAGGGACGCCATGTAAGATGGACTTTTACGAATATGGTACAGAAGGAATGAGGGCCTGAACATGTCCTCATTCTTGTATATTTCAGTCGTCACTCACGTGCAGAAAGTTTGTATGATGAGGATTAATAGAAGGAGTGAATGATTCATGGCACAAGAGAAAGTATTTCCAATGACAGAAGAAGGAAAACGTAAATTAGAAGAAGAGCTTGAATATTTGAAAACGGTTAAACGTAAAGAGGTTGTAGAGCGTATTAAAATCGCTAGAAGTTTTGGAGACCTCTCTGAAAACTCGGAGTATGATTCTGCTAAAGAAGAGCAGGCGTTTGTAGAAGGCCGTATTACAACGCTTGATAATATGATTCGTAATGCTAAAATTATCGAAGATGAAGGAAATTCAAATGTGGTTTCACTTGGTAAAACGGTGACATTCGTTGAATTACCAGACGGGGAAGAAGAGTCTTACACAATTGTTGGAAGTGCAGAAGCTGACCCGTTCGAAGGCAAGATTTCAAACGATTCACCTATTGCAAAAAGCCTTTTAGGTAAACAAGTAGACGACAAAGTAACCGTTCAAACACCTGGCGGAGAAATGTTCGTCCAAATTGTAAAAATTTCATAATCACGTTTATCAGGTAAACACCTCGTCCACAATAGGGACGAGGTGTTTTTATGCGCAAAAAAAGAAGAATTCAATGGACAGGTGCGATTATTTTTATACTAATGCTCGGTCTTCTGATGAGACTGGCAGAAATTCAGCTGTTTTTCACAGAATCGTTTTCAAAGCTTGATATCAATTTAATACAAGAAAGTGTCAAACAGCGAACAGAAGAAGTCGTTATTTCAGACGGGCGCGGTGAGTTTTTAGATCGAAACGGCCAAGCACTTCTTACAAAAGAACAGCCTGCGGTTATCTTATTTCCTTTCCTGCAATATGATCTTCCACGCTTACAGCAAACCGCCTCTATTCTTGAGATGGAAGAGGATGAACTCAAAAAACAGTTAACAGAAACGAAAAAACCTCTCATTTTAAAAGATGACATTACGAAAAAAAAGCTGAAAGACATCAATGATATGAAATATTCAGGTGTGTACGGCGTATATATGAAAGAGAAGGACAAAAAAAGACTTGCCCTCCACACATTAGGTTTCACAAGCGAGAATCCAGAACTATTGAGAAAGCGTTATCCTGACAAAAAAGAGCTTTCTATTCGTACTGAAATCGGCACATTTGGGCTGGAAAGCACCTTTGACGAATTTCTATTACCCGAGCAAGACACAAAATTGTTATATCATGTGGACGGAAGGGGAAACCCTTTGTTCGGTATGGACGTCAAATATACAGCAGAAGCTCATTCCTTTTATCCACTTCAGGTACAGACAACAATAGATGAAGACATGCAGGCTGAAATGGAGAAGGTGCTCAAAGAACAAGGCGTTGAAAAAGGCGGTGCCGTTCTGCTCGACATTGAAAGCAGCAGTGTACTCGCGATGGCGAGTACCCCAAATGTCACAAGTAAAAACCGGCATGAGGCAAGAAATTATATGCTGACAGCGATTGCTCCAGGCTCAGTCTTTAAAACGGCTGTGCTTGCCGCAGCAATCGAAAAAAACCTTGACCAGCCACAAACCATGTATGACTGTCGAAAGAATTTATATGGAGAGCCTGAAGGAAAACAGGCAGTGCTGAATCTGACGGACAGTTTCTCTGAGAGCTGCAATTATACCTTTGCGACACTTGCTGAAAGGCTCATTCAAACAGATGATCAAATCATCGAAAAGACGGCTGCAAAGCTTGGACTCTTAGATCGAGCTGGCTGGGAAGGGGATGTCTATCATAAGCAGCACTTCAAACAGTTTGATCGTGAAGAAACAGGCAGTGTGTGGGGAGATAAAAGAGACAAGCATGTCAAAAAAGCCATTGCACAAACCGCAATAGGACAAAAAAATGTGAAAACGACGCCTCTGCAAATCGCGAATATGATGGCTACGATCGCAAGAGGAGGAGAACGAAAAGAAGTGAAAATCGCAGAAAAAGTGCTGTATCAAAACGGAACAACGATGCTGTCCTTTCAAAACAAACGGCCTGAAGGGGGCAGCATAGACCGCTATACAGCCCAAAAGCTGCAAAAATTCTTAAGACAGGTGGTGACCTCTGACAAGGGAACGGGAAGAAGGTTTCAAGATTTGCCATACGATGTAGCGGGAAAATCAGGTACTGCCCAAACCGGCAGTCAAGACAAAAAGGGGAATCCGCTTTATCATAAGTGGTTTGCTGGATACTTTCCGGTAGAAAAACCAAAATACGCCCTTGTCGTTGTTCACCTAGATGAGACAAGTGGCCGGGCTAAGACAAATGATGCGTTTTATGATATTGTAAAAAAGGTCAATGAAATTGAAAAGAAACAGACATAGAACATCCCTTCATGACATGTTAGAATAGTAACGACTTAGGGAACAGAGGCAAAGGAGTGCAGAGATTTTGAGTAGAAATTCTCGATTTGAACATCGTGATAAGCGCAGAAAGGCAAATATGGTGCTTAACATATTAATTGGTATCGTTGTGGTGCTTATTTTGGTTGTCGCATCGAGTTTGTTAATTTTTAATAAGCCGAAAGAAACAGATGTAGCAAAAGAGCCATCAAAAACGGCACCTGCAACGAGTGAAAATAAACAAAACTCACAAGAAGATGTGAAAGATCCAAAGAAAGACACATCCGATGATTCAGATGCAAAAAAAGATGATTCATCTGATCAAGACGACGAAACGAAGAAGACAGATGATGAAGAAAAACCTAATAAAGATGCGTTAAAAGACGCCAAAGAAACAGATGGCGGCAAAACGAGTGATGTAGACAAAACATACGAAAATGATGACTGGGAGCCTGTAGGAACAGAGCAATCCGGTTCACATACAGCAACCTATGATTCCAGCTCAAAAGACTGGAAAGAAATGATCAAAGCCATGTCCTATGCGACAGGAATTTCAGAAGATCAAATGACCGTTCTTTGGTTAGGAAATAACGGAGGTCCTCAAGATGCAAAAGGAACCATCCGTGATAAATCAACAGGTGAACGCTACCGCGTGGAAATTACGTGGGTAGATGAAAAAGGCTGGAAACCTGTGAAGGTTGAAAAATTAAGATAAACACGAAAAAAGATAGCAGATTGTTGACAAAGGGCTAAAATGATGTTTATTTTAGCCCTTTGTCTTCTTTTCAGCGTGATAGAAAACCTTTGCAGTCTAGGAAGGACGAGTACCGGAGCGGAGCGAATTTGACATTCGTGAGCACCGGCACGCAGAACTGACAACGAATGCGAGGGTTTGTCTACACGCTGAGATAGCAGATATGCTATCTTTTTTGTTTAAACATTTGCTTTAAAATGAACAACTGCTGTATACAAAATCCGCTCATCGATCACAGTCGTTTGATGACTGACAGAATGAACAGTCAGCAGAATCGCCTGATTATGTTCAATTTGTTTTTGGATCTTTTGTTCAAGTTCTTTTAAAGATGTTGCTTCAAAAAATTCTATTTTATCCTTTAAAAAATCCAGTTGAAAATCCATTTGATTCACCTCTCTATACTCTTCATTCATCTTAATCTCTCTCCCTCAGAAGGGCAAATGTTTTTCTGTCTCTCCCAGTATTTTTTAGTAGGAAAGAAACAGAAGTTGTGGTAGGATAGGAACTGTTCGACGGAATAAAACATACTATACGCATAGGAATAAATAGATAAAGTGGAGGGAAAGAAAATGGGACGTGAATTTCTTTCTTTATTTGATCATTGGGCTGACTCTTATGACGACACGGTAAGTGGTCATGACGAGCAGTATAAGGAAGTGTTTCGCCGGTATCCGGCTATTTTAAAAGAGATTGTCCGTCTTTCAGGCCAAGATGTTCTTGAGTTTGGAAGCGGTACGGGGAATCTAACAGCGCTGCTTCTTGCAGCTGATAAAAACGTGTTTGGTGTTGAACCATCAGATGCCATGAAGAAAGCGGCTCTTCAAAAAGGACTGCCAGATCTATTTCATGATGGGGATTTTTTATCATTTCCAGCGCCGCCTTTTGAGCCAGATACGATCGTCAGCTCATATGCATTCCACCATTTAACGGATGAAGAAAAAAAACAAGCCATTCACACCTATAGCAACATCCTTCACTCAGATGGTAAAATAGTTTTTGCTGATACAATGTTTCAAAATCAAGCAGCACATCAAGCTCAGATCGACAAAGCGAGAGCCGCAGGGTTCGATCAGCTTGCAGAGGATTTAGAAACGGAATATTATCCATCCATTGATGTGCTAAAGCAAATCTTTGAAGAAGAAGGTTTTAGCACGTCCTTTCATCAAATGAATGATTTTGTTTGGATCGTAGAAGCGAAGAAAAGGGAATGAAAGGATGTTTTTGATTTGAAAATCGCAGTTATAGGTGCAATGGAAGAAGAAGTGACGATTTTAAGAGATCAACTAAAAAATGCTACACAAGAAAACATCGCTGGGTGTGAATTTACAACAGGTGTTTATGAAGATAAAGAAGTGATTTTATTAAAATCAGGGATTGGAAAAGTAAATGCAGCGGTCAGCACGACATTACTGCTTGACCGCTTTCAGCCAGATTATGTGATCAATACAGGATCTGCTGGCGGTTTCCATCACTCATTAAATGTAGGTGATATTGTCATCTCTACTGATGTGAGACATCATGATGTAGATGTGACCATCTTTGATTACGAATATGGACAAGTGCCGGGACTTCCAGCTGCTTTCATTGCAGATGAAAAGCTTGTGAAGCTGGCAGAAGAATCTGCTTTAGAAATTGATCATATTCAAGTGGCAAAAGGAACGATTGCAACAGGAGATTCGTTTATGAATGATCCGGATCGTGTAGCGTTTGTGAGAGAGAAGTTTCCAGAGCTATATGCGGTGGAAATGGAAGCCGCAGCCGTTGCACAGGTCTGCCAGCTCTTTGGTACGCCATTTGTTGTCGTTCGAGCGCTATCAGATATTGCAGGGAAAGAATCCAATATCTCCTTTGATCAATTCCTTGAGCAAGCAGCGATTCACTCAACCGACCTTGTCTTGCGTATGATAAAGCAAACACAATAAAAGAAGGGGTTCCCCCCTTCTTTTCCATACAAAGGAAGGGAATCATATGGCTGTCATAAAGGATATTACTGAATTAATTGGCCGCACACCGCTTTTAAAGCTGTCAGGGATTGGCGTCCCAGAAGGCGTTGAGGTGTATGCAAAGCTTGAGATGATGAATCCAGGTGGAAGTATTAAGGATCGTTTAGGTGACATGCTCATCAGAGAAGCATTAGCATCTGGCAAACTGCGTCCAGGCGGAACTATTATTGAAGCAACTGCTGGAAACACAGGAATTGGGCTTGCCCTAAGTGCAAGAAAGCATCAATTGCAAACCATTTTTTGTGTACCAGAACATTTTAGTCAAGAAAAACAACAACTGATGAAGGCGCTCGGTGCAGAGATTATTCATACGCCGAGAAAAGAAGGCATGAAGGGTGCGATTGATCGAGCCATTGAATTAGAGGAAAGCCTTGACAATGCCTATTGTGTTTTACAATTTAAAAACCAAGTAAATCCATTGACTTACTACAGAACGCTCGGTCCCGAATTATGGTCCGACTTAAAAGGGAATATCGATGTATTCGTGGCGGGAGCAGGATCTGGCGGAACTTTTCAAGGTTGTGCCGCCTATTTAAAAGAGCAGAATCAGTCGTTAAAAACAGTGGTTGTGGAGCCTGAAGGATCAATTTTAAATGGAGGGGACCCGGGTCCGCATAGAACGGAAGGAATTGGCCTTGAATTTATCCCAGATTATATGGAGCAGGCTTTATTTGATGAGATTTACACTGTCAGTGATGATGATGCGTTTCAAATGGTGAAAGAAGCAGCTGAAAAAGAAGGTATTCTCATCGGCAGCTCTTCTGGTTCCGCTTTATATGCCGCTTTAGAGGAAGCAAAGAAAGCAGCACCTGGGACAGTCATTGTCACCATTTTTCCTGACAGCAGTGAGCGATATTTAAGTAAAGGAATTTATGAGGGAGGAAAATAGCATGAAACCAAAAACAATGATGATTCACAGCGGAACAACGGGTGATGAAAGAACAGGCGCCGTGTCTGTGCCGATTTACCAAGTAAGTACTTATAAGCAGCCGAAAGCAGGCGAACATACGGGGTATGAATACTCCAGAACAGCAAATCCAACAAGAACTGCCCTGGAAACAGTCATTCGTGATCTTGAAGGAGGAGCAAGCGGCTACGCATTTGGTTCAGGGATGGCAGCCATTACGGCTGTGATGATGCTGTTTAACAGCGGAGATCATATTGTGCTGACAGATGACGTGTACGGCGGAACCTACCGCGTCATCACAAAGGTGCTAAACCGCATTGGCATTACTGCAACCTTTGTTGACACAAGTGATCCTGAAGCAGTGAAAAAAGCCATTTTACCTGAAACAAAAGCCGTTTACATTGAATCGCCAACCAATCCTTTACTCAAAATGACAGATCTAAAAGCCATCGGCGAATTGACAAAGGAAGCCAACATCTTGATGATTGTCGACAATACATTTTTCACACCGTATTTCCAAAAGCCGATTGAATATGGCGCAGACATTGTCTTGCACAGTGCGACTAAGTATTTAGGCGGCCATAGTGATGTTGTAGGCGGGCTTGTCGTCACAGCGACGAAAGAGCTTGGAGAAGAACTGCACTTTGTTCAAAACTCGACAGGCGGAATTCTTGGACCGCAGGATTCATGGCTTCTCATGAGAGGGATGAAAACGCTTGGACTACGAATGGAAGCACATCAACAAAATGCACAGAAAATCGCTGAGTTTTTAAAGCAACATGCAGCCGTCACACGTGTTTATTATCCAGGTCTCGATACTCACCCTGGACATGAACTTGCGAAAACACAAGCATCCGGCTTCGGCGGCATGATCTCTTTTGATATTGGAAAAGAAGAACATGTCGATGTATTTTTAAGCCAGCTTAAGCTGTTTACAATCGCAGAAAGCCTTGGAGCGGTTGAAAGCTTAATTTCTGTCCCTGCCCGGATGACCCATGCGTCCATTCCAAAAGACCGCCGGGAGGAGCTTGGCATCACAGATGGTTTAATTCGTATTTCCGTCGGAATTGAAGATGTGGATGATTTACTACATGATATCAAGCAAGGACTAAGCGCACTGGCGAATGGATAGATTTACATGCTCCTCGCTTTCTCTCACTATGTTAAGCTATGAATAGACATTGATAACTGGAAGGTGAAACAAGTGAAGAAAAAGTGGAGTGATTTAGTGACAGATTACAAGCAGTACGCTTTTATTTTGCTTGCTGTCAGCACCTTTTTATATATTGGTACGATCTTACCGAACCAGCACATCGAAGCATCTCCAAAAATGCTGATGATCGGAATAGATTGTGTTTTCTTATTAGCAGCTTTTGTTTGTGTTAAACGAGCGATTTTCTTTCAAAAGAAACTGCAAGAATTAGATGAAGATTAATTCGAAAGCCTCCTCATTTGCCTGAGGAGGCTTTTTTATTGTATTGGATAATCGGACAAGAATAACTGTAGAAATTTAGTCAAAAACACAAAATTCATCTATATTACTAAAAACAGGTTTACAAAATGGTGCTTGCTGGATATACTTACAAAGTAATTAAAAAAACGTAAAGGAGGCTGAAGAATATGTTATTCGTATCTACTTGTGATCAATTCAACCAACAATTTCATCATGTCATCAGCCTGTGGAAGAGTTCGTGTCCTTCCTTTGCCTTATACGGTGCACGCTTCAAAACTGTTTAAGTAAACGAGGATTTCACACGTATCATCCATTGCAGGTTGGAAGACACTGTCTTTTGATCTGCATTTTTGTGTGCCCGCAGGTCAACTGATAAAGAAGATCTGCGGGCTATTTCGCGTGCTGCGAACTGAAGGGAGGTGAGCGTATATGACAATCCATTTATTTTTTATTACTTTGACAATTAAGCGGAAATACAAGGACATTGAGACCGTTCTTTACGAACATGAAGTCGAAACAATTTATGAAGAAATGAAACAGAAACAACTAAAGTATATGAACTAGAACAGGAAATGAAAAATGTGAAAAGGAGGAGATTGACATGTTTATGATGCTTGCCATGCTTGATTGTTATACGATGGAGAAGGACCAGGTTTAGACACGCTCCACATTGATCACCTGCACATATGATACCGTAAAAGGTGATTGTGAGGTGATCAATGAATGTCGATGTCACCATATATGAGATTTCCGTCTGTGGGGCACGGGTATGCATCTATTCCGCATTCCTTAAAGCACGGATA
This sequence comes from Bacillus sp. BK450, assembly GCF_004364885.1. Lineage (NCBI taxonomy): Bacteria > Bacillati > Bacillota > Bacilli > Caryophanales > Bacillaceae > Bacillus > Bacillus sp. BK450. Next base: position 547,761 of record NZ_SOBQ01000002.1, on the reverse strand, counting down.
CGGCAATCCATACCGCATGCAAAGAGAGCAAGAGGAAATGCTCAGACGTTATATGTATCAGTACCGGACTTATTGGTATTAAAGAAAAGGAGCAGGAAACCATGACGTTTCCTGCTCCTTTTACGTTAGCAAATCCAGCTTGCACCAATGATGATCAACAAAATGAACAGTACAACAAGCAATGCGAATCCGCCTGCAAAACCGCCACCGTAGCCACCGCAGTAGCCTCCAGAATAACCGCCAAAGCCCATAATCTAGCACCACCTTTATCTAATCAAGATACATTTATAAATTATGCAGCTCATGCAGAAAACGAAATCAATCTGAGCACAAATAATGAAAACGCCTATTCAGGTTAAAAAAATATTTTCACTTTCTGCGAAACATTTTCTGAAAAGGAGCGTCTTATAAAAGACAAATAAATTAGGACTAGGTCTTAATTTTTGTTAGGTGAGAGCCGATATGAAAAGTAAGAAAATTTGTAAATAGTTTTATTTACTGGTGAAAAGCAGGTGTTAACATTGATTCAAAGCTGGATTGGAAAACAAATGAGGGAACCAAAAGGCTTGTTCTCAAAATGGGTTGCCCGCTATATGGAAAAAAATCATCATAATATCAATGAATGGACGATTCAACTCTTAAATATACAAGAAAATGACCGAATTTTAGAAATTGGAACTGGAAGAGGCATCACCTTATCAAAGGTAGCTGAAAAACTTGACCGCGGAAAAGTATATGGAGTGGATGCCTCTCGCCATATGATTAAATATGCAAAAAGAAAACATAAGAAGCTTACGGAACAGGACAAAGCCGTCATTACGCTTGGTAAGGCTGAGCAATTACCTTTTGAAGACAGATCATTCAATAAATTATTTACGGTGCAGACGATCTATTACTTGAAGGATATTGAGCAAGTCATGAAGGAAGTGTACCGCGTCCTTCAAGTGGATGGAGAAGTATTTTTATCTTTCCAAAAGCAGGAGCTGATCAACGAACAAAAACGGTCAACATCTTTTTCATCGTACAGTGAAGAAGAGATCAGCCGCCTGTTTTCAGCATATCACTTTAGAGAAGTTTCGGTTTATCACTATGATACATACATCTGTATCAAAGCCTTAAAATGATGAAAATATTTCCCAGGTAATGAACAAGCACTCAAAAAAGAGGCTCTTTGTCAGAGGAGCCTCTTTGCCTGCAATAAAAAAAGGCTCTTCATCAGAAGAGCCTTTTGTATGTGATATAGGCGCCAGCCAGGTGTGTAAGGAATGATAGTATATATAAGGAATTTGTTTGTCGATTAAGGATACCTGTCTGGCTTATTTCTTATATCGACACCGTTCTGCAAAAGTTTAGCTTTTTTTTCAATATTTTCTTTTTTATTTCGCTGAAAGACACATTTTTCTTTCTCACATAGACATGTGCCTCCCTCTTTTTCACATAATGTGCTGTTTGAAGAAGGAAATTGCTTAAGAAATAGAGAAAATTGTAGAGACTTCATTTTTAAACAAAAGGGAGGAATGAAATCATGTCGGGAAACAAAGGTGTCGTTTATAAAGGAGCAGGAAAAGTAGCAGTTGAGGATATTGGATACCCTGATTTGGTCTTAAAAGACGGCCCGGGTGTACCTAAAGCCAATGTGGGGCGCAAATGTGAGCATGGCGTCATTTTAAAAGTAGTGACGACGAATATTTGCGGAAGTGATCAGCACATGGTGAGAGGGCGTACGACTGCACCTGAAGGACTTGTCCTTGGTCATGAAATTACAGGTGAAGTCGTGGAAGTTGGGCGAGATGTAGAGTTTATTCAAAAAGGAGATCTCGTGTCCGTTCCGTTTAATATTGCATGCGGACGCTGCGTCATGTGTAAGGAACAAAAAACCCATGTGTGCTTAAATGTAAACCCGGACCGCCCAGGCTCTGCCTATGGATATGTAGATATGGGCGGATGGGTTGGCGGCCAATCCGAGTATGTCATGGTTCCATATGCAGATTTTCAACTGCTCAAATTTCCAGACAAAGATCAAGCGATGGAAAAAATACTTGATCTCACGATGCTTTCCGATATTTTCCCGACAGGTTTTCATGGTGCTTATACGGCTGGAGTAAAGCCTGGTTCGACCGTATATATTGCAGGTGCTGGGCCAGTAGGTCTTGCAGCAGCACATTCGGCTCAACTTCTTGGCGCATCTGCTGTGATTGTTGGAGATCTGAATGAGCAAAGACTGGAACAGGCAAGAAGCTTCGGCTGTGAGACGATCAATCTACGAAAACATGATCGAATCGGCGAACAAATTACGAATATTTTAGGGGAGCCAGAAGTTGATTGTGCCGTCGATTGTGTCGGCTTTGAAGCTTCGGGTCATGGAGACCAGGGAGAAGCACCAGCAACTGTTTTAAATACGATTATGGATATTACCAAAGTTGGCGGCAAGCTTGGAATTCCAGGGCTTTATGTCACAGAAGATCCAGGAGCAGTGGATGCCGATGCAAAAGTCGGTTCTCTGAAAGTGCGAATTGGACTTGGCTGGGCGAAAGCTCATACCTTTGTGACAGGTCAAACCCCTGTTATGCAATATCATCGCAGTCTAATGAAATCCATTTTAAGCGGCAGAGCACAGATCGCTAAAGCCGTCAATGCGACCGTCATTGACCTTGATCAAGCCCCTAAAGGATATAGTGACTTTGATTCGGGTGTGGCGAAGAAATTTGTCATTGACCCGCACGGGATGCTTTCTCGATAATTTTTAACATGAAAGGAGCCGCTCAATAAAATGGGACGGCTCTTTATTGTGGAAAATCACATAGAATATACAAATCCATTTCAAGGGGGAGGAATGAGATGAATTCAGATCAAGCCAAAAGAAGGGTTGTAGAACAATTTGGGAGAAATGCAGAAAAGTATGTGACGAGTCAAACTCATGCAAAGGGAGCAGACCTGGATATAATCGTTGAATGGACAGCTCCAAAAGAAAGCTGGATCGTCCTCGATATAGCAACTGGTGGCGGGCATACCACAAAAGCATTGGCTCCATATGTGAATCAAGTATTTGCGACGGATTTAACGAAAGAGATGCTTTCACATACATCACTTCATTTAAAAGCGTATCCACAAATTTTTTATGTAGTAGCGGATGCAGAAAGCCTTCCTTTTTTAGATGGCACATTTGATATGGTCACATGCCGAATTGCAGCACACCATTTCCCGCACCCTGAACAGTTTGCCAAAGAGGCATCTCGCGTATTAAAGTCAAATGGTCTGTTTTTCTTTATTGATAATGTTTCACCAAATGATGAAGAGCTTGCACTATTTATCAATGAGCTGGAAAGATTGAGAGACCCAAGTCATGTGTCCTGTCTATCTACAGAACAATGGCGGGAATTGTTTTATAAAGAGGGAATAAAAGAAGTAAGATCAATGGAACGAAAAAAACGTTACCCTTTTCAAGAATGGGTCAAGCGAACAACGAAAACTTTAAAGGAAGAAGAGATCGTTACAAAATACATGTTAGATGCTAACGAGAAAATAAAGCAATATTATAGATTGAACATGACAGAGGATCAAATAGAATCAATAGAGGTGGATGACTGGATTGCTCTTTTCAGGAAAGGGTAAAAGTAAATCATTCATACGAGTCATTGAAAGGAATTAATCATATGCTACATTTTAAAGGGAAAACCGTCATCATCATAGGCGCAGCCAATGGTATTGGTTTCTCGATAAATGTTTAACAATAAAGAGCCGCTCCATAAATGGGACGGCTCTTTATTGTGGAATTCACATTGAATATACAATACATATCAACGAAAAAGATATCTTCTAAGGTTTCTTCATAAAATCCTTGATGATAAATAATCTCATAGAACCCAGCTGGTTTCATTCTTGCTGACGGTCATATAGGCGACAAATAGGCAGCTCACATCTCCAGACTCCTCATTTAAGTCATCTCTTTTTGCATACACAATACCGTATTTTAATCCCAAGTTTTTTAAAAAAATGGCGTAGATTGCTCGTAAAGTTTCTCCGTTGGTACCGACCAACCTATCTTCTCGTCGCTTTACATAAGAGGTTTAGCTGATAATGATTTCTTCGAATATATTTTTCATTTCTTTCTTTACTCTAGAGTTACTCCATACTTTACACTATTTCTTGTGAACTTAACATGACCTAACATTCGACCACTACGAACTTGGCTTGGTAAATGGTTGGGTTTCTCAATGAAATGGAGTAATAAGGCGGAAGGTTGGATTCGAAAATACGGAGTCTAGGCCATTATAGTCAGCTATTTTTAACAGTCGGTCGAATATTTTAATCAGTTTAAAAGAAAGGGTTTTTTAGAAATGACAAAACTAAATCAACAAATGACATTAGCACCTGTACCGCAGGACGAGCTAGCAGCATTTAAGGCAGAATTACAAGAGGCATTTATGAAAGGGTTACAAGATCGTTTTACAGATGCGGAAGATCCGGCAGAAATGGGACCAATCCCGTCTGAGGAAGATTTCAATCATTCACTTACTGCTAAAGAATCGGTTGTACGTCAACTTTTACTAAACGCCGAAAGAATTGGTGGTGTCGTATTGAAAATGAATAACGAAACCCAGCGAAACGAAGTGGATTTCCTGTATACAAGGGCAAATGCACATGGCAAAGGTCTTGGCACTAAAATGTGGAAAGCGATAGAAGCAGCGTTCCCAGAGACGAAGGTTTGGGAGCTGCACACACCATATTTTGAAAAGCGTAATATTCATTTTTACGTGAATAAATGCGGCTTTAAAATTGTTGAGTTTTATCACCAAGGCAACCCAGGACCTAATGTTGAAGGCAAAGAGCCGGAATCGGATGAAGAGTATGAGTTTTTCCGTTTTGAAAAGGTCATGACGAAAGTGAGCAGTGAATCATAATGCAAGGGAAAATCTCACAGCTTTGGATTTTGATGAAGCGCAGTCAAATGGCGAATAGTCAATTAGTTCTTTTATTTTTTATAAGTATCGTAGAGGTGGCAGCTGGACTTGCTGTGCCACTACTCACAATGAAGCTTATTAACCAAATTTCAGATACTGGTTTTGCATTAACGTCACTCTTACCAGTCATTGGCGTTTTAATTGTACAGGCGATGCTTAGTGCCGTTACATTTTATATGATGCGTCGTTTAGGTGAAGGGGTTGTCGCGAATTTACGAACAGAAGTATGGGAGCATATGCTGCATTTACGATTAACATATTACGATGCACATGAATCTGGCGAAACGATGAGTCGAATTACACAGGATACAAACGTCGTAAAGGAGTTTGTAACGGAAAAGCTCGTATCGTTTGTATCAGGGCTTTTTGCGATACTTGGTGCAATCGTTGTTTTATTGTGGATTGACTGGAAAATGACGCTGCTGCTACTGATCGCCGTACCACTCACAATTTTTGTGACGTATCCGCTAGGGGAAAAAATGTACGCGATTTCGAAAGCCAATCAAGATGAGTTGGCAGGATTTGGCGGACGATTAGGGAGAATTTTAACAAACATTCGCCTTGTGAAAGCTTCACAAACAGAGCAGCAAGAGCTAGCAGGCGGAGAAAAGCAAATTCAGCAGCTGTACAAGTATGGATTAAAAGAAGCAAAAATTGTTGCGATTCTTTCACCACTTATGACGCTGCTCATGATGGTTGTGATCATTGCGATTTTTGGGTATGGCGGTTCACAGGTTGCTTCAGGTGCCATTAGTTCTGGCGAGCTTGTGGCAATCATGATTTATTTAGTACAAATTATTATGCCATTTACACAAATGGCGACATTCTTTACTGATTTACAAAAAACACTTGGCGCAACAGAGCGTATTGTCGAGGCTTTAGATGAGAAGCGTGAAGTCCAAGACGGTAAACCGGTAACTGCTGCGTCACAGCCGATTCATTTTGAAAATGTGTCGTTTAAGTACAACGAAAAGTACGTGTTAAAAGGTATGACGTTTACGTTAAAGCCAAATGAAACAACGGCCTTTGTCAGCCGAAGTGGTGGCGGGAAAACGACCATGTTCTCCCTTATTGAACGTTTTTATGACGTGTCATCAGGTGCGATACTGTATGGCAAAGAAAACATTGAGCATTTTAATTTAACAGAGTGGCGTGGGCTGTTTGGCTATGTAAGTCAAAATGCACCATTATTAAACGGAACGATTCGTGACAACGTCATGTACGGGACGAATGGAGCAAGTGAACAAGAGGTACTTGCCGCATTAAAAGCAGCCTATGCCTATGATTTTGTCATGCAGCTGGATAAACGCCTCGATACAGAGGTTGGTGAAGGAGGTATTAAGCTTTCAGGTGGTCAAAAACAGCGTATTGCGATTGCTCGTGCGATTTTACGAAATCCGAGAATCTTATTACTTGATGAGGCGACATCGAACTTAGATAACGAATCAGAGCGTGAAGTGCAGCTTGCTCTTCAAGCGTTAACGAAAAACCGGATGACGATCATCATCGCCCATCGGTTATCCACGATTACAAGTGCAGACCAAATCCTTGTCTTTGAAGATGGACGCTTGTCAGGTCAAGGCACACATGAAGAATTACAAAAAACACATCCGTATTATCAACAGCTTTGGCAAAATGGTCGTTTAACTGAAGATTAGACGATGAAATACAAAAATGTTTCGAGTCAGTTGCTTTCATGTATTCTTTATAAGTAAAGACGTTAAAAAAACGAATGAAATGGAAATGGGACAGAACAACATCCTACTTCCTAAATCTTAATTATTTTATATATTCAATGATAAATGAAAAATCAATTACTGCTCAATTTTACGAAACAGGTGATCCTCTTTGACCAGTTGATCTAGTCATACAAATTCCCTTTGTGCCGAGATTCCTCAAAATGATATGATAGACGACAACATCTCATGGAGAAAGGATTGGATGAATGATGAATTTTCAACATAAAACTGTCATTATCACAGGCGCAGCCAATGGTATTGGTGAAGCGGTCGCCTGCGGTTATGCAAAAGAAGGGGCGCGTGTGGTGCTTGCGGATATAGATGAAGAGAAGGGGAAGCGTTTGGAGGAGCAGCTGAGAAAGGAGTCCTTTGAAGTTTATTTCATTAAAACAGATGTGAAACAGGAGAAGGATATTCAGCGCTTAATGTCGTTTGCGGTGGAGCACTGCAAAACAATTGATATTCTCATTAATAATGCCGGCGTCATGTGCACTGCATCGCCTTATGAGTTAACGGTCGATGAGTGGGATCATGTGCTGCATACAAATGTAAGAGGGACTTTTTTATGCGCTAGAGAAGCAGCACGTTATATCAAAGAGAATCCAAACGGCGGTTCCATTGTGAATATTTCATCTACCCGTGCGGCCATGTCAGAGCCCTATACAGAAGCATATGCTGCATCAAAAGGCGGCATTTCCGCGCTTACTCATGCCTTGGCAGTTTCTTTTAGTCAGGATCACATTACGGTAAATAGCATTTCCCCTGGATGGATTGAAACGAAAGATGAGACAAGTCTTCGAGAAATTGACCATCAGCAGCATCCTTCCAATCGAGTCGGCACGCCAAAGGATATTGTGAAAGCCTGTTTTTATTTAACAGATGAAGACAATCAATTTGTGAACGGCACAGATTTGGTTATTGATGGCGGTATGACTAGGAAAATGATTTATGCGGATTAACATGAAAAAAACATTGACGCTTTGATCGAGGCGCAGTACAATATGTAACAATTCCGCTGAAGATCGTGATGAAAAAAAGACAAAGCGCAAATAGAGAAGAGTACATCATAGCTGCCCCACACAGAGAACTCCGTGAAGCTGAGAAGGAGCTGGGAAGCATGATGGAACCAAGCCTCTTAGCTCTGCACCGGATTCCCTCGGATGGTGGTGCAGCGAACTTCTCCCGTTACAGAGAAGGGTGAATGATCACCCGCTAAGGTTCATCTGGCAACAGATGAATGAACTGAGGTGGCAACGCGGAGTAAATCCCGTCCTCAAGACAGACATGTCTTGGGGGCGGGATTTTTTTATGACAAATAGGGGGGACAATGATGAAAAAACATTGGCGGGATATGAGTATTTTACTTGGAGCCATCGGGATTGCGAACATAGGAGAATGGATTTATATGATTGCCCTCCATCTGCTTATTTTTCAAGAAACGGGCTCTGTACTTGCTGTAACAGCAGTTTATTTGCTAAGACCGGCTGCTGCTCTTTTGACCAATAGCTGGTCCGGCAGTTTGATTGACAGGCTGAATCAGCGGAAAGTGATGATCAGTTTAGATATTACCCGTGCTCTGCTCATTGCATGCATCCCTTTTGCCTTATTTTCAGGACATCTGCTCATTCTGTATGTCATGGTGTTTTTCATACAGATGGCACAAGCGATGTTTCATCCAGCGTCGATGGTGTATATGACAGGACTCATCCCGGCGGATAACCGAAAACGGTTTAATGCCATTCGCTCTTTATTACAATCCGGTGGATTTTTACTTGGGCCCGCAGCAGCAGGTGTGCTCTTTCTCATTGGGACTCCTGTTCTTTCAATTTATGTAAATGCCATCTGCCTGTTGATATCTGCACTGTTAACGATGTGTTTACCGAATTTGCTCAAAACAGATGCTGCTCAAAAGCGGTTTTCCCTTTCAATGTTAAAAGAGGATGCAAAGCTTGTTCTGCGATTTAGTCTGACGTCACGCCAGATCATGACGGTATATTTATTATTTAGTGCGGCGATAACGGTCCTTCCTACGGCCATAGACTCACTTGAAACAGCCTTTGCAAAAGAAGTATTGATGCTGACTGATACACAATATGGCCTTCTTGTCAGTATAGCTGGAGCGGGTATCATTGCAGGGGCAAGTCTTAATTCGGTCATTGTTGAAAGGCTGTCAGTTTCGCTGATGCTTGGAATCGGCAGTTTGTTTGTGGCGTTTGGCTATCTTATTTATGCATTTTCCAGCAGCCTAGTTGCAGCTGCCGGTGGATTTTTTATATTAGCCTTCTTTTTAGCATTTGCGAACACAGGATTTATGACGTACTATCAAACGAATATTCCTGTGGAGGTGATGGGGAGGGTAGCCAGTTTTTATGCTTTGGTTGAAGCTATTCTAACGATGACCATGACAGGAATATTTGGCGGACTCGCTCATATTTTATCGATCAGAATCTCCGTCATCATTGGGTGTATATGTATGCTTCTTATCTGTCTATTGTTATGTTTTGTCATCTTTCGTCCATTGACTGTCAAAAAAATAGTGCATCCTACTTAGAAAATTAAAAAAATTATGTTATCATTATTTAAGTAAGTTAATTAAATTGATGAGAAAAGGAGTCTTACAAATGAAAGCACTACGCTGGCACGATCAAAAGGACATTCGACTAGAGGAAATTGATGAACCAACAGTTGCTCCAGGAAAAGTGAAACTGAAAGTAAAATGGTGCGGCATTTGCGGTAGTGATTTACATGAATATTTAGGCGGACCGATCTTCATTCCTGTGAATGAACCTCATCCACTTACAAAAGAAAAAGCACCAATTACACTGGGACACGAGTTCTCTGGTGAAGTTGTTGAAGTAGGAGAAGGCGTGAGCAATTATAAAGTAGGCGACCGAGTGGTTGTTGAACCTATTTTTGCAACTCACGGACATCAAGGTGCTTATAACTTAGATGAAAACATGGGCTTTTTAGGACTTGCCGGAGGCGGCGGTGGATTCTCTGAATATGTATCAGTCGATGAAGAATTACTTCATTTATTACCAGACGAAATCTCATATGAGCAAGGCGCGCTTGTCGAGCCTTCTGCGGTTGCTTTATATGCGGTTCGTTCTAGTAAAGTACAAGCTGGGGATACAGCGGCTGTGTTTGGCTGCGGACCAATTGGTTTACTTGTCATTGAAGCATTAAAAGCAGCTGGTGCTACTGATATTTATGCAGTTGAATTATCAAAAGAACGTCAAGAGAAAGCAAAAGAGCTTGGAGCGATCATTGTTGATCCTTCTCAGTATGAAGATGTTGTTCAAGAAATTGCACGCCGCACAAACGGTGGCGTCGATGTTTCTTTTGAAGTGACAGGTGTACCTGTTGTATTGAAGCAAGCAATCCAATCAACTAGAATTTCAGGCGAAACAGTCATTGTAAGCATTTGGGAAAAAGGCGCTGAAATTATGCCGAATGACATTGTCATTAAAGAACGTACAGTAAAAGGAATTATCGGCTACAGAGACGTATTCCCATCTGTATTAAACTTAATGAGAAAAGGCTATTTCTCTGCAGACACACTCGTCACGAAAAAAATCAAGTTGGACGATGTGATTGAGGATGGCTTCCATGCATTAATCAATGAAAAAGATCAAGTGAAAATTTTAGTCAGTGCTGAATAAGTAAGATAACAAAGAGGATGGCATAAGCCATTCTCTTTTTTTATGTGATCAGGTCATTTTCATAATGAGAGCTGCGGTTGAATAGTGATAAGTGAAAAGATGTTTTTGATAAGGGAGATGACATCATGTTTTATCACATCAAAGAATTGCAATATGAAGCAAAGCCCTCAAAACCTGATCCGCTTTACGCGAAAAAGCTGCAAGAAGTATTAGGCGGTCAATATGGTGAAATCAGTGTGATGATGCAATATTTATTTCAAGGGTTTAATTGCCGGGCAGACCAAAAATATAGGGATTTATTATTTGATATTGGGACAGAGGAAATTGGTCATGTCGAAATGCTGGCGACAATGATCGCACGTCTACTTGATAAAGCACCGGTAAAAGAACAGGAACAGGCGTATCAAAGTGATCCAGCACTTGCAGCTGTTATGGGCGGAATGAATCCGCAGCATGCAATTGTTGCCGGTTTAGGGGCGATGGCAGCGGATAGTCAAGGGTATCCTTGGAATGCCAAGTATATCATTGCAAGCGGAAATTTAATGGCTGATTTCAGGGCCAATTTAAATGCAGAATCACAGGGCCGTCTTCAGGTGACAAGACTTTACGAAATGACAGATGACCGCGGCGTCAAAGATATGCTCTCCTTCCTCATTGCTCGTGATACATATCATCAAAATATGTGGCTTGCTGCAATTAAAGAATTAGAAGAGCGAGAAGGGGATGTCGTCGTACCAACCACCTTCCCTCGTTCATTAGAAAAACAGCAAGTATCCTATGACTTGTTTAACTTCTCAAGAGGGGAAGAAAGTAAGCAAGGCAGATGGGCACATGGCCGCAGCATGGATGGAAAAGGAGAGTTCAGATATATTTCTGCTCCTGTCGTTTTCGGCTCTGCACCAAAGCTCAAACCCGCACCAAAAGAACTGTTTAACACACCAAAAAAGGGTGAATAAAAAAGTCGATCAGGTTTTTGTGCCTGATCGACTTTTTAACGTCCGAGAGTTCTTCCGTATACGCTGACACGTTTCTCTAATAATGCAAAGGCTAATTCAAAGACAATGCTCAGCAGCCAATAGATCAAAGCAGAGACGAGATAAGTTTCTAAAAACTGATAGCCGTCATTTGCAATGATCCGGGAAATACCCATGATTTCGAGTACCCCAATTGTAAACGCAAGAGATGTCGCTTTTAATAACTGAACGAGCTGATTGCCTAGGTTTGGTAAGGCCACAACAAATGCCTGCGGTAAAATAATGCGTATCATCGCCTGACGTGTGGTCATGCCTACAATTTTTGCCGCTTCAAGCTGCCCTTTGTCTACTGCCAGAAGTGCACTTCGGACCACCTCTGTTAAATGAGCGGCTGAATGCAGGCTGAAGGTAATGAGGGCAACGGCTAATGGGGAGACCATATCCGGATGAAAGGTCAGTCCGAATGTGCCGCTCATACTGGTTAGAAGAAAAGGGAGCCCATAAAAGAAAGCGAACAGTTGAACAATAAGCGGCGTTCCTCTAAAAAAGGAGACGTAGAGCGTAACGAGCTGTCTGAGTACAGGGATGCGAAAGAGACGAATGAAAGCAAAAACAGATCCGATCACAAGACTCACAGCCATGGAAACTAGTGCAATTAATAAGGTGAAAGGAACACCTTTTAAAATATGTGGTACTTGGTCAATCGCAAATGGAATATCAATGGTTTGCATCAAATCGCCTCCTTAACGTGACAGGCTGGTGCGGCCTTTTACAAATTTCTTTTCAAGCAACATGGTGACTAGTTCAATGCTCATACAAATGAGCCAGTACACAATCGCGATGATCACATACACTTCAAACATGCCGATTCCATAGTTATTTCCTAAGATGATCTTCACCTGTCCCATCATATCGATGAGCCCAATCGTAAAGGCAACCGCCGTGTCTTTCACAAGATCAATGGTGTAATTTCCGAGGTTTGGCAGGGCAATGAGAAAGGCCTGCGGGATAATGATCCTGATCAAGGCCTGTGTATCTGTCATCCCAACAATGTAGGCGGCTTCCAGCTGATCTTTTCCAACTGATGAATACGCACTGCGAAAGACTTCAGATAAATAAGCGCCCGTATGTAAAGAGAACGTCATCATCACAAATAACACGCGATCCCAATGATTGATTTGAATTCCTGCCACAAGTAAAAGCTGAGGAAGTCCAAAATAAATTAAGAATAACTGAACAATTAATGGCGTACTTCGTGTAAAAGATAAATAGACAACAGCCAATTGCTTCAGTACTGGGATTTGCTTAATACGAATGCATGCAAATAAGAGCCCTATGATGATGGCGAAAAACAATGACACCGCAATAATGAGAAAAGTGAGTGGCAGGCGTTCAAGCACCTGTAAAAAGATCCGCAGCCAATCTCCAGCTGTAAACGTCATGACGCTTCCTTCCTTTCTTCATATTGATAGCCTTGCTCTGAGATGTAGTCAATATCTTGAAAGAAATCAACTCCAAACCACTTTTTGGCAAGCTTAGGCAATGTTCCATCATCAATCATCTCTTGTGTAACCCGGTCCAAATCTGCTGCAAGCTGCTTCTCACTTGGCTGTAAGACAAGATAGATCGGCTCCTTTGACACGATTCCGCCCACTTTGACCTTCAGGTTCAGATGCTTTTGAATGGTATCAAAGGTCGAAATATTCATAAAGGCCGCATCGGACCGTCCGCTTTCAACACGCTTTAAGTTGAGTTCATTTGAAGGGCTTTCAATGGTTGTCAGCGGAATATCTGGATCATGTTCTTCATTATATTGATTTAAAATGGAACGTAATCCACCGCTAGGACTGACAGGAGCGAGCTTTTTAGATGTCATATCGTCAAGCGATTGAATATCCCGGTTTGATTCATTCACAATTAATCCTGTCATCGAATAGCCATACGGAACTTTAGGGTAAAGAAACCGTTTTTCACGTTCAGGGTTACTGAAAAACCAATTAGCTGCCATTTCAAATTTCCCAGCGCCAACACCAATAAGGTTGGATTCTTCTTCGCCAAAGATGTAATCAAAATGTATGTGCGGAAGTCTTTTTTCCACTTCATTTAAATAATCAATGTTATAGCCAATCGGTTCGTTTCGGTCATTTGTGGCTAAAAAGGGTGGATTGACCTCTGCACTCAGTGCGACTTTTACAATTTGTTTTCCATCATCTGTTGTTGTTTTCACACTGCTGCAGCCAATCAGAGAGAGGAGAATCAGAAGGACACCAGCTGTCATGAATGCTGTCTTTTGCTTCATATGTCTTCCTCCGATCCTTGCCACATTCCGCGATGAATCCTGGATAAAAATTGTTTTGTTCGTTCATGCTGAGGCTTCAAGAGGACGTCTTCTGGTGAGCCTTTTTCAACAATTTCTCCATCTGCCATAAAGATCACCGTATCCGCTACGTCTTTTGCAAACGAAATTTCATGCGTCACAATGACCATCGTCATCCCTTGGCTCGCAATATCTTTGATCATTTCAAGTATTTCTCCGACCATCTCTGGGTCCAGTGCGGACGTTGGTTCATCAAACAAAAGCACCGCAGGATTCATCGCAAGAGCGCGGGCAATTCCAATCCGCTGCTGCTGACCGCCAGATAATTCACTCGGAAATGCATCCTTTTTATGTAGCAGTCCAATCCGCGATAAAAATTGCTCTCCAACCTTTTCTGCTTCTTTCTTAGACATGTTTTGGGACACAATCAATCCCTCTGTAATATTTTCAAGTGCGCGTTTATTTTGAAACAAGTGATAATGCTGAAATACCATGGAAGATTGCTGCCTTAGTTTTAAAAGATCTTTTTTATGATATCGTTCAAATTGAATCGTGGCTTCTCCAACAGTCAGCTCTCCTTTGTCTGGAATATCGAGGCTGTTTAAACTGCGGAGAAGTGTTGTTTTTCCTGATCCGCTCGGTCCAATAATTGCGACCACTTCACCTTCTTGTACGGTGATATCAATGCCTTTTAACACATGGGTCTGCCCATAAGATTTATGTAGATTAGTAGCTGAGATCATAAAAGCATCACGTTCCTTTGACAGATGTACTTAATATTGATAAAATTTAACACATTAAATCCTATAAGTAAAGTGTGTTTTATTTATTCCGATTGGAAAAATGAGATATCATAGATTGTGAGAAACAGAGGAGTTGGATACGTTTTGTCTAAAGCATTATTTGTCGATACCGATTTTCAAAAAACATGGCTCAATCAGCTGGAATCTCTTCGTGAAACGATCGAACAAAACGCAAAAAAACATGATGAAGGCGCTTATTTTCCTAAACAGAATATCGAATCATTAGTAAACATGGGATATACAACCCTGTCTCTTCCCGCTGAATATGGAGGCGGGGGTCAATCTGTAACGGATATGGTTCTATTTCAAGAAACGCTTGGCAGCATGGACGGAGCGACTGCCTTATCAATTGGCTGGCACCAAGGAGTTGTTGGTGAAATTTATGAAAAGAAACTATGGAATGAGAAGCAGCTGCAATTCTTTGCGGAAGAAGTGAGGAAGGGTGCCCTTGTCAACCGCGCTGTAAGTGAGGCGCAGACAGGCAGTCCAACAAGAGGCGGCAAGCCTGGGACAACAGCGATGAAATCAGGTGATCGCTGGGTGATCAATGGACGTAAAATTTTCACTACGATGTCACCAGCTCTCACATACTTTTTAGTCGGCGTATGGATTGAAGAAAAAGAGGCGATGGGATTTTTCTTAATTCACCGTGATACAGAAGGTGTTTCTATAGAAGAAACATGGGATGTTGTTGGCATGAGAGGAACAGAAAGCCATGATTTAATCTTAGATCAAGTTGTGGTTTCAGATGACATGCT
This sequence comes from Bacillus sp. BK450, assembly GCF_004364885.1. Taxonomy (NCBI): domain Bacteria; kingdom Bacillati; phylum Bacillota; class Bacilli; order Caryophanales; family Bacillaceae; genus Bacillus; species Bacillus sp. BK450. The sequence continues at coordinate 532,547 of NZ_SOBQ01000002.1, read as the reverse complement.
TGTTGAAGTGCAAAAAGGACCTCGGGGCGGTACGTTAAACCCTTGGATCGCACATATTCCTTCCTGCTATTTGGGGATTGCGCAAGCGGCAAGAGATTATGCAGTTCAGTATGCCATCACCCATTCACCAAACAGTATCAGCGGAACGATTAGTGACCTGCCGAATGTCCAAACATTGATTGGCGAAATTGATTTACTATTAAAGCAAGCACGCCACGTCATGTATTCAACGACAACATTGTATGAAAAGCCTGAGAAAAGAGAGCTGTTACTCAATGAATTCGGTGCTGTGAAGTATACAGTCGTAAATCATAGTCTGCAAGTGGTTGATAAAGCCATGCGTTTAGTCGGTGCAAAAAGCTTGAGCCTAGACTGTCCGCTGCAGCGTTACTATCGAGATATTCGTGCTGGGCTCCATAACCCGCCAATGGATGATATGACGATTTCAAAAATCGCGAGGCAGGCCATAGAAGAGAAAAAAGAAAGCTAATATGATCAGAAAGCCGGATGAAACCGGCTTTTTTTATTTGGCAGAAAAGAGGACAAGCGTACCTTATGTCTCATCACTCAGGCATGCTACAATCGATACAAATCATAGGAAAAGGAGCGGTTTTTTTGAAGAAAAAGCATATGAAATGGCTGTTTTCAGGCTTCATGCTGATGGCACTTTGTATCGGCCAGCCTTCATCAAGTGAGGGAACATCACCAGCGTGGTCAGTAGATGAATTCATGAAAGACCGGGAAGGCACATTTGTCATCCAAGAAGTAAAAGAAAAATCGCCATGGGTGTATAACAAAAAAAGAGCGAACAAACGCTTTGCCCCACAATCAACATTCAAAGTGGCAAATGCCCTCATCGGACTCCAAACAGGCGCAGTGAGAGATGAATATGACATCAAATATTGGGACGGAGTAAAAAGAGAAATTGATAACTGGAATAAGGATCATACACTGGGCTCAGGCATGAGAGATTCAGTTGTCTGGTACTATCAAGCCATGGCGCGTGACATCGGAGAAGAACGCATGAGTCATTGGGTGAAAGCCATTCATTATGGGAATGAAGACATATCAGGCGGAATCGATCAATTTTGGTTAAGCAGTTCGTTGCGCATTTCTCCAGTAGAACAAGTCCATTTTCTTAAACAACTATATGAAGAAAGTCTTCCATTTGACCTGTCTGTCATGAGAACCGTCAAACGAATGATGATCCAAGAAGAAGAGAAACATGCCACCCTATACGGAAAAACAGGCTCCGGCTCAGGCATCGGCTGGTACGCAGGCTTCATCAAACATGAAAACAAAACCTACATCTTCGCCACAAATATCGAAGGCACCGGGCTAGAAGCAAAAGAAATCACCTATCGTATTTTGAAAAAATATCATTTGATTGAAGCATCCGTTTAGGATGCTTTTTATATATAAAAGGTGATATTTTGATAAGATGATGATATATGGGTTAGTTTTAGGAAAATAATAGTGAAGTCACTTGAGTGTTGTAGAAAGGGGGCTTTTGCTTGAACCAGCCTGAGCACTTATTTGTTCGTTCAGAAAAAGAATTCAGGTTCTATCAGAATCTAGTGGATCATGTATTTGATCAAAATAAAAGGCTGCCGCAACAAGTCTTCCGTAAGAATTTTGATTGTTTTTTGTTTCAAGAGTTTGAGTGGGCATTAAGTGATGATATATTACCTACAATCAAGGATTTATTAAATTCAACAAGTGATAGAGAATTTTTGACCGCAGTCCTTAAGCCAGATCCAGTTGATTATTATTTTAAGGAGTTTGGTTATTACAATTGGCTGAAAGCGAGTGTGAACATTTCCGGTGAGGATTATGTAAATGCACTATGGACGCACCCAAAAGGTTCTATAGCGGATAATATAATTACGAACTCAAACATAGTGGTTTGGTTATCCCGTTCTTTGCAGTGGGCGATTCTAGCAGATAGGGATTTGGAAATTTGTATAATTAGGTATGGTATCAAAAAAAGATTGTCCCCAAAATATTTTATTAGAAAAAGGATGGAAACCCAGGATCATTCCGTTTTAGCAAATTGGTTAGAACTGTTATTGAAGGATCAAAAAACATTCAATGAATATTTCAGTCAATTGCTATCAAATTATTCGTAATGTTACTTGTGGTTTAAATTGGGAAGTATCAATTACTAATGATAGACAAAGAAATGATTATCAGTAATGTCTATATATATAAGGAGCATAAGGCCATGAACATCAGCCAAGAGCCAAGATAAAACAGCATTAATCAATGATTTGAAGCAGCGCTATCAATATTGTTTTCATTCAGATTCCCCTGAAGAGATCCTATCTTTTGAGGAGGAAGCTGGTCTGTGGTCCGATGATTTTTATGAATTTTTCACCCTTGTGACAGGCAGCTTAAGTTATGTGATCGATCATAAACGAATTCCAAAAAAACAGTTAAACGTGCTGCGTCAGTCATTTGAAGAGCAATATCCTCAAATCAAATCGTTTCAACACATCCTTGAATCGTATTCTTTATTACATTCCTATATTCAGTACCATGAAGAAACAAGAAAAATCATTGCATTTATAAGCTATGACATTGATTTTTAGATGGAAAAATCCAGAATCTAATTCCCGATTTCGATGTCAACCCTCTAGAGCAAATCAATGAATTTCACCACTTTAAGGAGTATAATAAATATTACGACTTGACCAATTGTTTTGCACGTGCACATCCCATATGAATTTAGTATTGATTGAATCGTGCTAGTTTCTCTACATATCTGCTACTCATGCTTCCCCATCCCAACACAGAAAGGTGCAATGACATTGAATCGAATCATGAAATGGCTCTTATTTGCGGCGGTCATCGCTGGTTTATTGGTATGCGCATTCTTTGTGTTCCGTTTCAACCAGCCTAAGCCCACAACCAATATCCATTATGCAGACACACAAAATAAACAGCAAACACTCGATATGTATATGCCAAAGGGCAAAGATGAAGACAAAAAGAAGAAGCATCCTGTGATGATCTATCTCCATGGCGGAGGCTGGACAGGCGGCGATAAGAATAGAGTCGCTTCAAAGGCTGATTATTTTACAGGTCAAGGGTATGTGTTTGTTTCGATGAATTATAGGCTTCACCCTGATGCTAATTACGAGCAGATGGCAGATGATACAGCAAACGCCATTAAATGGGTGAAGGATCATGCGGATGAATATCAAATTGATTCATCAAAAATCAATGTCATGGGTCACTCAGCGGGCGGTCATTTGACGGCGCTGGTTGCCACAGATTCGACCTACTTAAAACGTGTGGGGCTGTCGCCAAAAGCGATCAATTCCATCGTGATTTTAGATGGACCGTTAAACCTCAATCAATTTATACAAGCTATCCCATCGTACAAAAAAGTCTTTGGCAAACAAGAGAAGAACTGGACAAAGGCATCACCTGTCACTTATATGAATGAAAAGAATGTACCGCCTGTCTATTTGGTGACGGGCTGGGAAAATCCTGAGGTGTACCGATTTGCAGAAAAACTAAATCATGATAAAGGCTCTCGGTTTGTTTTTCGGGTGCATACGCTGAGCCACAGTGACTTGAACAAATGGTTTGGATCAGACAGAGCGCCAAAAGAAGCACAAAAAATGACAGAGGCTGTGATGGCTTTTGTCAAAAAACAAAATCAATAACGAAGACCGTATGCTCGGGCAATTCTTTTTGCCGCAGTATAATGATAAAGTGGTTTGAAATTAAAGGAGTGTATGTTGTTGTCATCACGAATGGAAAATAAAGTGTTCAACTGCGAAAAAGAGCTGACGCTGAATATTATCGGCGGTAAGTGGAAAATGCTGATTTTATGGCATCTAGGCAGAGAAGGGACAAAACGTTTTGGTGAGTTAAAGTCGTTAATGCCTGGGATTACGCAAAGAATGCTTGTCAATCAGCTAAGAGAATTAGAGGAAGATCACATTGTGCACCGGGAGGTTTATCCTGTCGTCCCGCCAAAGGTTGAGTATTCTCTCACAGAACTAGGAGAAAGCTTAATGCCGATTTTAGAGGCGATGTATGATTGGGGAAAACAATATCTCGACAGCAATTTCTTAAAAGATGATAAATAGAAAGATGACCGATTGTAGACAAAGGGCTAAAATAACTTTATTGTAGCCCTTTGTCTTTACTCTGAGATACTGGCCAAAAGACAGTATCTTTTTTGTAACCATATGCGGAAAAGTATAGTATGTAAAAAAAAAGTGCGTACTTGGATTGCGTTATTCCTGTTGTTATACTCATTTCATCGTTCAAGATGCATCATCCGCGGAGCTCTTGAAGATGAGATGAAAAACGGGAGTGAAAGTTGATGAAATTACAATTAGCATTAGATTTAGTGAATATACCAGAGGCGATTGAGCTGATCAAAGAAGTAGAGGCATCCATTGATGTGGTCGAAATTGGGACACCTGTTGTGATTAACGAAGGGCTTCGTGCTGTAAAAGAAGTCAAGCAGGCTTTTCCGAATTTACGTGTACTCGCTGATCTGAAAATTATGGATGCTGCCGGCTATGAAGTGCAGCAGGCCTCCGAAGCAGGAGCAGATATCGTCACCATTCTTGCAGCGGCAGAAGATATGTCTATTCAAGGAGCGGTGAAAGAAGCAAAAGCAAGAGGAAAACAAATTTTAGTTGATATGATTGGCATCAAAGATATCGCAGGCCGTGCAAAAGAGCTGGATGCGCTTGGAGTCGATTATATTTGTGTGCATACAGGCTATGACCTGCAAGCAGTTGGTCAAAATTCATTTGCTGATCTTATGACGATTAAACAAGTTGTCAAGCAGGCGAAAACAGCGGTTGCAGGTGGAATTAAGCTTGATACGTTACCTGAAGTCGTGAAATTAAACCCTGATTTAATCATTGTCGGCGGCGGTATCGCAAGTCAGGACAATAAAGCAGAAGTAGCGGCACAAATGAAGCAGCTGATCGCACAATCATGAAGACCAGCGACTATGTGAAAGTCATTTTAAATGAACTTTCTGAGCATTTGTCAGCCATTCAAGATGAACAAGCAGAGCACCTGGTTACAAGTATTTTATCCGCACAAAAAGTCTTTGTGGCAGGTGCGGGCAGGTCTGGCTTGATGGGAAAATCGTTTGCGATGAGACTTACGCATATTGGCGTCAAGGCTTATGTGATTGGTGAAACGAATACGCCTTCCTTTACAGAAGAGGATCTTTTGATTGTGGGGAGCGGATCTGGCCGTACAGAGTCTTTGCTTGTCCTTGCAAAAAAGGCAAAAGCAATTGGCGGAAAAGTGGCAGCGTTCACGCTTTCTGCTGAGTCACCTTTAGCTGATCTATCGGATGAAGTCATCTTATTGCCAGGTGCACCGAAGGATCAACAGGATGGAAACCATCATACCATTCAGCCAATGGGCTCACTATTTGAGCAGTCGCTTCTTCTGATATACGATGCGGTCATTTTAAGGTTAATGGAAATAAAAGAGCTCGACACACATACAATGTACGGTCACCATGCAAATTTAGAGTAGATATTTTCAAAGCCTTTCCTTTCATAAAAGGAAAGGTTTTTTCATTTATCAAGAACAGAATCTTGACATCATCTATTTGATGTAACTATAATTGTTACATCGTTAAAGAAAAAGTGCAGCACGGAAGGAAGATGAACATGAAAGTACAAATTTGGTCAGATATCGCCTGTCCTTTTTGTTATATAGGAAAAAAACAGCTGGAAACAGCGCTAGAACAATTCCCAGAGAAGGATCAGGTAGAGATAGAGTTTAAAAGCTTTGAGCTTGATCCCCACGCACCTGTTGATGTCGATCATGACGTTCATGATATGCTCGTCAAAAAATATGGCATGAGCCGCAGCCAGGCCATGGCGATGAATGAGCAGGTGAAGCAGGCCGGCAAAGAGAAAGGGATCGATTTTCAATTTGATCCGCTCGTGTTGACCAACACCTTTGATGCCCATCGATTGGCGCAATATGCTGGTCAAATGGGGAAAGGCGATTTCGTTATGGGAGAGCTGTTTCAAGCATATTTTACAGATGGAAAGCATGTTGGTGATCGTCAAACCCTTTTACAAATTGCAGAAAAAGCAGGTCTTGATGAGAAGGAAGTACAGCAAGTTTTGGGCAGCGAAGCATTTGCCGATCATGTCCGAAAAGATGAACAAGAAGCGAGACAGCTTGGGATCAATGCTGTTCCGTTTTTCTTGATCAATGACAAGTATTCAGTTGCAGGTGCGCAGCCAGCCGATACGTTCCTGGGTGCACTTAAAACAGCTTGGAAAGAGGAAGCAGCTCAGGCAGAGAAAGCTGCTGACAATGCGTTTGAAGCGGCATGTGCAGATGGCGTATGTGCGGTGCCTTCCCCTAAAGAAGAGGCGTAATAGATATGTTCCCTATCTTTTTATAAGATGGGGATTTTTTATTGTTAAAGGATGAGGGGAAACCCATGTCTTTCATTTCAGGGATCCGACCTATTCACGCCTTATGCTGGAATTCTAAAATAAAATGAGCCACTTGGAGTAAGGGCTCATTTTATTCGTTTGATCGTTTCACCTGGAACCAATTCAGGCTCGTAAAACGTTTGATCAGGGAGATTCTTTTTTCCTTGTACTTTTTTAATCATCCAGTCTGCTGCATCACGGCCCATTTGCTCCTGAGGATGGGTCAGTGTTGTCAGCTTCACATGGGCATTTTTCTGAGCGATATACGAATTATCCTGTCCAATAATCGAGAGATCATCTGGAATGGACAGCCCGATTTCGCTGCATACATTGACTACTTCTAAACCCACCTCATCGTTATAGCAAACAAGGGCAGTCAGCTCATGCTGGTGCGCCATCAGGAATGTGTTAATTTGCTCCCCCAAATGCTGCTTCGATTCTGTATCGAAAAAGAGCACATGCTCAGGCAGGAAATTAAGCTTAGCTTCACCTAGCGCTTGAATATAGCCCTTCATCCGATATTTTCCTTGTAAATCATCTGTTTTTGAAATAAGCCCAATTTGCTGATGGCCTGAGGTGATCAGCTCTTTTGTGGCTAAATAGCTGGATTTTACATCATCTAAACAAAGAAAAGGAACCTCTAGCTGCTCATAATAGGCATTGATCATAATGAGCGGTACATCCTGTTCTTTAAAGGATAAGTAGTACGAAATGTTTGGGTTATATAAATTGCTTTTCGTCGGCTCGACAATAAGTCCGTCCACCCCAAACGACAGCATCATTTCCAGCGCTTTTTTCTCCTGCTCAACATCGTTATTTGTACTTGCCAGTAACAAGGAATAGTTCTCTTCGTTTAAACGGCTTTCAATGCCTCGAATGATAGAAGGGAAAATGTAATCGGATATGTATGTTGTAATCACCCCAATCGTTTTCATATGTGCATGTCCCGCAGGTTTTGTTTGATATTGATTGGTCACAAATGTGCCTGAACCTTTTTCGCTGCGCAAAAATCCTTCGCTGGACAATTCCAAGATGGCTTTTCGAACTGTATGTCTGCTTACTTGATACATGTCTTGCAGGCTTGATTCGGTTGGAATACGCTCCCCGATCCGATAATCCCCTGTGAGTATTTTGCTTTTTATATCATCAATAATGATCTGGTACTTCTTTTTCATCGTTTCACTTCTTTCTCAGTTGATCATCTACTCGGATTGAGAAGAAATTGTATGGACATATTTTAACATGGTTGTCGGATCAAAAACAGGCGCTTCCCTTTTCTGTTATGACCCCTTCAGAAAAAATGAAAGTTTTTGTCGCATTATGTATGTACAACTATATTTATTATTGACATATGTACGTACAAATATTATATTGTGATTGTACCAGAGAATCAATGAATCTCGAAAAAGAAAATTGAAACCGCTATCAAAAATGGGGGTGAACGTAGAGTGGATCACAAAGAGACGGCCAAAGCCTTGAAAGAAGGACGGACATCTTTAGGCATTGAATTTGGTTCAACACGAATTAAAGCAATTTTAATAGATGAGGAATTTCAGCCAATTGCACAAGGTGCATATGAATGGGAAAGTTTTCTCCAGGATGGAATATGGACGTATAACTTAATTGATATCATTACAGGTCTGCAAGTGGCGTATCGAGAGATGAAAGAACAGGCCGAGCAAAAGTATGGTGTGACCATTCAAACCATTGGCTCAATCGGGGTATCAGCGATGATGCATGGCTATGTGGCATGTGATCATACAGGAGAGGTTCTCGTTCCGTTCCGAACATGGCGGAATGCAACGACCATCGAGGCGAGTCAAAAGCTGACAGACGTATTTCAATTTCATATTCCAGAAAGATGGAGCATTGCCCATTTGTATCAAGCGGTATTAGAAGATGAAAAACATCTATCCCGATTAGAATATATGACCACTTTGTCAGGATATATTCACTGGCTGTTAACCGGAAAGCAGGCCATTGGTATTGGCGATGCGTCAGGGATGTTTCCGATTGATGAACAAACGAAGGACTACAATGAAGAAATGCTCCAGCAATTTGAAGCATTGATTGCAGAAAAAGGCTATCCGTGGAAGCTTCGCCACCTTCTGCCGCGTGTCTATTTGGCAGGCGAAGAGGCTGGCGTGTTAACGGCAGCAGGGGCAGCCATTTTGGATCAAGGAAAACATTTGCAGCCAGGCATTCCATTTTGCCCGCCGGAAGGTGACGCTGGAACGGGCATGGTGGCGACAAACAGTGTAGAAAGACGGACCGGGAATATTTCTGTTGGGACGTCGGTTTTTGCCATGATTGTGCTGGATCAGGATCTAAAAGGTGTGTATCCAGAAGTAGACATGGTTACGACGCCGGATGGACTGCCAGTTGCGATGGTTCATGCGAATAACTGTACAAGTGACCTAAACGCTTGGATGAATTTATTCAAAGAGGCATTTGAAGCACTTGGCCTGCAAGTGGAGTCAGAAAGGTTATACGAATCCTTATTGCAGCAAGCTTTAGAAGCAGATCGAGATGGCGGCGGACTCTTAAGCTATGGCTATTACTCTGGTGAAAATATTACGAGACTGCCAGAAGGAAGACCTCTTTTTGTCAGGTCTCCTGAAAGCCGCTTTAACCTTGCTAATTTCATGCGTACCCATTTGTTCTCTGCTTTTGGTGCTATGAAAATAGGCATGGACCGATTAAAGGAACAGGAACATGTAGTGATTGACCGCTTACTAGGGCATGGGGGATTATTTAAAACACCGCTCGTTGGACAAAAAATGGTTGCCGCAGCGCTGAATACACCTGTATCAGTTGTTTCAACAGCTGGAGAAGGCGGTGCGTTTGGGATGGCTGTCCTTGCTTCATATATGGTCCATCATCAGCAGCAAACATTGGCTGAATTTCTCACCCATCGCGTATTTGCCCATACATCAGAAGAGCTCATGGAGCCCGATCCACTCGATGTCAAAGGCTTTGACGAATTTTTAAAGCGCTATCAAAATGGGCTTGCGATTGAAGAAGCGGCGGTAGCACATCTGATGCCAACGAAAGGAGTGACGACGGTATGCTAGATCGCTTAAAAGAAGAAGTGTATCAAGCAAATTTAGATTTGCCAAAATACGGACTTGTGAAATTTACATGGGGTAATGTCAGTGCATGTGATCGTGACAGTGGTTTGTTTGTAATTAAGCCGAGCGGCATAGCGTATGACCAACTATCAGCAAAAGATATGGTCGTGGTGAATTTTGATGGTGAAGTGGTGGAAGGAGAATTGAGTCCTTCGTCAGATACAGCTACACATGCAGTTCTTTACAAACACTTTGAGGAAATTGGCGGCATTTCACATAGCCATTCCATGTGGGCAACCATTTGGGCGCAGGCAGGACTTGATTTACCAGCAATGGGCACAACACATGCCGATACATTTTACGGCGCCGTTCCGTGCGCTCGTTTTCTAACAGAAGAAGAAGTCAATCGCGGCTATGAGGTAGAAACGGGCAAGCTGATCATCGAAACGTTTGAGAAAAGAAACCTAGATGTGATGGCGGTGCCGGGTGTATTGCTTCAAGGTCATGGTCCATTTACATGGGGGAAGGATGCAAAAAGTGCGGTCACAAACAGTGTGATTTTAGATGAAGTCGCCAAGATGAATCTTTTTGCCAAGCAATTGAACGAATTTGCTGAGCCATTGCCGCAGCGAATTTTAGATAAACATTACTTAAGAAAACATGGAAAGCATGCGTATTACGGACAAAAACCTTCAACATAAAGAAACGAGGGATATCTATGTTAACAAGCCTGAAAAAAGAGTTTTGGTTTATTGTTGGGTCACAACATTTATATGGTGATCAAGCACTGCAAAAAGTAAAAGCAGATGCACAAAAGATGACGGATGCTTTAAATGAGAGCGGTTTACTTCCTTATCCAGTGATCTTGCAGGAACTGGCTGTCAGTGCCGATCAAATCACAAAGCTTATGAAAGAGGTCAATTATCGCGATGAAGTTGTCGGTGTGATGACGTGGATGCATACATTTTCTCCAGCAAAAATGTGGATACGCGGCACTAGTCTTTTGCAAAAGCCTCTTTTGCATCTTGTTACACAATATTATGAAAAGATTCCGTGGGACACGATCGACATGGACTATATGAATCTCCATCAATCCGCACATGGAGACAGAGAATATGGCTATATCAATGCACGTTTAAATAAACAAAACCAAATTGTGACCGGTCATTGGTCTAAGCCGGAAGTGCAGCAGCAAATTGCTGATTGGATGGACGTTGCGGCAGCCTATCATGAGAGCTTTCACATCAAAGTAGCCCGGTTTGGTGACAACATGCGGCATGTGGCTGTGACAGAAGGCGATAAAATCGAAGCGCAGATTCAATTAGGATGGACCGTTGACTACTTTGGAATAGGCGATCTCGTCGAATATGTAAATGCAGTAGAAGACGAAGAGGTAGATGCATTATTTGCTGAGTATTTAACGCAATATGATGTGAATTATGGAACGTATTCAGTTGAAGAATGGGAAAAAAGTGTCAAGGTGCAGGCGCGATATGAGATCGCCATCAAACGTTTCTTAGACGAAGGCGGCTATAATGCCTTTACAACAAACTTTGAAGACTTACATGGGATGAAGCAGCTGCCTGGACTTGCGGTACAGCGGCTGATGGCAAAGGGATACGGCTTTGCTGGGGAAGGTGATTGGAAAACAGCCGCACTGGACCGCTTATTAAAGGTGATGAGTCATCATCAATCCACTGGATTTATGGAGGACTACACGTATGAAATGACGTCTGGAGAGGAAGCAGTGCTGCAATCTCATATGCTGGAAGTAGATCCAGCGCTCGCTCATACAAAACCTGTCATTGTCGTGTCTCCACTTGGGATCGGAAACCGGGAAGATCCAGCACGTCTTGTGTTTGATGGAAAAGCAGGCGATGGTGTCGTTGTCTCCATTGCGGATTTTGGAACACATTTTAAATGGCTCATACAAGAAGTCGAAGCCTTTGAGCCAGAGGAAGCAGCACCTCATTTACCAGTTGCGCGTGTATTGTGGAAAATCAAACCGAATTTTCAGGATGGCGTCAAAGCATGGATTAAAGAAGGCGGAGGCCACCATACAGTCGTGTCTCTCAATTTAACGGTTGATCAAATTGTTCATTTTGCAAAGCTTGTCGATGCAGAATATGTGGTTTTATAGAAGGGGGAAAGGTCTTCTGCTGGTTACAGTAGAAGCACTGGGTGAAATGAAAGCGGTTAATTAAGTGAGGGGGTCATCCACTTGGAGAAAAAAGTGTCAAGCAAATTTATCTTCTTTTTCGGGTCCTTTGCAGGCATCTTATTTGGATATGATATTGGTATTATTGCAGGGGCGGAAGGACATATTCAGCAAGAATTTCAGCTCAGCCCATTATGGCTTGGAATCGTTGTCTCTTCATTAATGGGCGGGGCCATCATTGGCTCCATCTTAAGCGGTCTTTTAGGGGATAAATTTGGCCGCAGAAAACTCATTTTGGTCTCATCCGTGATCTTTTTTGTCGGGGCGATCGGATCAGCTGTCGCACCAGAAGAGATTTCACTCACCATCGCTCGAATCTTTTTAGGGACAGCAGTAGGAACAGCTTCATCTTTGGTTCCGGCTTACATGTCTGAAATCGCTCCTGCTAAAATCCGCGGGAAATTATCTGGGCTCAATCAGCTCATGATTGTAACTGGACTATTACTCAGCTATATTGTTGCATTTGTGTTTGAGCCCATCCCAGACAGCTGGCGCTGGATGCTGGGAAGTGCCGCTTTATTTGCGATCGTGCTTTATATTGGTATGCTGAAGCTTCCTGAATCTCCGAGATATTTGATTAAACACGGAATGGCTCATAAAGCACGGGAAGTATTAGGATCACTGCGTTCTTCTCGTGAAGAAATCGAATCAGAAATGCAGGAAATTTTAGAAGTCGCAAAAGAAGAACGCTCGGGGATTCGTGAATTGTTTCAAAAGAAATTCAGAATGGCTCTTTTCATTGGGGTTGGAATGGCAACCCTTCAGCAAATTCAAGGCGCGAACTCCATTGTCTATTATGCAACGAGTATCGCTCGGAATGTAGGGCTTGCACCTCAAGTTGCCGCAGGTTTTACAGTCATTGTCGGTGTTATTTTTGTCGTCACGACCGTGATCTTTTTACAATTTGTTGACCGCTTCGACCGCCGAACGATTCTCACCGTAGGAGGGTCGGGCATGGCTCTTTCTTTCTTTGCTCCAGCCGCATTAGGGGCACTTGGCGTTAGTGAAGGAATTTTAAACTGGGTAACATTGATTTCACTTTGCTGCTTTATTTTGTGCTATGCCTTCTCGTGGGCACCGATCACCTGGATCATCATCGGCGAAATCTTCCCGCTTTCTGTCAGAGGCATCGGAGCAGGTATCTCTTCTGCCTTTAACTGGACCGGATCGTTAGCAGTTGGACTCGTTTTCCCTATTCTGGCTGATCAATTCAGCTTTGGGGTCATTTTCTCCTCATTCGGGGTCATCTGCTTAATCGGGCTGTTATTCACCCGATTTGTGCTAGTCGAGACAAAGGGAAGAAGCTTAGAGCAAATCGAAACCGATATGGCTGCACGTGTATAAATAAAGAAAACCATCTATCCCATGTGGGTAGATGGTTTTTTTACTCAAGCGTCTGTTTGAGCTCATTTGGCAGTAAATCAATCAATTGATCATAGGAAGACAAATCCAGCACTTCAAGCAGCGCGTAATATTTCGCATAGATTTCACTCAGCTGATCAGGATGGTTTGTTTGATATTGATTCAGATGTAATTGAGTTAGTTCAAGTGCAATGTCTAGCTTGTTTCGTTCGAATGGCTGTGTCGTGTTGATCATATCGTTCACCTCTTATTTGATAATGAGTGGAAAAAATGCATTGAATAAAAAGAGCTGATATTTTGTTTTCATGGATGACCTGTCTTCGTAAGATATCATTTGTATAATATGTTAAAATTGTCCTTTTGTAAAGAAAGAGAAAACTAGATAGAAAGTTTTTTTAAAAAATAGACATGCATCTAATCACGAAAGGTGCCTCTGACATACGATAGAGTGTAAGTGAAAGACAACTTGAAGGGGTGTTAAGATGAGCCGAAATCGATTAGATGATTTCTTCTTTGGACCTCGCAGAGGAAACCAAGGAGGAGACGAAACGGTTGTTTTCCCCACACGTCAAATTGTCAACACAAGAACGAATGAACAAACGATCAGAAAAATTCACCCAACGCATATCACAAACGTCAATAAAAACATCAAAAGAATCGAAAACTACTATCCGGTCACTGAATCGACTCACAACGAGTATATTGTAGAAGAATACGATTGCGGCAGTGATATCAAAAACCCTTGCTGCCGTCCGGTGAAGCGCTGTAAGTGGTAATGAAGGGGGCATCCTTTTATGGGATGCCTTTTTATATTTAGGAATAAAATTTTGATCCAAAGTTCTTTTCAAGATAAAATTAGAAGTATCCATCATTCTTTTGGAGGCGATTTTCTGAATATTCGATTGTTAACACCAGATGATGCTGAAGAATATGCAGCACTCAGACTAGAAGCACTGCGATTAAATCCAGAGGGCTTTGCGATGAGCTATGAGGAAGAGCAAATCAATACAAAGGATAAATATAAAGCGCGTTTTGCTTCGGCGAAATCTATGTGGTCTTTTGGTGCTTTTCATCAAGGGCAGCTTGTGGGGGCAGTCACGCTCATCCAAGAAACCTTGCAGAAGTTAAAGCACCGAGCGAATCTGACAGCGATGTATGTAACACCTAGTGCCCGCGGAGAAGGGGCAGGCCAAGCCTTGATGACAAAAGCGCTTTCCTTTGCGCGAGAACAGGGGGATATCGAGCAAATGTATTTATCAGTGGTGACTACTAATCACTCAGCCAAGCGCCTCTATCGCTCTGTTGGATTTGAGTCGTACGCTGTCGAAGAAAAAGCGCTAAAATGGACTGATACATATGCAGATGAGGAAAAAATGGTTTTATTTTTATCATAGTCTGGAGGAGATAGAAGTGGATCAACAGGCCATGCGTATCATATTAGCAGCAGGACCCAATAGTGAACTGGAATCTTTTGCCCTGCGTGCAGCACTTGAAAACTTCGGCGTGAAAGTCGATATGCATTGGATTGGAAGACCGAATGATCTGATTCATGTGTTATCTGGTAGAGTTAGAGGAGAAATAGATTACCTTCTTTTATCGTTTCACGGTGAAGAAGGAGCATTTATCATGCCTGAATTAGGGGAAGATGTATACGAAGATGAGGAGCCTAGAGATACTGCCTTTGGAGCGGAAGAAATCAAGCGGTATGCCTCATTAGAAGGAGTTCATGTCATCTCTACAGGCTGCACACTAGGAGAGAAAAATCTAGCAGATGCTTTCTTAGAGGCAGGGGCTGCATCTTATTCGGCACCGGACGATTACATCGATGGGAATGCAGCATTTATCTTTGTACTGACCATGCTGTACGAGCTTATTAACAATACAAAGACAGTCAGAGCGGCATTTGATCGAGCGCGTTCCATTGATGAAGAAACGAAATTATTTCAACTATATATGCAAAAGTAATTAAAGGACTGAGAAATCAAGTCCTTTTTTTATTCCTCTCCAAAAATGTGTCGAAAATGTGACAATTGTGTGATTTGCAAACTAAAAAGAGGGCATGCAAAGTCTATCCTACAAACACACGTCATTCAGGCATGACGGCATCACGAGAGGAGAATCATTGTGTCAATTAAATGGAAAGTCAGTCTCGTCCTATGCGGACTTGCGATGATCATCGGAATCGCTGCGTTTTATCATAATCAGCAGGCAAGCGGGACAGAGAAGAAGAAGGTAGAACCAGATGCGAGCTATAAAGAAGTTGAAATTGTGACCCTCGTGAATGACGGGAGATACTTGAGATATGCTGTGAACTATCCTGTGTTTCATCAAAAAAAGCTAGATCAAGAGATGAAAAGATTTGCAGAAACAGCGCTGGACAAATTCAAAACATCGTTTAGTGAAGCAAGCGATGTCGATGAAGATCATCGATACGAATTAAACATAGATTATGAGATTACTCATTATGCAAAACAAACTGCTGCGATCAAATTCAATACATATGAATGGAAAGGCGGAGTAAAAGGCGCACATGAAACGAAGATATTCAATTTTGATTTCAAGAAACAGCAGTTTTTATCAATAGATGATCTATTTTTATCAAAGAAAAAAAGTCTGCAAAAACTGTCTCAAATGACATTTGAGGAGTTAAAAAAAGATCGCTCTCTTGCGGAAAACGAGCATTTGCTTAAACAAGGAACATCTCCTGAGGCAGAGCATTATCAGTATTTTGCCATCAAAGATCGTTTTATTGAATTCTACTTCCCAGCAGGGCAAATTGCACCAGACAAGAAAGGTCCTCAAGTGCTGGCGATTAAGAAAACACTGCTTAAAGGAATGTTAAAGCCAGAATACATCAATAAAGAAAAGAACAAAAACGAGAAAAAAGAACCGATCGCAAAAAGAAAGATCGTAAAACTGCCAAAACAGGGAGTATTCAACCCAAATCAAAAAGCCATTGCCCTTACATTTGATGATGGACCAAATCCATCAACAACTTCAAAAATCTTAACAGCTTTAAAAGAAAACAAAGGCCACGCGACATTTTTTGTATTAGGAAGCAGGGTTCAATATTATCCCGATATGCTAGGTGAAATCAGAAAAGGTGGAAATGAAATCGGAAATCATTCCTATAACCACCCTTTACTCACAAGACTGCCATTAAAACAAGCCATCAAACAAGTAGAAGATACGCAGCAAATCATTGAAAAAGCAGGCGGGTTCACACCGACTCACTTTAGACCGCCATATGGTGGAACAAACGGGCAGATTAACGCGGCTGTCAACATGAAAGTCACACTTTGGGATGTAGATCCCGAAGACTGGAAATATCGCAACAGCCAATACGTTGCCAACTACATTCTTACCCATGCGTCTAGCGGAGAAACCGTCTTAATGCACGACATCTATGACACCTCTGCCAACGCGGCTGTCACGATCATTAAGGAATTGACCAAACAAGGATATCAATTACTAACAGTCTCGGAGCTTGAGCAGTGGAAGGAAGCACGGGCGAAAAAGGTGAATTGAATACGTAAAAAGATGCGAGTCTTAATGGATTCGCATCTTTTTTAAAGCCAATTATGAGAATGAAGGGAAAATATGTTAAAGTGATTGTAGAAAGGGAGGGCTTCGAATGGTATTGATGAGGTTGATCAGCATATATATGCTGACAGCGTTTAGTTTGGGATTTGTCGTAAACTATGTACCTGGTTTGATGCTGCCCATCTATATTCTTGCGATGATTGGGCTCATTTTATGTCTTGCTCATATTGCGCTTCATTATATTCGGCGAATCAGAAATATGTTATTTGATGAGTAACGGGAAAATTTCTCCTATGGCAAAAACCTCCTGCTAGATGCGTGAGGTTTTATTTTTTCGGTTTTTGCTGTTCTAACAGTTGGATGATTTTCTCGTTGGACGCTTTGATTTGTCTCAAAAGAGAAACGATATTTCCTGTAAATCCCACGAGCACAACCAGTATAATAAGAATGATAAAATGAACAGTTCGTGTCATATATAGAGGGCAATTGATGTGAATGGAGAATGTTGAGGGGGATTTATTTGAAACGAGTAGACGTAGTTTCAGCTATTATTTATGACGAGGAAGAAAATCTTTTAACGGTCAAGAATGTAAAGGGATATTGGGAACTTCCAGGCGGTGCTGTGGAAAAAGGTGAACACCTGCAGCAGGCTGTCATCCGCGAAGTGAAAGAAGAGACAGGGTATGTTGTCAAAGTAAATGAACTTCATTCGGTTCGAGAAGCGTTCTTTCAAGATAAAAAACATCATGCGCTTATCATTACGTTCTTTGCGGAAATGATCGGGGGAGAGATGAACATTCTAGATCCGGATCATGATATTGATGAAGTAAAATGGGTCAGCACTCAAACCTTTCAAAAGCTAAACCCAAAGCTATATCACATGCTAAAATTAAACCAACAAACACAAGCTTTTTATGATTTTGAGGGAAATAGAACAATTGGTTAAATCCAAATTGATAGAGGCATGAGGGAGCGATATTGATGTTTTTATACTACGGGCTTACAGGAGCTCCAGTAGAAAATCCGGGAGAAGAATTCATGAAAAGGATCTTCTTTCAGGAGGGTGAAGAGTATTGGAAACAAGGAAACGGAGAATCTTCCATTGAGATAGAGGAAGAGTGGGAAAGTGAAAGTCTAGTTTTCTTTTATACTGAACCGTATGGATTCTTTATCATCAGATATCCAGATTTTTTAGTCCCTTTTCAAAAGGTAGAAAAGATCGAAACGATCGAGCATTTGATCGCAGGATCACCATTGTATGTGCCATCATGTAGCTATGTTGATCGTAATCAGGCGTATGAAATCGTTCAACATTTTGTGACGACAAAAAAGGTACCGGACTCTGTTGAATGGGTCGAGTTGAGGAATATTGATTATCAGTAAGATATGAGAAGCTAAGGGAGCAAGATAAAGTGTGTACATATGAAAGAATACATAGTTTAGATGAGAGTATGCATTTACATGTAGGATATTATGAGCAAGGTTTTGATTATGAAGGCGTGTTTTTTAAGAGTTTAGAAACAGGAAGATGGTTATTGTTTTTTGATCAAAAAAGTTACGGGATAACGCTTTTAAAAGAATATGAGAAGTGGAAGGATCTTGGGTTATTGATTGGAGAATATTTGATTGAAGATGAACTGATTGAAGAGGAAGGCCATAAGCTTTTTGAGCGTTTTCTAAAAGAGAATAGCATAGTTGAAATGTAAAACATCACCAGATGATAGGGTGGTGTTTTTATTTCATTTAAAATAGAGTGCTGAATCTAAGTATCGAGAAAAGCAATATTTTATTTAAAAATTCAAAAAATAGATAGACAAACGCTTTCAAGAATTGTATAGTGATCTCATAAACCGCTTGTCATACAAGTGAACAAGTAACTAAGAATTCAAGTTATAACTTAAAAAATAATCGAGGTGATCGGAATGAAAGACAGAAGTGTGGCAGAACTCAAAGCAAAAGCCATCGAGCTCAGAAAAACGGCGATAACGATGATTTACGAAGCGCAATCGGGTCATCCAGGAGGTTCCTTATCAGCTGCTGATATCATTACCGCCCTTTATTTTAAAGAAATGAATATCAATCCCCAAAAACCAAATTGGGAAGATCGAGATCGCTTTGTTTTATCGAAAGGACATGTGGCACCTATTCAATATGCAGCTCTAGCTATAAAAGGTTATGTCTCTTTTGAAAACGTATACAAATTACGGCGGTACGGTTCACCTTTTCAAGGTCATCCTGATATGAAGAAATGTCCGGGAATTGATATCTCCACAGGCTCATTAGGTCAAGGACTTTCTTGCGGCGTTGGTATGGCACTTGCAGGCAAAAGGGATGAAAAAGATTACCGGGTATTTGTCATGGTGGGAGATGGAGAATGTCAGGAAGGGCAAATATGGGAAGCCGTCCAAACCGCAGTAAAATATCACTTGGATAACTTAATTGTGTTTGTAGACAATAACCGCCTGCAAATTGATGGCTTCTGCGAAGAAATTATGCCGCTTCAAGACATCGAAAAGAAGTTTGAAGTATTCGGATTTGAAACAAAACGAATTGACGGACACTCAATGGAAGACATTGTAGAAACACTGAATGAAGTAACAAAAACGAAAAATGGAAAGCCAAAATGTATTGTTGCCGATACCATTAAGGGCAAAGGCGTTTCCTATATGGAAGATATCTGCTCATGGCACGGTGTTGCGCCAAATGAAGAAGAATATGAGCAGGCATTAGAGGAACTAGCAGGAGGTTTAAAATCATGAGTCAAACTGAAAAAGCAGTAACTAAGAAAAAAGCGACACGTGAAGCTTTCGGTGATGAAATAGTTACATTAGGAAAAGAGAATCAACAAATTTATGTCATAGATATTGATATCGGCAAGTCATGCAAAACAGGAGAATTTATAAAGCAGCTTCCTAATCAGCATGTGAACGTCGGAATTGCTGAACAAAATGGTGCCGGCCTGGCAGCTGGTCTTGCAACAACTGGCAAAATCCCATTTGTCAGCACCTATGCAGTTTTCGGGTCGCTGCGTATGGCAGAACAAATTCGGCAAGAAGTATGTTATCCCAATTTGAATGTAAAGATCGCCTGCTCCCACGGTGGATTAACACCAGGAAATGATGGAGGGAGTCATCAAGCGATAGAAGATATGGGCGTTTTAAGATCATTTCCCAATATGACAGTGATCATGGGAGCTGACTACTACTCAACAAGAAAATTGATCAAACAGGCAGCAGAAACATATGGTCCAATGTATTTGCGTTTCACCCGAGATGCTGTGCCGATGATATATGATGAAAATGAAGAATTTATCATCGGCAAAGCAAAGAAAGTAAAGTCTGGTAAAGATATCGCGATTATAGCGAATGGAGATACAGTACATCTTGCCTTAGAAGCAGTCAAGGAATTAGAAAAACAAGGTATTTATGCAACCCTCTTAGATATGCATACGATCAAGCCTTTAGATCGAGAAGCTGTCATGGAGTGTCTGAATATTGGACCTATTATTACTATAGAGGATCACAATATTCTAAACGGATTAGGCAGTGCTGTATGTGAGATAGTGGCAGAGGAAGGCCGGGGGAGAGTCAAACGAATCGGTGTGCAAGATCGTTTTGGAGAATCCGCACCTTATGAAAAGCTTTTGGAGATCAATGGCATTACCATCGAAAATATAATCAAAACAGCTAAAGAAATGCTGAATAATTTCATAGGAAAGTAGGAATTAGCCATGTTTACCCTAAAAAATCAAGTTGCGATCGTAACAGGCAGCGGTTCTGAAAAGGGAATTGGGAGAACCATCGCATTCACTCTAGCCGAGCAGGGCGCTTCAGTCGTTGTAGCAGATATCAATCAAGAGGGAATTCAGTGTACTGTAGAAGCGATTAAAAATGCCGGTGGTAAAGCAATCGGTATAGAAGTAAATGTCACAAATAAAGAATCGATTGACCAGATGGTGAAAGAAACACTTGTGTCATTCGGCAGAATTGACATATTAGTGAATAACGCAGGTATTTCTCAAAAAGTAACAGTTCAGGACATGACACTAGAGGATATGACAAGAATATTCAGTGTGAATATGTTCGGTTTGTTCTTGTGTACACAAGCAGTTCTAGAAACGATGAAAAAACAAAGATATGGCCGTATTATCAACCTGTCTTCTGTATCAGCCAAAAGAGGAGGCGGTGTATTTGGCGGTGCGCATTACTCTGCTTCCAAAGCCGCCGTCCTAGGCTTTTCCAAAAACCTTGCCCGTGAAGTAGGAAAGGATGGAATCACTGTCAATTGTGTAGCTCCAGGTCTAGTGAATACTGATATCTGGAAGTCGCTTTCTAATGGCGAAGCAAAAAAGGTGATTGACAGTATACCGATTGGCCGCCCAGGTGAAACGAAAGAAATTGCGGCTGCTATTGCGTTCCTAGCGGCGAAAGAAGCCTCCTATATCACAGGGGAAGAGATAGATATTAATGGTGGTTCGCATATGGACTAGTGATATGAATGGAGTTGGGCATAGACTATGCCTCACTCTTTTCTATCAGTTGCATATTTGTAAGCGCTTTATAACGTGAGAGCTCACAAGTATAGTCAGACAAAGCTATGTTAAGGGGGAATCAGCTTGAATCAACAAGCATTGGAGAGATCTACGACTCGTAAGGTTACACTTCGACTAATCCCGTTTTTGTCATTATGTTTTGTTATCGCCATTTTAGATCGTGTGAACATCGGATTTGCTGCTCTGCAAATGAATGAAGATTTAGGATTTTCAAATGCTGTATTTGGACTCGGGGCGGGAATTTTCTTTTTAGGTTATTTTTTACTAGAGGTTCCGGGCAGTGCGATTATGTCGAAGATAGGTGCTAGAAAATGGATCAGCAGAATTATGGTGACTTGGGCAATTATTGCGATTTTAATGGCTTTTGTACAAGAACCATGGCAGTTCTACACGGCGCGTTTCTTATTAGGCGCAGCAGAGGCCAGTTTTTATCCATGTATGGTGTTTTATTTGAGCGGTTTCTATCAAACAAAACACCACGCCAAAGCCATCGCTGGATTTATGCTGGCAATCCCAGGGGCAAATGCAGTTGGCGCTCCGCTCTCAACCTTCCTCTTAGGGGTGAATTGGCTGGATATGTCCGGCTGGCAGTGGTTATTTATTTTAGAAGCCATCCCAGCTCTTATTCTTGGTGTCATTGCCTTTTTTTATCTAGATGACAAAATTGAAGAAGTAAAGTGGTTGAATAATGATGAGAAAGAGTGGCTTATTCATGTCACAACAAAAGAAAGACTTGAAAAAGAACAAGTCAAGCGGTATACCTTCGTTCAAGCTTTAAAAGATCGAGATGTACTCATTTTATCGGCAGGCTATTTCTGCTGGATGGTTGGGTTCTACGGTATTAACATGTTCTTACCGACGATCTCAAAGGGGTTATCTGACACAATTTCTTTGAGTACTCAAGGGATGGGGTGGCTTTTGGGTCTTATGTACACCTTTGCCATTTTGGTCATGGTGCTAGTTGGGAATCATTCTGACAAGAAAAATGAAAGACGCTGGCATGTATCTGCCTGTTTAACTGTTAGTGCGATTGCTATGATCATAAGTAGTTTTATTGCTAGCACAAGTGTGATCTTGTCATTTGTATTTTTAACAATCGCATTGTGTGGAGCTTTTGGCGCTTATTCTCCATTTTGGGCAATCCCCCCATCTTTTTTAACAGGCGCAGCAGCGGGTGGGGCCATCGCATTGATTAATAGTATTGGAAATCTTGGTGGATTTTTTGGACCTTATATAGTCGGATATATTAAAGATGTAACAGGTTCTTTTCACATAAGTATGATTTTCTTAGGTATCAGCATGATATTTGCTTCTCTTATTATTGTACTCTTAGTGAAACAGTCAGGAAAAGCACTGGTCGTCAAAGCAAACAACAAATCCAGCATCGAAGAGTCCATTTCATTCACAAAGAACAATGGTAAAAGTGTTTAAGCGAAAAACAATATCAAAACGAAGGAGCTGATATGAGGATGGAAAAGAAATCAAATGTGCCGCAAAACACGATTGTGTGCAAAGAATGTGAGGAAATGATTGATACAGCTCATGGATGTGAAGGTGTTAAGGTTTTATACGGAATATGCGAAAAATGCTTAGAATCAAAAAAACGTTGAAATGAAAAACAAAGGCGCATAACTCACAAGTTCGACTTGCGGTTAGACGCCTTTATTTGTTTTAAAAGAACTTTTTTTAAAATGTGTATAAGCGGAGAGATTAGCTTTTCCAGTAGCGATCATATAAATTTTGCATATGGTCAGTCATCCGTGTTACGGCTTCTGATGCGTTCCGCTCTTCTAGTGCTTTTATAATCATTTTGTGCTCTTGAAAGTTGATCTCTCGATAATCTGAACGAGTAACAGTCCGATCACGAATAAATCTCCACATTTCCTGTTGTTTCATAGCATTCGTAATAGAAGACATAAAGGTAATAAATAAATCGTTATGTGACGCTCTTGCAATGCCCATATGTAGTTGTTCGTCGGTTTCAGGAACATATACACCCGACCGTGTTTCTTCTTCCATTTTTTTTATCGTCTGTTTAAGCTCCTCAATCTCTTGATCGGTCGCTCTCAAAGCCGCAAAATGGATAATTAAAGGTTCAATGTGCATTCGGGCTTCCACAATATCTTCAGGAGATGCTGATTTCATAGAAAGAGTCCCTTCAGTGGTGATGGTCGTATTTTTAACGAACACACCTTCTCCTTGACGGGAGTAAATGACACCATTCATTTCTAATGCACTAAGAGCTTGCCTGACGGGTGCACGGCTGACGCCAAATTGTTCACATAGTTCTCTTTCAGAAGGAAGTTTATCTCCTACTTTAAAAGAGCCTAACTGTATTTCTGAAAGGATTTGATTATAAATCTGTATATATAATTTTTTATTAGAAACAGGATTGAATTTCATAAAAATCACTCCTTTCAATAGGTATTGTTATTTGTCATACAAGTATATTAATTATATACTTTTCAGATTTGAAGGGCAAAATAAAAACAGACCTTATGAGGGCCTGTTTTTATTGAAAAGTAGTCCTCTTTGAAGTTTTCCGCTCACTTCCCCTTCCCCTTCTCCCGCTTCCGTTTCTCCTTCTCCGCCCGGTAAAACTCATGAAACATTTTCATCAGCGCGCGCTTCTCAATACGTGACACATAGCTCCGCGATATCCCGAGCTCTTTGGCTATTTCCCGCTGCGTTTTTTCTTTCTTTAAATCAAGTCCGAACCGGCCGACGATCACTTCTTTTTCTCGGCCGTCGAGAATGTCGATATACTCCTTTACTTTTTCAAGCTCCATGTTGAGCTGAATGGTATCAATTACATCTTCATTTTCAGATTTTAAGACATCAATTAATGATATTTCGTTGCCTTCTTTATCCTGACCGATGGGGTCATGTAAGGAGACGTCTTTTTTTGTTTTTTTGAGTGCGCGTAAGTGCATGAGAATTTCATTCTCAATACACCGCGCCGCATACGTTGCCAGCTTTGTTCCTTTTCCAGAGGAATAGCTTTCGATGGCTTTAATGAGTCCGATCGTCCCGATGGAGATGAGGTCTTCAGCGTCTTCCCCGGTATTTTCAAATTTCTTTACAATATGGGCGACGAGCCGAAGGTTATGTTCAATCAGCATGTTTCTTGCGTGTTCATCGCCCTGTGCCATGAGGGCTAAGTATTTTTTTTCATCATCTCCCGAAAGGGGCTGTGGAAAGGCATTGTTTTTGACATAGGACACTAAAAACACCAATTCTTTGACCATCAATCCCATCGCTGTAAATACTCCTGCCACGATTTTCACCTCCACCATGTTTAGGCCGCTGCCTATATCCTCAAATGTATGTGAAGGAGGGATTGTCTGTGTCTGTACGATGAAAAATTCATCTTTATCAAAAAAATCGTGCTTCTGTTCGTCTCTTTTTTATGTTTGCGGTTTCTTTGCGGTGCTTGGCGGTCAAGAAGCGTGCTAAAATATGTAATATTAGACCGAAAAGGAAGGGGTAATTTCGGAACATGGGGAAGGTTCTATCTTCACATGTAGGTATGAAAATTAATGAATGGTATCGAATGATACGGCAGTTCAGTGTTCCAGATGCGGAAATCTTGAAAGCGGAAGTTGAAGTGGAAATTGAACAGATGGAAGAGGACCAGCATTTACTGATTTATTATCAGCTCATGTGTTTTCGGCACCAAATCATGCTTGACTATATACACCCTTCAAAATATCAACCTTTCTCAGTATCTAATCTAGTCGATAAAATCGAAAACTCCAATCATGAGTTATCTGATATGCTGCATTATTACCATGCATTTTTTCGTGGCATGCATGAATTTAGTCAAAAAGAATATTTAGAAGCCGTCAAATATTATCGAGTCGCAGAAAAGCAGCTGTCCATGGTATTTGATGATATTGAGCAGGCAGAGTTTCATTTTAAAGTGGCAGAAGCCTACTATATAATGAAACAAACACATGTCTCCATGCACCATATTTTAAAGGCGCTGGAAATATACGATCAGCATGATGCGTATACGATTCGCATCATTCAATGTCTCTTTGTCATTTCGGGAAACTATCAAGATTTAAAACGAAAAGACCGGGCACTGCCTCATTTAAAAAAGGCAAAACAGCTCGCATCTCAAATTGATCACCCGCGCATATACAGTTCAGCACTCTATAATTTAGGAAAATGTTATGGCGAGCTGGGCTATAGAGAGGAAGCGGAACGATACTTAACGGAATCTGCTGATCTTGCCCGCAAAGAGCTGCTCCCAACGCTTCCGCATACGCTCTATACGCTGGCGAAGCTGCTTTTTAGACAGAATGAACAGGCGGATGCTCTGCGCATATTAGAAGATGGGAAATTAGCTGCAAAGAAGCATGAAGACCAGCTGTTCTGTCATATGTTTGAGTATCTGGATGCTTTATATGTTCAGGAAATCAATGAAGACCAACTGCAAAAAACCATTGATTATTTGGAAAAACTTAGCCTATACTCTTATATAGAGGATATCTCACTAGAAATTGCGACAGCCTTAGAAGCCTCTCAACAATACAAAAAGTCCAACCAGTATTATCAGAAATTATTATGGGCTCAAAATCAAATCCAAGAAGGAGAGTGTCTGTATGAATTCTAAGCAACGTTCGACAGTTGAAGAGAGAAACCAAACGTGAAACAAAGAGCGGGCCAATATGGCCGGCTTTTTTTGTTTGAAAAAGAAGCAGATATCACCATGAAGCTTGCATGAATTGATGCGAAAGCGGGCAATTTATCGGTAATGATGTTCGGTGGAGGAGGCGGTCGAATGAGAGGGCTGCATATCTTGATGTGTATATGGCTGCTATGTGCTTTTGTTCCTAATGAAGTAGAGGCACATACATTAAAACGAGTCGATCTTGAAAAAACGGGACGTGCCTTTTGGGACATGAGAGCGGAACGGAAAAAGATTGCGATCACCTTTGATGATGGACCTCATCCAGTGTATACAAATCAAATATTGGATGTGCTGAAGGAGCATCAAGTGAATGCAAGCTTTTTTGTGATAGGGAGCAGAATCCATGCTTATCCAATGATCGCAGAACGGATTGTGGACGAAGGGAATGAACTCGGCAATCATACGATGAATCATACGTATTTTGACCTTTTGTCGTCAAAGGAGATCAAGCGGGAATTAAAAGAATCAGCGGCTCATATCGCTTCACTCCAGCCTGGCGGTCCCTTATTATTTCGCCCTCCTGGTGGACGCTTAACAATGAAATCATTCCGCATTCTGTCAAAGCAAGGGTACGATGTGGTCATGTGGTCCTTTACGCAAGATCCGAAGGACTGGTCAAGACCAGGCGCACGTAAAATTGCAAGCCGAATTATTGATCATATTCAAGGCGGCGATATTATCCTTTTACATGATGGCGGGGGAAATCGCAAGCAAACGGTAGAAGCATTGAAACAAGTGATTCCTGAGTTGAAGAAGAGGGGCTATGAATTTGTAAAAGTAAGTGAACTGCTGCACCACGACAAAGCATATATGCCTGTTCAGATGCAATAGGCAGCATTCGTCAAAAACATTCATTCATTGAAACCAAAAGTCTTGTCGTTTACTATATGAAGAGGGCTTTTGGAGGTGAATGTTGTGAAGAAATATGTTTTCCTTTTCATCCTATTATGTGTTGCTGCTGGATGCTCTAAGCCAGTACAAGAAAGCGTCATTGCATTTGGTGACAGCAATACAAGAGGATCAAACTGGGACTTTCGAGATTATCCAACATCTGAAAAATGGGTGAATCTCATGAAAAACGTCGAGCGCGGCCAAATTCAAGTGAAGAATGCAGGCATTGGCGGGCAGACGACTGAAGACGCGAAACTGCGCTTTGAGCAGGATATTTTAAAACAGAAACCAACTTACGTCCTCATCATGTTCGGTACGAATGATGCGGCGATTTTAGACGGGAAACATCCCCGAGTGACGAAAAAACGGTTTAAAGAAAATTTAACCTACTTCATTTCTGAAAGTAGAAAAGAAGGCATTACCCCGATTCTCATGACCTGTGTGCCTGTTGTAGAAGGCGGGAAAAAGGGCTTGTATTATTACTCCAGATATAAGTCATCTTATTTTGCCGGGAGAGGCGGGGCAAGAGCTTGGCAAAACTCTTATAATGACATCACAAGAGAAGTAGCGAAGGATGAGCAGGTACCGCTTGTCGACAACTGGAAAGCTTTCATCCGAGAAGCTGGAGAAGATAGTGATCATGCCCTGATTCAGTCAGGATTGATCGACCCTTCTGGCAATCATATGACACCAAAAGGGGCGAGAATTATTTATAACGAAATCAAAGAGCGTGATGTCATCAAACATTTTTAAATGATGGCCATCTGCCTAAACAAGACCATCCATCCAGCATAGTCTAACAGTATATCTTCCTAGAAGGAGGTAACTGATATGTGGGGATGTCCTTATCCTTACCCTGCGTGTTCGCCTTATCCAGCACAAGGAGCAGGAGTCGGTTACGCTTTTCTTGTTGTGTTCCTTGTGGTCATTTTAGTCGTAGGCGGAGGGTTATGGTTTTGGAATGAACAGCCTTGCAATTAAGACACCTCTTCTTTCATCAGAAGGGGTGTTTTTTACGGAAAATAGTAGTAAGCCTATAGCGCAAGTGATATAATATCAGTCACCTGAGTTTAAAAAAGGAGAGTGCTCGGGAGGCATGGTTCCTGTGATATGGAATTAAGAGGAAACAGAGAGCATATGCCCGAGCGAACGTCTTTTCATTTCTGTCTCAATTAATTCAATGAAGTCGCGATTTAAGTTCATTTCATTTGCTTTATAATACGATTCTATAAGTAAATCATCTGACAGCTTTTTCATACTAGAAACCCATATGATGGGAAAAACACCTCCCCTGAAAAAGTTGGCATAAAATTTGAGAAAAAGACATATCATCATAGGTTGATCGACTGTCTTTGAAGTACCTTTAATCTACCATGAATGGGAAACAAGAACAATCGTTCTGTTATCCACATGGTTAAGTGGATAACTTGTGGGTAGAGTGTTTATAATTGAATGAAAGCATGATGAAATATAGGTGGATAATGTGTGTAAAATTATCCACACCTGTTGAAGGTCCTCATCATATGTCGAAAACTTTTTCATTGTATTCGATAGACAGACAAATTGTGATTTGATTCGACACAATCGCTGAAAACCAATGGAAGAAAGGGTGCAAATTGTGCTAAAGAAGTATTTCTTACCGGATGAATTTGTGAAAAGTATTTTCCACATTTCGCCGCAAAAATTAAAAGAACGAAATGTAAAAGGAATTATTACCGATCTAGATAACACACTAGTAGAATGGGACCGTCCAAGTGCGACACCGCGCTTAATTGAATGGTTTCAAGAAATGAAAGATCACGGGATACAAGTGACGATTGTATCGAACAATAATGAAAAAAGGGTCAAGCTTTTTTCTGAACCGGTTCATATCCCGTTTATTTATAAAGCGCGAAAGCCTATGGGAAGAGCCTTTAATAAGGCAGTCGCTGATATGCAGTTGAAAAAAGAAGATGTGGTTGTCATTGGGGATCAGCTCATGACAGATGTTCTTGGCGGGAATCGTCATGGCTTCCATACGATTTTGGTCGTTCCTGTTGCTGCCTCGGACGGATTTTTCACAAAGTTTAACAGGCAGATTGAACGCAGAATTTTAGGAGCCTTAAAGCGTAAGGGCCACATTCAGTGGGAGGAAGAGTAATAATGGAAAAGGTTGTTTGTATTGGCTGCGGTGTAGCCATTCAGACGGAAGATAAAGATCAATTAGGATATGCGCCGGCAGCATCTCTATTGAAAGAAGATGTGATCTGTCAGCGCTGTTTTAGGTTAAAGAACTACAATGAGATTCAAGATGTTTCTTTAACAGAAGACGACTTTTTAAATATATTGCACAGCATTGGAGAGACAGATTCTCTCATTGTGAAGGTCGTTGATATTTTTGACTTTAACGGAAGCTGGATCAATGGGCTGAACCGTATTGTCGGCGGTAATCCGATTTTACTTGTCGGCAACAAAGTGGATATTTTACCGAAATCCGTGAAAAAAGATCGTCTGATTCATTGGATGAAACGGGAAGCAAAGGAAAACGGATTAAACCCTATCGATGTTTTCTTGATCAGTGCAAGCAGAGGCCAGGGTGTGCCTGAGGTGATGGAAGCGATCGATCATTACCGCGAGGGAAGAAATGTCTATGTCGTCGGCTGTACGAATGTTGGGAAATCAACATTTATCAATCGAATCATCAAAGAAGTATCTGGCGAAGAGAACGTCATTACTACATCCCAATATCCAGGTACTACACTTGATGCGATTGAAATCCCGCTTGATGACGGGTCTGCTTTATTCGATACGCCGGGCATCATCAACCGCCATCAAATGGCGCACTATGTCAGCAAAAATGACTTAAAGATTTTAACGCCGAAAAAAGAATTGAAACCGAGAACGTTCCAATTAAACGAAGCACAAACGCTTTATTTTGGCGGACTGGCTCGATTTGATTATGTAAAAGGCGGCAGAACATCATTTGTCTGCTATATGCCAAATGAGCTGAACATTCACCGGACAAAGCTCGAGAACGCAGATGATTTATATGAAAAACATGCAGGGGAACTGCTGTCACCGCCATCAAAAGAGGGAATGGAAGATTTCCCGCCGCTCGTTCCGCATAACTTTACCATTGATCAGCCAAAAATGGACATCGTCTTTTCAGGTTTAGGCTGGGTTACTGCAAATGATGCGGGCAAGCAAATCAAAGTTTATGCGCCAAAAGGCGTTCATGTGTTTATGAGACGTTCGTTAATTTAAATGTTCAAAGGGGGAGAGACCTTGAAACCTTTATACGGAGTAATCGGTAACCCTGTTGGCCACTCAATGTCTCCGGATATTCATAATGCAGCACTAAAGGACGCTGGAATTGATGGACATTATCATGGCTTTCAAGTAGAAAATGATGACCTGAAAGATGCGATTAGCGGCATGAAGGCGTTAGGAATCAGCGGCATTAACGTCACTGTTCCGCACAAGGTAGAAATCATGAAGTACCTTGACAAAATTGATGTGACAGCTGAACGGCTCGGTGCCGTCAATACGGTGCGGCTCGAAGGGGATCAGCTCGTTGGGTATAATACAGATGGAGAAGGCTTTCTTCATTCATTGCTTGAAGCCTTGGATCAGCCGTTATCAGAGCTGTCATTTCTCTTGATTGGTGCTGGCGGAGCCGCAAGAGCGATTTATACGACAATTGCTCAGTATGCACCGAAGAGCTTTGATATTACGAACCGCACCATTGAAAAAGCTGAAGCTTTAATTGAAAGTGCAGAGGGAAAAATCACATCTCAAGCAATCACATTAAATGCAGCAGAAGAGCGGCTTGGGGAATATGATGTCATCATCCATACGACCTCGATCGGCATGTATCCGAATGTTGAAGAAACCCCGATTTCTTTAGCGAACGCAAAAAAAACAGCGGTCGTTTGTGATATTGTGTATAATCCAATAGAAACAAAACTGCTTAGGGAAGCAGCAGGTTTAGGCTTGAAAACAGTGGATGGGGTTGGCATGTTTGTCGGACAAGCAGTAAGAGCCTTTGAACTGTGGACAGGCATTACGCCTGACGCCGGAAAAATGAAGTCAATTGTCATAGAGAAATTAGGAGGAACACCATGTTAAAAGGTAAGCAAAAACGTTTTTTACGTGCACAAGCACATCATTTATCACCTATTTTTCAAGTTGGAAAAGGCGGGGTAAATGAAAATATGGTCAAGCAAATTTCCGAGGCGCTTGAAGCAAGAGAACTGTTAAAGGTCAGCGTATTGCAAAATTGTGACGAGGACAAAACGGAAGTTGCGAAAGCACTTGTAAAAG
This sequence comes from Bacillus sp. BK450, assembly GCF_004364885.1. NCBI lineage: Bacteria > Bacillati > Bacillota > Bacilli > Caryophanales > Bacillaceae > Bacillus > Bacillus sp. BK450. Next base: position 501,457 of record NZ_SOBQ01000002.1, on the reverse strand, counting down.
GTGCAAAGGCTGAGCTCGTTCAAACGATCGGAAATGTGATTGTCCTTTACAAAGAATCTAAGGAAAATAAACAAATTAAGCTGCCGTAAAGGTGGATGCGATATGAAAAAAATAGGGTTGTTCGGCGGTACGTTTGATCCTCCCCATAACGGGCATTTGCTGATGGCAAGTGAGGTGCGGATTCAAGTTGGGCTTGATGAAATTTGGTTTATCCCAAACCATATGCCTCCTCATAAAACAGGACGGAAACGAGCAGATAGTCATCACCGCATAAAAATGGTGGAGGCGGCGATTCAATCAAATCCATATTTTCGGCTCGAGCTTATTGAAATGGAGCGGGAGGGTCCGTCTTATACGGTAGATACAGTGAATCTGTTAAAGAAGCGTCATCCAGAAGATCAGTTCTTTTTTATGATAGGAGCGGACATGGTCGAGTATTTGCCAAAATGGCATCGGATCGATGATTTGCTTCAAATGATCACCTTTATTGGGATGAAAAGGCCGGGTTACGTTGGAAGTACGGCATATCCTCTTTTATTTGCAGATGTTCCAGCTTTTGATGTATCATCGACATTGATTAGGCAGCGAATAGAGCAGGGGAACCCTGTCGATTATTTGATTCCGAAAGCTGTTGAGCGTTATATAAAGGAGCATCATTTATATGAATCGTGAAGAAGCATTGAACTGTGTCAAAGAGCAGTTAACAGAGCATAGATATACACATACACTTGGAGTCATGGAGACAGCCATTTCATTAGCGGAACGGTTCGGTGCAGATGTGAAAAAAGCAGAGATCGCCGCTATTTTTCATGATTATGCGAAATTTAGACCAAAAGAAGAAATGAAGGGGATTATCCAAAAAGAACAGATGAACCCTTTATTGCTTGAATATTCGCCCGAGCTTTGGCACGCCCCGGTTGGTGCGTATTTGGTCAAAAAAGAAGCTGGAATTGACGATCAAGATGTGTTAACAGCTATTGAATTTCATACTTCCGGCAGACCAGGCATGACCTTACTTGAAAAAGTCATTTATGTCGCAGATTATATTGAACCAGGACGTCATTTCCCTGGTGTCGAAGAAGTAAGGAAATTAGCAGAAAATGATCTAGATCGTGCACTGATCCAATCATTAAAAAACACCATCAGTTTTCTAATGAAAAAGAATCAGCCAGTCTTTCCAGATACGCTTGCTACTTACAACTCGCTTGTGCATAAGAACAACTAAGGAGGAATTTTGGATGGATTCATCATCAATTTTAAACGTCGCAGCAGGAGCATGCGATGATAAACGGGCTGAGGATATTATTGCCCTTAATATGCAAGGAATCTCACTTGTTGCAGATTATTTTCTCATTTGTCACGGGAATTCTGATAAACAAGTGCAAGCCATTGCAAGAGAAGTAAAACATCTTGCAGAGGAAAGCGGAATCGAAGTGAAAAAGATGGAAGGCTTTGATGAAGCAAGATGGGTATTGATTGACCTAGGTGATGTCATTGCCCATGTGTTCCACAAAGAAGAAAGAGGATACTACAATCTAGAAAAGCTATGGGGAGATGCGCCGAGAGAAACGCTTTCACTTGGCATTAACTCATGATTTATCAAGGGTTTGCAGGTGTGTATGACGAGCTCATGACACATGCACCTTATGATGAATGGGTTCAGTGGATCCAGCAGTATATGAAGCCGAATGCTGCCATCATCGATGTAGGCTGTGGAACTGGAGAGATTTCTCTTCGGTTAGCTGAAAAGGGACACAAGGTCACAGGAATTGACCTCAGTGAAGAAATGCTGGCTTTTGCGCAGCAAAAAGCGCAGGCGAAAAAGCAGTCGATTCAATTTTTACATCAAGATATGAGAGAGGTTACGGGCTTTGAGCAAGCCTTCCAAGCAGCCGTTATTTGCTGTGATTCCTTGAATTACTTAAAAAACGAAAATGACGTCAAAAAAACCTTTAAAAACATGTTTCAGCTTTTAGAGGCAGATGGGGTTTTACTTTTTGATGTTCATACGCCTTATAAAATGGAAGAGGTATTCCCAGGTTCGACTTATGCAGATCAAGATGAAGAGATCAGCTATATTTGGCAGAGTGATAAAGGGGATGACATGTATTCGATCATACATGATTTAAGCTTTTTTGTAAAAGACGGAGACATGTATCAGCGTTATGATGAGACACATGAACAGCGCACATTTCCATTTGAAACATATGCAGCGTTCCTTGAGTCCGCTGGCTTTGAACAAATAGAGGTGACTGCTGATTTTACAAATGAAGCCCCCGGTGAATTCGCCGAAAGATATTTCATCTCAGCTAAGAAACCAAAAACCATCGTTTAATAGAACGATGGTTTTTTAAAACCCTTTTTTCGCTTGTTGCAAAGATGATTAATTTCTGCGATCATCAGTGAACACACTTGGCGGATATTGATGCGCAACTGCTTCTAGATCTTCATCGAATTTTTCATGGGTGTTTTGAAAGAGACGGTGAAACATATCTTGCACACCTGCTTCAAGTGCTTTAATGCCTTCACCAGTGACGCCGCCTTTCACACATACTTTGTCTTGCAGTGTCGGGAGGGTATAGACTCTTTTTTCAATCAAACGGCCAAGTCCAACAAGCATATCCTCTGATAAGGTGGTGGCTTCTTCTTTAGAGATATCCGTTTCTTCTACGGCCGCTTCAATCATTTTCTGAACGAGAAAACTGATAAAAGCAGGTCCGCAGCTGACAATATCGGAAGCCGCTCTTGTAATTGAATGATGGATCTCAATTGGTGTTGAAATGCACGAAGCTAACTGTCTTAATGCTGTTTTTGTCGCGGCATTGCATGATGAACCAAAAGTTAAAAGTGATGCGCCTGATAAAGCGCGGTTTGTAATGCTTGGAATCAACCTGGCTGTTTGACAAGGAACGATATCCTGAAGCTGTTCAGGATGAACCGGACTTGTAATGATGACAATGGTTTGCTGCTCCGTTAAAAGAGGGCTCAGCTCTTTTAAAAGTGGATAAATATCAAGTGGTTTGACACAAACAAAAATGAAATCTTTATTCGTGACAGCCCCTGAAAGCTGTTTCGTTACTTCAAGCTCTGGATGGTTCTTTTTTATATTGAACGCTTTTTCAATGGTTCGGTTTGTAATGGTAATCGATGAGGGATTGACTGCCTTTGATTCAATAAATGCCTCAGTAAGTATGGTACCCATGTTTCCTGTACCGATTAACCCTATATTCAAACGTTCTCCCTCCTTAGACGCATAGGATCTGTTATCTTCTAAACAGTATGTTGAGCAGTAGAAAAATATGATTGAAAGAAGCGTGAATAAGTGAAACGACTCATTTCATTAAAAAAATACAGTCTTTATATCGCCGCTGGACTCATAGTCGTGATCATCTTCAGTTTCTTCTTTTTCACTGGAAAAGGAGAGGGCAGCAGAGAGCCAAGTGTATTGAAGGAAAATAAAGACATACAAGTCACATTAGAAGACAAACAAGAAAAGACAGAAAAAGAGCCATCGACGATTTTTGTAGAGGTCAAAGGAGCTGTAAGGAAGCCAGGTGTTTATACGTTTCAATCTGATGCTCGGGTAGAGGAAGCGATTCAAAGGGCAGGAGGCTTTACCAGCAAAGCAGACTCGATTGAAATCAACCAAGCAGCTAAATTAGAGGATAGTATGATGATTTATGTTCGGAAGCAGGGGGAAGCGGAAAGAGAGACGCAAACAGCATCAGCTGACGCATCAACAGGCGTTGAAAAGAGTGAGGGTGTGAATGTCAATCAGGCCGATGCAGCCGAATTACAAACCATTAACGGCATAGGACCAGCTAAAGCCGAAGCCATCATTTCGTATAGAGAGGAACACGGAGAATTTCAACAAATTGAAGACTTGCGAAACATTTCAGGTTTTGGGGAAAAGACGATTGAACGACTGAAAAGTCAATTGACCGTGAAGTAGAATTGACGGTAGAGAAGAAAGGCATGTACACTTAATATCAACCATCATTCTGGAGGGATCAGCTCGTGGAAAGAATTTCATGGAATCAATATTTTATGGCACAAAGCCATTTGCTTGCTTTACGAAGCACCTGTGAGCGGTTAGCTGTTGGGGCGACCATCGTAAGGGACAAGCGCATCATTGCAGGGGGGTATAATGGCTCCATTGCCGGTGATGTTCATTGTGCGGATGTAGGGTGCTATGTCATTGATCATCACTGTGTTCGCACCATCCATGCGGAAATGAATGCTATTTTACAATGTGCCAAATTTGGTGCACCTACAGCTGATGCTGAAATATATGTCACACATTTTCCTTGTTTACAGTGCTGTAAAGCCATCATTCAAGCGGGCATACGAACAGTGTACTATGCAAAGGATTATAAAAATCATCCATATGCGATTGATTTATTCGAGCAGGCGGGTGTTCAAACAGAGCAAGTTGAATTAGATGAAATGATCATCGACTTAAAAAATCAAGAAAAATTGGCCTTTGTTGCAGATTTAATTGGGAAGCTGAGTAAATCAGGACTTAGCGAAACAGAAATTCGCGATATGCATGAGAAGGCGAATCAATTATTTACTTCCTATGTTTAAATATTTGCCGTTTGGGGCAATTTCAGCAGCTGTTGGAATTGCTCTGGCTGCATATCATCTTCATATGTATTTCCTTCTCTTTCTTCTCATCATATTACTTCTCAGCCTACTGAAAAAAATGCCTCAGCTCTTTTTAATGGTCAGCCTATGCGGTGCTGTCTATATACTCATTTTTATGATTCATGAGTCTCTTGAAACGGATCAACCCGTACTAGAAAAATTCCTATCTGGTTCCGTTGTGATTGAAAGTATTCCGAAAACAGATGGCAATCGTTTTTCAGCGACTGTTTCAACAGACCATGAACAACTAGCCACTTTTTATACAATTCAAACAGAGAGTGAAAAAGAGGCATTAAAAGGGGTAGAACCTGGTATGAGCTGTCACATGACAGGTGATGTTCGTCCAGCAAAGCACGCAACCATTCCTAACGGGTTTCAATATGATCAATTTTTAAAATCAAAAGGCATTGACGCCATTTTTCTGCCACAGTCGATCAAAAACTGTACAAAAACAGACAGTTCTTCCTATTATCTTCAAGTGATAAGGCAAAAGGGGTTGAAATTTTTAGAAGATCATGTGCCTAAACACTCTGTTGGCATTGTACAGGCACTTATTTTTGGCGATCGTGAGTTGATAGACCCTGACACATTAAGAGATTATCAAATGCTTGGGATTATTCATTTACTAGCGATCTCAGGTTTGCATGTACAAACGCTTCTTGCATGTTTATTTTGGTGTCTCCTTCGTGCGGGCGTGACAAGAGAGACAGCACGTATTCTTCTATTATGCTTTCTTCCTATTTATGCTTGTTTGACAGGTGCTGCACCATCTGTTTTAAGAGCTTGCCTCATGGCAGGAATCTATTTAGTGATGACTAGTCTGCCAAAAGAAATGAAACAGCCTTCTGCTGTAGTATTAAGTGCAACGTTTTTACTCTTATTAGCAATTCATCCTCTTTATTTATTTGATATTGGATTTCAGCTTTCATTCGCGGTCACGTTTTTTATTTTGTTATCGACTAGGATTTTATCAAAAGCAAAAAGTTCAGTCATGCAATTATTCCTGATTTCCTTTATTGCACAGCTTGCTTCACTTCCTGTTCTTTTATATCATTTTCACCAATTTTCTTTACTGAGCGTACCTTTGAACATGATATTTGTTCCTTTATATACGACGGTCGTTATGCCGCTATCCTTACTCTTTTTTATTCTCACTACCATTTATCTTCCGCTTGGACAAACATTGTTTCAGCTGCTTGATTCGGTGATTCAGCTTAGTCATCAATTATCAGCCTATATGGCTGTTTTTGATGAATTCAACTTGATTTTTATGAAGTCTGCTTGGTGGCATATCCTTCTTGAGGTGAGCGCGTTAATTGTTCTGTTATTTGTGATGGAGTGCAAAACTTCTGTGAAATCCTATGCACTGCCGATCCTTTTTCTTATTGGTGTCTTGAGTGCACACTATTTCACCCCGAATTTTTTCGAAAAAGGGGAAGTGACGATGCTGGATGTAGGACAGGGGGATAGTTTGTTTATTCAGCTGCCCTATCGAAAGGGGCACCTGCTTGTGGATACAGGAGGCAGACTTTCTTTTGAAGAAGAATCGTGGAAAAAAAGGCGTAAAGTGTCTTCGATCGGTGATCAAACGCTGATCCCATTTCTGCATTCTAAAGGTATAGCAAAACTTGATGTTCTTATTCTTACACATGCGGATCAAGACCATATGGGAGAAGCAGCTCGTTTAATCAAACGAAATAAAGTAAAGCGGCTGGCTATTCCGAAAGGCTTTGCACGGAGTCCAGAGGATGCGGAGCTGTTAAAAGAAGCAGCTGATCAAGGGATCATGATTGATGAATTAGAGAGAGGAGATCAGCTTCAGATTGGAGAGCAAATATTTGAAGTTCTTCATCCATCGCGTGATCGGGTAACAACTAAGAATAATGATTCACTCGTTTTGACATTTACTCTAGGCGGGAAGCGGTTTATGCTCACTGGAGATCTTGAACAAGAAGGGGAGCGAGACATTATAGAAGCCTTTCCTCATCTGCGGGCAGATATCTTAAAGGTTGGACATCACGGGAGTAAAGGGTCAACAAGCGAAGAATGGCTTCAACATCTCAAGCCCTCACATGCACTCATTTCAGCAGGTGAACGCAATCGTTATCAGCATCCACATCAGGAAGTTTTGAAGAAATTAAAGGACCAGCAAATGAAAGTGTATCGTACAGATACCGACGGAAGCGTGACGTATGAATTTCTCGATGAGGAAGGAACGTTTTACACACATCCTCCATATGATATCTTACAAACTCAATAAAAAAACTGCCAAAACGGCAGTCATGTAACCTTCATGAAGTTAAGATCCAACGAGGTGTATAATGGTTGCCAAAATAAACATTGAGGCGAAAAATCCGAATGTGACGATAAAACCAACGGCTGAGTCGGTCACATCATTCCGCTTGCTTTGAACATTTTTTTCAAATTCATTCATTTTCATCCCTCCTGGCTAATTTTAGTATACTTGAACTCATTTGGAATTGCTAGAAGGTAAAGTAACCGTTTTCCATTTTATGATCATTTTATGAATATCGTCTGACAGCAGGCTGACCCGGGAGCTTGCGCCGGACGTTTACTATAAATGAGGAGGCGGCACTTTCAGCTTCCTCTTTACTAATGTCTTCACACACTTTAGGATAGAGGAGGAAGTGAAAGAGAGGGATTCAATTGATGGTCTTTGATGTATGGAACAATTTAAAACGAGGGGATATCCATCCCGTTTATTGCTTATATGGGAAAGAAACATATTTACTGCAAGAAACCGCTGCTAAATTGAGACAAGCTGTAGTAGACGAAGAAACGAAGGATTTTAATTACTCCGTCTTCGATATGGAAGAAGTGCCGCTTGAACAGGCTGTGACGGATGCAGAAACATTTCCGTTTATGGGAGAAAGACGTCTCGTCGTGATCAAGAATCCTTATTTTCTTACAGCTGAAAAGAAAAAGGAAAAGATTGAGCATGAGCTTTCTGTATTAGAAGCTTATTTAGAAAAGCCAGCGCCCTATACCATTCTCGTGTTATTGGCACCATATGAAAAGCTGGATGAGCGTAAAAAAATCACCAAATTGCTAAAAAAGAAAGCTGCTGTCGTTGAGGCGAAAGAGTTAAACCCAAAAGAAACAACTGATTTCACCATCACACTGGTGAAGACAGAAGGAAAGGCGATTACATCTGAAGCGGCTGAGCAGCTTGTGATGCTATGCGGCGGGAGTCTCTCCTCTCTATTCCAAGAGGTTCGGAAGCTAAGTACATATATTGGAGAGCGGGAAGAAATTGAGTTAGCGGATGTCAATCAGCTCGTTGCAAGAAGCTTAGAGCAAAATATTTTCGAGCTGATTAATCAAATTGTAAACAGACGCCGCTCTGAGGCCATGCAGATGTTTTATGACCTGCTGAAGCAAAATGAGGAACCCATTAAAATATTAGCACTCATTTCAACTCAATTTCGATTGATTTTGCAGACGAAGTACTTCGCTCAGCAAGGCTATGGACAAAAACAAATTGCTTCAAATCTAAAAGTCCATCCATTCCGGGTCAAACTTGCGATGGATCAGGCAAGACTGTTTTCAGAAGAAGAACTCAAGCAGATCGTCAAAGAGCTTTCAACGATTGATTACGAAATGAAAACGGGTAAAAAGGACAAGCAGCTGCTGTTAGAATTGTTCCTGCTTCGTTTGTTAGGCGCATGAATATAAAAAAACGACCTTCTAAAAAGAGGGTCGTTTTTGTTTAGATGTATAATTGCCAGTCTGTCCTTAAGGCTCGGCCGGTCAGGACGGACGTACAGTTAAACAGGTGCCTCATCACTGAGGCGTTGCGAGCATTATGCAGAAAGTCCGTTTACTTGTTTAGCAAGTCTTGATTTGTAACGCGCAGCTGCGTTTTTGTGTACAAGACCAGTTTTAACGGCTTTGTCAATGCGTTTTGCAGCAGAAGCAAGAGCAGCTTTTGCTTGCTCAGCATCGTTGTTAGCTACAGAAACTTCAACTTGTTTAATCGCAGTACGCATCGCAGACTTGATTGTTACGTTATGTGCACGGCGTTCGTTATTCGTTTTTGTACGTTTGATCGCTGATTTAATATTTGGCATGTGTTTCACCTCCTAAGATACAACCTAAACACAATTGTCTTAAGGTTAAATCTTCACAATAGAACAAATTGTATTCTATCAAACACACCTTTAGAATGCAATATAAATGTAAAGTATTTTTCATTGATGACGTGCTCGAATGTTTCTTTCAAGAGATGGAAAGACTACTGTTAATTACTTGTTGGAAGGAGTCTTTTTATGGAGAAACAGAAACTCGATTTAAGCGTTTATCAAATCCGGACAGACCTCGCTGTTGAAACAAAAGAGATACTAGAACAAGAGAACGATCCGAATGTCGTCAAAAAGGACGGGATCCAAGGGATTGTCGAAAAGGAAAAAGAAGAGCAAGGCATCCGCATACGTACTGTGGAAATCACGAAAGAAGGGGAGGAGCTGACAGGCAAAAAGGCAGGGACATACTTGACGTTTGAGGCACAAGGCATTCGGGAGAAAGACTCTGAGATGCAAGAAAAAGTCGTTGAAGTCTTTGCCCATCATTTTGCTCAGTTTCTAAAAGACAGAGGCATTCAGGCTGATGCAAGCTGCCTTGTAGTAGGGCTGGGAAATTGGAATGTTACGCCAGATGCACTAGGTCCTCTCACGGTTGAAAATCTGCTTGTGACCCGCCATCTCTTTGAATTGCAGCCGGAAAATGTTCAGGAAGGCTATCGCCCGGTTTCCTCTTTGTCACCAGGGGTGATGGGACTGACCGGTATTGAAACAAGTGACATTATCCAAGGCGTGATTGAGCGGTCTAAGCCTGATTTTGTCATTGCGGTCGATGCCCTTGCTGCTCGAGCGGTAGAACGAGTGAATACAACCATTCAAATTTCTGATACAGGTATCCATCCCGGCTCTGGTGTAGGGAATAAGCGCAAAGAATTAAGCAAAGAAACATTGGGCATTCCAGTGATTGCGATTGGCGTTCCGACAGTGGTGGATGCAGTAACGATTGCTAGTGACACAATTGATTATGTCTTAAAGCATTTTGGTAGAGAACTAAAAGATGATAGACCATCCCGCTCTCTTGTGCCGGCTGGTTTGACTTTCGGGAAGAAAAAAGTACTTAACGAAGAAGACTTGCCAGATGAAGAAACGCGTCAGTCATTCTTAGGCATTGTAGGAACCCTTCCTGAAGAAGAAAAAAGGCAGCTGATCCACGAAGTGCTTGCGCCCCTGGGGCAAAATTTAATGGTCACGCCTAAGGAAGTCGATACATTCATTGATGACATGGCAAACGTACTTGCCAACGGATTAAACACAGCGCTTCATCAAAAAATCACGCAAGATAATATGGGTTCATATAATCATTAATCTGTTCTACTTTCTCTAGCTCGCTCATAGTGTAATTACTAGAAAGCGTGCTGGAGGGAGTAAATCATGAAAAAAAGACCCCGCCGTCCTCGACAGTTGGTCGTTGCGATTAATGGAACGAAAGTAGTCAAAAGCATCTTCTTATTTATTGCCTCTCTTGTTGTGGTGTTTGTGATGTCAGGGGCTTTGACCTCTTTAAAACCCGAGCTGAGGCCGCAAGCCTCGTTATATGGTGTAGCAGATGAGCTCTCTGGCGCATTTTTTGCCACATTAATGGGCATGGAAAACCAATATTTCGCCTCAGCAGTTCCAGAAGCTCAAAAAGGATTTCATTTCTCTGGGCTGTCACTGAAGCTTGCAACCAGTATTAATTTAGAAGACCCGCGCAGTTTCCTAGGAAGAGAGCTCCCAGGCTTTGAACATTTTGATACAAAAATCATCTTAGCGGGTGAAGGAACAGACTATACCAATATGCCAATGGAATCGCCGCCGCCTAGTGAAGTGATCCAAGATGAAAAAGAAGCAAATTTGGCTGAGCTGGACAAGCTCGATGATGATGCGCCGAAAAAGCCTACCAAAGAACCGGACCGGTCAACAGGAAAACGAAAAGCTGTGTACATTTATCACACACATAATACGGAATCATATTTACCATTTTTAAAAGGAGAAACGAATCCAAATAATGCACGGCACTCAAAAGTGAATGTCACCCTTGTCGGCGACATGTTTGGAAAGGCGCTTGATCAGCAAGGAATCGGCAATACAGTCGACAAAACGGAAATTGAAAAAAGACTGGTGAAAAAAGGATTAAAATATCCGCAGTCTTATAATGAATCAAGATTGGTCGTGAAAGAAGCCTTAGCGAAAAATGATGACCTCGATTATTTAATTGATATTCACCGGGACTCAAGAAGAAAGAAAGATACGACTGTCGAAATCAAAGGGAAGAAATATGCGAGAATTGCGTTTGTTGTTGGGAAGAAGAATCAAAGCTATGAGAAAAACTTAAAGCTTGCGACAGAGTTCCACCATTTGATGGAGAAAAAATATAAAGGTCTTAGTGTCGGTGTGTTTGCCAAAGGAGAAATTGGCGATAATGGAATCTATAATCAAGATTTATCCGACAAAGCCCTTCTTTTAGAATTTGGTGGAGTAGATAATAATATGGAAGAATTAAGAAATGCATCCAATGCGGCAGCTGATGTATTCAGCGACATTTTCTGGGACGCGGAAAAGGTGGACGGCAAAGCAAAGGATGAGAAAAAACGCTCTTAAGGTGGTGACGGGGATGGGCTCATTTATTGGAAAAACCATTATTTTAGGATTGGTCTTGCTGTTTGGTGTCTTTTTAGGAATGCAGCAAGCGAATAATGGCATGCTGCAAATGAAGGGCTACCATGATCCGCAATTAAAAGGAGCTTTCTCCATTCAAATGAACGACAATGAAGAGAAGGAAGCTTCTATCTTAGGAACGGCTGTTACAGAAAAGGATCTTGCCGAAAAACAAAAACAGCTGGAGGAAATAGAGGGCTTTAATGCCTTTTCCAAGGCAGGAAAAGTCCTGTCTGATGGCATGACACATGCAGCCCGTTCTCTTTATGATTGGGTGAATGGGAAATAAACGAATTTCATGAGATATCACCCTTTTGATCAAAGCCGCTGACCAATAAGCGGCTTTTCTTGATTTCGATTGAATCTTTACAGCCCTATTGATATAATCTAACCTAGCGCAACCCGCGTTTTATAGTAGGAGTGATAGATTGTGACAGATAAAGAAAAACGATTAGAGCGGCAATCAAGAATTCGAAATTTCTCCATTATCGCCCATATTGATCATGGGAAATCCACATTGGCAGACCGTATTTTGGAAAAAACAGCGGCGATTACTCAACGGGAAATGAAAGAACAATTGCTTGATTCCATGGATTTAGAGCGTGAACGCGGCATAACGATTAAATTAAACTCTGTCCAGCTGAAGTATAAGGCGAAGGATGGGGAAGAATATATCATGCACCTGATTGATACACCAGGGCATGTCGACTTCACCTATGAGGTATCTCGAAGCCTAGCTGCCTGTGAGGGTGCGATTCTTGTAGTAGATGCAGCACAAGGAATTGAAGCACAGACACTTGCGAACGTTTATTTAGCTCTTGATAACAACTTAGAAATTCTTCCGATTATCAACAAAATCGATCTGCCAAGTGCAGAGCCTGAGCGTGTAAGAGAAGAAATTGAAGATGTCATCGGGTTGGATGCGTCTGAAGCTGTTCTCACCTCTGCTAAGGCGGGTATTGGAATCGAGGATATTTTAGAACAAATCGTTGAAAAGGTGCCGGCTCCCGCTGGAGATCCAGAAGCACCACTTCAAGCCCTTATTTTTGATTCTCTTTACGATGCGTATCGCGGCGTTATTGCGTACATACGAATTGTCGAAGGAACCGTCAGACCTGGTCAGAAAATTAAAATGATGGCGACGGGGAAAGAATTTGAAGTACTTGAAGTTGGCGTTTTCACACCAAAAGCCATGCCAACAGACGAACTCACCGTTGGAGATGTTGGCTACTTAACCGCTGCGATTAAAAATGTCGGTGATACACGTGTAGGGGATACGATCACAAGCGCGGAAAACCCTGCGAAAGAAGCACTTCCAGGATACAGAAAGCTAAACCCAATGGTATACTGCGGACTTTATCCAATTGATACAGCGAAATACAACGACTTACGTGAAGCGTTAGAAAAGCTTGAATTAAATGATTCTTCACTTCAATATGAGGCAGAGACATCCCAAGCACTTGGCTTCGGTTTCCGCTGCGGCTTCCTTGGAATGCTTCATATGGAAATCATCCAGGAACGGATTGAACGTGAATTTAAAATTGATCTGATTACAACAGCGCCAAGTGTTATTTATGATGTATATATGACAGATGGAGAAAAAATCGTCGTAGATAACCCGTCCAATCTGCCTGATCCGCAAAAGATTGAGCGAATTGAAGAACCGTATGTAAAAGCAACAATGATGGTGCCGAATGACTATGTAGGCTCTGTGATGGAGCTTTGCCAAGGAAAGCGCGGGAATTTCATTGATATGCAGTATCTTGATGCGAACCGGGTGAGCATTGTGTACGAAATTCCTTTGGCAGAGATCGTATACGAATTCTTTGATCAGCTAAAGTCCAACACAAAAGGCTATGCGTCCTTTGATTATGAGCTGATTGGCTATCGTCCTTCGACGCTGGTGAAGATGGATATCATGCTGAATGGCGAAAAAATCGATGCCCTTTCCTTTATTGTTCACCGCGATTATGCATATGAACGAGGCAAGATCATCGTAGAAAAGCTAAAAGAATTGATTCCACGCCAGCACTTTGAAGTGCCGGTTCAAGCAGCGATCGGTCAAAAAATCGTTGCTCGTTCCACCATTAAGGCGATGCGTAAAAACGTACTTGCTAAATGTTATGGTGGAGACATTTCCCGGAAAAGAAAGCTTCTTGAGAAGCAAAAAGAAGGGAAAAAGCGCATGAAGCAAGTGGGCTCTGTTGAAGTCCCGCAAGAAGCATTTATGGCTGTGCTGAAGATGGACGACAGCACACCAAAAAAATAACATCCTCAAGGCTACCTGCTTTACAATGTCTGCCTTGACGTTTATAGTCGATAACAAACAAAGACGCCGCAGCGACAAACTGCGGCTCTTTACCTGTAAAGAAGGTGTCATCAAATGAAAGCAGCATACATTCACATTCCATTTTGTGAGCATATTTGCCACTATTGTGATTTCAATAAATTCTTCATCAAAACGCAGCCAGTCGACGAATACTTAGCGGCTCTTGAGAAAGAGATGCAGCACACGATCGAGCAAAAAGGCGAGCAGGAACTAAAGACAATTTTTATTGGCGGGGGAACCCCGACATCACTGACTGTCAGTCAGCTAGACAAGCTCATGAACAGCATTCACAGCGTATTAAAGCCGACAAAAAATCTGATTGAATTTGCAGTAGAAGCAAACCCAGATGAATTATCACTTGAGAAGTTGCATGTGCTTAAAGCAGCCGGCGTGAATCGGCTGAGCTTTGGCGTTCAAACTTTTGAAGACGATTTGCTCAAGAAAATTGGACGAGTTCATCAAAAGAAGGATGTCCTTACCTCCTTTGAGCGAGCTAGAGCGGTTGGATTTGACAATATTAGCCTCGATCTCATGTTTGGCTTGCCGCATCAAGAAAAGCATCATGTGATGAATTCACTTGAGACGGCTTTCTCGCTAGGGGCAGAGCATTATTCGGTTTACTCACTCATCGTCGAGCCGAAAACCGTTTTTTACAACTTAATGCAAAAAGGAAAACTTCATTTACCGCCGCAAGAACGTGAGGCTGAAATGTATGAGCTTGTGATGGATGAAATGGAGCGCCATGGGTTAAAGCAGTACGAAATTAGCAACTACGCCAAACCTGGCTTTGAAAGCCAGCATAACCTGACCTATTGGAGCAATGAAGATTACTTCGGTTTTGGTGCAGGCGCACACGGGTATGTAGATGGCATCCGAAATGTGAACGCAGGGCCGGTGAAACATTATTTGGAGCTGATTGACCAAACAGGTTTCCCGTATAAGGAAACACATCAGGTCACAAAAGCAGAGCAAATAGAAGAAGAAATGTTTTTAGGTCTTCGAAAAATCGAAGGGGTGAAAAGCGCTGATTTCCAAGCAAAATATGGTGCTGCACCAGAAGCACTTTTTTCCACTGTTCTTGAAGATTTAGAAGAAAAAGGCCTCATTGTAAAAGATGACAAGGGGATACGTTTAACAAGAAAAGGCAAATTGTTAGGCAATGAAGTATTTCAAGCGTTTCTCGGTGAGTTATAATTGACATTTTAATTTGAGTTTGGTAATTTTGTTTATACAATTAGCACTCGTTGAAAGAGAGTGCTAACAGGGGTGATGATGATGTTAACAAATCGTCAGCTTTTGATTCTGCAAGTCATCATTAATGACTTTATTCGTTCGGCGCAGCCAGTTGGATCAAGGACTCTTTCTAAAAAAGAAGACATTACATTCAGCTCTGCGACGATTAGAAACGAAATGGCTGATTTGGAGGAACTTGGTTTTATTGAAAAGACCCATTCTTCATCAGGAAGAATTCCTTCCGAAAAAGGATATCGTTATTATGTAGATCATTTGCTCTCTCCGCGAAAACTGTCGTCTAAAGAGCTTGTGCTCATCCAGTCGGCCTTTCAGGAGAAAATTTTTGAGCTGGAAAAGACAGTTCAAAAATCGGCGGAAATTTTATCAGATCTCACAAACTATACATCGATTGTGCTTGGTCCGAAGCTAAGTGAAAATCGATTAAAGCAAATTCAACTTGTCCCTGTTCAGCCAAACAAAGCAGTGGCGATCATGATTACAGACAGCGGACATGTTGAAAACAAAACCATTACCTTCTCTGAGCATCTCGATGTCTCCGATATTGAGAAGCTGATGAATATTTTAAACAGCCGCCTAGCCGGAGTCCCGATGGATCAGCTGAAGGACAGAATGTATAAAGAAGTTGTGATGCTTCTTCGTACGCATTTAAAAGATTATGATCATATTTTAGATGCGCTCGGCAATACATTTACATCGACTCAAAATGAATCAAAACTTTTCTTTGGCGGGAAGATTAATATGTTGAATCAGCCGGAGTTTCATGACATTGACCGCATCCGTTCACTCATGATGCTTATTGAGCAAAAGAATGATGTCATGCAGCTGTTTCATCCAAATCAGCAAGGAATCACCATTAAAATCGGTTCAGAAAACAATTTGGAAGCGATGGAGAACTGCAGCTTAATCACAGCTACTTATTCGATTGATCAAAAATCACTCGGCTCCATTGCCGTCATTGGTCCAACCCGTATGGATTATGGCAGGGTTGTCAGTCTCTTGCATCATGTATCAAAAGACTTGTCAAACGCACTTTCCAATTTGTATGATGAGTAGGGTGATAAAAGATAGGGGCACAGCCCCTTCGTATTTTTGAATCTTTTGAGGGAGGTGAACACAATGTCAGAAGAAAAACAGACACCTGAGCAAGAAGCAGAGGTTGAAGCACAAGAAGAAGCAGTTCAAGCAGATACTGAGGAAGTAACACATGATGAACAGTCTGCCTTCCAAGAAAAAATCGATGAATTGCAGCAGCTTCTAGATGAAAAAGAAAACAAAATTCTGCGTGTTCAAGCAGATTTTGAAAACTATAAACGCCGTGCTCGAACTGAAGTGGAGACCGTGCAAAAATATCGTTCTCAACATGTTGTCAGTGATCTTCTCCCAGCTCTTGATAACTTTGAAAGAGCGCTTGGAATTGATCCAGACAATGAGCAGACGAAAAGTTTGTTAGAAGGAATGCAAATGGTTTACCGCCAGCTGATAGAAGCGTTGAAAAATGAAGGCGTTGAACCAATTGAAGCTGTCGGCAAAGAGTTCGATCCAAACCTTCATCAAGCCGTCATGCAAGTTGAAGATGAAAACTACGATTCAAATATCGTTGTAGAAGAATTGCAAAAGGGCTATAAACTCAAAGACCGAGTTATTCGTCCATCAATGGTAAAAGTAAATCAATAACTACATAATGGGAGGTCATCGAATATGAGTAAAATCATTGGGATTGACTTAGGAACAACAAACTCATGTGTTGCAGTACTTGAAGGCGGCGAGCCAAAAGTCATTGCTAACGCTGAAGGAGCACGTACAACACCATCTGTTGTCGCTTTTAAAAACGGAGAGCGCCAAGTGGGTGAAGTAGCAAAACGTCAATCAATTACAAACCCGAACACGATCATGTCTGTTAAAAGACATATGGGTACTGATTATAAAGTAGAAGTTGAAGGCAAGAACTATACACCGCAGGAAATCTCTGCGATTATTCTTCAGCACCTTAAATCTTACGCTGAAGGCTATCTTGGCGAAGAAGTAACAAAAGCTGTTATCACAGTTCCTGCTTACTTCAACGATGCAGAACGTCAAGCAACGAAAGATGCTGGTAAAATTGCTGGTCTTGAAGTAGAACGTATCATCAACGAACCAACAGCAGCTGCACTTGCGTATGGTTTAGATAAAACAGAAGAAGATCAAACGATTCTTGTATACGACCTTGGCGGCGGTACATTTGACGTATCGATCCTTGAGCTTGGAGACGGCGTCTTTGAAGTGCGCTCAACTGCTGGGGACAACCGTCTAGGTGGAGACGATTTTGACCAAGTCATTATTGATCACCTAGTGGCTGAATTCAAAAAAGAAAATGGCATTGATCTTTCTAAAGATAAAATGGCGCTTCAGCGTTTAAAAGATGCTGCTGAAAAAGCGAAAAAAGATCTTTCTGGTGTATCTTCTACACAAATCTCACTGCCATTTATCACAGCTGGAGAAGCAGGACCTCTTCACCTTGAATTAACGTTAACGCGTGCTAAATTCGAAGAGCTTTCTGCAGATCTTGTAGAGCGTACAATGACACCTGTACGTCAAGCACTGAAAGATGCTGGTTTATCTGCTAGCGAGATTGATAAAGTCATCCTTGTAGGTGGATCAACTCGTATTCCTGCAGTACAAGAAGCAATCAAAAAAGAAACAGGCAAAGAGCCTCATAAAGGTGTAAACCCTGATGAAGTAGTTGCACTTGGTGCAGCGATCCAAGGTGGAGTGATCACAGGGGATGTCAAAGACGTTGTTCTTCTTGACGTAACACCACTTTCTTTAGGAATTGAAACAATGGGCGGCGTATTCACGAAGCTGATTGAACGCAATACAACAATTCCAACAAGTAAATCTCAAGTATTCTCAACAGCTGCTGACAACCAAACAGCTGTAGATATCCATGTCCTGCAAGGTGAGCGCCCAATGGCTGCAGATAACAAAACATTAGGCCGCTTCCAATTGACTGATATCCCGCCAGCACCACGCGGCGTACCGCAAATCGAAGTATCTTTTGATATCGATAAAAACGGTATTGTCAACGTACGTGCGAAAGATATGGGTACAGGCAAAGAGCAAAACATCACAATCAAATCTTCTTCAGGTCTTTCTGATGATGAGATCGAAAAAATGGTCAAAGAAGCAGAAGAAAATGCTGAAGCAGATGCGAAGAAAAAAGAAGAAATCGAAGTGCGCAACGAAGCAGATCAATTAGTGTTTACAACTGAAAAAACATTAAAAGATCTAGAAGGCAAAATCGATGAAGAGCAAGTGAAAAAAGCAAACGACGCGAAAGATGCGCTAAAAGCTGCGATCGAAAAAGGCGAGTTTGAAGACATCAAAGCGAAAAAAGATGAGCTGCAAACAATCGTTCAAGAATTAACGACAAAGCTCTATGAAGAAGCTGCAAAACAAGCACAAGCTCAGCAAGAAGGCGCTGAAGGTGCTCAAAAAGCAGATGACAATGTAGTGGATGCAGAATACGAAGAAGTAAACGACGATCAAGAGAAAAAATAATCACCTTTACTTTTGAAAAAGACTGCTGAAACGTACTCGTCAGAAAGTCAAAGTCAGGATCTCTTGGCTTTGACTTTTTTTCTTTTCAACGATGAAAGGAATTGAAAAAGGTTAAATCAAAATGATACAATCGTATTTATGTGAGAAAATCGGGAGTGTGAAGAGATGAGTAAGCGTGATTACTATGAAGTGCTTGGCGTAAGTAAGAGCGCCTCAAAGGACGAAATCAAAAAGGCATACCGCAAGCTTTCAAAAAAGTATCACCCTGATATTAATAAAGAAGCTGGCTCAGATGAGAAATTCAAAGAAGTAAAAGAAGCCTATGAAACCCTTTCTGATGATCAAAAACGTTCGCATTATGACCAGTTCGGTCATACCGATCCAAACCAAGGCTTTGGCGGCGGCGGTTTTGGCGGAGGAGGAGACTTTGGCGGCTTCGGCGGCTTTGATGACATCTTCTCTAGTATTTTTGGCGGCGGAGCCAGAAGAAGAGATCCAAATGCACCGCGCCAAGGAGCGGACCTGCAATATACAATGACGCTTTCGTTTGAAGAAGCGGCATTTGGAAAAGAAGCAACCATTGAAATCCCTCGTGAAGAATCTTGTGAAACATGTCATGGATCAGGTGCAAAGCCTGGTACGCAGGCAAAAACCTGTTCACATTGCGGCGGTTCTGGTCAATTAAATGTTGAGCAATCCACTCCGTTTGGTAAAGTGGTCAACCGCAGAGTATGTAACTACTGCAGCGGAACAGGGAAACAAATTGACCATAAATGTTCAACATGCGGCGGATCTGGCAAAGTGCGTAAGCGTAAGAAAATTAACGTGACGATCCCTGCAGGTGTTGATGATGGCCAGCAGCTCAGAGTGTCTGGTCAAGGAGAACCAGGTGTAAATGGAGGCCCTCCAGGCGATCTATTCGTTGTGTTCCATGTGCGTGCGCATGAATTCTTCGAACGTGATGGAGATGACATTTACTGCGAGATGCCGCTCACTTTTGCCCAAGCTGCATTAGGTGACGAAATTGAAGTGCCGACATTACACGGAAAAGTAAAATTAAAAGTTCCTGCTGGCACTCAAACTGGCACGAAGTTTAGACTTAAAGGTAAAGGCGTGAAAAATGTACGCGGCTACGGCCAAGGCGATCAGCATATCGTTGTACGTGTTGTCACACCGACAAATTTAACAGACAATCAAAAAGATATCATTAGAAAATTTGCTGAAGTGAGCGGAAATAAACCAGACGAACAAGAAATGAGCTTTTTCGATAAGGTAAAACGCGCATTTAAAGGCGAGTAAGACGGATAAGGAGTTGGTAGTATTGAAGTGGTCAGAAATTAGCGTCCATACAACAAATGAAGCGGTGGAACCGATCACCAATATTTTGCATGAAGCAGGTGCAAGTGGTGTCGTGATTGAGGACCCGCTTGATTTAGTCAAGGAACGTGAAAATGTATACGGTGAGATCTACCAGCTCGATCCGAATGACTATCCGGATGAAGGTGTCATTGTGAAAGCCTATCTTCCAATGAACAGCTTTTTGATGGAAACGGTAGATGAGATCAAAGAAGCCATCAACAATCTTCTTCTATACGATATTGACCTTGGACGCAATACACTGTCAATTTGTGAAGTAAATGAAGAAGAATGGGCCACCGCCTGGAAGAAATACTATCATCCTGTGAAAATCTCTGAAAAATTCACCATCGTTCCAACGTGGGAAGAATATACACCGGTTCATTCTGATGAACTGATTATTGAAATGGATCCTGGAATGGCATTTGGAACAGGTACGCATCCAACAACCGTCCTTTGCATTCAGGCGCTTGAGCGCTACGTGAAGGAAAACGATACGGTGATTGATGTTGGAACAGGCTCTGGAATTTTAAGTGTGGCAGCAGCGATGCTTGGTGCAAAGGACATTCAAGCCTTTGATCTCGACACCGTTGCGGTAGAAAGTGCGAAGCAAAACATCGAACTAAATGGTGTAAGTGACCAAGTGACGGTCAAACAAAACAATTTGCTTGATGGAATTTCAGGTGAGCGTGATGTGATTGTCGCCAACATTCTGGCAGAAGTGATTTTGCGCTTTACAGATCAAGCCTATGACCTATTGAAGAAAGATGGCTATTTCATTACATCAGGCATCATTGGACAAAAGAAATTACAGGTCAAAACAGCATTAGAAGAAGCAGGTTTTGACATTGTTGAAGTGCTGTCAATGGAAGATTGGGTCAGCATTATAGCGAAAAAATAAAGCGAGTAGGTGTCAGGACACGTATGCAACGATATTTTATCGACCTCACGAAAGAAGAAGTGACGTTAAAGGGAGCCATCGTTATAAAAGGTGAAGATGTACATCATCTTTCCAATGTCATGCGGATGAAAGTAGGGCAGGAAATCCTTTGTTTAACGACAGACGGCTTTGAAGCGCTCAGTAAAATTGATACAATAACAAAGGAAGAAGTGATTTGTCACCTTGAAAGCTGGACAAATCAGGACAGAGAACTTCCGATTAAGGTGACGATTGCAAGCGGTCTTCCAAAAGGAGATAAGCTTGAGCTCATTATCCAAAAAGGCACAGAGCTTGGCGCAAGTGCTTTTATCCCGTTTCAAGCGGCTCGTTCTATTACAAAGCTTGACCAAAAAAAGTCACATAAAAAACGAGAGCGCTGGGAGAAAATCGCGAAAGAAGCAGCCGAGCAGTCCTACCGGAATATCATTCCCCGTGTTTATTCAGTATCAACGTTTAAAGAGCTGACGCAATTAGCTGGTGAATTCGATAAATGTGTCGTTGCATACGAAGAATCATCGAAAGAAGGAGAGCAAAGCCGCTTTCAAACTGTGCTTCAACAGATGAAAGGCGGACAAACCTTGCTAGTGGTTTTTGGCCCTGAAGGCGGTTTGGCAGAAAAGGAGATTGAAGAGCTTGAAACGCTTGGTGCAGTCATTTGCGGGCTTGGACCACGCATTTTAAGAACAGAAACTGCTCCTTTATATGCGCTTTCTGCTATATCTTATCAAACAGAGTTATTAAGAGGTGAATCATGATGGGAACAGTAGCGTTCCATACACTTGGCTGTAAGGTCAACCACTATGAAACAGAGGCGATCTGGCAGCTGTTTAAAGAAGCTGGCTATGAAAGAAAAGAGTATGAATCAAAAGCAGACGTATATGTCATTAATACATGTACGGTCACGAATACAGGCGATAAGAAAAGCCGTCAAGTCATTAGAAGAGCCATTCGTCATAACCCGGATGGTGTCATTTGTGTAACAGGCTGCTATGCGCAAACATCACCAGCAGAAATCATGGCGATTCCTGGTGTTGATATTGTGGTTGGAACACAGGACAGACATAAATTACTAGGCTATATTGAAGAATACCGCAGAGAAAGACAGCCGATCAACGGGGTTGGCAATATCATGAAAGCACGTGTGTTTGAAGAACTTGATGTTCCTGCCTTCACAGACAGAACGCGCGCTTCATTAAAAATCCAAGAAGGCTGTAACAATTTCTGTACATTCTGCATTATTCCTTGGGCGCGCGGCCTTCTTCGTTCTCGTGATCCAGAAGAGGTCATCAATCAAGCGCAGCAGCTTGTTGATGCGGGCTATAAAGAAATTGTGCTTACAGGTATTCACACAGGCGGATACGGAGAAGACTTAAAGGATTATAACTTTGCAAAGCTTTTAAAAGAATTAGATAAACGTGTTATTGGCTTGAAACGAATCCGTATTTCATCTATTGAAGCAAGTCAAATTACAGATGAAGTGATTGAAGTGCTTGATCAGTCAGATAAAATCGTCAGACACTTACACATCCCGCTTCAATCTGGCTCAAATACTGTGCTAAAAAGAATGCGCCGTAAATATACGATGGAATTCTTTGCAGAGCGTTTAACAAAGCTGAAAAAAGCATTGCCAGGACTTGCTGTCACCTCTGATGTAATCGTTGGATTCCCTGGGGAAACAGAAGAAGAGTTCTTGGAAACGTACAATTTTGTCAAAGACCATCAATTCTCTGAGCTGCACGTATTCCCTTACAGCAAACGTACAGGTACCCCGGCTGCAAGAATGGAAGATCAAGTGGATGAGAATGTGAAAAACGAACGTGTCCACCGTTTGATCGCTCTTTCTGACCAGCTTGCGAAAGAGTATGCATCAGCATACGAAGGTGATGTGCTAGAGATTATTCCGGAAGAATCCTTCAAAGAACAAGAAGGAAACCACAATCTTTATGTTGGTTATACAGATAACTACATGAAAGTTGTTTTTGAAGGGACAGAGGACATGATCGGCCGTCTGGTCAAAGTGAAAATTACGAAAGCGGGCTATCCTTATAACGAAGGACAATTCGTTCGCATCAGCGATGATGTGCAGCCAGACAAAGTGAGAATGACCTCATAATAGATAAAAAACCGGCAGCCAAAAGGGCAAGCCGGTTTCTTTTATTTTGACTGATTCGGCATGAGACACAAGATCAATGCGTGAAAAGGGCGAATGAACGGAAAGAAGAGGAGAGAGCTTGCCACATTAAACAGCAGGCTGAAATGCGCAATCTGCTGGGCGGGAGAGCTTGCGAGAAGGGCGACAACCTCTGTGATCAGGGCGAGAAACGGCAGGCATAAAAGAACCCCAAGCACATTAAACACGACGTGTGCATAAGCCGTTTGACGTGCTGCGTAGCCGCCAGATATCGCAGCCATCACAGCCGTAATACATGTCCCAATATTGGACCCCAACACAAAGCTGATACCTTCCTGAAGTGCCACAGTTCCCTCATTCATAAATCCCATTAAAATACCGATACAGACGGAGCTCGAATGAACAATTGCTGTGAAAATGGTACCCGAAAGCAGCGCTGTCCAGTCTGAATGCTGCATCATTTCAAGAAAACGCAATGTCTCAGGCTGGCTTGTCATCATCCCTGCAATTTTTGAAAAGCCTTGTATGCAAAAAAAGATCATCCCGAGCCCAAATAAACTTTTTCCTGCATGTCTAAAAGATGTCCTGCCAAAAAGGATAAATACAAGACCGGCTATGATCAAAACCCACATGAACACGTCCATTTTAATGGCGATAAATTCTGTCGTAAACGTGGAGCCGATATTGGTTCCAAGGATCATTGGGATCGATTTTTTAAAAGAGAGAATGCCAGTACTGACAAAGCCAATGACGATAACCATAAAAGCAGAACTGCTTTGTAGAACCCCTGTAAACACAATGCTGACCAAGAATGCTTTGACCGGGTGATCTGTAAAGAGAAGAAGTGATTTCTCAATACGAGACGACGCAAGCGCCATTAATCCTTTTCTCAGCAAGCCCATTGACCATAAAAAAATGAAAATAAGTGCACAAAAATAAATGATCGCCATCATAGAAAAGTCCTCCTCTTACCAATGAATATATGGACTTGTCTACCTGCTCATGACGAAAATATATTTCCAAATCACTTAGTTGACCTCACACTGGGCTTATATTATAATGTCTAGGTACATGTTTTGCATGTATATCTTTTTTTAATGCAGTCGATTGGTGTATTCGGAGGGAGGGAAAGAGAATGTCAAAAACGGTCGTTAGAAAAAACGAATCGCTTGAAGATGCTCTTCGTCGCTTTAAACGCAGTGTATCCAAAACTGGAACATTGCAAGAAGCAAGAAAGCGTGAATTTTATGAAAAGCCTAGCGTAAAGCGCAAGAAAAAGTCTGAAGCTGCTAGAAAACGTAAATTCTAAAGAGGGTGGATTTTATGAGTCTTCTTGAGCAATTAAATTCTGATATGAAGCTTATGATGAAAAACCGTGAGAAAGACAAGCTTGTTGTCATTCGTATGGTAAAGGCTTCGCTGCAAAATGAAGCAATTAAGCTTAAGAAAGACAGTTTGACCGGCGATGAGGAACTAACCGTCCTTTCCCGCGAGATTAAGCAACGTAAAGACTCCCTCCATGAATTTTCGAAAGCTAATCGCTTAGATTTAGTAGATAAAGTTCAAAAAGAGATTGACATATTAGACGTTTATTTACCTGAACAGCTTTCTGAAGAAGAACTGCAAACGATCGTGAAAGAAACGATTACTGAAACAGGTGCTTCCTCGAAGGCTGATATGGGTAAAGTCATGAGCGCTATTATGCCAAAAGTAAAAGGTAAAGCTGATGGAGCTGTCATTAACAGACTTGTCAGCGAGCAGCTGTCTCAATAAAAAAGTATCCTTCTATTGTTAGAAGGGTACTTTTTTTATGCCCTCGTGATTCTGTCATATAAAAATGAAACCTATGATACATTTGTAACGTATGTAAAGGAACAGTAAAATGGAAGAAAGAGAGGAGGGATCACCAAATAGATGAAAAAAATAAAAATTTCTATTGCTCTCTTCAGTTGTTTTATAATATGCTTGTTATTAGGGGTTCAATTGACCGCGAAATCAGCAGATCAGAAAGTTCATGTTATCCCAATTGAAGATACAGTAGAAAAAGGACTTTCTAAATTCATTGAACGATCGTTTGAGCAGGCAAAGTCGGAGCGGGCGAAGCATATTATTCTCGACATCAATACACCGGGTGGTGCAGTCGATGCAGCGCTTGAGATCGCAGATACGATTCGTGCTTCCGATATCCCAGTGACAGCGTTTGTCAATCATAGAGCGCTTTCAGCCGGGGCCTTCATCGCGCTAAATGCCGATCAAATTTATATGACCCCGAATGGAAAGATGGGGGCTGCTGCGATCATCGATGGAGAAGGCAATGCTGCCGATCAAAAATCTGAATCTCTATGGCTTGCTGAAATGAGTGATGCTGCCGAAAAGCAGGGGCGTGATCCAAAGTATGCTCTTGCCATGGCGGATATAGATATAGACGCAAAAGAAGCCGGTGCACCAAAAGGAGAATTGCTCACCTTCAACACAGACCGGGCGCTTAAATTCGGTTATGCAGAAGGAGAAGCAAAAAATATGGATGACTTGCTTCAGAAGCTGAAATTAAAAGATGCTTCTGTTCAATACGATGAAGTGAGCTTTGCTGAAAAGGTTGCGCGTTTTCTTACGCACCCAATTGTCATTCCAATCCTTTTATCCATTGCAAGTTTAGGGTTAGTTGTTGAGCTCTATTCTCCTGGCTTTGGGGTCCCGGGCACCATGGGAGTGACAGCGCTTCTTCTATTCTTTTATGGTCATCTCGTGGCAGGTTTTGCAGGATATGAGACGTTATTCCTGTTTTTAGCAGGGATTGCACTCATTATTCTGGAATTGTTTTTGCCAGGGGGAATCGTAGGTGTCATTGGACTGATCTGTGTCGTTGTCAGCTTATTTTTAGCAGCTGGAAGCTTTACAGAAATGGCGATTTCCATCTTGATTGCCACTGCTGTTTCAATCATAGCAGTTATTTTATTGACAAAGGTGTTGGGGAAACGTATGAAATTCTTTAAAAAGTTCATTTTAACCGATTCAACCAATAAGGAAAGCGGTTATGTCTCAAATGAAACAAGAGAGGATCTTGTTGGGCAAATCGCAGTGACAGCCACTGCACTTCGTCCATCTGGTACGATCGTACTCGGAGATGAGCGCATTGATGTGGTGTCAGAAGGTGCATTTATCGATAAAGATGAACAAGTAAAAATTGTGAAAGCGGAAGGCTCACGCATTGTCGTGAGGAAAGTATAGATATACTGATTTTAGAGGAGGAATAAAATGGATCCATCTACTTTACTATTATTTGTGATTATCGCAGCAGGTTTGATTGTTCTATCGATCTTTTTCACCTTTGTACCGGTGATGCTGTGGATTTCTGCCCTAGCGGCTGGCGTAAAAGTGAGCATTTTTACACTTGTAGGAATGAGACTGCGCCGAGTGATTCCAAACCGAGTGGTCAACCCGCTCATCAAAGCACATAAAGCAGGTCTTGATGTGACGATTAACCAGCTGGAGAGCCACTATCTTGCAGGTGGTAACGTGGACCGAGTGGTGAACGCATTAATTGCAGCTCAACGCGCGAATATCGAATTGAACTTTGCCCGCTGTGCAGCCATCGACCTAGCAGGCCGTGACGTACTAGAAGCAGTTCAAATGAGTGTAAATCCTAAAGTCATTGAAACACCATTTATCTCTGGTGTTGCGATGGACGGGATTGAAGTCAAAGCAAAAGCACGTATTACCGTTCGTGCAAACATCGACCGACTTGTCGGTGGTGCAGGGGAAGAAACAATTATTGCCCGTGTAGGTGAAGGGATTGTCTCTACAATCGGTTCATCAGATAATCATAAAAAGGTTCTTGAGAATCCTGATATGATTTCTCAAACGGTTCTTGGTAAAGGATTAGATTCAGGTACTGCATTTGAAATTCTCTCGATTGATATCGCAGATGTTGATATCGGTAAGAACATCGGGGCAATTCTGCAAACAGACCAAGCAGAAGCAGACAAAAACATTGCACAGGCGAAAGCAGAAGAACGCCGCGCAATGGCTGTTGCACAAGAACAAGAGATGCGTGCGAAAGTTGAAGAAATGCGCGCGAAAGTCGTAGAAGCAGAGGCTGAAGTACCACTTGCAATGGCTGAAGCATTACGTGAAGGCAATATTGGTGTCATGGACTACATGAACATTAAGAATATCGATGCTGATACGGATATGAGAGATTCATTTGGCAAAATGACAAAAGGTCCATCTGATAATGAAAACAAATAAGCATCCTCTCACGCTTTAAGGAGGGAGCCCATTGGACATTCTATTTGAAAATCCGCTACTAATTGCGATTATCATCGGTATCATCTCTGCCGTCTTTGGGAAGATCGGTAAACAAGAGGAGAACGAAGAGCAGAATCAGCAAAAGAAGCCCGCTCCTCAGCGTAAGCAGGTGCCCCAAAAGCAAACAAGTCCAGATCCAGTCGTGACTGATCAGCTGGACGATTTCGGCGATGTACATGATCATGGCGGGATGAAGAAAAAAATTTCTCAGTCCTTACAAGATCGCTATACGGCTACACTTGCCGAAATGGAAGAAAGAAAAAACGAGCTGAACAAAGAGTTCCAATCGCTTGAAAGAGAGCTGACAAGGCCAAAGGCTGCATCTGCTGAAATGAGGCCAAAATTCATTGAGAAGGTGAACCAAGATACAATTGTTCAAGGAATGATCCTTGGAGAAGTATTTGGAGAGCCGCGCGCGAAAAAGCCGCACAGAACGATGAAACGGCCATATAAAAGATAAAGAAGAAAGCCCCCTTTTTCATAAAGGGGGCTTTTTTTGCCTGAGGACGATTTTACTTAAGGAAAATCCTTAAAAGGCTATTTTACGGGATTCATTAGCATGATATGAACCCCTGAGGAATAGGATGATACAGAGGCTTTCTCATCAGTCTCACCATCTTTCAGTTTGATCTCATACACATGAGGTGGGAAGGGGTTCTTATTGAATGGGAAAAAGAAAAAATCGACTTAAAGCATGGCTGACAAGAACACTTGAAATCCCTCCAGACGTGATGATGGATCTTCCCCGTATTACGATGGTTGGCAGACTCCACATTTACATAGAGAACCATAAAGGGCTTTTGCTTTTCAGTGATCAAGAGGTAAGGCTGATGCTCAAACAGGGACAATGCATTATTTCAGGGAAAGATTTTGTGATTAAAACGATTTTGCCAGAAGAGATTTTATTGGAAGGGAAAATCGATGAGGTCCGTTATATTGATTCTTAACTGACGGAGGGGAGAAGCGTGAAGAATAAATGGTTCGCCTATTTTATTGGCAGAGTGGAAGTGGAGATCAAAGGAAATGGCATTGAGCGGCTTATTAATGAGTGCACGAGGCAGGGGATCACAATGTTTCAAGTGAGCCGCCGTCAAGACAGCGTGCGCTTATTTATTCGCTTATCAGATGTACATGCCTTCAGAAAGGTACGTAGACATCATGACGTGACATGTTCATTTCATCAAAAAAAGGGCTTTCCATTTCTACTCCTATGGTCAAGGAAGAATATCGGATTTACCCTTGGGATTGTATGCTTTCTAGTGACGATATTGGCGCTTTCAAACATGGTATGGAAAATTGATATTAAAGGAGCCAATCCAGAAACTGAACATCAAATGAGAAAGCATTTAGACGACATCGGGGTGCAAAAAGGACGTTTTCAGTTTCTAATGGGAACACCTGAAAAAATTCAAAAATCCCTGACAACCAATATTCCAAGCATCACATGGGTCGGTGTAGAACTAAACGGCACAACCTTTCAAATGAAAGTTGTGGAAAAAAATGAACCCGAAAAAGAAAAATACACGAGTCCTCAGCATATCGTTGCCAAGAAAAAGGCTGTCATCACGAGAATGTATGTAGAAAAAGGAGAGCCGCTCGCCGCGGTTGATGAACATGTAAAGAAAGGACAGATGCTTGTCTCTGGACTTATTGGCAGCGAAGATCAGCAAAAAACGGTAGGAGCCAAAGCGAAAATCTATGGTGAAACGTGGTATCGGTCTGAAGTTTCTGTCCCTCTTCGAACATCTTTTGACGTCTTTACGGGTAAAATGAAGACAAAGCACAAGCTCTCCGCATTTGGAGGCTCACTGCCATTTTGGGGCTTTTCTTTTAAAAAGGATGATTTTAAGCAGCCAAAAACAGAAACAGAAGTTCATCCGCTTCATTTCTTAAACATGCAGCTCCCGTTCTCTTATGAAAAGGAAATCACACGCGAAAGTGAGAAAATAAATCGAGAATACACAAATAAAGAAGCGGTTCAAGCAGGGATTAAAATGGGTAAAAAAGAATTAGAAGAGAAGCTAGGTCAAACAGGAGAGGTGAAAAGTGAAAAAGTTTTGCACGAGACAACAGGGAATGGTAAAGTTAAGTTAATCATCCTTTACCAAGTAATAGAAGATATTGTTCAACCAACACCTATTGTTCAGGGAGACTAGAGAATGACAGAACATTTACTTGAGATTCAACAAAAATTGGATAGCCCAAACGAAGCGATTGCTTTATTTGGCAATCAAGATGCTTATCTGAAACTAATGGAAAACGAGCTGAACGTCTCCATTATTACGCGTGGAGAAAAAGTGTATGTTTCTGGTGAGGAAGCATCAAGAGATACAGTAAGCCGTTTGATCACATCTCTTTTACATCTCATCCGTAAAGGAATCGAGATATCTGAACGGGATGTCGTTTATGCCATTAAAATGGCGCAAAAAAACAAGCTGAATTATTTTGAAAATATGTATGAAGATGAAATTACGAAAAATGCCAAAGGAAAATCGATCAGGGTGAAAACAATCGGCCAGCGGGAATATGCTGCGGCGATGAAAAAAGATGACCTGGTCTTTGGAATTGGACCCGCTGGTACAGGGAAGACGTATTTGGCAGTTGTCAATGCGGTCCATTCACTGAAAAATGGACATGTAAAACGGATTATCCTGACAAGACCAGCTGTTGAAGCAGGAGAGAGTCTTGGTTTTTTACCAGGTGATCTAAAGGAAAAAGTAGATCCTTATTTAAGACCACTATATGATGCCCTGCATGATGTGCTTGGCAGTGATCATACGGAACGTTTAATCGAGCGCGGCGTGATTGAAATAGCGCCCCTTGCCTATATGAGAGGCCGGACGCTTGATGATGCATTTGTGATTTTAGATGAAGCGCAGAATACAACACCTGCCCAAATGAAAATGTTTTTGACGAGACTTGGGTTTGGCTCTAAAATGGTCATTACAGGAGATATTACACAGATCGATCTGCCAAAGGGCATGCAGTCAGGTCTTGCGGCTGCAAAGGACATGCTTGCAGAGATCAAGGGCATCTCATTTATTGAATTAGACCAGACAGATGTGGTCAGACACCCGCTTGTGGCGAAGATCATTGGCGCATACGAAAAGCAAAAATGAACTGAGTGACCCGATCGTCTTCATCGGGTCATTTTGTTTCGATCGTGGTTTAAAGTAAAAAAGGAGGTACTTTCCTTGAGAAAGAATCAAAAAGGCAGTAAGCGCAAAAGAATGCTGTCTAAAAAAGAACCTCAGAAAATGGAGCGCTCACGTTATTTAAATGTTTTGCTGTACGCTGGTTTAGCAGCCATTTTATTCGTGGTGCTCTTCTTCCATGTAAAGCCTGAATCGCTCGACTTAGATTTATTTTCAGTGAGCGAACAGACCATCTATTCTCCGTCAACCGTTGATGATCAAGAAGCGACAGAAGAAAAGAAACAAGAAGCAACAGATCAGGTAGAAGATCAATATACGCTCAAAAAAGCGTATTCTGATAATCGCGTAGACCTCATCTCATCCCTCTTTGAAGCCATTAAAGAAGAGAAGAAAGCAGCTGATGATAAAGAGAACGCGCCATCAGATCAAGAAATGGTCAAGCGTGTCAAAGAAAAGCTCACAACAGATATGCAGGAGGCTGTTTCGGATCAATCCATCAAAGCACTGCTCCAGGCAAGTGATGAAAATCTCTCATTTACTAAGGATTCCATCATCACAGTGGTGAATTCACTGATGAGTAAAGAAATCACAGCAGCGAAATTACAAGATGAGAAAAAACAAGTCAAAACAGAGCTTAAAAACAATTCAATTCCATCAAAATACTTAAATGCAGCGACAGAAATCGGTGAATTTGCGATCATTCCAAACTATGTATTTGACCCAGTGGCAACAGAAAAGAAAAGACAGGAAGCGGCTGACAATATTCAGCCTGTGCAAATTAAGCAGGGGCAAATCTTAGTTGAAGAAGGAGAGCTCATCGACCGGGAAGTTTATCGCAAATTAGAACTGACGGGTCTGTTAAACAGCTCAAATTTATTTAAGCCTGTAAGTGGTCTTCTCATATTAATTGGACTTTTCTTAGCAGCGATTATTCATTCCCTTGAATCGAGGAAAAAATCGCTTGTCCATAAGAATAAGTCATTACTGCTTTACTCGCTTATTTTCACGATTATATTAATTATCATGGAAGTGTTCAGCCTCTTCCAGGAAACGAAGTATACGACGATAGGCTATGTCGTGCCAGTGGCACTTGGCACGATGCTGATCAAGCTGCTCATTAATGAGCGGTTAGCGATCTTCTCCGGTCTTGTATTTGCTCTTTGCGGCAGTATGATGTTTAATCAAGGAGTAACCGGCGTCTTTAACTATGTGATCTGCGCTTATTATCTTGTGAGCGGGATGGCTGGTATTTTATTTTTAAGAAAACATAATGCAAGATCAAAAATATTGCAGGCCGGGCTTTTGGTGGCTTTGGTGAATGTACTTGTAGTTTTATCTATTACACTGATCCAAAACTCTTCACCATCAGGGCTTGAAATTGGTGTGAACCTCATGATGGCGATTGTGTCAGGGTTTGCATCATCTATCTTGGTCATTGGGTTAATGCCTGTTTTTGAGAGCATGTTTGGTATTCTTTCCACAATGAAACTGATTGAATTATCCAATCCAAATCATCCGCTGCTCAAAAAGATTTTAACCGAGACACCAGGTACATATCATCATAGTGTCATGGTGGCGAATTTAGCGGATGCCGCATGTGAAGCAGTCGGCGCAAATGGTCTTTTAGCAAGGGTCGGCGCTTATTATCATGACATTGGGAAAACGAAAAGACCGCAATACTTTATCGAAAACCAAATGAACATTGATAATCCGCATGACAAGCTTTCTCCTCAGCTGAGTAAAAATATTATTATTGCCCATACGACAGATGGCGCTGATATGCTGAGAGAAAAGAAGTTTCCTGAAGAACTTGTCGACATTGCCGAACAGCATCACGGGAAGTCTCTTTTAAAGTTCTTTTACTATAAGGCGAAAGAGCGTGATGATCAGGTGACAGAAGAAGAATTCCGTTACCCTGGTCCAAAGCCGCAGTCAAAAGAAGCAGCGATTATTTCTGTGGCTGACAGCGTTGAAGCGGCGGTTCGTTCCATGCATAATCCAAATCCAGAGCGGATTGAAAAGCTTGTCAAAGGCATTATTTCAGATAAAATGCAGGACGGGCAATTTAGTGAATGTGACCTCACATTTAAAGAATTAAATATTATCAGCCAAACGATTTGTACAACATTAAAGGGGATTTTCCATTCTCGGATTGAATATCCAGATGCCCCGAAGCAGAAGGTGAAGTAAATGACATTGTTAATCGATTTAATAGATGAAACAGGACAAGTATCGAAAGAGCAGCTTGAAGAAGTGGAAAAGTTTCTTCAGTTTGCTGCAGACGAACTTGAGGTCAAGGAGCAAGCGGAAGTGTCAGTGACGATCGTTTCGAATGAAGAGATTCATCAAATCAATAAAGAATACCGCGGAAAAGACGCACCAACGGATGTGATCTCCTTTGCACTTGAGGAAGAAGGAGAAGGGGAGATTGAAATCATAGGAGCGGATGATATCCCGCCTGTACTTGGTGACATTATCATTAGTGTGGATCGAACGAAAGAGCAGGCAGAGGAATATGGACATTCCTTTATGAGAGAGCTTGGATTCTTAACGATTCATGGCTTCCTCCATTTGCTCGGGTACGATCATATGACAGAGGAAGATGAAAAAGAAATGTTCGCCAAACAGACAAAAATTTTGGATGATTATGGCCTTTCGAGATCATCGTAAGAAAAGAAGGCCGCTCGCCCGTTTTTTTCGGAGTTTTTACTATGCATTTAGAGGAATATGGCGAACTTTCTTGAATGAACGGAATTTTCGATTTCACACAGTCGCAGCCATCATCGTGGTGATCTGCGGCTTTTGGTTCCGCATTGACCCATTTGAATGGCTGATCGTTCTTCTTCTTTGCGGGGGGATGTTTGCGCTTGAACTTGTCAATACAGCCATTGAACATACAGTGGATCTGATGACAGAAGAAAGACACCCGCTTGCAGAGAGAGCGAAGGACGCTGCGGCAGGCGCTGTTTGCGTTTACGCCGCGATTTCGGTTATGATTGGGTTGATCATCTTCTTACCGAAGATCATGCAATAGAACAATATTACTATTTATTAACATTTTTAGAAATGGGCGTGAAAATGTCACGTGAATTATGTAAAATATAAATGTGACAGTGGTACCATTTCTTCTGAAAGTGGGAACTAGGAATGAACAAACAAGAGTTGATTTCAGAAGCAATCAAAGCAAGAGATTTTGCATATGTACCCTATTCTAAATTCAAAGTCGGTGCAGCATTACTGTCGAATGATGGAAAAGTGTATGGCGGCTGCAACATTGAAAATGCAGCATATGGTATGTGTAATTGTGCGGAAAGAACAGCACTTTTTAAAGCCTATTCAGAAGGCATTACATCTTTTCAAATGTTAGCAGTGGTGGCTGATACAGACCGGCCTGTTTCGCCGTGCGGCGCATGCAGACAGGTCATTTCAGAGCTATGTGCACCTGATATGCCAGTGATTCTAACGAACTTAAAAGGACATATATACGAAACAACAGTAAACGAACTATTGCCAGGCGCATTTTCACCGGAGGATTTAAATGACTAACGAAAGCTTCAAATCAGGATTTGTATCAATTATTGGAAGACCAAATGTAGGGAAATCAACTTTTCTTAATCGTGTCATTGGACAAAAGATCGCCATCATGAGCGATAAGCCCCAAACGACGAGAAACAAAGTGCAAGGTGTTCTGACAACAAACACATCACAAACGATCTTTATCGATACACCGGGGATTCATAAACCTAAGCATAAGCTTGGTGATTTTATGATGAGGGTGGCTCAAAATACACTGAAGGAAGTCGACCTGATCTTGTTTATGATCAACGCACAGGAAGGCTATGGCAAAGGGGATGAATTCATCATTGAACGACTAAAGCAAACATCTACACCGGTGTTCCTAGTCGTCAATAAAATTGACCAAATTCATCCAGATGAACTGTTCCTTTTAATTGATGAATACCGCACACGTTATCCATTCAAGGAAATTGTGCCCATTTCAGCTCTTGAAGGAAACAATATCGACACGCTTCTTCAGCAGATTGAAGGTTATCTTCCAGAGGGCCCTCAATTTTATCCGGCAGATCAAGTAACAGATCATCCAGAACGGTTTATTATTTCTGAATTAATTCGTGAAAAAGTGCTGCATTTAACGAGAGAAGAGATTCCGCATAGTATTGCGGTTGCGATTGAATCGATTAAGCCAGATGAAAATGGCAAGATCCATGTCGCGGCGACCATTGTCGTAGAACGAGATTCGCAAAAAGGGATCGTCATTGGTAAACGAGGCAGCTTGTTAAAAGAAGTGGGACAAAAAGCGCGCAGAGATATTGAAGCACTTCTAGGCTCAAAAGTGTATTTAGAGCTTTGGGTCAAAGTTCAGAAGGACTGGCGTAATAAATCCACTCACCTGCGTGACTTCGGATTTAGAGAAGACGAATATTAAAAAATCGCTGCATTTGTCAGCAATTCTGACAATGGTGCGGTTCGATTAGTAAAAATTGTTTATCATGAAATGGAGGTAGCCTGGTCAAGATAAAATTAATATGTTGGATGTAGCGTTGCTGCTTCTAATAAAGAAAGGTGGGGTTTTTATGTTGAATTTTACATGGAACGTATTTTCACAAACAGGAAGCGTTGACACGTATCTGCTTTTCAAAGAGTTAGAAAAGGAGAACCTGGAAAGACCCGATGTACTTGAAGAAGAAATAGCACGATTTGATTTTCCAATCTTATAATTCTTGACCCCCTCCAGCGCTCGGAGTGTAGACAAATGCTCATTAAAAGTGAAGGAATCGTCCTTAGAACAACAGATTATGGCGAAACAAACAAAATTGTCACGCTGCTCACTAGAGAACATGGAAAAATTGGCGTGATGGCCAGAGGCGCTAAAAAATCAAACAGCCGCCTGTCAGCCATAAGCCAGCCGTTTTTATACGGCACCTTTCTCATCCAATCATCAACAGGACTTGGAACGCTCCAGCAAGGCGAAATGATTGAAAGTATGCGGGCCATTCGGGAAGACTTATTTCTGACCGCATATGCCGCATATATGACGGAATTAATGGATAAAGGGACAGAAGAAAAAAAGCCAAACCCTTATTTGTTTGAGCTTCTGCTTCAATCTCTGCGTCATCTCAACGAAGGCACAGATGCTGATATTATTTTATTTATCGTAGAGGTCAAAATGTTATCAGTGATGGGGATGAAGCCTGAACTTGATCAATGTGTCCACTGTGGTCAAAAAGAAGGGCAGTTCCATTTCTCGATAAGAGATAACGGCTTCATTTGCCAAAATTGTTTTTCGAAAGATCCATATAAACTGCCCTTATCCCCCGCAGCTGCAAGGCTGCTCCGTTTGTTTCATTATTTTGATTTATCAAGGCTTGGTCAGGTTGATGTGAAACAGCAGACGAAACAAGAAATTCGTCAAGTGCTTGATCACTACTATGACGAATATTCCGGCCTCTATTTAAAATCAAAAAAATTCATGAATCAGATGGAATCCATGAAAAAGCTAATGGGTGACGAAAACAAAAGTTGACATCTCCCATGACTTTTTGTAAGATCATCTAAGATAAAATATGTTGCATTGACAGAAAGAAGTACTTACGTAAAATCCATAAAAGCGACCTTAGGGCGGTGTGAGCTAAGGATGGAGGCGTAACGAAAGGCATTCTTGAGCAACGTAAAACAAAGCGGCTGGGTGCTAAGACACCAGCAAATAGGGTGGAACCGCGGGAAAAAAACTCTCGTCCCTATGTTTGCAAGAACCTTGCGAGCATAGAGACGGGAGTTTTTGTGTTCTCTTACAAGGTTCTAATCCCACCCGCCATACATAGCGGTTGGTCTAGAAAAGATGGAGGTGCGATCATTGAATATTCAAGACATGATTTTGACGCTGCAAAAGCATTGGTCAAACGAAGGCTGCGTATTAATGCAGGCGTATGACACAGAAAAAGGTGCCGGAACGATGAGTCCATACACGTTCCTCAGAAGCATTGGCCCAGAGCCGTGGAAGGTAGCATATGTAGAGCCTTCAAGACGCCCGGCTGATGGCAGATATGGAGAAAACCCAAATAGATTGTATCAGCATCACCAATTTCAAGTGATCATTAAGCCATCACCTGACAATATTCAAGAGCTATATCTTGAATCATTGAAGGCACTTGGCATTGACCCGCTGAAACATGATATTCGTTTTGTGGAAGACAACTGGGAAAATCCATCTCTTGGCTGTGCAGGACTTGGCTGGGAAGTATGGCTTGATGGGATGGAAATTACGCAGTTCACTTATTTCCAACAAGTCGGCGGCTTAGAATGTAAGCCCGTTTCTGTTGAAATCACATACGGTATTGAACGTCTTGCTTCTTACATCCAGGACAAAGAAAATGTCTTCGATCTTGAATGGACAGACGGATTTACGGTCAGAGATTTATTCTTAATGGCTGAATACGAGCACTCTGTTTATACATTTGAAACATCTAATACTGACATGCTGTTCGAGCTATTTACAACCTATGAGAAAGAAGCACATAGCCAAATGGACAAAGGGCTTGTTCACCCGGCATACGATTATGTCCTCAAATGCTCTCATACGTTTAACCTGCTCGATGCAAAGGGTGCTATTTCTGTGACTGAGCGAACTGGTTATATCGGAAGAGTGCGTCAGTTAGCAAGAAAAGTAGCCAAAACCTATTATGAAGAACGCGAAAAACTGGGATTCCCTATGCTAAAAGAGGAGGCGGCTTCTCATGAATAAACAAGATGTATTACTTGAAATCGGCTTAGAAGAGATGCCGGCTCGTTTCATGCCAGAGAGCACAAAACAGCTAGGTGAGAAAGTAAAAGCATGGTTTGAAACGCAAAATATTTCATTCGAAGAAACTGCTTTATTTAACTCACCTAGACGTCTTGCTGTACTTGTGAAAGGTGTCGCAGAAAAACAAGAAGACATCAAAGAAGAAGCAAAAGGCCCGGCTAAAAAAATTGCCCAAGATGCTGAAGGCAATTGGACAAAAGCAGCTGAGGGCTTTGCCAGAGGACAAGGTGCTTCAACAGATGATCTCTATTTCAAAGAGATTAAAGGAGTGGATTATGTCCATGTCCAAAAATTTCAAGAAGGAAAGCAAGTCAAAGACCTTCTGCCAGCGTTAGGTGAAATCGCTGCTTCATTAAGCTTTCCAAAGAACATGAGATGGGGAAGCGAGGATTTACGTTATATCCGCCCGATTAAATGGATTGTTTGTTTATTTGGAAAAGAGATTGTACCTGTTGAAATTGCTGGGGTGAAAAGCGGTCGTGAGACTAGAGGACACCGTTTTCTTGGAACGACAGCCAGCATTGACACACCCGCTTCCTATGAACAAACATTGCGCGATCAATTTGTGATTGCAGACTCAGAGAAAAGAAAACAAATCATTACTGAACAGCTAGATGCGCTATCTACAGAAAAAGGCTGGGTCATTCCTGTTGATCCTGAACTTTTAGAAGAAGTGAACGACCTTGTAGAATATCCAACTGTGCTGTCTGGTTCCTTTGAAGAAGAGTTTCTTGCATTACCGGAAGAAGTATTGGTGACGACAATGAAAGAGCATCAGCGCTACTTCCCTGTGAAAAATGAGCAAGGGGAATTATTGCCGCACTTTATTACAGTCAGAAATGGAAACAGTGAGGCGCTGGAAAATGTCGCAAGAGGGAATGAAAAAGTACTTCGTGCGCGTTTATCAGATGCTGCATTCTTCTATAAAGAAGACGAAAAACTAGTGATTGAAGACAATATTAAAAAGCTTGATAAAGTGGTATTCCATGAGAAACTTGGAACAATCGGCGACAAGCTGAAGAGAGTGACAGACATTGCAACTCGTCTAGCGGTGCATGTCGGAGCAGATGACGAAACCACTAAACGTGTGGCGAGAGCAGCAAGTATTTCGAAGTTTGACCTTGTGACTCAAATGGTCTATGAATTCCCAGAATTACAAGGAATCATGGGTGAGAAATATGCAAGAGCTCTTGGTGAACATGAAGAAGTAGCAAGAAGCATCAACGAGCACTATATGCCGCGCTTTGCTGGTGACGAGGCGCCATCCACTTTGATTGGTGCGATTGTGGCAGTAGCAGATAAGCTTGATTCTATTTGTTCATTCTTCTCAATTGATGTGATCCCAACGGGTTCTCAAGACCCTTATGGACTTAGAAGACAAGCGAGCGGTATCGTTCAAATCCTGCTCGACCGTCATTGGAATATTTCATTTAAAGAGCTGTTAGCACTTGCTCAAGTAAAGGCAGAACATGAAGCTGCTCTGATTGAATTTTTAACGCATCGTTTAAAATATGTTCTTCAAGCAGAGCATATCCGCCATGATGTTGTTGATGCAGTGCTGGATGTTGAAAATATTGAGCCATATGCAGTCGTCAAAAAAGCAGCTGTTCTTGAAGAGAGTGTGAAACAAGAAAGCTTCAAAGAAACGGCTGAAGCATTGGGTCGCGTCATTTCAATCAGTAAAAAAGGGGAAGACGCAGAGATTCAGCCTGAACTGTTTGAAAATGAACATGAGCAAAAGCTGTTTGAGGCGTATCAGCAAGTAGAGAAAGCTGTAAAGGAACATGTAGCAGCAGGACAATACAGCTTGGCTCTTGAGGCGCTGGATACGTTAAAAACACCGATTGTTCATTATTTCGATCATACAATGGTTCATGCGGATGATGAAAAACTGAAGCGAAATCGTTTGGCACAAATGGTCAAACTAGCCAAAGTCATTCAATCATTTGCGAATATGAACAATTTAATTGTAAAATAAATACCTAAGAACGGTTGCCTTTTCCGAAGGGCAATCGTTTTTTACTC
Organism: Bacillus sp. BK450; assembly: GCF_004364885.1. Classification (NCBI taxonomy): domain Bacteria; kingdom Bacillati; phylum Bacillota; class Bacilli; order Caryophanales; family Bacillaceae; genus Bacillus; species Bacillus sp. BK450. Next base: position 462,218 of record NZ_SOBQ01000002.1, on the reverse strand, counting down.
ATTTAATTCACGGTTTTTGAGTGGATTTTTGTTTCATTCGGACAAAGATGCGCTATAATATGATGAGTTATGAAAATGATATACATAAAATAAAGATTTCGCTCTCTCTATTTAAAGGTGGTGAGTACAATCGAGTTAAATAAACGGCAAGAGCAGATTTTACAGATTGTCAAAGAGAATGGTCCGATCACTGGAGAGCATATCGCCGATCGGCTGAACTTAACAAGGGCGACCCTCAGACCGGATTTAGCCATTTTAACAATGTCAGGCTTTTTAGAAGCAAGACCAAGGGTCGGCTACTTTTTCACAGGAAAAACAGGCACGCAGCTTCTCGCAGATAAGCTGAAAAAACTTCAAGTGAAAGACTTTCAATCCATTCCAGTGGTGATACATGAGAATGTTTCGGTTTATGATGCGATTTGTACAATGTTTTTAGAGGATGTGGGCACATTATTCGTTGTGGACGATCACTCTATTTTAACAGGCGTGTTATCAAGAAAAGACCTCCTTCGTGCAAGTATAGGGAAACAGGAGCTTCCATCTATCCCTGTCCATATTATTATGACAAGAATGCCGAACATCACCGTTTGCCGCAAGGAAGATTTCATTATGGATGTGGCGAAGCACTTGATTGAAAAGCAAATAGATGCACTTCCTGTGATAAAAGATACGGATAAAGGTTTTGAAGTGGTCGGAAGAATTACGAAAACAAACATGACGAAAATACTTGTCAGCTTATCGGAGAACGAAATAATCTAATGACAGAAGACTGCGAGGGGATGTTATGAGTAATCGCGTAATTTTTGTGGTATCAGATTCAGTTGGAGAAACGGCAGAGCTCGTGGTCAAAGCGGCACTTAGCCAATTTGATGGCGGCTCATCAGACCATTCAAATATTAGAAGAATCCCGTATGTAGAGGATGTTGGTACGATTAAAGAAGTCATTTCACTGGCGAAAGCAGATAATGGGATCGTCTGCTTTACTCTTGTTGTGCCAGAAATGCGCCAATTCTTAATCGAGGAAGCAGAAGCAAACGGTGTCGTTTATTATGACATCATCGGTCCGCTCATTGATAAAATGGAGACGGCATATGGAAATGAAGCGAAACATGAGCCGGGTCGTGTACGTCAATTAGATGAGGACTATTTTAAAAAGGTAGAAGCCATCGAGTTCGCTGTGAAATACGATGACGGCAGAGACCCTAGAGGTATTCTAAAGGCTGATATTGTACTCATTGGTGTATCGCGCACGTCTAAGACACCATTATCTCAATATTTGGCACATAAACGGCTGAAGGTAGCGAACGTGCCAATTGTACCTGAAGTTGATCCGCCAGAAGAGTTATTTTCAGTTGATCCGAAGAAATGTATCGGTTTGAAAATTAGTCCAGACAAACTAAATCATATTCGCAAAGAGCGTTTAAAATCTCTTGGTTTAAATGATCGCGCTATTTATGCGAACATTGAGCGGATTAAAGAGGAACTAGAGTATTTTGAAAAAGTGGTTGACCGCATTAACTGTCAAGTCGTTGATGTATCGAATAAAGCAGTTGAGGAAACGGCAAATGTCATTCATCAAATGCTGACCAAAAGAGGTTCCGAATAAACTCAGGATGCTCCTCCTGGGTTTTTCCTATGGTGGGAAACGGGTAAACAAAAACAATGGCATATTTGCTGCATTTGTATTATAATAAAAAATTGTGATAAAATGATTGATTTTAGGTTTAAGTTAAGTCAAGAACGAATAAACTAATATTGGCAGAAGTCAAGTGATTCTGAACATAACTTTTCGACAAAATGAGTTTTACTGTTGATTGCTTTATAGGGGAAAAGTATGGTCTTTTTGCTTCTCTAAAGCAGGAATAAGGTGGAGGGATGGAGAATTAGTCACCTGAATGAACGTAAAAAAGAGAGGACGATTTATGTCGATGCAGATGCTTGTCCTGTAAAAGACGAAATCCTTTCTGTCGCATCTCAATTTCAAGTACCAGTGACGTTCATTGCTTCATATGAGCATTTTCAAACCAAAAGATCTCCACTAGAAGATTGGCGGTTTGTAGATACACATAAGGAAGCAGCGGATTTAGTCATTGCAAACTCAGCTGCCGCACATGATATTGTCGTCACCCAAGATATTGGTCTTGCCTCCTTACTGCTTCCGAGACAGGTCATTGTTCTGTCTGAAAGAGGACGAATGTACACAAACGAAACAATTGATTTTGATTTGGAACGCAGGCATGTTTCCAGCAAACAGCGAAGAAAAGGTGTATACGGAAAAGGTCCCAAAAAGCTTTTAGAAGAGGATAAGAAGCGATTTATGGCGCAACTACAAAAAATCCTGTCGAATCATGAAGGATTTTTAAATTAAAAGGCGAATAATGTACGACGGAGTGTTATTAGGATGAGCAAACGTATACCAGATGAACTTTTGGAGCAGATCCAAAAAAACGCAGACATTGTCGAAGTGATTGGAGAATACGTACAGCTTAGAAAGCAAGGTCGAAATTACTTCGGTCTTTGTCCATTCCATGGTGAAAATACTCCTTCATTCTCTGTTTCAGCAGATAAGCAAATCTTCCATTGTTTTGGCTGTGGTGCAGGAGGCAATGTGTTTTCGTTCCTCAGACAAATGGAAGGCTACTCATTTATTGAAGCCGTTTCACATGTGGCTGATAAGTACCATATTGATCTGCCTGATCAGGTGGCGAATGCTCAGATGAGTTCCTCTCAGCAAGAGGACACTGCAGATCATAAAATGATTGAGGCCCATGAGCTTCTTAAGAAATTTTACCACCATTTGCTGGTAAATACAAAGGAAGGTCAAAACGCACTCGATTATTTACGGTCCAGGGGCTTTACGGATGAAACAATTGCCAAGTTTGAGATCGGGTATGCTCTTGATTCTTGGGATTTCGTGACCAAGTTTTTAGAAAAACGAGGATTTGATCCTGTGATGATGGAGAAGGCTGGTCTTTTGATTCAACGTGAAAACGGCACAGGCTTTTTTGACCGCTTTAGAGATCGTGTCATGTTTCCCATTCATGATCATCATGGAACGGTCATCGCTTTTTCCGGAAGATCGCTTGGTGATCAGCAGCCTAAATATATGAATAGTCCTGAAACGCCGCTTTTTCATAAAAGTAAGCTGCTTTATCACTTTCATGACGCACGTATGCATATTCGCAAACGCGAACGGGCGGTTCTTTTTGAAGGATTTGCAGACGTCATCTCAGCTGTTACATCAGGTGTCGGTGAAAGTGTTGCAACAATGGGTACGTCTCTTACAGAAGAGCACGTAAAGCTTCTCAGGCGGAACGTAGAAGAGATCATCCTTTGCTATGACTCTGATACGGCCGGATACGAAGCGACCATGAAAGCATCAGATTTGCTTGGAAAAAGAGGATGTAAAGTTCGCGTTGCCATGATACCAGATGGACTTGATCCAGATGATTACATTCGTAAATATGGCGGCGAGAAATTTAGGAATGACATCATAGATGCAAGTGTGACATTAATGACGTTTAAGATGAATTTTTTCCGAAGAGGAAAAAACTTATCAGACGAAGGAGACCGTCTTACTTATATGAAGCAGGTTCTCCGAGAAATCAGCCGGTTAAACGGCTCTTTGGAGCAAGAGATTTACATGAAACAGCTTGCTGGGGAGTTTTCGATCTCACTTGATTCATTAAAAGAACAACTGGAGCTGTTTGAAAAACAGCAGCGGCAAGAAACCAAAAGCACGCAGGAAGAAAACGGGCTTGAAAAACGTCGTGCACATCTGTCAACACAAGTGAGAAGAAAGCGTCTGCGGCCGGCATATGAAAATGCAGAGCGAATGCTGCTTGCTCATATGTTAAAAAGCGATGACGTGATCCGCAAAGTACTTGACAGAATCGGGATTGAATTTAATATAGATTCGCACAGGGCGCTGGCAACGTACATTTATGCCTTGTATGAAGAAGGCAAAGAACCAACGCCGCAGCACCTGATGAACCGGATAGAAGATGATGTCATGAATCAGCTGTTGACGGATATATTGATGATTCAAGTCGGAGACGAACTCAGTGAAGCTGAATTAAGTGATTATGTAAAAAAAGTGTTGAATCATCGGAATTTGTCAATGATAAAGGAAAAAGAACTAGAACGTGCAGAAGCGGAGAGGCAAAAAGATTTCTTCAAAGCGGCAACACTTGCAAAAGAAATTATTCAGTTGAACCGTTCGCTGAAGTAATACGTCTATTATTAATGACAGGACTTACGGCTGGCAATGAATCCTTTACGGGAGGAGCATAAGACCGCAAGCATCTTGCCTTCATCATTATTTATTTTATTTCCTATTTGCTTCGTCATCTGTTTGATAGAGAGAGAAAAGCAGGGCGGAAGTAAATCGCAAGTTACTTTAGAATTCGTTGCAAGCTTTGGAAGGAGGGATCCATAATGGCTGATAAACAAGCCCACGAAACCGAAACTGAATTAACCTTTGAACAGGTGAGAGATAAGCTCACTGAAACGGGTAAAAAACGGGGCGTTTTAACATACGAAGAAATTGCAGAGCGTATGTCTAGCTTTGAAATTGAATCAGACCAAATGGATGAATACTATGAATACTTAGGCGAACAGGGTGTAGAGCTCATTAGTGAAAACGAAGAGACAGAAGACCCAAATGTTCAGCAGCTGGCTAAAGCAGAAGAAGAATTTGACCTGAATGATTTAAGCGTACCACCAGGTGTCAAAATCAATGATCCTGTTCGTATGTACTTAAAAGAAATCGGACGCGTCAATTTGTTATCTGCTAAAGAAGAAATTACGTATGCTCAAAAGATCGAAGAGGGCGATGAGGAATCAAAAAGAAGATTAGCGGAAGCGAACCTTCGTCTCGTTGTCAGCATTGCGAAACGCTATGTCGGTCGTGGTATGCTGTTCCTTGACTTGATTCAAGAAGGAAACATGGGTCTGATGAAGGCGGTTGAGAAGTTTGATTACCGCAAAGGATATAAATTCTCAACATATGCGACTTGGTGGATTAGACAGGCGATCACACGTGCGATTGCCGATCAGGCGAGAACAATCCGGATCCCGGTTCATATGGTGGAAACGATTAATAAATTGATCCGTGTTCAAAGACAGCTTCTGCAAGACCTAGGCAGAGAACCAACGCCTGAGGAAATTGCTGAAGACATGGATTTAACTCCAGAAAAGGTAAGAGAGATTCTTAAAATTGCGCAAGAGCCTGTATCTTTAGAAACACCTATTGGTGAAGAAGATGACTCGCATCTTGGTGATTTTATCGAAGACCAAGAGGCGACATCTCCATCTGACCACGCTGCGTACGAACTCTTAAAAGAGCAGCTTGAAGATGTATTAGACACGCTGACGGACCGTGAAGAAAATGTGCTAAGACTACGTTTCGGACTAGACGACGGAAGAACTCGCACGTTAGAAGAGGTTGGAAAGGTGTTCGGCGTAACAAGAGAGCGTATCAGACAAATTGAAGCGAAAGCTCTTCGTAAATTAAGACACCCAAGCAGAAGTAAACGATTAAAAGACTTCTTAGAGTAGAAACCGGACGGATCTTGAAAGAGATCCGTTCTTTCTTATCAAAAATGAAAACGCTTTTTTCAATCTGATTATATTTTACTGAATAACAAATGAATTTGCAACGTTCTTAGAGAAAAGATGTATAAAAAATACATCTAAATGTGCTGAAGGCTTCATTTCTCATCTAGAATCATTTTTGTCTAATCTGTGAACTTGACCAAAGTTTTGTATCATAATTCGTTTACTTTTTGTAAAATTAAAGTAGAATTAGAATTGTTTGCATAGTCTCAAAGGGGTTTTCACAAAGGGGAGGATGAAAGAAATGAAACGGAATCCACTTATACCATTTTTATTGATTGCCATTTTAGGTATTGGACTCACTTTTTTCTTATCAATGAAGGGGCTGAAAGATGAAGAAAAAATTGCCTCTGGGGGCAAAGAGCAAAAGCAAGAAGAGACAGCAAATGCAACGCCGGAAGAATTGTATAAGCAGAACTGCATAAGCTGTCACGGGGAAAACTATGAAGGCGGCGCAGGTCCTGCATTAAAAGGTGTTGGAGACAAGCTTGAAGTAGCTGACATCAAGAAGAAAATTCAAGAAGGCGGCAACGGGATGCCAGGCGGGCTGATTCCAAATGAAAAGCTCGATGAAATGGCGGAATGGGTGTCTAAAATTAAATAATCTTATACAAAAAGCTCTTTTTCAAAAGAAGAGCTTTTTTCATTTGAAAACGACTTTTAAAAAGTCCATAATTTATATAAGATAGACAAGTATGAACATTAAAGAAAAGTAGTGATACGTATGAATGAAATGAATTTATCGAAACGATTAAAAAAAGTCGCGGACTTTTTACCAGATGAGGCAGTATTCGCTGATATCGGCTCAGACCATGCCTATTTGCCATGCTATGCGATTTTGCATCAAAAAGCAGTGAAAGCCATTGCTGGTGAAATTACTGATGGACCGCTTCAATCGGCGCAGCAGCAAGTACATAGACTTGAATTAGATGAACAGATATCGGTCAGAAAAGGAAATGGCCTTGAAGTCATTGAAAAAGGCGAAGTGAATGCAGTGACGATTGCAGGTATGGGCGGGGCACTCATCGCAAGCATTCTAAATGAAGGAAGGCATAAGCTCGCCGGCCATGAGCGGCTCATTCTTCAGCCGAATATCCATGCCCACCATATTCGTTTATGGCTTTATCAAGAGGGGTATGAATTGATAGATGAAGTCATTTTAGAAGAGGACGGCAAAATATACGAAATCATCATCGCAGAAAAAGGCGATAAAGATAAAGCCTATAAAGGAATGTCACTTGAAGCAGGCATGCTGGTTGGTCCGTTTCTTGCGAAAGAGCAAAATGACGTTTTCCAGCGCAAGTGGATGCAAGAGCTTCAGCATATGGAGAAGATAGAAAGTCAAATTCAGCAGGCGGCGCGGACAGAAGAAAATAAAGAACGCCTTGAAGAGCTGAATGAGAAAATAAAGATGCTAAAGGAGGTTTTGACTGTTGGCTAAAACAGTAAATGGGCATGAAATCATCCAATTGTTTGAACAATTTTCACCAAAGGTATACGCCATGGAAGGGGATAAAATTGGTCTTCAGATTGGGACTTTAAATAAAAAAGTAACCAATGTGATGATCACCTTGGATGTATTAGAGAATGTAGTAGATGAGGCGATCGAGCGAAAAGTGGATCTTATTATTGCTCACCATCCGCCGATTTTTCGACCATTAAAACATGTAGCGACGGATCAGCCGGCTGGACGGATCATTGAAAAATGCATCAAACATGATATTGCGGTATATGTGGCACATACGAATTTAGACGTAGCTGATGGCGGAGTCAACGACCTGCTTGCTGAGGCCTTAGAGCTTGAAGAAACAAGAGTGTTAGTGCCGACATACGAAGATCCAATCAAACAGCTTGCTCTGTATGTCCCAGAGGAATTTGAAGAGGCCATCCGGACAGCTTTAGGAAATGCGGGCGCCGGCCATATTGGCAACTACAGCCATTGTGCGTTTTCAAATGAAGGGACAGGCAGCTTTTTGCCATCAGAAGAAGCTGAGCCGTTTATTGGTGAATCGGGTCAATTAGAATTTGTGAAAGAAGTGCGGATTGAAACCATTTTCCCAGCAAGTATAGAAAAACAAGTGATTCGCGAAATGATCAAAGCACATCCTTATGAAGAAGTCGCCTATAGTGTACACACGACAGACCTTCCTCCTATTCAAAAAGGTCTTGGCCGTATTGGAGAGCTAAATGAGCCAATGACACTGATAGATTTCACACAATTTGTGAAAACGAAGCTAGATGTGAATGGTGCTCGTTTTGTAGGAGACCAAAACGCTGTTGTGAAAAAAGTGGCGGTGCTTGGCGGAGACGGAAATAAATATATCCATCAAGCGAAAAGAATGGGTGCAGATGTGTATGTGACAGGAGACCTTTATTTCCATGTGGCGCACGATGCCATGATGCTAGGGCTGAACGTTGTGGACCCAGGACATTATGCTGAAAAGATTATGAAAGAGGGCGTAAAGGCGAAGCTTCAATCGCTATGTGCGGATAAAAAATATGACGTACAGCTCTTTGTTTCTGAATCAAACACAAACCCATTTCAATTTATGTAAACAAAAAACGTCAGAGCATATCCGCTCTGACGTTTCTTTATTTCTTTGTTTTGACGCGAGGTAAAATTTTAGAAAGAGGAACGGTTCGTTCAATCTTCCAAGTTGTTTCATCATCTGGTTCATAGTTTTCTAAGAAACGAATGACTTCCTTTGTAATAGGTGTTGGTGTTGAAGCACCAGCAGTAACGGCAACGGTTTTGACGCCCTGCAGCCACTCCAGCTTGAGTTCACTTAAGTCGCCAATACGGTAAGCCTGCGTTCCGGCGATCTCCATTGACACTTGTGCGAGACGGTTAGAGTTATTACTTTTTGGATCGCCGACAACAATGGTTAAATCGGCTTGGCCAGCTTGCTGCGATACAGCTTCCTGACGCACCTGTGTCGCAAGGCAAATTTCTTGATGATACTCGACGTGAGGGTATTTCTCTTTAATCAGCTCCATCAGGTCGTGGACATCCCATTGAGACATCGTCGTTTGGTTCGTGATGAGCAGTTTTTCTGATGTTAAATCGAGTGCCTCAATGTCAGCTTCTGTTTCGACAAGATGTACCTTGTCAGGGGCTACTCCGACAGCTCCTTCTGGCTCAGGATGACCCTTTTTCCCAATATAAATAATGTCATAGCCATCGGCTGTTTTCTCTGAAATGAGTTCGTGTGTTTTCGTTACATCGGGACAGGTCGCATCAATGGCGACAAGGCCTTTTTCTTCTGCGATTTGACGAACCTCAGGAGAAACGCCGTGAGCTGTGAAAATGACTGTTCCACTTTCAACCTGCTTTAAAATGTCTAAGCGGTTTGGTCCGTCCAGTGTGTAAATGCCATCTTCTTCGAAGGCATCAGTGACATGTTTGTTGTGCACAATCATACCTAATATATAAATTGGGCGTGGCAAGTTCTTATCAAGTGCGGCATTTTTAGCAATGACCATTGCATCTACAACGCCATAGCAATAGCCACGCGGCGATATTTTAATTACATTCATTTATTCGTCCTCCTGTAGGGAAGTGCTGCTAGAGAAGAACAATATAAAAAGCCGTAAAAAACGGCTTTTTATCATTCTCTTGCTTCCATTATAGCCAAAGTAAGCGTATATATCAAAGATTGTTATACGCAGTGAACACTTCGCCGTTAAAAGATCACTAGACATATAGTTTTGGAACAGAGCTGCCAGATCTTTTTTTCGGTTTTGCTTCAGGAGCAGGTGATGTGTGAGGTGCTGTTTTTTTGACGAGGATGTCTTCTGGTTCTTTATTTTTTTCTATTTCGTCAGTTTGTGCTTCTTCCTCGTGCACTTCTGTTTCCGCGCTAGTCTCCGTTGATTCTGCATCAGCATCTTTTGCACTTTCTTCATCATCATCCGCACTGCCAAGCTGGCTGTACAGTTTAATCATCGCCGGCAAATTTCTCACTAAAGGACCGTATTGCTGAATCATTGGCGTAAATTGCTGCGCCATCCCGAGCACTTTTTGAACATTTCCTAACATGCTTGAGAGGGTCGCAGGATTTGTGAAGCTCTGGATTCCTTGTAATCCCGCACCACCTCCAGAGACTCCAGCTCCTCCTGCGCCAGGAAGAAATTTAGAGAGCATGCCTTTAATTCCTGCTCCGCCGCCTAGTGCACGGCTCTCACCTCCTGGAATTCCGCCCATCCCGGGTAAACCGCCTCCCTGTACAGATGGGGAGCGAGGCATCATTTGCTGAAATGGATTGCCTTGCCTTTGAAAAGGCTGTTGGATAGGAGGCTGCTGCCCTCTTTGAAATATTCCGGGCTGTCCGCCATTTCCAAGGTGCCGGCGTGAGGGACGGCGCGGCTGAAAATCGCCCATAGGCCTTTGCCCTAACATACTTGTACCTCCCTTACTGCATTCTCTTTCTCTTCATAGGTTATGCAAGGAAGCACCAATTGGTTTCCTGTAGGAAAAGCGGACATGGTTTTTTTACTGAAAATCAGCTATAATGAGGAGATGAGCAAAAAGGCATTGCCTTAAGGAGTGAAAACATGAAAGAAACGAAATTTACGACATATGAATTAAAGCCTTTTATTATAGATGCTATTCATGAACTAGGCTTTTATGAGCCGACTGATATTCAAAAAAGAATCATCCCTGCTGTTTTAAAAGGAGAAAGCGTGATTGGCCAGTCACAAACTGGAACAGGAAAAACTCATGCCTACTTACTGCCACTGATTCATTCAATTGATCCAAGCAAAGAGCAGGTACAAGTGGTGATTACTGCACCTACAAGAGAATTAGCCAATCAAATTTTCAAAGAAGCTCAAACGATTTTAAAGAATGCTTCTCCAGAAAAAGAGATCAAAGCAAAGCTTTACATTGGCGGAACGGACAAGCAGAAATCAATTCAAAAGCTAAAAAACCAGCCGCATTTGGTTGTCGGTACACCTGGACGTATTGCTGACCTCATTCATGAGCAGGCGCTGAATGTTTACAAAGCGACCTCTCTTGTTATTGATGAAGCTGATTTAATGTTGGATATGGGATTTTTAGAAGATGTGGACCGTATCGGTGCACAAATGCCAGAACAGCTGCAAATGCTTGTGTTCTCTGCAACCATCCCAGAAAAACTAAAGCCTTTCCTGAAAAAATATATGGACAATCCAAAGTATGCACATGTTGAACCAAGACGGATTACAGCTGAAAACATTCAGCATATTTTAGTTCCGTCTAAACAGCGTGATAAATTAAAATTGCTCCATGAAATGGTGACGAATGTACAGCCATATTTAGGGATCATTTTTGCCAATACAAAAACAACTGTTGATGAAATCGCATCGTTCCTACAAGAAAAAGGAATGAAAATCGGTGTGCTCCATGGCGGATTGACGCCGCGCGAACGTAAAAAAGTCATGAAACAAATTGAAGATTTGGAGTTCACTTATATTGTGGCATCTGATCTTGCAGCTCGCGGGATTGACATTAAAGGCGTCAGCCACGTGATTAACTATGAACTTCCATCTGATCTTGATTTTTATGTGCACCGCGTTGGAAGAACAGCTCGTGCGGGTTCATCTGGAATTGCCATGACCATTTATGAGCTGGCTGATGAGGATGCACTCATTCAAATTGAGAAAATGGGCGTTGTGTTTGAAAACAAAACCATTGTTCATGGTGAATGGCGAGATGCAGATGACCGTCTGAAGCGTCAAAGACGTAAAAAAGCCCCAAATGAAATTGAAGAAAAAGCAAAACGTCTTGTGAGAAAACCGAAAGCCGTCAAACCTGGATATAAAAAGAAAATGACACGTGAGATGGATAAAATCAAAAGACAGGAACGTAGAAAGTCAAAGCGTAATGGAAAGTAGGGGGAAACATTGTTAAAGATTGGTTCACATGTATCCATGAGCGGAAAACATATGCTTCTTGCAGCGAGTGAGGAAGCTGCCTCTTATGGTTCGAATACGTTTATGATTTATACAGGTGCACCGCAAAATACGCGCCGTAAAAAAATTGAAGACCTCAATATTGAAGCAGGACAAGCGCATATGAAAGAGCATGGCATGACGGATATCGTCGTGCATGCTCCGTATATTATCAATATTGGAAATACAGTGAATCCAGCGACATTTGAGCTTGGCGTAGACTTCCTTCGCTCTGAGATTGAGCGTACGGAAGCGCTGGGAGCAAGACAAATTGTTCTCCACCCGGGTGCGCATGTCGGAGCAGGGGCAGAGGCAGGGATTCAAAAAATCATTGAAGGTTTAAACGAAGTCATTGTGAAAGGTCAAGAGGTTCAAATTGCACTTGAAACAATGGCGGGAAAAGGATCAGAGTGCGGAAGAAGCTTTGAAGAGCTTGCCCAAATTATCGACGGAGTGACACATAACGAAGCTCTTTCTGTCTGCTTTGATACGTGTCACACGCACGATGCTGGTTATCCGATTGTGAGTGACTTTGATGGTGTATTAGAAGAATTTGATCGAATTGTTGGTATTGACCGAATCAAAGTTCTTCATATTAATGACAGTAAAAACGTGCAAGGCGCAAGAAAAGACCGACATGAAAATATCGGTTTTGGTGAAATTGGTTTCGATGCACTGAGCTATATTGTGCATCATCCGCAGCTTCAAGATGTGCCGAAAATTCTAGAAACGCCTTATGTAGGTGAAGATAAAAAGAACAAAAAACCACCTTACAAATTCGAAATTGCCATGCTGAAAGAAAAGCAATTTGATGAAGGCTTACTAGATAAAATTACGGGTCAGTAAAAAAGGATGCAACATGTTGAGGTGCCGCTAAATGCGGCCCTTTTTTGCTTAACTTGTAAACTGGTTAAACAAATCATTCACAGTCTGTGCTGTCTGTTTAGAAGTAATCGCTTCCACTTGCTTAAGAAGCCGGTTGCGCTCTGAGTCATTAAAAATATTGATGTTTTTCCCGTTCATGAGTTTGGCCACCTCAGCAGCTTGATGAGACGTTAAACTGACGCCATACTGTTTCGCATACCTTAACAGATCATTTGCTGTGATCTGATTGAGCCGCTGCAGGACAATTTTTTGAATTAAAATCAATTCCATTCCTCCCCTCTGTAACAATGTATGGGCGAAAACGGAAAATGTGCAAAAAATTTTATTTTATTCTGTGAAATGATAAAATAGTAAAGTGGATAAAATGTTCATTGAAAATTTAACTTGTGTAGAAGGGAGAACGTATGGCAAATAGTAAACAGCATAGAAAGGAATCAGTGCCTCATTTTATTTTGAGAATTTTTCTGATTCTAGTAGGAGCTGCATGTGCAGCAGTCAGCATTGAATTATTTTTAGTGCCAAACAATATTATTGATGGGGGCATCATCGGCATTTCGCTTATTTTGGATTATCTCTTTACAGATAACCCGTTTATTAATTTTGCGACGATTGTTGTCATTTTAAATATTCCATTTATGATATCAGGATACAAGCATATTGGGAAAACCTTTCTGATTTCCACTGTGATTGGGATTGTCAGCTTAGCCGTGATTGAATCTTCACTTCATCATGTGGAGGCATTTACAACACAGCCGATCTTAGCCACTGTATTTGGCGGACTATTACTTGGATTTGGTGTTGGACTTGTCATCCGTAATGGAGGTTCAATGGATGGAACAGAGATCTTGGGAATTCTTCTGACGAAAAAAATTCCTTTCTCCGTCGGTGAGTTTGTCATGATCGTCAATGTGTTCATTTTTATTTGGGCTGGCTTTGTTTTCGGACCAGAGCAGGCTATGTATTCTGTCATGACATATTATTTGGCAATGAAAACAATTGATGCTGTTATTCAAGGGCTTGATGAAACAAAAGCTGTCATTATCGTCTCAGACTATTATGATGAAATTTCAGATGCGATTCTGCATCGACTCGGCAGGGGAACGACAAAGCTGAGAGGAAAAGGCGGCTATACAGATGAAGAAAAAGATGTCATCTACGCCGTTGTCACAAGGCTTGAAATTACAAAGCTGAAATCTATTGTATTTGAAATTGATGACCAAGCATTTATCACGATTATGGATACGCATGAAACAAAAGGCGGTAAGTTCAAAACAGCCATTCATTAGCTTTTATTTTACTTTTTTATCTTTCTTTTATATAATGAAATGTATGTATGGACAGAGAAAATGGCAAAAGCCATTTTCTTTTTGTTGTATAAATCGTAATCATTCTTTTTATATTGATTAAAGGTGGAAAGATTCATGGCAAAGCCAATTATTGAAATGAAGGACATTTCGTACTCGTATGGACAGCGAAATGTCATTGATCACATTCATTTAACAGTAGAGGAAGGAAACTTTCTAGCACTTGTTGGACCGAATGGTTCTGGTAAAACAACTTTATTAAAATGCCTGCTTGGGCTCATTAAACCACAGCAGGGTGAATTAAAGCTATTTGGCACGCCTGTCTCAAAATTTAGAGACTGGGATCAAATTGGATTTGTTTCTCAAAAGGCGAATAGCTTTAATACAGGTTTCCCTGCTTCTGTATATGAGGTCGTCGCAAGCGGACTGACCGCAAAAATTGGTTTGTTTAAACGAATGAGCAAACAGGATAAATGGCAAGTGGAAGATGCCATTCGCTCAGTTGGCATACAAGATTTAAAGCATCAAAACATCGGTGAGCTTTCTGGCGGCCAGCAGCAGCGTGCATTTATTGCCCGTGCGCTTGTCAGTCAGCCGAAGCTGCTCATTTTGGATGAGCCCACGGTTGGAGTGGACCAGCGGACAGTAGAAGGCTTTTATCAGCTACTCGAAACATTGAACAAAGAAAAAGGAATGTCTTTAATTCTCGTCACACACGACGTTGGCACCGTTTCTGATAAAGTCACCCATGTGGCTTGTTTAAATCAGACACTGCATTTCCACGGGGATGCAGAAGCGTTTGATTCAATGGATGATCAGGCGCTATCCCAATTTTACGGGCATGACATTCAAGTGATTCATCACGACCATCACCATCATGGGGGACATGAATAATGCTATTTCCATTTTTTCATTATGAATTTTTGCAAAATGCGTTTATCGCAGGGTTACTGATTGGTTTTATTGCGCCCTTACTTGGTGTATTTATTGTCGTAAGAAGGCTTTCGCTTATTGCAGATGCCCTCAGTCACGTGTCCCTTGCCGGTATTGCCGCAAGTTTATTTCTTGATAAAAAGTTTGGCCTTTTGACAGGGGTAAGCCCGCTCTACTTAGGAATGGCTTTTTCTGTGGCAGGTTCATTGTTTATTGAACGCCTGCGCTCCGTGTATAAGCATTATCAGGAGCTTGCCATTCCCATCATCTTATCAGGTGGTATTGGGATTTCCGTCATCTTCATTTCACTAGCGAATGGCTTTAATACAGATTTGTTTAGTTATTTATTCGGAAGTGTCAGTGCGGTTTCAAGACTTGATCTTTGGATTATTGTAGGGATCTCACTCGTTGTTGTGTTAGTTGTTGTGCTTTTATATAAAGAATTGTTTCTGCTTTCTTTTGATGAAGAGCATGCAAAGGCTTCTGGTATTTCAGCAAAATGGATTCATTTTATTTTTATCTTAGTTGTTGCACTTGTCATTGCGGCATCGATGCGTATCGTCGGTACACTGCTTGTGTCGGCGCTCATGACGCTTCCTGTTGCAGCAAGTATCCGCATTGCCAAAGGATTCAAACAGGCGATTTTCCTTTCGATCTTGTTTGGTGAATTGTCTGTATTGGCCGGATTGATTTTAAGCTATTATCTTGATTTAGCGCCAGGCGGAACCATTGTGATGCTGTCTATCTTGATTTTAATCGGGTGTATTAGTATTGGGAAATTCAGAAGGGGGAATCAACATGAACGTACAAGAAGCGCTTGATTTATTAAAGGAAAAAGGCTACAAATATACAAGCAAACGTGAAGACATGCTTCAATTGTTTTCTGATTCTGATAAATACTTGACCGCTAAAAATGTGCTGACGGCACTAAGTGAAGACTACCCGGGTCTCAGCTTTGATACGATTTATCGAAACTTGTCACTATATGAAGACCTTGGAATATTAGAAACAACGGAATTGTCAGGGGAGAAACTTTTCCGTTTTAAATGTTCATTTTCCCATCATCACCATCACTTTATTTGTCTTACATGCGGGAAAACAAAAGAGATCGATGCCTGCCCTATGGACAAGCTCGACGCTGATTTAGAGGATTATCATATTAGTGGACATAAATTTGAAATATATGGAACATGTCCTTCTTGCGAACCGAAGGAAGTTCACTCATGAAAAAGCCAGCCATGGAGCTGGCTTTTTTGTTTTGTCTTTTGAAAACGTTTTACAAAGGGAGGCTGTTTCATTAAAATGAGATCAAGGTACTACTTTTTAAAGTAAAGGGAGGGGTAAAAGTGGCCTATTACGTCGTGTTTGATGTAGGCGGGACGAGAACAAAACATGGATTAATGGATCAGGATGGGGAGCTTGTCACAAGTGGTGACTATGAAACGAACTGCCGGCAGCTTGAACCGTTTTTAGAAGCCATGGCGGATGTGGTCAGGCAATATCAAAGGATGCAGGATGTCAGCGGTATCGCCATCAGTCTTCCAGGTTTTGTGGACAGTGAATCAGGTTATACAGAATTTGCAGGCGCCATCATCGCCTTAAATGGTCAAAATGTAAAAACACTTTTAGAAGAGAAAACGTCTCTTCGTGTAGAAGTGGAAAATGATGCGAACTGTGCAGCTCTCGCAGAAAAATACAGCGGTCATGCGAAGGATTGTGATAGCTTTATTTGTATGACAATTGGCACGGGTGTCGGCGGGGGTATTTTTGCTAATGGTCAGCTTGTGCGCGGTGCATCCTTCCGCGGTGGTGAATTTGGCATGATGCTGACAGAGACGGAAAATGGCCAGTTTACAACTCTTAACAGCAGCGCTTCAACGGCTGGATTAATTCGGAGCTATAAAGAAAAGCAAGGAATTCCGCAAAGTGCTCAAATAGACGGTCAAGAAATTTTTGAAAAGGCGAAGCATGATCCGGCCATTGAGAAGCTGTTGGATCAATGGTACAAGCGAATAGCCATTGGCGTTTACAATGTAGCGACTGTTCTTAACCCAGAGAAAATCCTCATTGGCGGAGGCGTAAGTACAAGAGCAGATTTATTACAAAACATTGAAAAACATTTACATACACTGCATGCGTGGAAGAACATTCAGGTGAAGCTGGAAACTTGCTACTACTTGAATCAGGCAGGCATGAAGGGGGCACTGTACCATTTTCTCATGAAAGAAGGGCAGCTTGCTCCATCAAAAAAGCCGATACATTAAATGTATCGGCTTCAGCGTGTAGACTCGCGAATAATCCGCTTCGGTGCTCGCTCAGTTACATTAATAAGCAGTTTGCAGACACTGTTCGTATTGTTTGATCCATTGAGACGCTTCCTGCCAGTTGTTCACGCGAATAATTCTGTCGTCAATTGGCATTTGATTATAAGGGGAGTTAAAAAGAATAACCGGAATGTCAGCTTCTTTTGCAATCATTGTGGCATTGCCATGATGGTCTTCAAAAAATACATCAATCTTGTGCTTTTGAACGGCTTCCAGCTTATGATGACCGCCAACCAGCTCAATAGCATCATAGTGCACATCATGTTCTTGAAACCACTTGTAGGTGATATCCGAATGCTGCTGCCTTCTTGCGGTAATATAAATCAGTCTGTGCTGCAGCTTCATTTCGTCGAGGATCTCTTTTGCACCCTCAGCAGGCTTTGCCTGTTTATAAATAAGAGGCTCGTGTTGATCCATCCAGCCCCAAAATTCTTCTTGAGAAATCTTTAAAAGCTTCGTCAAATCATACTCTGTCATATCATCTAGTGTCATGGCACATTGGAACGACTCATTTAAGTAGGGGACAAAGGTGTCCTGTGCCGTCACTGTACCATCAATATCAATTCCTAAACGTAACATGCCCACACTCCTCATTTTTATACTCTTAAAGTGTAACATAATCAATTCACAATTCCAGCAAGTTTTAGCAATCATGAAACAGACATTTTTGCTCATACTAAAAAAGCTCCTTTCTATTAACCAAAAGGGGGAATTGATCATGGAAAGAGACGAGGATTTCAGAAGAAATGATCGTGAAATCGACACACATTTTAGTAATGATGATGGCTATTTAGAGGAAACAGCTGCTGAAATTGCAGAGCCATATCAAGCTTCAAGAGATCGAGAAGATAGACGAGGACATGACCAAGCAGGTGACGATTCAGGCAGTAAAGGGATAGGCTATACAGCACTCGCGATTGCGATTATCTCATTATTTGTCTTGCCGGTGCTATTAGGGGTAGCGGCAATCGTCGTTGGTTATATTGCAAGAAGAAAAGGAGCACATGCGCTTGGCGCGTGGTCAATTGGGATCGGAATTGTTTCCGTTATCCTAGGCATATTTATCACCCCGTTCTTTTAACAAGAACAGAAAAACGCCTGACTATGACGTCAGGCGTTTTTTGTTAGGCATTCGCTTGTTTTTCTTTTTCAGCTTCCATTTTCGCATAATGTTCTTCAGCGATTTTATCGATTTCTTTTTTCAGTTCTTCGACCATTGTTTCTTCCGGTACTTTACGAACAATTTCACCTTTACGGAACAATAAGCCTTCGCCTCTAGCGCCTGCGATTCCGATGTCCGCTTCACGTGCTTCACCAGGACCGTTAACAGCGCAGCCGAGAACAGCTACTTTAATCGGTGCTTTGATTTTAGAAATATATTCTTCGACTTCATTTGCAATGCTGATGAGGTCAATTTCAATTCGTCCACAAGTTGGGCAGGAGATCAGTGTTGCTGCATTTGATGCAAGACCAAATGATTTCAACAATTCACGTGCTACTTTTACTTCCTCAACTGGGTCAGCACTTAATGAAATACGGAGGGTGTTCCCAATCCCCATATTCAAAATAGCGCCAAGTCCAGCTGCACTTTTGACTGTACCTGCAAATAGCGTACCTGATTCTGTAATCCCAAGGTGAAGAGGATAATCAAAGGCTTTAGCCGCTTTTTCGTATGCTTCAATTGCAAGGTTTACATCAGATGCTTTCATACTGACGATGATGTCATGAAAGTCTAGGTCTTCTAGAATTTTAATGTGATGCAGTGCACTTTCGACCATACCATCTGCTGTTGGATAGCCGTATTTATCAAGAATCTTTTTCTCTAATGAACCAGCGTTTACGCCAATACGGATTGGAATGCCTTTTTCTTTTGCTGCTTTGACAACCGCTTCGACTTTTTCTCTTCTTCCGATGTTTCCTGGATTGATTCGGATTTTGTCTGCGCCTGCTTCGATCGCTTTCAGTGCAAGCTTGTAGTCAAAATGAATATCCACAACAAGCGGGATGTTAATTTGTTTTTTAATGTCCGCAATTGCATTTGCTGCACGCTCATCCGGACATGCGACACGCACGATTTGACAGCCTGCCTCTTCTAAACGTTTAATTTCAGCGACTGTCGCTTCGACATCATGTGTTTTGGTTGTTGCCATACTTTGAATGACAACCTCATTATTTCCACCTATAGTTAAAGGTCCCACTTTGACGGGACGCGTTTTAGTACGATGTGTGACTTCACTCACTTGTCAATCGCTCCTTAGTGTACAAGCAATCCTTTGCCGTGTACGTCGTGTTTTACAGTTCATATTGTAACAGTCTCTTTGTATGAATGACAAGGAATTAACGTTTTATCTCTTATAGACAGGAAACTTATATGTGCTGCCTGCCCTGATTTCGTTCGCTTTCACACCTTGATTCAGCTCCTCGAAATCTTTAATGACGTCATCAAGCGGTTTGCTTGTATGTACGATGGAGAGGACCGTTTCACCTTGTTTTACAGTGACGTTCTTATATGTCTTTTTCTCAGCTGTTTGAAGGGCACTTGCTGGGACAGCTTGGTTTTCCTCAACAGGAATGGTTCCATTTTTCAAATCAAAAAAGATAATAAAGAGGACAAACAAACTGATTAGTAAAAAAAGAATTCGCCGCATTTTACTCACCGCTTTTAAGAGTTTACTTCAGTCTATGCATGTCCTGAAATGATAGAACCAAAAAGAGGAGAAAAGCGGAAAAGGGTGGTTCTAGTTCGTTCTAGTATGTCTCTTGTAATAAAACTGCTTGGGTCGTTGGTGTAAATAGGAGGGCAAGCTCATATGACGATTATGATAAAATAAGAAAGGGGGAGATTTAATGAAGAAGGTTAGTCAGCATATATATGTGAGAACACTAACAGAAAATGATGCCGAATCACTGTTAACATTAGAGCTTGAGAATCGCTCATATTTTCAGGAATTTACACCTTTGGTCAAAGATGATTTCTTCACGTTACCTCGTCAAATCGAACGGATTCAGCGCGGTGTGCAAAGAAGTGCACAAGATGAATCTTACATGCATGGTATTTTCTTAAATGAAACAGGTGCCTTAATTGGGACGATCTCATTAGGTTCTGTCGTAAGAGGTCCGATAGAAGGAGCTTGGCTCGGGTATGTACTCGATCAAAGGCAGGGCGGAAATGGATATATGACAGAAGCCATTCGTTTAATCATTGACTATGCCTTTTTTGAGTTGAATCTCCATCGTATTGAGGCTGGAGTAAAGCCGAGTAATAAGGGTTCCATTCGTGTACTTGAAAAGACAGGTTTTGAAAATGAGGGACTAAATCGTAAAAAAGTAAAGATTAATGGAGTGTGGGAGGATCACTATTTGTTTGCGATCATCCATCCAGATGAGTCCTAGCATGAATAGACATAAAAAGCTCCTCCGATCCGGGGGAGCTTTCATTGTGTAGACAAATCCTTGTTGGATGGATCATTTGCTTTTTTTTGCAGGAATTTCTTTCACAACAAGATATAAAAAGATAAAGTTAATGACCCAATTTAATAAAAATGAGTTTGCAACAGGCGTGTTTAATGCACTCATAATGGCGAAAAAGACCGTTGTTAATGTGAGTGAATAAGCGGAGAGCTTCCAAAGCATTTGGAAGGACAGCTCTTTTTGCTGCATTCGTTTAATAAATGTACCAAGCATCGCAAGGAATGTTGCGCTGATAAACATGAGAGCCGCAGTTGATAGATATAGCAGTACACAGATGACAGGGATGATAATCGCTTGGTTCTGATTTGTGACGCGGGCGAGTTCATCTTTTGTCAGCGTTCCACCAAGGAGCTGGTATGGAATATCTGTCATTTGTCCATCAATAGCAATCACTGCTTTTTCCTTTAACAAAGCGATGGCCGTTTGCTTTGATTCAAGCTCACTTGCTTTTATTTTTTCAGCAGGATCAAAGATAATCGTGATGCCGTTTTCTTCTTTTTCTATTGGTTCACTTTGATCCGCTTGAAGCTTTCCTTTTTCGATTGAAAAGTCGGGTAAATCTTTTTTGATCACATGCTGAAATCCTGACATCGCATTCGAGATTTCTTTGCTCATATGATACCCCTGAGGAACTGCTGCGATAATTGAGAGGATAAAAATGAATAAAATCGCTTTACCGATCCCTGTAAACCGTGCTTTAGCAATATCTTTTGGTGAATAAATTCCTTTTAACAATAGATTAAATACGTTCAATACCCATTCACTTCCTACATTCTTTTCTATTTCTCATATTGTATCAATGTCTATCCATCAAGTACAAGTATGGCCTTCACCACTGGTTAAGATAGAGGGAATGAGGCATAATGTATACAGCATATAAAAAGGAGGCGGCACGGTCTTGGACATTCTGTATTGGATACTGATTGGCTGTGCATTTATCATTGCGTTTGTTGGACTGGTTTATCCAATTATTCCGAGTGTGGTCTTTATGGTTCTCGGATTTATTCTATATGGCTTCTTCTTTAGCTTCGAGCCGCTTACCCTGACGTTCTGGCTCATTCAAGCCATGTTTACTGCCGTCTTATTTGCGGCAGATTATGTCTCAAACCTTATTGGGGTAAAGCGCTTTGGCGGCAGCAAGGCAGCTATTTGGGGAAGCACCATTGGGTTATTAGCTGGTCCTTTTGTGATACCCATTGCAGGAATTATTATTGGTCCATTTCTTGGGAGTGTCATTGCAGAGCTCCTTGTTCATCAAAAAGATCTGAAGACGAGTGTGAAAGTCGGATTAGGCTCATTAATTGGATTTGTATCAGGTGTTTTTGCAAAAGGATTGATTCAAGCGCTGATGCTAGGGATCTTTTTATTTTATGTCCTTCGCTAAGTAAAAAAGGGTGTTTAAAACTTTTTCAAAAGGGCTAAATACAAAATAAACACTGAAATGTTTCAGAACATGAGCAATAACGTTGAAACAAGCTGTTTCTTTTGATACTCTTTGAGTAGGGTGAATTGCTGACTTACAGAGGAAGCATTTCAGTACATATATTTTAAGGAGGAATTTAACCATGGCTTTTAAACTTCCAGAATTACCATATGCTTACGATGCATTAGAACCACATATCGACAAGGAAACAATGACGATTCACCACACAAAACACCACAACACATATGTAACAAACTTAAACAAAGCAATCGAAGGTGTATCAGCTCTTGAAGATCAATCAATTGAAGAGCTAGTGGCTAACTTAAACTCAGTGCCTGAAAACATTCGTACAGCTGTACGTAACAATGGCGGAGGACATGCGAACCACTCATTATTCTGGACGCTTCTTTCACCAAACGGTGGCGGCGCACCAACTGGTGAACTTGCAGATGCGATCGAAAAAGAACTAGGTGGATTTGAAAAATTCAAATCTGATTTCGCTGCAGCAGCTGCAGGACGCTTTGGTTCTGGTTGGGCATGGCTTGTTGTGAACAATGGAAAACTTGAAATCACAAGCACGCCAAACCAAGATTCTCCTTTAACTGAAGGAAAAACGCCAATTCTAGGACTAGACGTTTGGGAGCATGCTTACTACCTAAACTACCAAAACCGTCGTCCTGATTACATTTCAGCATTCTGGAATGTTGTGAACTGGGATGAAGTAGCTCGCCTTTACAGCGAAGCAAAATAATGATTTGATTTGAAAAGACCTGCTTTCAAGAGAAGCAGGTCTTTTTATATTTTCCCTCCTTTTTTTACATATCTGCCTTTTGATGAGACAGACTATTGTGTAGAAAAGGAGAATGAATGGTATGAGCAGATTAAAGAAAATGTTCGGGGACATGGATGTTACAAAAGATTTATTGCTCCTCCTCACGATTGGCGGGTTATACGCACTTGCCATTGCGCTTTCGAATACGTTTGTAAATGTGTACTTATGGAAACAGTCTGGGAAATTCACGGATCTTGCGATTTATAACTTGGCCATTGTGGTACTTCAGCCCATTACGTTTTTATTCGCTGGCCGGCTCGCAAAAAAAATAGACCGGGCGTTTGTCCTTCGTTTCGGTGTCATCTTTTTAGCCGCTTTTTATTTAATTGTCTTAATGGCAGGAGAACAAGCGGCCGCACGGCTAGTTTTATTGGGAAGTGTCCTTGGGATCGGCTATGGTTTTTACTGGCTTGCTTTTAATGTACTCACCTTTGAGATCACCGAGCCTGAAACAAGAGACTTCTTTAATGGATTTCTCGGGGTGCTTTCCTCAACTGCCGGCATGATCGGTCCTCTCATTGCGGGGATTGTCATTTCTCAGTTAACGGATGATACAGGCTACACAGTCATTTTCACATTATCGCTTTTTTTGTTTTCACTAGCGGTTGTGATGAGCTTTTTCCTCAAAAGAAGGCAGTCTAAAGGCAAATTTATGATCAAACAAATTTGGAAAGAACGTCATGCAGACGAGAATTGGCGTAGGATTACAACAGCTCATTTTTTTCAAGGGCTTCGTGAAGGGGTCTTTGTCTTCTTAATCAGTGTCTTTGTGTTTATTGCAACAAACAGTGAGCTTGCTCTAGGGACGTTTGGTTTAGTGAATTCAGGTGTTGCCTTTTTTGCTTATTTCTTCGCTACACGTTTGATTAAGAAAAAGTGGCGTAAGAAGGCCATCATGCTTGGCGGGCTGATTTTATACGGCGCCTTGTTTTTAATCGTTTTCCACTTGTCCTATGTATCACTTCTGATGTATGCGGTAGCCATTGCAATAGGATATCCGCTCCTGCTTGTTCCTTATGTATCCTTAACATATGATGTCATTGGCCATGCAAGGTACGCCAGAAAGGCCCGAATTGAATATATTGTGGTCAGAGAGCTATTTTTAAATGCCGGCCGTATTTGTTCGATTGTTTTGTTCCTGCTGTCTGTCACCTTACTAGGTGATGAGCTCGGAATCCCGGCATCACTTGTTGTGCTCGGAGCGGGGCACACCCTCATTTATTACTTTGTAAAAGATATTCATTTGAAAGAAAAAACAGCTGATATGAAAGAGGCTGACGGTCAAAAGCCAGTTTCTCAAACGAACCTTATTAAGGGAGAAAGGTAAAATTTCTTACCTATGGAACATCAAATTTCTAGATAAATGATAGAAAAACCGCTAAAATGATGATGGCACCTTTTATACACAAAAAGGGGTGCCATTTCTTTCTTGATAGAAAAGGTGATGTGATGAGAAACAAGAAAAACAAAAAAGACGCGAAGGAAGGGCGCAAAACACTTCCGATCCGGCTGAATTTATTATTTTTAGCTGCCTTTATTATTTTTACCGGCGTTGTCGTTAGACTCGGATTTGTGCAAATTGTCAATGGAGAAGATTATAAAAAGCAGGCAGAAAAACAAGAGGATGTGAATGTCAGCTCATCTGCTCCGCGCGGAAAAATTTATGATCGAAACTACAATACGATTGTCAGCAATAAAGCGCTGAATGCCATTACATATACGAGAACCTCGACGACTTCACAAGAAGAGCGGCTCAAAGTGGCATCAAAATTAGCGGATATGATTCATGTGAGTACGAAAAAAATCACAGATCGTGACAAAAAAGATTTCTGGATCTTAACGCATCCGAATGAAGCGAAAAAGCTTGTTCAAAAGGAATCAGAATTAAAGGGTGACGATAAGGTCTCTGATGATAAACTATATGAGCTTCAGCTAAAACGCATCACAGACAAGGAATTAAATCAACTGACGAAAAAAGATTTACAAGTGCTTGCCATTAAAAGGCAGATGGATGGAGGCTATGCACTTACGCCTCAATTTATTAAAAATGAAGATGTAAAGCCAAGCGAAATTGCTTACGTCTCTGAGCATTTGGACGAGCTGCCAGGTGTTGATGTGACGACAGACTGGTCACGCAGCTATCCGTATAAAGGACTGCTCCGCAGTATGCTCGGCAGTGTGTCTTCGAGTGATGAAGGTCTTCCGCAGTCACTTCTTGAGCATTATCTATCACTCGGCTACAGCCGAAATGACCGTGTAGGAAAAAGCTATCTCGAATATCAATATGAAGATGTCCTGCAGGGCCAAAAGGAAAAAGAACAGAGTACAACTGATAAACAGGGCAATGTCACAAGCTCTAAAGTGTTAACAGAAGGTAAGAGCGGGAAAGACCTTGTGCTTACCATTGATATTCAGCTGCAAAAAGCGGTTGAAAAAATTATTGAAAAGAACTTGAAAAGTGCGAAACAAAGAGGGGGAACTGAGCTTCTTGACCGCGCATTTGTTGTCATGATGGACCCGAGAAATGGAGAGGTTCTCTCTGTTGCGGGTAAGCAGATTTCAAACAAAAACGGAAAATACAAATTCGATGACTACGCATTAGGAACGATGACCTCCTCATATGCGATGGGATCAGCCGTAAAAGGGGCAACGGTACTGACTGGATATAAAACAGGCGCTATTCATATTGGAAGTACCCAATACGATGAACCTCTCTATATCGCCAATTCACCGCCGAAGAAATCCTATCAAAATATGGGACTTATTAATGATTTAACAGCACTAGAGCGTTCATCAAACGTATATATGTTCAAAACAGCGATCGCCATTGGGAAAAGCGAATATCGTAAAAAGCAGCCGCTCCCAATTGATCCGAAAGCATTTGATACGTTCCGCTACAATTTCAGTAAATTTGGCCTTGGCGTCAAAACCGGTATTGACCTGCCAAACGAAGCAACGGGCTACAGAGGAACGTCTACACAATCGGGTCTCTTACTTGACTATGCGATTGGACAGTATGATACGTTTACACCGCTGCAAATGGCGCAATACGTTTCAACCATTGCAAATGGCGGGTATCGTTTACGTCCGCAGCTTGTCAAAGAAGTGAGAGAGTCAGACCCGCAGCGAGGCATTGGAGCTGTGACGGAATCCGTCAAACCGGATGTATTGAATAAGCTAGACATGACAAGTGATGAGATCAAACGCGTTCAGCAAGGCTTCAAGCTTGTCATGCAGAACCCAAGAGGGACAGCCTATTCAAACTTTGGCAACAAAAAGTATAATCCAGCCGGCAAAACAGGAACCGCTCAATCATTCTATGACGGTCCAATTAAAAGCAAGCGCGGTACATCGACGTATAACACAACTCTTGTAGCGTATGCGCCAGCTGATAATCCAGAAGTGGCTATTTCCGTTGTCGTGCCATGGGTGTATCAAGACTACAACCAGCGCTATCCAATTACAAATGATATTGGTGAACAAGTATTAGATAAGTATTTTGAACTGAAATCAAAACAGGAAAGCAATGATACACAGGCGAAAAACAAAAACAAAATTGAAAATGAAGCAGAAACAAATAACTAGACCTTTCATAGGTAAAAACGCTCACTTTTTGTGGGCGTTTTTTTACGTTTTCTTCAAAAATTCCGATATAAATTGACAAAATTCATAAAAAACGCCGCAATTTCTCTACAAAACTTCGACATTTACAAAACCTTAACACTCCATTTAAACGAAATTAATAAAGAACCTTTAATGTATTACTCGTAGGACAAATTATTCAGGGGGTATTCTTGAAATGAAAAAGAACAAATTATGGCTGCTTACTTTCCTTACTATCGCATTGTTAGCATTCGTGACAGCATGCGGAAACAGCAGCTCAAGCGGAGATTCAAAAGACAGTAAAGGAAATGCTTCAAACAAAGATGAGGCATCAGGTTCCATTACCATCTCAGGATCATCTGCGATGCAGCCTTTAGTTCTTGCGGCAGCAGAAAAATTCATGGATAAACATCCAAAAGCCGATATTCAAGTACAAGCCGGCGGTTCAGGAACAGGACTTTCTCAAGTTTCAGAAGGATCTGTACAAATTGGTAACTCAGATGTATTCGCTGAAGAGAAAGACGGAGTCGACGCAAAAGCTTTAAAAGACCACAAAGTAGCAGTTGTTGGAATGGCCGCAGCTGTAAACCCTGAAGTGGGTGTCAAAGACATCACAAAGGACGAATTGAAAAAAATCTTCACTGGTAAAATCAAAAACTGGAAAGAGCTTGGCGGGAAAGACCAAAAAATCACGCTTGTTAACAGACCTGATTCTTCAGGAACACGTGCAACATTTGTGAAATATGCACTTGATGGTGCAACACCTGCAGAAGGAATCACAGAAGATTCTTCAAACACAGTGAAAAAGCTGATTGCAGAAACACCAGGTGCGATTGGATACCTAGCATTCTCTTATTTAACAGATGACAAAATTACACCGCTTAGCATTGATGGTGTGAAACCAGAAGAAAGCAATGTAGAAAGCGGTAAATATACAATTTGGGCATACGAGCACTCTTATACAAAAGGTGAGCCGGAAGGTCTAGCAAAACAATTCTTAGATTACCTTATGAGTGACGAAGTACAAAAAGAAATCGTCAAAGACCAAGGCTACATCTCAGTCTCTAATATGAAAGTAGAAAGAGACGCAGCAGGCAAACAATCGGATAAGTAAGAGGTCTTGAATTGCTGATGAAGGAAAAGTGGAGCATTTCACTTTTCCTTTTATGACATTCATAGGAGTGTAGAAAAAGATGAAGCAGATAGAACATACAGAAGCGAGCGATCGGCTGATCAGCTCGAAGAAAAATAGGCAAATGGATGAAGTAAGAGGAAGTATTTTGGTGAAATTCTGCGCATTCTTAATGATTGCAGTATCCATCGCCATCACCATCTTCCTTGGCATTAAGGGTTTACAATCTTTCATCGTAAATGGTGTAAGCCCAATTGAGTTCTTAACCAGTATCAATTGGAACCCAACAGCAGAAAACCCGGAGTACGGCGCATTTCCTTTTATCTTTGGATCGATCGCCGTCACGCTTCTATCGGCACTTATTGCAGCGCCGCTAGGCATCGCAGGAGCGATCTTTATGACAGAAATTGCACCTGCATGGGGCCGGAAAATTCTCCAGCCAGTCATTGAATTGCTTGTAGGGATTCCATCCGTTGTTTACGGATTCATAGGTCTTACAGTATTGGTGCCGTTTATCGGACATTTCAAGTCAAGCGGCTCAGGGCATAGCGTGTTAGCAGGAACGATTGTCCTGTCTATTATGATTCTGCCAACCGTTACATCTATTGCAACTGATGCAATGGCTTCCCTTCCAAAAAGCTTACGTGAGGGATCCTATGCACTTGGCGCTACAAGATGGCAAACGATTAGACGTGTGCTTGTACCGGCAGCTCTTCCAACATTAATGACAGCAGTCGTTCTTGGAATGGCAAGAGCATTTGGTGAAGCCCTTGCCGTTCAGATGGTCATTGGAAACACGCGTAATTTACCAGAGAGCATTATGGATACAGCTGGTACATTAACAACCATTATTACGTTAAACATGGGTCACACAACGTATGGAAGTGTTGAAAACAATACACTTTGGTCAATGGGTCTTGTCCTTCTAGTTGTATCGTTTATGTTCATACTCATTATCAGATACTTGTCGTCTAGGAGGAAGATTTAATGAATAGCAAAATGACCGATCGTTTTGCCACGTTTGTTTTTGGATTATGTGCCGCCATTATTACGGCGATCCTAATTGGTTTGTTTTCTTATATCATCTTCAACGGTGCAAAAGAATTAAATTTTGACTTTTTGACAACCCGCTCAAGTGCAATTGGCTCTGGCGGCGGTATTAGGGATCAGCTGTTTAACTCGTTTTACATTTTGTTTATAACAATGTTGATCACAGTACCACTTGGTGTCGGCGGTGGAGTGTACATGGCTGAATATGCGCCTCAAAACAAAGTCACTGATTTTATTCGCACATGTATTGAAGTGTTGTCTTCACTTCCTTCTATTGTCATTGGTATGTTTGGTTTACTCATGTTTGTCAATTTAACAGGCTGGGGCTATACGATCATCGGAGGAGCTCTTGCGCTCACGGTGTTTAACTTGCCAGTGATGGTCAGGGTGACAGAAGACGCGCTTCGCTCTGTACCGAAGGATCAAAAGGAAGCATCACTAGCGCTCGGTGTAACGAAATGGCATACAGTGAAGACGGTCCTGATTCCAGGTGCGATTCCTTCTATTATTACCGGTGCGATTTTAGCATCAGGAAGAGTTTTCGGGGAGGCAGCAGCGCTTCTTTTCACAGCAGGTCTCACCACACCGCGTCTAGATTTTACAAACTGGAGTCCATTTTCTGATACGTCACCGCTGAATATTTTTAGACCGGCAGAAACATTAGCCGTTCATATATGGAACGTCAATACACAAGGAATCATTCCAGATGCAGAGGCCATTGCAAATGGTGCATCAGCCGTACTTGTGCTTTCAGTTTTAGTATTCAACTTAGCAGCTAGATGGCTTGGTTCATTTATTCATAAGAAGCTTACGTCAAAATAATGTGAGAGAGGTGTGAAGGGGATATGGTTCAAATGCTAGCAGAAAAAAAAGAGATTGCAGCAAAAAAGGCTCCACTTCAAGCGGAACAGATTTTACAGGTGCAGGATTTAAGCATTTATTATGGTGAAAAAAGAGCGGTCAATCACATTTCATTTGAAATTGAGAAGAACGCAATTACCGCATTAATCGGCCCATCTGGCTGCGGGAAATCAACCTTTTTACGCAGCATTAACCGCATGAACGACTTGATCCCAGGTGCGAGAAGTGAAGGTGCGATCATGTACGAAGGACTCAATATTTTGGATGACCGCATTAATGTGGTGAATTTAAGAAGAGAAATCGGCATGGTTTTCCAAAAGCCAAACCCATTTCCTAAATCGATCTACAATAACATTACCCATGCATTAAAGTATGCGGGAGAAAAAAGAAAATCAGTGCTTGATGATGCGGTAGAGGAAAGCTTAACAAAAGCGGCGCTTTGGGATGAGGTCAAAGATCGTCTGCACCGCTCAGCTTTGTCATTATCCGGCGGTCAGCAGCAGCGCCTTTGTATTGCCCGTACACTTGCGATGAAGCCCAGCGTTCTTTTATTAGATGAACCTGCTTCTGCCCTAGACCCGATCTCAAATGCAAAAATTGAAGAGCTATTATCAGATTTGAAAAATGATTATTCGATCGTCATTGTGACTCACAACATGCAGCAAGCGTTACGTGTATCTGATCATACGGCCTTTTTCCTAAACGGTGATCTAGTAGAATATGATGCCACTGAACGTATCTTTACACGTCCTGCGCAGCAAAAAACAGAAGACTATATCAATGGTCGATTTGGATAAGGCGGGTGGATTTTGATGAATGCAGTAGCAACTGAAACAGCAAAAAAAGAAGTGTTTCGTGTGAATGATATGAACCTTTGGTACGGACAGCATCACGCACTGAAGCATATTGATTTAGACATTAAAGAGCATGAAGTCACAGCAATTATCGGTCCGTCAGGCTGCGGAAAGTCAACGTTTATCAAGACCTTAAATCTTATGGTCAAAACAGTGCCAGGTGTGAAAATCACCGGAGATATGATGTATAACGGCGACAATATTTTAAAAGGCCGCGTTGATCTAGTGGAACTGCGTAAAAACGTCGGGATGGTCTTTCAAAAAGGAAACCCATTCCCTCAGTCTATCTTTGATAATGTCGTCTACGGACCAAGAATTCATGGCGTGAAGAGCAAGCAGCAATTGAAAGAAATCGCTGAAAAAGCGCTTCGTGATGTTGCCCTTTGGGATGAAGTGAAAGATCGATTAAATGCACCAGCATTAGGTCTTTCCGGCGGTCAGCAGCAGCGTCTTTGTATCGCAAGAGCTATTGCTACGAGCCCAGACATTTTACTAATGGATGAACCAACATCAGCGCTTGATCCTGTCTCAACATTAAAGATTGAAGAATTAATTATGAAATTAAAAGAGAAATACACGATTGCCATT
Source organism: Bacillus sp. BK450 (assembly GCF_004364885.1). Classification (NCBI taxonomy): domain Bacteria; kingdom Bacillati; phylum Bacillota; class Bacilli; order Caryophanales; family Bacillaceae; genus Bacillus; species Bacillus sp. BK450. The sequence continues at coordinate 431,411 of NZ_SOBQ01000002.1, read as the reverse complement.
GTGACGCATAACATGCAGCAAGCGGCGAGGGTATCAGATAGAACAGCCTTCTTTTTAATGGGAGAGCTTGTTGAGGTCAATGATACGAATGTGATGTTCTCAGAGCCAAATGATCAAAGAACAAATGATTATATATCTGGTCGATTTGGATAATAAAACCCCCTGGAGGTCAGCGCCGCCAGGGGGTTTTGCTGTTATTTTGTTAAGGCTTTGACGATTTGTTTGAACGTCATCCCTGTTTTTAAATTGAACTTGCCTGCACGAATTTCTTTATGGTAGCCGGCGTCAATCACGTAATCATTAAAATCTTTAGACGAGTTGATAATTCCGTCTTTTTCAAGCATGTCTGAAACGTCACTTGTGCTCATCCCGTTTTTAATAACAAATTTGACCGATTTGCCTTTAGGCTTGTCCGATGTTTCTTTATCATTTTTAGAATCGCCGTCTTCATTTGCTTTCAGTGCTTTTTCTTTATAATCAAGAAGCTGCTGATATGTTTCACGGCTGACAGAGACTTCTTTTTTAGAGTCTAAATAGTTTTTCACATCGGTGTCTGTTACTTTCGCTGCGAGCGTTTCTTTTGTGGTTGTATCAGCCGCCGCTTCATCTTTTCCAGTGAGGAAAAAAACGATCGCCAGAACACCAGTTGCAAGAATCATACCTGCCGCAAACGTTTGGATGCTTTTTTTCGTCATACAAGCACCTTCTCATTGTCTTTAATGATCATGTTGACCTCATCTACAGATACATGCTCAGCGCGCGCAATGGCCTCAGGAGACATGCCATTTTGATGCTTTGAAATGATTTGTCTTGCGATAGATGGATCAATTTCTGAATGTTTGCGGACGACAATGTTTGTTTCAAGCAATTCTTCTTCAAGAACCTTCATTTTCTTTTTCAGTTTATAGATTTCTTGCATTGCAGATAGTTGAAGTGTTTCAAGTTCCTGCTCGACTTCTTTAATCGGCTCTCTTTGAAAATATGAGAATGCGATCAGTACGATACTGACAACAAGCAATCCGATAATTGCAATTTCCATGTTTCATCACCTTTTATTCATATTTTAATGCTGAAAGCCATAAAAGGCTTTCATGATTGTTTCAGACAGTTTTCGACCCTTCTTTTTTATACCATAAAAAAGCTAGTTTCAAAAGGAATTGCTGAAAAAATCACCTTTTTTTCATCTTTTTTCTTTTTATATGAAAAACGAGTATGAAAATCTTGCTCGCTGTCAAAATAAAAGAGGGTTTCTCATGTATACAGTACGACAAAGATTGAGGTTTTATAGGGGAGCAGGCTATTTTTCATGAATTGACCGTGCGATATGGATCAGAACATGGAGGGATTGCACTGAAATTCAAATTGGTGAAAAAACATTCTAGCATTCCTAAGCTAGAAGTGGTATTATAGTTAGGTCTGAATGTGAATTGATTTTAGTTTGGAGGGAAAAACATGCGCGTAAATATTACTCTAGCTTGCACTGAATGCGGTGAGCGTAACTATATTACTAAAAAGAATAAGCGAAACAATCCAGATCGCGTTGAATTCAAAAAGTATTGCTCACGTGATAAAAAACAAACTTTACATCGTGAAACAAAGTAAGCAGCAGGGAATTTTCCTGCTGTTTTTTTATGATGGGAGATGATCTGTGTGAAAAAGGAACTTCGCCTTCAAACATTAGCCAAGCTGGACCAGATGAGTGCCGAAGAATTCAAGCGAAGCACCGCTTTACTTCATGAGCGCTTGTTTCAACTGCCAGCATGGAAACAAGCGAATACGGTTGCACTTACCATGTCTAGAGGAAAAGAGGTACCGACAATGCCTCTCATTGAAAAAGCATGGCGGGAGGGGAAAACAGTATGTGTACCCACCTGTTTTCCGGAAACAAAAGAGATGACGTTTTATAAATATACACCAGAAACGAAAATGATCTCCCGCTACTTTGGGCTATTGGAGCCAGATCCTCTGACGTCGGCCACTGCATCTAAAGAATCAATCGATTTGATCATTGTGCCTGGTGTGTGCTTCGATCGAAAAGGCTACCGTATCGGATATGGGGGCGGCTATTATGACCGCTACTTAGCTGACTATCACGGCGAAACGCTTGCCCTTTGTTTAACAGTACAGCAAACCGAGCATATTCCGGCTGAAACGCACGACATCCCGGTCTCAATCATGGTCAGTGAGAAAGGTACCATATATCTAAAATAAAGTCCGCTGCATATACATATGAACGGGCTTTTTTTGTTGAGCGAAGGTGCTTGCTTATGATCAAAAGTCACATGCACGATAGCGATCAACATTCTTCATTAAAAGGCATTTTAGCTGACGGGGGATATGTTTTGAAAAAATTTCGTGGAAAGAAAAGATACTTCCGTAATATGTGGGAGGAAGTGAATACTTGTGACTTAAAACTTGATCGTGATTTATGGTTTTATTTTAGGCATACGCACCTTGATTTTTTTGGAGTCGGGGAAAATAGCTATAAAATAAGAAGAGAGCATATCAAAGCTCATATCGCTTTATATCATAGGCGTGTAAAACAGCTTGAAAGCTTTAAAAGCCATACCAAACTTGGATTTGTATTCACGAACATGACCCTGGTTTAGACGCTGTATATGTTCATACACCAAATCCATACGACAGTTACTTCCCGCACAAGGTGGAGGAGTTAGAGCAGAATTGTAAGCTGCCTCATACTTTCAAGGATTTAATCGAACTTCATCCATTTGATGTTTCTTATGATCAATCAGAGTGCGGAGAGGTCTATTATATTCAATCAAAAGAACAAGGGATTAGATTGTGAAGGCCTGCTTATGAAAGGAACCTTTTAAGCGATAAAAACGATGGTTCATGCATAAACAAATCCTATTTAAGCCACGATACGAACATAGGAGGGAATATGATGAATAAAATGATTTGGAGCATTGTGTTCACACTGTTTGCATTCGTTCTCGTGCAAAATCGTTATCGGCTCATGAATTTGGTTTTAGGGCAAAATCAAGTCCGGCACTTTTTGATTAAATGGCTGATGAAAATCCCATATTTTCGGACGAAATTTATTCGCCAAGCATTCTAATCCCGCAAAAGCCGGGATTTTTTTGTTTAGAAATGCGGATAAGAACGATTCTTGCTATAATAATGTAAAAAATGGAGCGCGAATGTATGAATGTCATAGATAGTTTATTTTGGCGAGTTGTTGATGAACTTAGACAAAAAGGATACGAGATGATTCAAAGTCCGTACCCAGAAGATGAAATATTTTTTGAAGCACCACGAAACTCAGGTTATGATCTCATCCGTCTATATAGAAAAGATGTGAATTTCAGGCAGGAGATCGTTCGAGATATCGAAGAGCAAACATATCGGATCAATCAGCTGAGAGAAGCTATGCGTAAACGATCTCTTCATCTCCTGCAGCTGCAATTTACAACTGATGTTCCAGTAGATGATTGGGAAGACCTAAACGGTCAGCCGCAAAAAGAGAATAAGGTGACAGTTACTCCTGTATTACTCAATGCAGACACGCTTCAAAACGATGTAAACGAACTGCAAAAATGGCTGAATACATCGCTTGCAGTTGATGTAGAAGAGGCGAAGAAAGATACAGCTGAGGATGCAATGCAGCTGAAAAGAAACGTGCTTCAGGCATTTGATGATCAGGAAAAGCAGCGTGAACGAGAATTGGCCGTTTTTCAAAATGGCAGACCCATTTTCACCTACTTGCTGATCGCTGTCCAAGTGGTGATGTTTCTTTTACTTGAGCTGTCAGGCGGAAGTACCAATACCGCAACTTTAACAGCATTTGGTGCTAAAAATAATGTGCTGATTTTAGAGGGTGAATGGTGGCGCCTGATGACACCAATGTTTTTACATATTGGCTTGACGCACTTACTCTTTAATACTTTTGCTCTTTGGTCCGTTGGAGCGGCTGTTGAGAGAATTTATGGGTCGGGAAGATTTTTGCTCATCTATTTGATTTCCGGCATTTTTGGCTCTATAGCGAGCTTTGTGTTTAATATGGCAATTGCTGCCGGCGCATCTGGCGCGATCTTTGGCTGCTTAGGCGCACTGTTATATTTAGCCATCTCAAACCGAAAGCTTTTCTTTCGGACGATGGGGACAAATATTATTGTCATTATCCTCATCAACCTAGGAATAGGCTTCACTGTATCAGGTATTGATAACGCAGGGCATCTTGGCGGCCTGGTTGGCGGTTTTTTCACGGCATTAGCTGTCCGTCTGCCTAAACAGATCCAGCCTGTCAAAATGCTTCTTGCGAGTGCTGCTTTGCTCTTTATTGGTGGTTTTGGATTGTATACAGGGTTTCATTCTGACAATCAAAAGGAAGCAGCGGCAACAAGTGAGGCAGCAAGTTTATTTGATGAGAAAAAGTATAGCGAAGCAAGTGAACGACTAGAGGAATATGTGCACGATAAAGATGCATCAGCTGAGGCACTTCATATCTATGCACTATCGGAAGCGCAGCAGGGCCAACTTGATAAGGCTATTCAATTTTTACAAAAGTCGCTTGAAAAAGATCCAGATGATCCAAATAAACTGTATCATTTATCGCTTTTATACGTAGAAAAAGGAGAGACAGCGAAAGCAGAGGATCTATTAGCGAAAGCGTTAAAACAAGATCCTCAAAATGATCAATTTTTAAAGCTGAAACAATATATCGAAAATAGTCAAACACGTTGAATGACTTGACTGAAAGCGCATTTATGAATACGCTTATCCTATCTGTTGATGAAAAGAAATGGTGGAAACAATGAAAACGTTATATGATGTACAGCAGCTGCTCATGAGATTTGGAAATTATGTGTATTTCGGAGATCGTGAAGTAGAATTAGAATTTATGGCAGACGAATTGAAGGAAATGTATACAGCGGGCATCATTGACCGGACCGAATGGTCAAACGCAATGACGATTCTTCAAATGGAGCTAGCCAAATTAAATCGAAAAACAATGTGAAGGTGGAGGGCATATGACAGGGGATTGGTTTGTAGGTATTGATCTTGGCGGTACGACAATTAAGCTTGCGTTCATTAATCTATATGGTGAAATTCAGCATAAGTGGGAGATTCCTACGGATAAATCCGGGCAGACGATCACAGTCGATATTGCCAAATCAATTGACCATAAACTGGTTGAGATCAGTATGCCGAAATCAGCACTTATTGGGATCGGAATGGGTGCACCTGGACCTGTAGATAAAGTATCTGGCATCGTCTATAAAACAACGAATCTGGGCTGGACAAACTACCCCTTGAAAGATCACCTAGAGGCAGAGACGGGACTTCCATCTGTCATTGAAAATGATGCGAATATTGCTGCACTCGGTGAAATGTGGAAGGGTGCAGGCGATGGCGCAAAAAATATCCTGATGGTCACACTTGGAACAGGGGTTGGCGGCGGCATCATCGTCAACGGTGAAGTTGTTCAAGGGGAGACAGGTGCTGGCGGAGAAATTGGCCATATTTGTGCCGTTCCATTTCAAGGAGCACCGTGTAACTGCGGAAGAACCGGCTGTATTGAAACGATCGCATCTGCAACTGGCATCGTCCGGATTGCAAAGGATAAATTAGAAACCGAGCAGCATACATCTTCACTTGGCAAGCTCGCTTCGCTATCGGCAAAGAATGTATTTGAAGCGGCAGAAAACGGAGATGATCTTGCAATGCGTGTCGTAGAAGAAGTGACGACACATCTTGGACTTGTCCTAGCGAATCTTGCTAGTGCTTTAAACCCAACAAAAATTGTAATTGGCGGCGGTGTTTCAAAAGCAGGTGAGCTTCTTCGCAGTAAAGTAGAGCGCATTGTGAAACAACATGCTTTCCCGCCTTGCGCTGACGATGTTGAAGTGGTAATTGCATCACTCGGAAACGATGCGGGTGTTATCGGCGGTGCATGGATGGCAAAAACCAAATGGCTGTCTTGAACAAAAAAGTCATAATGATGTCATTTTTATGAAAAAAAGCGATAGATAGGCATGAAATTGGATGTTTAGCATATTCATAAGTTTGTCATGAGGAAAAAGACATTGATTTTCCATCATATACAGGATAAGATATACTTTAGTTATTTTTCTAGAAGCACCAATAATTAGGGTATATCTAGAGCCTGGGTGCGCGCTTAGCATAAGGAGGTTACAATGCGAAAGAATAGATTAAAGGCGATTTCATTTTTACTGATTGCGACATTGCTGATGTGGGTCAAAACCTATGTTATCTATAAATCTAGCTTCAATATTAAAATTGAAAATTTCATGCAGGAGTTTATCCTGTTTATAAATCCGCTTAGCTTTCTCTTGTTTATCTTCGGTATCGGTTTATTTTTCAAAGAAAAAAATCGCAATCGATACATCATCGTGACAAGCTTTATCCTAACATTCGTTTTGTTAGCCAACATTGTGTTTTATCGATTCTATAGTGATTTTCTAACCATCCCCGTCCTATTTCAAACAAACAATATGGGTGACCTCGGGTCCAGTATTACCTCTTTAATTGAACCAGTCGATTTACTGATGTTTGTTGATATCATCATTTTAATTTGGCTCTATAAAAAACAGCCTTCCTTTAGAACAGATGTCACCGTTTCACGAAAAGAACGAGCAGCATATTACTTATTTGTGGCAGCTACATTTTTCTTTAACCTTGGTTTAGCTGAAACAGAAAGACCAGAACTGCTTACTCGCTCATTTGACCGTGAGATGCTGGTGAAAAATATCAGCTTATATAACTTCCATATTTATGATGGGGTATTGCAATCGAAGCAGTCCGCCCAACGAGCTCTTGCTGACAGCAATAGCTTAACTGAAATTGAAAACTATGTAAGCGCAAATCAAACGGACCGTAATGAAAAGACATTTGGTCAAGCAAAAGGACGAAATGTCATTCTTGTATCACTTGAATCTACACAGAGTTTCGTGATCAATGAAAAATTAAACGGGAAAGAAATTACTCCGTTTTTAAACAAATTGATCAAGAAGAGCTATAACTTTACTAATTTTTATCATCAAACAGGTCAAGGGAAAACATCTGATTCAGAGTTTATTGTAGATAATTCTCTTTATCCACTTGGAAGAGGGGCTGTGTTCTTCACAAATCCAAGTAATGAGTTTACAGCGACACCTGAGCTGTTAAAGGATGAGGGCTACCACTCTTCTGTTATTCATGCGAATAACAAAAGCTTCTGGAACCGTGACCTTATCTACGATAGCTTTGGCTACGATAAGTTCTTTGATATTAAATCATTTGATGTGAATGAAGAAAACTCAGTTGGCTGGGGACTGAAAGATGGTCCGTTTTTTGAGCAGTCCGCTGAATTAATGAAATCGATCCCGCAGCCTTTCTATACGAGATTGATTACATTAACGAACCATTTCCCTTTTGATTTAGATGAAGAAGATAAGCTCATTGATGAATATGATTCAAAGAGCAAAACACTGAACAAGTACTTCCCTACAGTGCGTTATCAAGATGAAGCCCTTAAGCTTTTCTTTAAAAAGATGAAGGAAGCTGGGTTATACGATAACTCCATTTTTGTTTTGTATGGGGATCACTACGGAATTTCTGAAAACCATAACGAAGCCATGGGACAATTCTTAAATAAAGAGATTACGCCATTTGAAGAAGTGCAGCTTCAAAAAGTCCCGTTTGTTGTACACATTCCAGGGGTAACGGATCAACATCCAAAAGAAATTGATACGGTAGGCGGTCAGGTCGATATCCGTCCAACTGTACTCAATCTTCTAGGGATTGATACAAGTAAACAAATTCAATTTGGTCATGACCTTTTATCAAAAGATACGAATGACTTTACAGTACTCCGTGATGGAAGCTTTATTACGAAGGACAGCATTTTTACAGATGGTGTTTGCTACAATAAAGAGACAGGCGAGCCAGCAGATGATAAAAATGTGTGTCAGTCTTATGAAGAGAAAGCGAAGCAGGAGCTTCAATTCTCTGATCAAATCATCTACGGAGATCTCCTTAGATTTTATGATCGAAACAGCCCGGACCATTCACCATCCAAAAAAGAAGGTGAAACGGAGCTGAAAAAGGCGTCCTAATAGATGAAAAACCTCTGCTATTTTAGAAGCAGAGGTTTTCTTTTTTTGTCTGACGGCTCATATAGTATGAGAGGAGGGATGTAAATGAAGACAACGTCGTTTGGAAAAATTGAATGGCAGCTGGATGAAGCAGGGAGGGATGCTGTGGCAAAGCAGCTTGGTATTGGTAAAGCTGCTTTTCATTTATCTAATCAATCAAGCACTGATAACCTTCTTTTACCGGGATATAGACTTCCAGAAGGAGTCCATGTATTTGATTCGATAGGTGATGTGCAGAGATTTATTGCACCTTACAGACTGCAGCAATCCGATGATTGGATTAATGGAACATTTGAATATGATAGCGCTCGATTAGAAGAAGAGCTGAGCCGCTTGAAAGCCGTATTTCCTTTTCTTCATATCAGCGTTATTGGCCATTCAGTGCTTGATACACCTATTTATGAGATCCGAACAGAGCCTGTTCAGCATTTACATTCTATTCATCTCAATGCCTCATTTCATGCAAATGAATGGATCACGACGTCTGTTTTATTAAAATGGTTGAAATCGCTTTGCTTAGCAGCGTCAGATCCGGTTCAGGCAAGACATTATGAAGCGGTTCATATCCTGCAGACCACCGCTTTATCCATCGTGCCAATGGTCAATCCAGATGGAGTGGATTTGGTTCGTAATGGACCGGAGTCACTAGGTCTTCATCATGAAGAATTCACACTGCTAAACGAGGGATATTCCGATTACCGGGAATGGAAAGCAAATATTCGAGGGGTGGATTTAAACAATCAATTCCCTGCTTATTGGGAGATCGAGTACTATCGTCATCAGTCGAAGGCACCGTCCTACCGGGATTATCCTGGGCGCGAGCCATTAACAGAACCAGAAGCGAAAGCGATGGCCAATCTTGCGTTGCGAAAACGATTTGACCGGCTGATCGCCCTTCATACACAAGGAGAAGAGATCTATTGGGGGTTTCTTGGCCATGAGCCAGCCATCTCAAAAGAAACGGTCAAACGATTCGAACGAGTGAGCGGCTACAAACCGATTCAATATCTCGACAGCTATGCAGGCTATCGCGATTGGTTTATTTATCAATTTCATAGTGAGGGCTATACAGTCGAGCTTGGTCTAGGGAAAAATCCTCTTTCCATGAATCAATTTGATTCAATCTATGAAAAAACAAAGCGGCTTTTGTGGGAAGCGTGTAAGTGTTAAAAGCACCTGTCTGGTGCTTTTTCATATTTTGAGAAAATCAATTGCTTATGGTCAATAAAAACAATGTTGAAGCAATTGACGAAGGCCTCCTAGTAAGCTATTGTGAAAGATATGGATGTAAAAAAAAGGATATGATTTAGGGAGATGTCGACTATTGAGTGCTCAAAGCCTGTGGAAAAGAAATTTTACTTATTTATTTGTTTCTAAAATGTGCAAAATTACGGCTGATAGTTTATCTTTCAACACCATCTTGTGGCTTTTAGTACTAGGAGGGAAAGGGGCCATAGGGACAGCTTTTTTTATTGCAGTCAGCTTTGTTCCTCAAGCGATTGTTGGACCATTTATTACGCCTATGATGAAGCCGCATCAATTGAAATTTTGGATGTGTTTTGCTGATTTAACACGAGGAGCGATTATCCTTGTGATCGTGGTTAGTTACTTTTATGGTTTCACACCATTAGTCCTCATCATTGGCTGTATGCTGCTGCATTCGGCGACAGGAGGCTCCTATGAACCGGCATCTGTATCGATTATCCCAAAGCTTGTTCATGAGGACCTCATACAAAAAGCGAATGCAACGATCCAATCAGCAAGTCATGTAGTAAGACTTGTGACGGTCACGATTTGTGGTGTCATGATTGCGTTTGTAGGCGTAGGTTATACAATGCTTGTGATCATTCCTCTTTACCTTTTGTCCGCTTTATTGGTGTTCATGATTTCATATCAAACAGAATTCATCATCGATAAAGCCAAAAAAGGGTTATCTTACGGCAAAAGATTAATTCGGGGTTTTTCACTTGTTAAAAGCCATCATATTTTGTTTCCATTAGCGATTTTTTGTGTCTGCTCAAACTTTGCTGCGGCACCATGGGAAGCATTGTCTGTTATTTATTTAACGGAAGACTTACATAGTGGACCGGTCGTCTATTCGTTCATCAAAGTCACTACCGCACTAGGGGCATTTTTGATGGGATTTGTTTTGACAAAGATAAAAGTGAATCGGTATGGATTGCTGTTTATAGGTGCTGGGATTGTTGATGGAATTGCCTTCTTTATCACAGGTATGAACGCATTGTTACCACTTGTGTTTATATCAGCTTTTGCTTTAGGAGCAGCCATTAGTGCAGTTAACGTACCCGAACATACGATGATTCAATTGTCAGTTAAGGCAGAGGATCAGCCGCAAGTGTATGCGATCATTAACATGATTTCCTACTTGATGATTCCGTTAGGCGCCCTCATTGGCGGTTATATGGCAACCCTATTTGGATCTGGGTATGTCATTGCGGCTGGCGGTATCATTGAAGCTGTTTCAGGTATATGCCTGCTTCTGTTTACAAAGATCGGGAAGGTAGAGAGAGCGGATTTGACGATAGAACGAGACAAACCTGCCGTAAACGCAACGTAAGCATGGCATGATTGAATGAGGATAGGTTACAATGAGGACGAGAAAACATGAGAATTTAATGGAAAGGGGAAAAATTATGGCTATAGCAGACGTCACCATCATTCCAATAGGCACTGAAACACCAAGTGTCAGTGCTTACGTAGCAGATGTACAAAGAATTTTAGAAGGCTTTCAACAAGAAGGAAAAATCAAATATCAATTAACACCGATGAATACGTTAATTGAAGGCGAATTATCCGTTTTATTTGAGGTCATTCAGCGCATTCATGAAGCCCCTTTTGAAAAGGGATTGCACCGAGTAGCGACCAATATTCGCATCGATGACAGACGGGATCAAACCACAACACTTACAAGCAAATTAGAAAGCGTGAATAAGCATTTAAATCAATAAAAAAAAGCCTGCTATAAGCAGGCTTTCAGCGTGTAGACAAACCCTCGCATTCTTTGTCAGGTCTGCGCTCCGGTGCTCGTCCTTCCTAGACTGCAAAGGTTTTCTATCACGCTGAAAAGAAGACAAAGGGCTAAAATCAAGACCATTTTAGCCCTTTGTCAACAATCTGAAGCCTGCTAAATGCAGGCTTTTTAATGTGCAGTTGGATAACCGCTATAGATGATGGTCATGACAGTGAACCATCCAAAAACCAAAAATGTAGCGCCTGCAAAAGCGATGGCAAGTACGTTCACTTTTTTTAGTGAGCGATAGATACCGAGCGCAGCTAAAATCGTGACTAGACCAAAAATAATGACGAGCATCATGTGAAAGTCCCCCTTTGTCATCAATCCCCTTGATTTCCTTTCTTTTCATTTTAACCGTTTTCATATAGCTTGTCGAGTAGATTCCAGTTGACGATTGTTTGAATTTTTATTGAATAGCCTTCATAATAAAAAAGAATGAATAAAGTAGGTGATGAAAATGAATTGGAGAAGAATGCCACTAGGCTATGTACAAGCGAACGCATATATTTGGAAAAATGAGCAGGGAGAGTGCTTAATTTTTGATCCAGGCGGTGAAGCGCAAAAGCTGATTTCCTATGTAAAAGAAAAACAGCTTACACCGCTTGCTGTCTTATTGACACATGCTCATTTTGATCATATTGGCGCGGCAGATGAGGTGCGCGAAGAGTGGGGAGTGCCGCTGTATGTACACGAAAATGAAAAAGAATGGCTCACGAACGCTGAATTAAACGGTTCAGCTCGATTGATTGGGAATGGAATTACGGTCAAAGAAGCTGAAAAATTGATTACGTCAGAAGGAACGCTTCAAATTGGATCGTTTACATTAGAAATGTTCCATACACCAGGGCATTCACCAGGCAGTGTGTCTTACTATTCGGCGGAAGAGGGCTTTGTTATTTCTGGTGACACGCTATTTGAAGGCGGCATCGGGAGAACAGATTTAGTAGGCGGCAGTCAGGAAGTGCTGCTACAATCAATCCATCAAAAATTATTGTCATTGCCAGAATCAACTCTTGTTTTAAGCGGACATGGCGGGGAAACGACTGTGCTGACAGAGCAGGAGCAAAATCCGTTTATTAATGGTTTTTCTCTTTAATTGCAGGCATGAAAAAAGCATCTCTTTAAAAGAGATGCTTTTTTCAATTAATGTCCGGTACCGGGAACCATGATGAAAATCGAATAATATGTAAATCCGGCAAAGAAAATCGTCAAATACGCTCCGAAAATGTAAATATACATTCTTTCGGATAAATTCAAGTAGGATAAAAATACAAAAAGAACGGTTTGACCGAAGAACAGCAGCGATGCATCTTTCATATGTCCTAAATAGAACATGACAGCAAAAATACCCGTCCAAAAGCCAAGCACGCGGAACATGCGATTCATTTCTTTCCCTCCCCTTAAAAACCCCTTTGATTCATATTATAGCTGATCATCACTTGTTATGTAAACATTTACATTTTTGACATCATGTGAACAATTTATTTTGAATGTAGAAAAAATTTTTTTGAAAAAATGATGAAAAAGTGTTTATGCTGAAAAACATGAGGGTACTTACTCCATAAGAGAAAAGGTTAACGACCTAAGGAGGAAGACTAATGAGTGACATTACTTTTTATTCATACCCGAGCTGCACGTCTTGCCGCAAAACAAAACATTGGTTAAAGGCGAATCAAATTGATTTTAAAGAGCGTCACCTTTTCAGAGAAACGCCAACACTAGATGAATTAAAAAAGATTCTTTCTTTAACAACTGAAGGAATGGATGAAATTTTAGCCACACGAAGTCAGGCTTTTAAAAGCTTAAATTTAAATATTAATGACTTAAAAGTAAACGAGGTCTTACAGCTTCTCATTGAAAAACCAAAGCTGCTACGGAGACCAATCATTATTGATGGAAATAAACTGGTAGTAGGTTATAATCCAGGAGAACTCATGAAAATATCAAAAAAGAAAGCGATTCATCAATCAGTTTCCTAATAAAAAACGAAGATCAGCTGAAACATGCTTCAGCCGTCTTCGTTTTTGTGCTGAACTGGGCTAGCTGGGTTCGAACCAACGATCACGGAGTCAAAGTCCATTGCCTTACCACTTGGCTATAGCCCAATATCAAACGTGTAATGATATTGTTCACCATCTGCGGTCATTTATACATAAAAGTTGTATGTCACGAGTTTTAGTGAAAAAGGAGCGAAAGAAGTAAATGAAAAATGAAAAATCTAAGCAATTATATGAATTTATCCTAAAAGAAGCCCCTGTCATGACCGAAGAATGGCTAAAAACAAGAACAGAAGAAGGCTCATTATATTCTAAACATGCTTCAGAGGAAACGGAAAAGAAGCTGAAGGAACAGAACACAGCGTTTATTCAAACCATTGCAGCCACGCTTGTGACACTGTCTGACAAAGTAGAAAACCATTTGAAAAAGTGGTCTGTTGATATTGCACGTGATCGAGCAGTGCACGAGGTGCCGCTATATGAAATCATTGGACAGTTTAAGATTTTCCGCCACATTTTCTGTTCGAGAATTGAGACATTCACCCAAGAAACAGAGCTTGAAGTGACGCTGCAAGATGTGTGTCAGTGGAATCAGCACTTTCACGCCACATTTGATGATATGATTGAGCGCTTATCAGAAGAATATGACCGCGTGACAATCAGTCAGTTGAATGCACAAAGAGAGATGATTCAAGAACTGAGTGCACCTGTTATTCCAGTATCAAAGGAAATCGGGATTTTGCCGCTGATCGGAGAAATCGATACGTACCGGGCCAAAATCATTCTGGAATCCGTACTAGAACAGGCTTCAAGATTGCGTCTAACGCACTTATTTATTGATATTTCTGGTGTTCCCGTTGTTGATACGATGGTGGCCTATCAGCTGTTTAAAGTGGTCGATAGTGCGAAGCTGCTAGGAATTGAGACGATTATTTCAGGCATCCGCCCAGAGATCGCTCAAACTGTAGTGAAACTGGGCATTGATTTCTCAAAAGTAAATACTGAGCATAGCCTTGCAAAAGCGTTAGAAAAAAGAGGATTTCGTATCTTTGAAGAGCAGCCGCAAGAAGCCACATCTTGACCAAAAAACCTGTACTTGTAAAAGTCAGGTTTTTTTATATGCTCTTTTCTAAAAAATGATGTACTGCATCGTGAGTTGAGGGTTTTCATCATTTGTTAGTCATGAAAATCATAAATTGCTCTTTTGTCATTCACGTTCCGCCATTCTACAATGTGATCAGAGAAAGGAGTGATCCACTTGTATGGGATTGAATATTTAAGGCAAGAGCTGCTAGAAGAAGCATGCCGCATGAGGGCTTCTGATGTGCATATTGTGCCAAAAGAAAAGGAAGCTTCTGTGTCATTTCGTGTTGACTCAGATTTAATCCAGCAGCGAACGATTGATAAAAAAAGCGGAGAGAGGCTTATTGCACATTTTAAATTTTTATCTTCTATGGATATCGGGGAAAAAAGGAGACCGCAAAATGGCTCACTAGCTGTGATGCTAAGAAACGGTCAAGTGTTTATTCGGATGTCTACTTTGCCGACAGTAAATGATGAGAGCTTAGTGATTAGAATATTGCCGCAGGATCATGTTCCGAAAATAAAACATCTATCATTATTTCCGAAAGCCTCAGCCAGATTATTATCCTTTTTAAACCACTCGCATGGACTCATTTTATTTACTGGGCCAACAAATTCAGGGAAAACGACAACACTATATTCATTGATCCAGTTTGCAAAAAAGAATTTTAACCGAAATATTATTACCCTTGAAGATCCTGTCGAAACAAGGAATGAAGAAGTGCTGCAGGTTCAAGTGAATGAAAAAGCCGGCATCACATATGCCGCAGGATTACGCGCTATTTTAAGACATGATCCAGATGTGATTGTGCTAGGAGAAATAAGAGATGCTGAAACGGCTAGAACGGCGATTAGAGCAGCACTGACAGGCCATTTAGTATTGAGTACGCTCCATGCAAAAAACGCAAAAGGAGCCCTTTATCGTATGCTTGAATTTGGTGTCACGATGAATGAACTTGAGCAAACGATGGTTGCGATTGCTGCGCAGCGATTAATCGAGCTCACCTGTCCTTTTTGCGGAGAAAGATGTCAGCTTTACTGTAAATTAAATCGACCGATCAGACGAACAAATGTATTTGAACTGCTGTTCGGAAAAGAGCTTGGTGAGTGTATCAAGGAGGCTAAAGGAGAATATGCTCACTCGTCATATGAAACACTGCAAAGATTAATTCGTAAAGGAGTGGCACTCGGCTATTTATCAAAAAACACTTACCATCGCTGGGTTTATGAAGAAGCGAGCCTCTAAAGTATGGTCTAAAAAGGATCAAGCTGAATGCCTATCAAAACTGGCTCAATTAATTCAGGCTGGATATACATTGATTGAGGCATTAGTGATGGTGAATATCCAGTTATCAAAACAACAGCGGAAGCAATTAAAACTAGGTATTCAGTGGCTTCACGAAGGCGAGCCTTTTTATGTAGTGCTGGAGAGACTCCATTTTCAGCGGGAAGTCATCGCTATACTATGTTTTTCTGAGAAGCATGGCAGTCTAGCCCGTGCTTTAGAACAAAGCGCCCGTTTTTTAGAGAAAAAAATCAAACAGTTAGACACGTTTAAACGTATGTTACGTTACCCGCTTTTCCTCATCTTCACGGTTTTGGTCGTGCTGGTACTCGTTCAGCAAATGATCATTCCTCAATTTTCTGTTTTGTACTCATCGATGGATACCCGCATGTCTTGGCTGATTCAAGGGATGTTTGGACTATTTCAATTCCTTCATGCTTTTCTGTTCATCACTAGTTGTCTGTGTATCGGTCTTATTGGATATTATGCTGTTTTTTTTAGGAAAAAGTCGACCCTTGAGAAATTGAGGGTGATGAGTAAGCTGCCTTTTTTATATAAAGGGATGCAGCTGATGCATACGTACCTTTTTTCTCTTCAGCTCAGCGGACTGCTTCAAGCTGGATTATCGATGTACGAAGGTTTGCAAGCTTTTAAACAGCAAAGCTACCTGCCTTTTCTTCAAGAAATAGGTGAACAAATGATGGAAGAGTTAAGAAAAGGAGAAAGCATGGCCCATCAAGTAAGCGTGTCTCCTTTTTTCGAAAAACATTTTGCAGCCATTATCAAGCATGGTGAAGCCAGCGGAATGCTTGCGAGAGAAATGTACACGTACAGCCAATTTCTATTAGAGAATGCAGAGCTAAAAATTGAAAAATGGATGTCTTGGCTGCAGCCAGTTATTTATGGGGTAACAGCACTTCTTATACTCATCGTGTATTTATCTATTCTTTTACCAATGTATCAACTAATGGAGCAAGTGTAAGAAGGAGGACAGAGACATGAATGATAAAGGATTTACCCTGTTAGAAATGTTAATAGTTATGCTCGTAATATCCATTCTTTTACTCATTACCATACCGAATATCACACGTCATCACCAAGCTATTCAGGCAAAGGGCTGTGAAGGGCTTAAATCAATGGTCAGCACACAAGTGATGGCATATGAATTGGAGCATGATGGGAAGACGCCATCTTTAGCTGAATTAGAAAAAGAAGGTTATGTCAAAAAGGGGTTAACTTGTCCTAATGGAAAAGCGATTGTCATTCAAAACGGCAACGTGAAGCATGAATAAATTATTTTTACATGAGAAGGGTTTTACCCTGATTGAACAGCTGATGATCTTACTTGTTTTATCGATTTTATTGTCGATCATGGGAGGGAAAATCCCAAATATAATAGAGAGCGCTGAAGCCAAAAGACAAGTAAACATCATGAAACAAGATCTTCAATTGGCATCATATACTGCATTTATCAAAAAAACACGTGTACATGTTGGGATCCATCCGCCGCATGTATCTTATCAGGTAATAGATCAAAAGAGTAACGAAGTCATTGCTTCTTATCAACATAAAAAGGGCAGCATCAAAACTTCTACATTCTCGCAAGGTATCTATTTTAATGCAAACGGACATCCAAGCAGCGGTGGATCTCTCATTGTCGAATTTGGTAGTCAAACGTATAAACTGACGATTTATTTAGGAAGCGGGCGAATCCATGTTCAAAAACAATAGAGGATTTAGTACGTTTGAGACACTTTTTGCCTGTCATCTCTTTCTATTTGCTGCCCTAGTGCTCATGCCAGCCTATGAAAAACTCATGATGGGGAAAGAGGAAGTGAGAGCCAAGCTTGAAGCTTATCAGGTTTTACATGAACAGATGAATGAAGCGTTCATAAATGGGACAACATCTTCCATTAAAAAGAAGAGAGGCGAGATCACGTATGTTTTCAATTGGCGTAAACAGAAGGGATGTGTTTCATACAAAGTACAAAAAAAAGAGACCATATGCTTTCAGCATGTGGAGCGATGACAAAGCTTTTGCCCTTTTACAAGCTTTGTGGCAGTTGCAGCTCTTTCTATTTCTTTCTTTTGGCTGTGGGCTGATTTTTTCAGCAGCGGAGAAAGCTCGTCCATTTGAAGACATCAACGGATTTTCCCAAATGGAGTGGAAACAGACTGTCCTGCAATTAGATGAGGAATTAAGTCGTGCCGATGCTGTGAAATCAGTGAAAGGTGGAAAAGCGTTAGAGTATATTTCTGATCAAGGGAGAGTGGTAACGATTGAGCCATATCAAGAGATGCTTCGAAAACGAACGGATCAAGCTGGACATCTTCCTTTATTGCATAAGGTGAAACAATTTCAAGTGAGAACGAGTCAGCATAGAGCCATCCTGAAAGTCACAGATGGATCTGGTAAGGTTCATGAAGCCGTTATTTTCACATATAAAGGGGTGGTTCCTAAATCGTGAAAAGAGAGGAAGGGTTTATCTATCCGCATGTGCTTGCGGCGATTTTATTTTTTCTCTTGATCCTAGGGGCGATAACGATGGGGTTTCAAAAAGAGCTGAGAAGTGCAGAGCTGACGATTTCTTTTTATAAAAAACAGCAGCTTTTTAGGGTGGGTGTGAGTGAAGCTGCCAGCACAGTAGAACGTATTTGTGCGAAACAGAAAACCCATATTGATACTGAAGAAGGCCGTGTGACACTGAAGCGGATGAAATGCGATCTTAAGAAAAAACTTGTCCTTGTTTTGGTGAAGGTGAAAACAAAGGATGGTTTATCTGATGAGCGGGAACTAATGCTGGATGGGCAGACCGGTGAAATCATGAGATGGGCAAATCCTGATTAGCCAGTGTATAAAATCATCCTCTTCCTGGTAAGACTTGAAGGAAGAAGAGGTGAAAGTGCTTGAAAACAAATGACTATGTAAAATATATGACGCAGGAAATCATTAAATATATGAATACACCACGTGACGAACGGAAGGAACACAAACAAGAAAAAATAGAAACGAAACCGCCGTTTTCACAGCGTTTATTTGGGGTTCTGCCGTTTGGCTTATCCATGATGCTTAAAAAACGTCAGCGCCATCGACGAAAGTAAAAAGCCGCCCAGCAGGCGGTTTTTTTATGCCACTTTAGCTGTATTCCTCCACAACAATCACTTTATTCACCTTGTTTGAGTAAGGGTTATAGGAAATGGTGACGAATACCCCAAATTCCTTTGTATGGTCTTTTAACGTAATATGATACTGTTTCACAGATTCCTTATCGCGGTGGCGGTCCCATACTTTTTGTTTAAATAATACTTGCGTTAGCGGGTATCTTTTTTTTGCTTCTTTGACTGCCCGCGTTTCCCATTGATCTGCGGCGGCAGTCAAACCTCTCGCATCAACGGGTTTGACCTCTAGAATCATAGAACTCAGCAGTAAACTGAGCATGATTATGATTTTTCCATATTTCACTTAACATCACCTCACCTCTTCATATCCTGACCAAATCCTACATTTTTATGTAAGTTTTAAGAAGTACAAATGTCACACAAAAAAATATTGAATATGGTGAAAAAATGAGAAAATGGGAGAATTTTCTCGTAATGGTTCTTGTTTAAGAACAAAATGGACTAATTTGACGTTTTGGGTTTTATAGGTATTTCCTTATACTGTATATAATCGTTCTTTTTAAAGAACAGTTGTTCAAGGAGTTGAAGGAATGAATGAAACAGTCGCTCTTTGTACTCTTTTGTGCCATTTGTTTGATTTTGACGTCTTCCATCATGACACCAACGAATGCTTCTTTTAACGATGTTGAGCACAAAAACTTTGTCATGAAAACATGTGAAAATTTTGAACAGACAGATCAGCATTGTCAGCCGAAAAAATGGGATGAAAGTCAATTGGAGCTTATCGATCAAACGATGATCGAAGGAACAGTCTGCGCACCTCAAAAGCTGAGCATGACACTAAAAAATAGTGGACAGCCTATTGCGTACTCTGAATGGAAGTGGGAATTACATAAAATAGGAAATGGTCAGAAGCCATTACAAGATGGTCATATTCTTGAAAAGGGCTCCATAAAGTCCCTGTTATCGCAAGAAACAGCGACTGTCACGACAGATAAAGCAAAAACAAATGGAAGCTATGCATTTAAAATCTATTATCCTAAAGGGTTTAGCGCATCTGATCAGGCGTACTTTTGGTCTAAACCGATGGTGCTCTCAAAGTGTCAAGAAAAGGCGTCCTAAATGGAGCTGTCGTTTAAAGTGAAAAAATGATAGGCGAAGGGGAGAAGGGGTTATGAAAAAATGGATGAAGATGTCTGGGAGTATTCTTTATGTGATGGTGTTCACGGTGATGATAGCCTCTATTATTGTCGTGTTGTCATCAAGAACAACAGGAGGAGAACCTCAGATCTTCGGTTATCAATTGAAGCAAGTATTATCAGGTTCGATGGAACCAGAATTTTCAGCTGGGTCACTGATTGTCGTAAAACAGGTTGCCTCACCTGAGACGCTCAAAAAAGGAGATATTATTACGTTTCAAACAAAGCAGGATCAGTCCTTTGTGACCCACCGAATTGTTGGGGTGAAGGGAAAGGGTGCAAATAAAGCGTTTGAGACGAAGGGTGACAATAATATGTATCAAGACGGTACGCTGGTAAAAGCGGATCAGGTAACTGCGCAGTATATGGGAGTGAACATTCCTTATGCAGGAAAGCTTCTTTCGTATGCAGGGACATCAGCTGGAACTGCTTTGCTCCTTATTATACCAGGTGTCATGCTGCTCGTTTATTCAACCATTCATTTTGTGGGCGCAGCAAAACATCGTAGACACACGGCTGATGTACATATCTCAGAGGAACAAGCTTAAATCGTTTGTAACCTAATCAGGTTTCAATAAAACAATATATTAGGGGGTTTATTCATGGCAATGAAGAAATCAATTCGTTTAGGTGTATTATCAGGGGCTTTAGGTCTTGCATTAATTGGCGGGGGAACATGGGCGGCGTTTAATGATATTGAAAAGGCAAACGCGGTCTACTCGACAGGAGAGCTGGATTTATCTGCTAAAGAGAACTCCGGCGCCATCAACCTTTCGAACTTAAAACCTGGTGATCGGATCAAGAAAGAATTTCATTTTGATAATAAGGGATCACTAGCAATTAACCAAGTGCTGATGAGTCTTGATTATAGCCAGTTTACAGATGGATCTTCCGCGAAGAATGGCGGTAAAAATACAGCTGAAGAATTTCTCAGCCAGTTTCAGGTGAGTGTTCTTACGGTTGGAGCCGAAGGTGGAAATGGTTATCCGAAAAATATTATTTTAGACCATGCAAACCTGCTTGACTTGCATCAATTAACGTCAAAACAGGATCAGACCGCATTTGAAAAGCTTCGTCATGCCGTCGATGAGAAGTTTTTACATGAAAGTGGGAAAATTAATGTAGCAACTGTTGATGGAACAGTGGCTCCAGAGTATGACGGCATTCCAAAGAATCCGTTTGATTACGATAAAATGGAAATGATCATTGAATTTATCAATGACCAGACGAAGGATAAAGCTGGTCACTATATCCAAAATAAATACCAAGGCGATGCGATTCAAATTGATCTTTCCTTCGAAGCGACTCAGTGGAATGGTTTAACGATCAATCCAAAAAAGCATACGGATGAAAAAGGCTACGTGAAAGAAAACGAAAAAGCACACAGCGAAGATAAAAAATAAAGCCAGTCTTTAGGCTGATATCAAGGTCTGCATAGCAATTGGAGGAGTATGCGCTAAAACGTGCGCTTTACTCCTCTTCTTGCTTTTTTCTCCAGATTTGATAATCTAAAAATTCACGAAATTGCTTTTTCGAAACCCCTGATGTCATTGCATCTCGAACTAGTTTTTCCCATTCACTATCTAATTGACCATCGTATTCGGTTTCATCTTTTTCGTTTAAAAGTGTATGAACCGAGACGTCCAGAACAGCGGAGACTTTTTCAAGAAATTGAATGGAGGGGTTTGTTTGCAAGTTTCTTTCTATTGAGCTTAAATAAGACTTCGCTACCCCAGCCTTTTCGGCCAGTTCTGATAGTGAGTAGCCTTTTTCATTGCGGTATTGTTTAATACGCTGGCCAATCAATGTCATCACCTTCCTTTCGATATTATAGCACATTCAGAAAGGTTTGATAGAATGACTTCTTACCAGAGGGGGAGACTCAGAGGACTTTTCATTTGATTTGAGGAAATGACGGACTTCTTCAACTGTTAGTCCTGCCTTGCGAGCTTCGCGTAATAATTGAACCCATTCACTGTCTAATTTGTTCGTTTTCTTTTCCATACAAATACCCTCCTAAAATACTGAATCATGTATTTCAGGCACTTAACGCATGAAATGGAAAGACATAGGTGGTAAGACCTCATAGTTTGCTTGCGTCATGTTTCCGCCCAATACAAACAGACAAACTTAGCTTTAGACTGATCGAAAATCGTATGTCACATAAAAGGGGAGGGGACCATGAGTCAACCTCCTCTTTTTTGCTGTAAGTAAAAAAGTCCGCCATTTTCAATCGTAAGACTGATTTTTGGTTCGTATAAAGTTTTGAGTGCTTGTCTTTCTATTTCATATTCTACAGATGTGTCTGAAGTCCCTTCATAAAATTGGTTTAAAAGTTCGAAGTCTTCCTTCCATTTTTGAACGGCGCGCACTGCCCAGTCGTCCGGCTCCTCATGGGCATAATGCTCCATAAGGCTGTAGAGCCGTTTGATTCCGCTCTCTGGCTTAATCATTGTGCTCATCGTAAAGCAATAATCGGGAATTTGAGACGACAGCTCACGAACTTCCAGCTTCTCTTGAAATTGTTCAATGACTTCTCCGCGAATGAGATGAAGGCCTAATGATAAAAGCTTATCCTTCTTCCGGTCTGCAAGGTAAGAAATTTTTACATTGAGACCAAGCCATGGCTCAAGGGCGATCTGGTTGTTCGTGAGCGGGCTGACTCGTTCATAAAGCCTGATAAAACGGCCCTGCTCTTTGACCGCCTCAAATATTTGAAATAACCGGGGGGAGCCGAAATGGATAAATTCACCACTGATCGTATCACCCGCTTTTTTTTGATCTGTGATCAAAGTCAATTGCCGCGGTTCAGGTACACCGCCAGTTTTTTCAAGCCAGTGCCAATAAAAAGGACGGTTCATAATCAATTTATCCATTTCAATTGTCAGCTGTACGGTCATATGTCCTGCACTTTCTTCTAATATGCTGCATTGATTCGTCTTGAAAAAACGGAGAAGAAAGGTGTGAATGTCATGCTGCTCCATTGATCAACTCTCCTTTATGAGCCTTGCTGTCTTTTTTCTAAAAGTGGTGTTTGTGCTTCAGTTAAATAAGAAGCAAACTGGGTTAATTTCTTTTTCATGTCTCCGCCTGGTTCATGCTGGAAGAGGATTTGATGCAATTCTGTTTCGACATCTTTAATATCAATTCTTGTTAAAATATCATCTAAATCGCCTATGACGTTTTCAAACAGCTGAATTTTTTCATATAAAAGCTTTAAAATATGCTCTTCAACTGTTCCGCTCGTTGCCATATTGTAAATGTGGACATCTCGCTCTTGGCCAAGGCGGTGGATACGTCCAATTCTCTGTTCTAAACGCATCGGGTTCCAAGGGAGGTCGTAGTTAATGATTTGGTTACAAAACTGAAGGTTGATCCCTTCGCCGCCAGCTTCTGTCGCAATTAACACTTGCGCCCGTTCTCTGAATAAATCTTTCATCCAATCTTTTTTGCCCCGCTTAAAGCCGCCCCGAAATGGCACAGAGCTGATACCATTTTGCTGTAGAAACCATTGTAAATAAATTTGTGTGGCGCGGTATTCGGTGAAAATAATGACCTTCTCATTTAACTGCTGAATGAGTTTAACCACTTCAAGCGCCTTTGAGTTTTGCTCCACTTGATTGATTTTCTCCATGATTTGCGCTATAGCAGAAGATCCGAGAATATGCTTTTCTTCTTCCTGCATTTTTTTAATCGTCATATAAACTGCTTCACGGCTTGAACAGCATTCTCGTTCCAAGGTCATAATGGAAAACATATGCTTTGTATAAGAAGGATTCTCTTTCAGCTTGCAGATTTCATCATACAATGCTTGTTCTGTCGGAGAGAAATCAATGGAAATCGTTTTGACATGCCGTTTTGTCCACTCGATGCCTGTGTCTTGTCTTCGGTTTCGAATCATCACTTTATTGACGAGCTGTTTTAATCGGTCATGGTCTTCAAGCTGCAAGTCCTTTTTGGCAAAGATATCTTTAAATTGATGTTCATTTCCTAGGTGGCCTGGCTTCAGAAGGGAAACAAGATTAAATATTTCTCCGATCCGGTTTTGAATAGGTGTGGCTGTCAGCAGCAGGCAGAACTTCTTATTCAGGTTTCTCACAAATTCATAGTTTTTCGTTTTATTGTTTTTCAGTTTGTGTGCTTCATCGATAATGACCATATCGTAGGCAATCGATAAAATCGTGTCTCGATGCGGCTGTCTTTTGGCTGTGTCAATAGAGGAAACGACTACGTCACACTGTTCCCACACATAGCTCTTTTTTTGTTCAACAGCATCAATATAAAATTTCGTCCGCAGCTCCTGTACCCACTGAGACACAAGGGAGGCGGGGACGAGAATGAGAATCTTTTTGGCAAGTCCACGAATCATGTATTCTTTGATAATGAGTCCTGCTTCTACGGTTTTTCCAAGTCCCACTTCATCTGCTAGAATGGCTTTCCCATTCATTTCTTCTACGACTCTTCTGGCTACTTCAAGCTGGTGCTTTAAAGGTGTGAATGCAGGCAGGTGCGCGGGAGCTTGCAGTCCCTCGAATGAATCAATGGCTGTGACTTTTTGAACCTGCGTCGCTAAACGATACATATCCCAGTTCGCCCAGGGGCCGTCTGCTGAAAGCCGCTGCTGAAATTCATTTGCCCATTCCTGATCAAAAATCGTTTGAATATTCAATGTGGTCGCCTGCCTTTCTTTCTAGTAGGATCTGATAAAATTGTTCTGTTTTTAAACGCTTCATTTTTTTGGAGGTCTCTAAAAGACTAGATATATGAATAAAAGCGAACGATATCGAAGGGTTATTTTAAAAATGTTAATGATTTTTCTGTTGCTCTTCATCCATTTCTAATGGTAGGATGTTGATAAGTGATCTAGAAAATAAGTCACCCATTTTGATAGTATGTCCAATAAATGTGAAAAATATGAGCGGATGATGGTATGGGGAGAGACTTGGCGGTTATTTTGCACTGGCAGGCGCCGAAGGAGCAAGCTGAATGATTCAGTGAATCTCTCAGGCAAAAGTACTCTTACCGGACGCAACTCTGGAGAGTGTTTGCTTAAGGGTTTTAGCAAACCACCAAAGGGGAAAACGCACAATGATATTGTGCTGTAAACTTTCAGGTGCAAGGACAGAGACTTCTTTTTGATAAAAGGGAGCGCTCTGTCCTTTTTTGCTGTGATTTTTTCTGAAAATTCAGCTTGCATTTGCACTGTGAGAAAAAAGGGGGAAACGATTGATGTTGAAACGAACACCGCTTTTTCATGCGTATGAAACGTTTGGCGCAAAAACCATTGACTTCGGGGGCTGGGAATTACCTGTCCAATTTTCTTCCATTAAAGAAGAACATGAAGCTGTTCGAACAAAAGCAGGGCTTTTTGATGTGTCTCACATGGGTGAGGTGGACGTCAAAGGTCAAGATGCCCTTCCATTTTTACAAAGGTTATTAACCAATGATGTGTCTAAGCTGACAGACGGTAAGGCACTATATACAGCCATGTGTTATGAAGATGGCGGAACGGTAGATGACCTGCTCGTCTACCAAAAAGAAAAGAATCACTATTTGCTTGTCATCAATGCATCAAATATCGATAAAGACGTGGATTGGCTTTTGAAGCACCAAGAGAAGGATGATGTATTGATCAAAAATATGTCTGATCAAACCGCCTTGCTAGCGCTTCAAGGACCTCTTGCAGCTGACATCATCAAAGAGGTGGCGGGTGAAGAGGTGACATCGCTTAAGCCATTTACGTTTTTATCAAAAGCTGAGGTCGCAAATAAAGAAGTGCTCGTTTCCAGAACAGGCTACACAGGGGAAGATGGCTTTGAAATTTACTGCCAGTCAGAAGATGCGGTCCACCTTTGGTCCGCTTTATTAGAAGCGGGGCAGCCAAAAGGACTCATTCCATGCGGACTCGGTGCACGTGACACCTTGAGATTTGAAGCGAGACTCCCGCTTTACGGCCAGGAGCTGACAAAGGATATCTCTCCATTAGAAGGCGGCATTGGTTTTGCTGTCAAAACGGATAAAGAAGCTGATTTTATCGGAAAAGCTGCACTTAAAAAACAAAAAGAAGAGGGACTGAAGCGAAAGCTTGTCGGCATTGAAATGATTGATAAAGGGATTCCGCGTACAGATTATCCAGTCTTTTCAGGAGAAAAGCAGGTTGGGATTGTCACAACGGGCACTCAATCCCCAACATTAAAGAAAAATGTCGGGCTTGCTTTGATCGAAACCTCAGAGGCGGAGCTTGGATCAGAGGTGGAAGTACAAGTTCGCAAAAAACGTCTAAAAGCCAAAATCGTCGCAACACCATTTTATAAAAGAGCCAAATAACGAGGGGGAATAGAGGATGAAGCACAGGTATTTGCCGCAAACAGAGCAAGATCAAAAAGAAATGCTGGATGTCATCGGCGTACAGTCGATTGATGAGCTTTTTTCAGATATCCCAGAGAAAGTTAGATTCAAAGGAGCATACAACATCAAAGAAGCCGCATCTGAAACAGCGCTTGTCAGGGAATTATCCCGACTAGCTGCAAAGAATAAGGATACAGTTTCCTATGCATCGTTTCTTGGTGCAGGTGTATATGATCATTACCAGCCTGTCATTGTCGATCATGTGATCTCACGCTCTGAATTTTATACAGCGTATACACCTTATCAGCCGGAGATTTCGCAAGGTGAATTGCAAGCGAT
Source organism: Bacillus sp. BK450 (assembly GCF_004364885.1). NCBI lineage: Bacteria > Bacillati > Bacillota > Bacilli > Caryophanales > Bacillaceae > Bacillus > Bacillus sp. BK450. Next base: position 404,889 of record NZ_SOBQ01000002.1, on the reverse strand, counting down.
CTTTGAATTTCAAACAATGATTGCTGAGCTGACTGGTATGGATCTTGCCAACTCCTCGATGTATGATGGCGGGACGGCACTGGCTGAAGCGGCAATGCTCGCTGCGGGACACACAAAGAAGAAAAAAGTGGTTGTTTCTGAAACGGTTCACCCTGAATCAAGAGCGGTGCTGAAAACATACGCCAAAGGACAAAACATTGAAGTTATTGAAGTGCCTGCGAAAAAAGGGCAGACAGATCTAGCTGCATTGGAAAAAGCAATCTGCGATGATACAGCAGCAGTTCTCGTGCAATATCCAAACTTTTTTGGTGTAGTCGAGCCGTTAAAAGACATTGAACCCATTGCACATAAAGGAAAAAGCCTGTTCACTGTCTCTAGCAATCCTCTCGCACTCGGACTATTGACGCCGCCTGGAAAACTCGGGGCAGATATTGTCGTTGGTGATGCGCAGCCGTTCGGCATCCCGGCTGCATTTGGCGGACCTCACTGCGGATATTTTGCTGTGACGAAAAAGTTGATGAGAAAAGTGCCAGGTCGTTTAGTCGGGCAGACAGAAGATGAAAATGGTGTTCGTGGATTTGTTCTGACCCTTCAAGCGCGTGAGCAGCACATTCGAAGAGATAAAGCGACGTCAAATATTTGCTCAAACCAAGCATTAAATGCATTAGCTGCTTCTGTTGCCATGACGGCACTAGGAAAAACAGGCATAAAAGATATCGCCTATCAAAACGTGCAAAAAGCCCATTATGCCAAGACGCAGGCAGAAAAATATGGACTGCAGGCGGATGTAGAAGGGGCGCATTTTAATGAATTTGTGATCAAGTTACAGGAGCCTGTGAAAGAAGCCAATAAACGATTGCTTGAAAAAGGAATCATCGGCGGCTACGACTTGGGGCTAGACTACCCAGAGCTTCAGCAGCACATGCTTGTAGCCGTGACAGAGCTAAGAACAAAAGAAGAAATTGATACGTTTATCAAGGAATTGGGGGATCGCCATGAATAAACAAGATCAGCCGCTTATTTTTGAATTATCTAAAGAAGGAAGAATAGGGTACAGTCTGCCTGATTTAGATGTACCTGAACAGGAGATCCCGTCTTTATTTGATGAGACGTATATCCGTGATGAAGATGCTGAGCTTCCTGAAGTATCTGAGCTTGATATTATGCGCCATTATACAGCATTATCAAGACGCAATCATGGGGTCGATTCTGGATTTTATCCTCTTGGCTCATGCACGATGAAATATAATCCAAAGATTAATGAAAAGGTTGCACGCCTTGCAGGGTTCTCGCAGGTTCATCCGCTACAAGAGGCAGAAACTGTGCAAGGTGCATTAGAATTACTATACGATCTAGGTGAACATCTTGAAGAAATTACGGGAATGGACGCTGTGACATTACAGCCTGCGGCAGGAGCACATGGCGAATGGACGGGACTTATGATGATCCGTGCGTATCATGAAGCAAGGGGAGATCATCAGCGTACAAAAGTCATTGTGCCTGATTCTGCTCATGGAACGAACCCGGCATCTGCGACAGTCGCTGGATTTGAAACCATTACCGTCGCATCTGACGAAAACGGGCTTGTTGATTTAGAAGATTTACGCCGCGTTGTTAATGAAGAAACAGCTGCTTTAATGCTTACAAACCCGAATACACTAGGCCTCTTTGAAGAAAACATTTTAGAAATGGCTGAAATCGTTCATGAAGCTGGCGGTAAGCTTTATTATGACGGAGCCAACTTGAACGCTGTTTTAAGCAGAGCAAGACCAGGAGATATGGGATTTGATGTTGTCCACTTAAATCTTCATAAAACCTTTACAGGCCCGCACGGAGGCGGAGGTCCTGGCTCAGGTCCTGTTGGCGTTAAAAAGGAATTAATTCCTTATTTGCCAAAGCCAGTGCTTGTGAAGAAGGAAGGCCGTTTTTACTTTGATCATGACCGTCCAGAATCAATTGGGCGCGTGAAGCCATTCTATGGCAACTTTGGCATTAACGTCAGAGCTTATGCGTACATCCGCTCTATGGGGCCAGACGGTTTAAAGGCTGTAACCGATAATGCCGTGTTAAATGCGAACTATATGATGCGCCGCTTAAGTGCTCATTATGATTTGCCGTTTGATCGTCACTGTAAGCATGAATTTGTCCTTTCAGGTAAACGTCAGAAAAAATTAGGTGTGCGGACACTGGATATTGCCAAACGATTACTTGATTTCGGCTACCATCCGCCAACGATCTACTTCCCGCTCAATGTAGAGGAATGTATCATGATTGAACCGACTGAAACAGAATCAAAAGAAACACTTGATGCATTCATCGAAGCAATGATTCAGATAGCGAAAGAAGCAGAAGAGAATCCTGAAGTGGTGCAGGAAGCGCCGCATACAACGGTTGTCAAACGTATGGATGAAACAAAGGCCGCACGGAATCCAGTTCTCGTTTTTGAAAGAAAATAAAGAAAAAAGACTCAGGGGGAATCATGCTCCCAGAGTCTTTTTAGTTAGTTCTTCGTTTTAATGCGGCCGCCCCATTTTTTAAAGCCGCCTTTTAAATTATAAATCTCACGGCAGCCGTTTTTACGTAAAGTTTGGGCTGCTTTTCCGCTTCTAAAATTATTTTGACAATAGAGATAAACAGGCTTGTCAGGACGTATTTCATTTTTGCGCTGCTTTAGTTGGGAAAGGGGGATATTTCTTGCCCCTAAAATATGTCCGCCTTCAAACTCATTTGGCTCTCTCACATCAATGAGCTGGGCTTTGCGGTAACCTTTAATAAATTCTTCTTCCGTCAGCGTTTTCATAATGCGCTGCTGATAAATGTAGCTGCCGATGGAATAAAGAACGAAAAGTCCACAAAGTGAGAGGACGATATAGTTGAATATTGACAATACAACTCGACTCCTTCTTGAGCATCAGCACAGTAGCCTGTCTGATGGTACGTTTTAGACAAATACTATTATAGTAAAGCATAAGAAACTTGTCATCATAAATGGTAAGAATTATTTTCAATTCCGTCCCTATTTGATAGACTGATGAAGAGAGAAAACCGGTGGTCACCACCATCATCTAACATTGACTACGTAAAAGAGAAGGGATTTTATATGCAAAAAGAGAAATGGTGTTTCATTGATTCAGGAAACCAAGACCCTGCCTTTAACATGGCAATGGACGAAGCCTTGCTTTATTGGCATAGCGAGAAGCTCATCCCGCCTGTTATCCGCTTTTATGGATGGAATCCGGCGACATTATCTGTTGGGTATTTTCAGAACGTTGAAAAAGAAATCAACCTAGAAGCCGTCAAGCGATATGGTCTTGGATTTGTCCGCAGACCAACCGGAGGACGGGGAGTACTTCATGACCAGGAGCTGACCTACAGCGTGATTGTGTCAGAGGAACATCCAGAAATGCCAGCGACGGTGACAGAGGCGTACCGCGTTATTTCAGAAGGCATTTTAGAGGGCTTTAAAGAGCTGGGACTCGATGCGTATTTTGCCATTCCTCGTACAGATAAAGAAAAGGAAAGCTTAAAGAACCCAAGATCATCTGTATGCTTTGATGCCCCTTCTTGGTACGAGCTTGTTGTAGAAGGCAGAAAGGTAGCGGGCAGTGCTCAGACGAGACAAAAAGGTGTCATTCTCCAGCATGGATCTATTTTAATTGACCTTGATGAGGACAAATTGTTCGATTTGTTCCTTTATCCAAACGACCGGGTGAGAGAGCGGATGCAGCGAAGCTTTAAAAACAAAGCGGTTGCCATCAATGAAATCTCAGACCGAACATGTACAATAGACGATGCGCGTGCTGCGTTTAAAAGAGGGTTTGAAAAAGGATTAAATATTGAGCTTGAACCTTATGAGCTGACAGATGAAGAATTAGCGTTTGTCCATCATCTCGCAAAAACGAAATATGCCTCAGATGATTGGAATTACAAGCGTTAAGCCGAAGGACACTCCTTGTTTTTTAATGAACGATGGTGTAGAATTGGGTTGATTATTAAGTAAAGGTGCATTATGGAGGGGTTTTATGACTACACCTAGTATGGAAGATTACATTGAACAAATTTATATGCTGATAGAAGATAAAGGATATGCCAGAGTCTCTGATATTGCAGAAGCACTCGCTGTCCATCCCTCCTCTGTAACAAAAATGGTTCAGAAGCTAGATAAAGATGAATACCTCATTTATGAGAAGTATCGTGGTCTAATTTTAACCCCGAAAGGCAAAAAAATTGGAAAACGTCTCGTATACAGACATGAACTGCTAGAGCAATTTTTAAGAATCATTGGTGTAGATGAAGAGAAAATTTATGATGATGTAGAAGGCATTGAACATCATCTCAGCTGGAACAGCATTGACCGCATCGGCGATCTCGTTCAATTTTTTGAAGAAAACGATGAGCGATCTGTTCAGCTGAAAGCGATTCAAAAGAAAAACGAACAAACAAATCAAGAATCTTAATCAAAAAGGACACCCTCAGCATGGGTGTCCTTTTTGATTAAAGTTCTAATTGAAAGCAAAAGCTCCTACACTATTATTAGCGTGAAATCAAAGGGGGCTCCTTGATGAAGATAGATGGTGTGTTCTCAGGTGGAGGCATTAAGGGGGCAGCGCTTGCAGGTGCCTATGAAGCGCTTGAAGCGAGAGGATTTCAATTTGTCCGTCTTGCTGGTACAAGTGCTGGAGCAATCATTGCTTCACTCATCGCAGCAGGTTTTACAAGCCAGGAAATTCGAACGCTTTTAGATGAAATGGATGAGCATCAATTGCTTGATAGGAGATGTCAATTCATCCCGTTTAAAATGCTCAGGTGGGTATCCATTTACTGGCGTCTCGGTCTTTATAAAGGAGACCGGCTGGAAAAATGGCTGACCGATGTGTTAAAACGAAAAGGGGTCACCGTGTTTGGAGACCTCAAAAAAGATTCACTGAAAATCGTTGCGTCCGATTTAACGAATGGAAAAATCCTTGTTCTGCCAGACGACCTTCCTTCATATGGCTTAAATCCAGAGCGGTTTTCCGTGGCGAGGGCTATTCGAATGAGCTGCAGCCTGCCGTATTTTTTCGAACCTGTCAAACTGAAGTCATCAAAAGGCATTTGTACCATTGTAGATGGAGGAGTGCTGAGCAATTTTCCAATTTGGCTGTTTGCTGAAGAGAAAAAAAGACCGTTCGTCGGTGTTACATTAACGCCAAACGAAAAAGAACGCCCTCAACACTCCATCCGCAATGCGTTTGAACTGTTTGGCGCTCTTTTTGAAACGATGCGTGGTGCTCATGACGAAAGACATATCGCCACAAAACACGAACATCATATTATTTTTATTCCTGTAGAACACGTCATTGCCACTGATTTTCAACTCATGACAGAAAAGAAAAAGGCGCTCGTCGATCTAGGCAGACAGAAGGCCGAGCAATTTTTAAAAAGCTGGACATTTTAAAATAAGGCGCGATTCTTCTTTTTGTTTTTCTTGCCTTCAATCACAGTCAAATGTGTTTGGCTTTTCTTTTTGAGAAGGACGGGCTTAGACTTGTGGTCAGTCGGCACGCTTCGCAAATGAGTGACCCGATTTTTCATCTGGCTTTTCGTTTTTGGTTTAGGCTGCTGGTAGCGACGTTTTGATTGTTTGACTGCTTTACGATAAAGATTGCCCTCTGTTCCAGTTCTTCGATTCATCAGCCATCTAAATAGGAAAAACAAAACCGCTCCAATGATCACAACAGACAGCAGCATGGTAAAAAGTCTGCCTGGGTTCGTTGTGAGTAAGTACACAAATCCCAAAACACCTAAAGCGAAAATAATGGTAAAAGCAGGATGTACTCGGCGATTCATAACTGTCCACCTCCGAAGGAATTTACCGGATTTATAAGTTAGATCACTTGATGAGCAGAATCTGACGCTTGTTTCAGAGATACTTCCTCTAAACGAAGAAGTTCATTAAAACTTGCAATGGCTACCTCGACTTGATCGTCAGAAGGTTCTTTTGTTGTGAGCAATTGCAGCCAAAGGCCAGGATAGCCAAGCGCTTTAAGCACAGGCACTTCTCGGAGTTTGTTCGTGAATTGAAGCACTTCAAATGAAATGCCCAGAACAACCGGAATAAGTGCCAAGCGGTTCAGAACTCTCACCCATAAAGGATCTGTCGGTACGAGTAAATAGACGAACATCCCGACAATGACAGTGAATAAAATAAAGCTGCTGCCGCATCGATAATGCAGACGGGATTGCTTTTGGACATTTTCCACTGTGATGTCAAGGTTCTGTTCATAGCAGTTTATGACTTTATGTTCTGCCCCATGATATTGAAATACTCTTTTAATTAAAGGGGTCATGGAAATAAAGTAAATATAGCCTAATAAAAGGACCAATTTGAAGAATGTTTCCACTGCGATTTGTGCAAAATTCCCTGAAAAGATGGGACGCACAAGCTCTGCTAAAAAGACAGGTACCAAGGTAAAGACAAATTTACTAAAGAGTAGAGAGAGAACTCCGATCACAGCAATGCCGAAGATCATGGATAATTTCGAGCCTTTTTGTTCCTTTTCAAGAGTATGATCTTCAGAAGGATCTAAGTCATATCGCTCACTGGAGAAGTTTAAGTGCTTACTGCCGTTTGCGCTTGCTTCAACAAGTGCAGCAACACCCCTGACAAAGGGGATTTTCTTGAGAAAGGCGGTTCGTTTATTGGAGGTCCGGGGAAGCTTCAAAAACTCAATGGACTGGTCCTTTCGCCGAATCGCTGTCACATAGTTCTTCTTACCTCCGAACATGACACCTTCGACAACTGCCTGTCCTCCATAAGCTGGAGGTTTTGTTTGATTGGACATATTTCATCAACCTGCCTGTTTCCTGTAATTTACATGCATTTCCTTATACCTTTATTGTACAGGAAATGAGGGGAAATCACTAGCTCACAGGTCGATTATCTACTAGAATTCTATCTACCTCTTTTTAGCCAGTATACCCTGTTTTAAAAATTTTACACTCATGCATGGAAATCCTTTTTTTTATGACATTTTGGACATACTACTTGCTGGAGGTGTTCACAAATGAAACGTGATGAAAAGAAAAACCAAGAAGAAAAAAATCAGTCCGTGCAAACGACATCACTTGTGGCAAGAGCAGCTGCTACAGGTTTTGTCGGCGGTGTTTTTTGGGGCTTTATCGGGTTTCTGGCCTATGTGTTTCATTTTTCAGAGGTGAGTCCCAATATGCTGCTTCAGCCATTTGTGCTTGGAGAATGGAAAAAGGGAGGACTTGGTACTTTTATCAGTATTGTGCTGTTAGGAGTTTTATCGATTGGAGCCGCCTTTATTTATTTTGGGCTTTTAAAAAGGATTAAAGGCTTTTGGATGGGTTTAGTATATGGCGGGCTTTTATGGCTGCTCGTTTTTTACGTATTTAATCCCATTTTCCCAGATGTAAAGCAAGTACAAGAGTTGCAGCAAAGCACCATTGTTACGACATTTTGCCTATATATTTTATATGGCATGTTTGTCGGGTACAGCATTTCGTTTGAATATAATGAATTGACGAGTCAGAAGCTTGCGAGGGCACTCGGGAAAAAGCCAGAATAAAGTGTAAATCACCTATTCATATGATAAAATATTTTTGGAAACGAAAGGTTTCTAAGGAAAAAGAAACAGATCTCGATATAGATTGAATTAGGGTGAAGGAGTGGTCATATGCCTCATTTTCTTGTACTGAATGGACCCAATTTAAATAGGCTTGGCAAAAGAGAGCCTGCTGTTTATGGAAGTAAGACGCTGACAGATTTAGAGACGGATTTGTTCCAGTTCGCAGAACGAGCAAACATCCAACTAACGTTCTTTCAATCAAATCACGAAGGGGATTTGATTGATGCGCTCCATGAAGCAGAAGATCAATACGATGGTGTCGTGTTTAACCCGGGTGCATTTACCCACTACAGCTATGCGCTGAGAGATGCCATTGCAAGTATTTCTTTATCAGTCATTGAAGTACATATCACAAATGTTCATAAGAGAGAGGAATTCCGCCATCATTCTGTACTTGCGCCAGTATGCCAAGGACAAATCGTTGGGCTTGGCTTAGAAGGGTATAAATTGGCGATTCGTTATTTAGTCAGTGAAGGGGGAGCAGTATCATGAAACTTGAAAAACTAAGAGCACTTTTAAGTGAATTAGAGATCGATGGTCTTGTCATTACGAGCAGTTTTAATTTACAGTATATGACCAGCTTTACCGGATCAGCCGGTCTTGCTGTCGTTTCAAAGGACCGGGCAGCTTTTATCACGGACTTCCGCTATACAGAGCAAGCGAAGGATCAAGTCAAAGGCTATGACATCATTGAACATAAAGGAAACATTGTGGAAACGGCTGCTCAAACGGCAAAGGAATTTGGAGTGAAACGCCTTGGGTTCGAACAAAACCATATGACATTTGCCACGTATCAGCAATACGCAGCCAAAGCAGACGGTATAGAGCTTGTTCCAGTCTCTGAATCAGTTGAAAAGTTGCGCTTGATTAAGTCTAGTGAAGAGATTAAGATATTAGAGGAAGCTGCGAAGATTGCAGATCACGCCTTTGATCATATTCTCACTTACATCAAGCCGGGCCTGACGGAAATTGCTGTCATGAACGAGCTTGAATTTTTCATGAGAAAAGAAGGGGCTGAAGGATCTTCATTCGATACGATTATTGCCTCAGGTGTTCGTTCAAGCCTGCCGCACGGAAGAGCGAGTGAAAAGGTGATCGAATCTGGAGATTTAGTGACACTCGATTTCGGTGCTTACTATAAAGGCTATTGTTCTGATATGACAAGAACGATTGCTGTCGGAACACCAAGCGACAAGCTAAAGGAAATTTATCATATCGTATTAGAAGCAGAGAACGCTGGTGTGGATAGAATCAAGCCAGGCTTAACAGGAAAAGAAGCTGATCGCATCACACGAGACATCATTGAAAAGTATGGCTATGGTCAATACTTTGGGCATTCAACCGGGCACGGGCTAGGTATGGAAGTACATGAAGCGCCAGGCCTTTCCTTACGATCAGAGGTCGTTTTAGAAGAGGGAATGGTCGTCACAGTTGAGCCGGGGATTTACTTGCCAGATGTCGGCGGCGTGAGAATTGAGGATGATCTTGTCCTGACAGCTGACGGCAATAAACGATTGACCCACTCACCGAAAGAACTTATCATATTATGATGGTGAAATGTAGGAGGATGACAAAATGATTTCAGTAAACGATTTTCGTACTGGCCTGACAATTGAAGTGGACGGCGGTATTTGGCGAGTAGTAGATTTCCAGCACGTAAAACCAGGGAAAGGCGCAGCGTTTGTTCGTTCGAAACTGCGTAACCTGCGTACAGGTGCCATTCAAGAAAAAACATTCCGCGCAGGCGAAAAAGTAGCGAAAGCACAAATCGAAACAAAAACAATGCAATACTTGTATGCAAATGGCGATCAGCATGTCTTCATGGATACAAGTTCTTATGAGCAGCTTGAACTAAGTGAAGCACAAATTAAAGATGAGCTGAAATATTTGCTTGAAAATATGTCTGTTCAAATCGTGATGTACGGTGCTGAAACTCTTGGAGTAGAACTTCCAAACACAGTAGAACTAGAAGTAGTAGAAACAGAGCCTGGTATTAAAGGTGACACAACATCAGGCGGCTCAAAACCTGCAAAAACTGAAACTGGTTTAATCGTCAACGTTCCTTTCTTTGTGAACCAAGGAGATAAACTAGTGATTAATACATCTGACGGCTCATACGTTTCAAGAGCGTAATGAACGAAAAAAGACTGTAAACCTCGTGTTTACAGTCTTTTTTTATTGGAAAAATGACTCCTCAAGGCAGGCCTTCTCTCAATTCTCTCATTCATCTCTCTTTCTTCTTGAAAAACAAGACTACTTCCAGCTGGTCAAGCATATAGTGTAAAAAAAGCTGGAGGTTCTATATGAAACAATTTCTCCCAGGTCTACACCCGTCAGTCGCTGCAATGGCAGGCATGAGGTTCTTATCTGCCGCCATTGAACTGACGGCAGCCATCCTTATTTTAATCACCAATGATGTACGGAAAGCGGTAGTCATCAATAGTATATTGGCAATCATCGGGCCGCTCATTTTTATTATCACGATGACGATTGGAATCTATCAAATTGCCGGGCAGCTATCCTATGCAAAGCTCGTGTTCATTTTCATTGGTGTCGTGTTTATTCTTGTTGGGATCTATAAGTGAAACGGCTTGGCATAATTAACGGCTCACATCATACATTTTAGAGAAGAAAAAAAGGAGGGGAATTCGTTGCGGAGTTTGCTGGATATTCTCCCGCACTCGATTGGACAAGAACTCAGGCTGCTAAAAGAGGCAGAATGGGCGCAAATAGAAGAAATCCGCATTCGCACGGATCGTCCTATTGAATTAATGCAGGGAGGAAAACCACGTTTCCTTTCTTATCGCACCACCTGGGAAGATGCGTCTCAGCTATTAGGCAGACTGAGCAATTACAGCATGTACACACTTGAGGAAGAGCTAAAACAGGGCTATATCACGATATCTGGCGGACACCGGGTAGGACTTGCTGGAAAGGTGATCGTTGAAAACGGATTTGTCAAAGGGTTAAGAGATATCTCTTCATTTAATATCCGCATTGCCAAAGAAAAAATCGGGATTGCGCTTCCTTTTCTTCCTTATTTATATGAAGAGCACTGGCACAATACACTCATCATCGGCCCCCCGCAAACGGGGAAAACCACATTGCTCCGGGATATAGCACGTCTTGCTAGTACAGGCACAAAAACCATTCCTCCTAGAAAAACAGGCATTATTGATGAGCGTTCTGAAATCGCCGGATGTATCAGAGGGGTGCCGCAGCATCATTTTGGCCACCGGATTGATGTACTCGATGCGTGTCCAAAGGCTGAAGGATTGATGATGATGATTCGGTCTATGAGCCCAGAAGTCATGATTGTCGATGAAATCGGAAAAAGTGAGGATGTCGAGGCACTTTTAGAAGCGATTCATGCCGGAGTCAACATCATCGTCTCAGCTCATGGCTATTCACTTGAAGATGTATATAAACGACCTTCTTTTAAACCGTTATGGGAGCTTCGTGTGTTTGAACGATATGTTGAATTAAATCGAAACAATGGGCCTGGCACGATCGGGCGAATGTACGGCGGGGACGGCCAAGAGATGAAATGGAGGCGGGGAGTGGACGTATGTTAAAGCTCATTGGCGCTATTTTCATTGTCGCGGCCACGACTTGGGGAGGCTTCGAGTTTGCCAAACGATATAGCGACAGACCTAAACAAATTCGGCAGCTGCGGTTTGCTCTCCAGTCTCTTGAAGCTGAAATTATGTATGGTCAAACCCCTTTAGCACGGGCGGCAGAGCAAATTGCAGCGCAGGTAGGTCCACCTGTGAATCAGCTGTTTGAACAATTTGCAGAAAAGCTGAAAGTGGGGACCTTTTCTGCACGCCATGCATGGAACGAAAGTCTTGAAGATGTTTGGAAAAAAACCGTATTGAAAAAAGGCGAATATGAGGCGTTGAAGCACTTTGGAGAAACACTTGGCCAGCATGATGTCACTTCTCAGCAAAAGTATATCAAGCTTGCTTTAGGCCATTTGGAATCAGAGGAGAAAGAAGCTGAAATCGCCCAAGCGAAAAATGAAAAAATGGTCAGAAGCCTCGGATTTTTAAGCGGATTACTACTGATTCTTTTATTGATGTGAGAGGAAGGGAGTCGAGAGCATGGGCGTTGATGTAAACGTCATTTTTCAAATTGCCGGAGTAGGCATCGTCGTGGCCTTTCTCCATACGATTTTAGACCAAATGGGGAAGAAAGAGTACGCTCAGTGGGTGACGCTGCTTGGGTTTATCTACATTTTGTTTATGGTGGCAACCATTGTAGACGATTTGTTTAAAAAGATTAAAGCCGTATTTCTATTTCAAGGATAGGGGAGGGCTTACAAATCGAAATCATACAAATTGTTGGACTTGGTTTAATCGCTACTTTTTTAGCATTAATTGTCAAAGAACAAAAGCCAACCTTCGCCTTTATGCTTGTTGTTTTTACCGGATGTGTCATTTTTCTTTATTTAATTGATCAAATCTATGCCATTATCTCGATGATTGAAAAAATTGCAGCAAGTGCCGGCGTCAATATGAAGTATGTTGAAACCATATTGAAGATTATTGGCATTGCCTATATTGCGGAATTTGGCGCTCAGCTGACGAAGGATGCTGGACAAGGCGCCATTGCATCCAAAATAGAGCTAGGCGGCAAGATTCTCATCTTGGTGATGGCAGTCCCGATTTTAACAGTCATCATTGAGACGATCTTAGGAATGATCCCGTCCATGACGTAAATGAAAAGAGGTGATGACAATGAAACGGGTGACCGCTGTAATGGGATTGATGCTTTTCTTTTGGCTGATTGCTCCGCATGCAGGGGCAGAAGAAAAAGAACCTTTATCTAATGAACAGCCAGCAGCACAGGAAGTGGCGAATGGACAGGCTGATGCACTTGAGCTTCATTCCATCAGTGACTTTTGGGAAACCATTTTGGACGAGTATGGCGGCTTTTTGCCAGAAAGCCAAAAGGGCACAGTGAAGGAAATGATTGACGGCGATAAAGAGCTGTCTCCCCAAACATGGCTGAAAGCCTTTGTACATTATCTGTTTCACGAGGTCATTGCAAACGGAAAGCTTCTAGGTACTCTGATTTTACTCACCATCTTTTGTTCGCTTTTGCAGCTTTTACAAAATGCCTTTGAACAAAGCACCGTCAGCAAAGTCGCATATGCTCTTGTTTATATGGTGCTGATTATTATTGCACTTAACAGCTTTCATGTGGCGATTTCCTATGCTACAGAAGCCATTCAAACGATGACCAGTTTTATTCTTGCTCTTATTCCTCTTTTACTAGCGCTTATTGCTTCATCAGGCGGGCTTGTCTCAGCCGGATTCTTTCATCCCGTTATTATATTTTTAATGAACACGAGCGGTGTTTTCATTCAGTATGTCGTTCTCCCGCTCATCTTTTTATCTGCAATATTGAGCATTATCAGTACGCTGACCGAACAATACAAGGTCACCCAGCTAGCCCAGCTGTTAAGAAATGTGGCAATTGGCGGGCTTGCCGTTTTTTTAACCGTTTTTCTCGGCGTCATTTCCGTTCAGGGTGCATCTGCGGCGGTTACTGATGGAATTGCCCTTCGTACAGCCAAATTCATTACCGGAAACTTCATCCCTGTCCTAGGCAGAATGTTTACAGATGCGACCGATACCGTGATCAGCGCCTCTGTTTTACTCAAAAATACAGTCGGACTAGTTGGGGTCGCCATTTTGATTTCAATTGCCGCTTTCCCGGCGATTAAAGTGCTTTCGTTAGCGCTTATCTATAAGCTTGCTGCTGCCATCCTTCAGCCGTTAGGGGGCGGACCCATCATCAGCTGTCTTGATGTCATTTCAAAAAGTGTGCTGTATATATTTGCCGCACTTGCTGTTGTGTCGCTCATGTTCTTTTTAAGCATTACCGTCATCATCACTGCGGGTAACCTGACCATGATGATGAAGTAAGGAGGGGACACCTTTTGAGTTTTCTCACGGAATGGATCACAAGTATTATTCTTTTTATCTTATTTGCGATTGTTATTGATCTTCTGCTTCCCAATTCGAGCATGCAAAAGTATGCAAAAATGGTCGTCAGCCTGCTGCTCATCGTGGTCATGCTCAATCCGATTTTTGCTTTATTTCGAGCAGATCCTGATCAAATTTTTTCAGAATTGATGAAAGGGAAGGAAGAAGCGCAGTCAGAAGAAATAAAAAATCAGATGAATTTAGAAAAAAAAGAAATACAAGCTTCTCAGCGTGCATATATTTTAAAGCAAATGGCTGTCCAACTAGAAAAAAGCGCAAAGGAGCCACTGGAGAAGGAGAGCTATGTAATGAAACACGTAGAAGTGCTGGCTGATGAGGAGCATCTGGATCAGAATATGGAGGCGGATCAATTTCGCATCAAAGCAGTTCTTTCCCCGCTCACAGGTGATGCTGTAGAAACGGTGGCGAAGGTGGACATTGATCTCTCCAAGCAAAAGGAGGAAAGCGCTGGATCTTCTAGCAAAGAGATCACGAGGGTAAAAGAGACACTTGCTGATGTTTGGAATACGAGTCCTGAGCACATCGCGCTGAACATTGAGGGAGGTGACGCAGCAGATCATGAATAACAAGGACTGGAAACAAAAGCTGAAATCATTCTTCCAGCCGCCTGAAAAAGGTGAAGGGAAACCCAAATTAACGAAGCACCATTACTTGCTGCTTGTATTCATTATCGGCGTATCTTTCATGTTAGTCAGTCAGATCTTGTCACCGCCATCAAGCAAACAACAAGCTGCGGTTCCTGCTTCTAAAAAAACATCCTCAGAAGAGCAGGAGGTATTCAAACCGGCATCCTCAGGTAAACCAAAAAATTCAATTGAGGACGTGGAGCAAGAATACGAAAATCAGCTGAAAGAAATTTTAGAGACCATCATCGGCGTTGAGGATGTATCAATTGTGGTCAATGTAGATGCAACGTCTTTAAAAGTGTTTGAAAAAAACAAATCCAATAAAAGTACAACGACCGAGGAAACAGATAAAGAAGGCGGCGTACGAAGTGTCACCGATCAAACAAAAGAAGAAGAAATCGTCATCATCAAAAATGGCAATGAAGAAACACCAGTCGTTGTTCAAACGAAAAAACCAGAAATCCGAGGTGTCCTCGTTGTTGCTCAAGGAGTAGACAACGTTCAAATAAAGAAAACCATCATTGAAGCGGTTACACGAGTGCTTGATGTACCGAGCCATAGAGTGGCTGTTGCCCCTAAAAAAATCAAGGAGGATTCGGAATGATGTTAAAAAAACAAACGGTTTGGCTATTAACGATGCTAAGTTTAGTTGTCGTATTAAGTGTGTACTATATCATGTCTCCACAGGGTGAAAATGCAGTGACAGTAGAAGATACGAAATCAAAAGGCACTGAAGAGAAAAAGGTTGAAACAGAAAAAGGGACGGACAAAGGCATGGAAAAAGGCGCTGATAAGAAATCCACTGACAAAGAAACAAACGGCAAACAAGAGGATATCGAAACAAGCGGTGAAGAAGGAAAGGCTGTGTCAGAGCAAACAGACGATGAGCTTTTTACAACATACAGACTAGAGCTTGAAGATAAACGAAGCAAGCAGCGCGAAGAATACAACGAAATTGTCTCCAGTGACGATGCAACAGCACAAGAAAAAAGTGAAGCATACGATCAAATGACAGCGCTCAGTGAAGCAGAAGGAACTGAGCGTCAGCTTGAGACCTTGATCAAAACAAAAGGCTATAAAGATGCGCTCGTAAGTGCTGAAGGGGATAAAGTGAGCATTACGGTTCGTTCTGATAAAAAATCAAAATCTCAAGCGGCCGATATTATTGATATGGTCACAAAAGAAATGAGAGGTCTTGATAACGTAGCTGTCACTTTTGAGCCCACTAATCAATAAAAAATGAACTGGCGCCCTTTGCGGAAAAGGGCGTTTTTTGATGCGGCTTGACGCCCTCTCCAAGGTGCTTACGCGAGGCGCTTCACCACAATAGTAGTTGAATTCATCGAAATCCTCCTGTAAGATGGTTATAGTATGTACTTTTAGTACTAGCCTATAATAAAAAGATAAATCCATACATAGGGGTGCAAATCCATGTTAAAAATCGAAGAAATTCATGAACTGATTAAATTAATTGACGACTCTACTATCGATGAGTTTACGTACGAAAACGAAGGTGCAAAAATCAAACTGAAGAAAAATAAAGAAGTCGTTCAGCAAGTTGCGGCACAAGCACCAGTGGCTCCAGTCCAAGCAGCTCCAGCTCAACAAGCTCCTACAGCACAAGCTCCAGCTCAGACCGAAGCCCCTGCACAAGAGGCAGCTGCGTCTGAAAATCTGCATAAAATCACATCCCCAATGGTTGGCACATTTTATGCTTCATCTTCACCAGAAGCAGATCCATACGTGACAACAGGCTCTAAGGTGAAGGAAAATTCAGTTGTATGTATCGTGGAAGCGATGAAACTGTTTAATGAAATCGAAGCAGAAGTAAAAGGTGAAATCGTCGAAGTATTAGCTGAAAACGGTCAGCTTGTAGAATTCGGACAACCCCTCTTTCTAGTGAAAGCAGAGTAAGGAGTACGATCATGATTAAAAAGCTATTAATTGCAAACAGAGGAGAAATCGCAGTTAGAATTATTCGCGCTTGTAAAGAGCTTGGAATTGAAACTGTTGCGGTATTTTCTGAAGCGGATCGCGATGCGCTGCATGTACAAATGGCTGATGAAGCATATTGCATCGGACCGACTGCTTCTAAAGATAGTTATTTAAATGTCACGAATATTGTCAGCGTAGCAAAATTAACAGGGACAGATGCCATCCATCCAGGATACGGCTTTTTAGCAGAAAATGCAGACTTTGCAGAGCTTTGCGAGGAATGTAATGTGATCTTTGTTGGACCAACTGCGTCAGCGATTTCCAAAATGGGAACGAAAGATGTCGCGCGAGAAACTATGAAGAATGCAGGCGTCCCGATCGTTCCTGGTTCTCAAGGAATTGTAAAAGATCTTGATGATGCTGTTTCAACAGCAGCTAGTATTGGGTATCCTGTGATTATTAAAGCAACTGCAGGCGGAGGCGGTAAAGGGATCCGTGTGGCTCGTACAGAAGAAGAGCTTATTAACGGAGTCACCATCACGCAGCAGGAAGCAGCGCAAAACTTTGGGAACCCTGGTGTCTATTTAGAAAAGTTCATTGAAGACTTTAGACATGTGGAAATTCAAGTGCTTGCAGATCAGCATGGCAATACGATTCATTTAGGAGAGCGTGATTGCTCGATCCAAAGAAGAATGCAAAAGCTTCTTGAAGAAACGCCATCACCAGCACTGAATGCAGACATTCGTGAGCAAATGGGTGAAGCAGCTGTAAAAGCAGCAGAAGCTGTTGAATACACAGGTGCTGGAACAGTCGAATTCATTTATGATTATAATGAAGAGAAGTTCTACTTCATGGAAATGAATACTCGTATTCAAGTAGAGCATCCTGTGACAGAAATGGTCACAGGTGTAGACCTGATCAAAGAACAGATCAAGGTTGCATCAGGTGAGAAGCTTTCTCTTACACAAGAGGATGTCGTATATGAAGGCTGGGCGATCGAATGCCGCATCAATGCAGAGAACCCAGAGAAAAACTTCATGCCTTCAGCTGGTGAAATTAAAATGTATCTTCCGCCAGGCGGTTTAGGTGTACGTGTTGATTCTGCCGCTTATCCGGGCTATGTGATTCCGCCATATTATGACAGCATGATTGCAAAAGTGATCACATATGGTAAGACGAGAGAAGAAGCGATTGCGAAAATGAAACGTGCGCTTCAAGAATTCGTCATTGAAGGAGTCTACACAACGATTCCATTCCACCTTAGATTGCTCGAGCATGAAACATTTGTGAGTGGTAACTTTAATACGAAGTTTTTAGAAACATACCAAATCATGAAATAATCACAGCTTTCGGAGGTGAATGATCGTGTCAGAAAACAATTTGCTTGAAATGAACCTTGATGAGGATCAATTGGGAAAAGTGCAAATTGCACCAGAAGTGATTGAAGTCATTGCTGGGATCGCCGCTTCAGAAGTCGAAGGCATTGCCGAAATGCGCGGCAATTTCGCTGCTGATGTAGCAGAACGCTTTGGTAAGAAAAATCACCGTAAAGGTGTAAAAGTAGATGTCTCTGATGAAGGCATCACAATCGATGTGTATTGTGTGGTTGAATTTGGCCTATCCATTCCAAAGGTATCCACTGCTGTACAAGAAAATATCCGTCAAACCCTTCTGAACATGACTGCCTTAACGATTAATGAAATTAACATTCATGTCGTTGGCATTCAATTTGAAACAAAAGCACCTGAGGCTGAAGTAGATCAAGAAATGTAAAAAAGGGTTCAAGTGAAACCAAGGAGGCATTGCCTCTTTGGTTTTTTAAAGCCCATTTTTGAGTAATTTCCGAATATTGATAACTTGACGCGTGGATTGATTCGTTTTTCGTCACAGCTCGCATGGATCTTGGTGCGACCACGGTCAAAATATGTTATGATCTCTGTATGGCTTAACGACAAGCGGATAAAGTGGTTAAAGGAGTAAATAATGAAAAGAAGAACTGCAAGAGAAAAGGCGCTACAAACATTATTTCAAATTGATGTGAGCAATATTGATCCGAAAGAGGCCATTACACATGCGCTGGATGAACAAGAATCAGATCCTTTTTTCGAGGAACTGGTTTTCGGTGTGCTTGAACAAAAGGACAAGCTTGATGACATGATCTCACAGCATCTAGTGAATTGGAAACTCGATCGTATTGCAAACGTAGACAGAGCCATTTTAAGGCTGTCTGTGTACGAGATGGTGTATCAAGAAGACATCCCAGTTAGTGTCTCAATGAATGAAGCGATTGAACTCGCCAAATTATTCGGCGATGATAAAGCACCGAAATTTGTAAATGGTGTACTTTCGAACATTAAAAACGACCTAAAGCAGCAATAGGAGGATTCGACATGACAGCAACAATCATCGATGGGAAAGAAACAGCAAAAGAAAAACGTGAACAATTAGCAAAAGAAGTAGAAGAGCTCAAACAAAAAGGAGTCACACCTGGTCTTGCCGTTATTCTAATCGGTGATGATCCGGCTTCACTTTCTTACGTACGCGGGAAGAAAAAAGCAGCAGAAGCAATGGGCATGCACTTTCAGCTTGATCATTTAGATGCTTCTTTAACAGAAGAAGAATTGCTTCAGCTGATTGATCAGTACAATGCGAACGATCAATTCCACGGGATTCTTGTTCAACTTCCACTGCCAAAACATATTTCTGAAAAAGCCGTCATTGAACGTATTTCACCTGAGAAAGATGTAGATGGTTTCCATCCATTAAATATCGGGAAAATGCTGCTTGGAGAGGATACATTCCTACCTTGTACACCAGCAGGCATTGTTGAATTACTGAATAAAACGGGTGTCAGTCTTTCTGGAAAAGAAGTGGTTGTTGTAGGGCGCAGCAATATTGTCGGCAAACCAGTGGGACAATTGCTGTTAAACGAAAACGCAACGGTTACTTACTGCCATTCAAGAACGGCGAATATTTCAGAACATACGTTAAAAGCGGACATTTTAGTTGTTGCCGTCGGTCGAGCAAACTTTATAAAAGCTGACCAAATCAAAGAAGGCGCAATTGTCATCGATGTAGGAGTCAATCGTTTGGATACTGGGAAGCTTGTTGGGGATGTTGATTTTGAAGAAGCGAAAGAAAAAGCTTCTTACATCACACCAGTCCCTGGCGGAGTCGGTCCAATGACGATTACGATGCTTGCACACAATACGGTTAAATCAGCAAAACGTACATTAGCATAAGCTTTATCCATTCATCCACCTGCATGCTGCCGGTGGATGAATGTGCGTTTTTGAAGAGGAGGAATACGTCATGAGTGAAAAAGCCTTTGTGACGGTCACAGCCCTTACAAAATACATAAAAAGAAAATTTGATGTTGATCCGCATTTAGAAGATATTTGGATCAAAGGTGAGTTATCCAATGTGAAGATTCATTCAAGAGGTCATGTGTACTTCACCTTAAAAGACGAAAACGCACGCATGCAAGCTGTCATGTTCCAGCGTTCCGCATCAAAGCTGCCTTTTTCACCAAAGAGCGGAATGAAAGTGTTTGTACGCGGCGGGATTCAAGTATATGAACCAAGCGGCAACTATCAATTATATGCAAAAGAAATGCAGCCTGATGGTGTTGGTGCTCTTCATCTCGCTTATGAAGAGCTGAAGAAAAAGCTGGCAAGTGAAGGCTTATTTGATGCGCGCTATAAAAAAACAATTCCTGAATACCCAGAGGTTGTTGGTGTCATTACATCTCCAACAGGAGCGGCTGTTCGAGATGTCATCACAACGATTAACCGGCGTTATCAGCAGGCGAAAATCATTGTGCTTCCGGCGCTTGTCCAAGGTGAAAATGCCATCCGTTCAATCGTAGAGCGGATCAAAGAAGCAAATGAAAAACAGCTCTGTGATGTCTTGATTGTCGGAAGAGGAGGCGGTTCGATCGAAGAACTTTGGGCCTTTAATGAAGAAGCTGTCGCAAGAGCGATCTTCGCATCAGACATTCCAATCATTTCTGCAGTGGGGCACGAAACGGACTTTACGATCAGTGATTTCACTGCAGACATGAGAGCACCCACACCAACAGGAGCAGCCGAGCTCGCTGTTCCAAGCACAGCCGATTTAATAGAACGAATCAAATCCATCGACATTCGGCTTACAAGGGCCGTGAAGAATCGAACATCACAAGCGAAAGACCGTCTTGTGGCGCTGCAATCCTCTTATGCCTTCCGTTTTCCAAAACGATTGCAGGAGCAAAAAGAGCAGCAATTCGATTTGGTATTTGACCGTTTTCAAAAACAGCTGACGAGACAAATAGAACAAAAACGCAGTCAACTAGACCGCCAGACATACAGGCTGAAGCCGCTTCATCCCAAAGAGCAGCTGCTTCAGGCGAAAAAACGCCATGCCAATGAAACAGAACAGCTCATCCGCAGCATGAATGTGCAAATGAAAACAATTCATTCGCAGTTCCAATCTGTTCTTGGTAAACTAAATGCATTAAATCCACTTCAAGTGATGGAAAGAGGCTACAGTTTAGCCTATAAAGACGATGAACTGATTAAAAGTGTGAACCAAGTCGATACGAAGGATCAATTGGCTATCACCATGAAGGATGGACGTCTGATTTGTGAGGTTATTGAGAAGGAGGGGCAATCATCATGACAGAATCAAATAAACAAAAAGAAGAACAAATGACATTTGAAGAAGCGATGAAAGGTCTTGAGGAGATCGTTGGGAAGCTCGAAGAAGGAGATGTACCACTTGAGCAAGCCATTCATTATTTCCAAGAAGGCATGACACTTTCAAAGCTTTGCCATGAAAAATTACAGCACGTTGAAAAGCAGATGGATTTCATTTTAAAAGAGGACGGTGAGCTGGCTCCTTTCTCAGTGAAGGAGGCAGATGCTGGTGACAAGTAATTTGCAGGATTTTTTAACAACACGAAAACAGGCCATTGAAGAGTATTTATTTACATATGTTCAGGAATTGAAGATTCCAGAAGAACTAAAATCTTCGATGCTTTACTCTCTTGAAGCTGGAGGGAAAAGACTTCGCCCTGTTCTCGTTCTTGCTTTATTACATGCTTACGGAAAAAACGAAGAAGATGGCATACCGGTTGGCTGTGCTGTAGAAATGATTCATACGTATTCATTGATACATGACGACCTTCCTTGTATGGACGATGATGACCTTCGCAGAGGAAAGCCGACCAACCATAAAGTATACGGGGAAGCAACAGCGGTTCTCGCTGGTGATGCACTTTTAACGGAAAGCTTTCGCCTGATTACATCGCAGCTATCTAGCAGCGTCTCTCCTGACCAAAAGCTTAGAATCGTAGATGAGCTTGTGCGGTCAGCAGGTGCACTAGGAATGGTTGGCGGTCAATTTGATGACATGGAAGCAGAGCAAAAACAAGTCCCGCTTGCTGAACTAGAATCCATTCATGCCCGGAAAACAGGAAAGCTTCTCACATTCAGCGTCACAGCAGGTGCAATGCTGGCAGGAGCATCAGATGACGATATCGAAAAACTAAGAGAATTCAGCTATCATATTGGCATTGCTTTTCAAATTCGTGATGACATTTTAGACCTCGAAGGAAGCGAAGAAAAAATAGGAAAACGGGTCGGCTCTGATACAGCGAATGAAAAGTCGACATATCCTTCTTTATTAACGCTTTCAGGAGCAAAAGAAAAGCTGCACGAGCACATCACACGTGCAAAAGAAATTGTCTCAAATCTTGAATTAGAGCAGCAATTGCTGCATGAGTTATGTGATCTGATCGCCTCAAGAGATCATTAAAAACAGCCTAGATTTGAGGGTCTTCGAGCAATTGTGGTAAACTGTAAACAGTTTATCATGATGAGACAACTCTTATTCCCGCTTGGTTTTCATAGGAATAAGGCATTATATATGTAGATAGAAATTTTGTTGAAAGCGAGTTGATCCTGATTGGATCTTTTATCAATAAAAAATCCAACGTTTCTAAAAGGAATGTCAAATGCAGAATTAGAGGAGCTTAGTGCTGACATTCGCATGTTTTTAATTGAGTCCTTGGCTAACTCTGGCGGGCATATCGGTCCGAACCTGGGTGTCGTTGAACTCACGGTTGCCCTTCATAAAGTATTTGACAGCCCGAAAGACAAATTCCTGTGGGATGTTGGACATCAGTCTTACGTTCACAAGCTGTTAACTGGAAGAGGGGCGGAGTTTGATACACTTCGTCAATATAAAGGACTTTGCGGTTTTCCTAAACGAAATGAAAGTGAGCATGATGTTTGGGAAACAGGCCACAGCTCAACGTCATTATCTGGCGCGATGGGTATGGCGGCCGCGCGGGATATTAAAGGGACAGATGAATATATCCTGCCGATTATCGGAGATGGTGCATTAACCGGAGGTATGGCGCTTGAAGCTCTGAATCATATCGGTGATGAAAAGAAAGACATGATCGTTATCTTAAACGATAATGAAATGAGTATTGCACCAAACGTCGGTGCAATTCACACCATGCTTGGCAGACTGCGCACAGCAGGCAAGTACCAATGGGTAAAGGACGAGCTCGAATATTTATTCAAGCGGATCCCAGCTGTAGGCGGAAAGCTTGCTGCCACAGCAGAGCGTATTAAAGACAGCCTCAAGTATTTACTAGTGTCTGGCATGTTCTTTGAGGAAATGGGATTCACTTACTTAGGTCCTGTTGATGGACATTCTTATGAAGATCTTTTTGAAAACCTTGAATATGCAAAGAAAACAAAAGGTCCTGTCCTGCTGCATGTCATCACGAAAAAAGGAAAAGGCTATCAGCCGGCAGAATCCGATAAAATCGGGACTTGGCACGGCACAGGTCCATACAAAATTGATACAGGTGATTTTGTAAAACCAGCAGCTGCTGCACCGTCATGGAGTGGTCTTGTCAGTGAAACAGTCAGAAAGCTTGCGCGGAAAGATGAGCGAATTGTGGCCATCACGCCTGCGATGCCTGTTGGCTCAAAACTTGAAGGCTTTGCAAAGGAATTTCCAGAGCGAATGTTTGATGTAGGAATTGCTGAGCAGCATGCAGCCACAATGGCAGCTGGGCTTGCGACGCAGGAAATGAAGCCATTTTTAGCGATCTATTCAACATTCCTGCAAAGAGCTTATGATCAAGTGCTGCATGATATTTGCCGCCAGAACCTCAATGTATTTATCGGAATTGACCGTGCGGGTCTTGTCGGTGCAGATGGAGAAACGCATCAAGGTGTGTTTGATATTGCCTTCATGCGTCATATGCCGAATATGGTGCTCATGATGCCGAAGGATGAAAATGAAGGCCAGCACATGGTCAATACAGCCATTCAGTATGATGACGGTCCTATTGCCATGCGTTTCCCGCGCGGAAATGGTCTTGGCGTGAAAATGGATGAACAGCTGAAAACAATTCCGATTGGGTCCTGGGAGGTTCTTCGTCCAGGGAAGGATGCCGTCATCTTAACATTCGGTACGACGATTAAAATGGCGCTGCAAGCAGCTGAGGAGCTTCAAAAAGAAGGGAAATCAATTCGTGTCGTCAACGCTCGGTTTATTAAGCCGCTTGATGAAGCGATGCTACATGATATTCTTTCTGAAGGGATTCCGATTTTAACGATTGAAGAAGCTGTGCTTCAAGGCGGGTTTGGCAGCAGCGTATTAGAATATCTACACGACAAGAAAGCATCACATATCAAAGTAGAACGTATGGGTATCCCAGATCAATTTATTGAGCATGGAAGTGTTGATGCCCTGCTTGAAGAAATTGGACTGACGAAAGCACAGGTTGCTGAGACTTTACGTGACCTGCTTCCAGCAGCACCAAGAAAAGGAATTGGATCATGACATCAAAGAAAGAAAGACTTGACGTTTTATTAGTCGAACAAGGACTAATGGAAACAAGAGAGAAAGCAAAGCGTGCCATCATGGCAGGGATCGTTTACTCAAATGAAACCCGTTTGGATAAACCAGGCGAGAAAATTGCTCGTGATACGCCGCTTACAGTGAAGGGGAACCCTCTCAAATACGTAAGCCGCGGCGGGTTAAAGCTTGAAAAAGCGCTTAAAGAATTTGATCTGACAGTTGAAGGGAAATTGCTGATTGATATTGGCTCATCAACAGGCGGATTTACAGATTGTGCTCTTCAAAATGGAGCAGTCAAATCATATGCTGTAGACGTTGGCTACAATCAGCTTGCGTGGAAATTAAGGCAGGATGACAGGGTCATCGTTATGGAGCGCACCAATTTCCGCCATTCCGTTCCAGCTGATTTTACTGAAGGATTACCAGAAGTGGCATCGATTGATGTATCTTTTATCTCACTCAAACTCATTCTGCCGGCTTTAAAGCATATTCTTGTTCCGGGTGGTGACTGTATTGCACTCGTCAAGCCTCAATTTGAAGCAGGCAGAGAGCTTGTTGGGAAAAAAGGCATCGTGCGTGAGCCGTCTGTCCACCTTGGTGTACTAGAAGAGATGAATCAATTTGCTGCAAAAGAAGGCTATGATGTAAAGGATGTATCATTTTCGCCTATCACTGGTGGAGATGGAAATATTGAATTTCTGCTTCATTTAGTGCTTCATCCTGATCAACAAGAAAATGCGGCACTTCCTGCTTCAGAACTTGAGAAGGTCGTGAAGGAAGCCCATTCCGTATTGAAAGAAAAGAAAAACAGCCCTGAGCCGGCTGACACATGAGATGATTGATACAAAAGGAATAATAGCTCGCTATTATTCCTTTTTACATGGTCAAAAGACAAGAATTGATCGTATCTCACGTAATGCTTGTTTTTTGAGATGTGCATCATATAACATAGAACGTAAAGACAAACTGAGAATGAAACGCCTAGGGGGGTCAAATATGAATAAAGGTCAAAGGCATATTAAAATAAGAGAAATCATTGCAAGCCAAGAAATTGAAACACAAGATGAATTGGTCGATATTTTGAAAGCCGATGGATATAACATCACACAAGCGACCGTTTCTAGGGATATTAAAGAATTACATTTAGTGAAAGTTCCGACGAACAATGGAACATATAAATACAGTCTTCCTGCAGATCAGCGGTTTAATCCGCTTTCAAAGCTGAAGCGGTCTCTAATGGATGCATTTATTAAAATGGATGCTGCCAGTCATTTAATTGTTCTTAAAACAATGCCGGGTAATGCTCAGGCGATTGGTGCTTTAATGGATAATTTAGATTGGGAAGAAATTATGGGAACGATTTGCGGGGATGATACGATTTTAATCATTTGCCGCACCCCAGATGATACAGAGACAGTTTCGAGCAAAATTTTAGAGCTTCTATAAAGAATCAGGTTTACTAAAAGAGGTGTCAAATGAGTGTTAGCAGAACTAACCATTAAAAACTTTGCAATCATTGAAGAGTTAACGGTTTCATTTGAAAAAGGACTCACGGTTCTAACGGGGGAAACAGGTGCCGGAAAATCCATCATGATTGACGCTGTCTCACTTCTCGTGGGAGGAAGAGGATCCTCTGAATTTGTCCGCTACGGTGAAAAAAAGGCAGAGCTGGAAGGGCTTTTTCTTGTACCAGCCGATCACCCTGTATTTGCTCTATGCGAAGAGCAGGGAATTGACGCATCAGATGAAATGATGATCCTCCGCCGTGATATTAATAACAGCGGGAAAAGCATTTGCCGGATTAATGGAAAGCTTGTCACCATCTCACTTTTACGGGAAGTAGGACGGCTTTTGCTTGATATACATGGACAGCACGATAACCAGCTGCTCATGGAAGATGAAAATCATCTGCATTTGCTCGATCAATTTGGAGCAGAAGACATTGCACCGGCTCTCATGCAGTATCAAGAAGCATATGATCAATATATGAAGACGGCTCAAAAGCTAAGGCAGCTGTCTGAGAATGAGCAGGAAATGGTGCACCGCTTAGATTTACTGCAATTTCAGATAGAGGAGATTGAGGCGGCACAATTAGAGCCGGGAGAAGATGAGAAGCTTCAGGAAGAGCGACATCAAATCAGTAACTACGAAAAAATCTATTCCTCACTCCAAAACGCGTATAACGCCTTGCGTAATGAGCAAGGAGGACTAGATTGGGTTGGTATGTCCTCAAGCGAGCTTGAGCAGGTGTCTGAGATCAACGATGATTTGAAAAAGCTATCTGAACAAGTGTCGAACTCTTACTACTTATTAGAGGATTCAACCTTCCAAATGCGAAGCATGCTGGATCAATTAGAATTCGATCCGGCTCGTCTTGATTTTATTGAATCTAGGCTGAATGAAATGAAGCAGCTAAAACGAAAATACGGCACAACCGTTGAGGAAATTTTGGAGTATGCGGCGAAGATTGAAGAAGAAATAGATCAAATCCAAAATCGAGACAGCCATCTGCAGACGCTCAAAAATAAATTAGATGCGATGAGCCGTGATGCCCTGCTCGAAGCACTTAACGTTTCGGAGCTGCGTAAAAAATGGGCTAAAAAGCTAGCGAAGCAAATTCAAACAGAGCTCAAGGATTTGTATATGGAGAAGTCATCATTTGACACAGCTTTTTCTGTTCGATATGCGCCATTTGGCAGCACCGATTGTCCGCTATTAGACGGAAAACCTGTGCAGCTCGGGAAAAATGGAATCGATCAAGCACAATTTGTCATTTCTACAAATACAGGCGAACCGATGAAATCTTTATCGAAAGTAGCCTCAGGTGGAGAAATTTCACGTGTCATGCTCGCTGTGAAGAGTATTTTCTCAGCTAAACAAGACGTCACATCCATTATTTTCGATGAAGTTGATACAGGCGTCAGCGGCAGAGTCGCACAAGCCATTGCTGAGAAAATTTACAAAGTTGCGTCTGGATCACAAGTGCTCTGTATTACACACCTGCCTCAAGTAGCCGCAATGGCTGACACACATCTCTTCATTTCGAAACGCTCGAAAGCGGGCAGAACACTGACGAGTGTCAAACCATTAAGTCATGAAGAAAAAGTAAGTGAAATTGGCCGGATGATTGCCGGTGTGGAAGTGACTGAGCTGACAAAACAGCATGCAAAAGAACTATTGCACCAAGCAAATGATGTCAAAACAACAGGGTAGCTGAATCATCAGCTGCCTTTTTTATGTTGTGTAAAAGTCGGCGTATATACCCGTAAAATCGTCTTTTTCTTTTATCAATTTATCCAATCATTTTCTAAAGCTGCCGGTTATAAATCCTCTCGAAGAAGGCAAAAGTAAAGATGTAGCCAAAACATGAGTGTTCTGGTGTGGGTAAGGAGCGAGGAGAGTGAAAAATGAATGCCCGAAAAGATGAGAAAAGCCATTGGTGTGATTCTCCTTGTTTCTTTAATAAGTACAGGGTTTATGAGCATAGTGAAGGAATACATCAGCATTCCAACAAATGTTGCTGTATTTGAAAAACAGAAGCACTCAATTGACACATCGATTGAAGCGTCAGCCAATGCTTCTTCACCAGCCTTTAGCCTTTCAGAGAAAAAGAATCAGCTGGATATTACAGGACAAAAGGCGGGAAAAGCCGAAATTGTTTATGATTTTAAAGGATTTCCTATTAAGAAAACAAAAGTTGACGTTCTCCCTGAATTAAAAGTCATTCCTGGAGGTCAATCCATTGGCGTCAAGCTCCACTCTGTAGGAGTTCTCGTTGTAGGTTTTCATCAAATCACAACAGCAGACGGCAAAAAATCACCAGGTGAAGCCGCAGGCATTCAATCAGGGGATATGATCATTGAAATCAATGGTCAAAAAATGGAGAAAATGAATGACCTCACCCCATTTATTCAGAAAGCAGGGAAAACGGGTGAAACGCTTCGTTTGCTCATAAAGAGAGATCATAAAACCTTTCAAACAACATTAACACCCGCAAAAGATGCAAGTGAAGGCATCTATCGAATTGGTCTTTACATTCGTGATTCTGCAGCAGGAATCGGCACGATGACCTTTTTTGAACCTTCATCTAAAAAATATGGTGCCCTTGGGCATGTCATTTCTGACATGGATACAAAAAAACCAATTGTTGTCGACAATGGTGAAATTGTTAGATCAACCGTGACATCGATTGAAAAAGGCACAGGAGGCAATCCTGGAGAAAAATTGGCGAGATTCTCTTCCGAAAGAAAAACAATAGGAGATATCTCCCGCAACAGCCCTTTTGGTATCTTTGGTACGTTAACCGAAAAGCTTGAAAATCATGTAGCAGATAAACCACTTCCAGTCGCTTTATCAAATGAAGTAAAAGAAGGCCCAGCAGAAATTTTAACCGTTGTGGATCATGATAAAGTGGAGAAGTTTGATATTAAAATCGTCAGCACAACACCGCAGAAATTCCCAGCAACTAAAGGAATGGTATTGAAGGTAACAGATGAGCGGCTCTTAAGCAAAACGGGCGGAATCGTCCAAGGAATGAGCGGAAGCCCCATCATCCAAAATGGCAAAGTCATTGGAGCTGTCACACACGTATTTGTCAATGATCCGACAAGTGGGTACGGTGTACACATTGAATGGATGCTGTCAGAAGCAGGAATCGACCTTTATCAAAAAAACAAAAAAGCAAGCTAATCATCAAACTGCCGTGAATCTTCCGGCAGTTTTTTTCTACCCTTTCTTTCTCTTCCATCATGTTATAAAATAAGGAAAAAGAGATTTTTCGACAAAATGGAAAAAAGCATGTTGTCAAATTGCAATAATCGTCGATTCGTTAAGAAAAACGTAGAAAAAGCTAGATAATGCTCTATTATTCGGAAAATTAAAGTTTTTTAAAGGGGATAGCATGGTTTTGTCGAATTGAACACTCAGAAGAGAAATGCAAAAGACTAAAGGAATCGACATTGGGGAGGAAAGAACGTGGAGAAAATTAAAGTGTGTGTAGCTGATGACAATCGAGAGCTTGTTGGCCTTTTGACAGAGTATATTGAGGGACAGGAAGATATGGAAGTACTTGGCGTGGCGTATAATGGTCAGGAATGCCTGACATTATTTAAAGATAAAGAGCCCGACGTTCTCCTCTTAGACATTATTATGCCTCATTTAGACGGTCTTGCTGTACTAGAACGCCTCCGTGAAAACAATGAAATGACAAAACAGCCAAGTGTGATTATGCTAACGGCATTTGGACAAGAAGATGTCACGAAAAAAGCAGTTGATTTGGGCGCATCCTATTTCATTTTAAAGCCATTTGATATGGAAAACCTAGTAGGTCATATTCGTCAAGTCAGTGGAAACGGCACACAAGTTACCCATCGCTCTTCATCAATCCAAAACAGTGTTCTTCGTAACAAACCTGAACCGAAACGTAAAAACTTAGATGCGAGCATTACGACCATTATTCATGAAATTGGCGTGCCCGCCCATATTAAAGGCTATTTATACTTAAGAGAAGCAATTTCTATGGTGTACAATGACATTGAGCTTCTGGGAAGCATCACTAAAGTGTTGTACCCAGACATTGCAAAGAAATTTAACACGACTGCCAGCAGGGTAGAACGAGCGATTCGTCATGCCATTGAAGTCGCTTGGAGCAGAGGAAACATTGATTCCATTTCCTCACTCTTTGGTTATACTGTCAGCATGTCAAAAGCGAAACCAACCAATTCAGAATTTATTGCCATGGTAGCTGATCGTTTGCGATTAGAGCATAGAGCAAGCTAGTATCTTTTTCATGAAAAAACGTTTCTTCATTGAGACGTTTTTTTATTTTGAAGCATGTTGTCAAAAATTGGTTAGGTTGATAAAATCATCTTAATGTTTAAATTGGACAAACGGGCTGCTTTATTTTCAGAATAAAATGAAAAATAAAGCATGAAAAAAATAAAAAAGACATAAAGTAGTGGTAATCAGCTGCGCCAATCGATCATGAAGTCTTCAAAATAGAAGAAGAAAACGCTCATTCGTAAGAAAAAGGATGAGAGGAAAAGGTCTCATGGATTTGGTAATTAAAGCAAACGAGATCGAAAGTTCTATTTCTATTGACCTGATTGGTTGGCGTTTTAAAGTCACTGGCTTCTTAGAGATTGTGCCATTTGAACTGAATATTCCCATTGTCGAATTTAATAATTTTCACATTCTTTTACTATGCTATAATAATGAAAAGAAGAGGGTGAGGTTATGGGAAAGCTGAAAATCCACTCTGCTGAGGTAGCGAACGAAATTAGCAAGTGGACGAGGGTCATTTCTCAGAATGACTTAGAAAAATCTGCTGTCTATAAAGAGAAAATTCAGAATTTGCTAAAAAATACAGATGAAGACCGTGAAGTTCTCCTTTATTATCAGCTTGTTGACGGCAGACATGAAATGTTACTTGGAAATATCGAAAAAGCCAATCAAATTATGAAAAGTGTCGGAACGCTCGATGAGAAGGCAGATGACATTATTAATTTTTATTTTTACTTTTACAAAGGCCAATATGCTGCATATGTGAAAAAGTATGATGAAGCCATTAGCTTTTACAAAATTGCAGAACAGCGGCTAAAACGTGTGAATGAAGACCTGGAAGTAGGAACTTTTCACCATAAGGTTGCTTCGATCTATTACGAACTGAAACAAAATTTCATATCCATTAATCATATTAAAAAAGCCATCGATACATTCAAAGCGCATGAAGAGTACACAGCGCAGGCGATTGACAGCTTAATTTTACATGCAAGTAATTGCATTGATTTGTTTCAATTCGATGAAGCAGAGAAAAAGTATAAAGAAGCACTTGAGAAAAGTAAGCGCATTAACAATGAAGTGCTGATTGGGAAATGCTATCACAATTTAGCGGTTCTTTATTATGCAAAGCATGATTATGAAAAAAGCGCACATTATGCCAAAAAAGGAATGGGCATTCAAATTCATCGTGACAATAGCCATTATTACATCCAATCTTTATATGTTCTGGCCAATGCCTTGGTTCATTTAGGAGATCAAGAGGCGAGGGAATATATTAAAGAGGGTATTTTGTATAGTTGCAATATCCAAAATAATGAATATATAGTAAAATTTGAAATTTTGGATTTGATGTGCGAGAATAGTGGGGCAGCAGACGTATTCTCAGAAAAATTAGACTACATAGAAAAAAATAGATTATATGTGGAGCTTGAGGATTTGTCTGAACAAATATCGAAATACTTCAAGGAACGAAATGATTATCAAAATGCCATTCGTTTTCTTGAAAAGAAATTCGATGCACAAATACTTCAAAAGAAAGTGGAGGTTATCTTATGAAAAAGTTGTTGTTAGGTGTAACCGTTGTTACAGCAGTCGCAGTTGTTTCTTCCCTTTTTGCTCTTGACGCAGAGACGACAGAGCAAGCCATCAGAGCGATTACGTGATCGAATTTATCTGTCAACCTCTTCGCATGAATCAGAAGAGGTTTTTTTATGCGCTCAAAACTGGAAAAACGAAAAAAGACACGTCATAATGTAAGGAAGCATCATATTTAGAGGTGACCTATGACGAAAATTTTTGCACACAGAGGCTTTAAAGGCATTTATCCTGAAAACACCATGATAGCCTTCGAGCATGCACTCCATTCGGGAGCTGACGGAATTGAGCTGGATGTTCAGCTGACGAAAGACGGCAGACTTGCTGTCATTCACGATGAGAAACTGAACAGAACAACGAACATGAAAGGTTTAGTGAAAGACCATACATATGAAGAATTAAAAGCGGGAGATGCGAGTCATTCTTTCTACGAAGAAACCGGTGCTGTATCCATTCCTCTTTTGGAGGAAGTATTAGAGCTAGTGACGCAGCAATCATCAATGATCATCAATATTGAACTAAAAAACTCCATTTATCGATATCCGGGGATCGAAGAGAAAGTAAAAAAACAAATCGAGCATTTTCAAATAGAAGACCGTGTACTTGTTTCATCGTTTCATCACGGCAGTTTAGCTCTTTTTCACAAACTGATGCCGCATGTTGAACTTGCGGTTCTCACAATGGATGTGATTCATCAGCCGGAGATGTATATAAAAACAGTACCAGCAAGGGGCTACCATCCAAATATCAAGGGTGCCGGCGTGACCAAAGAGGTTGTGGCAGCTCTTCATGCATCTCAGCAAGTGATCAGGCCGTTTACAGTAAATAGTGAAAAGCAAATGAAAAACATGTTTTCCTTAGGTGTCGATGGCATTTTTACTGATTTTCCTGACCGAGCCGTAAAAATAAGAGAAGAAATGAAATAAAGACCTGCTCTAAATCAGCGGGTCTTTTTTCACGTTTTATCTCTGCTTAAAGCGAGCAGTCACTTTATTTCGTTTACGGTCTCTATATAAAATAAAGCCAGCCACTACATAAAGACCTCCCCCTAAAAATAACAACCCTGCAATTCCTTGCAGCCATAAATATGGAAATGGTGCAATGATGATGCCGAAAACAGTGTCGCGCAGCAGCTTAATCCCAAGTGCTGCAAGCGCGCCAGGTATTAAAATAATCACTAGTGCAAGTATTCTCCCCATCAAATGTCCCCTTAAACGTCATTTACTTCCATTGTCTAATTCAAAAAATATTTTGTCAAGAAAGGAAAACGTGGTAATATAAGAGTTGTGCAATTTTTTGCAACGGAAAAATATGGTGTGCAAATTTTTTCATATAAAGGGGTAACGGGATGCAGAGAGTCTTGATTGTCGGTGCAGGACAGGGTGGATCAGCATTGCTTGAAACATTGCTGAAAACAAATACGATTCAAATCATTGCGATTGCCGACCTTGATCTTGAGGCACCGGGGATGGTAGAAGCGAAAAAAAATGGAATTGATACGACAACGGATTGGAAAGAATACATAAAAGATGACATTGATATCATCATCGAAACAACAGGCAGTTCAGCAGTGCTGAAAGAACTAATTGAAAAAAAGCCAGAGCACGCAGTCATTGTTCCAAGTTCAATGGCTTACGTGATATCAGAATTAATGTCAGAAAAACAGCAGCTAATCCAAATGTTAAAGGAACAAACCTATAAGCATGACCGCATTTTTAATGCAACGAACGACGGGATGATTTTTATAAACATGAATGAAGAAGTCGTCCTGTTTAATCGATCAGCGGCCAAAATGGTTGGATGTTCGCAAAAAGATGCGATTGGCCGTCATATACGAGAAGTGATCCCAAATACAAAGCTTCCCGACATTTTAAGATCGAGAGAGCCAGAATTTAATCAAAAACAATTTCTGAATCAGCAAATACAAATTGTTACAACGCGTTTGCCAATTATTGATGACGCGGGGAGAATGCTAGGTGCTTTATCCATCTTTAAAGATATTACAGATGCCGTTGAGCTTGCGGAGGAAGTAACCAATCTTAAAGAAGTGCGAACGATGCTGGAGGCGATCATTCAATCGTCGGATGAAGCCATATCAGTTGTTGATGAGCAGGGAAAAGGGATCTTAATCAACCGGGCTTATACGAAAATGACTGGATTAACAGATAAAGAAGTTGTGGGGAAGCCAGCAGGTGCAGATATTTCTGAAGGGGAAAGCATGCATTTGAAGGTACTTGAAACAAGAAGACCCGTTCGAGGCGTCAGAATGAAAGTCGGACCGAATAAAAAAGATGTGATTGTCAACGTAGCGCCAGTCATTGTTGATGGCATTTTAAAAGGCAGTGTCGGGGTCATTCATGACGTATCAGAAATTCAATCACTCACAAATGAATTAAATAAAGCAAGGCAGCTCATCCGTACACTTGAAGCAAAGTACACATTTGAAGACATCATTGGAGAGAGTGAGCAAATGCTTGTGGCGCTAGAGCAGGCGAAGCTAGGCGCGAAAACGCCAGCCACCATTTTACTCCGGGGAGAATCAGGCACTGGAAAAGAGCTGTTTGCGCACGCTATTCATAATGAAAGTGACCGGAAATATAATCGCTTTGTACGGGTCAACTGTGCAGCCTTATCTGAGACCCTTTTAGAGTCAGAGCTTTTTGGCTATGAAGAAGGAGCGTTTTCTGGTGCAAGGCGAGGCGGGAAAAAAGGGCTGTTTGAAGAGGCGAATCAAGGCAGCATTTTTTTAGATGAAATTGGCGAAATGACGCCAAGTACACAGGCGAAGCTGCTTCGTGTGATGCAGGAGAAAGAAATAGTAAGGGTAGGCGGAACAAAGGCTATACCGGTCGATGTTCGTGTGATCACGGCGACAAATGTCAATATTGAAAAAGCGATGGCGGAAGGAAAGTTCAGAGAAGATTTATATTATCGAATGAACAGATACCCGATCTCCATCCCGCCGCTAAGGCAGCGCCTTGAGGATATTGACTCGTTAAGCAAACGTCTCATCCAAAAGATCAATTTAGACTATGGACGGAACGTGAGCGGGTTAACGGAACAGGCACTTAATAGACTGCGATCATATAAGTGGCCAGGAAACGTAAGAGAGCTTGAAAATGTACTTGGACGAGCCATGATCTTTTTGAACCCGCAAGAAGAATGGATTGATGAAGGGCATATTTCTTTCATGGAGTCAGAAGATCAGGAAGAAAAAGAGCAGCAGGAACTGACTGTCAGTCAATTTGAGGGAGAGACGCTTTCGGATGCTGTTGAGGCATTTGAAGCGCAGCTGATTAAACAAACCCTTGAAAAGCATCAATTCAATCGCACGAAAACAGCGAAAACGTTAGGGATCAGTATTCGGAACCTTTACTATAAAATGGACAAATATCAACTTGCAAAAGATAGCATGCAATAAAATGCATGTAACCTGCAAAAGATTGCACGAATGTCATGCGAATTGCCTCATATTCACTGCATTTCAAACTGGCACGGAACTTGCATATAAAACATGAACCGAGCACAAGGAAAGGTGGGCATATATGAAGCTTGACGATCTGATTATGAAAGCCGCCCAGCTGCAGAACAAAACGGCGGCTGTGGCTCATGCAGAAGACGAAGAAGTGCTTCATGCCATCAAGATGGCAATTAAGCGAAAGGTCGCTCGCTTTCTCCTGGTTGGGAACAAACGCAACCTGAAGGAGCTAGTGAAGCAGCATGAAATCAATGAGGACTGGATCGATATTATTCATTCAGATTCTCCCGAAGAATCTGCCAAAATTGCCGTTCAGGCAGTGAGTGAGAAGCATGCAGATATTTTGATGAAGGGGCATGTCCCGACAGCCGTTCTTTTAAAAGCGGTACTGAATAAAGAATATGGGCTCAGGACGACAAGTGTCCTATCGCATGTTGCGGCATTTGAAGTACCGGGCTTTGACCGCTTTATTTATGTCACGGATTCTGCGATGAACATCGCGCCCGATTTAAATATGCTGAAAGAGATTACGATCAACTCTGTTCAAGTAGCACAAGCTGTCGGAAACGACATGCCAAAGGTTGCAGTGCTCTCTGCGGTGGAGGTCGTGAATCCGGCAATGGATTCAACTTTGACTGCGGCAAGTCTTGCGCAAATGAACCGGCGGGGGCAAATTTCTGGATGCCTGATTGATGGGCCTCTTGCTTTAGATAATGCCATTTCTCAAACGGCAGCTTCTCATAAAAATATTACAAGTGATGTAGCCGGCCATGCAGATATTTTGCTTGTGCCAACAATTGAGGCAGGAAACATTCTTTATAAATCTCTCATCTACTTTGCACATGCGAAGGTGGGAGCTGTGGTGGCAGGAGCGAAGGCGCCGATTGCTTTAACAAGCCGGTCTGATTCAGCTGAAAGTAAGCTTTATTCAATTGCGCTTGCCATCTGTACATCAAATTAAGCGGAAGCAATAGGAGGAATAACACAATGGAACTTTTTAAATATATGGAACGATACGATTATGAACAGCTTGTATTTTGTCAGGATGAGCAGTCTGGTTTAAAAGCCATTATTGCGATTCATGATACAACACTTGGGCCGGCACTAGGCGGAACGAGAATGTGGACGTATGAAAACGAAGAAGCAGCCATTGAGGATGCACTGCGTCTAGCAAGAGGAATGACTTATAAAAACGCAGCAGCAGGACTTAATCTTGGCGGCGGAAAAACGGTCATCATCGGTGATCCGAGAAAAGACAAAAATGAAGAAATGTTCCGTGCATTTGGACGTTATATTCAAGGGCTGAATGGCCGCTATATTACAGCAGAAGATGTCGGTACAACGGTAGAAGACATGGATCTCATTCATGAAGAAACCGATTTTGTCACAGGGATCTCTCCTGCATTTGGTTCTTCTGGAAATCCGTCTCCCGTCACTGCTTACGGTGTATACAAAGGGATGAAAGCCGCTGCCAAAGCTGCATTTGGGACCGATTCATTAGAAGGAAAAACAATTGCCGTCCAAGGCGTAGGAAATGTCGCTTACAACTTGTGTAAACATCTGCATGAAGAAGGCGCGCAACTCATTGTCACAGATATCAACAAAGACTCTGTCAAACGTGCTGTTGAAGACTTTGGCGCAAAAGCAGTCGACCCTGACGATATTTACGATCAAGCATGTGATATTTATGCACCGTGCGCACTTGGTGCAACCATTAACGATGTGACCATTCCTAAGTTAAAAGCAAAGGTGATTGCAGGTGCTGCAAATAACCAGCTAAGAGAAACGCATCACGGAGACCTTATCCATGAGATGGGTATTGTATATGCTCCTGACTATGTGATCAATGCAGGCGGTGTGATTAACGTGGCTGATGAGCTTTATGGCTATAATGCAGATCGTGCGATGAAAAAAGTCGAAGGCATTTATCAAAATATTGAACGTGTGATTGAAATTTCAAACCGTGATGCCATTCCAACTTATAAAGCGGCAGACCGATTGGCTGAAGAGCGAATTGAAAGAATGCGCAAATCAAGAAGTCAATTCTTGCAAAATGGTCAACATATTTTAA
The DNA here is from genome assembly GCF_004364885.1 of Bacillus sp. BK450. Taxonomy (NCBI): domain Bacteria; kingdom Bacillati; phylum Bacillota; class Bacilli; order Caryophanales; family Bacillaceae; genus Bacillus; species Bacillus sp. BK450. The sequence goes on along the minus strand of NZ_SOBQ01000002.1, from coordinate 367,891 downwards.
GCCGTCGCTAATTTGAAGAATGAGTTGAAACGGAGGTTTTGTTTTTGCTGACAAAAGAATGGCGTATTCTCACGATTAATCCTGGCTCTACTTCAACAAAAATCGGTGTGTTTCATAATGAACGGTCTATTTTTGAAACGACACTTAGACATACAGATGAGGAATTAAAGCAGTTTCCTCATATCATTGATCAATTTTCTTTCCGCAAAGAAACCATTTTGAAAACACTGCATGAACAGGGGATGAATATCTCAAAGTTTGATGCAGTCTGTGCGCGCGGCGGTCTCCTTCGTCCGATTGAAGGAGGCACATATGAAGTCAATGAGCAAATGGTGGAAGACCTAAAAGAAGGATATGCCGGCCAGCACGCATCCAATCTCGGTGGAATCATCGCGAGAGAAATTGCACTTGGCCTGAATATCCCAGCTTTTATTGTCGATCCAGTTGTAGTGGATGAACTAAAACCAATTGCTCGTATTTCAGGGCTGCCAACGATCGAAAGAAAAAGCATTTTTCATGCATTAAATCAAAAAGCGGTCGCAAGAAAAACAGCGGCTTCTTTTGGAAAAAGTTATGAAGATTTGAACATGATTATTACTCATATGGGCGGCGGTATTACCATTGGTGTTCATGAAAAAGGAAAAGTCATCGATGTGAATAACGGTCTGCATGGCGAAGGTCCTTTCAGCCCAGAGCGTGCGGGAACCCTGCCGACAGGTGATCTTGTGAATCTTTGTTTTTCGGGGGAGTATACCCAAGAAGAAATGCTCAAACGCATTATTGGTGAAGGCGGGCTTGCTGGCTATCTTGGCACGACAGACGCTGTGAAAGTGGAACGCATGATTGAAGCGGGTGATGAGCGGGCGGCGCTCATTTATGAAGCGATGTGCTATCAGATTGCCAAGGAAATTGGTGCGGCTAGCGCTGTCTTAAAAGGAGCAGTTGACGTCATTGTATTAACAGGCGGACTTGCGTATAGCAAACAAATTACGTCAAGTATTCGCGGCTATATTGACTGGATTTCAGATGTTGTTGTGTTTCCAGGTGAAAATGAGCTGCAATCGTTAGCAGAAGGTGCGCTTCGTATTTTAAAAGAAGAAGAATCACCGAAAGAATACCCAAATGATCAACAGGAAAAGAAAGGAGTGACAAGTCATGGCAACTGAATATGACCTCGTCATTCTTGGTGGAGGCACAGGCGGCTATGTAGCGGCCATCCGTGCCTCACAGCTTGGATTGAAAACAGCAGTTGTAGAAAAAGAAAAGCTCGGCGGAACATGTCTTCATAAAGGCTGCATCCCGTCTAAAGCGCTGCTCAGAAGTGCAGAAGTTTATCAAACCGTCAAACGCGCAGCTGATTTTGGTGTTGAGGCAGGAGGCGTTGCCTTGCAATTTGCCAATGTGCAGAAAAGAAAAACAGAGATGGTCGAAAAACTAGCAGGCGGCGTCAAACATTTAATGAAACAAGGAAAAATTGATGTATATGAAGGGATCGGCCGTATTCTTGGCCCATCTATCTTTTCGCCAATGCCAGGAACGATCTCCGTAGAAATGGCAAATGGAGAGGAAAATGAAATGCTCATTCCAAAGCAGGTCATCATCGCGACAGGATCAAGACCGCGTGTGCTGCCAGGGCTTGAAGCAGATGGAACACACATCCTCACTTCAGATGATGCACTTGAACTGCCAGAGCTTCCGCAGTCAATGCTGATTGTGGGGGGCGGAGTGATCGGAATCGAGTGGGCTTCCATGCTCAATGATTTTGGTGTGAACGTCACTGTGCTTGAGTTTGCAGACCGCATTTTGCCAACAGAGGATCATGACATTTCTAAAGAAATGGAAAAGCTATTATCTAAAAAAGGCATCACTTTTGTGACTAATGCGAAGGTACTGCCAGATAGCGTAGAAAAGCAGGAAAATCTCGTGACAATTCAAGCGGAAAAGGATGGAGACATTCAGACGTTTGAAGCGGAAAAACTCCTTCTTTCAGTCGGCAGAGTACCTAATATCGAAGGCATAGGTCTTGAAAACACGGACATCCAAACCGAAAAACAAGGCATTGTCGTGAATGAACATTATCAAACGAAAGAATCGCATATTTACGCAATAGGAGATGTCATTGGCGGGCTTCAGCTGGCACACGTCGCTTCACACGAAGGTATGATTGCTGTAGAACATATGGCTGGAAAAGATCCAAAGCCGCTCGATGAAACGCTCGTATCTAAATGTGTTTACTCTCACCCAGAAACTGCAAGTGTTGGACTCACTGAACAGGCCGCAAAAGAGCAGGGCTTTGAAGTCAAAATAGGGAAATTTCCATTTATGGCGATTGGAAAAGCGCTTGTGTACGGGGAGTCTGATGGATTCGTCAAAATCATTGCCGATCAAAAGACAGATGATATTTTAGGAATTCATATGATTGGTCCTCATGTAACAGATATGATATCTGAAGCTGGATTAGCCAAAGTACTTGATGCAACCCCGTGGGAAGTGGGGCAGACGATACACCCGCATCCGACCTTATCAGAGGCGATTGGTGAGGCAGCCCTTGCTGTTGACGGGAAGGCGATCCATTTTTAATCAAGGAGGGAAACATGATGAGTAACATGCGTCATCAGGAATTAGGATTATCAGATGAACAAGCAATTGATATATACAGAACAATGCTTCTAGCGAGAAAAATCGATGAACGGATGTGGCTTTTAAACCGTTCCGGGAAAATTCCATTCGTCATTTCTTGTCAAGGGCAGGAAGCGCAGCAAGTCGGCGCTGCATTTGCTCTTAATAGAGAAGAAGATTACGTCTTACCTTACTATCGTGATATGGGGGTTGTCCTTGCTTTTGGGATGACAGCAAAAGATTTAATGATGTCTGGTTTCGCAAAACAAGACGATCCAAACTCAGGCGGAAGACAAATGCCAGGGCATTTTGGGCAAAGAGCAAATCGAATTGTGACCGGATCTTCACCTGTAACAACGCAGGTTCCTCACGCGGTGGGAATTGCCCTTGCTGGACGATTAGAGCAGAAAAACTTTGTCAGCTTTGTCACGTTCGGTGAAGGCTCATCAAACCAAGGTGATTTCCATGAAGGCGCAAACTTTGCTGCTGTGCATAAACTGCCTGTTATTTTCATGTGTGAAAACAATAAGTATGCGATTTCCGTGCCATATGACAAACAAGTAGCCTGTGAACGCATTTCAGATCGTGCGATTGGATATGGGATGCCTGGTGTCACTGTAGATGGAAATGATCCGCTTGAAGTATATGCTGCTGTCAAAGAGGCGAGAGACCGTGCGGCTAGAGGCGAAGGCCCGACATTGATTGAAACAATCTCTTACCGTTTAACTGCGCATTCAAGTGATGACGATGATTCAAGCTATCGAGAAAAAGAAGAAGTGCTCGAAGCAAGAAAGAAAGATCCGCTCATCCAATATGAAACGTATTTAATCGAAGGAAACGTCATGACTTCTGAAATGAAAGAAGAGATGACAAAAGAAATCATGCAAATCGTAAACGAAGCTACTGATGAAGCGGAAAACGCGGCTTATGCTGAGGCAGAAAGCGCACTTCGTTACGTGTATGCGGAGTAAGGGGGAAGAAAAATGCCTGTTATATCATATATAGACGCTATTACACTGGCGATGAAAGAAGAAATGGAGCGAGATCCGAAAGTGTTTGTGCTCGGAGAGGATGTCGGGAAAAAAGGCGGCGTATTTAAAGCGACAGCGGGTCTTTACGAGCAATTTGGAGAAGCGCGCGTCATGGATACACCTCTTGCAGAATCAGCCATTGCAGGTGTAGGTATTGGGGCAGCGATGTATGGAATGCGCCCAATTGCAGAAATGCAATTTGCGGATTTCATTATGCCTGCAATCAACCAAATCATTTCAGAGGCTGCAAAAATTAGATACCGTTCAAATAATGATTGGAGCTGTCCAATGGTCATCCGCGCACCTTACGGGGGTGGAGTACACGGGGCACTTTATCATTCACAATCGGTCGAAGCTATTTTTGCTAACCAGCCTGGTTTGAAGATTGTGATGCCTTCTACACCTTATGATGTCAAAGGTCTTTTAAAGGCTGCAGTGCGTGATCCAGATCCTGTATTGTTCTTTGAACATAAACGTGCATACCGTCTGATTAAAGGAGAAGTGCCTGAAGAGGATTACACTCTTCCGATTGGAAAAGCAGATGTGAAGCGTGAAGGCGATGATATCACGGTCATTACATATGGCCTTTGTGTCCATTTTGCGCTGCAAGCAGCAGACCGCCTTGCAAAAGACGGCATTTCCGCTCATATTCTCGATTTGAGAACAGTGTACCCGCTTGATCAGGAAGCGATTATAGAAGCGGCTTCTAAAACAGGTAAAGTGCTTCTGTTAACAGAAGATACAAAAGAAGGCAGCATTATGAGTGAGGTTGCGGCGATCATTTCGGAGCATTGCTTATTTGATTTAGACGCACCAATCAAACGTCTTGCTGGACCAGATATTCCGGCAATGCCTTATGCGCCGACAATGGAGAAATTCTTCATGGTCAACCCGGATAAGGTAGAAGCTGAAATGAGAGAGCTGGCGGCGTTTTAAGAAAGAGGAGGGTTTCAAAGTGGCAATTGAACAAATGAAAATGCCTCAGCTAGGTGAAAGTGTAACAGAAGGAACCATTAGCAAATGGCTCGTTTCACCTGGCGATCATGTGAATAAATACGATCCGATTGCGGAAGTCATGACGGATAAAGTGAACGCAGAAGTCCCGTCATCTTTTACAGGAACGATTACAAAGCTATCGGCTGAGGAAGGCGAAACGCTGCAAGTAGGAGAAGTGTTCTGTGAAATTGAGATAGAAGGAAGCGAGCAGCAGAGTGTGAAAGAAGAAGCAGCACCTGAGCAAAGCGAAGCGCCTGAAGCAGATCAAACAAATGAGAATCAAAGTCAAAAGAAACGTTATTCTCCAGCCGTTCTTCGTTTAGCAGATGAGCATAGCATCGATTTAGCGGCTGTTCAAGGTACGGGAGCAGGCGGCCGAATCACTAGAAAAGATTTGCTGCAGCTCATTGAAAACGGCGGCGTTAAAGAGAAGACAGCACCTGTCAATGAACGTGCCGTTCAACCGGAGCCTGTGCAGTCTTCTCAAGCAAAAGCGGCACCTGCCGTCCCTTCTATGCCTGGTGATGTTGAGCTGCCAGTCACGCCGATCCGTCAGGCAATTGCGGCCAATATGCTGAGAAGCAAACATGAAATTCCGCATGCTTGGACGATGATGGAAGTCGATGTGACAAATCTAGTGACAAGAAGAAATCAGCTGAAGGATCAGTTTAAAGCAAAAGAAGGCTTTAACTTAACGTTCTTTGCGTTCTTTGTCAAAGCAGTGGCTCAGGCTTTAAAGGAATTCCCTGAAATGAACAGCATGTGGGCCGGAGATAAAATTGTGCAAAAGAAAGCAATCAATGTTTCGATTGCTGTCGCTACAGATGACGCGCTTTTTGTTCCAGTCATTAAGGATGCGGATGAAAAGACCATTAAGGGCATCGCCAAAGAAATTCATGAGCTGGCGTCTAAGGTGAGACAAGGAACGCTCAAGCAAAGTGATATGGAAGGCGGTACATTCACTGTCAACAACACAGGATCATTTGGTTCAGTACAATCTATGGGAATCATTAATTATCCGCAAGCGGCGATTTTACAAGTAGAATCGATCGTGAAGCGTCCAATGATAGTAAACGGAATGATTGCGGCAAGGGACATGGTCAATCTTTGTCTTTCATTAGATCACAGAGTACTAGATGGTCTTGTATGCGGCAGATTCCTTCAGCGAATTAAACAAATCCTTGAAGGCATCGACGAGCAGACATCTGTTTATTAAAACAATATTTTCCCCCTCCCGGCATGAGAGGGGGATTTCCACATCTAGGAGAAAGGAGCGATGATATGTCTGGACTAGATTTTTTTGCTTTTCTAACGATTGGTCTCATGTTTATCACAGCGATTGCCTTCGCTTTTCTGCGGTACATTTCTAAATCACGCAATCATCCTGAACGATTACTGCTTATCATATCGATCGTTTCAATCATTCAAATCGTGTACTGTCTGCTGATTGTCGGCGGATTTAAAGGAGCAGCCAATAGCTTTTTAGGAATATCACTTCTCGCCGGGACGCTTCTCGGATATGCACTTGAATATTTATACAGACGATATATCAAAAAAACGCCCGAATCAAAATGATGTCGGGCGTTTTTTTATTCCTCTGGAACAATAAAGGTCAAATGCTGTTTTAACACTTCTAAAGAAGAAGGGGCTGTCATATAAACCTCACCATCTGTATCAGCATCCATTTCCTCTTTTGTGTGGATATGAATACTGGACGCTTGAATGAGAGACAGATCGCCGGTGAAATCCTCCAGCTCCTCCCGGTTCATTGAGAAGATTTCTTTTAAAGCAGAGAAACTCGTATTTCTGCAAATTAAGATTTCTGCTTTTCCATCATCAATGGCTGAATGAGGCAAATCAATTTTATTTGTACCGATAAAATGTCCATTCATGACAAGAACGATGACGGCTTCCTCTTCCCAGCTTTCCTCTTCTGTCTCAATACGTACGTGAAAAGGATCTGTTTGCTGCAAGGTGCGCAGCGCACTTGTGAAGTAGCTGATTTTGCCGAGTACGGCTTTTTCCTTGTCGTTAATATTGTTGGACGTATCTGCGATCAGCCCAATTCCCCAAAAGTTTAACACGTATCGATCTTCTGCTTTGATTAAGTCGACCTTTTTCTCTTTGCCGTCTACAATCATTTGAGCGGCTTTCTGCATTTGTTGAGGAATACCTAGTGTTCTAGAAAAATCATTGCATGTCCCGCCTGGTAATATCGCTACAGTGGGCCTTTTTTCTAAACCGCCAATGCCGTTCATGCATTCATGCACGGTACCATCTCCGCCTAATATAATGAGCAATTCCACCGTCTCATCAATTTGACGGCAGAAATTATAAGCATCATTTGGCTGCTTTGTTGGTTTCAAAATGAGTTCATCAATATGTATAGAAAGAAGAGGCACTGTTTGACCGAGTGTTTTTTCCATGTTTTTTTGTCCAGCATTTCCATTATAAATGAGCATCGCTTTTTTGAATTGTGCCATCACGCAGTTCTCCCTTTCATCTCTTTATCATCACTTTTCCCCAATTTGACAGCTCATAAACGATGTTCGGAAAAAGAGGCGGGAGGAAAAGACAACACATTTGCCCGCAGGCGTTTTCCTTGATATGATGGAGTTAAAATGGTTATGGTACGCAAAAGGAGTGGACGGACATGAATATTGATTTTAATTTATTTATGAATGATATTGTGAAACAAGCGAGAGAAGAAATTAAGCAGGCAGGCTACACTGAGCTCACGTCAGCTGAAGAAGTAGACGAAGCACTGACTAAAAAAGGAACGGCACTTGTCATGGTGAATTCAGTATGCGGTTGTGCAGGTGGTATTGCAAGACCAGCTGCCGGCTATTCTGTTCATTACGATAAGCGTCCAGATCAATTGCTGACAGTGTTTGCTGGGCAGGACAAAGAGGCAACAGCAAGAGCCCGTGAATACTTTGAAGGCTTCCCGCCATCTTCACCATCTTTTGCCTTATTAAAAGATGGAAAAATCATCAAAATGGTCGAGCGTCATGAAATTGAAGGGCACGAGCCAATGGAAGTCGTGTCAAAACTACAAGCGGCTTTTGATGAGCATTGCGAAGAAATCTAACATATGACTTTTGGTTGAATAAATATAAAGCAGTCCGGTCTTTAGATCGGTCTGCTTTTTGTTTTATAAGACAATAGAATCAAAATAATTTTAGCAAAATACTATTGCATCTTAAAAAGAAAGTGTTTAAAATACATTATAGTGAATAAATATTCAAATCAATACATGATTTTAAATACTGGGAGGCATCATCATATGAAAAAGTGGTTATTATTACTTATGACAGCTGGTCTTGCAGCTGCACTCGCAGCATGCGGAACTTCTTCTAATAATTCAAACGCATCAGGAGATGACAAGACACTCGTTATGGCGACATCAGCAGATTATCCGCCATTTGAATCAAAAGACGGAGATAAAATTGTCGGTTTTGATGTAGATCTTGCAACAGCACTAGCGAAAAAGAACGGCTACAAGCTAGAAATTCAAGATATGGACTTTGCTAGCCTTGTATCAGCCCTCAAAACAAACAAAGCTGATATTGTCCTTGCAGGAATGACACCTACAGAAAAACGTAAAAAGCAAGTTGATTTCTCTGATGTTTATTACAATGCTAAAAACTTGGTTGTATCAAAGAAATCTAGCGGTATTAAGGCAGAGAAAGATTTAAAAGACAAAACAGTCGGCGTTCAATTAGGTTCTATTCAACAGGATGAAGCGAATGGACTGCAAAAGAAATATAACCTAACAGTTGAAGACCGTAATAAAATTTCTGATATCATTCAAGAGATTAAAGCAGGCCGTTTTGATGCAGCAATTATTGAAGATAAAGTAGCTGCTGGTTACTTAAAAAAGGAAAAAGACTTCCAAGCATTTGGATTGAACAGCTCAAACGAAGGTTCAGCCATTGCATTCAAGAAAAACAGCGACTTAACAGCGAAATTCAATAAATCATTAAAAGAAATGAAAGATAATGGCGAACTTGATAAATTAATTAAAAAATGGTTTGCTGATGAAAAGTAAGTCAGGAAAAGGATCAGCGTCATTCCAGAAAATCAAGTAGAAAAGCGCTGAAAAGTTCAACTCATGTTGAACTTTTTTCCTGTTTTGTATGAAGGCAGAAAAAAGGAGAATGTCATGTTTGATTTTAAAGATGTAATACCTCAGATGCCCTTTATTCTAGAAGGACTTAAGGTCACGCTTTCTATAGTAGTGGTATCCCTTTTACTTGGATTTATCTTAGGAATTTTATTAACGCTTTGTAAAATTAGTGTGTTTAAACCGCTCATTTGGCTTGCAGATTTTTATACGTCAATTTTCCGAGGCACACCGCTTGTGCTTCAATTGCTCATTATTTATTTTGGTCTGCCTCAGCTTCTTGGGTTTCAAATCGACCAATACTGGGCTGCTGTAGCGGCATTTTCACTCAACTCGGCGGCATACGTATCTGAAATTATTCGTGCGGGTATTAATGCCATTGATAAAGGTCAAAAAGAAGCAGCCGTTGCTTTAGGCATCCCTTATGCTAAAATGATGAAGGACTTATTGCTTCCGCAGGCGTTTAAAAATATTTCACCTGCACTTGTGAATGAGACGATTACACTGACAAAAGAATCAGCGATTGTAACAGTCATCGGACTGGGTGATGTCATGAGACGAGCCTATCAAGCAGGGGCCGTCACGTATAATTATCTTGAACCGCTTATTTTTGCGGGTCTTATCTATTATGTCATCGTGCTTATTCTCACCTTTGTCGGCAAATCGGTGGAAAGGAAGTTAAAATCAAATGATTAAAATAGAGAAACTCACAAAATCTTTTGGTAAAAACGAAGTTTTAAAGGGGATCGACACCACCATTAAAGAAGGGGAAGTTGTTGCGGTTATTGGACCATCTGGTTCAGGAAAATCGACGTTCCTCCGCTGCATGAATTTACTTGAAAAGCCGACTTCTGGTGTCATTACGATTAAGGACACCGAAATCACCAATCCAAAAACGAATGCACTAAAAGTGCGTGAGAACATCGGAATGGTGTTTCAGCATTTCCATCTGTTCCCGCATAAAACGGTGCTGGAAAATATCACGTATGCGCCAATGAATGTGAAGAATCAATCGAAGGAAGACAGCATCAAGCAAGCTGAAGACCTGCTCAAAAAGGTAGGGCTTTTAGAGAAGAAAGATGATTTCCCGAACCGTCTGTCAGGCGGTCAAAAGCAGCGTGTAGCGATTGCGCGTGCGCTTGCGATGACACCAGACATTATGCTGTTTGACGAACCAACGTCTGCTCTAGATCCAGAAATGGTCAAGGAAGTATTAGAAGTCATGAAAGAGCTGGCTCAATCTGGAATGACACTCGTCATCGTCACACATGAAATGGGCTTTGCAAAAGAAGTGGCTGACCGCGTGATCTTTATGGATGATGGGAAAATTGTAGAGGATGCAAACCCTGTGCAATTTTTTGAATCACCGTCTTCACAGCGCGCAAAAGACTTTTTACAAAAAATATTATAAAGAAATAAGAGAAGGAGACTTAACATCTCCTTCTTTTTTTGATTATAATGGGGAAAGTAAAAAAAGTTCATCATTTCACAAAAGTGAATGGAAACAAGACAGAAAAGAGTGAATCACATCATGTTTAAAATCGGCTACCGAACGCTGAAAACAGCATTAGGAACAGCGATCGCTATTTATATTGCACAATTGCTTGGCTTGCAAAATTATTCAGCTGCCGGGATTATTACGATCCTGTGTATTCAGGTGACAAAGAAAAGATCCCTCTTAGCATCGGGAGCCCGCTTTGCAGCATGCAGTCTTGCTATTTTATTTTCTTATTTATTTTTCGATCTGATTGGGTATCATCCTTTTGTGATCGGTTTGATGCTGCTTGTCTTTATTCCGACAACGGTTTTGCTTCGAATTAAAGAAGGGATTGTCACAAGTTCAGTCATCATTCTCCATTTATACATGTCTGGCGGGATTACCCTGCATCTCATCTGGAATGAACTGCTGCTGATTACCATTGGTGTTGGGGTAGCGCTGATTATGAACCTCTATATGCCAAGTGTTGATAAAAAACTTAAACGCTACAGCGAACAGATTGAAGCCAACTTTGCTAAAATCTTTGAGGAAATCGAGCAATACTTAATGACAGGGAAACAAGACTGGACAGGAAAAGAAATACCAGAGACACATCAATTGATCAAAGAAGCGAAAGCTCTTGCATATCGTGATGTTGAAAACCATGTATTAAGACATGAAAACCTGTATTACCATTATTTCAACATGAGACAAAAGCAATTTGAAATCATTGAGCGTGTGCTGCCCAAAATTACGTCGATCTCCGTCACAACGGAGCATGGACAAATCATTGCAGAATACATTAGAGACTTACGCGAACATATTCACCCGGGGAACACAGCGCATAAGTTTTTAAGACGTCTCATTGATATGAAAGAAGAGTTCGATGCACTTCCGCTACCGCAAACAAGAGAAGAATTTGAGGCAAGAGCGGCACTCTTTCATTTCCTCGGTGAAATGGAACAATATTTAGTACTGAAAAGCTATTTTAAAGGGATGAAAGAATAGAGACGCATGAGTTCCTCCTTCATTGGTCAATCTAATGAAAAAGGAGGAGCCTATGCGTCTTTTATTTTATACCGTACTGACCATGTCCCTTTCACCTATCTGGCCGCTTGGACAAAACCCGCTTCCAGGTGACCCGTATGTCATTATTAATAAACAAACGAATGAACTTGCCTTCATTGATCAAGGAAAAATCCAAAAAGTATATCCTGCTTCAACAGGAAAAACAGCGGATTTAACGCCAGAAGGTGAATTTACGATTATGATCAAAGCGAAAGATCCCTATTATAGAAGAAAGAATATTGAAGGGGGTGCAAAGAATAACCCTCTTGGGCGAAGATGGATTGGATTTGATGCACGAGGAACAGATGGCAGAACCTACGGAATTCATGGAACGAGTGACGAAACATCGATTGGGAAATTTATCACAGCAGGCTGTGTAAGGCTTCATAATCAAGATGTAGAGCTTTTGTTTGATCAGCTTCCAATTGGCACCAAGGTATGGATTACAACATCAAGCGATTCCTTTGAAAAGCTTGCCAAAGACAAACAGGCCATTCGTTGATATCGCGAATCACCTGCTTGTCTGCCTTTATTCAAACCTTATAAAAAGGCTGCTGCTCCTGCTAAAAGTGAAGAAACTAACAGCAGGCTAATCATAAGCAATACCATAAATTTCATGAATTTTTGAGACATATCGCACCCCTATAACCGAAGATTTTTGCGACAAGCGCACTTGCCTTTATTTTATCTGGTTTTTTCATATGCGACAAGTGATCAGCAAAGGAAGTGAACGGATGAACCAAATCGATCATATTGCCATTGCCGTCTTTTCTATTAAAGAAACATCTCAAACGCTTCATCAGCTATTTAACTGGCATTTTTCAGATATACAAGAGATTCCTGAGCAGGAGATTAAAGCGTCCTTCGCTTCACTTGATGATCTGCACATTGAATTAATTGAGCCCATCTCAGCCCGCAGTAAACTACATAATTTCTTAACAAAAAGAGGAGAGGGGCTACATCATATTGCGCTAAAGTCGGGTGACATTCAGGCTGATCTTAGCCGTCTCGATCACCTTGGCGTGCAGCTTCTCCAAAAAACAGCACAGATGGGCGCCAGCGGAAAGCAGATTGCCTTTATTTCACCTAAAGAAACGTCAGGTGTGTTATTTGAATTGTGCGGGTCCTTGAAAGGAGAGAAATATTGCGATGAATGAATCGTTCAATGACTTGTCTGAATGGCGGAAGAAAGCGTTAATGGGCGGCGGCGAAAAACGAGCAGCAGCTCACAGAAGCAAAGGAAAGCTGACGGTTCGAGAGCGGCTGCATGAACTTCTTGACGAGGGCAGCTTGATGGAAATTCAGTCATTTGCAACAGGCGGTCTGTCAGAGCATGTTGGTGACGGCGTCGTCATTGGAACGGGACTCATTCACGGTAAGCCTGTCTGTGTTTATGCACAAGATGCAACCGTATATGGGGGCTCATTAGGCGAAATGCATGCAAAAAAAATTGTCTCTTTAATGGATCTGGCAGCTAAAAATCAGATGCCGGTCATCGGTCTAAAAGACTCAGGTGGTGCGAGAATTCAAGAGGGTGTGGTATCATTAGAAGGATACGGACAGATTTTCAAACGGAATGTGCTGTACTCTGGTCGAATCCCGCAAATATCAGTTATTTTAGGTTCATGTGCTGGAGGTGCAGTTTATTCTCCTGCATTGACTGATTTTGTCTTTATGACAGAGCAAACAGCTCACATGTTTTTAACTGGTCCGAAAGTAATAGAAAAGGCAACAGGAGAAACGGTCTGTCCTGACCGTCTTGGCGGTGCAAGTGTTCAGCATCAGACGAGCGGGAATGTGCACTATACTGGGAAAGATGAGAAGGACGTGTTAGAAGCGGTTCGAACTCTTTTAACGTACATACAAACGAAACAGCAGGCTGTCACACGCGCTGGGGCACGAAAGCATGATACCGCCGATCCAGGCAGCATCTTGCCAAAGGATCCATCACGAACTTATGATGTCAAACAAGTGGTGACAGCGATAACCGATCCAGACTCATTCTTTGAAACGCAGCCTTGTTTCTCAAAAAATATTGTCACAGGTTTTGCCAGATTACAAGGAGCCTCCATCGGTGTTGTTGCCAATCAGCCAAAGGTGCTGGCAGGCAGCCTTGATCTTGACGCTGCCGATAAAGCGGCCAGGTTTATTCGATTTTGCGATGCGTTTCATATTCCGATCTTAACCCTTGTGGACGTTCCTGGTTTTTTACCAGGAGAAAAAGCCGAGCATGCCGGAATTATCCGCCATGGGGCAAAGCTTTTATATGCGTACGCTGAAGCAACCGTTCCAAAAATCACTGTGATTTTAAGAAAGGCGTTTGGCGGTGCATATGTCGCGATGAATAGCAAGGGCTTAGGAGCTGACTTTGTTTATGCATGGCCAGACGCCGAAATTGATGTCATGGGGAAAACGTTCGCAGACGAAATCGTTCATCCTGCTTCGCGCAAGTCTGAAAACAAACCAAGTGTATGGAAAGCGGCTCAGGCAGGTCTGATAGATGATATTTTCATGCCAGCTGAAACGAGAGAGCGATTGATCCGCTCATTTGATGTGCTTCGCAGTAAGGAAGAAGATAGACCGTTAAAAAAGCATGGCAACATGCCGCTATAAGAGGAGGAGCATCATCATGATCAATGAAAAACGCTTACTAGACGAATTTTTAGAATTAGTTCAGATTGATTCAGAAACAAAACACGAAGAGAAAATTGTTGAAGTATTAAAAGAAAAATTCTCGCAGCTTGGTCTAAAAGTGGTTGAAGACGATTCAAAAGCGGTAACAGGCCACGGTGCAGGCAATCTTGTCTGTACTTTAGAAGGGAATCAAGAGGCAGATACAATTTATTTCACTTCCCATATGGATACAGTTGTACCAGGGAATGGCGTAAAACCAGTCATTGAGGACGGCTATGTGAAAACAGATGGAACAACGATTCTTGGTGCTGACGATAAAACAGGACTTGCTGCTATGTTTGAAGCGGTCCGTGTGCTGAAAGAGAAAAATTTACCGCATGGAACAATTGAATTTGTGATCACAGCAGGCGAGGAATCAGGACTTGTTGGAGCAAAAGCGTTAGATCCGAATTTGATGACAGCGAAATACGGCTATGCCCTTGATTCAGATGGCAAGGTTGGCACGATTATTGTAGCTGCACCAACACAGGCAAAAGTACGCGCAACGATTTACGGAAAAACCGCTCACGCAGGTGTCGCGCCAGAAAAAGGTGTGTCTGCGATTACCATTGCATCAAAAGCAATTGCCAGCATGCCGCTTGGCCGGATTGATGAAGAAACAACGGCGAATATCGGCCGTTTTGAAGGCGGAACACAAACGAATATTGTGTGCGATCAAGTCGATATTTTGGCGGAAGCACGCTCTTTAGAACCAGCAAAAATGGAAGCTCAAGTAGCGAAGATGAAAGAAGCCTTTGAAAAAACCGCTAAAGAAATGGGCGGAAGTGCCGATGTACAAATTGACATCATGTATCCAGGCTTCAAATTCTCACACGGCGATCAAGTCGTAGAAGTGGCGAAAAAAGCGGCAGCAAAAATTGGCCGTCCTTCAGAACTGCAGACGAGCGGCGGAGGCAGTGATGCAAACGTCATTGCAGGCAACGGCGTCCCAACTGTCAACCTAGCTGTTGGATATGAAGATATTCATACGAAAAATGAGAAAATGCCGATTGAAGAATTAGTCAAAACAGCTGAAATGGTTCTCGCCATTATCGAAGAAACGACAAATCCATCGTAAAGGCAGGAGACTCTGTGAGCACGCAAAAGATTATTATTTTTCAGGTGGGGCAAGAGGAGTTTGGCATCAGTGTAGAGCATATTCGTTCGATAGAGAAGGTCCCTTACTTACAAGAAGTATCGAACCTTCCAAAAGAAATTAAAGGGCTGATGTCATTAAGAGGAGAGGTCATTCCTGTCAGTGACACAGGCGTGATGCTTCACGGAAAGCCTCTTGATGTGAACGAGCAGTCCAAGGTGCTGCTATTTGAAGTAAACGATCAAATGATTGGCTGTCTTGTCTCAGATGCAAAAGATATCATCGATATCGAGCAAAGCGAGATCAAGCCATTTCATATGAACACGAAGGCATCTGAATATTTCTTCGGCGTTGTGGAGAGAGAAAACAAAATGATTTTACAAGTGGACCCAAATAAGTTCCTTGGAAAAATTGAGGACCTCGATCAATTGCCAGACCGGTTGAAAGAAGAATTGGCATAATGAAAAACCCCTTATCTAAAGATAAGGGGTTTATTTTTATTCAGCAGCTGGTTTGGCTTGTTCGTTAGCCGCAGCTTTCGTTTTTGATTTTTGGTACATGACATTTAAAATAATCGTTTGAATCGTGAGTAATAGTCCGCTTGTCATCCAGTATAAAGGAAGAGCAGCGGGTGCATTGATTGAAAGAAACAGCATCATGATTGGGAAAATCATGCCCATTACTTTCGCTTGCTTCAGCGCAGCCTCTGTCTGGGTGCCCGATTGCTTCGCATATTTTTGAGTGACATAAAATTGCAAGAAATACATAGCCCCTGCAAAGACTGCCACCAATAAATCGGTTTGTCCCAAGTTAAACCATAAGAACGTATGAGTTGCGATCTCAGGTGTTGAGCGGATCGCCGAGTAAAAGCCAAGAACAATTGGAATTTGAATCAGCATAGGCAGACAGCCCATTGCCAGCGGGTTCACATTGTTCTCTTTATATACTTTCATCATTTCCATTTGCAGTTCTTTTTGTTTTTCAGGATCTTTTGTTTTCTTCAGTTTGCTTTGTATTTGGTCAATCTGAGGTTTCACCAGTGCCATTTTTTCCTGCATGACTCGTTGCTTCTTAAATTGGTTCGCAAAAAGCGGGAAAATCAGCAGGCGGACAATCAAGGTGACGAACATAATAGATAAACCATAATCATCATGGAAAAAGTTCGCAAGCCAAATGATCAGCTCAGAAAAAGGCTGAACAAAATAATGATGGAAAAACCCATCAGAGCTCGTATTCGTTTGCGCACTCGCTGCAAATGCAGGTGACGCAATCATCATCAAACAAAAAGTCGTAAAAACAGTCAATAAACGTTTCAATTCGTTTCCTCCTCATGATTAAAAAAATTTAATTAGTGAGAGGAAGCGAATGGTCTTCATCATCATTAGATGATCGTTTCATTCGAATGACTTTACTAATCCAAGTTGTAATGCGATCATATATGATAAACAGAAAGTCTGTTCGATTCAAGCAAGATGCGTCCAACTCTTCCAAACGATGTCCACCAAGATGTTCGTTCATACGGCAGTCTTTTAGCAAAAACGCAATGCCGATGGCCGTCAGCGCTGGAAGAATAATCGTAAAGAATTCAACAAGGAAAAAGACTTCATTGAATGTATCAATAATCATGATTATCACATCCATTTCATTACTCACAGTGTACTATACACATGGTTAAATGTCTAACAGAACCGTGTGTATTCTCCATTAAATAAAATTCCTTATTTTGTATAAAATAGTAATCGTCATCCAAACTTCATATTTCCTATCCTATAATGAGGGAGATGAAAAGAAATGGAGGTTTTGAATATGACAAGTATTTATCCAAAGTTTCGAGCAGCGGCGGTACAAGCAGCACCTGTCTACTTAAATTTGGAAGCAACCGTTGAGAAATCATGTGAACTGATCGACGAGGCAGCTTCAAATGGTGCAAAGCTTGTGGCATTCCCAGAAGCATTTTTACCTGGTTATCCTTGGTTTGCTTTTATTGGTCATCCAGAATATACGAGAAAGTTCTATCATGAATTATATAAAAATGCCGTTGAAATCCCTAGCTTAGCCATTCAAAAAATCAGTGAGGCTGCAAAAAGAAATGAAACGTACGTTTGTATATCATGCAGTGAAAAAGATGGCGGCTCCCTCTATTTAGCTCAGCTTTGGTTTAATCCAAATGGGGATTTAATAGGAAAACATCGGAAAATGAGAGCTTCTGTAGCAGAAAGACTCATTTGGGGGGATGGAAGTGGAAGTATGATGCCAGTCTTTCAAACTGACATTGGAAACCTTGGCGGATTGATGTGCTGGGAGCATCAAGTCCCGCTTGATCTTATGGCGATGAATGCTCAAAATGAGCAGGTACATGTAGCCTCTTGGCCAGGTTATTTTGACGATGAAATTTCAAGCAGATATTATGCCATCGCGACACAGACATTTGTGCTGATGACATCATCTATATATACGGAAGAAATGAAAGAGATGATTTGTTTAACGCAGGAGCAAAGAGATTACTTTGAAACATTTAAAAGCGGGCATACGTGCATTTACGGGCCGGACGGAGAACCGATCAGTGATATGGTTCCTGCTGAAACGGAAGGAATTGCTTACGCTGAAATTGATGTAGAAAGAGTCATTGATTACAAGTATTATATTGATCCGGCTGGACACTACTCCAATCAAAGTTTGAGTATGAATTTTCATCAGCAGCCCAATCCGGTTGTGAAACATTTACATCATCAAAAAAATGAAGTATTCACATATGAGGACATTCAATATCAACATGGTATACTTGAAGAAAAAGTGTAAATGAACGTGAAACCTTCTCTTTTTTAGAGAAGGTTTTTTGAGGAAAGATGAAATAAATCAATGTATAATCAAAAACAGCTGATCAAAATACAGGTAGACAAGAAAATGGGGTTATGCCAATGTCAAATATTATTTTTCATATAGACATGAATGCTTTTTATGCCAATGTAGAAATGGCGTATGATCCTTCTTTGCGAGGGAAACCTTTAGCCATCAGCGGAAATGCAAAAGAGCGTAAAGGGATTGTTGTGACGTGTAGCTACGAGGCAAGAGCACTAGGTGTGAAGCCCCCGATGCCCTTGTGGGAGGCGAAGCGGCTATGTCCGGGACTCATTGTCCGCACACCGAACTTTGACCGGTACCGCAGCTCCTCACAAGAGATGTTTACAATACTAAGAGAATACAGTGATTTAGTCGAACCTGTATCGATTGATGAGGGCTATATTGATTTAACGCATACGCCATATGCCGAGCATGCGGTAAAAACGGCTCATGATATTCAAACAAGGCTTGTAGAGGAACTGATGCTTCCTTCAAGTATCGGCATTGCACCGAATAAATTTTTAGCGAAAATGGCGTCAAATTGGAAAAAGCCAATGGGCATCACCATATTGCGTAAACGAGATGTTCCGAACATGCTCTGGCCGCTCCCTGCTGGTGACATGCACGGGGTTGGCCAAAAAACGGCAGATAAATTGAAAAAAATCGGAATTCATACCATTGAAGACTTAGCGAAAGCGAATGAGTATACGCTAAAAGAATTGCTTGGCATTAATGGACCGAGATTAAAGCAAAAGGCGAATGGTGAACATGACGGCATTGTGGATCCAGAAAGAATATACGAATTTAAATCCGTCGGCAATTCATCCACCCTGCCTCATGATTCTGATGATTCAGATGAACTTGTCACGTTAATTGATAAGCTATCACAATCTGTAAGTGCAAGGTTAAGGAGAAAAGAAGTAATGGCGAACCGGCTGCTCATCATGATTCGGTATGCAAGCTGGAAAAATATCACGCGAAGTGTCATGCTCACAAATCCAACGGATCGAAAGGAAGACATATTTGAAGCGGCAAAGCAGTTATTCCTTAAACATTGGAATGACCAGCCAGTGAGGCTCTTAGGTGTGACGGGGACAGACCTTGTCGAACGAAAAGCAGCTGTTAAACAGCTTGATTTATTTTCATATACAGAAGATGCAAAAGAAGAGCCTCTCCAAACCATTTTAGATGGACTGAAAGAAAAATATGGAAAGTCATTGGTGCAAAGAGGAATCACTATTAAGGAAAAAGAGAGCAAAACAAGCGGGACAAGTTTTAATAAAGATTTTTTTCAGGACGAAAGAGGAAATGACTAGCCTGAAAACTTGATAAAAGAGGTGATGTTGTGGTAATTTCAAAGGGTACATCATTTCAGCAGTAATCAATATAGTGTGTTAGAAGGGACGTCAGAATTATGTCAAAACAACAAATCGGTGTGGTTGGACTAGCCGTTATGGGGAAAAACCTTGCCCTCAATATTGAAAGCCGCGGTTTCTCCGTATCCGTTTATAACAGATCTAGCAGCAAAACAGAAGAGTTTCTTCAAGAAGCAGAAGGAAAAAACGTTGTTGGCACATACAGCATCGAAGAATTTGTTCAGTCGCTTGAAACACCGCGTAAAATTCTTTTAATGGTAAAAGCTGGTGCAGCAACAGATGCAACCATTCAATCATTACTTCCTCACCTAGAGAAAGGTGACATTTTAATTGATGGTGGAAATACATATTACAAGGATACACAAAGACGTAACCAAGAGCTTGCAGAAAGTGGTATCCACTTCATTGGTACAGGTGTTTCCGGCGGTGAAGAAGGCGCGCTAAAAGGTCCTTCCATCATGCCAGGCGGTCAAAAAGAAGCGCATGAGCTAGTGAAACCAATTTTAGAAGCAATCTCTGCGAAAGTAGACGGTGAGCCTTGTACAACGTATATCGGCCCAGATGGAGCAGGACATTATGTCAAAATGGTTCATAACGGTATCGAGTACGGAGATATGCAATTGATCTCTGAATCATACTTTATCTTGAAGCATGTTGCTGGATTGTCAGCAGGGGAGCTTCATGAAGTATTCTCAGAGTGGAATAAAGGCGAGCTTGACAGCTATTTAATCGAAATTACAGCTGACATTTTCACAAAAGTGGATGAGGAAACAAACCAGCCGCTTGTGGATGTGATCTTAGATAAAGCTGGTCAAAAAGGAACTGGAAAATGGACAAGCAAAAGCTCACTTGATCTAGGTGTCCCGCTTCCAATCATTACTGAGTCTGTTTTTGCGCGCTACATTTCAGCAATGAAAGATGAACGTGTGGAAGCAAGTCAATTGATCGAAGGTCCAGAGCCGGCGCAATCAGCTGAGAATAAACAAGAGCTGATCGAAGCAGTTAGAAAAGCCCTATTCATGAGTAAAATCTGCTCTTACGCACAAGGCTTTGCTCAAATGAAAGCAGCGTCTGATGAATATAACTGGGATTTGAAATACGGTGAAATTGCGATGATCTTCCGCGGCGGATGTATCATTCGTGCAGCCTTCTTACAACAAATTAAAGAAGCATATGACCGTAATCCTGAACTGAAAAACCTATTGCTTGATCCATACTTTAAGGATATTGCTCAAAACTATCAATCATCACTTCGTAAAGTCATTTCGCTTGCAGTGGAACAAGGAGTTCCTGTTCCTTCATTCTCAAGTGCACTTGCTTACTTTGATAGCTATCGCACAGCTGTCCTTCCAGCGAATTTAATTCAAGCACAGCGTGACTATTTCGGTGCACATACGTATGAGCGCACAGATAAAGAAGGCGTATTCCATACTGAATGGATGAAATAAATAGAGAACGACTGAAAAACCTTACCTTTGGTAAGGTTTTTTTGTTTGCATCTTTTCGGCTAAAAATGTGAAAAAGAGGGATGCTATGTAAAAAAGACAAGAAAGTAGGGATAGAAGTGGGCATCTTATATGCACTTCTCCCAGCGATATTTTGGGGAAGTATTGTTCTCATCAGTGTCAAACTAGGCGGGAATGCGTATCAGCAAACCCTTGGCATTACGCTCGGCGCGTTTTTATTTTCGATTGCTGCCTTTTTCATCAAAATGCCAGAGCTGACACCGCTTATTTTTGCGGTTTCCGTCATTTCAGGCATCTTCTGGAGTATTGGACAAATGAATCAGCTTTCAAGTGTTGCTTTTCTCGGTGTGTCTAAAGCGGTTCCTTTATCAACGGGCATGCAGCTAGTGAGCACAACGCTATTTGGCGTCATGGTCTTCAAAGAATGGCAGACGATGACGGTCATACTCATTGGTTCCTGCGCCATTTTACTGATCATTGCAGGGGTTGTCATGACATCGCTCGGTCAAAAAAAGAATGGCGGCGGGAATGGCAGAGGCAATTTTAAAAAAGGGATCATTATTCTGCTTATCTCAACCGTTGGCTACGTCGGATATGTCGTCATTTTAAGATGGTTTGATATTGATGGCTGGTCTGCACTTGTCCCGCAATCCGTCGGTATGCTGCTTTCATCCTTAGCGATTAGTTTAAAGCAGGACCCATTTAGTAAATATACGTTTAGAAATATCATTGCCGGTCTTGTTTGGTCAACAGGAAATCTTGGTCTGCTTTTGGCCATTCCATTAATCGGCGTAGCCGTAAGCTTTTCGATGTCACAAACAGGGATTGTCATCTCAACACTAGGCGGCATTTACTTATTAAAAGAGAAAGCATCTAGAACAAGCTTTGTCATTGCAGGCTGCTTGATGATTATTGCAGGCGGTGTGCTGCTAGGCTTTACAAAATAGGAGGTTACACGAATGTATCCAGATTTAGAAGGAAAAACAGTTCTGATTACAGGTGCAGGTACAGGGATTGGTCAAGCGATGGCCCGCCGATTTGGACAAGAAAAAGCCAATGTGGTGATTAATTACTTCTCTGATAAAGAAAATCCGGATGATACCATTGCAGAAATTCAAAAACATGGCGGACAGGCTGTGAAAATCAAGGGAGACGTATCAAAGGAAGAGGATATGCAGGCGATGATTGATAAAGCCGTTGATACATTCGGCAGTCTTGATGTGATGATCAATAACGCAGGCATTGAAAATGAAGTACCCTCTACAGAAATGACGCTGGATAATTGGAACAAAGTAATGTCTACCAATTTAACAGGCATGTTTCTAGGGTGCCGTGATGCACTGAAGTATATGACGGATCATGGAATAGAAGGCTCGATCATTAATATGTCGTCGGTTCATCAGCAAATTCCTTGGCCTCATTTCGTGCATTATGCAGCTAGTAAAGGAGGCGCAAAGCTTTTGACAGAAACATTGGCGCTTGAATATGCCCCTAAAAAAATCCGTGTAAACAGCATTGCACCAGGCGCTATTGATACCCCGATTAATGCGGAGAAATTCGATGATCCAGCATTGAAAAAAGGCGTGATTGAGCTGATTCCAATCGGCTATATTGGAAAGCCAGAAGAAGTGGCAGCATGCGCTGTCTGGCTGGCATCAAAAGAGGCGAGCTATGTCACAGGCCTGACGTTATATGTAGACGGCGGCATGACAAAGTATCCTGGGTTCCAGGCAGGAAAAGGATAAGATAATTAAGAAAAAGAGCGTATTGTACGCTCTTTTTTATATTAAATACAGACAAATAAAATTAAATGTCTAGACATTTAAAAATAAAAATATATAATATTAATTGGAAGCGCTTTTATTACAACAATGGGGTGAGAGAAATGAAACGTATTTTATTAGCATGCAGTTCGGGAATGTCTACGAGTTTACTAGTGACAAAGATGAAAGCACATGCCGATTCAATTGGGGACGAAGCAGAAATTTGGGCAGTTGGTCAAGATCAAGCAAAAAAAGAAATGGCGAATGCAGATGTTGTGTTAATCGGACCGCAAATGAGCTTTTTAAAAGGAGACCTTCAAAAAGAAGCAACAAAATACGGGATTGAGGTAGAGGTCATTGATATGCAGGCATACGGGCTTGCCGATGGACAAAAAGCATATGAACAGGCACTTACATTGATGGGGGAATCTTAAAGGATGGAAAAGAAAACACTCGAAGGGCTCACGGAGGAACAAGTGAGCTTTCAATTGATCTTACACAGCGGGAATGCACGCAGCAAATTGCTTCAGGCTCTGAAACAATATCGAGAAGGTCTAGAAGAAGAAGCTTTTAGTCATATGAAAGAAGCGGAAGAAGATTTACGGCTTGCACATGACATCCATTTTCAACTCGTGCAGAAAGAGGCAGGAGGAGAAACAACATCCTTTTCCTTATTGCTCATGCACGCTGAAGATCATTTAATGTCGACCATTACCATCAAGGAGCTTGTGGGAGAGCTTCTGCCGATATTCCAATCGCTTAAACAATAAAGGGTGTAAACAAGGGGGGAAACCAATGTTTGATAAAATAAGTGCCATTTTGGTTCCGATTGCTGGGAGATTGAACAACAACCGCTATTTAGGCGTATTACGTGATGCCTTTATGCTTGCGTTCCCGCTCACCATCTTTGGTTCCATTATGGTTGTGCTGATGAATTTGCCATTTTTAGATAAAATCATGAGTAAAAACGTACTGGAAGGCGTCCAGTCTGCACTGAATATCGCACCAAGTGCGACCATCAGCATTATGAGTGTGTTTGTTGTATTTGGGATTGGCTACTATTTATCAAAAAGCTATGATGTAGAAGCTGTCTTTGGCGGCGTGATTGCTTTAGCCTCTTTCTTGCTTCTAACTCCGTTTTTACTAGAACAAGAAGGCGGTGCAACGATTGCAGGCGTTATCCCAGTTGATCGTTTAGGTGCAAAGGGGATGTTCCTAGGAATGATCACAGGCTTTTTGTCTGCTGAAATTTATCGTTATTTTGTCCAAAAGAAATTTGTGATCAATATGCCGCAAGGGGTTCCGCCAGCTGTTTCCAAGTCTTTTGCTGCACTGATCCCGGCTACTTTGACACTTACAACCTTTTTGCTCATTAATATCATCATTACACAAGGCTTCAAAACAAATATGCATGATTTGATTTATCATGCCATTCAGGCGCCGCTTGTCGGTCTTGGAAGCGGTATTATTCCGACGTTGATCGCTGTTTTCTTTATACAAATTCTTTGGTTCTTTGGGCTTCATGGCCAAATTATTATCAACTCTGTCATGGATCCGATTTGGAATACATTGTCCATTCAAAACCTAGAGAGCTACACAAAAACAGGTGAGGTTCCTAATATCATCAGCAAGCAGTTTATTGAAATCTATACGGTTGGAATGGGTGGAACCGGTATGACGCTTGCTGTTGTGTTTACGATTTTAATTTTCCTGAAAAGTAAGCAATTAAAACAAGTAGCCAAGCTTGGCTTAGGACCAGGATTATTTAACGTCAATGAACCGATTATCTTCGGTTTACCGATTGTCATGAATCCGCTTATTCTCATTCCGTGGATTTTGGCGCCAATGGTCATTACATGTATTACTTATTTTGCGATGGCATCAGGCATTGTACCGCCGCCGACAGGCGTGAATATCCCATGGACAGTGCCGATCTTTATTAGCGGAATGATGGCAACAAATTCACTAGCGGGCGGTCTGCTTCAGTTGTTTAACCTGATGATTGTGTTTGTCATTTGGTTCCCGTTCCTGAAATTTATTGACCGTATGAATGTGAAAAATGAAAAAATAACGACAACAGAAAAAACGAAGGCAGCAAACATCAAAGGTGAAGGAGACTCAATACATGTCGATGGAAACTAATAAGCAATCATATACATTTCCAGAAGGTTTCTGGTGGGGATCTTCTGCTTCTGCGACGCAAACAGAAGGGAGCGTCCCCGGCGATGGAAAGGGACCGAACATTTGGGATCATTGGTTTGAACAAGAGCCGACTCGTTTTTTTGATGGCGTAGGGCCGGACGTGACATCTCAATTTTATCGAAAATATAAAGAGGATATCCGTCTCATGAAAGAAATTGGCCACAATTCATTTCGGCTGTCGATTTCATGGTCACGCCTTTTACCAGAAGGAACAGGTGCTGTGAATGAAGAAGCGGTGTCTTTTTATAATGATGTGATCAATGAACTGATTGCACATGATATCGAGCCATTTGTGAACCTGTACCATTTCGATATGCCAATGGCGCTGCAGGAGAAAGGCGGCTGGGTGAACAGACAGGTGGTTGAAGACTATGTGAGCTATGCAACATTATGCTTCCAACTATTTGGCGACCGGGTGAAAAAATGGTTTACCCATAACGAACCGATTGTTCCTGTAGAAGGCGGATATATGTATAGCTTTCATTATCCAAACGAAGTCGATTTCCAAAAGGCTGTACAGGTCGGTTTTCATGAACTTTTATCAAATGCGAAGGCGATTGCGGCTTATAAAAAGCTGCAGCAAGGCGGTAAGATTGGCATCATCCTAAACCTGACTCCTTCGTACCCGCGAAGCCAGCATCCGCGCGATGTAGAAGCAGCAGAGATGGCCGATGCTTTCTTTAACCGTTCCTTCTTAGATCCTGCGGTGAAGGGTCATTTCCCGGAAAAGCTAGTAGAAGTCTTAAAGAAAGAAGGCTTTATGCCAAGTATGGAAGAAGGGGACCTTGAGCTCATTCGAGAGAATACGATTGATCTTCTTGGCATCAACTATTATCAGCCAAGAAGAGTGAAAGCGAAAGAGCATATGCCGCATCCTCAAGCACCATTTATGCCGAATCATTATTTTGATTCTTTTGAGATGCCGGGAAGAAAAATGAATGTGTATCGAGGCTGGGAAATCTATGAAAAGGGCATTTACGATATATTGAAAAAAGTCCAAACAGACTATGATAATATTGAATGCTTTATTTCTGAAAATGGAATGGGCGTCGAAGGAGAAGAGCGGTTTAAGGATGAAGAAGGAATGATTCATGACGATTACCGCATTGACTTTATTTCTGAGCATCTCAAATGGGTGCATCAAGCCATTCAAGAAGGAAGCAATGTGAAAGGCTATCATCTATGGACCTTTATGGACAACTGGTCCTGGTCGAATGCATATAAAAATCGTTATGGATTTGTCTCAGTTGATCTTCAAAAAGACGGGAAACGAACGATTAAGAAAAGCGGATACTGGTTTCAATCCGTTTCAAAGAATAACGGTTTTTAATCAAAATACTTGCTCTTTCCTTGAAAAGAGCAAGTATTTTTCTTATGTGATGGTAAGTGGATGAAACAAAAATGGCTGGCACCTTTTAAGCTCACATCCCTTAGTGTAAAATGAGAGGAAGGCTAAAAAACGCCATATTTCCTTCTAGAATAAAGCGCTATGAAAAAACAAGTCAGTTGGTGGTGTGAGATGAAGAAGTACGAACTCATTTCAGAAGAAATCAGAAAACGAATAGGAACAGCCTATTATCCAGAAGATCAACCCATTCCAGATGAAAACTCGCTTGCCGCCGAATTTCAATGCAGCAGAATGACAATGAAACGTGCGCTTGATCTTCTCGTTGCAGAAGGTCTGCTCTTTAGAAAAAGAGGCCACGGTACATTTATTGTAAAAGCAGCGCTCAATCAAGGGGCAATCAATGTATCGGGCCATGAAAATAAAGGGTTCACAAAAGTCATGGCGGATAAAAACGTCACGACTCAAATCATTCATTTTGATGTCCATTTTCCAAGCGAAGAGGTGGCAGCCCATCTATCTATTGACTCAACCACACCTGTTTATGATATCATCCGGCTCCGTCTTGTGGATGAAGAGCCTTACGTATTAGAAAAAACGTTTATGCCTGTCAATCTCATTAAGGGCATAGATGAAGAAGTTCTACTGGGTTCTATCTATGGCTACATTTCAAATCAGCTTCATTTAAAAATAGCAGGTGCGCACAAAAAAATTAGAGCGGCTAAATCAGATCAGCTGGATCAGCAGTATTTAGGGTGTGACCCAACAGATCCTGTGCTTGAAGTCGAGCAGGTTGCTTATTTAAACGCAGGGCAGCCGTTTGAATACTCATTTAGCCATCATCGCTATGATAAATTTGACTTTTCAACGGTTGAAATCACGAAAACAGGACGTTAAAAAAAGAGCAGAACCCCCAAGGGAGACTGCTCTTTTTTCATATGATTTTATATATTCCACCAATGGTATCCATCTTTTTCTAGAAGCTCATCAGCTTCTTTCGGCCCCATAGAACCAGCAGGATAGTTTGGTTTTAATGTTTTGCTTTCTGCCCATTTCTCAGAAATCGGATCAACGAAGTTCCAAGAAAGTGCCACCTCGTCCCAGTGAGCAAAGTTTGTTGCATCGCCTAGCAGGCAGTCATGAATCAGCTTTTCATATGCTTCTGGTGTATTCATGATGTCGTTATAGTTTGTTTGGTAGTCAAGCTTAATCGGTTTCGCATACGTGCCGCCATCCAGCTTGCGGGCATTCAGGTGAAGGGTGATGCCTTCATCTGGCTGAATGTGAATGACAAGTAAGTTTGGATGCATGGCATTTCCGTTTCCATAGTACAGGTTCATTGGAATGTCTTTAAATTGAACTACGATTTGAGTAGATTTCTTTTCTAACCGTTTTCCTGTCCGAATGTAAAATGGCACCCCGGCCCATCTAAAGTTATCAATCAGCAGTTTCCCTGCCACAAACGTTTCTGTGTTTGAGTTCGGATCAACATTTTGCTCTTCCAGATAAGAAGGAACGACATTACCATCCATCGTACCAGCATCATACTGTCCGCGGACAAAGAATTGATCGACCTCATCTTTAGAAAAAGGACGAAGTGCGCGCAATGCTTTCCGTTTTTCGCTGCGGATTTCCTCTGTATTGAGTTTAATTGGCGGCTCCATTGCTAAAAGGGCAACCATTTGAAGCATATGGTTTTGGACCATATCTCTTAGTGCACCAGAATTTTCGTAATAACGAGCCCGGTCTTCAACCCCTAATGATTCACTGGATGTAATTTGAATGTTTGAGATATAGCGGTTTGTCCAAAGTGGTTCAAAGATAGCATTCGCAAAGCGGATGACCTCAATGTTTTGAACCATTTGTTTACCAAGATAGTGGTCAATACGATAAATTTGATCTTCTGTGAATGCATCACGAATTTCTTCATTTAATGTTTTGGCACTTGGCAGATCATGCCCAAATGGCTTTTCAATGACAAGTCGTGACCAGCCGGTTGTTTCTGATACGCCCTCACTCTTTAGGAACTTCGCAATCGTTCCGAAGAATTCCGGTGCCATGGCTAAATAGAACATGCGGTTATTTGGAATACTGTACGTATCTTCAAGGCCTGTTAAAAGCGTGTTAAGCGCTTGATAGGAAGCAGGGCTTGATACGTCAAAATCGTGATAATAGAAATGTGAAATGAATTCCTCTGTTTTCGCTTCTGCATCATCAGAAGAAACAGATTCCTTTACCACAGCTCTGAGGTCCTCATGAGACCACGGACGGCGTCCAACTCCGACAACAGCGAATTGATCACCTAGCTTACCGCTATGATAAAGTCTATGTATAGAAGGGTAGAGCTTGCGTTTGGCAAGGTCTCCTGTTGCGCCAAAAATGACAATGACTGCTTTAGGGTTGTTAGTTTCTGTATTCACGAGAAGTACCTCACTTTATTCGTAGCATTGTTGTAAAAACCGAGAATGTATGTACATTTTCTTTATTTTAAAGCTTCATTGTTCGTAAAGCAAACATTTGATTCGACTTTTTCTGCTCTCGTTTCACTTTTTTCAAAAATTCCGCTGAATTCACATTTACCTTGTCTTCATGTATTCTATATGAATGAAGATATTGTATACCGGCTTTAGGAGGAAAAGTAATGGAACTGCTCTTTTTAGGAACAGGTGCAGGCATACCTGCAAAAACAAGAAACGTCACTTGCACAGCGCTAAAGCTTTTAGAAGAAAGAAATGCAGTGTGGCTTTTTGATTGCGGAGAAGCAACGCAGCACCAAATCTTACATACAACGATTAAACCGAGAAAGATCGAGAAAATATTTATCACACATATGCACGGTGATCATGTATATGGCCTTCCGGGACTCCTTGGCAGTAGATCCTTTCAAGGCGGGGAGGATGAATTGACGATCTATGGACCAAAGGGCATTAAGGCCTTTGTGAACGCAGCACTTTCAGCCTCGCAAACGCATTTGACATATCCGCTGCATATCATAGAAATAGATGAAGGGGTCGTGTTTGAAGATGATACCTTTCAAGTAGAAGCAAGAAGAGTCTCTCACGGGATTCCAGCTTACGGTTATCGGGTTGTGGAAAAAGATATGCCTGGTTCATTAAAAGCTGAAGACCTAAAAGAAATCGGTGTAAAACCTGGACCTTTGTATCAGAAGTTGAAAAATGGGGAAACCGTGACACTCGAAGATGGAAGAATCATTGATGGAACCGATTATTTGGAACCCCCTAAAAAAGGGAGAATCGTTGCATTTTCAGGAGATACCCGTTTGTGCGAGAATATAACAAGGCTTGCCAAAAATGCGGATGTGTTAGTCCATGAAGCAACATTCGGTAAAGAAGATGCAGATTTAGCCTACAATTATTATCACAGTACAACAGAACAAGCAGCGAAAACAGCAGAGGAAGCAGGCGCAAAAAGGCTCATTTTGACCCATATAAGTGCACGGTACCAAGGAGAAGAGGCACTGAAACAACTGTTGAAAGAAGCCCGCGATATATTCCCGCTGACAGAAGCTGCACATGATTTCTCTTCTTTCCCCATTGAACGCACCCTGTAAAAATTGGATGAATCGTCAAAAAAAGTTGTGTGATTTTTTTGATATTTATGATGACGCTCTTTTTCAGGTAGTGGTAAAATGGTGAAGAAAAACAAATGACGAATTAAACTATGAAGAATACGGGAGGCACAATCAAAGATGAGCGGTTTTACAGCATTAAGTGAAGCAGAATTGAATGACCTATATGTGGCACTACAAAATGAGTATGAAACTTACAAAAGTAAAAACTTGCACTTAGACATGTCTAGAGGGAAGCCTTCACCAAAACAGCTCGACTTGTCTATGGGCATGCTCGATGTTGTGACATCAAAGGATGCAATGACAGCTGAAGATGGCACAGATGTGCGAAACTATGGCGGCTTGACAGGCCTTCCTGAAACGAAGAAATTTTTTGCAGAAGTACTCAATTTAAAACCAGAACAAATCATCATCGGCGGTAATTCAAGCCTGAATATGATGCATGATACCATTGCACGTGCGATGACTCACGGCGTATGTGACAGCAAAACACCTTGGGGAGAGCTGCCAAAGGTAAAATTCCTTGCACCAAGCCCAGGGTATGATCGTCATTTTGCCATTTGTGAGCTATTTAACATAGAGATGATCACTATCGATATGAAGGCTGATGGACCTGATATGGATCAGGTAGAAAAATTGGTCGCAGAAGATGAAGCGATTAAGGGCATTTGGTGTGTACCTAAATATAGCAATCCAGACGGCATTACGTATTCAGATGAAGTCGTTGACCGCCTAGCTTCAATGAAAACAAAAGCAGACGACTTCCGCATTTTTTGGGATGATGCATATGCAGTCCACCATCTAACGGATACACCTGATACGTTAAAAGATATTTTTCAAGCAATTGAAGAGGCAGGATACCCGAACCGTGTATTTATGTTTGCGTCTACGTCTAAAATTACATTCCCAGGCTCAGGTGTTGCACTGATGGCGTCTAGCCCTGACAATGTAAGCTTCACTCAAAAGCAATTATCGATTCAAACGATCGGACCAGACAAAATTAATCAGCTAAGACATCTTCGTTTCTTTAAGAATCCAGAAGGCTTGAAGGAACATATGAAAAAGCATGCAGCGATCATTAAGCCGAAATTTGACCTCGTTCTTTCCATTCTTGATGAAAAACTTGGCGGGAAAGACATTGCTGAATGGCACAAGCCAAATGGCGGATATTTCATTAGTTTAAATACACTTGATCATTGTGCAAAAGCTGTTGTGCAAAAAGCAAAAGAAGCAGGTGTCACAATGACAGGTGCAGGTGCAACATACCCATATGGAAAAGATCCGCTTGATCGTAACATTCGCATTGCACCAACATTTCCGGCTCTTGAAGAACTAGAGCAAGCGATCGACATCTTTACATTATGTGTTCAGCTTGTCAGCATTGAAAAGCTGCTTTCAGAAAAAAGTCAATCTGCTCCAACGGCATAAATAAAAGAAACTCCTTGACTCATAACGGGTCAAGGAGTTTTTTATTTTAATTAGCCGTTTGATAATAGGAGACAGGTTGTTTGGCTGCGCACCATACATCATAGATAGCAAGCTGTACAATATGCGGTTCATCATGATGAATATAGTGCGAGCTGTTTTGCGCCTGAATCCATCCGCTTTGGGATGACAAAGACAGCATGCGTTTATGAAGTCTGAGCCAAGCTTCATGAGCTGGGTGAAACAATCGGCTCTTACCTGATGAAATGACAAGAAGCGGCATCATTCCATAATGGGTTTGCTCCTCTTTGATTGTGCTTAGCATTTGCTGAAAGTCCTCATGCGTACATTCTGCTGTAAACTGCGCCATATATGAAGTGCGTTCTTCCTTTGATAAAAGCGGCAGGATCACCTGCTCTTGCTCCTCACTTGCCGGGTCTAACAGCACCATACCAATGACATCATCTCCTCTGCGGCTTGCCCATAACCGGCTGACAAGAGAGCCAAATGAGTGAGCGACAATAAGAAATGGCGGCTGAATATTGGCTTCTTTCAGCAGTGCATCTAAATCATCAGCGAGGTCATGCAAGGTTCTTCCTTCACCGCTCTCACTGCTCTTTCCATTTCCTAAACGGTCGTATAAGAAAACCCCAAGCTCTGGGTCAATATCACGTGCCATATTCGACCACGTATCACTAGAAATGCCATAGCCTGCTTCAAAGATAATCGTGGCTTGCCTTTTACCTTGACGATGTTTTGTATAAAAGTGGTGTCCATCTATATGATACATTTTTTCAATCATTGCCGAATTCATTCTTCCATCTCCTCTAAGTGGTTCTTTAGCTAAAAGACGGCACAAAAGGCAGATATGTTTCTCTTAAAAACAAAAAAGATGCCTATTTCGAAAAATAGACACCTTTTTTCCTAAGAGCTTTTACCAAGCGCGATCATATTGACGCGGGCTTTCGAGGGATGTACGGAGCTCTTGAGCAGCTGTTTTCGGGAAGTATGGATCCCGTAAAAATTCTCTGCCAATAAAGATCAAATCCGCACGCTGATTTTGTAAAATCTCCTCTGCCTGTACACCAGATGTAATCAGACCGACAGCTGCTGTTTGAATGCCGGCTCCTTCTTTTATTTTCTCTGCAAATGTTACTTGGTAGCCGGGGAATGCGTTGATTTTCGCCTGCACGACAGCACCTGAGCTGACATCAATTAAGTCGACACCTTGCTCTTTGAGCCAAGTGGCAATCCCAATATAATCTGCAATATCAAGTCCTTTTGTCGTGTAATCAGAAGCCGACACACGGACAAATAACGGTCCGTCCCATACGGCGTTGACTGCGTCTACGACTTCTCTTAAGAAACGGTAACGGTTCTCTGGTGAACCGCCATAATCGTCTGTTCGGTGGTTCGCCAGCGGTGAAAGAAATTCATTGATCAAATAGCCATGTGCACCATGAATTTCAATGATGTCAAAACCCGCTTTTTTTGCCCGTACAGCTGCATCCTGAAACGCCTGAACGGTATCTTTGATTTGATCAACAGACATCTCGACAGGGGTTTTAGATGTTTCATCAAATGGGATGCTTGATGGTGCAAGAATGTCTCCATCAAGTTCAGCTTTACGTCCTGCATGGGCTAGCTGGATGGCTGTCTTCGTTCCGTATGCTTTGATTTGTTCGTTTAATGAAGCGAATCCTTCAATGTGCTCATCGCTCCAAATACCGAGGTCTTGATCACTAATTCTTCCCTCAGGAGATACAGCACTTGCTTCCACCATGATGAGACCAGCCTGACCTTGTGCACGGGAAATATAATGTGTGAAGTGGAAAGGCTGTAATTTCCCATCACGGTCATAGGATGAATACATACACATCGGGGACATCACGATGCGGTTTTTCAGTGTAACACCTTTTAATGTCCAAGGTGAAAAGAGTTTTGTTTCCAAATACCTTCGCCTCCTCATGGAATTGTATAGCCGATTATAACAGCCATTCAAACTTTCGTCATAAAAGGTGCTCAAAGAATATAGCTTTTATACACGTTTTTGTATAATGGAGAGATAGAGACATCAAAGGGGGAGAACGGATGAAATGGCAAACAGAGAGTGAACTAAGGGAGCTCCTGACAGCTCTTATGCAGTATGAAAGCATATCAGGTACAACAGGAGAAGTCGCGTTAGCGGAATATTTATATTATTTGCTAAGGGAGCGGCCTTATTTTGAGCAGAACCCTCATCATTTGGCTTTGCATCCGATGAAAGATGGCCGGTATTATTTAACGGCACTTGTGAAGCGCAGTACGCTGCGGCGTACCGTGCTGCTTCTTAGTCACTTTGATGTAGTCGATACAGAAGATTACGGCGAATTTCAAAACATGGCATGCAAGCCTGAAGAGTTAATGGCTTCCTTTTCGCAAAAAAGTGAGCTTCTTCCAAAGAGGGCAAGAGAGGACCTTGCTTCAGGCGACTGGCTGTTTGGAAGAGGGGCCATGGATATGAAAGCAGGTCTCACCGTGCAGCTTTCTATGCTGGAAAGAGCGATGACAGGAACATTTGATGGAAATGTCCTGCTCGTCACAGTTCCTGATGAAGAAGTGAATTCACAAGGAATGCTTGAGGCTGTGCCGAAACTAAAGGAGCTCAAAGAAAAGCATGATCTTGACTATACCGCTTGTTTAAACAGTGAGCCCATGTTTGAAAAGTATCCAGGGGATGAACATCATTATATGTATACAGGCAGTATAGGAAAGGTATTAGCCGGATTTTTCTGTAAAGGGATTGAAACACATGTAGGAGAGCCTTTCTCAGGCTTAAATGCGAATTTTATGGTATCTGAACTAAACAGGCTGTTAGAGCTCAATAGTGATTATTGTGAGGAAGTAGATGGTGAAGTAACACCGCCTCCAACGAACTTAATGCAAAAGGACTTGAAAGAAGCCTATTCCGTTCAAACACCTCACACAGCCGTATCTTTATTTAATGTGCTCATGATGAAACGTTCAAGTGAAGAACTGCACGGACTTCTCTATGAAACTGCGAAACAAGCAGCAGACCAAATCGAGGCCAATCTTCAGCAAAAAACAGCGGACTTTCAGCGCTTTAAACACTTTACTCCAATTGACACTCAGGTGACGGTTCTTACGTATCACGAGCTGTATCAAAAAGCCGCAGAACGCTCTGGTGAACAGGAAGTCGAGCGCATTGTCAACTATGCATTCGCCAACCGAGGTGAACTTGGAGATCGTGATTTTTCAACGAAAATTGTCTCGGAGCTGACGACGCTATGTAAGGAAGAAGGACCGCTGATTGTTCTATTTTATAGTCCGCCATTTTACCCTTCGGTGTCCTCAACAGAAGATCCGCATATTCAGAAGACATTCAAGAAGATTCAAAAAGAGGCAAAAGAGGTATATGGTCTTGAAGTAGAGGAAGTGAAATATTTCCCGGGATTGTCTGATTTAAGTTACTTACAGCTCGAAAAGTAGGAGGTAGGTCATTATACAACCAATATGCCGCTTTACCAAAAAGGCTATTCTTTACCACAAGGAGAAAAGGAAGCCCTTTACGTTCCAGTCATCAACGTAGGTCCACTAGGAAAGGACCCGCACAAATGGACAGAACGGCTGCACGTCCCGTTCTCTTTTGGCATTTTGCCAGAATTGCTAGAATCAACGATTCATGCTTTATTAGAGAAAAAATAAGTAGATGTAATGAAGAGCTCTATCTTGATGATAGGGCTTCTATTTAATAAATAGAAGATGATATTAAAGAAGACTTACATTTATTTGAAGGGAGGGAGAAAATTAAATGGAAACTGGGAAATTAACAAAATCAGACATCATCACATCGCTTCAGGAAAGTATGCGTGAACTAGAGAAGCTAGTGGAGGCTTGTGATGATAACGCATTGGATCAATCTTTGGGGGAGGGGAAGTGGTCAATCAAGCAGCTTGCCGGGCATTTGTATGACACAGAAGAAGTCTGGTCAGAGCGGATAGAGCAGGCGATATCAGATCATTACACGCCCTTTCAATCATATGATCCTGAAATGTATGTGAAAGAAAGAGCTTATGAATGGTATAACGCAGAGGAGATCAAAGCATTGATCAAACGGATGAAAGAGAGAAGAAACAACACGCTTCGGCTATTAGAAAAAGATATATGGGAACAATCAGGTCTGCATCCGGAAGAAGGAGTGATGACCGTCAAAGTATTAGCTGAAACCATCGCTTTACATGAACAACATCATCTGGATCAAATCAAAGCCATCATGTCAATGAGGCAGTGAAAAAGCACCTGTCATCAAAACAGGTGCTTTTTAAATTCATTTATACGTGCTTGCTGAAAACATTTCGTTTAATTCTGCTGCGCGTTTAGTGGCTGTTTTGACACAATCGACAACGGCCTCTTCAAATTGATAGGCAGCCAGTGTGTTCAGGCCGGCTTCTGTTGTTCCGCCTTCACTTGTGATTTCTTTGCGCAGTTCGGCCGGCTCTTTTCCGCTGTCTTGAAGCATATTAGCGGCGCCCGCAATCATTTGGCAAATGAGTAATTTCGCAGTTGCTTGGTCCATTCCAAGTTCTGAAGCACCTCGCTCCATTCCTTCAATCAAATGATAAATGAAGGCAGGGCCGCTGCCTGCGATGGCTGTCACAGCATTTAGCTGCGATTCATCTAATACTGTGACATGCCCGATCGTTTCAAACAGCTCGACGGCCTTTTTCTTTTGCTCCTCTGTCACTTCATGACTTACGGCAATACCTGTTGCTGACTGCTGAATCGCCGCTGATGTATTTGGCATCGCACGAACGACTGCACTCTTTCCGCCAGCATAGTGTTGAATCGTTTCAATAGAAATACCCGCTAAAATAGAAATGATCAGCTGTCCATGTAAATGAGGACGGACTTCAGAAATTCCGCTTTCTGCATCCTTCGGTTTTAAGGCAAAAACGAGAATATCCGCTTCTTCATAAATAAAGGACCGAGCGAAATCCGTTTTGACCCCATAACGCGCCTGTAATTCCTCTAATCGTTTTTCATTCGTTTTGTTTGTCACAATGATATCTTCATTCGACATCATGCCGCTTTTTAATAAACCTTTGATCATAGACTCTGCCATTGAGCCTGCACCGATAAATCCAATTTTACTCATAAGCTGCTCCTCCTTGTAGAAAATAAAAAAACCTCTCGCCTGAAAAGGACGAAAGGTTTTTCGCGGTACCACCCTCAATTAGCATGCAAACATGCATACTCAGCTCTAGTCCCTTAACGCGGGAAACGTTTAGGTTTGCCTAACAGCTCAAAGGGCAGGTTCAGCAAATAAGAGGATGGTGAAGTCTTTCAGCCGGCGGACCTCACTCTCTTGCATCATTATTTTGCTTACTAATCCTTGTCATCGCGCATCATATATTTGTTGTTCATTATGCAACGATGGACAAGTTTATGTCAATAGGGGCAGTTAAAAAAATTGCCCGTCTAAACCGCATGACAGTCTGCCTTTTGCAAGATACAATGAAGTAAGAAGGCTTAAGTACCCACAATCATGAGTCAAAAAGCAGGAGATGACGTATAAAAGTGAAAGAAGAGATCATTCAATTATCCATCCCGACGCCGTTTGCTGTTGGGGATGTGTATGCATATGTATTAAAAGGAGAGGCCGTAACCTTAGTAGATTGCGGGCCGATGACAGAAGAGGCAGAGCATGCTTTTGTCACGCAATTAAAGGAACATCGTTTATCGATAGACGATATTGATCAGGTGGTGCTGACCCATCATCATGCAGATCATGTCGGTCTGTTAAATCTGATGAAACCTCATGTCCGTGTGATCGGACACCAGCTAAATGAGCCGTATATTAGTCAGGATCCAGTGTTTAAGCAGCGCCAAGTGGACTTTATGATTCCTTTTTTTCAGCAGTTAGGTGTCCCGCTTCGGCAAAATGAGTGTGAAAAAATGGTGAAGCAATCTTATACATATTCTTGTACTTCACATGTAGATGAGATCATAAAAGAAGGTGATCGTTTAAGCGGGCATGAACACTTCTTTGTGATGGAAACACCCGGACACGCACAGTCTCATCTTTCCTTTCTAGATGAAACAACGGGGAATTTTATTGGCGGCGACCTGCTTTTGACGACCATTTCTTCAAATCCGTTAATGGAAGCACCGTATGAGGGCGAGGAACGTCAAAAATCACTGCTTCAATATAAAGCATCACTCAATCGGTTATTGCGTCTGCCAATCAAGACGATTTATCCAGGACACGGTCAGCTCATCACGTCCCATCATGAATTGATTGAAGAAAGATTTAAAAAACAAGAGAAACGAGCAAATACGATGTATCAGCTGCTTAAACAAAAAGAAATGACGGCCTTTCATCTTTGCCGCAAGCTATTTCCTGTGATGTATGAAGAGGCCTTGTTTTTAACGATGTCTGAGACAGTCGGGCAGCTGGATGTGCTCTTAGAGGCTGGGCGAATTGAAGAAATGCAAAAAGACGGAATCGTCTATTACAGAGCAAACTAAGGAGTGAGACACATGGGGCGATTGACAGGAAAAAGGATTTGGATTACTGGCGCATCTGGGGGCATTGGTGAAAAAATGGCTTGCTTGGCAGCAGAAGAAGGCGCAGAGGTCATTATTTCAGCAAGACGAGTGGAAAGGCTTACTAGTGTGAAAGAAAAAATTATGAGTGCTGGCGGGGTGTGTCACATCGCTCAGCTTGATGTCAGCCAGCTTGAGGACATTGATCGGGCGTATGAAGAAGTGGGGCCGGTCGATATTTTGGTCAACAATGCCGGCTTTGGCGTATTCGATCTCGTCGAAGATGCCTCCATAGAGGAAATGGTGTCAATGTTTGAGGTGAATGTGTTTGGCTTAATTGCCTGCACGAAAAAGGTCATCCCTGAGATGAAGCAAAGAGGGCAGGGACATATTATCAATATCGCATCCCAGGCAGGAAAGATTGCGACTCCCAAATCAGCTATTTATTCCGCATCAAAGCATGCCGTTCTTGGATTTTCAAACAGCCTCAGAATGGAGCTGGCAGACTCAGGCATTCACGTGACGACGGTCAACCCAGGACCAATTGCCACAGACTTCTTTACCATTGCTGACCGCAGCGGTGAATATGTGAAGAACGTTGATTTTATGATGCTGAGTGCGGACAAGGTGGCAGGGAAGGTCGTATCTGCCATGATGACGAAAAAGAGAGAGATTAATCTGCCCGGCTGGATGAATGCTGGCAGCAAATTGTATCAGTTATTCCCATTTTTATTTGAAAAAGCAGCACGAAAAGCGATGATGAAAAAGTAACAAAAAAGAAACCGGTTTTGAACTGGTTTCTTTTTTTGAGGTGAGGCTTCATTGTGACACTTTCTATATCCGTCTTGCCGCTTGCTGAAGCGGGTCCCATACACTGTTAAACGGCGGTGCATAGCTAATATCTAAATCTTCAAGATCTGTTATGGTCAGCTCTTGGTAAAGGGCAGCCGCCACGATATCGATCCGTTTATCTACACCGTTTCTGCCGATGATTTGGGCACCAAGCAAGGTATGGTCATCGCTTCTGTAAATCAGTTTCACTTTCATTTTCTGCGCTTCTGGGTAATACTTCGCGTGATCTGTACTATCAATGGTGATGACGGAGAAAGGAATGTCCGCCTCTTTTGCTTCTTTTTCTGATAAGCCTGTTCGTCCCGCTGTCACGTCCATAAATTTCATGACGGCTGTTCCAGTCACGCCTTGAAACGCCCGGTTTGTCCCTGTC
Source organism: Bacillus sp. BK450 (assembly GCF_004364885.1). Taxonomy (NCBI): domain Bacteria; kingdom Bacillati; phylum Bacillota; class Bacilli; order Caryophanales; family Bacillaceae; genus Bacillus; species Bacillus sp. BK450. The sequence goes on along the minus strand of NZ_SOBQ01000002.1, from coordinate 329,027 downwards.
ATATGAAAGCCTGCGATTCTCCCTTGTTTATTCGCAGTTGTGCCGAGCGGAATATAATCCAGTGATTTTTTGATGCGGTGATAGGTTGCCGCGCAATCACCGGCAGCATAAATGTCTTTTATATTGGTTTGCATGTATTCATTTACTGCAATAGCGCCATTTTGAAGACGCTTGATTCCGGTATGATGTAAAAAGGAGGTTTGCGGAGTGACACCGATGGCCATGATGACCATATCTGTTTGTATGGTTTGTTTGTCTGTGATAACAGCTGTGACATGTGACTTGCCTTCTAATTGCTGTACCGTTTCTCCAAGCGATACGTGAATGCCCTTGGCGTCAGCCTCTTCTTTAAGATATTTTGCCATATCGGAGTCAAAGCCCGGGCCGAGTGCTGCTCCCCGCTGAATGATATGTACGTTTTTTCCAAGCGCTTTTAAATTTTCAGCCATTTCAAGGCCGATATATCCACCGCCAATAATCGTGACATGTGTGATGTCCTTTTTTAAATGGTCTAAAATGGACAGCGCATGCGGGATGGTTTTTAATACGTGTACGCCTTCTAATGGCTGGCTGTCTAAATCCAGTGTGACAGGGCTTGCTCCTGTCGCAATTAAGAGGCGGTCGTAGCTTTCTGTAAAGGGTTCTTTTGTTTTCGTATGATGACCCGACACTGTTTTTTGCTCTGGGTCAATGGAGGTCACTTCGTGTAAGCATCTGGCGTCAATTCGATATTTCTCACGAAAGGTTTCAGCACTGCGTGCGATCAGCTTTCTGTGATCATCAATGAGACCGCCGATCAAGTAGGGGAGTCCGCACTGTCCATATGAGAAAATCTCTCCTTTTTCAAAAGCAACAATGTATGCATTTGGATCCTCTCTATATATTTGCATAGCGCAGCTCATTCCAGCTGCATCTCCGCCAATCATCACATATTTCATTTAGTGTGCTCCCTTCTATCTATCGTACTGAATACTCTTATTTACCCTCATATTCCTTTTTTTAATGCTTTTTTTCGCAAAACAAACAAACTTTCGTTGAAAAATAAAGACAGCGCCTTCATTTTAAGCTACAATCGGATTATCGTCTTTTTGGGTTACGAGTTTAGTGAAGATTGGTGGGAAAGACTTTGAGTGACACGCGACTAGATTTTAATACGCTATACACGCGCCATACGAGAGAGGCCTGGGCAGCTCTTGGAGAATATATGCCGGTATCTGTTTCTGAAGAAGAAGCGAGAGCGCTGCAAGGATTAAATGACTATTTATCGCTTGAAGAAGTTCGAGATATTTACATACCGCTTATTCGTTTTCTGACATTACATGTCTTTGCAGAAAAACAAAAAAACCAGCATGTGAATGCCTTTTTAAACTACCCGCATCATGCCAAAATTCCCTTTTTAATTGGGATTGCTGGAAGTGTAGCTGTTGGGAAAAGCACAACGGCTCGTATCATTGAAACGCTTTTATCGAGACTTGGAGATGGGCTGAAGGTGAGTCTTGTGACAACAGATGGCTTTTTATATCCTCAAAAAGAATTAAAGGATCGAGGGCTGATGGAAAAGAAAGGCTTCCCGGAAAGCTATGATGTCAAAGCCCTGCTGTCTTTTTTGAATGAATTAAAATCAGGTAAACAAACTGTGCATGCCCCGGTATATTCTCATCTGACCTATGACCGGCTAGAAGGGGTGTATGAAACAGTAGAGGATGCGGATATTGTCATTATTGAAGGAATCAATGTGCTCCAATCACCAGCGCTGGATGATTTGAAGGATGAACCGCGTGTGTTTGTATCAGATTTCTTTGATTTTTCGATTTATGTTGACGCCGCTGAAACGCAAATTCAATCATGGTATAAAGAACGGTTTCGTTTGCTCAGAGAAACAGCCTTCCAAGATCCTGAATCCTTTTTTCATCAATATAAAGATTTGACGGATGAAGAGGCAGATCAGATGGCAAGCACGATTTGGAATACCGTAAATCGCCCTAATTTATATCAAAATATTTTACCGACAAAATATCGAGCTGACCTCATTTTGAAAAAAGGGGATCAGCACAAGGTGGAAGAGATCGCCATCCGCCGGGTATAAAGAAAAACCGCTCAAACGAGAGAGCGGTTTTTTTAATGACCTCCACTTACTTTAACAGCTATGGCTGCTGCCGATCGCTTTTTTAGACGGTAATATCCAATGAGTAAGAATGGAACGCCTGCGATGGTGATCATTGACAAGACCGTAAAAATGGAGAGGGGATGGGCTGCGCCAAAATAGTCAATGCACAGTCCGCCGACAAATGGTCCGACCACGCTGCCGAGCTGAGAAAATCCCATCGCACCAAAGTACGATCCCTTCACTTCTGGCTTTGCAATATTGTCTATAAAAAGATCCATCATCGCAAACAGCAGAACTTCCCCAATTGTAAACACGACAATGATGAAAGCAAGCATGCCGAGACTTTGTGAAAAAGCAATGGCAAACAAACTGCCGGCAAGAAGAATATTCCCGGTGGTCAGCGACAAAATGGTGGAGTAGCGCTTTGCAATCATGATGAGCGGGTATTGTATGACAATGACAACCACTGCATTTAAAGATAAAAGATATCCAAACAGTTTAGGACCATCCTCAATCATAGGTGACGCTGATAAGTATTGAGGCAGCGTTGAGCTTAAATGTGAATACCCGAACGAACATAAGGTAACGCCGATGAGAATGATGCTAAAGACTGTATCTTTTTGGATAATGGAAAGGGCTTTTTTGACGCTGATTTGTTTCGTGTTTTCTGGAGCAGCAACTGGATGCTTCTGAAATTGCCAGGCCAGTGTTAATCCATATAACAAATAAATGAAGGCAGCGACAAGAAATGGAAATGTTGTTTTCGATGATCCTAGATATAAGCCAAGCAGCGGGCCGAAGATCACCCCGATATTAATGGCCGTATACCGTAAATTAAAAACAAACAACCGAATACTTGATGGGGTGACATCAGATAAGAGCGCCTTAGACGTTGGTTCAAACAGTGCCCGGCACAGTCCGTTTAAAGCGTTCATGAGAAAGAAGACCCAAATGGCATCTGCAAACGCAAAGCCAACAAAGACAAGTGTCCAGCCGAAGATGGATAGAAGCATGACCTTTTTCCTGCCGATTCGGTCAGAAACATAGCCGCCGTAAAAACTCGCTACGATCCCAATAAGGGAGCTGACGGCAATGATTAACCCAGCTGAAGAAGCTGAAGCCCCTTTGACTTGTGTCAAATAAACGGCCAAAAAAGGAATGCTCATGGACGTCGCCATTCGGCCGAATATGGTGCCGATGATGATCGTCCAACTAAGTGGATGTAAAGTACGTAAGTTATTTTTCATGATGTTTCTCCCCTGAGTGTTAAGATGTTCCAATCATACATGAAAAATTGTGCAAATTAAATACACAATTTGATGGAGGAGACATCCGTCATATGACAGAGGAGGCCCGAATAGCTCGCAAATTTGGAGAGCATGTTTTTTTCTGTCGATGCTTCTAGTCTTTTAGTATGCTGATTCGTACGGTCACTTAAAGACAATTTAATCAAGATCAATCGCGACAATTTGCTGCAAGGACAGGTGGAGAACATCTTCATCATTGACGATTTTTATGCGCTGCGTTTCATAATGAATGGCTTTCACCCAGCCCCAAAACTGCTGTTTCATACCTGCTGCAGCATATGTTACGCAAATCGCTTGGTCCTCTGTAATCGACTGTGTGATCAAAAAATTCATTTCCTCTAACTGATCAGTACTCAGCGAAGGAGGCGTGTATTCTTTTTTCTTCCGTTTTTGAGCAAGCAGCTGTTCACGGTGCTCTGGGAGCATCATTCGGCTTGATTCCCACATGATGTTGTATCCAGGTGTTAATTTATTGGGATTCATGGCTGTTCGCCTCCGTTATTTGTAATGTCCACCAATTTTTTCGGCGCGGTGATACGCCTGCCCTGCGCTTGTTAGTGACGAAGCGTGCAAGAGTGCAGCAGGTCCATACTTCATATGGATCGCATCAAATACTTTGCTGAGTCTGTCTTTTTTGAAATGGTGATCAAATAAACTCAGCTGATAGTGGCTGTCAGGCTGCAGCTGTGAGAGAGTAATACCTACACTGCGAATGGGCTGGCCGTCCCAGTGCTGCTGACATAGCTGAATAGCTGCGTCTGCAATATCTGTCCCGTATTGTGTGGGGGAATGGAGCTTGATTTGTCTATGAAATCCAGTCGGATGAGAAAAATCAGCGCCTCTTACGCCAACCGACACCGTTTGCCCAACATAATGCTTAAAGCGCGCACGTCTTGCGACTTCTTCACTCAATTCAAGAAGGGCGACTTTGATGTCCTCAAAGGACGCATAATCATGGGGAAGGGTCATATGATGCCCAACCGCTTTTTGCTGATCATGTGTGTGAAGAGTGACCGGGGAGGGATCGTGTCCTAAAGCTGTTCGCTGCAGAAGCTCTCCGTTGATTCCCCAGCGTTTTTTTAGCCGGTCTAACGGATAAGCAGCAAGCGTCCCGATGGTACTGATACCCATTCGTTTTAAATGGTGCTCCATCCGTTTGCCGACACCAAATAATTTTCCAATCGGAAGCGGCCATAAATCAGCCGCCACCCGGTCTGCACGAAGTTCATAGATGCCAGATTTGTTTTTTTTAGCAAAATGATCACAGGCCATTTTAGCAAGCACTTTATTAGGACCAATGCCAACACGTGCGTAAATGCCTGTCTGGTTCATAATGGTCGTTTGTATATTTTGAGCGATCTCGCGCGGCGAACCGAGTAGTGTCACACTTCCCGTAATATCGAGAAACTGTTCATCAATTGAATAGGGTTCGACAAGATCCGTGTATTGTTCAAGCAGTTCTGTCATCATGACAGAAACATCAAGGTAGCGCTGCATACGTGGACGTACGACGACGGCTTCAGGGCATTTCTCCTTTGCTTCCCATAATCTTGATGCATTTTGTACGCCCCGTTTTTTAGCGAGCGGGCAGGCCGCAAGTACGACCCCGCTCCGCCGCTCGGGATCTCCTGAGACGATGAGCGGCACATCCTTCAAATGGGGAGCCTCCACTTTTTCGACTGACGCATAAAACGACTGCATATCCACAAGCAGAATGGCTCGTTCATTCATGATTTTCACCTCTTAGAACGTATGTTCTGTATACATTTTAACCGCCAGAAGGTGAAATTGATACTGGTAAATCATTCAAAGAGAAGAGTGTAAATCCATACAAAAAAGACGAAGTGTCTCCACTTCGTCTCATCTGGGTAAAATGAGTCATTTTAAGCATGTGCTAAGTTATTGGATGTTTGGAGCGGCTCAGAACGCAAACGATAGGCCGTTAGTTTTTTCTTAGGCTTATGGGTAAACTGCCGCACCACATCCACGTGGTCATCGTAATGATACAGATAAAGGGTTACATCATGCTTGCCAAGCTTTGTTTGCATGGTAAGCGGCGCTGGCCCTTCCTGTGGATGAAGAAAACGCTCTTCGTCACCAGGATAAATATAATAGCGTTCAATAAAGATCGCATCATTAAAATGTTGAATAATTTCGGATGTTTGCTGATCATCGAGTGGACGTCCTTGAAACGTCATCGTTGTTTGATCACTTGTTACTTTTGCATGCACCGCATAACGACTAAAAAGGCGTTCAACAACACCCGAAGGCAGCGAAGTGACAAGCAGCTTTAAAAGACTAAACACAACAAGTGAAGTAACAATCCAAACCAATATCATCATCTCCAATAAACGTTTGTTCCATTTCCTATATGAACCATCTTAACATAACAAAAGAATGGATCTTTCGCATAAAAAGTGAACTTTTTGAAATAAGTGTGAAGATTTAAAAGGAGATGATAGCAAAAGAACGAAGAACCAACAAAGCTGAAAGGAAAAAAGGCTGATACATCACCTTTACAAACAATTGATCAGACAGGTAGACTATTGAAACAGTTGATTTTTTGTGAAAAAAGAGCGGTACAGCTAAAAATGAAAAGGGGCGAGGCCATCATGATACGTCAAGTGAAGCCGTCAGATTTTTATGCGGTCACATCCGTCATTCAAAGCTGGTGGGGAGGCAGAGATTTACGAGCGAAATTGCCAAAGCTATTTTTCGAACATTTTCAGCAAACAAGTTTTGTCGTTGTTGAAAAAGGTGAACTGATCGGCTTTTTAGTCGGTTTTTTATCGCAATCGCATTCAGATGAAGCGTATATTCACTTTGTTGGGGTACATCCAGACCACCGGAAATTGAAGATTGGCAAAATTCTCTATCAAGCGTTTTATGAAGCGGCTGAAAAGGAAGGAAGAACAACGATTAAGGCTATTACAGCTCCTGTCAATAAAGTCTCGATTGCTTACCATACAAAGCTCGGTTTTCAGATAGAAAAGGGAGATAAAACAGTGGATGGCATTTCAGTTTTTTCAGATTACGACGGCATTCATGAAGACCGGGTGCTATTTGTAAAAAAGCTGGAGGCGAAAACATGATCATCAGACTGGATCAAAAAAATGAAGAACAAGCGAAAGAGCTGTTACATATCCAATTGGCTGCATATCAGCGGGAGGCAGAACAAATTGGCTATCAAGATTTACCGCCCTTAAAAGAAACGGTTCAAGACATAATAGAAACAGATGAGATTTTCATAGGCTTTGAAAAAGAGGGGCATTTGTTAGGAATCGCTTCATATGAACTGCATGATGATCGGATCATCCTCAGCCGGTTAGCTGTGCACCCACAACATGTCAATCAAGGAATCGGGACAGCGCTCCTGCAATCCATTATCCAGTATCAAAAAACAATCGAGCTCACAACAGCAGAGGCAAATACACCAGCAATCAAGCTTTATGAAAAACTAGGGTTTAAACAGAAGGCCCGTTTGCAGGTGGAAAACAATCTGATGTTAACAAAGATGGAACGTTTGATGCTTCGAAAGGTGGAAGTGATTGAATACCAATCGAGCTGGCCAAAACAATTTCAAGATGAGCATGACAAGCTGAAAAAGATAGTTGGCGACAACTGGGTATATGGCCACCATATTGGCAGTACGTCAGTCATAGGAATGGCGGCTAAGCCAATTATTGATATCTTGCTAGAGGTGAAGCATATCAGCACGTTAGATGAGTGTAACCACCTGTTTCGCCAGCTTGGATATGAACCGCTCGGAGAAAATGGACTCAAGGGAAGACGTTTTTTTAGAAAAGGAGGCTTGAACCGAACACATCACGTTCACGCCTATGAAGCCGGACATGATGATGTAAAAAGGCATTTGGTGTTCCGAGATTATTTAAAAGCTGCACCTGATCGTGCCAAAGCCTATGCAGATAAAAAGCGTCAATTGGCAAAAGCCTATCCTGAAGATATGGCAAGTTATATCAAAGGAAAAGATGAGCTCATTAAAGAAATTGAACAAGAAGCGTACAATTGGTCAGACCAATTAAAGACAAATGATCAGACATAAGAGCTAACAGGGCGTGAACATGTTTAATTGATGACTGATATGTTACAATGTAACAATCAACGAAAAAAGGATGTTCGGCATGTATATTCATATAACAGAACAAGCAGCAGCGTTCCTTACAAAACAACAAGCAGGGCATGAATCAAAAGAACTGCTCCTTCGATATGATTCAGATGGGTGCGGCTGTGCGGTAAGCGGTGTCCCAATGATTTGGCTCACAGGTGAAAGAACAGGCGAATGGGAAGAACTCAAGCATAATCAGCTCTTTAAGCTGTACATACACACAGTACAAAAGGTCTTTTTTGACGAGGAAATGACGATTGATTTTAACGAAAAAGCCAACACACTCATGTTGAAAAGTCCTCAACAAATACTCAGCCCGAGAATGGGTATACTTGTAAAGTAAGGTGGAAATGTAGTGGATCAAAAGCTAAAAGTGATACAAAATACGGCACAAAATAAAACATGGGTGTCGTTTTTAAATAACAATCATCCCTATAGCCTTTTGCACTGGTCAATAGGTGGAATGGATTCGGTGAAAAAGGACGTTTGGCTTCTTCAAGATGAAGTCACATTTGAAACAGAAGAATTTCCAACGCTCGAATTAGCTGTCAATTGGATCAAAGAGAATATGGACCAAGTAACAGATGTATTATAAAAGCCCTTTTTCGAAAGGGTTTTTTTCGTGCGTTCATCATCTCATCAAACCGCATGGCTGTCTAATCCGGAAAATGATCTTTTGGGAACGGAAAAAGCCGTTTTTCAACAAACAATTCGACAAAATGAGCAAGCTGGAAATAAAAAAATAATGGCTGTAAATGCCGAAAAATAGGCATTTGCAGCGTTAATTGCGGGATACCGAAAACTTTGCGAAAAATGACATTTCATATTTCTTCCATTCGAGGAAATGTGATAGAATACAACATGTATCGTATATGAGAAGGGAGGTGCTAAAGTGAATTGAAGCTCAAGCTGTCATCGCCTCAGGTTGGAATCAAAATAAACGAATGGTATAGGCAGATTTGCGGATTTCATGTGATGAAAGCAGAGAAGCTGAAGGCGGAGATCGAGCAGGAAATCCTGGAGATGGAGCAGGATCAAAACTTGTTATTGTTTTACCAGCTGATGGATTTTCGTCACAAGGTGATGCTTGAATATTTTGAACCGGCAAAGAAAGCCTCGAATGATGAAGAGATTAAGAATTTGCTAGAAACGATTGAACATTCACAAACGAAATTAACGGATATGCTTGAATACTATGTTCATTTTTTCACAGGAATGTTTGAATTTGAACAGAGAAACTATTTAAGTGCCATTGCTTATTACCGCTCAGCAGAAAAAAAGCTCAATCTCATATCAGATGATATAGAAAGAGCAGAATTTTACTTTAAATTAGCAGAAATTTACTACCACATGAAACAAACCCACTTTTCGATGCACTATGCCTTGCAAGCGTTAGATACGTATTCTGCCTACAGAACGTACACGCTGAGAATCATCCACTGTGAATTTGTCATTGGTGCAAACTATGATGATTTGAAATGCTATGAACATGCATTGCCCTACTTTAAAAATGCTCTAAAGCGAGCACGCTCAATTGGAAACCCTCGAGTCATAGGTTCGGCCCTTTTCAACTTAGGTAACTGTTATTATCAAATGAACGATCTTGCGGAAGCAAGCCGTTATCTAAAAGACTCTATTGAAGTGTTTGAAAAGGAGAATTTAACCCATCTTAATCGCTCTCTAGACCCACTATTTATGCTGACACAAATCCTGTTTAAACAAAAACAAATAAAAGAGTCGTTAACCCTCTATCAACAAGGTATTATGAAGGCCTGTGAATTAGAAGATGAAATTTACATCTGCAAATTTCAGTTCTTAAAAGCATTATACGTTGATGCAGACATAACAATCATAGACGATACATTAGACCTGCTCGAGGACAAGCGCTTATACCCAGATATTGAGGAATTGGCACTTGATGCGGCTCATTATTACAATGAGCTTGGACTGTTTGAAGTATCTACCCGGTTTTACGAAAGGAAAATTCAAGCCATATCAAAAATCCAAAATGGGGGTCATTTATATGAAAACGAGTTTGATAGTTCTTTTATTGGCAGCAACTGCAGGATTATCGGTCATGAGTCAGCAGCAATCGGAAGAGAGCCATATGGAGCTTGCGGGCAGACACCATACAACAGTGGTGACTATCGTATAAGTTAGCTCAAAAAGAGGGGACGAACTGCTGTTCATTCTCCTCTTTTATTTTTATTCAATTCAAATCTTTGAAGAAATGCTTGAATTTCTTGCTCATAAGCTTCCTTATTTTCGCTAAAAGACATTGCATGCGCACCGTGTGGCGCAATAAATAACTGTTTGTCACCCTTTTTTCGTGTATATAACTGCTGACTTTGCTCACAGGGGATATAGTCGTCATGGCGGCTATGAATAAAAAGTACAGGTTCTTTCACCTGGCCGATCACATCAAGAGGGGAAACTTGCCGGATGCGGTATCCATCCCGCCATTTTAACACTTGATCACTTAGTGGAAGAATCCATTGCCCTGAAAGGCGAAAATCTGTTTTTAATCGATAAAGAAGCTGGTCCTCAAAAGAAGCAAAAGGGCAGTCTGCTATGTAAAAATTGGCGTTTGCTTCCGGCTTTGCAGCATATAACAAGGTCGTGACTGCACCCATTGATTCTCCGTGTATCCCAATGATGGCACTTTCTCCGAGTTTTTGTCTGAGCCACTTTACGATCTTTGCTAGATCTTCTTTTTCATAATATCCATAACTTGTGGTTTTCCCGCCGCTCATTCCATGTCTTCTATGATCATAAAGCATCACATTCCATCCGAGCTTTTGGAATAATTTCATATACTTAACGGAGTTAATCAAACTGACTGTAACACCGTGGCAAAGGACGATTGTGCGTGTTGTATGTGGATACGGCACAAAATAGCCATGGAGATCATAACCAAATGCTGAAGGAATACACACTTTCTCTTTTTTAAGCTGTTGAAATTCCTCATGATGATAATGGCCTCCATCTGATTCTCGTTTGATGAGCTCTTCATCCGTTAATTTTCGAATATACATCATTTTATTGGTGAAAAAAATGCCGATTGCAGCGAGTGGACATAATATGAGGGCAAATATAGCGATCCATTTCTTCATCTAGCCGATTCTTCCTTTCCGGAGTTTTTTCTATGACGATCATACCACATCTTGGGAGATTGGCGTGCCTCTTGCTCAGAAAATAAAACGGATGATACACTAAGTCAAAAGGAGAGAGGCACAATGAAAAAGACCAAACAAGATCAAGTGAAATTAAAGGACGGCATAAACGATGATGTCAAACAGCAGCTTCTTCAAATGAAGCAGAACCTTGCCGTCGAGACAGAAAAAAGAGAAGAACAAAAACGACAAGACCTCCTTCGGCAGCAGAAAGAAAAAGAAAAAAACAAAAGCTTTTCAGAGCTGCTAGATGAAAGCCATTTAGACTGGAGAAAGTATAAAAGCTAAAAAAGAGGGCGATGATGCTCTCTTTTTTTCATAACATCATTTTAAGATAGATCCACAGCAGGAACATAGAAGTGCTTAAAAGAAAAACACTTCTGCCCTCTTCTCTTTTTATGAGAGAAAAATCCACTTTATCAGATGAACTGATCAAATAAGCTACAATCAGCTCCAGAAAAAAGGTGCATAAACGGAGCTGTGCAATAGAGGCTTCTCCACAGCCTGTTGAGCATCATACATACGCTAAAATAAAAAAATGTAGAAAAACGTAAGTTTTTCTACAATCTCAGAGATCACAGATGTGATCTTTTTTCTTATTTGAACCGGTGCGTTTCATACACAGATGGTTTTGTATAGTATGTCAATGCTTTGAATTCTTGGTCACTTAATGAACGTGCATTTGCTGCTGCTATATTTTCTTTTAACTGATCCACTGAGCTTGCACCAAATACAACGGAACTGACCGCAGAATGTTTCAGTATATACTGAATGGACAATTCAGTGAGTGATAGGTCATAAGCGACTTTCTTTAAAGAAGGAATGATCTGCTGAAGCTCTTCAAATGAATATTGAAGATAGCCGTTTTTTTGAATCGCTGCACTTGCTTGAGAAAGTGGCTTTTCAGTTAATAATCCTTTCGCTAAAGGACCTCTTGCGACGACACTAATGCTTTGTTCTTCAAGTAGAGAGAACCATTCTTCTGGGCGGCGGTCGAGTAAACTATATTGCATCATCACGCTTACGATATTGGACTTTTTGGCATATTCTTTAATGACATTTGGACGGATAGATGAAATGCCATAATAGCGAATTACGCCTTCCTCTACTAATTCTTCAAAAGCCTCAATCGTTTCATCAATGGGGTCATCAATCGTGCCTCCGTGTAATTGATATAAATCAATATAATCTGTTTGAAGCCGCTTGAGGCTTTGTTTTACTGCTTCCTTTATGTACGCTTTTGAAGGATCCCAGTCCCAGCCTGGTTTGCCTTTTTCAAAGCGGTTGCCGCCTTTTGTCGCCAAAATCAAATCCTGCCGTCTGTTTTTAATGGCTTCCCCGACAATTTCCTCATTTGTCCCAAAATCATATAAATCGGCTGTATCCAAATAGTTAATTCCGAGATCAATGGCCTCATCTAATAAAGAGAGCGCTTTTTCTTTTTCCGTCCCAAGAGACATGCATCCTAGTGCCGCCTCGCTCACTAAGAGATCTGAGGTGCCAATTCGTCTTTTTTTCAATTCCATCACACTCCTATCCTTTCACATTAAGTGAAAAAAATCAGGAATTCAAGCTAGGTGATTTCAAATGGCGCATTGAAGCAAGCGTTTCGCTTTTCGCTTCTCTTAAATCATCTATGTTAAAATAAATGAAGTAAAAAGTGAAAGTAGAACGAGGAGCTGACAAAATTGAAGGACTTTGAAGAAAAAACATTATCGTCGAAAGAATTATACAACGGAAAAATCATTGATTTGGTTCTTGAAGATGTAGAATTGCCTAATGGAAAACAAGGCAAACGCGAAATCATTAAACATCCTGGTGCAGTAGCCGTCATTGCACGTACAGACGAAAATAAAATCATCTTGGTCAAACAATACCGTAAAGCACTAGAGAGAGCCATCGTTGAAATTCCGGCCGGAAAACTAGAAAAAGGGGAAGAGCCGGCACATACAGCATTAAGAGAATTAGAAGAAGAAACAGGATATACAACTCAGAAGCTTCAAAAGCTGACGGCCTTTTATACATCACCTGGTTTTGCAGATGAAATTGTTCACATCTATCTAGCAGATCAGCTAGTTCCGCTTGAAGAAAAAAGAGAGCTGGATGAAGATGAATTTGTCGAAGTAATGGAAGTTTCATTAGAAGAAGCCTTGCACCTCATTGAAGAGCAGCATATTTATGATGCAAAAACAGCCTATGCCATTCAGTACTTACAACTGCAAGAGGTACTTGAGTCAACAAAATGAAGGAATTTTTTGCAGACATCCATATCCATATTGGCAGAACAAGAACAGGCAGAGCTGTCAAAATTACAGGTGCAAGGTCACTGACAATTGATCAAATTCTTATTGAAGCAGCAGAAAGTAAAGGGATGGGGATGATTGGTGTGATTGATGCACAATCTCCAGAAGTCCTAGAAGAATTAATAGAAGGTGTAGAGGAAGGCAGGTACACTGAACTAAATGACGGCGGTCTATCATTTGGAGAGACAGTGTTGCTTTTGGGCAGTGAATTAGAAATCAATGATGACTATTCAAAGGGTCCAATTCATGTGCTGGCATTTATGCCCACACTACACAAAATGTCTGAGTTTTCCGCATGGCTTTCGCTTCATATGAAAAATGTGCATTTGAGTTCACAGCGCCTCTATGTTGATGGGAAAACACTTCAGCGCAAGGTTAAGGAGCTGGGAGGATTGTTTATTCCTGCTCATATTTTCACGCCGCATAAAAGTCTATACGGCAAAGGGGTCAACACTTCTTTAACGGAAGTATTTGATCCTGACCTTATTGATGCTGTTGAGCTTGGTCTTAGCTGTGATACGTCAATGGCGTCTCAGCTGAGTGAGCTGAACCGGTATCCCTTTTTAACGAATTCAGATGCTCATTCTTTAGGGAAAATCGCGCGAGAATATACAAAAATCAAAATGGATCATGCCTCTTTTGCCGAATTCAAGCTAGCCCTTGAAGAAAAAGATGGTAGAGCTGTCACAGGAAATTATGGGCTTGCTCCGCGGCTTGGGAAGTATTATCATACGACCTGCGAAAAATGCGGGGTTAGACCTCACGCACCAGATCAAAAAGAGTGCCATGTATGCGGACATACACGGATGACAAAAGGAGTAAGTGAACGTTTAGAAGAGCTTGCTGACCAAGAAAGTGAAAAAAGAACGAGACCTCCTTATGTTCATCAGCTTCCGCTTCAGTTTATTCCGGGAGTTGGACCTAAAACACTGGAGAAGCTAAAAGCCGTGTTTCACACAGAGATGAATATTTTACATCAAGCAACAGAACAAGAACTAAAAGCCGTTCTGCCAGAAAAGACAGCGGGCTACATCATCAAAGCAAGGAAGGGCGAAGTCGGACTCATCGCTGGTGGAGGCGGAGTGTACGGTAAGGTGGATATCAATCATGAGTCACATTAAATGGACATGTCACACATTTGAACAATTGTCAAAAGAGGATCTTTACTTGATTCTCATGGAAAGAGTCAACGTGTTTGTTGTAGAACAAACATGCCCTTACCCTGAAATTGATCACAGGGACAAAGAAGCGCTTCATCTCATCGCAAAAGAGAACGGCGTCATTGTGGCGTATTGCCGAATTTTCCAAAACGGGATCATGTACAAAGAGGCGTCCATCGGCCGCGTTCTTGTGACGCAGGCCGGCCGGAAAAAAGGCTATGGAAAGCTGCTGCTCATCAAGGCTTTAGAAAAGCTTAGTGAATTAGGTGAAACAAGTGTCAAAATACAGGCGCAAGCCTACCTGAAGTCATTTTACGAATCATTTGGTTTCAAGGCCGTCTCAGATGTTTATGATGAAGATGGGATTCCGCATCTTGATATGGTGAAAACAGAAAGATAGACGATATACGTCTATCTTTTTTATGGAACATCGTGTATCATAACGTCAACGAAAGGGGTTTTGCCAAATGGGAAAAAGCAAAGCAAAGAAAAAACGAGAGCATATCCAAAGGCAGCACAGCCGAAATCCAGAACTGTCGAGAGGAAACATGCCGCATTTTAGCACACACGAAAGGAAGACAAAAACAAAACAAGAAGCCTTGCAGCATATGATGAAAAAACATAAAGGACGAAATGCTTATGATCACTATCAAGAGGATCATAAGCATTTTTATTTTGCTTTTTTGTGACAACTAGATCAAATAAATGGAAAATTTTAAAAAATAGGACAAACGGTCGTTTCTTTTTGTCTAAAAATGTAGTTAAATGACAAAAAGAAACGAAAGGGAGAGTGAGTATCGTGAACGTCAAGTCATTTGGAGCAGGGCTTTGTATGACAAGTGTGCTTGTGGCATCGGTCATGTTTGGCGCGTCAGATATTTCTGCAAAGGAGCAAGCAAAAAAAGAGTACATGATCGGCTTTTCTTCTTCCGTTCAAGACAAAACACAAAAACAGCTTGTAGAAGAAGCTGGCGGGCATGTGAAAGAATCCATAGAGCAAATAGATATGATGAAAGTGTCAATGAATGAGACTTCGAAAAAGAAACTGAATGAAGCAAAAGAAGTGACCTTCATCGAGGAAGACCAAAAAGCAAAAACTAGCGGTCAAACTGTTCCATACGGCATCAAAAGCATCAAAGCACAAAAGGTACATAAACAAGGATACGCTGGACAGAATGTCAAAGTAGCCGTTCTTGACAGCGGCATCGACGGTAAACATGAGGATTTACATGTCACCGGCGGGGTGAGCTTTGTACCGGCAGAGTCTGATCCGCTTGTTGATCCGCATGAACATGGAACGCATGTGGCAGGCACAATTGCTGCATTAGATAATAAGGTAGGTGTCGTTGGTGTTGCGCCAAAAGCTTCTATCTATGCTGTCAAGGTGGCAGATGAAAATGGTGACGGCTACTATAGCTGGATCATAAAAGGGATTGAATGGGCCATTGAGAATGACATGGATGTCATCAATATTAGTATGGGGGGAGCAAGTGAATCTGAGGCGCTGAAAGAAGCGGTAGATCGAGCGTATGATAAAGGGATTCTCATTGTGGCTTCTGCAGGGAATGAAGGAAGCTATGGTTCTCTCAATACGATTGACTATCCGGCTAAATACAGCTCAGTGATGGCGGTTGCTTCTGTTGACCAAAAAAAGCAAAGAGCCTTTGATTCATCAGTTGGCGAGGAAATCGAAGTCTCAGCACCAGGCGTTTCAACGCTGAGCACCATTCCTCATAACGAATACGGCTACATGAGCGGAACGTCAATGGCATCACCGCATGTAGCGGGCGCTGCGGCTGTCATTCTATCAAAACATCCGAATCTGACAAACGATGAAGTACGCGAGAGATTGTCAAAAACGGCGACAAAGCTTGGAGAACCTTTTTATTATGGTGCCGGGCTTGTGAACGTACAAAAAGCCGCACGATAAATGAAAAAGAGAAAGCAGTGAGCAGGCTGCTTTCTCTTTTTTCTTTCAATAAAACTGTCATGTTTCGTAATCTCTCTCATAGAATCTAGTAACCTTACTATTTGGGAGGAAGACACATGCGGAAAAAGTCTTGGAAGGAGCATCTTCTTCAGCACGTAAAAGATCATCTCTCGATTTATTTATTTGTCTCTGTACTCTTTTTAATGGGTGTGATCTTCGGGGCCATCATTGTCAATAGCATGACATTCAGCCAGAAAGAGGATTTATTCTATTATTTAAATCAATTTTTTGGTCAGCTGACAAATGAGAAAGCGGCAGAATCAAAAGAAATGTTTTTACAAAGCTTCCTGCATCATATGAAATATTTAGGCCTTATGTGGATTCTGGGAATCTCCATCGTTGGTCTGCCGCTTATCTTTCTTATGATCTTTTTAAAAGGAATTGTTGTGGGGTTTACTGTTGGTTTTCTCGTGAATCAAATGGGGCTGAGTGGATTTTTTCTCTCGTTCGTATCGGTGCTTCCGCAAAACATTTTGCTCATTCCAGCCTATTTAGTAATTGGCACTTGTGCGATTGCGTTTTCCATCCGTCTCATTGGACAGCTCTTCATGAAAAAAACCATCAGTCAAGCACCCGTCCAGTGGTTTGGCCGGTATGCATCTGTTCTGCTGATGATTTTAGCGCTTGCTGCACTTTCGTCTTTTTTTGAATCGTACATATCATTCATGCTGATGAAAAAGCTGGCAGGTGTTCTTTTATAATTGTTCTTAATTAATAATCAATTTATTTATCAATTTAAAATGATTATAGTTGGCTCTCAGCACATCATTTGATATAATGATCAAGTAATGTGGCGTAGGAGGGAAAGTCAATGGAAAATAGGATTGATCGAATTAAGAAACAGCTTCATTCTTCCAGCTACAAGCTCACGCCACAGCGTGAAGCAACAGTAAGAGTACTGCTTGAGAATGAAGAAGACCATTTAAGTGCAGAAGATGTATACCTCCTCGTAAAAGAGAAGTCTCCTGAAATTGGTCTTGCTACTGTTTATCGGACGTTAGAATTGCTCACTGAACTGAAAGTTGTTGATAAAATTAACTTTGGAGACGGCGTTTCGCGATATGATCTTCGCAAAGAAGGAGCCGCTCACTTCCATCATCATCTTGTCTGCATGGAATGCGGAACAGTCGATGAGATAGAAGAAGATTTATTAGAAGATGTCGAAGAGATTATTGAACGTGACTGGAAATTTAAAATTAAGGATCATAGATTGACATTCCACGGCATTTGCCACCGGTGTCATGATGATGAATCCGGCAAATAATCCGAATTGGAACCTTTTCATTTAAGATGAAGAGGTTTTTTGCATTTTCGCTGTATATTCCTTGTCCCACCTGGCATATGCTGAAGTAATGAGAAGGTGAGAAAGGACTTGAAGATCATGCGAAAATGGCTCAAAACAACAGGTGAAGTGATCAAAGTATTTATCTTGTTCACTGGTTTTACCGTCCTGTTCTATTATGCTATGATATGGATAAATTCAGAATATGAAAGCTACCATCGTTATGATAAACCAGAGGGTGCAGCAATTAAAGTGATGGAAATGGATCAGCCGAATCAAGACAATTGGCAAGATCGATTGATTTATTTTTATCAAAACGGGGAGTAGAAATCATTGAACGATCAATTATCCGACTTTATTCATTTTATGACCGTAGAGAGAGGACTCTCTGAAAATACCATTGTTTCTTATAAAAGAGATTTACAAAACTACTTGTCTTTTTTAATGACACATGAACAGCTGACGGATATCAATGATGTCACGCGCCTGCATATCATTCATTATTTAAAGCAGCTAAAAGAGGAAGGGAAATCGAGTAAAACGTCTGTACGGCATCTATCATCGATCCGTTCCTTTCATCAATTTCTGCTTCGGGAAAAAGTGACAACGGATGACCCGTCCTGGAATATTGAAACGCAAAAAACAGAGCGGACTTTACCGAAAGTTTTATCATTAGGGGAGGTCGAAAAGCTGCTTGATACACCAAATCAGCACACTCCCTTTGACTACCGAGACAAAGCGATGCTTGAGCTCTTATATGCAACAGGCATTCGCGTCAGTGAAATGCTGGATCTGACCCTTGCCGATGTACACCTCACAATGGGCTTTGTCCGCTGTTTTGGAAAAGGAAGAAAAGAGCGTATTGTGCCAATCGGTGAAGCTGCTGCAAGCGCGATTGAAGAATATCTCGAAAAGGGAAGAAGCAAGCTGTTAAAAAAACAGCCGTCCGATGCCCTATTTCTCAATCATCACGGGAAAAAAATGTCGCGCCAGGGCTTCTGGAAGAACTTAAAAAAACGAGCCATCGAAGCAGGGATTCAAAAGGAACTGACGCCTCATACGCTCAGACATTCATTTGCTACACACCTGCTTGAAAACGGTGCGGACTTAAGAGCCGTACAAGAGATGCTCGGACATGCCGATATCTCAACAACACAAATTTACACACATGTGACGAAAACAAGACTGAAAGATGTGTATCACAAATTCCATCCAAGGGCATAAGTAAAGCATGACACAGTGAACGGGTGTCATGCTTTTTCATGTTTACACCGTTTATGGTTGTCAACTGGCTTGTAAACGGTTTATACTTGAGATGTCTGACCTCTCACTGTTTGTAAGGTCAAAAGACAAGAATATTGAAGGAGGCGCTTTTTAATGCCTGATTATCAGTATAAACGTATTTTCCTCGTCGTCATGGATTCAGTAGGAATTGGGGAAGCACCAGATGCTGCTGATTTTAATGATGTAGGTGCAGATACACTTGGACATATTGCTGAAAAAATGAACGGGCTTCATATGCCGAATATGGCGAAGCTTGGGCTGAGTCATATTAAAGAAATCAAAGGAATTCCAGCGGATGAAAAACCGCTTGCGTATTATGGAAAAATGCAAGAAGCATCAAATGGTAAAGACACAATGACAGGACACTGGGAAATCATGGGTCTTTACATAGACACACCGTTCAAAGTTTTTCCAGACGGATTCCCAGATGAACTATTAAATGAACTAAAAGAAAAAACAGGCCGAGGTATTATTGGAAATAAACCTGCGTCTGGTACGGAAATTTTAGATGAGCTTGGCGAAGAGCACATGAAAACAGGTGATTTAATCGTTTATACATCTGCGGATTCTGTGCTGCAAATTGCTGCGCACGAAGAAGTTGTGCCATTAGATGAGCTTTACCGTATTTGTGAAATTGCCCGTGAACTTACATTAGATGAAAAATATATGGTTGGACGGATTATCGCTCGTCCGTTTGTCGGAGAGCCTGGCGCATTTGTTAGAACGCCAAACCGTCATGACTATGCGTTAAAACCATTTGACCGTACAGTCATGAATGAACTGAAAGATGATGGACTCGATGTCATTGCGATCGGAAAAATCTCTGATATTTATGACGGCGAGGGGATCACATCATCTCTTAGAACAAAATCAAACATGGATGGAATGGACAAGCTGGTCGATACACTTAAAACAGACTTTACAGGACTCAGCTTTTTAAACCTTGTTGATTTTGACGCTCTTTACGGACATAGAAGAGATCCAGAGGGTTATGGAAAAGCACTAGAGGAATTTGACGCACGTCTTCCTGAAGTGTTTGACCTGTTGAAAGAGGATGATCTTCTTGTGATCACAGCAGATCATGGAAATGACCCTGTTCATCACGGAACAGATCATACAAGAGAATATGTTCCGCTCATTGCTTACAGCAAAAAGCATCAGGAAGCAAATGAACTGCCAACAGCAAAAACGTTTGCTGATCTTGGGGCAACCGTTGCAGATAATTTCAAGATAGCGATGCCAAAATACGGAACAAGCTTTTTATCTAAACTCAAATAGGGGGAAATCTCGTGGGAGCACAGTTTTCAGAAGCGGCGGCATACATTAAACAAGCATCGACATATGTACCAACAGTTGGATTGATTTTAGGATCAGGGCTTGGCATTTTAGCAGATGAGATTGAAAATCCAATCAAAATAAAATATGAAGATATTCCTGGATTCCCTGTTTCAACAGTAGAGGGACATGCAGGGCAGCTCGTGATCGGAACGCTGAAAGGCACTGTCGTTTGCGCGATGCAAGGACGTTTTCATTTCTATGAAGGATATGATATGAAGCAAGTGACGTTTCCTGTCCGTGTGATGAAAGAAATTGGCATTGACACATGCATTGTCACAAATGCAGCCGGCGGAGTGAATACGTCATTCCGTCCAGGAGATCTCATGCTGATCACAGATCATATCAATATGATGGGGACCAATCCATTAATTGGCCCAAATGACAGTCAAGGCGTTCGTTTCCCTGATATGTCTGCACCGTACGATAAAGAATTGCTGGCACTTGCAGAAGAAACAGCCCAGCGTTTAGGCATATCTGTACAGCAAGGGGTTTATGCAGGGATGACAGGTCCTTCTTATGAAACACCTGCTGAAGTTCGTTTCTTAAGAACACTTGGAGCAGATGCTGTTGGAATGTCGACTGTTCCAGAAGTTATTGTTGCGCGTCATGCAGGAATGAAAGTGCTTGGCATTTCATGCATTTCCAATGCGGCATCTGGTATTTTGGATCAGCCGCTGTCTCATGATGAAGTGATCGAAGTAACGGAAAAAGTGAAAGCAAGTTTTCTTGATTTAGTAAAAGACATTGTCAAACAACTTTCATAGCATGTGTCCAGAAGCCTTCTGCTACCCAAGCAGAAGGCTTTTTTTAATTGCAATCATACGATCTCTGAATAAAACAGCCTGTATGAGGAAAAAATAGAAAGGATTACGATAATGGAGGTCTGCCACTTGAAACGTCATATATGTGCATTGTTTATTTTAATGATCCTTATCTCAATGGTTTCACCATCAGCGATAGCAAAAGAAAAGATTGAAAAACCAGGAGAAAAGCAAACATCAGAATTGGCACACGAAGCCAAATCAGCGCTCTTAATAGAACGAGACACGGGAAAGGTGCTTTACAACAAAAACAGCGATGAAAAGCTTGCACCCGCAAGTATGACCAAAATCATGACGATGCTTCTCATCATGGAAGCCATTGATCAGGGTAAACTGAAAATGACAGACAAGGTCAGAACGAGCGACTATGCAGCGTCCATGGGAGGGTCACAAATTTTCCTTGAACCAGGAGAAGAAATGACCGTGAAAGAAATGCTGAAAGGCATTGCGATTGCTTCAGGAAATGATGCTTCAGTTGCCATGGCAGAGCATATTGCAGGATCTGAAGAACAGTTCGTAGAGCAGATGAACAAAAGAGCGAAAGAGCTTGGCCTCACCTCAACAGTCTTTCAAAACCCAACAGGACTTCCTGAAAAAGACCATTACAGCACAGCTCACGATATGGCAATAATGGCAAAAGAGCTGTTGAAATATGAACAAATCACCAAATTCACAGGTGTCTACGAAGACTATCTACGGCAAAACACAGATAAAAAATTCTGGCTTGTCAACACAAACCGTCTAATTAAATTTTATCCAGGGGTCGATGGGGTGAAAACAGGTTTTACAGGTGAAGCGAAATACTGTTTAACTGCATCTGCTAAAAAAGGTAACATGCGCGTCATTGCAGTTGTCTTCGGCGCAAGCACGCCGAAAGACAGAAACGCTCAGGTAGTCAAAATGTTAGATTACGCATTTAGTCAATATACGACTCATCCGCTTTACAAACGAGGGCAAGATGTGGCGGAGGTCAAAGTGAGCAAAGGGAAAAAGAAAAACATTCAGCTCGTTACTTCTGAACCGATCTCCCTTTTAACGAAAAAAGGCGAAAATGTGGATCAGATCAAAAAAGAAATCAAATTGTCTCATGATGTTAAGGCTCCATTTTCAAAAGGAACGGAACTTGGTACGATCGTCTTGAAAAAAGATGGAAAAGTGCTGCATGAAAGTCCTGTAGAAGCAAAAGAAGGAATGGAAAAGGCAAGCGTTTGGACTTTCTTCAAACGGGCGATGGCTGATTTTGTAAAATGGAAATAAAAGGCGAAAGGCTGCTGTAATTGGCAGTCTTTTTGCTATGAGGAAAAAGAAAAGAACATCTAAATGTGACGAATGGTCACTAGTTTTGTCATGGTGAAGGATTTACTTCATATAAAAGAGAAACATTCATTATCCGAAATTAGAGCAAGGAGGAATAAAAAATGAGCCTTGGTATTGATTTTCAAGTAAAAGAGAGCGTACTTTGCATTCGGTTAACAGGAGAGCTCGATCATCACTCCGCAGAAACATTGAGACAAAAGGTGACGAATTATTTGGAAACAGAGGACATTCGCCACATTGTGCTGAATCTGGCTGATTTATCGTTTATGGACAGCTCTGGACTCGGAGTGATTTTAGGAAGATATAAGGAAATTAAGCAGCTTGGCGGGGAAATGGTTGTCTGTGCCATCTCGCCAGCAGTGAACCGGTTATTTGATATGTCTGGCTTGTTTAAAATTATTCGGATGGAGCCTTCTGAGCAAACGGCTTTGCAAACATTGGGGGTGGCATCATGAGAAATGAAATGAACCTGACTTTTTCGGCATTAAGCCAAAATGAATCGTTTGCGAGGGTGACAGTCGCGGCATTTATCGCTCAGCTTGATCCGACTTTAGATGAATTAACAGAAATCAAGACCGTCGTATCTGAGGCAGTGACAAACTCCATCATTCATGGCTATGATGGGAATCCAGATGGCAAGGTGCACATCCATGTCACATTAGATGATCATGTCGTTTACCTCACCATCCGTGACGAAGGTATGGGTATTACAGATCTTGAGGAAGCAAGACAGCCGCTTTTCACCACAAAACCAGACTTAGAGCGCTCTGGAATGGGCTTTACCATCATGGAGAATTTTATGGATGATGTCATGGTGGACTCATCTCCAGAAATGGGCACGACCATCCGTTTAACAAAGCATCTATCAAAAAGCAAAGCGCTTTGTAATTAAAGGAGCTGCTCATATGGATGTGGAGGTAAAAAAGCAAGCTAAAAAAGCCCAGCTGTCAAATGATGAAGTCAAAGAGCTCATCAAAAAAAGCCAAGACGGTGATCAGCAAGCAAGAGACCTCCTCGTAGAAAAAAACATGCGTCTTGTTTGGTCCGTTGTTCAGCGCTTTTTAAATAGGGGATATGAACCAGATGATTTGTTTCAGATTGGCTGTATTGGACTGCTGAAATCTGTTGATAAATTTGATTTGTCATATGATGTAAAGTTTTCAACGTACGCCGTCCCCATGATCATTGGCGAGATTCAGCGATTTATTCGGGATGATGGAACGGTCAAAGTCAGCCGGTCATTAAAGGAACTCGGAAATAAAATTCGTCGGGCAAGGGATGAATTGTCTAAGTCTCATGGAAGAATGCCGACTGTTCAGGAAATTGCCGAATATCTTGATATCACACCAGAGGATGTCGTCCTCGCCCAAGAAGCGGTGCGCTCCCCTTCATCCATTCATGAAACGGTATATGAAAATGATGGGGATCCGATTACATTGCTTGATCAAATTGCCGATCATTCTGAGGAAAGATGGTTTGACAAAATCGCATTGAAAGAAGCGATCAAGGAATTAGAAGAACGGGAAAAACTCATTGTGTATTTAAGGTATTATAAAGACCAGACACAATCTGAGGTTGCAGAGAGACTTGGCATTTCACAGGTGCAAGTCTCACGGCTTGAAAAGAAAATTTTAAAACAAATCCAAATGCAAATGGATCAAAAAGACAGCTAGCCGATTCGGCTGGCTTTTTTTGTGTGGTAATTACCGGTAAATCAAGTTCTATCAGTATGAGAACCATTTTTCACCACATACTATTTTTAACCCATCGTATAGGAAGTGACTTGGATGGACGGACAAATCTTTATTCGGCTGCGCCATCGAATCAAGACCGGTATTGATCAGCTCATTTATTTAGAGGATATCGCCCAAATCACTGGTGATGAGTTTGCTGTGCAAAAGCTTAGCAAAATGCCGGTGTATCATGTCAGCAAAAAGGATCGTCACATCGCCGTTCTTGATATCATGCATGTCGTCAAAACGATCAAAAAAACGTGGCCAGATATCGACATTCAAACCGTTGGCGGCTCTGAGGCCATTGTTGAAATTGATACAGGCAAACGCCAGCTTTCTCCCGTTTTATTTGTGTTTGTATGGCTCCTATTATTTGTTGGAGCGGCGCTTGCCATTATGAATTTCCACGAGGATGTCAGTATGCGGCTCGTTCATATCCGCCTATA
The DNA here is from genome assembly GCF_004364885.1 of Bacillus sp. BK450. NCBI lineage: Bacteria > Bacillati > Bacillota > Bacilli > Caryophanales > Bacillaceae > Bacillus > Bacillus sp. BK450. The sequence goes on along the minus strand of NZ_SOBQ01000002.1, from coordinate 304,640 downwards.
TGAAATGATCACAGGGAAAACGGTTGAGCATCCGTATTTATTACAAATTCCATATAGCTTTGGACTCGGTTTTGGCATGATTTTGTTTTTCAATCATGTATTTAAAAAGCGTTTAAATGAAGAACCAAGTCCGCTCGAAGTGGAAATGTTTAAATATCAGCTCGATCTCGATCATTATGTCGCACTCAATGAAAATAAAGAAACATTGAAGGATATCCATGATCGGTAAGTGGCTTTTTGTCGTACTCGTTGGACTTGGCGGCGGTTTAACGGTCGGAGCAGGATTTGTGGCTTTTCTTACAGTGCTTGGCATCATTCCCCGCTTAATGCAATTAACCAAAACGCAGCGCTTCATACAAGGATACGAGGCGGCTGTTATTAGCGGGGCGGTTGTTGGGGGCTGGGCCACCTTAAGTCAAATACATCTTCATTTAACCAAATGGCTGGCGATGCCGGTCGGTCTTTTATCAGGCATCTTCATCGGCATGCTTGCAGCTGCACTCACTGAAGTATTAAATGTACTTCCTATATTAACGAAAAGAATTGGAATGGACGGGAAAATTGTTTTGCTGCTCATGGCCATCGTCTTAGGAAAGGTATTTGGTTCACTATTTCATTGGCTTATTTATATTTAATCAATTGGAGGGAACAACACGTGTCGAGTTTAAAAGAGAACTATCCATCTAAGGTGAAAACATATCAGCCCAAACCTCCTTATGTCCTCAACTGCATTAAGGCGTTTTTAGTTGGCGGTTTAATCTGTCTGATAGGTGAGGGGCTGCAACATTTCTATATCCACTTTTTTGATTTTAACGAAAAGACAGCAGGGAACCCGACAGTGGCGACCCTCATTTTAATTTCTTCTCTATTAACGGGTATCGGTATTTACGATAGAATCGGCCAGTTTGCTGGAGCCGGATCAGCTGTACCAGTGACAGGCTTTGCTAACAGTATGACAAGTGCTGCCCTTGAGCATAAAAGTGAAGGGCTTGTTTTAGGTGTTGCCACAAATATGTTTAAACTCGCTGGGAACGTTATTGTATTTGGTGTCGTTTCGGCATATGTCGTAGGGATCATTCGATACGTCTTGGAAAAGATGTTTTCGTAGGAGGAATGAAAGGTGAAACTAACAGGTAAACAATCTTGGGTATTTGAGCACAAGCTTTATGTCAATGCAGAAGGAACTGCTGCAGGACCGAAAGAAAAAGAAGGCCCGATTGGTCATTTAATTGATAAAACGTACGATGAAATGCACTGTGATCAAAAGAACTGGGAAATGGCTGAAAGGAAGCTCATGGATGATGCGATATCAACCGCTTTATCAAAAGCAAATTTGCAAAAAAGCGATATTGATCTTTTGCTGGCTGGAGATTTACTCAACCAGAACGTCACAGCAAACTATGTGGCAAGAGAGCTGAAGATCCCGTTTCTCTGCTTGTTTGGGGCATGCTCGACTTCAATGGAATCAGTCGCCATTGCGTCAGCACTCATTGATGGCGGCTTTGCAAATAGAGCCATCGCAGCAACAAGCAGTCACAATGCGACTGCAGAACGCCAATTTCGTAATCCGACAGAATACGGGGGACAAAAGCCAGATACAGCAACAAGTACAGTAACTGGTGGCGGAGCCGTTATTATCAGCCAAGAACCCTCTCAAATTCAAATTACGAGCGCAACGGTAGGCAGGGTCATGGATCTTGGCATTACAGATCCATTTGATATGGGATCGGCCATGGCACCAGCAGCGGCAGACACCATCAAGCAGCATTTAGAAGACTTAGGCAGAACAGTAGATGATTACGATTTGATTTTAACTGGAGATTTATCAGGCATTGGTTCACCGATCTTAAAGGATCTCTTGAAAGAAGAAGGCATTCAGCTTGGGCGAAAGCACGATGATTGCGGTTTAATCATCTATACACCCGACCAAAACGTATTCGCTGGAGGCAGCGGCTGTGCTTGTTCAGCGGTTGTGACATTTAGTCATATTTTTCAAGAAATGAAAGCAGGGAATCTGCAAAGAGTACTCGTTGTGGCAACCGGGGCGTTACTCAGCCCAATGATGGTTCAGCAAAAAGAGACCATTCCAACCATTGCGCACGGTGTCGTATTTGAGCGTGCAGGAGGAGAGAGCTAATGGATTATCTTATCGCTTTTGTGGCAGGCGGACTTATTTGCGTCATTGGCCAGCTTTTGCTAGATGTACTCAAACTCACGCCTGCACATGTCATGACTACTTTTGTTGTGGCAGGTACCATTTTAGACGGATTCGGTATTTATGATAAATTTATTGAATTTGCAGGTGCGGGCGCAACCGTACCAATTGTCAGCTTTGGTCATAGCTTGCTTCATGGGGCCATGCATCAGGCAGATGTGCACGGATTCATCGGCATCGGTATCGGTATTTTTGAATTAACCTCTGCTGGAATATCAGCTGCGATTTTATTTTCATTTATTATCGCACTTATCTTTAAACCGAAAGGATAACCGAATATGGGGCAAAAACGGAAAGTCATTTTAGTGACAGACGGAGATATATATGCTGCCAAAACCATTGAGCTTGCCGCTAAAAACGTTGGCGGACGATGTATTTCCAGCTCAAAAGGAAATCCAAGCAAACGGACAGGACCTGAACTTGTTCAGATGATTTTAAAAACGCCGTATGATCCAGTCTTTGTGATGTTCGATGATTCTGGTTTGACAGGTGAAGGAACAGGCGAGACAGCGATGAAACATGTGGCGCGCCACCCTGAAATCGAAGTCATTGGAGCGATCGCAGTTGCATCCAAAACGCACCAAGCCGAATGGACAAAGGTCCATGTCTCCATTGACAGGGAAGGTGAACTGACAGAATACGGTGTCGACAAACACGGTCTTCCCGAAATGGAGCCCCATAAAATGAGCGGTGATACAGTGTATTGTCTTGACTCCCTCAATCTTCCGTTAGTTGTCGGTATTGGAGATATTGGCAAGATGGGACGGAAAGATGATCTGAGCAAGGGATCTCCAATCACGATGAAAGCAGTGGAATTAATATTAGAAAGGAGTGGTTTCCATGAAGAAAGACAAGGTAAACGTGTACCGAGACCCGAAGAAAAATGAAGATTACTTCAAGGAAAATGTCGGAATGGGTCTCAGCTTTGACCTTGGTGTTCGGAAAATTTATATACACGATCAGGAAATCCAGCTTTACTATGTAAACGGATTGTGTGATACACAGTATATTATCTACTTATTAAAAGAGCTAATCGAAATCAATGACAACGAACCTGAATCCGATGATCTTGCACATGTAGTCGAGAACCGCCTTGTCAATCAGCAGGTCTCCAAGGTAGAAACGCTGGATGAAGCAGTGGATCAAGTACTGTCTGGGCTTGTAGCAGTCGTTGTAGAAGGTGAAAACTACGCCTTTATCATTGATGTTAGAAGCTATCCTGGCAGAATGCCTGAAGAGCCGGATACAGAAAAGGTGGTCCGGGGAGCAAGGGACGGCTTTGTTGAGAATATTATTGTGAATACAGCGCTTATTCGAAGAAGAGTGCGGGATGAAAAGCTGAGATACAAAATGCTCAAAGTAGGCGAACGTTCAAAAGCGGATGTTTGTGTTTGCTATATTGAAGATATTGCAGACCCTGACTTAGTAGATATTATAGAAAAAGAAGTATCAGGAATCAAAGTCGATGGGCTGACGATGTCTGATAAAACGATTGAAGAATTTATAATTAAGCAAGGATATAATCCCTTTCCGCTAGTGCGTTACACCGAGCGTCCGGATGTCGCCGCTAACCACATATTAGAAGGGCATGTCATCATCATTACAGATACATCCCCTAGTGTCATCATTACACCAACCACTATTTTTCACCACGTTCAGCATGCAGAAGAATACCGCCAGGCGCCTGCCGTTGGTACGTTCCTAAGATGGGTACGCTTTTTAGGCATTTTATGTTCTACCTTTCTTTTGCCGATTTGGTTTCTTTTTATTCTCGAACCAAATCTCCTGCCTGACAATTTAAGCTATATTGGGTTTAACAAACCTTCTCATATTCCTGTGATTCTTCAAGTATTTCTTGCTGATTTTGGGGTGGAATTTTTAAGGATGGCAGCCATTCATACGCCAACCGCGTTGTCGACTGCCATGGGGTTGATCGCGGCTGTTTTAATTGGACAAATCGCTATTGATGTGGGTTTGTTTACACCAGAGGTCATCTTATACGTCTCGCTGGCAGCGATCGGTACCTTTACAACGCCAAGCTATGAGCTGAGTGTCGCCAATAAGATTGTAAGGCTCATCATCCTAGCACTAGTGGCAATCTTTAAGCTGAATGGACTCATCATTGGTTTTACGTTGTTAATCATTTATTTAACATCCATTCGTTCATTGCAGACACCTTATATGTGGCCGTTCATTCCTTTCAATGGAAAGGCTTTGTGGCAAGTGCTGATTCGGACGTCTGTTCCTGGCTCAAAAGTAAGGCCGAGCATTGTTCACCCTCAAAACAGATCAAAAATACCGCCAAATTCTTAACGCTCATTGAAAGTGGCTGAAGATTGTGATATTGTATTTTTAACTTTGAGACACGGCAAAAGGCAGCTCACGCAGCTGCCTTTTTTCAGCCGAAGCGGAGAAAGAGGGAATGACATTGTATTTACACGGCACTTGCAGACAAAATGAACTCGGTCATTTAGAAATTGGTGGTGTTGATGCTGTTTCTTTAGCTGAAACGTATGGGACACCACTTTATGTATATGATGTGGCTTTAATACGGGAGCGCGCAAAAAGCTTTCAAAAAGCATTTATAGAAGAAGAATTAACGGCGCAGGTAGCATATGCGAGTAAAGCATTTTCCTCCATCGCCATGTTTCAGCTTGCCAAAGAAGAAGGATTATCTCTTGATGTCGTATCAGGCGGTGAGCTTCACACAGCTATTTGCGCTGGATTCCCAGTAGAAAAAATTCATTTCCATGGCAATAATAAAAGCAGAGAAGAATTAAAAATGGCTTTAGAGCATGGGATCGGCTGTATTGTTGTGGATAATTTCTATGAAATGAAGCTCATTGAACAGCTTGGTCAAGAGCTGTCAAAAAAAGTGAAAGTATTGCTCCGCATCACGCCTGGTGTCGAAGCGCATACGCATGATTACATTACGACAGGTCAAGAGGATTCAAAATTTGGCTTTGATCTTCACAATGGACAAGCAGATGAAGCGGTGAAACAAGTGCTTGGTTCAGAAGTGATCGAGCTTTTAGGTGTTCATTGTCATATCGGTTCACAAATTTTTGATACGGCTGGTTTTGTCCTTGCAGCAGATAAAATCTTTTTGAAGCTGGATGAATGGAGAGAATCATTTGGTTTTATTTCTACGGTATTAAACTTAGGCGGCGGATTTGGGATTCGTTATACAGAAGAGGATGAACCACTTCCTGCGACAGAATATGTCGAAAAAATTATCCAAGCTGTGAAAGAGAACGTGGCCTGCTACGAGTTTGATATGCCAGAGATTTGGATAGAACCAGGCCGTTCTCTTGTTGGAGATGCAGGGACGACTCTTTATACGGTCGGATCATCAAAACATGTACCTGGCATCCGTGATTATGTTGCAGTAGATGGTGGAATGAGTGACAACATTCGTCCAGCTTTATATCAAGCGAAATATGAAGCGGCAAGTGCCAACAAAATGAGCCAAACGCATGATCAAACGGTTTCAATTGCCGGTAAATGCTGTGAAAGTGGAGATATGCTCATTTGGGATATCGATCTGCCAGAATTATCACAAGGGGATTTATTAGCTGTCTTTTGTACCGGAGCTTATGGCTATAGTATGTCAAACAACTATAACCGTATCCCGCGCCCAGCTGTTGTGTTTGTAGAAGACGGGGAAGCGCAGCTTGTGGTTGAGCGTGAAACATATGAGGACATTGTGAAACTTGATTTACCGTATCAATCAAAAGTGAAATCATCTACTTAAAAAAAGCCGCCTGGTGTTCAGGCAGCTTTTTTTCATGAATTATTTTCCTCCAGTGAATACAGAAACGATCGCATTCCAAATGGAGACAAAGAAATCCCAAATCTTTTGAAGAAGGTTTTTCCCTTCATCCGATTCTATGAATTTAGTAATCTTGTCTTTTGCTTTATCAATTTGAGATCCTACTTGATTCCAATCGATATTGATGTTTTTCATTTTATCAAATAGCGAGACAAGCTGATCTTTTTGATCCTGCGTCAGATTTAAGTTCAAATCAGAAGCAGCCTGATCCACTTTTTCTTCTACTTCTTTTGTGGTTTTAGGGACACCGTTTTTTGCAATGTCATCTTTGATTTTTGCAATAAGGGCAGAAGCGTTATCTTTCCCGATAGAGTCACCCAATTTAGAAGTTGTCACAAGCTCTTCGTTTGCCACCTGCTTCACATCTTCTGGAATGGCTTTGTCGCTTGACACCTCATACGCTTTTAGTAAGCCCGTCAGAGCGGCTGTACCAGATACTTCAAATGGAGCAGTCACGACAACCTTGGCATCCTTGACACCTGCTGTCATTAAAGCATTTAAATACATCTCATCTGTAATGGTCTTGATGTTGTGTGTATCCACAGTGAGACCAGTACCTGATTTTTCAATGGTGATCGATGAAGATGATAATGCTCTCGTCCCGATTTGAGAACGAGGGATATACTTTCCTAAATATTCGTGCTCTTCTTTATTGGTTACTTCAATTTTTGTCGCATTTTCAGGTGGATTCAACTCGTCAAGCACCTTCTGGCGATCAGCCGGTGTTAGGTCTTGCCCGAGTGTGACGATGACATCGCCGACAGCTGCATCCGCTAAGCTGACTTTTGGCGCACCAATTAGGAAAAGGAGCGCTGCCATCATACCAAGCATCATTTTTTTAAACATGTTGACCTCCTTCAAGTCGAAAGCGTTCCCCTTTCAAGAGAAACTTTAGCTTTTGAGTACACGTAAAGTAGTGCACTCCATCATATAGACGTAACAAATTGGCTTGACGTTTCAATTTTCTTTTTAAGATGTGTTCCTGTTCCGATAAATGAAGACATGTCATTTAGTCAAATATCATTTTATTAGGAAAAAAGAATCAAGCAACCCTATTTTATCAATCATCAATTAAGAGGTAAATGACAATCGAAGAGCAGGGGATGTTTAACATCACCGAAAATGTGCTATAATGAGCGTTGTTTAACCTGAAAGGAGAATGTGAAAAATGGCGAAAAAAGGATACATACAATTAACGAATGGAAAGAAAATTGAGTTTGAACTTTACCCAGAGGCTGCTCCAGGTACAGTAGCAAACTTTGAAAAATTAGCGAATGAAGGCTTCTACGATGGATTAAAATTCCACCGCGTGATCCCAGGCTTCGTCAGCCAAGGCGGCGACCCAAACGGTAATGGAACGGGTGGTCCTGGTTACACAATTAAATGTGAAACAGAAGGAAATCCTCATCAGCACGAAAGAGGTTCATTATCAATGGCACATGCTGGTAAAGACACAGGCGGCAGCCAATTCTTTATCGTACATGACCCGCAGCCGCACTTAAACGGTGTTCACACTGTTTTTGGCAAGGTAACATCTGGTATCGAGGCTGTACTTGATATGGAGCAAGGCCAAGGCATGGAAAAAGTTGAAGTTGTAGATGCTTAATCTAAAACACCGCTTAATCGCGGTGTTTTTTTATTTTGTTTGTGAGACGACTGTGATTTGTTTCGTTAGGCGGTAGGTGATGAACCAATACAAAATGGCTAAAGCGCTGATAGAGGAACCAAAGAGACATACTCCGCCCCAGCCATAGGTCGCGTATATACTGGTTGAAACAATTGAACCGGTCGCACTGCCGATGGAGTAAAAAATCATGTAAGCCGCAGTAAGCCGGCTTCTCGCCTCAGCCCGTACTGTAAAAATCATACTCTGGTTGGTCACATGAACTGCCTGCACAGATAGGTCAAGAATGATAATGCCAATGACTAATGCAATAAGTGAATGTTCAGTCAAACTGATGAAAAACCATGAAATGAATAATAGGACAAGAGCTATACCAGTTGTGAACTGTCCAAAACCTCGATCAGCAAGGCTGCCAGCCCGAGCAGCCCCTAACGCTCCGGCTGCTCCAGCAAGACCAAATGCGCCAATTGCAGTATGTGAAAGAGAGTATGGCGGAGTACTGAGAGGCAGTACGAGTGAAGTCCATAACGTACCAAAGACGATAAAAATCAGAAGAGCCAAAATCCCACGGATGCGCAGGATTCGTTCTTGTATGAACAATATAAACATTGAACGAAGCAGATGAACATAGGATAATGACTCTCTTTTGCTGTCATCACGCGGGAGCACTCGGAACAATACGCCAGTTAGGATAAGCATGATGACGGCAGAAACAAGATAAACAGACCTCCAGCCAGCAAAATCGGTTAATACACCAGCAAAGGTTCGAGCGAGAAGAATGCCGGTTACGATTCCACTTTGCACCAAGCCGACTATACGGCCGCGTTCTTCTGGAGCAGCCCAACTTGCTGCAAACGCAACGAGTACCTGAGTGACTACAGCGAGCAGTCCGACCACTGCTAATCCTAGAAATAGGACGGTGACGATAGGAGCGATGCCGACTAGAATGAGGGCAAGCACAGATAAAAGCATCTGACTGATAATGAGCCGTCGTCGATTCAACAGATCACCAAGCGGTACGATCAGTAGCAGCCCCGCCGCATAACAAAGCTGAGTAATCGTAATGACAATACCAATGGATGAATACGTGATACCGAACTCGTCTGCCAGTGAATCTAGTAACGGTTGTGCGAAGTATATGTTTGCCACAGCCATCCCGCACGCTGCTGCAAAAAGTAGTGCCATATAGTGACTCATCTTTGATTCAGGTTTTATTCGAAAATGAGCCGTTTTCATATCAGGATGATCTCTTGGAGTCATTTTATCTTTAACCATTCATTGCATCCTCTCCTTTTTATACTAAAAAGTATAATATATCGATCGGTATAAAATGATTCCTGTTAAGGATAACGAACAAAATGTTTTAAAGTCAAGAGTTTAATCCAGTTATTCTAAGTTGATCTTAAAAACAGAAAGACAGTTTGACAATTTTACATGAATAAAATAAAATTATAATGTACTGATTGGTAATAAAAAATGATATCCTTACAAATAAATGAATAATTGTTTTGGTGAAATGATTTTATTGTTGAAAAGAGGAATTGAGGATGGTTCGACAGCGTGAGTTTGATGAGGAAAAAGCGTTGGATGATGCAATGGTGCTTTTTTGGGAAAAGGGGTATAGAGCTACAACGTTAAGCGATTTGACTGCAAAAATGGGAATACAGCGGCCAAGCTTATACTCAGCCTTTGGAGATAAAGAGGAGTTATTTGAGGCTGCATTACGTAAATATACAAAGCAGCATGCAGCCCGTATTCGAACAAAACTTCAAAACAATCAATCTATAAAGGAAGCATTTCATACATTATTTACAGATGTAGTGGAAGAGGAATATAGAGATGGCCCGAGTAAAGGCTGTTTTTGCATTAATACGATAGTGGAGCTTGCTCCACACGAAGAGAAATTTGAAATTCTGACAAGAGAGCATCAGATGTATCTTTCGGTCATATTTGAAGAAAAGATTGTGCAAGGTATTCGCTCGGGTGAGCTTGAAAACAGCTTGAATGCTAAAGCCTTAGCACAGACACTGGTCGTTTCTTTCATCGGGCTTACCGTCCTCATGAAGTCACGTCCAGAGCGTTCATTTGTAGATCATTCTGTAGCGACGATCCTATCCATTTTAAAATAAAATGGATAACACGCCATGACTGCTTCCGTGAAAAAATCATTAGCATTGTGAAAGCGTATTTGATCCATTACATCAAAATACGCTTTTTCTTATAGGGCAGTCATGCGCAGAATGTATTTTTATGATATGATAGGAGAACAAACATTCGTATTTGCGGGGTGCCAGCACATCAGATGCAAATGAAGAAATCCGAAAGAAAGAAGGGGATACTTTGAAACCACTCACAAAAGAAGAGAAAAATCAAATGACGATGGCCATTCAGCGTTATTTTGCTGAAGAACGAGAAGAAGAGATTGGTGAATTAGCAGCCATTAATATACTAGAATTTATCACAAAAAACCTTGGAAGCTACTACTATAATCAAGGGGTTCGCGACAGCCGCAGCATCGCTGTTCAGCGGTCACAATTGTTAGAGGAAGACTTATTTGCACTCGAAAAAAGAATACAATGAAAAGCTTGCAGTATGGTGTGTGACGAACTAATAAACAGGAAAAAGACCCCCTTAATAAAGAACGCATATTCGTATCATATGTAATGATTAAGAGGTGGAACCAAAGGGCCATCTGAATCGTTATATAAGTAACCATTAATGAAAATCAGCTTTTTTGGTTTTATTTCAATAAAAGAAGGAATAAAACATACAAATAGGCGAAGTGCAGATGATGGAGGTTCTAAATATGGGGAAAATTAAATTAAAAATGGCGATCTTATTTGTTTTACTGCTTTGTTTAGGCGCAGGTTATTTATACATGAATGGCATGAAAATTGAAGATGTGCCAACAGCCATTGGCGAAAGCTTAACAAATAATGATAAAGATTATACCATCTATGAATATACCATTACGAAAATTGATGGAGATGAATATTACGGTCAAGCGAAGAATGGCACAAAAATCATTTTTAATGGTAAGAAATTTGAAGATGATGTGGCCGATCTGAAAAAAGGCGATCGTATTAAAGCCTACTTTAGTAATGAAAAAAGAATAGATGGACTGATAAAAGTAGTAAAAGTCGTAAATTAACATGTCTCCTTTCCTATAAGGAGACTTTTTTTGTGAAGAAATCTTGATTGTTGCATTTGACAACAAGGATCGCTATAATAGCCCCTAAGGACAGCTAAATATCGATTGTATCCTTCGGGGCAGGGTGAAAATCCCGACCGACGGTAATAAAGCAAATGCTTTACAGCCCGTGACCCGTTAATTTATTAACGGTTGATTCAGTGAAAAGCTGAAGCCGACAGTGAAAGTCTGGATGGGAGAAGGATAAAGAAAGCTATGAACGAAAAATATTTGTTGATCATAGTCTTATTTCTGATGCAAAAAAACCACAGCCCCGGAATTTTTTCCGGGGCTTTCTGTATGATTTTGTCGTTAATAGACTGCATGCAGTGTTTATTAGGTGATCCCTCATCTACCTTGTATGGACCATAAAAAGCGACGAAGGTGCTCAATCGATCACATGTCCCTAACATCGCTTTTTTAAAAAGTGAGAAATACAAATGAAACGAAAGGGAGGATCACATGTTTACGGGGATAATTGAAGAAATTGGCACCGTTCAGTCATTAAGTAAAAAGTCAGCAGATGCTATGGAAATTGTCATTACATGCAGCCGTGTGCTGGAAGATGTTCAACTCGGAGACAGTATCGCCATTAATGGAGTATGTCTCACAGTCACTAGCTTCACAAAAGAACAGTTTGCGGCAGATGTGATGCCAGAGACGGTCAAAGCGACATCGCTGGATCAGCTGACAAAAGGCAGTCCAGTGAATTTAGAGCGAGCCATGTCCTCAAATGGACGATTTGGCGGCCATTTTGTCTCAGGCCATGTTGATGGAACGGCTGTCATTACCCGGATAGAAAAGAAGAGTAATGCCATTTACTATGATTTAAAAATGAACAAGACCCTCACAGATATGCTCACCCAAAAGGGTTCGATCGCAATAGATGGTGTCAGCTTGACCATTTTCGATTTGGGAGATTCACATGTCACAGTCTCTATTATTCCTCACACGCTTGAAGGAACTATTTTCCCGACTAAATCTATGGGGGATATCGTGAATATAGAGTGTGACATGATCGGTAAATACATTTATCGCTTTTTAACAAAAGAGCAGAGCGAAAAACAGCCATCTCGATTGACCCCATCATTTCTAAAAGAGCACGGATTCTAGGAGGCGATTGTATGTATCATTCCGTTGATGAGGCAGTAAATGCCCTTAAACAAGGAGAAATCATTATCGTAGTGGATGATGAAAACAGAGAAAATGAAGGAGACTTTGTGGCACTTGCTGAACATGCCACGCCTGAGGTGATTAACTTCATGGCATTACATGGAAGAGGCCTCATTTGTACGCCAGTCCATGCGTCGATCGCCAAACACCTGAATCTGCATCCAATGGTTGAACATAATACGGATGCACACCATACAGCATTTACAGTAAGCATCGACCATGTGACAACGACGACTGGTATTAGTGCTTTTGAGCGCTCCACGACCATGCTTTCCATGTTAAATAAAGACGCAAAACCAGAAGAGTTTGCCCGACCAGGACATGTTTTTCCGCTTATTGCAAAAGAGGGCGGCGTACTAGAAAGACCAGGTCATACAGAGGCGGCGGTTGATCTTGCTAAACTGGCAGGCTCAGAGCCAGCGGGTGTCATATGTGAAATTATGAATGCAGATGGATCAATGGCGCGCGTCCCTGAACTAAAGGAGATCCAAAAACAGCATGATTTAAAGATGCTGACAATCGAAGCATTACAGACATATTTAAACAACAATCGAACAGCCGCTATTGAAACAAAATAAAAATCACAAAAAAGGATGATCAACATATGAATACAATACAAGGTCATGTAGTAGCAGAAGGACTAAAATTTGCAATCGTTGTAGCGAGATTCAATGATTTTATTACAAGTAAACTGTTAGATGGAGCAGAAGATACATTACTCAGACACGGAGCAAATGGTGATGATATCGATGTTGTGTGGGTACCAGGCGCTTTTGAAATCCCGTACATGGCAAAAAAATTAGCAGAAACCAAAAAATATGATGCAGTCATCACACTTGGAACCGTGATCAGAGGCGCCACGACTCACTATGATTACGTTTGTAATGAAGCTGCTAAAGGAATTGCTCAGAGTGCTATGTCAACAGGGGTACCGATTATCTTTGGTGTACTCACAACAGAATCTATTGAACAAGCCATTGAAAGAGCTGGTACAAAAGCAGGAAATAAAGGCAGCGAATCGGCTGCAGCTGCTATTGAAATGGCGAATCTCAATCGAACGTTCTCTTAATTTAGTGAAAAAGAGTTTAAAAACGGTATAAAAATGTTTATAATGTGTGATGAGCAAATGAATCATAAGACATTTGCTGGAAATTAGGATAATTTGAATATTGAGGGGTATATATGTTAATTCGTTACAAGAGGTCTTTTGAAAAAATTGCCATGGGACTTCTGTCCTTTATGCCGGGTGAGAAAGACGTCAAACAGCTTCAGCAGACGATGAAGTCATATGAAATGGATGAAGATCGGCAGCTGTTCCTATGGAAAGATGGCGAGGATATTGTAGGTGCTATTGGTGTGTTGAAAACAGACGACCAAGTACAAATTGAGCATATTAGTGTGAATCCATCCCATCGTGATCAAGGAATCGGCAAGGAAATGGTTTTAGCCGTGGAAGAAATATTTAAAACCAAAACACTCATTCCAAATGAATTAACGCAAGGCTTCTTTCATAAGTGTCACAGCGAATCAAATTAAATATCACACATGTAAAAGCAGAGGCTACAGTCCTCTGCTTTTTTTACGTTCAATCTGCTTTTTTCGTTCCAGCAAAACTTCTGTCCGGTCACGGAGTCTATGTTTTTCGATTAAAAATGTATGGGATAAGTTGCTTTCCTGTCCAAAGAGCAGTCCTTCTTTTTGGGCCATTTCTTGGCATAAAGAAAGAAGTGCTTCATCTTTGATTGGCAGCATCACACTTTCATAGGGCATATCTTCATCCATTTTCTTTTTCAGCGTTCTCAGAAGCACCAGAAATGCCTCATCATCCAGACCGAGATTCGATAATACTGAACGGTTTGCTTCTAACAAATGAAGACTGTTAGAAATGAGCCGTTTTGCTCCTTTTCCATTTCCCCGCCTTTGATGATACAAGGCAACAGCGAGCTGAATGAGCCCGACCCAATATTCTTTGCGCTGCTCAGGGGGATCTTCTTTCCAATATTCCTCTAAAATTTCATGACATTCAAAATAATCTCTTGTCGTATGAAATTCGTGTAAAAAAGCCACGTACGCTTCAGGATACACAGCGGTCATCTCCTTTTCCACTCTCAGTCTAACATATCGAAAAGAAAAGAAGAAAGAGCGTCCCTTTAGTGAAAAGGACGCTCTGTTTCTTTAATAAACCCAAGCCGCGCCAACGATGATCAGCAAGATGAAAAGCACGACAATAAGCGCGAATCCTCCGCCGAAGTTATAGCCATCTCCCATAATGATACGGCCTCCTTTTTCATCAGTTCTGATTACAATGGTATTCTATGTATAAATGCCCTTATTGGTATGGGCGGATCCACTGTTTTTCTTGATTTGCCTAAGGCATCATGGCCGAAATTATATTGGACGAGAGCTTTATCCTGTCTTATACTAAAGGTTAGCCGGTGAAACGGTACTTAGAAGACAGTAGAAATGGTGAGAAAAAGATGCTGGAATATCAGGTGAAAATAGATTCGTTCGAGGGTCCTTTGGACTTGCTTTTACATTTAATTAACCGGTTGGAAATTGATATTTATGATATTCCCGTCGCTAAAATTACGGAGCAGTATTTATTATATGTCCACACGATGAGGGAGCTTGAGCTCGATGTTGCGAGTGAATATTTGGTCATGGCTGCAACCCTCCTGAGTATTAAAAGCAGAATGCTTCTTCCGAAACAAGAGGAAGAGCTGTTTGATGAAGACCTGCTCGAAGAGGAAGAAGACCCTCGAGAAGAGCTGATTGGCAAATTGATTGAATACCGCAAGTATAAAAATGCAGCACAAGAACTAAAGGAACGCGAAGAAGAAAGGCAAAATGCCTTTACAAAACCACCGAGTGATTTAAGCGAATTTGCAAAAGAATCAGAAGCGAAGGACACAAATTTACACGTAACGGTGTATGATATGTTAGGTGCGTTCCAAAAGGTATTAAATCGAAAGAAAATAACGAAACCAGCACCATCAAAGATTACAAGACAAGAAATCCCGATTGAAGACAAAATGAATGAGATTATGAACCATTTAAGAAAAACAAAAAAGCGGACCAATTTCATGACTCTATTTCAACATGATCAAAAGGAACACCTTGTCGTGACGTTTCTTGCTGTTCTCGAATTGATGAAAAGTCATCAAATCATGCTAGAGCAGGAAGGGAACTTTGAAGACATTTATATCATAGGGAGTGAAACGATTCATGACGCTTGATATCGTGAATTGGAAAGCCATCTTAGAAGCGCTGCTGTATGCAGCAGGTGACGAAGGCTTAACAAGAAAACAGCTCATGTCTGTTCTTGAAGTAGATGAGTCGGTATTACTCGACATTATGTCTTCCGTAAAGGAAGAATATCAAAAACAAGAACGAGGGATTGAGCTCATTGAATATGCAGATTCATATATGCTGCTGACGAAAAAAGAATACAGCATGTATTTAAAAAAATTAGTCGAGACACCATCCAAGGGTTTGTCGCAGGCAGCGCTGGAGGTGCTTGCCATTGTTTCTTATAAACAGCCGATTACACGCAGTGAGGTAGAGGAGATTAGAGGAGTCAAATCAGAGCGGGTACTTCATAGCTTAGTAGCCAAAGCACTGCTCTGTGAAGTAGGACGTGCCGATGGTCCGGGACGAGCGATTCTTTATGGGACAACCCCTACCTTTTTAGAGCAATTTGGCTTAAAAGCTTTAGATGAATTACCGCCGCTTCCAGAGAATGTAGAAGCAGATGGAGTACAAGAAGAGGCCGATCTATTTTTTGAAAACTTCAATCAAACATTTGAAGACATAAAATAGTTCAAAAGAATGAAAAATGTATGATAAAATATAAAAAAGATTTTAGGTCTAAAATCTTTTGATGACAGATAAAATGGTGACAAAGCCATGAGGGGAAGGTAAACACGAAACAAATGGCACATATGAATGTAAAGGCTCAAGTTGATCAAGCAGGCGTCTTTTTATCAAAGGTTGCAATTGAAATGAATGGTTTTCTGAACGAAACCACCTTATCAAGCTTGAAACGATTAAACCCCGAAGCGGAAGCCTATTATTGTGACATATTGAGTACATTACGGAAGCTTGCAGTGTACAGCGAGGATGCAGCAGCAGTTTGCAGGAAAATAGGCCAGCAGCAGACATTCCCGCAGCAAGCCGCACAGCAGATGCTCCACCGTATTTATCATCAATGTATTGAAGAATTTTTCACGCCTAAAAAGGATACATGGTATGAAGACAGCCGTTCGGCCTATACAGGAAAAAGCAGCATTGTTTTTCACCATGAAGTATCCGCTGATATGAAACGATTATTTTCTTCATTAGAAAAAGACTTTTTAGCGATGAGAGAAGAGCTGGAATATACGACTTCTCATCAGCAAGTGAAAATGGTATAAGCAATTTGAAGAAGCGCCTCTATATGTAGAGGCGCTTTTTTTATGGACGAGGCATCATAACTTTTTCAGCTGAGCATACACTTGTACAAAACGGACAAGGACGTGAATGAACATGCCCTATTTAAAAATTGGAACAGCAGTCCTTCTTCTATTTACACTCTTACTGCCTTTTTCCTCACATGCCAAAGCAGACATTTCATTATCAGTGAGTGCAAGAAGCGCCATTTTAATAGATGGACAGTCAGGCAGAGTCCTATTTGGAAAGGACGAGCACGAAAAAAGAAGAATCGCCAGTATTACAAAAATCATGACGGCTGTATTAGCCATTGAATCAGGAAAAATGAAAGATACCGTCAAAGTATCAAAACGTGCGATTCAAGCGGAGGGCTCATCCATTTATTTAAAGGAAGGGCAGAAGGTGAGCTTAGAAGATTTGACGTACGGGCTCATGCTGCGTTCTGGAAATGATGCAGCTGTTGCCATTGCAGAGCATGTTGGCGGCAGCTTAGAAGGATTTATCTTTATGATGAATCAAAAGGCAGCTGAACTAGGAATGGAGAATACGAATTTTCAAAATCCGCACGGACTCGATGACCATAAAAATCATTATTCATCAGCCTATGACATGGCGATCCTAACAAAATACGCGATGAAACATAAACAATATCAAAAAATTGCCGGTACAACTTTCTATAAAGCGAAGACAATGGAAGGCTATTGGAAAAATAAAAACAAGCTGCTCACCGGTTTATACGAATATTCCACTGGAGGGAAAACAGGATATACAAAGCTTGCAAAACGAACACTTGTCTCCACCGCTGCAAAGGGTGATGCTGAGCTGATCGCTGTGACCATTAATGCACCTGACGACTGGAAGGATCATATTTCTATGTTTGAATATGCATTTGATCACTATAAAACGTATGTGCTTGCTGAAAAAGGAAGGCTTGCTTCGTTAAAAGGGACCTTTTACGAAAAAAAAGCGTTTATCAAGCGTGATGTGGACTATTTTTTAAATGAAGATGAGAAAAAACTTGTCAAAATTGAAACGGAAATGCTCACCCCTAAAAAGAAATGGAAAAAAAACGCCGAAGCCATACCAGATGTTGTTGGAAAAATGACGATTTTATTAGATGGACAGGTGATCGAGCAATTACCGATTTTTTATGAAAATAAACGAAACCGCATGCCTCAAAAAAGCTTTCAAGAAATGTTTAAGTCTGTCTTTCAGACATCTATAGGCGGATCTTCATGGTCAATCTAATTTGGGTATTTCTCACTGTCATCGGTCTTGTCTATGCGATGTTTAATGGAACGATGCAGGAAGTGAACGAGGCTGTATTTAAAGGCTCAAAAGAAGCGGTTACCATTTCAATTGGTTTGATTAGTGTCCTCGTTTTTTGGCTCGGGCTCATGAAGATTGCCGAAGAGGCAGGGCTGTTAAATTTCTTTAGTAAATTATGCCGGCCCTTTATTTCAAAGCTATTCCCGGATATTCCGCCTAATCATCCTGCGATGGGATATATTTTGTCCAATCTCATGGCGAATTTCTTTGGTCTCGGGAATGCCGCTACACCTCTTGGAATTAAGGCGATGGAGCAGATGAAAGCATTAAACGGCGGAAAAAATGAGGCAAGCCGGTCTATGATTACATTTCTAGCGGTCAACACATCCTCTATCACACTTGTCCCAACAACCGTCATTGCAATAAGAATGACCTATGGGGCAGATCAGCCAACAGACATTGTAGGGCCAACCATTTTAGCAACACTCATTTCAGGAATCGGTGCAATTATCATCGATCGTTATTTCCACTATCGCAGAAGCAGGCGGGGGTGATCTTGTGGCATTTATTAACTGGCTGTCACTTGCTTTGATTCCACTGATCATCGCAGGAATTTTGATTGCTGGAACCATTAAAAAGGTACCAACCTATGAAACATTTGTTGAGGGAGGAAAAGAGGGCATTCAAATTGCCTTTTCAATCATTCCCTATTTAGTCGGTATGCTTGTAGCCATTACGATATTCCGTGCATCAGGTGCGCTTGATTTTGTCATGGGACTATTAAAACCAGTCTTTACAGCGATTGGTTTCCCGCCAGAAGTCGTGCCGCTTGCTTTTATTCGCCCGATATCAGGAACGGCTGCACTTGGAATGACATCTGACTTAATAGCGACGTATGGCCCAGATTCTTTTATTGGCCAGCTTGCAGCTGTCATGCAAGGGTCAACAGACACCACCCTTTACATTTTAACGGTCTATTTTGGAGCAGTTGGGATTAAAAAAATGGGAGATGCGCTGAAAGTAGGTTTGCTAGCAGATCTCATTGGTGTCATTGCCTCTGTGATTATCGTCAGTTTGTTATTTAGCGGCGCCTAATCAGGCGCTTTTTTGTATTTCATGGATGGAAAATCGCTTTTTAGCTGAAATTAGACAGACGAAACGCTTAATTTTCCACGAATGCTTGTTTGTTTTAAGTCAAGCAAGTAAGATAGTACATGAGGTGAAAGACAAATGGAACGTTTACAGAAAGTAATTGCACATGCTGGCGTCGCTTCAAGACGAAAGGCTGAAGAATTAATTAAAGAAGGACGAGTTACCGTTAATGGTCAAACAGTGACAGAGCTCGGAGTGAAGGTGGGCTCTTCAGATAAAATTGAAGTCAATGGATTAAAGCTTGAAAGAGAAGAACCGGTTTACTTTATGCTTTATAAACCGCGCGGCGTCATTTCGGCTGCCGAGGATGATAAAGGACGCAAGGTCGTCACAGATTTCTTTGATGATGTCCCGCAGCGCCTTTATCCAATCGGGCGGTTAGATTATGATACGAGCGGTTTGATTTTGATTACAAATGATGGGGAATTTGCCCATAAGCTCATGCACCCGAAATACGAAATAGATAAAACGTATGCAGCGAAGCTAAAAGGCATTCCATCAAAGGAACTGCTTAGAAAGCTAGAAAAAGGGATCATGTTAGATCATAAAAAAACAGCACCTGCTCGTGCGAAAATGCTTTCTATTGATAAACGAAAACAAACTTGTATTGTTCAATTAACCATTCACGAAGGCAGAAACAGACAGGTGCGCCGCATGTTTGAAGCGATTGGACATGATGTGTTAAAGCTAAAAAGGGAGCAATATTCGTTCCTTCATATTGAAGGTATGAGACCAGGAGACCGCAGAGAATTGTCTCCGCATGAAGTAAAGCGCCTGAGAGCAATTGCCGATCATGGGAAAAGCGCTTTTTAATTTTCACATAAACTTCAAAAAATGAAGAAGCATCAAAAGAAGGAGAATGCTATAATTTACCTGAATGTCTATGGGGAAGGGGTACTTCAGATGAAAAAAAGACGGTTTTTCATACGGACGGGCATTCTCCTCGTGATGCTTGCTGCACTATGTTATACAATGTATAACTCAGTATTTGCCAAACAGGATCGAGTCAAAGAAGGATCTATTGCGCCAAACTTTGTTCTTCAATCTGTCGATGGGGATCGGATTGAATTAAAGGACTTAAAAGGCAAAGGTGTCTTTCTTAATTTTTGGGGTACATGGTGTGGTCCATGTAAACAAGAATTTCCTTATATGGCGAATCAATATGAAGTGTTCAAGGATCGCGGTGTGGAAATTGTTGCAGTCAATGTTGCGGAATCCAAGATTGCCGTGAAAAATTTTATGGAGTCCTATGGCGTGAATTTTCCTGTTGCCATGGACAAAGATCGTCAAGTGACAGAGGCATATGATATTGGGCAGTTGCCAACTACGCTTTTACTTAATCCTGAAGGCAAGGTAATCAAAGTCATAAAGGGAACAATGACAGAACGTCAAATCTATGAGTATATGAATTTGATTAAACCAAAGGGGTCATAGAATGAAAGAGGTAAAGTGCGAGTGTGGACATATTAATCCAATCGGTACTGTTCTATGTGAATCATGCGGGAATCCTATTGAGGCTGAAGAGAAGAACTCTTCAAAGCTGCTTGATATGAGATATGACGGCAGTGCAAGACGCTCGCAAACATACAACAAAACGATTGTTGATAAAGTATGGAATTTTTTTTCTTCCGTTAAAGTGGGTGTGTGGCTGATTGTCATTACACTGCTCGCTTCTTCGCTTGGAACGATTTTTCCGCAGGAGCGATTTATTCCGCCAGGTGCATCTGCTTCCACGTATTATGAAGAGCAATATGGATCGTTTGGCAAGCTGTATTACACACTTGGATTCCATGATCTTTATAATTCTTGGTGGTTTTTAGCTCTTGTCGCATCAATCGGAATCTCCCTTGTCATTTGCAGTCTCGACCGCGTTATTCCTCTTTATCGAGCACTCAAAAACCAAGGGGTTATCAAAAAAGAAGGCTTTATGAGAAGACAGCGTTTGTTTAGCGAGACAGACAAAACATTAGATCAGCATACATATGAAGGCATCATAAGAGCAATGAAACAAAAGCGTTACCGCGTGCGAGAAGAAAATGGGTATATTTTAGCCGAAAAAGGACGTTTTTCACGCTGGGGACCTTACGTCAATCACATTGGACTAATCATCTTTCTCATTGGAGCGATGCTCCGGTTTGTCCCGGGCATGTACGTGGATGAAACGCTTTGGGTCAGAGAAGGGGAAACTGCACCAATTCCAGGTACGGATGGTCAATACTTCTTGAAAAATAATGCGTTTTCAATTGATCGCTATGAAACTGGAAATGAAAAAGAAGTGTTTGAGAATGCCATTGAAAAAGCTGGCGACGGTCAAGTGGTGAAAAGCTATAAAACGGATGCCATTTTATACAAACGTGAAGGAGAAGTTGTATTTGGTGAAAAGCCCAAGCTGAAGCAGGTAACAGAACACGATATCAAAGTGAATGAACCGCTCAAGTTTGACAATTTCTCATTATATCAAGTAGATTTTAAGCAAAATGAACTCGATCAAATGGTCTTTCAGCTGATTCGTAAAGATACAGAAAAATCTTTCGGTACAGTGAAGATTAATCTGCTGGAGCCTAAGTCAGAATATGATCTTGGTAGCGGTTACAAAGTCAAGGTGATGAGCTATCTGCCTGATTTTTATTTTGACGATGATGGAACGCCGAGTACGAAAACAAGGAATCCGAATAATCCTGCTTTCGTGTTTGAAATGATTTCTCCTGAAAAACCTAAAGGTGAAAAAAGCTTTGTCGCCATTCAAGAGACAGTAGAGGGTTCTGATAATAATTTATATAAAATGAAGTTTGATCGGGTTGAAACGAAAAACGTCACAGGGTTAACAGTTAGAAAGGATTTAACACTTGGCGTGCTTATAGTAGGCGGAATCATCTTCATGATTGGTGTCGTGCAGGGGATGTATTGGCAGCATAGAAGAATCTGGCTGTCGGCAAAGGATGGAAAAGTATTGGTGGCAGGACATACAAACAAAAACTGGTTCGGGTTAAAGTCCGATCTTGGTGTGTTACTAAGCGGCAGTGGCATCAAACAGCCAGTTGATCAAAAAGAACTGCCTGATACAACAAGTATCAGCAAAAGCAAGGGGGAAGGATTAGATGGCGGCAGTCAGTGAAAATCTGTTATTTGCAGCTTTTCTATTTTATTTAGCGGCAGTTCCTTTTTTTGGTGGTGCCATTAAGGGAAAAAAGAAAGAAGAAGGACCGCGCAGGAATAAGGCGGCACTCATTGGCATTACGCTTACCATCATTGGTTTTTTGAGCCAGTTGGGCTATTTTATTTCAAGATGGATCGCATCTGGCCATGCACCAGTCAGTAATTTGTTTGAGTTCACAACGGCTTTTGGCATGATGCTGGTGCTTGCATTCATCATTTTATATTTTGTGTATCAAGTATCTGTACTTGGTTTATTCACACTTCCAATCGCTTTATTGATTATTGCCTATGCAAGTATGTTCCCATCAGATATTTCACCGCTGATTCCTTCACTTCAAAGTAATTGGCTTTATATTCACGTGACAACAGCAGCACTTGGCCAAGCCATTTTAGCCATCAGCTTTGTGGCAGGTGTCATCTTTCTATTAAAACATGTGGATCAAACAAAGCCAGGGAAGAAGACGTTTGGTTTAGAGCTTGTCATGTTTATGATTGTGGTCACACTTGCATTTATCGCTGTCACGTCTATCTTTAGAATGACAGGATATGAAGCGACATTTAATTGGATCGATAAAAATAAAGAAAAAAGTGAGATGGTCTATGAGTTGCCAGCTCTTGTCGGACCTCATAAAGGGGAGCTAATGACGGAAGATCGTTTGGAACCGTTTGTTGAGCTGCCGCCTGTTTTTTCAGGTAGAAAGGTCAATACGGTGTTATGGTCATTTGGCGTAGGGCTGATCATATACGGACTTATTCGATTGATCATTCGTAAACGACTGAGCGCACTGCTTCAACCGCTAGTGAAACAGGTGAACCTAGACTTAGTTGATGAAATTGGGTATAGGGCTGTTTCGATTGGTTTCCCTGTATTTGCGTTAGGCGGGCTGATTTTTGCCATGATCTGGGCGCAAATTGCATGGACTAGGTTTTGGGGCTGGGACCCGAAGGAAGTATGGGCATTGATTACGTTTCTCTTTTATGCTGCCTATCTTCATCTTCGCTTGTCGCGAGGCTGGCATGGTGAAAAGTCTGCATGGCTTGCTGTGATCGGCTTTGCCATTATTATGTTTAATCTCATCTTTGTCAACCTTGTCATTGCGGGGCTTCATTCTTACGCATAATACAAGGAAAAGCCAACTTTTATGATTCAATTCGGCTTTTTGTTAAAATGAATGTAACAACGGAGAAAGCAGGAGGACTGTCTAATGGAACACACAACTCAAACGAAAATATTAGTCGTAGATGATGAGGCAAGAATTCGCCGCCTTTTAAAAATGTATTTAGAACGTGAAAATTATGAAATCGATGAAGCGGAAAATGGAGATGAGGCGATTCAAAAAGGGCTTCAAACCGATTACGACCTCATTTTGCTCGATTTAATGATGCCTGGTACAGATGGAATCGAAGTTTGTAATCAAATTCGAGACAAAAAAGCGACTCCAATCATTATGCTGACGGCAAAAGGAGAAGAAGCCAACCGCGTTCAAGGATTTGAGGCAGGAACGGATGACTACATCGTCAAACCTTTCAGCCCGCGTGAAGTGGTTTTACGTGTAAAGGCATTGCTTAGAAGATCGTCTCAAACGTCTTATTTGAATACTGGGACAACAACAAAGGATGTTCTTGTGTTTTCTCATCTTTCTATTGACCATGATGCACATAGAGTGACGGCTGATGGCAAAGAAGTCAGCCTCACGCCGAAGGAATATGAGCTTTTATATTTCCTTGCAAAAACACCAGATAAGGTCTATGACAGAGAAAAGCTGCTAAAAGAAGTATGGCAATATGAATTCTTTGGAGACTTACGAACAGTTGATACTCATGTCAAGCGACTTCGTGAAAAACTGAATAAAGTGTCACCAGAAGCAGCGAAAAAAATCGTAACTGTATGGGGTGTCGGGTACAAATTTGAGGTCGGCGCTGAATGAAACTGTGGAAAAGTGTTGTAGGAAAGCTATGGTTAACCATTCTTTTCCTCGTCTTGATCGTTTTATCTATTTTAACTGTGCTTCTTTTAGAGTTCATTGAGAATTATCATGTAGAAGAAGCAAAATCTGATTTAACACAAATGGCAAACAAAGTAGCGGTCATTTTAGAAAGCCATGAGGATCAATCGCTTGCAAGGTCGATTACATCAGAGCTCGCTGACAAATTGACGAGTATTGCGATCATCCAAGAGGACGGGCTAGAGTGGTATTCGTCTGAAAAAGACGGGAAGCTTCCTGCGATTACAAAGAAACAAATTGAAGCAGACAGCGATTTAAATCAAGCACTGAAAGATCGTAAAAAAATCAGTAAACGTGCAGAACCTGATGCAGGCAATCAAAAAGATGAACGGATTGTAGTCGGTGTTCCATATGAGGCGAACGGAAAAAAAGGCATGGTCTTTCTTTCTCAGTCACTCCTCGCTGTAGAACAAACAACGAAACATACGACACGCTACATCTTCTTAGCAGCCGGAATTGCCATTGTACTGACCACTATATTCGCTTTCTTCTTGTCAACACGTGTCACCTATCCTCTCAGAAAGATGAGAGAGGGTGCACAAGATTTGGCGAAAGGGAAATTTGATACAAAGATTCCTATTTTAACGCAAGATGAAATTGGAGAACTGGCGATCGCCTTTAATCAAATGGGGAAGCAGCTTAAATTCCATATCACAGCCTTAAATCAAGAAAAAGAACATTTATCTAATATTTTAAGCAGTATGGCTGATGGCGTCATCACCATCAATATTGATGGAACGATCTTGATGACAAATCCTCCAGCAGAACGATTTTTGCAGGCATGGTATTACGAGCAAAATATGAAGATCAAAGATGGAGATGAACTGCCGCCAGAAGCGCGCGAGCTATTTCATACAGCTGTCAGCACAGAAAAAGAGCAAATGATCGAAGTTACGCTGCAAGGGCGCACCTGGGTTCTTCTTATGTCTCCGCTGTATAATCAGCAGGATGTCAGGGGAGCAGTTGCAGTCCTTCGTGATATGACGGAGGAACGAAGACTTGATAAGCTGAGAAAAGACTTCATTGCCAATGTCAGTCATGAACTTCGTACACCAATTGCCATGCTGCAAGGGTACAGTGAGGCAATTGTAGATGATATTGCAGGATCAGAAGAAGAAAAGAAAGAGATTGCGCAAATTATCTATGATGAATCACTTCGAATGGGACGTCTTGTGAATGACCTTCTAGATCTAGCGAGAATGGAAGCAGGTCATATTACACTGAATCTTGAATCAACAGATACAGAAGAGCTGACTGAGAAGATCTACCGCAAGTTTCTCGGGATTGCGAAAGAAAAACAAATCGACCTTACGTATGATATTCAAGTGGATGAACCGAACTTTGTATTCGATCCAGATAAGATTGAGCAAGTGTTTACGAATCTCATTGATAATGCCATTCGTCATACACCAGAGGGCGGCGAGGTTCACTTCTCGGTTCAATCGGTTGAGAACGGACTGAAAATGGATGTAAAAGATTCGGGAAGCGGAATTCCGGAAGAGGATCTGCCCTTTATTTTCGAACGCTTCTATAAAGCCGATAAAGCAAGGACAAGAGGACGTTCCGGTACTGGACTTGGCCTTGCGATTGTGAAGAACATCGTCGAGGCACATCAAGGCTCTATACATGCTCACAGCAAAGCGGGTGCAGGTACACACTTCACATTCTATATTCCGAGAAAAAAGCAAGAACTCGTCTAATCTTGACGAAGAATCTTGTTACATGAGAAACACTTCTTTTCGTAAAGAAAATGAAGTGTTTTTTCTATTTTCAAATTTTTAAGGAGAAGTTAAACAAAAAGCCCTTTCCAAACTGTCGAACTTGTAATATATTTGTCATAAAGTTGTAATGTAACGTTTTATAAGAGTCACTCGACAAAAATAAGTGAACGGAGGGGTTTCCTATGCATGAAACCTTTCAAAAAATATATGATTCGTACCATCAAGATTTGTACCAGTTTTTATTTTATATGGTTAAAGATAAAAATCAGGCAGAGGATCTCGTACAGGAGGTTTACATTCGGGTACTTCACTCATATAAAACTTTTGAAGGAAGAAGCAGCGAGAAAACATGGCTGTTTTCAATTGCAAGGCATGTGGCGATTGACTGGTTTCGCAAGCAGCAAACCATTAGACAACGGGTACTCGGCACGTTTGATTGGGATAAGCAGGATGTAAAAGACCCAGACTTGCTCCCAGACGAACTGGCTGTACAGGATGAAAATACTAAAGAAATTTATGCCGCGCTTGATCACTGCACGATTGATCAAAGAGCTGTCATCATTTTAAGGTTTATCCAGGGCTACTCAATCATGGAGACGGCAAAGGCGCTAAAGTTCTCGGAAAGCAAAGTCAAAACAACGCAGCACCGAGGCCTGAAAGTGCTCCGAAAACATATGGAGCTTTTGAAGGAGGAGCTAGTGAATGAAAACGAACAGGTCCGATTGGAGCGAAGAACGAATCAAGGTGTTACTAAGTCAGCTTCCAAAGGTGGAGGACAACCGTTCATCTAAGCAGATATACCAGCAGGTGCTGATGGCAAGCGGGAAGAAAAAGAAAAGTGTCAAATGGATCGGTCCAGCGGTGGCAACCGTTGTGGTTTTATTTATGGCGTTTTTAATTTCTCCTCATTTATTTCAGCCGGCTGCTCAAGAACAGCATCAACAGATGAAAATGGAATCAAGTGCTGACAAAGGACAGGCAAATGCCACATTAGAGCCGGTCAAACAGGCAAATGGTACCACACACGTTGTTTCTCATGAAGACAAGCAAAAGTATATGACGGTTGCATACATAGATGAATCGACATCTCAAGTGGTTCCCATAAGTATTGAAAAAGAGAATGAACATGGCCATTTGCAGGAAATGATGAACACATATGAACAGGTGCAGCTGCCTGAAATGACAAAGCCTCTTCAATCTTATCTTGAGATGGTGGACCTTCGTGAAAATGGGAATACACTTGTTTTTCAGTTAAAAAATGATTTGTCCCTTGATACGATAAAGGAAGCCAACCGATTTAAAGATATGGTAAAAGAAACGCTCAAATGGAGCAGGTATAAACAAGTGGAGGTCAGGTCAGTCAAAGGTTCTCATCTTCAATTAGGGACTAGCAGCTTTGGCACGATATCAATTGATAAACAAACGAAAAAAGCTTATTACGTGTTAGAAAATAAGAGCGGGACTTTTTTGGTGCCCTCAAAAACACATTATTCTACTTATGAAGATGCGGTAGAGGCCATGAAACGCACGAGTGATTCTGGACTTGAACCATTAATTAAAGAAGAACCCATTAAAGAAGTGACATCAAAAGGTAAGCATGTAACCATCACGTTTGGAGCATCAGCGCAATTATCGGACTCAATTGATCATACTCTACTCATTGAAGGTCTGCTGCTCACAGCGAAAGATTTTGGTTTTACAGATGTCACCATTCAATATGGAGGAACAGATCAAGTAGGACCATATGAATTAAATGAACCAATAGAGGTACCGGCTCTGCCGAATCCAGTTGTCATCAAAGAACGTTAAAGGACGCAAGCATTTCATTGCGTTCTTTTTTGATGTATAGAAAAGGGTCTTCTTGCTGTATACTAAGCTGTCATGAAAAGAACCTCAAAGAAGGGGAGTCACTGATGAAAAGGTATTGCTTCATAGGTGCCATCTGTTTTTTGCTCTTGATCTTAGCGCCATTTGCCCATGCGCAGAAGACAACCGAATGGGTGGAACCAGTGAAAGGAGAAGTCACTGACTTGTTTGGGACAAGGGGCGGCTCGCATAAGGGATTAGATATAGCTGCGCCAGAAGGAGAATCCATTTTTGCTGCAAGTGAAGGTGTGGTCACGCGTTCGTATGTATCGGCTACATATGGAGAAGTTGTATTTATTCAGCATCCGAATGGATACGAAACTGTCTATGCTCATTTACACGAGCGTTTTGTGAAAAAGGGTGACCATGTTCAAGCGGGACAGCCGATTGGCATCATTGGCAACACAGGGGCCTCCAGAGGCACTCATTTGCATTTTGAAGTACATCGTGGCAATTGGTCAGTCAGCAAAGAGGATGCAATAGATCCGCTCAAAATGATTGCTGTGGAACGCTTCCGAGAGCCGGCTCTTCATGTAAATGGACATGAAAAAAATACATATGTCATTAAACAAGGGGATACCCTTTGGTCGATAGCAAAGGCGCATGAAATGACTGTGGAACAGTTGAAAATGATCAATGAGCTGACCACTCACCTCATTCGAACAGGAGACCGTTTAATGGTTTCAACTAAATAAACCTCATGCAAAGCATGAGGTTTATCACTGTTTTTTATAGGTCAATCAGGCGGACAGAAAGAATATCCTGCACTTCAGTTAATTTTTTCACAATTTCGTCCTCTAGATGCTTGTCGAAAGAAAGCATCATAATGGCTTCGCCGCCTTTTTCTTTACGTCCCACCTGCATTGTTGCGATGTTGACATCATGGTCGCCTAAAATCTGTCCAACCTTTCCAATCACACCAGGTGCATCTGTATGCTGGATATAGACAAGGTGTCCATCTGGGTAAAAATCAATATTAAAGCCATTAATAGAAACGACGCGTTCCCCTAAATGCGGAATGTAAGTCGCTTTAAGAGTAAAGGTTGAAAGATCACCTTTGACTTCAATAGAAATACTGTTTTCGTAACCAGATTCGCTGGAAGAAATTTTTTCACTAAAGCTAATGCCTCGTTCTTTTGCGACCATTCCAGCATTTACTTCATTCACAGTCGAATCAACACGCTCTTTTAAAAACCCTGACAGGAGACTCTTTGTGATAAAGGATGTTTCGAGTTTTGAAATAGAGCCTTCGTAAGAAATGCCTACTTCTTTTACAGGTTCTCTCATGGATTGAGAGACAAGACGTCCAAGTTTTCCTGCAAATTGATGATAAGGCTGAATCTTTTTGAACTCGTCTTTTGTCATCGCTGGTAGATTAATAGATGACATGACAGGAAGGCCTTTTGCAAATTGAAGGACTTCTTCAGATACTTGCGCCGCTACATTTAATTGTGCTTCTTTTGTAGAGGCACCAAGATGCGGAGTTGCAATGACGTGTGGATGATCCACAAGCGGATTATCAGTTGGAGGTTCTACCTCGAATACATCGAGTGCAGCTCCTGCGACATGGCCGCTTTCAAGTGCCTCGAGAAGGTCAGCTTCGTCAATAATGCCGCCGCGCGCACAGTTTACAAGGCGAACACCTTTTTTCGTTTTTGCAATCGTTTCTTTATTGAGAAGTCCTCTTGTCTCTTTTGTTAATGGCGTATGTACCGTAATAATATCTGATACTTCGAGTACTTCATCAAGTGATTTCGCATTGACGCCAATTTTTTCTGCACGTTCTTTTGTGAGGAATGGGTCAAACACGTTGACTGTCATGCCAAATGCTCTTGCACGCTGGGCGATTTCACTTCCAATTCTGCCTAAACCGACAATCCCAAGAGATTTTCCGTAAAGCTCAGCACCAACATATGCTCCTCTGTTCCATTCTTTTGATTTGACAGAAATATTGGCTTGCGGAATATGACGCATAAGTGATGAAATCATGGCGAACGTATGCTCAGCTGTTGAGATCGTATTACCGTTTGGTGCATTGATCACAATGACGCCGTGTTTTGTCGCTTCATCAATGTCAATATTGTCTACTCCCACACCGGCACGGCCGACAATTTTTAATGAAGTCATTTTTTCATAAAGCTCTTTCGTTACTTTTGTGGCACTTCTGACAAGTAAGGCATCAAACGTGTGTAATTCATCTTCTGCTTCTGCTACATTTTTTTGGACAATTTCAACAAAATCTGATTCTAAAAGTGGTAGAAGACCATCATTGCTCATCTTATCTGAGACTAATACTCGAAACATCGTTAGATTTCCTCCTAAAATAAACGTCATAAATATCTGATAATTTACCATATTCCTTTTCACTGTGTCAATCAAATTAAAGCAGTAAAGTGAAAAAGGAAACACGAACATTTCTTTGTGTCTTTATAAAGAATGAACACCTTTAAACAAAAGATAACCAATTTTTGCGCATTTGTCATTAGAATTTTTGTGTTTTTTACGATTTCTTAAAACTGATGAATTTGCTCAGGATTTTTATCTGTACAAATGCTCATATATCATATATAATGATGTCGAATTGAATAATGATCAATCTTCGGGGCAGGGTGCAATTCCCTACCGGCGGTGATGAGCATAGTCTCTAAGCCCGCGAGCCTTTTTGGCAGGATTCGGTGTGATTCCGAAGCCGACAGTATAGTCTGGATGGGAGAAGATGGAGGTTCATAAACGTTGAAAACATTGATGTTCACACGTTTATTTGTCTAGCCCAATTTCCCCGCTCCTGTTTTCAAGGGCGGTTTTTTTGTGGCTAAAATGGAACAATCCTCTTTTCGAAAGATTTGATCGAAAAGGAGAGAGAATATTGAATCAAAGTAAAGTAAAGCGTTTAGTTGTTACCAGTATGCTCAGCAGTATTTCGTTTGTGTTAATTTTATTGGATTTTCCTTTCCCGGGTCTTCCAGCGTATTTGAAAATTGATTTTAGTGATATCCCGGCAATTATTGCAATTTTAATTTATGGACCGGGTGCAGGGATTGCAGTTGAGGCATTAAAAAATGTACTGCATTACCTCATTCAAGGCAGTATGTCCGGCGTTCCAGTTGGGCAAGTCGCGAACTTCATTGCAGGCACACTATTTATCTTGCCAGTCGCCTTTATGTTTAAAAAAATCAAATCAGCAAAAGGGATGGCATGGTCTATGATCGCGGGTACATTGCTTATGACTGTGATGATGAGTATTTTAAATTACTTCTTATTCCTGCCAGCTTACACATGGTTCTTAAACGCGCCAGAACTATCTGATCATGCGCTCAAGACGACCATTACAGCAGGGATCTTACCATTTAACTTTATTAAAGGAATCATCATTACCATCGTGTTTAGCCTCATTTTTGTGAAAATGCGTCCATGGTTTGAAAATAAACGCCGACTTCAAAATAGTTAATATAAAAAAAGCCCCTGCATAAGGGGCTTTTATACTATTCATGCTTAAGCGGGTCACCATCGAAAGATTCGTCCGCAACTTTGATAGAATCTGTTGGACATCCTTCAAATGCATCAAGCATATCTTCTTCAAGTACTTCTGGAACTTCTACAGTCCCTTGGTTGTCATCAAGCGTAACAAATGCAATGCCTTCATCATCATAATCATAAATGTCTGGAGCAGCTGCACCGCATGCGCCGCAAGCAATACATGTGTCTTTGTCTACAATTGTATATTTTGCCATGTTAAAAAAATACCTCCCAGATTGTTCGATGGAACAAATGGTCTAACCTTTTTAGTTTCACCGATAAAAAACAATTTCCTCAAACCTTATTGTAATGATTTTAATTTCACATTTCAACTGTAAAGTGATTGAGAATGCTTATCACATAAGGGTTTGTTCATAACTTTCCCCCACAAATTGAGTTTAAACATTTCTTCTTCTATGAAATCTGTTAAAATAAAGGGAGAAAATATTCGAATTTTGTCAGGAAGACAGGTGCTTTGGCGAATGACTCTTCATTACTTGGATGTCATGTTAATGGACAGCGTATATAAATTGAACGGCGAACGCTCCATAAGTGCTGTCTACCATCTTTTTAAAGGAAAAAAATCATCACAAACCATACAGGATGCCAGTTTATTTCAGCTTTCAAAGTATTTCGGCTGTTACCCGGGGTTTACGAGGGATCAGCTGAATCGCTCTACTATAAAGCTTGACGAAAAGCACTACATCAAAAAAACAGGGGAGACATTCATTGTTACAGATGCAGGACAGCAAATGCTAAACCAGCATTTCTCAGAAAAACCGATGCCCGCTTATTTTCATGGTGCCAAATATCATGATAAAGCAAAGGTGTTATGGATGAGGCTCTCGTTACTTGTACAAGTGCTGTCTCACCATCTGGCTGGATCGCATCAATATGTCCCAATACAAAGAGATGTATCTGTACAAAGCTGGACGAAATCCTTCTTAAAACAGCATCACGAGAAGAATAAGCTATCGGAAGAGCTGCATCATGAACTCGAAAAGCTCCTTAGCCGTATAAGTGATCAAGAGGCGTTGATATTTGTTTATTCATTGACCTCAAATGAAAGAATTGGGCGTACGTATCAGCAAATGGCAGAGTGGCTAAAAGAAGATGTATGGTATGTGTACCTGCTTTTTTGGAATGTCCTCCATTATTTTATTCATGCTGCCCAAAAAGGTGAGGCGCAGCTCATGCAAAAGCTCGTAGGTGACCTTGAATTCAAACGCGTGCTAACAACCTCTACGCACAAAACGCTCGAGCTTGTGCAAAAAGGCTTTGATATTGATCAAATTGCTCACATTCGCTCTTTAAAAAAGGCAACGATCGAAGACCATATTGTCGAGCTTTCCATACATGAACCGAGCTTCTCAATAGAGCCGTATGTGAGCGAAGAACAGCAGCAGGCCATTCATGCAGTAGCCAGAGAGCTTCAAACAAATAAGATGAAGCTGATTAAAGAAAAACTCGAACATCCATTTACTTATTTTCAAATACGATTGGCTCTGACAAGGATGGTGAAAGCAAATGGATAAGCTTCATCAGACGCTCATGCGATATTTTGGTTACGATTCATTTAAAACGGGTCAAGAGGACATTATTCAAAGTGTACTGAATCAAAAGGATACGGTGGCCATGCTGCCTACTGGCGGCGGGAAATCCATCTGCTATCAAATTCCCGGCTATATGACAGATGGATTAGTTCTCATTATTTCGCCGCTGTTATCGCTTATGGAGGATCAAGTCGAACGAATGAAAATGCGCGGAGAAAAACGCGTGGCGGCACTGAACAGCACATTGTCTTTTCAGGAGAGACGACATATCATTCGGCATTTGCCATCATATAAATTTTTATTCGTCGCCCCTGAGGCATTAATGTCAGAGGTGCTGCTAGAACAGCTCAAATCGATGCATATTGGTCTGTTCGTCGTTGATGAAGCCCATTGTATATCCGAATGGGGGCATGATTTCCGTCCGGAATATTCCAAGCTGGGAGAATGGAGAGAAGCGTTAGGTCATCCTGTCGCCTTAGCACTGACGGCAACTGCAACAAAACAAACGCTAAAAGATACCGTACAAACGTTAAGATTGCAGCATCCAGACTTTCATATCCATTCTGTCAACCGGCCAAACATCGCATTAGTCAAAGAAGCGCACGAAACGAAAGAAGCAAAAGAAAAACGGGCCATTGAGCTTGTTGAATATCTGCAAGGCCCCGGTCTGATTTATTGCCCAACCCGGCAAATGACAGAAGATATGGCGCTCATTATGAAACAAAAAACCCATCAGCGTGTAGAGTATTACCATGGCGGGATGGATCCAGGAGACCGTATGCTTATTCAGCAGCAATTTATCAGCGGACAGCTTGATCTTATTTGTTGTACAAGTGCTTTTGGAATGGGAATTGATAAAGCCGATATACGATTTGTTATTCATATGAGCCCGCCGCAGTCAATTGAAGCATTTATGCAGGAAATTGGAAGAGCAGGACGGGACGGGAAAAAGAGTGTCAGCATTCTTTTATATACAGAAGAGGATGCGGACATTCAACAGCATTTAATACAAGCAGAAGGCTTTGATGAGCCAGAAATTGATTTCTTCTTAGCCAGGCTGACACAAATGCAGACAAATGATGAAAAGAAATTACGTGAACAATTAATGGAATCAGGGCTTCAGGAGACACGTGCAAGAATGCTGATCCATTATTACAGGATGTATCAGTCTGACGAGCCGCGTGTGCTGCTGATGAAACTGAAAGAGAAATTGCAGGACAGACAAACAGAAAAACTGAGAAAAGTGTGGCAATTTAAGGAGCGGATCACAGATCATGGCTGCTTTAGACAATCTCTGTTATCATACTTTTACGAACAGCTTGATCAAACAGAGAGCGAACCCTCTGGCAGCTGCTGCTCTTCTTGCGGACTTGACCTGTCTGATTATGAAAAAAAAGATCAACCATTGGAGCTGAATGAAATGAAACACTGGAAGACCGTGCTGAATCGTATGTTTCATCTGACAAAAGAGGCGCAGCATTGATTGAACAACATCGCCGGATCATCGAAAAATTAACCGATCGACAAGTAGTAGAACAGCTGTATTTCACGCAGCTGCTGATGCTGGTCATTTCCTTTTTACTAGGTATATTTATGTTTGATCATTGGACAGATTTCACATCTCTTTGGGAGATCCAAGATGCGCGGATACTGACTTATGGAATTGGCGGCGCTGCGGTTGTGATCATTGTGGATGCGATTGTCATGAAGGTGTTTCCTGCTCATATGTATGATGATGGCGGATTAAATGAAAAAATGTTCAAAAACCGCAGCATCCCGCATATTGTTTGGTTAACACTGCTCATCGCCTTTTCAGAGGAAATTCTATTCCGAGGGATCGTCCAGCAGCAATTTGGACTGGAGATTGCCAGTATTGTGTTTGCGCTCCTTCACTTTCGCTACTTATCAAAAATACTCTTGTTTATCCTTGTGGTTTCTATTAGTATTTTTTTAGGACTTTTATACGAGTGGACGGGGAATTTATTTGTTCCTGTCATGACCCATTTTGTCATTGACTTAGTCTTTGCTTGTCAAATTCGTTTGAAATATAGGGGGAGGGATGAACATGGAAGAAATGTCGAGAATGAAGAGAAAGAAGGAGCAGCTGACAAACATCCATGATGATGTAGAGGAAATTTTTGAAGAAGAAGTTCAGCCTTCAGATGACTCTCACTTTCCTACACGAGAAGATTTTCATGAATATAAAAAACAGCGCACGAAAAAGGTACGCAATCCATTGTTTACAACACTGGCTATTATCTTTCCTATTATCGTTGTCACAGTGTTCTTCCTTTTGATCTACTACACATCAAAGGAAATCAACCATAATAATAATCAAGATGTATATAATATTGATTCTACATCAAGTGCTGACACAGACCCAGTCCCGTCAGCACTTGCCGAAACGAAAAATGATTCAAGCGCTAATAAAGCGGATGCGTCTGATGATGAGAAGCAAAAGAAAGAGGAAGAAAAACAGCGATTGAAAGAAAAAGCTGAACAGAAGAAAAAAGAAAAAGCTGCTAAAGAGAAAGAAGAGCGTGAACAAGCAGCGAAAGAAAAAGAACGCGAGAGAGCTGAAGCTGCCAAAAAGCGTGAACAGCAGCAGCTAGCCTTGCAAAAGCAACAGGAAGAGAAAAAAAGAAAAGAAGCCGAAGAGAAAAAGAAGCAGGAAGAAAAGCCAGTCCGTGTCGTGCAGCACACTGTTGGTCCAGAGGAAAACCTGTATCGAATTTCAATGAAATATTACAAAAACCGTTCGGGTGAAGAGAAAATTAGAGCCTATAATCATTTAAAAGGTAACAGCGTGTACAGTGGTCAAGTGCTGAATATTCCACTAGAAAACTAATCACCTGACATGAATGAAGAAGCATGCACATACATATGTAGAAAAAAGGGACAGGGTGTATGTGATGACATTGCACACAATCAGCCGATATATGGATCAGCCGACACAGAAGATGATGGAAACATTGATCAAAAGAAAGCATAAATATGAGGGTTTTGCCAAGCAGTGCAAAAGATGGCAATGGACAGCCCTTCTATCGCTGGCCATTCTTTTGTTTTATTTTGTGATCACGGCAAATGCGGGAGGCGGCTCGCTTCAGCCGGAAGCCATGATTGCCACACTGCTTGGTCATGACGTATTTCTGTTTTGGATCATGGCCGAGGTCTTTGCTTTTTACGCATCTTATTACTATAAGAAAAAAGAAGAAAAGGCTGAAGATGAATATCATCGGCTTCGATGTGAAATTATACAAAAGAGCACAGACTTATGGCCGCAATCAAATCAGTGGAAAGAGCGCGAGGCGGTTTTTCACTATATGCAGAAGCAATTTGACATTAATCTCTATTATGAAAGTAAATAAATGAGAAAAAAAGACGTTTAACAGTTGAAACGTCTTTTTTCATTCAAGCGTCTTATGAAAGAAAGATATGTAAGGGAGCCATTTGTGATGAAATATGCCATCGGATTTACTGCCGCCATTGCGGCTGTTACAACAGGTGTGTGTGTAACGGCAAAAATGGTGAAAACGGCAAAACAAAACAACATCAAAAAGCATTACTTTACAATAGAAGCACTTCAATCAGACCGGCCTGCTGTCATTTTCTTTATTTCTGATACACACAGACGTCTCATCAGTGACACTTTATTAGCAGAAATCAGACAGGAAGAGCCAGATGTGATTATGATTGGCGGAGATTTAGCAGAAAAAGGTGTGCCCTACGCAAGGATTGAAGAAAATGTGAAACGTTTATCAAGAATTGCGCCGGTTTATTTTGTTTGGGGAAATAATGATCATGAGCTGCATCAGCAAAGGTTTAAAGAGATTCTTCATGCATACGATGTCACGACTTTGCAAAATGAAACGGCTGTATGGAATTTCAATGGCCAGCGAATTA
The DNA here is from genome assembly GCF_004364885.1 of Bacillus sp. BK450. Taxonomy (NCBI): domain Bacteria; kingdom Bacillati; phylum Bacillota; class Bacilli; order Caryophanales; family Bacillaceae; genus Bacillus; species Bacillus sp. BK450. The sequence goes on along the minus strand of NZ_SOBQ01000002.1, from coordinate 268,036 downwards.
AAATCGGAGGAATTGATGATATTCGGCTTGAAAAAGCAGATTATGAAGCGATACGGCCAGAGTTTGTGAAAGAAGATGTCAATATTCTCTTATCACACAATCCAGATGTACATCATTTGATGAGTGAAGAAGAGGGAATCGATCTTGTCCTGAGCGGTCATACGCATGGGGGACAGATCCGAATTGGGAAATTTGGTCCATATGAAAAAGGAAGAACAGGCCAGGTCAAAGGTGCGTTCTTTCTCATTAGTAATGGCTACGGGACAACAAAAATTCCCATGCGTCTCGGAGCAGAACCAGAAACCCATCTGATCTATTTAATGCCTCTAAAAACGCGTTAACTTGCGGCACCCTCAATATTTTCCATAAAAGTCACCGTAAGCATAGCTTCATGCTTGTCTTCCGTCTTGACACAGTGTAAACTGAATACAAAATTAAGAACCTATGACTCATCATCTCATATACTACAGTATGATGTGTGTTTAGAAGAGGCAGGAGGGAACGTTATGCGACTGGAGCGTCTGAATTATAATAAAATCAAAATTTTTCTCACACTAGATGACCTGACAGACCGAGGTCTTACGAAAGAAGACCTTTGGAAAGATTCGTTCAAAGTCCATCAGCTGTTTAAAGATATGATGAACGAAGCGAATCAGGAGCTCGGTTTTGAAGCGAATGGACCGATTGCAGTTGAAGTATTTTCTCTTCAGGCGCAGGGGATGGTCGTCATTGTCACAAAGAGTCAGCAGGAAGATGCTGATGATGAGTTTGATGAAGATTACATTGAGATGCAAGTCAAGCTCGACGAGAGTAAGCATGTGCTCTATCAATTTGCCTCGTTTGAAGATGTGATTCAACTGTCCCATAGTTTAAGTCGTATTGGACTTTTAGGGGGTACAGTTTACCATTATGAAGGTCAATATTATCTCAGCCTAGATGATGTTGGAGAACTATCTGCTGATACAGTCATTTCGATTTTAGCAGAGTTTGGTTCACCTACGACACTCACCATTCACCGGCTAAAAGAATATGGAAAAGTGATCATGCAAGACGATGCTGTGAAAACGATTCAAATGTATTTTTAATCACTTTTTTCTATTATATTTAATACTGTTGTGATGAAACAACAGTATTTTTTTATATCCTTTTTTATATTTATAAACGCTGATATTTTATTTTGATAAAAAACGCTTTTTACCTTTGCTTTACCAGTACGAAGGTGTATACTATTGCTTGAAAGGGAGCAGTAGATCATGAAAGATTTCTAGGGGGTTTATTTTAATGGCAGCCGATCAAAACGCCGCTCATAACGCAGAAGATAAGCTAGATGTTTTAAAGTCAACTCAAACCGTCATACATAAAGCGCTAGACAAATTAGGGTATCCGCAGGAAGTGTATGAATTGCTGAAGGAGCCAATTCGTCTATTAACGGTCAAAATTCCAGTACGTATGGACGATGGATCGGTGAAAATTTTCACTGGTTACCGTGCACAGCACAATGATGCTGTCGGTCCAACAAAAGGCGGAATCCGTTTTCACCCGAACGTTACGGAAAAAGAAGTAAAAGCGCTTTCAATTTGGATGAGTTTAAAATGTGGAATTGTGGATCTTCCTTATGGCGGAGGAAAAGGCGGTATTATCTGTGATCCAAGAGAAATGTCATTCAGAGAGCTTGAAAAACTAAGCCGCGGCTATGTTCGCGCCATCAGTCAAATTGTTGGACCAACAAAAGATGTTCCAGCACCAGACGTGTTTACGAACTCTCAAATTATGGCATGGATGATGGATGAATATTCTAGAATTGATGAATTTAACTCGCCAGGATTTATTACAGGAAAACCAATTGTTCTTGGAGGATCACACGGACGTGATACTGCAACAGCAAAAGGTGTGACGATCTGCATCAAAGAAGCGGCGAAGAAAAAAGGAATTGACATTAACGGAGCTCGTGTTGTCGTACAGGGATTCGGAAATGCAGGAAGCTACTTAGCTAAATTCATGTATGATGCTGGAGCAAAAATCGTAGGGATTTCAGATGCATACGGCGGATTATACGATGAAGATGGTCTAGACATTGACTACTTGCTTGACCGACGTGACAGCTTTGGAACCGTCACTAAACTATTTAACGATACAATTACAAACCAAGAGCTGCTTGAGCTGGATTGTGATATCTTAGTACCTGCAGCCATTGAAAACCAAATCACAGAAGATAATGCGGCAAACATTAAAGCCAAAATTGTCGTAGAAGCAGCAAACGGTCCAACGACACTGGAAGGAACCAAAATTCTTTCAGATCGTGGTGTACTGCTTGTTCCAGACGTGCTTGCGAGCGCGGGTGGTGTAACTGTTTCTTACTTTGAATGGGTTCAGAATAACCAAGGGTTTTACTGGACTGAAGAAGAAGTTGAAACTCGTTTAGAAGATATGATGGTGAAATCATTTAATAATATTTATGAAATGGCGCAAAACCGCCGAATTGATATGCGTCTTGCTGCATATATGGTCGGTGTACGTAAAATGGCTGAAGCTTCTCGATTCAGAGGCTGGATTTAAGCGGCTGATTTGCATCGCGCCTTAAAATCTCCTATCCTTAAATAGGAGATTTTTTTATGGAATGGAACAAAGAATCAAACAGCCCAGCAATTGTTATTGCAGTGAAATGACAGGAGTGGAACAAATGAAACAAGAAAAAGCGATCATAATAGGAGGCGGCCCATGCGGGTTATCAGCTGCCATCGCATTCAAGCAAATTGGGATTGATGCACTTGTGATTGAAAAGGGGAATGTCGTGAACAGTATTTATCATTACCCAACACATCAAACCTTTTTTAGTACAAGTGAAAAGCTTGAAATCGGTGATGTCGCTTTTATTACTGAGAACCGTAAGCCCGTTCGTATTCAGGCACTTTCTTATTACCGAGAGGTCGTCAGACGAAAAAAACTGCGTGTACATGCTTTTGAAAAAGTAAACGCCGTGACGAAACAAGATGGCCGTTTTACGGTGAATACATCAAAAGACAACTATTCATGTGATTACGTCGTCATTGCGACTGGCTACTATGATCATCCAAACTATATGAACGTCAAAGGAGAAGACCTTCCTCACGTATATCACTATTTTAAAGAAGGACATCCATATTTTGATAAAGATGTGACGGTGATCGGCGGAAAGAACTCCAGTGTGGATGCTGCGCTAGAACTTGTGAAATGCGGAAGCAGAGTCACTGTGCTGTATAGAGGAACTGAATATTCATCCAGCATCAAGCCTTGGATACTACCAGAGTTTGAAGCGCTTGTCCGTAATGGAACCATTCGAATGGAGTTTGGTGCGCAGGTGAAAGAAATCACAGAAGAAGATGTGATCTTTACAAACCAGCAAAATCAAACGGATCGAGTGAAAAGTGACTATGTATTTGCTATGACTGGCTATCACCCAGATCATTCTTTCTTAGAAAAAATGGGTGTCACGATTGATCCAGAATCAGGCCGTCCAGCATTTGATGAACAGACGATGGAAACGAATGTTGAAGGTATTTTCATTGCGGGAGTCATTGCTGCTGGAAATAATGCCAATGAAATTTTCATTGAAAATGGAAGATTTCATGGCGGCCTCATTGCAGAAGAAATCAACAAAAGAATCAACGGATAAAAAAAGAACTGAATCCTTCAAAGGGGTTCGGTTCTTTTTTATATAAATTGGGATTATATAGAAAGATATTTTTAGAAAAATGGGCTCGAGTCATATAAAAAAAGGGTAAATCATGGTACGATAATGAAGGATAATGTAGGGAAAGAGGTCTGGTTATGATCGCAATCATCTCAGCAGGTTTAGCTCCCGGCATCGCACTTTTAAGTTATTTTTATTTGAAAGATCAGTACGACAATGAGCCGGTTCACATGGTCATCAGATCTTTTATGCTAGGTGTCATACTTGTGTTTCCAACCATGTTTATTCAATATGTCCTTCAAGAGGAAAATATCGCAACAAATCCTATCTTGATTTCATTTGTGACGTCGGGCTTTTTAGAGGAATCATTAAAATGGTTTATTTTAATGGTCAGCGTTTATGCACATGCCCAGTTTGACGAACACTATGACGGAATTGTGTATGGAACGAGTGTCTCACTTGGTTTTGCAACACTTGAAAATATCCTTTACTTAGTCGGTCACGGGGTCGAATATGCGTTTACCCGTGCTTTATTACCTGTATCAAGTCACGCATTATTTGGTGTTGTGATGGGTTTTTATATCGGAAAAGCCCGCTTCTCTGATAAAAAAGAGCAGCGCAAATGGCTGATCCTTTCTTTAACGCTCCCTGTGCTGTTTCACGGCCTGTATGATTTCATTCTATTAGGGATGAAAAACTGGGGATATATCATGGTGCCGTTCATGATTTTTTTATGGTGGTTTGGTTTAAGGAAAGCAAAAAAAGCCCGTGCGGTAAAAATGGTGCAAATTTAATTTTGGAAAACGTCCTATTTGTTTATAGGGCGTTTTTTTGTCTTTTCCATCCAATTCTCTCCTGTGTTGAATGTATAAAAATAGGGATCGGAAGAAACATATATTCAAACATCAAAAGTACAGGAGGATCAAATATGGATAAAGCTCGTTTCATGAAACAAATTGTTCTTATCTTCTCAATCGTTCTTCTTGTGTCTTCACTTTTGACAGCCAGTAAAAGTGAAGCCTTCACCGCCCAAGTCATCCAGCGCGGGGCAACAGGAGAAGATGTAGTCGAGCTGCAAGCGCGGCTCCAATACAATGGTTTTTACAATGGCAAAATCGATGGCGTCTATGGCTGGGGAACGTACTGGGCCGTTCGCAACTTTCAAAGCCAATTTGGCATGAAGAAGGTCGATGGACTTGTAGGTGAGAAAACAAAAAGCTTATTAGTTCAAAAGACGAAATACTACAAAGAGTTTGTTCAAAAGCAGCTGCAGGAAGGGAACCAGTTTACCCATTATGGCGGGAAGCCTCTTGATCAGCAAACAAAGGCTCCTGCGCAAAGAAGCTCGCAAAAAAAGACAGCCCAAGGTACAAACGAAAATCAAAAAAGTCAAAGTGGATCATCTGGGAAGTCTGGCAATCAGTCAGGCAGCCAGCAGGGAAATCAAACACCAAAACAAACAGCAGCCAACATGCCTGGTGGTTTTTCTAGTAATGACATTCAGCTCTTGTCGCAAGCTGTGTACAGTGAAGCAAGAGGTGAGCCGTATGAAGGACAGGTGGCCATCGCGGCCGTTATCTTAAACCGTTTGAACAATCCGACCTTTCCAAATACGATCGCAGGAGTCATTTTTGAACCGCTTGCGTTTACTGCTGTAGCAGATGGGCAATTTTATATGACGCCAGATGAAACGGCAAAAAAAGCTGTATTTGATGCAATCAATGGCTGGGATCCATCTGAGAGCGCCATCTATTACTTTAATCCTGATACAGCAACAAGTCCATGGATTTGGGGAAGACCACAAATTAAACGAATCGGGAAACATATATTCTGCGAATAAAAAGAGGTGTAAATAAATGATCAGAGGAATATTGATTGCTATTTTAGGAATTGCTGTCATCTCAACAGGTTACTGGGGCTATAAAGAACATCAGGAAAAAGACGCCGTACTGCTTCATGCTGAGAACAACTACCAAAGAGCATTCCATGATTTAACGTATCAGGTGGATCAGCTGCATGACAAACTGGGCGCAACACTTGCGATGAACAGCCAAACATCCATCTCACCAGCACTTGCAGATGTATGGAGAATGTCATCAGAAGCGCATAACAATGTCAGCCAGCTCCCGCTTACATTGATGCCTTTTAATAAAACGGAAGAATTCCTGGCGAATGTCGGAGATTTTAGCTACAAATCATCAGTCAAATCTTTATCAGATGAACCATTAAATAAAGATACGCACAAAACCATTACAGCTCTATATAATCAAGCGTCAGATATCCAAAACGAGCTTAGACAAGTGCAGCACCTCGTACTTAATAAAAACTTAAAATGGATGGATGTTGAAATGGCGCTCGCTGACGGCGATCGAAAGAACGACAACACCATCATTGACGGGCTGAAAACAGTCGAGAGAAATGCAGATGCATTTGCAGATGTCGATCTTGGGCCTACAAATGTGTCCACAGAAAAAGAAACACAAGGCTACAATCATTTAAAAGGCGATAAGATTTCAAAAAAAGAAGCGATCCGCATTGCACAGCAATTCACACCAGACCATAATCAACATTTTAAAGTGAGAAAAAGCGGCAGCAAAACCAATCGCGACGTGTACAGCTTATCGATGTCTGATCCAGACAGCCATGCAAACTTTTATCTAGATTTAACTGAAAAAGGAGGACACCCAGTCTACCTACTTCAGAATCGTGACGTGAAAAAACAGAAAATCAGTTTAAATGAGGCATCAGAAAAAGCACTCAGCTTCCTAAAGAAGCAAGGGTTTGACACAGAATCTTTCCATTTAGATGAAAGTGCACAATTTGATAATATCGGTGTATTTACCTATGTTCCTCTTCAGAAAAATGTATTGCTTTATCCTGATAGTATACGCATGAAAGTCGCATTAGATGATGGCGAGGTTGTTGGGTTTTCAGCGAAGGACTACTTAACGAATCATAAAACTCGAGACATCAAAGCACCGAAAATCTCTCAAAAAGAAGCACAGAAAACATTGAATCAGCATGTAAAGATCGAAGATACTCATTTAGCGATTGTGCAAAATGATATGTCAGAGGAAGTTCTGTGCTATGAGTTCCTCGGAACGATAAAAAACGATACGTATCGCATGTTCATTAATGCAGATACTGGAAAAGAAGAACGAGTAGATAAACTAAAAAACGCAGAACCTATATATAAAGACCTATAGAAAAGGAAACGAGGAAAAGGCTAATAAGTCTTTTCCTTTTGTTTTAGACATGGTTTAATATAGGAGAGGATACGATTTCACAGATGAAAAGAGTGATGAGGAATGTTACAAATAGGGGATGCAATCACAATCGAATATGTCAATGAGAACAAAGAAGTGAAAACAGCAAAATCGAAGGTTTTGGAAAATAATAACGATGATATTTGCATTAATTATCCAGCAGATAAAGAAACGGGACGCACCATCTACTTAAACCAGCAAACAGAAATCACCGTGTTCTTTTTTGACGAAAGTCAAATTCCATACAAATGTACAAGCGAAGTCATCGGAAAAAGAAAAGAAGATATCCCGATGATTGTTATTTCCATTCCGCCAAAAGAAGAAATGATCCGGCTTCAGCGAAGAGAATACTTGAGAGTGGATACGATGATCAAAGCCACCATCATGCAAACGGATGAAGAGCCCTTTGAAACGTTTATTGTGAATATGAGTGCTGGCGGCGTGGCGATTGCTGTTCCTGAAGGCGTGTCATTGAAAGAATATGGAGAAGTGGTCACAGAATTTGAACTTCCTCTGAAAGAGCCCGTGAAAATAAAAGCGGTTGCAGAGATGAGTCGAGTATATCAAGATGAACAGTCTGGCAAAACAAGAGCGATCATGGAGTTTTCTGAGATCACAAATGACCACCAGCAGCACATCATGAAATACTGCTTCCAGCAGCAGCTTTTAACACGTGTAAAAAAAGCATAAGAATAAAGGGTGTAAAAAGCTTCCATACTAGAGAGGAAAGAATCTAGCGTGGAGGCTTTTTGTATGAAGACAATGGAAAGATGGTTATTGAAAGTGGTACTCATTCAGCTTGTTTTATTGTTAACCGTTCAGATCACACTTCATTTGACGAAAGGAGAACTCTTTTTGTCAAAAGTCGTGCAGTATGAGGGTGTAAATAACATGAGCATTGAAGAATGGATTGAGACGTTTAAGCAGAAGGATTGATAGAAAATTCCCCCGTTTGAGCGGTGATCGTGTTACAATTCATAAGGGAGATTCAATCAAGGAGAGGTATTATGAAAAAGAAATTATCTATTGCAATTGATGGTCCTGCAGCAGCAGGAAAAAGCACTGTGGCAAAAATTGTCGCAGCAAAAAAATCATATATTTATATTGATACAGGCGCTATGTACCGCGCGATTACACTTGCGGCACTCAATCAAGGTGTAGATCTTGAAGACGAACAGGCACTTGATTCATTACTGAAAAAAACGGTCATTGAACTCGTAACAACAGGAGAGGGTCAAAAAGTCCATCTAGACAATACGGATGTCACAGAGGATATTCGCACAGACCGCGTAAGCAACCAAGTATCGGTTGTTGCAAAGCATAGGGCTGTTCGGGAAGAAATGGTCCGCAGGCAGCAAGAGCTGGGCAAACGAGGCGGCGTCGTTATGGATGGAAGAGACATAGGCACTCACGTACTTCCAGATGCCGAAGTGAAAATTTTCTTGCTTGCATCAGTAGAAGAAAGAGCAAAACGCCGCTTTGAAGAAAATCAGAAAAAAGGCTACGATGTCAATTACGATCAGCTGATCGAAGAGATTGCAAGACGCGACAAGCTTGATTCTGAGCGCGAAGTTTCACCTTTGAAGAAAGCGGATGACGCCATTGAAATTGACACAACTTCTCTTTCGATTGAAGAGGTGGCAGGGAAAATTTTAGATGCAGCAGACCGCGTGGAGAAACAGTAAGAAATTTTAGAAAACTTTTATAAGTTAGAGGTTTATCTCTTGACAAACAAGGTCTTTTATTAGAAGTTTATACTAATACTATTTTTATTGATCATTCAAGCAATTATATTGATTTGAATGTTTCTATAATACATATTCGGCTGGCAATCATCATGCTTAAGACACATATTCGCCCAGTCGTTTTAACTAAGCTGTGTAGGTTTGGACCAAGGAGGTTATCGAAATGACAGAGGAAATGAATCAAATCGATGTTCAGGTACCAGAGGTTGGAGATGTAGTGAAAGGGATTGTTTCTAAAGTTGAGGACAAGCATGTCAATGTAGATATCGTCAATGTGAAACAACCTGGTATCATCCCAATCAGTGAATTATCAAGTCTTCACGTTGAAAAAGCATCAGATGTCGTGAAAGATGGCGACGAGTTAGAGCTTAAAGTAACAAAGGTCGAAGACGATGCTTTGATTTTATCGAAACGTGCTGTTGATGCAGACCGCGCTTGGGAAGACCTAGAGAAAAAGTTTGAAACAAAAGAAGTATTTGAAGCTGAAGTAAAAGACGTTGTAAAAGGTGGTCTTGTCGTTGACATTGGTGTGCGTGGGTTTATTCCTGCATCTCTTGTAGAAGCACACTATGTAGAAGACTTCACAGATTACAAAGGGAAGACACTCTCACTTGTCGTGGTAGAACTTGACCGCGAAAAAAATCGCGTGATTCTCTCGCACCGTGCAGTCGTTGAGCAAGAGCAGTTAGACAAAAAGCAAGACTTTCTGCAAAAGCTTGAAGTAGGCAGTGTGATTGATGGTAAAGTGCAGAGGCTTACTGATTTTGGTGCATTTGTTGACATTGGCGGCATTGATGGATTAGTTCACATTTCTCAACTATCCCATGCGCATGTTGAAAAGCCATCTGACGTAGTAGAAGAAGGACAGGAAGTCCAGGTCAAAGTACTTGCTGTTGATCGTGATAACGAACGTATCTCACTATCTATTAAAGAAACATTACCAGGACCTTGGAGCCAAATTGGTGAAAAGGTAAAACAAGGTGATGTGCTTGAAGGAACTGTTCAACGTCTTGTGAGCTTTGGTGCATTTGTTGAAATTCTGCCAGGTGTAGAAGGGCTTGTGCATATTTCCCAAATCTCTCATAAACATATCGGCACGCCGCAAGAAGTCCTTGAAGAAGGGCAGACTGTCAAAGTGAAAGTGCTTGATGTGAATGAAGACGAAGAGCGCATCTCACTAAGCATTCGTGATTTAGAAGAAAATCCTGAAAAACAAATCGAAGAGGATTATCGTCAATATCAGGCGAAAGAAGAAAACACAAGCGGATTCCAGCTTGGTGACCTGATCGGCGATAAACTCAATAAACTAAAATAATTTGGTGATCAAAATTGACGCGAGCAGAAAGAAAGAAACAGCATATTGAGCATGCGTTGTCCACTGGCCAGCATGCAGCAACAGGTTTAGAAGATGTTTCCTTCGTTCACGCCAGTTTACCAGATCTTGCAACATCACAAATTGATACACATACGACAATTGGCGGACTGACTTTCGGTTCGCCAATTTTTATCAATGCAATGACTGGCGGGGGCGGAGAATCTACCTATGAGATCAACCGCTCTTTATCGATCGCAGCGAAGGAGACCAATATCCCAGTAGCAGTTGGATCACAAATGGCTGCACTGAAAGATAAAGAAGAAAGACGAACATATGAAATCGTTCGTAAAGTCAATCCGGATGGAATTGTATTTGCGAATTTAGGCAGTGAAGCGACGATTAAGCAAGCTCAAGAAGCAGTCAGCATGCTCGAGGCAAATATGCTCCAGATTCACCTGAATGTCATCCAAGAGATTGTCATGCCTGAAGGGGATCGCGATTTCAGGGGGGCGCTTGAGCGGATTGCAGCTATCGCTCAATCTGTTGGTGTGCCTGTTGTCGTGAAGGAAGTCGGATTTGGCATGAGCAAGGAGACGGCAAGAAAGTTATTCCATGCTGGGGTTGCAGCCGTTGATGTAGGCGGATTTGGTGGGACGAACTTTTCTAAGATTGAAAATCTCCGCCGCCAAAAAGCCCTTCGTTATTTTGATCAATGGGGGATTCCAACTGCAGCGAGTCTTGCTGAAGTACATACAGCCTTTCAGAATCAAACGATTTTAGCCTCCGGAGGTATCAAAGATGCTCTTGATGTAACCAAATCATTAGCTCTTGGCGCATCTGCTGCTGGTCTTGCTGGATTTTTCTTAAAATCATTGACCAGTGGAGGAGAAAGCGGCCTCATCGCAGATATCATGGATCTTCAAGAAGATATCAAGATGATGATGACAGTGCTTGGTGTGAAGACGATTGAAGAACTGAGACAAGCTCCAGTTGTGATCTCAGGGGAAACAAGTCATTGGCTCAAAGAAAGAGGCGTTGACACAACGTACTATAGTAAGAGAGGCATGTGATATCACATGCCTCAGCGCGTAGACAAACCCACGCATTCGGCGTCAGTCCTGCGTGCCGGTGCTCACGAATGTACAATTCGCTCCGCTCCGGTACTCGTCCTTCCTAGGGCTGCAAAGGTTTTCTATCACGCTGAAAAGAAGACAAAGGGCTAAAATAAACATCATTTTAGCCCTTTGTCAACAAATCTAAGGCATGTGATGATCACATGCCTTTTTTTATTGATTTCTTTTTCGAGCGCTTTCTGGACCTTCTAATGCTGTTGCACCCTTATGATGAATGGATTGATCGCGGTCAGATTCCACTCTTCTTGACGCCTTTAAACGCTTTTCCTGTCTATCTTTTCCCATCATGTATCCCTCCTCAGGTTATTAGGGTGTCACCTCTTGTTTATTTCATACAGAGCCGGTAACGATCCGCATGTTTAAAAAATGGAGATTTTCCCATAATGTAATTGAGGTGATGAGGCGTTGGAGGCTTTGTACTATTATTGGTCTATATGGTTCGTTTGGATTATGGTGACATTTATCATGGAAAAAAGTTTGTGGCGCACCGTGCTGGGCATCTGTGTACTTGTCCATATTATATTCAGTCATGTCATGATATCCGTTTTAGATATAAGCATCAATGCGGGTTTCTTGATGACTTTTTTATATGCATGTGCTGCTTTCGTCATATTCAGGCCTAGTTACCGAATGATGAGAATCATGCAATTGGGCTCGATGGTGAGCGCGTATGCCTTTTTTATGATATTTGCATTATATGACCCTGTTTGGTTCACGATAATAAAGGTGGATTGGGTCGTATTTGCCCTGCTGATCTTAATGTGTATGACATATGGACAGCCGTTAACGGAAAGAATCACCTTATGGATGATGTCAGTATGTCTCGGCGAAGCCCTTTATGCGCTGACGATTCACCGCCTCACATCATCAATTGTCATAGGGGATCTCTCTTTTCTTTCCTTCGTTGTACAAGGAGCCGTCTTCCTATTAGGTGTCGATCAGTTTGAAAAGCTCTTGAACGCCCGTTCATCAAGAAAATCAGTAAAAGGGGCTGCAAAATCAACATGACAGATTATACGTTTCCTGTGATTATTGGTGTCATCTTTGGGATGGCGGCCAGACTTTACATGTTAAGAACGGATTACCGGCAATACCCTACGTATATTCATGGACAAGTGATTCACATTGCACTTGGTTTTATTGCGTCAGGATTAGGTGCGATCATTATGCCTGCACTAATTCAGGAGGAATTTACAGCGATTACCTTTCTCACTTTGGCAGCCACGCAATTTCGAGATGTCCGAAATATGGAAAGAAATACGTTAACCCAAATGGATTCGTATGAGCTTGTCTCACGAGGCAGTACATATATAGAGGGCATTGCCATTGCCTTTGAAAGTCGAAATTATATTGCGATTCTCACTGCACTTATTACAACGACAGCCTGTATTTTCTTCTCGCTTGTTGTTGGAACAGTAGTCGGTATTCTTTGTTTTTTCATGGCAAAGCTATTAATGTCAGGCAGTCAATTAAAGGATATCGTCAGCATTCAAAAAGGGGAACTTCGCTTTGATGGGGCAGGGCTTTATGTGAATGATATATACATTATGAATATCGGGCTGCCTGAAAAGCAAAAGCTCATTTTAGAGCATGGTATGGGTTTTATTTTGACACCGAAAAATTTCAACTCTGCTACAACGATTGCTAACCTTGGACAGCGGCAAGCCATTTTATTTGATTTATCGAACGTGCTTGGCGTGTACCGCGATTCTGGTGAACCATCGCTCTGTCCGCTCGCAAAACGTGATCTGAATACCGGTACACTTGGTGTGTTCATTTTACCGCAATGGCAGCGTGAAGATTTGGCTGTCCGTGTATTAGAAGAGGTGCCTATTTTAGAAAATGCCATAAGAATGCCGACAGATTTCATTAAAAAGAAAGTGAGGTAATAGGGCATGGCGAACACTATTGAACAATTTATATTGGCTGTGGCAACAACTAATAAAGAGCGGGTCATTGGCGGAACAGCGGTTTTTTTCTGTGAAAATAAAGAAGAGCTCGACATGTATGCCATGAATTTAGAGGCCATTTTAGATGGAATTGCACACGGCATTGGAGAAGATCTTTACTTGATTGTCAAACATTTTTAAGTTATTCATTGTGGTCTGATTAAAAATTGATATAATATATAAGTTGAACCCTTCATGTTTGAAGGGTTTATTTCATAAAACTGAATGAAAATTATAAATCCCGGTTGAAACATGATGATGAACATATTGAATCGCGGCTGGATTGAAAGGAAGGGTACTATGGGTAAACCTGTCGTAGCCATTGTTGGAAGGCCCAACGTTGGAAAATCTACAATTTTTAATCGAATCGCAGGCGAAAGAATATCGATTGTAGAAGACACACCTGGTGTAACAAGAGATCGAATCTATAGCTCTGCTGAATGGTTAAATTATGACTTTAATTTAATAGATACTGGTGGAATTGATATTGGAGATGAGCCATTCTTGGCGCAAATTCGCCATCAGGCAGAAATCGCAATGGACGAAGCGGATGTCATTATCTTTATGGTGAATGGCCGAGATGGCGTGACATCTGCGGATGAAGAAGTCGCAAAAATTTTATATCGCACGAAAAAGCCAGTTGTACTTGCTGTCAATAAACTGGACAACCCTGAAATGAGAAGCGACGTGTATGACTTTTATGCACTCGGATTTGGCGAGCCGTATCCGATTTCTGGAACACACGGATTAGGTCTTGGTGACCTGCTTGATGCAGTGGCAGAACATTTTAAGAATTTGCCGGATACGCAATATGATGAAGAAGTTGTCCAGTTCTGCTTAATTGGCCGTCCGAATGTAGGGAAATCTTCTTTAGTGAATGCGATGCTCGGAGAAGACCGCGTCATTGTCAGCAACATCGCTGGTACAACAAGAGATGCTGTCGATACGATGTTTACGTACAATCAGCGTGACTTTGTCATTGTTGATACAGCAGGTATGAGGAAAAAAGGGAAAGTATATGAAACAACAGAGAAATACAGTGTACTTCGTGCATTAAAAGCCATTGACCGCTCTGATGTTGTCGCTGTTGTACTTGACGGCGAGGAAGGCATTATTGAGCAGGATAAACGAATTGCTGGCTATGCACACGAAGCTGGTAAAGCTGTTGTCATCATTGTGAACAAATGGGATGCTGTTGAAAAAGATGAGCGTACGATGAAGGAATTTGAGCAAAACATCCGCGAGCATTTTCAATTCCTTGATTATGCACCTGTCTTGTTTATGTCTGCTCTTACGAAAAAGAGAATTCATACATTAATGCCGTCCATTATCACAGCAAGCGAAAACCATGCAATGCGCGTTCAAACCAATATTTTAAATGATATCATCATGGATGCGGTGGCGATGAATCCAACGCCGACCCATAACGGACAGCGCCTAAAGATTTACTATGCAACACAGGTGGCCATTAAGCCTCCGTCCTTCGTTGTGTTTGTCAACGATCCAGAGCTTATGCACTTTTCTTATGAGCGTTTCCTAGAAAACCGCATTCGAGATGCATTTGGTTTTGAAGGAACACCAATTAAAATATTTGCGAGAGCGAGAAAATAAAAAGGGTGAGCAGGATGAAGAAAATTTCAGTACTTGGAGCAGGCAGCTGGGGAACAGCTCTTGCGCTTGTATTAGCTGATAATCATCATGATGTACACATGTGGGGACATAGACAAGAGCTCATTGATCAAATCAATGAGAAACATGAAAATCATGATTACTTGCCAAATGTCGAACTGCCAGCGTCTATTCAGGCGACAACCGATATGAAGCAGGCTTTAGAGGGGACAGAGGCGGTTATTGTCGCTGTGCCAACAAAAGCCATTCGTGAGGTATTGAAGCAGGCAAATGAGCTGATCTCATCGAAGGTGCCATTTGTCCATGTCAGTAAGGGAATTGAACCAGATACACTTCTTAGAATTTCTCAAATGATTGAACAAGAAGTCCCATCTGAGAAAAGAGAGGCTGTCGTGGTCCTATCAGGGCCGAGTCATGCAGAAGAAGTAGGTCTGCGTCATCCGACAACTGTCACTGTCTCGTCAGAAAACATTGAAGCAGCTCAATTTGTTCAAGATTTGTTCATGAACAATCATTTTAGAGTGTACACAAACCCTGATGTGATTGGGGTGGAAATTGGCGGCGCATTGAAAAATATCATTGCTCTTGCGGCTGGTATCACAGACGGACTTGGATATGGTGACAATGCAAAAGCGGCGCTTATCACAAGAGGACTTGCTGAAATCGCACGTCTTGGCACAAAAATGGGAGGGAATCCCCTTACATTTGCTGGATTGACAGGCGTTGGCGATTTGATCGTGACATGTACAAGTGTTCATTCGCGTAACTGGCGCTGCGGGAATTTACTCGGTAAAGGATATAAGCTCGAAGAAGTGCTTGAAAAAATGGGCATGGTTGTCGAAGGTGTCCGCACAACAAAAGGCGCTTATCAGCTCTCCAAAGAATACAAGGTCAGCATGCCGATTACAGAGGCTCTTTACGGCGTCCTGTTTGAAGGGAAAAAGGTGGACGATGCTGTAGAATCATTGATGGCACGTGTGAAAACACATGAGATGGAAGACCTTGTGAACATGTTTGAAAACCAAACAAAATAAAAGGAAAGACTGAACTTAGGCATGTAGAGGATGCAAGAAGGGGAAGACTTGCATAACATAGCAATGAAGTTTGAATAGAGCTTTGCCTCTACAGAATGAGGAAAATAGTCGATCCAATGACTGAAGCAGAGTCCCCCTCTTTGCTTCAGTTTTTTTATGCGCTTTTTTCTGAATGATTGGAAAAATGATTGATATTTACCTTATTTTTGGTTTAAAATGAAATATAAACGCTTACAATTCGTTCGTTTTGAAGGGGGACAGGCACGATGAGTTTTGCTTTAATCAAGATGTGGTTTGCGCTTGGTTCAATGGGGCTCATGTTTTTAGCCGTAGTAACCATTTATCTCAGCAGGTTTAAGCTGAAAAGCAAATTTCTTAAAATAACGGCCTCGACCGTTGCATACAGCTTGATGCTGATATCAGGTATCATTGTGTTTTTAGTTGTCTTTAGCGGACCGGTCAATGAATAAAGAAAAAGGAAGAATGTGATGATCAAAGCAAAAGTCAGTGTCACACTGTTAGCACTTATTTTATTAACAGGATGTCTGTATCCAGAAAATCGCAAAGCTGAGAACCGGGTGCCATATGAAGAGCAGCTGCAAAGTGTACAGACAGCGATTGAGGAATTTCAAAAAGCAACAAATGGTCTTTTGCCTATAGAAACGAAAGAAGCAGACACGCCGGTTTATCAGAAATATGTCATCGACTTTAAGCGCTTGTCACCAAGATATTTACACGATGTACCGTCTACATCTTATGAAGGCGGGGGCGAATATATTTATGTCCTCACAGACGTCGAAAAGAAACCCACTGTGAAACTGCTTGATGTCAAAATGACGCAGACCATCAATGAATTACGGCTTAGAATCAAGATGTATCAAGATGAACATACATATCCGCCATACGGCAAAGTCGTATCAGCCAATTTATATACGTTAAATGAAAAAAAATTAGGATTAAAATCGCCGCCTGCGGTGATAAGTCCTGTGACAGGGAATTCCCTCCCATTACTGATTTCATCAAACGGTGACATCTATGTGGACTACCGCAGTGATTTTGCTCACATTTTGAAGAATACGAAGCAAAAGCTGAAACCAGGTGAAAACATTCAAGATGTATATTGGCAGGAAACCCCGTTTGTACCCGCGTTTTCTGTCCCATATACCATCAACAAAAAAGGTGAGCCTGCTTTTTTAGAAAAAAAGACGTCATAAACAAGAATGAACCTTTTTCCTCTGCATATAAATGAGGAGAAAGGTTTTTTTATGGCTAAACTTACTCTCAAAACAAAAAGGTGTCATATTCAAATAGGACAACGTCATACACATATATTGTCCAGACACCTTTCAAGCACAGTTTGATTGAAGAATAGAGTATTTAATTTGAAAACGAGGATAGCAAGTCCGGGAGGGGATCACTTGGAAAAAGTCGATATTTTCAAGGATATCGCTGAACGAACAGGAGGCGATATATATTTAGGAGTCGTTGGCGCTGTTCGTACAGGGAAATCTACGTTTATTAAAAAGTTTATGGAGCTCGTGGTGCTCCCGAATATCAATAATGAGGCAGATCGTGCAAGAGCACAGGATGAATTGCCGCAAAGCGCAGCAGGAAAAACCATTATGACCACAGAGCCAAAATTTGTACCGAATCAAGCAGCATCAATTCACGTGAGTGACGGCCTTGATGTCAACATCAGACTTGTCGATTGTGTGGGATACACTGTCCCTGGTGCGCGCGGGTATGAAGATGAAAATGGCCCAAGAATGATCAATACGCCGTGGTATGAAGAGCCAATCCCGTTTCATGAAGCAGCGGAAATTGGTACACGCAAGGTCATTCAAGAGCATTCAACAATAGGTGTAGTGATTACAACAGATGGTTCCATTGGAGAAATTCCAAGACATGATTATATTGAATCTGAAGAACGTGTAATTGATGAACTCAAAGAGGTTGGAAAGCCGTTTATTATGGTCATCAACTCTGTGAGGCCATATCATCCTGAAACAGAAGCGCTCCGGCAGGAACTTAGCCAAAAGTATGATATTCCAGTACTCGCCATGAGCGTAGAAAGTATGAGAGAGCAAGACGTACTCAGCGTTCTTCGTGAAGCATTATATGAATTCCCAGTTCTAGAGGTGAATGTGAACCTGCCAAGCTGGGTGATGGTGCTAAAAGAAGATCACTGGCTGAGAGAGAGCTATCAGGATTCAGTAAAGGAAACTGTAAAGGATATTAAAAGATTAAGAGATGTCGACCGTGTCGTTGGTCAATTCAGTGAATTTGATTTTATCGAAAGAGCGGGTTTAGCAGGAATTGAAATGGGTCAGGGGATTGCGGAGATTGACCTGTATGCGCCAGATGATCTATATGATCATATTTTAAAAGAAGTGGTTGGTGTAGAAATTAGAGGAAAAGACCATCTTCTAGAGCTGATGCAAGACTTTGCTCATGCTAAGACAGAATATGATCAAGTATCAGACGCATTAAAAATGGTGAAGCAAACTGGTTACGGGATTGCAGCGCCAGCGTTATCAGATATGAGTTTAGATGAGCCAGAAATCATTAGGCAGGGATCAAGATTCGGCGTGAGATTAAAAGCGGTCGCTCCATCTATTCATATGATCAAAGTAGATGTAGAGAGCGAATTTGCACCGATTATCGGAACAGAAAAACAAAGTGAAGAGCTTGTCCGCTACTTAATGCAAGACTTTGAAGATGATCCGCTTTCGATCTGGAATTCAGATATATTTGGCCGTTCCCTCAGCTCCCTTGTCAGAGAAGGCATTCAAGCAAAGCTGTCTCTCATGCCGGAAAACGCCAGATATAAGCTGAAGGAAACGCTTGAAAGAATCATTAACGAAGGATCAGGCGGTTTGATCGCGATTATTTTATAGCAAGTGAGACCTCTCATTGATGGGGTCTTTTTTTTGCGTGTAGAATGAGTCATAAAAAGACAATTGTATAAAGATTAGTCAGATTCAGGCTGAAATTAGGAATATTCGTTCGCAAAAGTGCCCTTAATCCTTGACGAATAAGGATTCTTCCCTTTAAAATGCTTGATATGGTATTTCATATGTGTTAATCTACTTACAGAAAATCTTCACTTTGTTGGACAAACATTCCTTCAAAGAGATGTTTTCTAATGAAAAGCCATGTATAACGCTTTCTAGACGCTCTTTTTTTCTGAAAAAGGGTATAGAAAGAAGATGAATTGTGAAGAAATGATAACAATCTACTGAATGCATATTTTTGGGAGGAGGTGAAAGGCATGAACAAGACAGAACTTATTAACGCGGTTGCTGAAGCAAGCGAGTTATCTAAAAAAGACGCGACAAAAGCAGTTGATTCTGTTTTTGATACAATTTTAGATGCACTTAAAAATGGTGACAAAATCCAACTTATTGGTTTTGGTAACTTTGAAGTACGTGAGCGTTCAGCTCGTAAAGGACGTAACCCACAAACTGGTGCAGAGATCGAAATCCCTGCAAGCAAAGTACCTGCTTTCAAACCAGGTAAAGCACTTAAAGACGCGGTGGCAGGTAAATAATCGTTATGTGTAATGATCCTGTTGAAGGAGTTATACATATACAGTTTCACACTGGTCTAGAAAAGCCCCTTTCATAAGGGGCTTTTCCTTTTGAATCAAAAGGTTCGTTTAGAACGCTCTCCTTTGCTTTTAGGATCTGAAGTGTGCTAGAATCTGAATGAAATGTAATCGCCTTTGGAGGATATAATACATGAGTGAAATAAATAAAGAATTAATTGAACACGCGGTACGCGATATATTAAAAGCAATCGGAGAAGATCCGGATCGTGAAGGACTTCTTGATACCCCAAAACGAGTCGCAAAAATGTATGAAGAAGTGTTCTCGGGATTAAATGAAGATCCAAAAGAACATTTTAAAACCATTTTTGGCGAAGACCACGAAGAACTCGTCCTTGTAAAAGATATTGCTTTCCATTCAATGTGTGAACACCACCTTGTACCTTTCTACGGGAAAGCCCATGTTGCTTATATTCCGCGCGGAGGAAAAGTAACGGGACTTAGTAAGCTGGCAAGAGCTGTAGAAGCCGTGGCTAAACGCCCGCAGCTTCAGGAACGCATTACATCAACCATTGCAGATAGTATGGTGGAAACACTTAATCCGCATGGCGTGATGATTGTCGTTGAAGCAGAGCATATGTGTATGACGATGCGCGGAGTGAAAAAGCCAGGCGCTAAAACAGTCACATCAGCCGTCCGCGGCACATTTGCAAATGATGCAGCCGCAAGAGCAGAAGTGCTTTCCTTTATTAAAAACGACTAATTCAATAGATGGAAGGTGAACAAAATGAGTGAAAATAAAGCATCTGATTTTGTGGTGATTAAAGCCATTGATAATGGTGTAAACGTCATCGGCCTAACAAGAGGCTCTGATACAAGATTTCACCATTCCGAGAAACTCGATAAAGGTGAAGTGATCATTGCACAATTTACTGAGCATACGTCAGCGATCAAAGTAAGAGGCGATGCTGTCATTCAAACAAGCTTCGGCGAAATTCAAAGCGAAGCAAAGAAATAAAGAACTTGTAGCACTTGATAGCATAAAAGTGAGAGCTGATATGGTATAATAAATCTCTATACAATGTGCAGGTCTACATATGAAACTGTAATTTTTGGGACAAGGGTGATATCTTTGCAAGACATCTACGGAATTTTATCTAATCTAAATATAAAATTAAATAAAAAGCTTTCTCATCCTTATTTGGCGAAGCATTTACGCGCACCACTCATCGATGAAGATAAGCTCCTTCTTTTTCATGCAATGTTTGAAGAAGCTCAAATTGATGCAGAGAAAAAAGAAAATTATATTTTAACGGCGATGCTTGTGCAAATTGCCCTTGATACCCATGACGAAGTCACAACTGCTGCAGCCATCAAGCAAGACGAATTCAAAAATCGTCAGCTGACCATCCTGGCAGGAGACTATTTCAGCGGTCTCTATTATTCTCTTCTCTCTGACATGAAAGACATTTATATGATCCGCACGCTCGCTACGGCGATCAAAGAGATCAATGAACATAAAATTAGACTGTATGACCGGTCCATTCAAGATGCAGCGCACTTTTACAAAAGTGTAGCTACAGTTGAATCTGCGCTTTTCCAAAGGATTTCTGAGCATTTTCAATTAACGCATTGGAATGAGATTGCAAGTCGTTTTCTTGTTTATAAACGCTTCATGAAACAAGCAGAAAATGACAAACATTTAAAACTTTTTTTGAACGATCGTTATACGGACGCCTATTCGTGCTTTGACAATTTTGAGAATGAAGGCTATGAAAAGGCCAAACGAACGATCAAGGAGCACCTTGTTTCATCTCCGGTCGTTCAAAAAGAGCTATTAAATCGCTTGGATCATATGAAAAATGAGCCTGCGTACCATCAGAAAGTGGAAGAAGGGTAAGTCATGCAGCAATCAAAAGAACAGCGAGTACACGGTGTATTTGAAAAAATTTATAAAAACTATGATCAAATGAACTCTGTCATCAGCTTTAAACAGCATAAAAAATGGCGCGATAAAACAATGAAACTTATGAATGTGCAAAAAGGGTCTAAAGCATTAGATGTATGCTGCGGGACAGCCGATTGGACAATTGCGCTTGCAGATGCTGTTGGAGAAAAAGGCGAGGTCAAAGGCCTTGATTTCAGTAAAAACATGCTGAGTGTTGGAGAAACGAAGGTGAAGACTGGGGGCTACAAACAAATTGAATTGCTTCATGGCAATGCGATGGAGCTCCCTTTTGAGGACAACTCATTTGATTATGTCACCATCGGTTTTGGACTTAGAAACGTTCCTGATTATTTAACGGTGCTCAAGGAAATGACAAGAGTAGTGAAGCCTGGCGGAATGGTTGTCTGTCTGGAGACTTCACAGCCTGAGATGATCGGCTTTAAACAGGGCTACTACATCTATTTCAAATACATTATGCCGCTCTTTGGTAAACTGTTTGCCAAAAGCTATCAGGAGTATTCATGGCTTCAAGAATCAGCCAAAACGTTCCCTGGCATGAAAGAGCTGGCGGCTCTGTTCGAAGAGGCCGGGTTGTCTGATGTCTCGTATCATCCATTTACAGGCGGTGTAGCAGCAACACATATCGGAAAGAAGCTTTGAATAAACGATATTTGGGTGAAGATAATGAAACTAAAAGCAATGATCTCTTTTTTAAATCATGATATCGATATAATTGAAAAAGAGCTTGAACAAACAGTTCGCTCTGATTATGCATTATTAAGTGAAGCAGGTCTTCATTTGCTGCAAGCGGGCGGAAAACGAATCCGCCCCGTTTTTGTTCTCCTTTCAGGCATGTTTGGTGACTATGACATTAATAAAATTAAATATGTTGCCGTTGCCCTCGAGCTGATTCATATGGCATCACTTGTTCACGATGATGTCATTGATGATGCAGAGCTGAGAAGAGGCAAACCAACGATAAAGGCAAAATGGGATAACAGAATTGCCATGTACACAGGGGATTATATGTTTGCGAGATCACTTGAATACATGACAAAAATCAATCACCCAATGGCACATGAAATTTTGTCAAAAATGGTCGTCGAGCTTTGTCTTGGTGAGATAGAGCAAGTGAAAGATAAATATAATATGGATCAAAACCTCCGTACATATTTAAGAAGAATCAAACGAAAAACAGCCTTGCTCATTGCAGGCAGCTGTCAATTAGGCGCTATTGCAGCAGGTACAGATGAAAAAACACATAAAGCCCTCTATTGGTTTGGATACTATGTCGGCATGTCCTATCAAATCATTGATGATGTCCTTGATTTCACATCAACTGAAGAGGAGCTGGGCAAGCCTGTCGGAGGAGACCTTTTACAAGGGAATGTCACACTCCCAGTCTTATATGCACTGAAAAATCCGACGCTACAAGGTCAATTGAAGCTGATCAATAGTGAAACGACGGAGAAGCAGCTGGAGCCTGTCATTGAAAGCCTCAAACAAACAGATGCGATCGACCGCTCGATTCGAGTGAGTGAAATGTATTTGAAAAAAGCTTTTGAACAGCTCGACAAACTTCCTCGAGGACGTGCGAGAACGTCACTCGCCTCCATTGCAAAATATATTGGGAAACGAAAATTCTAATCAACGTGATGTTGATTGGTTTTTTTGTGAAATTTTTTGTCAAAAATTGATTATTATAAAAAAAAATGATACGATCACTTTGTAACAATGTAAGCCTATACATACATAACGACGGGGTGGAAAACGTATATGGACAAAACATTTCTTATGGTCAAACCTGATGGTGTGGAAAGACAATTAATCGGTGACATTGTGTCAAGATTCGAAAAAAAGGGGCTTCAGCTTGTTGGTGCAAAACTAATGAGTATTACAAAGGAAGTAGCAGAAACCCATTACGGAGAGCATAAAGAAAAACCGTTTTTCGGGGAATTGGTTGACTTTATTACGTCAGGACCTGTATTTGCAATGGTATGGCAAGGTGAACAGGTAGTAGACGTGACAAGACAGATTATCGGCAAAACAAATCCGAAGGAAGCGCTTCCAGGCACAATAAGAGGAGACTATGGATTGACTGTTGGGAAAAACATTATCCATGGGTCAGACTCACCAGAAAGTGCTGAAAGAGAAATTAACTTATTCTTCAAACAAGAAGAACTCACAAGCTGGGATCAAACCATCTCAAGCTGGATTTATTAAGATTCAAGCCAAGGTGTTCATCTAATGAGCACTTTGGCTTTTTTTATATTGAACTTTCTACACGAAATTTCTCATGAGAAGATACAAATTTTCGATAAAAACAGCTATACTAGGACAAAGATAGATGAGACAGGAGAGGACATTGATGGATCCATATCAAGTATTTGTTGGAAAATGGAAAAAACTAACCGGGGTTGATCTGAATTTATATAAAGAAGCACAAATGAAACGAAGATTAACCTCACTTTATGATAAAAAAGGATATAAAGATTTTGAAGCATTCGCGGCCGCGCTTGAAAAGGACAAAGCATTATTAGATGAGACGATGGACCGCATGACGATAAATGTGTCAGAATTTTACCGAAACTATCAGCGCTGGGAAGTACTTGATCAAAAAATCCTGCCGCTGCTTTCGAAAAATGGCGGCACCTTAAAGATTTGGAGTGCAGCATGTTCGACAGGAGAGGAGCCATATACACTCTCCATGCTGCTGTCAAGCCATCCTCTTGTGAAAGACTTCCAAATTATTGCAACTGATATTGATGATAAAGTTCTGCAGTCAGCTCAAAAAGGCAGATATCATGAACGCTCTCTGCAAGAGGTGCCAGATCATATCAAGCAAAAATATTTCACAAAAGAAGATTCTTCATTTTACACTGTGAAGGATGAGGTTCGAAAGCATATTCAATTTAAGAAGCACAACCTTTTAGCAGATCCATATGAAAAACAGCTTGACCTCATCGTCTGCCGAAATGTACTGATTTACTTTACTGAAGAGGCAAAAGAAGAAATTTACTTAAAAATGAGCAGCAGTTTAAAACAAAATGGCGTATTATTTGTTGGTTCTACAGAGCAAATTTTTCACCCAGAAAAGTTTGGACTGACATCTGCTGATACTTTCTTTTATCAAAAGAAGGGTATGTAGCTGACTTTTTAGTAGCAAGTGTGTTATTATATTTTTACTTAAAAGCGTTAATGCGATGAAGGGAGATTGAGTCATGAGGTACTTAACAGCAGGTGAATCACATGGTCCACAACTGACCACAATTATTGAAGGAGTTCCAGCGGGACTTTACATAGAGCAGGATGACATCAATTATGAATTGGCTAGAAGACAAAAAGGTCATGGCCGCGGAAGAAGAATGCAGATTGAAAAAGACCAGGCGAAAGTGTTAAGTGGTGTTCGCCACGGGAGAACATTAGGTTCCCCAATCGCACTTGTTGTTGAAAACAACGACTGGAAGCATTGGACAAAGGTGATGGGGGCAGAGCCGATCACGGAAGAAGAAGAAAGTGAAATGAAGCGTCAAATCTCCCGTCCAAGACCAGGACATGCGGATTTAAATGGGGCGATCAAATATGGACACCGTGATATGAGAAACGTATTAGAGCGCTCATCAGCCCGCGAGACAACTGTTCGCGTAGCAGCAGGCGCAGTTGCCAAACAAATCTTGGCGCATCTAGGGATTAAAGTAGCTGGCCATGTTCTTGAAATTGGCGGAGTGAAAGCAGCTCATACAGCATATGAGTCTATTGAAGATTTGCAGAAGGTAACAGAAGAATCACCTGTTCGCTGCTATGACAGTGAAGCGGGTCAGAAAATGATGGATGCAATTGATGAAGCGAAGAAAAACGGCGATTCAATTGGCGGAATTGTTGAAGTCATCGTTGAAGGGATGCCGGTTGGGGTTGGCAGCTATGTTCATTACGACCGTAAATTGGACAGCAAGCTTGCTGGCGCTGTACTTAGTATCAACGCTTTTAAAGGGGTTGAATTCGGTATTGGCTTCGAGGCAGCCTCTAAAAATGGCAGTGAGGTCCATGATGAAATTATCTGGGATGAAGAAAAGGGCTATACGAGAAAAACAAATCGCCTAGGTGGTCTTGAAGGCGGAATGTCAACGGGTATGCCAATTGTCGTAAGAGGGGTTATGAAACCAATCCCAACGCTTTATAAGCCGCTTCAAAGCGTTGACATTGAAACAAAAGAACCTTTCTCTGCAAGTATTGAACGATCTGACAGCTGTGCTGTTCCTGCTGCAAGTGTTGTTGCAGAAGCAGTCGTTGCATGGGAAATTGCCAATGCAGTAGTAGAGCAGTTTGGCCTTGACCAAATCGACCGCATTAAAGAAAATGTTGAGAAAATGCGCCAGCTTCAGAGGGAATTTTAATGAAAACACTGGAAGTTAAGACGTCTTCAGCCACTTATCCTGTATTTATCGGTGATGGGATTAAACGCAATATCGTCGACTTGATAACTTCCACTGGGCATTCCTATACGAAGCTCTTAATCGTCACAGATGCAGCTGTTGATGCCATTTATGGTGATGAGATGGTTCGCTTACTTCAGCAGAAGTGGCCTGTGAACAAAGTGGTTGTGCCAAGCGGAGAGCAGTCAAAATCCTTTGCCGAATTTGAGCATATTCATACGAAAGCCATTCAATTTCAGCTTGATCGTTCCTCCTGCATCATTGCACTGGGAGGCGGCGTAATTGGAGATTTGGCTGGCTTTGCTGCTGCCACTTATATGAGAGGCATTGATTTTATCCAAGTGCCGACGACGCTGCTGGCACATGATAGTGCAGTTGGCGGGAAAACAGGGATCAACCATCCGCTCGGTAAAAATTTAATCGGTGCGTTTCATCAGCCGAAAGCTGTGATCTATGATACTAGTATGCTTGAGACACTATCGCAAATTGAACGAAGATCAGGTTTTGCAGAAGTCATCAAACATGCACTGATTTCAAGTGAAGCATTTTTATCAGAACTCATGGCCATTCGTTCTTTGACGGATTTATCAAAAAGCGAGCTGGCACATATGCTGTATCAAGGCATTCAAGTCAAAGCGTCAATCGTTCAAGAAGATGAAAAAGAACAAGGAGTGCGTGCATTTTTGAATTTAGGCCATACACTCGGGCATGCCATTGAAGCAGAGTATGGATATGGCGCCATCACGCACGGAGATGCCATTGCAATCGGCATGCAGTTTGCGCTGTATGTGAGCGAAAAGCAGTTGGGGCTCAGCCTTAATCGTTTGGAACTAAAAGAGTGGATGAAAGAGCTCGGGTTCCCTGTACAAGTCACACAAGATATTTCCACAAAAACTTTTGTTGACCGGATGATTGGAGATAAAAAGGCAAGGGGCGGTAGTGTTCAATTTGTTTTATTAAAACAGGTTGGAGACGTCACCTTGCAGTCTTTCACAAAAGATGAGCTGCACTACTGGCTCGAAGAATGGAAACGGGAGGAGGGATGTCTATGATGTTTCGCGGGATACGTGGGGCTACAACTGTAATAGAAGATACAGAAACAGAAGTGTTAAACAAAACGAAACAGCTGTTAGAAGCGATCATTTCAAGAAACCAAGTAGATCCAGAACGTGTCGTGCAGATCTTGATTTCAGCTACACAAGATATTCACTCCGTTTTTCCGGCAAAAGCACTTCGTCAGTTTGAAGGATGGACATATGTACCAGTTACTTGCATGCAGGAACTGGACATTGATGGCGGTTTAAAGCAATGTATTCGTGTCTTAATGACTGTCCAGACGGATACAAAGCAGGAAGACATACAGCATGTATACTTGGAAGAAGCTGTGACGCTTCGCCCTGATTTACAGTTGACAAAAAACAAGGAATTATAATACGATATGAACAGCCGAAGTTTACACACAGGTGTAAACGGCATTGCAAGCTTAGAGAAGATGAGAATGAGACTAGGGTAGTTGAGATGAGTAGAGTTGAGCAGAGATACGATACTTCTATTTAATCATACTGCCTAAAAGAGCAACCCTCTTTTAGGCTTATTTCGTATACTCATACAAACCCTCTATATGTCCCCTCATTCTCCTTAATCCCATTTAAGGAGTGTGCTTATGAATTCCCAATCAAACCTGACCCAATTTTTAAAGGACAGTGAGTCCTACAAAACGATCCCAATTGTTGAAACCATTACAGTCGATACGCTCTCACCGATTCAAATTGTTGAAAAACTCAAACAAGATATTGTGTATTTGCTAGAAAGCAAAGATGAGTCTTCCAGCTGGTCGAGATATTCCTTTATTGGATTACACCCGTTTTTAACCTTACATGATGACCAAAACAAATACGTTGCACGTAACGCTGCGGGGCAGGAAGTCATGCAAAAGCAAGAGCTGAAAGAACTGCTGGATTGGATGAAAGAGCAATATCAAATCAAAACGCCAGATATTGATATCCCATTTACAGGCGGGGCTGTTGGGTACTTAAGCTACGATCTGATCCCAAACATTGAACCTTCTGTCAGGCCTCACCGCAGCGCATCGCTGGTAGAAAATTGCACATTATTTGTCTGCCAAACGATGATTGCCTTTGATCATGAAACAAATCATGTTCATTTTATCCAATACACTCAGCTGGCCGGACATGAAAGAGAAGACGAAAAAATTCGAGCTTACAAAGAAAATCAAAAACAGCTTGAACAGATGATTCACAAGCTCCATTCAAAGGTTGATATGAAAGAACTGATTTTATCAGGGAATATGAATGAGCCGCCATCCTTTGAACATGTGACGTCAACTTATGAAAAAGCGCAATTTTTAAAAGACGTAGAAAAAATCAAAGAATACATTCGAGCGGGTGACATTTTTCAAGGCGTACTCTCGCAACGATTTGATATCCCTGTATCAGTGAGTTCATTTGAGTTATACCGCGTGCTTCGGATTGTGAATCCATCTCCTTATATGTATTTTATGAAATTAAAAGATCGTGATTTAGTCGGTAGCTCGCCAGAACGATTAATCCATGCCAAAAATGGGCATTTAGAAATTCATCCTATTGCTGGCACAAGAAAACGAGGAACAACAAGAGAAGAGGATGCTGAACTAGCAAGAGAGCTGCTTGAAGATGAAAAGGAAAAAGCCGAGCATTACATGTTAGTGGATCTTGCCAGAAATGATGTAGGCCGTGTGGCAGAATACGGCAGTGTGTCCGTACCAACCTTTACAAAAGTAGTGAACTTCTCTCATGTCATGCACATCATCTCCATTGTGACAGGAAAGCTAAAGCGGGATACACATCCAGTTGATGCGCTCATGTCCGCTTTCCCAGCAGGCACATTAACAGGTGCCCCGAAAATAAGAGCGATGCAATTATTAAATGAAATGGAGCCTGAGCCTAG
This sequence comes from Bacillus sp. BK450, assembly GCF_004364885.1. Taxonomy (NCBI): domain Bacteria; kingdom Bacillati; phylum Bacillota; class Bacilli; order Caryophanales; family Bacillaceae; genus Bacillus; species Bacillus sp. BK450. The sequence continues at coordinate 239,421 of NZ_SOBQ01000002.1, read as the reverse complement.
GGAAACGTATGGCGGCTGTATTGCTTATATTGGATTCGACGGCAATATCGACTCTTGTATTACGATTCGTACGATGAGCGTCAAAAATCATACCGCTTCTATACAAGCAGGCGCCGGCATTGTGGCTGATTCTGTCCCAGAAAATGAATGGGAAGAGACTTGTAACAAGGCAGGAGCACTTCTGAAAGCCATTCAGCTTGCGGAACATATTTTCTCAGAAAAGGAGAGTGTGCAGGATGAATCACCGACTATCAGCTCTTGTTAATGGAGGCTTTCTATCAGAAAATGAAGCAAATAAACTCATGCATGATATGATGAGCGGCTTTTTAACAGATGCTGAAGTCGCTGCGAGTCTCTCGATTTTAGCGCATAGAGGAGAAACCGCTGAAGAAATGACGGGTTTTGTGAAAGCCATGCGGCAAAATGCAGCACCAATGGAACAAGCGCTTGATGTTGTAGATACTTGCGGCACAGGAGGCGATGGACTCTCCACCTTTAATATATCAACTGCCGCTGCCATTGTCGCTTCCGCTGCTGGAGCCAAAATCGCCAAACACGGAAATCGATCAGTTTCTTCTAAAAGCGGGAGTGCCGATGTACTAGAATGTCTTGGGATTCATATTCAATCCACACCAGAAGAAACAAGAAGACAAATACAAGAGAAAAACATGGGCTTTTTATTTGCACCATTGTATCATTCATCTATGAAACAAGTAGCCGCAGTCCGCAAGCAGCTCGGCTTCCGGACGGTATTTAATCTCTTAGGCCCGCTTTGCCACCCAATGCAAGCCAAAAAGCAAATCATCGGTGTCTACTCAAAGGAAAAGGCAAAATTAATGGCAGAAGCCCTTGCACCGTTAGAGCCAGAACATGTGCTGTTTGTTTGCGGAGAAGATGGACTGGATGAATTAACGATTACAGCAAATTCATATGTGATTGAACTCAAAAAAGATGTCATGACAGAATATACACTCAATCCAGAAGACTTTGGGCTGCAAAAAGGATATTTATCAGAAATTCAGGTCCAATCACCGGAAGAGAGTGCTAAATTGATTCAGAATATATTGAATCATCAAACAGAAGGGGCGCCGCTTCATATTACAGCCCTGAATGCTGGAGCGGCTTTATATGTCGCAGGGAAGTCAGAAAGCCTCATGGCCGGGACATTAAAAGCGATTGAAACGATTAAAAACGGCGCAGCCAAAGAACAATTGGCTCGTTTAAAACAAAAAACGAGAGAGGAAGAGATCTATGCTTAATCAAATCATTGCCCGCAAAAAAGAACATATTCAAACATTGCAGTTACCAGTAGATGGACACTTTGAAAGACGATCATTTAAAGAAGCACTCATGAATCCTCATCGCTCAATTGGTCTCATTGCGGAGGTGAAAAAAGCGTCTCCTTCCAAAGGAATCATTCAACCGAATTTTGATCCTTTACAAACAGCAAAAGCTTACGAAAAATCAAACGCTGATTGCTTATCTGTTTTAACGGATGAACCGTTCTTTCAAGGGAAAAACGAATACTTATCCCTCATTAAAAAACACGTAGATCGTCCAATTCTAAGAAAAGATTTCATCATTGACTCCATACAGGTAGAAGAGTCAAGACGTATAGGGGCAGATGCCATTTTATTAATTGGAGAAGTACTTGAGCCGCAAAAGCTGCAAGAGCTCTATGCTGAAGCGAAAGAGAAAGGCCTTGATGTCCTTGTCGAAGTACATGCAGCAGATACACTGGAAAATATTTTAAAGTTGTTCACTCCTGAAATCATTGGAGTGAACAACCGGAATTTAAATACATTTACAACAACAGTCGAACAAACAAAAGAGATCGCACCCCTTGTTCCAAACGATGTTTTACTAGTGAGTGAGAGCGGTATTCAAACATTTGATGATCTGGCCTTTGTGAAGAAACATGGAGCGGGTGCAGTTCTTGTAGGAGAATCATTAATGAGAGAACAATCACAAGAAAAAGCCGTTCAGACATTGTTTGGAGAATGAACAGGGTGAAGCCTTATGTAAAATATTGCGGGGCAGTATCACAAGATGATGTGGAATGTATTGCGCAATCTCACGCAGATGCCATTGGATTTATTTTTGCTCCAAGTAAAAGACAAGTCCAGCCAGATCAAGTGAAACAATGGCTCATCCAAACAAAGTGTGAGAAAAAAATTGCTGGTGTATTTGTAAATGAAAAGATCGAAAAAGTGTGTGAGATCACAAAACATATACCTTTAGATATCGTACAGCTTCATGGAGATGAAACGCAGGATGACGCTAAAGAAATCAAACAACAAACAGGGGCTGTCGTTTGGAAAGTGTTCCACCACGAATCCAATATCACAAACACGCTTGAAAAAATGACGGTATTTGCGCCTGTTGTCGATGGCTTCCTCATTGATGCGAAAGTAAAAGGGATGAGAGGCGGCTCTGGAACAGCTTTTGCTTGGGAGGCGGTGCCTGCATACGTTCAGCATGCAAAACGGCTGGAGAAAACTTGCATAATTGCAGGCGGCATCACACCAGAAACGATAGCAGAGCTCCTTGCCTATGGTCCAGAAGCGATCGATCTTTCAAGCGGAATAGAAGAAAACGGAAAGAAAAGCAGCGCTAAGATCGAAGCGCTCGAAGAAAGGATGTTAAATGATGTACGCATATCCAAATGAGATTGGCAGATACGGAGAATTCGGAGGGAAATTTGTCCCGGAAACGCTCATGCAGCCACTTGCAGAAATCGAGCAGGCATTTCGTGAATTAAAAGAAGACCCTGCTTTTCAAGCAGAATATGTATCACTACTTCGAAACTATTCAGGCAGACCAACTGCGCTTACATATGCTGACCAATTATCAGCATACCTCGGCGGCGCAAAAATCTATTTAAAAAGAGAAGATTTAAATCACACAGGTGCTCATAAAATTAACAATGCGCTTGGGCAGGCCCTGCTTGCGAAAAAAATGGGGAAATCAAACATCATCGCAGAAACAGGCGCAGGCCAGCACGGAGTAGCTGCTGCAACGGTGGCCGCTAAGTTCGGGTTATCCTGCACGGTATTTATGGGAAAAGAAGATGTGGAAAGACAATCACTCAATGTCTTCCGAATGAAACTGCTTGGCGCTGAAGTCATACCTGTCACAAGCGGAAATGGCACACTAAAAGATGCAACTAACGAAGCCATCCGCTATTGGGTTCAGCACTGCAGTGATCATTTTTATATGATTGGCTCCGTTGTAGGCCCTCATCCGTATCCTCAAATCGTCAGCGAGTTCCAGCGCATGATTGGTGATGAAGCAAAAGAGCAGCTGCTTGAAAAAGAAGGAAGGCTTCCTCATAAAGTCATTGCCTGTGTTGGCGGCGGAAGTAATGCCATTGGAATGTACCGGGCATTTTTAGATGAAGAAGTAGATATCATTGGTGTAGAGGCAGCTGGAAAAGGAATCGATACGCCGCTCCATGCTGCAACCATCACGAAAGGAACCAAAGGTGTGATCCACGGGTCTTTGACCTATTTAATCCAAGACGAATTTGGCCAAATTATTGAGCCATATTCTATCTCCGCTGGTTTAGATTATCCGGGAATTGGACCAGAACACGCATATTTACATGCGAGCGGGAGGGTTCAATATGTGAGTGCGACAGATCAAGAAGCACTAGATGCACTAAAGCTGCTGACTGAAAAAGAAGGAATTCTGCCAGCAATTGAATCTGCACATGCGCTAGCCAAAGCATTTGAGGTAAGCAAGACGATGAATGAAGACGAAATCGTCCTTGTCTGCCTTTCAGGAAGAGGCGATAAGGATGTGCATACATTAATGAACGTGCTCGAAAGTGAGGGGAAAACAAAATGATTAGATTTCAATTAGAGCAAGGCGAAAAATTATTTATCCCATTTATCACAGCTGGAGATCCGTCAGAAGACATTACGATTGATTTAGCTATCTCCCTTCAAGCAGCCGGTGCACATGCGATTGAACTCGGTGTTCCTTATTCCGATCCATTAGCAGACGGTCCTGTCATTCAAAGAGCCTCCAAAAGAGCTCTAAATCATGGCATGAATATCGTAAAAGCGATAGAATTAGCAGGGAAGATGAAAAAAAACGGTGTAAAAATTCCTGTAATTCTATTTACGTATTATAATCCTGTGTTACAATTAGACACAGAATACTTTTTCGCTTTACTGCGCAAAAATCATATTTCGGGACTCTTAACACCCGACTTGCCGTTTGAAGAGAGCAGCGAGCTGCAAAAGAACTGTCAAACACATGACATTTCATATATTTCACTCGTTGCACCAACAAGCAAGGAACGATTAGTAAACATTGTAGAGCAGGCAGAAGGTTTTGTGTATTGTGTTTCATCTCTTGGTGTAACAGGTGTCAGACAATCCTTTGACGCGTCAATTACAGATTTTATTCAACAAGTGAAACAGCTGAGTCACATACCGGTTGCGGTCGGTTTTGGAATCTCAACAAGAGAGCAGGTAGATTCAATGAATAAACTGAGTGACGGTGTTGTTGTCGGAAGTGCACTTGTGAAAAAAATTGAAGAGCTTCAAGAACAATTGCTGGCAAGTGATACACGTCAAGAGGCTTTAAGAGAATTTGAAACATATGCAAAAACATTTAGTCCCCTCTATTCATTCAAATGAGGTGAAACATTTTGCAAATCAAAGATCAATTAAAACAGCTAAAACCGTATCAACCTGGGAAACCAATTGAAGAGGTCAAAAAAGAATATCAATTAGACAAAATTGTGAAATTGGCTTCAAATGAAAACCCTTTTGGATGTTCTGTACATGCAAGAGAGGCAATACAAGCTGAGCTCGAACATTTAGCGATTTATCCTGATGGATACAGCGCAAGTTTAAGAACGGAGCTTGCTGAGTTTCTTCAAGTAAGTGAAAAGCAATTAATTTTCGGGAATGGCTCAGATGAACTTGTGCAAATTATTGCGAGAGCTTTCCTTGACCAACATACAAATACCGTCATCCCATCTCCATCTTTTCCGCAATACCGTCACAATGCAGTGATTGAACATGCTGAAATTCGAGAAGTGCCTCTTTTAGAAGGAGGAGCTCACGATCTGAAGGGCATGCTGGATGCGATCGATGAAAACACGAAGGTTGTCTGGGTATGTAATCCAAATAACCCGACAGGAAATCATTTGTCAGAATCTGAGATTGTGGCGTTTTTAGACGAAGTGCCAGCTCACGTGCTTGTTGTTCTAGATGAAGCGTATTTTGAATACGTTCGTGCGGAAGATTTTCCAAACAGTTTATCTTTATTACACAATTATCAAAATGTCATTGTACTTCGAACGTTTTCTAAAGCATATGGACTTGCAGCGCTTCGAGTAGGCTACGGAATTGCATCAGAAGAGCTGATTACTGCCATTGAACCAGCGAGAGAGCCGTTTAATACCAGCCGTATCGCTCAGGCAGCTGCTCGTGCAGCGATCAAAGATCAAGATTTCATACAATCATGCAGACAGAAAAACGAAGCAGGTCTCAAGCAATATCAAGATTTTGCAGACCGTTTTGGACTATATATCTATCCATCTCAAACAAACTTTGTGCTGATTGATTTTAAAAGAGATGCAGATGAATTGTTCAATGCATTATTGAAAAAAGGTTACATTGTTCGTTCCGGGAAAGCACTTGGTTTTCCGACTTCTTTACGTATTACCGTCGGAACAAAAGAGCAAAATGAAGACATTCTAAGTACACTTGCCGATTTACTGCAAGGCATTCGTGCGTAGCATAACCATAAAGTCATATCCTAAGGCAGGATATGGCTTTCATTGTACCAACCTCAATACATATAAGCTGTTGAAATAAGTTGTTTAATTTTCGCGAAAAATCAGGTGATGAATATGAATGATGCAAACGAAACAATATTAATCGCTGGACTCGGTTTAATTGGGGGATCCATTGCACTCTCGATTAAAAAAGAGTATCCTCATAAAAAAATTGTAGGATTTGATGTTTCCAAAGAGCAAATGGTTGCTGCAACAAAGCTGGGAATTATTGATGCAACAGCTGATTCGTTTCTGGCTGGTTTAGAAGAATCTTCGACCATTATTTTGGCAACACCTGTCCAGCAAACAGTAAAGATGCTTAGTGATATTGCAGACTCTGGAATTGAAAGAGAGCTCACAATTACTGATGTCGGCAGCACAAAGCAAAAGGTTGTCCATTTTGCTGAAAAAGCGCTACCTGAGCAGTACCAATTTATTGGTGGACATCCAATGGCAGGATCTCATAAGTCAGGTGTTATTGCAGCAAAAGACTTTTTATTTGAAAATGCGTTCTACATTTTAACGCCTGCAAAGGAAACAAACCGCCAAGCTGTTGATCGGTTGATGGATTTGCTAAAGGGGACAAATGCTCATTTCATAGAGATGACACCAGAAGAACATGATGCTGTGACGAGTGTAATTAGCCATTTTCCTCATATTGTTGCAGCCAGCCTTGTGCATCAAGCACATCATTTTGAAGAACAATTCCCACTTGTTAAACGGTTTGCTGCTGGAGGCTTTCGTGATATCACACGAATTGCTTCAAGCAATCCTGCAATGTGGCGGGATATCCTGCTGCACAATAAACACAAGATTTTAGACCGTTTTCATGAATGGAAAAAAGAGATTAACCGCATTGAAACCTTCGTAGAGCAAGAAGATGCTGAAGGATTGTTCTCTTATTTTCAAGATGCAAAGGAATATCGTGATGGACTGCCTCTAAGGAAAAAAGGTGCCATTCCTGCTTTTTATGATCTGTATGTCGATGTTCCGGATCACCCTGGGGTCATATCGGAGATTACAGGGCATCTAGCAAGTGAAAACATTAGTATTACAAATATCCGTATTATTGAGACGCGGGAAGACATTAATGGGATTTTACGCATTAGTTTTCAAACAGACGACGACCGCAAGCGTGCAGAAATCTGTATAAAAAATAGAGCGAATTACGATACATTTTATGCTGACTGAGGTGACAAACATGAAAATTCATAAAAATGCTCCTATGAATGGAGAAATTCATATCCCAGGTGATAAATCTATTTCACATAGATCAGTGATGTTTGGTGCAATTGCTGAAGGGACCACAGTAGTGAAAAACTTTCTTCCTGGAGCTGACTGTTTAAGTACGATTGATTGCTTTAGAAAGATGGGCGTTGAAATTGAACAAAAAGGGACAGATGTTGTCATTCATGGTAAAGGACTGAAAGAGCTCAAGGAGCCGTCTGACATTCTTGATGTTGGCAATTCTGGTACAACCATTCGATTAATGATGGGAATATTAGCTGGTTGTGAGTTTCACAGTACACTAATTGGTGATGAGAGTATTGCCAAAAGACCAATGAAACGTGTGACGGGTCCGCTGAAACAACTAGGAGCCAAAATAGACGGCAGAGCAAATGGCGAGTATACACCACTGTCTATTCGTGGCGGTCATTTAAAAGGCATAACTTATGAGTCTCCGGTGGCAAGTGCACAAATTAAGTCGGCTGTCCTTTTAGCTGGGCTGCAAGCAGAGGGTACAACAACATTAACTGAACCACATAAATCAAGAGATCATACAGAAAGAATGCTCTCTATGTTTGGTGTAAAACTAGATGAAGATGAACAAAGTGTTTCCATTGAAGGCGGCCAGACATTAACAGCAACCGATATATTTGTTCCTGGAGACATCTCTTCAGCTGCATTTTTCCTTGTAGCTGGATCAATCGTTCCTAACAGCCGGATTGTCTTAAAAAATGTCGGGCTAAACAAAACAAGAACAGGTATTATTGATGTGCTGAAACTTATGGGTGCAAACCTTGAGATCAATGAAGTAGAAGCCAAAGGCGGAGAACCGTATGGTGATTTAACGATTTCTACTTCATCATTAAAAGGGATTGAAATTTCTGGTGACATGATTTCAAGACTCATCGATGAAATTCCGATTATTGCGCTTCTTGCGACCCAAGCAGAAGGAACAACGATCATTAAAGATGCTGCTGAGTTAAAAGTTAAAGAAACCAATCGAATTGATACAGTCGTATCAGAACTTAAAAAACTCGGTGCTGATATTGAAGCAACAGATGATGGTATGAAGATTCATGGTAAAACTACGCTTCAAGGCGGCGCAGTCGTCTCAAGCTACGGAGATCACCGTATCGGTATGATGCTGGGAATTGCCGCATGTGTGACAAAGCAAGCAATTGAGATTGAAGATACAGATGCTGTTCGTGTCTCATACCCGAATTTCTTTGAACACATTGAATATTTAACGAAAACAGTCTGAGGAGGTCCTCAGGCTTTTTCTTTCCTTTTGCATATTTGTCAGAAATATAGCATAGCTTGTCTCAAGGTGAAACCTTGAAAAAAAACATTTTGTCCTATAAAAATAGTGTCTGCAGTTTACAAATCATCAGTTTCGTATAGGATGAAATGAAAAACAGTCTTTAAAACACAAAAATGGGTTCATTTTAAAAGAGCAACATATTTGCTGGATGTGTACCTGTCGATTATGATATGAAGTAACAATAGTTTAGGTTTTTGGAAACAGAAAGGAACGGTTTGATTTGAATAGTTCATTACAAGAAGCCATAAAATTAGTTGAGGCGGGTGAGACTGAAAAAGGACTCCAAACACTTGCTCAAGCAGAGAAGCATTTGCATGATGAAGAAAAGGCGCAAGCGGCTCAATTATATTATGATTGGGGAGATATCGATAAAGCACGGAATCTCATCAGTGATTTACATGATTTATATCCAGAGGAAACAGGTTTAACGTGTTTTTATGCAGAGCTGTTGATTGACTCTGATGAAGAAGAGAAGGCGATAGCAGTATTAGAAACGATTCCTGAAGATGATGATGCGTACCCAGAGAGTTTATTGTTAATGGCAGATTTGTATCAAATGCAAGGACTATTTGAAGTCAGTGAACAAAAGCTTTTAAAAGCGAAAGAACTACTTCCGAATGAAGCCATCATCGATTTTGCATTAGGTGAGTTGTATTTTTCTCAAGGCCTTTCAAAAAAAGCGGCCGATTATTTCTACAAAGTGGCAGATCAACAGCATGAGGTTGGCGGTGTCAATGTGTATCAGAGGCTCGCTGAATCGCTCAGCACAGCTGGAGAATTTGAGGATGCACTTGAATGGTACGAAAAGGCAGTAAAAGATCAAGCAGACCCGAATACTCTTTTTGGCTACGGATTTACAGCAATGAGGGCTGGCAGAACAAAAACAGCCATTCAGCAGCTTACAGAACTGAAAGATATTGATCCGTCCTATTCGTCACTTTATATGCCTTTAGCGAAAAGTTATGAGGAAGAAGGACTATATCACGAGGCTTTAGAGGTAGTAAAAGAGGGTATTAAAGTTGATGAATATAACAAAGAATTATATTTATATGGTGCCAAGATTGATTTGAAAAATGGGGATTCAGAAGATGCGAAAAAACTTCTTCAAGAAGCACTTGCTCTCGATCCGGGTTATATTGAAGCAGTTCAAACATTGCTGGCGATCTATTTAAATGAAGAGCTGTTTGATGAAATTCTGGATGTTATTAAAGAGGTAAAAAGCTTTGGGGAAGATGATCCAAAATGGAATTGGTATGCTGCATCTGCTTCTGTCGGGCGAGAAGAATACAAAGAAGCTGCCGAGTATTTCAAGCTTGCCCTGCCTGATTTTGATGAGGAGCGTGACTTTTTATATGAATACGCTTCGTTCCTTTTAGAAGAGGGCAGACAAAAAGAAGCATTGCCGTTATTACGCAAAGTTCTAGAGAAAGATGGCACGAATGAAGAAATTGAAGAAACGATTTTAAGAATTGAAGACGAAATTTCCTTATAGTTTGCAGGAATGAAGAACTGGTTTGTTGAATAATTCATGTATAGCAATTTAATTTACGATAGAGGAGGGAATAACATGCAGACCCCTGTTTCTGTCAATGAAAAAAAGGAATTTATCCGGTGGTTCTTAAACCATTATCAGCTAAAGCGAAGAGAGTGTGTTTGGATATTAAATTATTTAATGAGTCACGACTCTTTGATGGAAAAGGTTCATTTTGTAGAGCAAGCAGAATTTTGCCCAAGGGGAATCATCATGTCAACACACTGTGTGGATGAAGTTCCCTTTAGATTTTATAAAGAAAACATCATGACGACAGATGCTGAAAAGTCATTTCATGATATTCGTTTGAATAAACAGCAGGACTTGTTTATTCAATTGAATTTCCGTTCTGCTTATCGTTCGCCGGAATATGCAGCTGTTCTTGAAACAAATCCTCATATTCCAAAGGATCTTTATGAGAACGAAAAAGATAAGGATCTTGCTGAGAAAGTGCTTGAGCACTCAATCGCAACTTTCCAAAAAGAACGGCTCATGAAAGAGATAGATGAAGCACTTGACCGTCATGATCAAGAAACATTTAATAAGCTGGCAAAAGAATTAAGCCTATTGTCATAAACTGAACGAATAAGCCTTGCCCTATACAGGCAGGGCTTATGTCATGAAAGAGGGGAAATTGATGAAGTTTCAAGCAGAGGACGCGGATCGCTTTTTGCAATCTAAAGCTTACATTGATACCGCTATCATTCCATTAGTTGGGATTGATGCGGATCAAATGAAACAAACCGTGTCTTTAGGAGAGTTTACTATTCTTGTAGCAGATGAACTTGAAAGACAGTTAAAAGGGCGGGTTTTTCTTTTTCCGCCACATACATATTTGGAAGTGAGTGACCGGAAACAAGAAGATATACTCATAATGAAGCAGTCACTAAAAGATCATTTTCAGCATGTCGTATTAATTACATCTGATCACCAGTGGAAAGAGCATACTGAGATCAGTGAATCGCTATTTTTGCTCAAGCCGGTTCCGCTGGAGCATTTGAAGGTTGAATTAAAGCAAAAAGTCATTCAAGACAGTGTAGAACAAATTTTGAACTTTTTGTTACAAAAATGGAACCCGTCATAAAAACCCTTACATTTGCATTGTACATAGCTTTTTAGGATGTTGACCTTGTGAATAGATTGATATATTATGAGGGTGTCCTAGTTTTATGAAATTTTTTCTAATTCAGTTATAAAGTAGCTGACGACCTGAGGGGGGGAGAAAAAAATGAGCGAGAAGAGACATGGAGTGTCCAGGCGTCAATTTTTGAATTACACGTTGACCGGCGTGGGGGGATTTATGGCCGCTGGAATGCTCATGCCTATGGTTCGCTTTGCGCTTGACCCTGTGCTAAAAGGAACAGAGGATCAGGATATGGTTCAAGTTGTCAGTGTAGATGAACTGACAAAGGAACCGAAGCGCTTTGACTTTAAAATTGATCAAGTAGATGCATGGTACGAGTCAAAGGAATCTAGGTCAGCATGGGTGTACAAAGAAGGGGATGAAATTGTCGCTTTATCGCCAATCTGTAAACATTTAGGATGTACAGTGAACTGGAACAGTGATCCGAAAAATCCAAACAAATTTTTCTGCCCGTGCCATTATGGGCTGTACGACAAGGATGGTACAAACGTACCCGGAACTCCACCGCTTGCACCGCTTGACCATTATAAGCAGCAAGTGAAGGACGGATACCTCTATCTTGGAAAAGCTGTGCCGAAAGGGGAAGGGTAACGATGCTTAACAAGATTTACGATTGGGTAGATGAGCGGCTGGACATTACACCAATATGGAGAGATATTGCGGATCACGAGGTGCCAGAGCACGTCAACCCAGCACATCATTTCTCCGCTTTTGTGTATTGTTTTGGCGGTTTAACGTTTTTTGTGACAGTCATTCAAGTCCTTTCGGGCATGTTTTTAACGATGTATTACGTGCCGGATATTAAAAATGCCTGGGAATCTGTCTATTATTTGCAAAATGAAGTGGCATTTGGCCAGATTGTCAGAGGGATGCACCACTGGGGTGCGAGTTTAGTCATTGTGATGATGTTTTTACATACGCTAAGGGTCTTTTTCCAAGGGGCGTATAAAAAGCCTAGAGAGCTGAACTGGATTGTTGGTGTGCTCATTTTCTTTGTGATGCTTGGACTTGGTTTTACAGGTTATCTTTTACCATGGGATATGAAGGCGTTGTTTGCGACGAAGGTTGGTCTTCAAATTGCAGAAGCAACACCTTTCATTGGTAAAGAGATCAAAACGCTGCTTGCAGGTCATCCTGACATTGTAGGGGCACAAACGCTGACGAGATTTTTCGCTATCCATGTCTTTTTCTTGCCAGCGGCATTATTTGGGCTGATGGCTGCCCACTTTATTATGATTCGTAAGCAAGGAATTTCTGGACCGCTATAAAATGCTGCGTTTGATGAATGTTCAATGAGGAGGGGATGACTTTGCATAGGGGAAAAGGGATGAAGTTTGTCGGAGATTCCAGAATACCGGCAGAAAGAAAACCTAACATACCTAAAGACTATTCCGAATATCCGGGAAAAACAGAAGCCTTTTGGCCGAACTTTCTTTTAAAGGAATGGCTTGTAGGTGCCGTTTTTTTAATTGGATTTCTTGTCCTAACTGTTGTTCATGCGCCTCCGCTTGAGCGGATGGCTGATCCAACAGATACTGGCTATATTCCGCTGCCAGACTGGTATTTCCTATTTTTGTACCAGTTATTAAAATATGAATTTGCTGCAGGAAACTTCACTGTCGTCGGCGCGATGATTATGCCTGGAATTGCGTTTGGTGCACTTTTGCTCGCACCATTTCTTGATTCAGGTCCAGAACGCAGACCGTATAGAAGACCAATTGCAGTCGGGATGATGATTCTTGCAGTCGGCGCAGCAACATATTTAACGTGGGAGTCTGTTGCAACTCATGATTGGGAAGCAGCGGCAAAACAAGGTGAGATTAAGAAAGAAGCAGAGATTGATACTTCAGCTGAAGAGTATAAAATTTATCAAGAGCAGACATGTATCTCCTGCCACGGGGATAACATGCAGGGCGGAGCAGCCGGACCGTCACTCGTTGACAACGGTCTTGCGCCTGAGGAGATCGCTAAAATCGCTGTAGAAGGAAAAGGCAACATGCCGAAGGGTGTCTTTAAAGGCAGTGATGAAGAACTTGAGAAGCTCTCTAAATATTTATCTGAGGTCAAATCAAAATAATTCAGTTGTTTAAATGCAAGTACAAGGATATACTCAAAAGAGAAAAAGCTGGCGCTGTCAGCTTTTTTCTGATTTTAACAGATCGTGAGTGAAGAGACATATGAGATGGATTCAATATTTGCTAGCGACGCGCTACATGCTTGTGCTGGTGCTTATGATCAATTTCCTTGGCACTGTGTACGGCTACTATTGGTATATTCCGCAGCTCGTAGAGACGCCGGCTGTCTTTTTAGCTTTTGTACCAGATAGTCCAACGGCCAGCTTTTTCTTTTTATTTGTATTACTTGCGTTTTTGATGAAACGAAACGCTCCTTATTTTGAAGCACTTGCTCTTGTGACCTTGATTAAATATGGGTTATGGGCGGTAGGAATGAATATCTTTGTGCTTTTATCTGTTAATGATTTTCCGTGGGAAGGATACATGCTGATTGGGTCTCACTTTGCGATGGCGGTTCAGGCTGTATTGTTTGCGCCATATTATCGTTTTCAAATGCGTCATCTCGTGGTAGCAGGCATTTGGATCTTACATAATGATGTAATTGATTATGTATTTGGTATGATGCCCCGTTATTCTATGCTGTCTGCTTACTCAAACGAGATCGGCTACGTGACGTTTTGGCTAAGTATTGCGGTTCTTCTTGTTTCGTATTATCTCGTTCTATCGAAAAAATCGGTCAAGCTTGAACTCCCTTAACAATGTTGGTCTAACCTTGTCCTTTTCTTCATACGCTGTAAGGAGAAGGGCTAGGAGGGACTTGCATGAAACGAAAGCCAATCGCGATGATTCTATTATTTTTTCTCGTATTACAGCCAGCAGTTGTCAAAGGTGAGGAAACAGCTGCTAACACGCTGCAAGAATTAACGGAACTATCAGATTCCATCTTTCAATTAACGAGACAAGCTAAATATGATGAGGCGTTACAAGTCGCATTGTATGTTGAAAAGACATTTAAAGCTGAGAATTGGCGTGGAACTTTGACGAATACGCAGATTCGGCAAATTACACTTGGCTATCAAGATATGATAAAAGGGCTGCCGCAGGAAGAATTGAATGAGCGCGAAAAGCTTCGTTATGCCTCTCAATTTAGAATGCTGCTTGATGCGATCCAGTCGGATTCTGAGCCTCTTTGGGGTTCGCTGGAGAAGCCTATTATGGGCTCTTTTCCTACTTTGAAAAAAGAAGTAAAAGATCCAGAATCGACGACATTTTATGAAACTTGGAATGAGCTGGTTTCTTTATACGATATGATCTATCCAAGTTTAACCATTGATATTTCGCCTGAAAAGCTGCAGACGATTAAGCAGCACATGGAAGTGATTGAGCAAGGTGAATTTTTAAAAGCATCAAGTGGGACAAAGCTTGAACGTCTCACGAAGCTGGAAGAGGATTTATCGAGTGTGTTTGCTCACGTCGATGAAGATGAAGCGGATCCATCGCTTTTATGGGTCATCTTAACAACCGGGAGTATCATTTTATTAACGTTAACGTATGTTGGATTTCGGAAATATCGTGCAGAAAAAGAAAAGAAGCAAAAACGTCAGGCTGATTATCCTAAATCATAAAAAAAGAAGCCCAAAACTGGTGCTTCTTTTTTAATGCGGATTGAGCGGCTTTTTGTGTTCATCTAATGTAAAGCCTTCACCGAGTACATCATGCACGTCACTGACAGATACAAATGCATGAGGATCGACTGAGGTCACGACGCTTTTAAGGTGGACAAGCTCGTTTTTCGGAACGACGCAATAAAGAACGTTGCGCTCCTGTTTCGTATAGGAACCGACCCCTTTTAAGATGGTGACACCGCGCTCCATTTCATCTGTGATTTTCTTTTGAATGATGTCGTCTTTTTCAGAGATAATCATGGCGCCTTTGGCAGCGTAAGCGCCTTCTTGCATGAAGTCAATGACCTTCGCAGCCACAAACACTGCGACAAGTGTATACATCGCTTCTTTATAATTTAAGTAGGTCAGAGAGATGGTAATGACGCATGCGTCGAAGATGAACATTGTTCGTCCCATTGCCACCTGATAATGCTTGTTGATCAGTCTTGCAATGATGTCCACACCGCCTGTTGTACCGCCGAATTTAAAGATGATTCCGAGGCCTGTTCCGATAAATACACCTGCAAAGAGGGCGGCTAAGGCTAAATCGTGCTGGAGAGGCATATGTATTTGAAAGCGCTGGAAGATGGCAAGAAAGACAGAAAGACTCACTGTTCCTACAATTGTATAAGTAAACATCGTTCTGCCGAGCATTTTCCAGCCTATAAAAAAGATCGGAATGTTTAAGACAAGGTTTGAAATAGATGGGTCAATGTGAAATAGAAAATATAAAAGCAGTGTAATACCTGTAAATCCGCCTTCCGCCAAATTGTTCTGCATATTAAAATGAACAAGACCGAAAGAAAAAATCGCAGATCCTATTAAAATAAATACGATATTTTTAAGACGAATTTCTTTTAGCAAGAGACCACTCCTTTTTTTGCTTAGACAGCGATAATATTATATGGTATGGGAGAGAAACAAGCAAACTGAGTCTTAAACATTTGTCAAATATTTATGATTTCGCTAACATGTAAGAGATGGATAGGAGGATGAGCATCATGACAAAAGAAAAAACGCTGCGTCACGTGCAGCAAGAAGTAGATGATTACATAGGGCAATTTAAAGAAGGCTATTTCAGCCCGCTTGCCATGATGGCCCGCCTGACAGAAGAATTAGGGGAGCTGGCAAGAGAGGTTAACCATTACTATGGAGAAAAGCCGAAAAAAACAACGGAAACAGAAAAAAGCATGGAAGAAGAAATTGGCGATGTTTTGTTTGTGTTAACATGCCTTGCTAATTCACTTGATATTTCACTAGAAGAAGCACATGATCGTGTGATGCATAAATTCAACACAAGAGATAAAGACCGCTGGACGAAAAAAGAAGGGAAGTAGAGACGATGACGAACGAAACCATCAAAGTAGTAATCGCTGGAGCAAGAGGAAGAATGGGGATAGAGGCTGTGAAGCTGGCGGAAGAAACAGGCCATTTTGAGCTGGTGGCAGCACTTGATCACACGCATGAAGGAAAAAAATTATCTGATGTGATTCATACGACATCTCATGCGCCAATTTATACGGATATTGATGTGTGTCTTTCAGAAACAGCACCAGATGTATTAATTGATTTAACAACACCAGAAATCGGGAAAGTACATACAAAAAAAGCACTTGAACATGGCGTGCGTCCAGTCGTCGGAACAACTGGATTTTCAGAAGATGACCTAAAAGAGCTTCAGCAATTAACAGAAGAAAAGGGCATAGGCTGTATTATTGCACCAAACTTTGCTGTCGGTGCGGTCTTAATGATGAAATTTGCCAAAATGGCAGCGAATTATTTTCCTGATGTTGAAATCATTGAGCTTCACCATGATAAAAAACTAGATGCCCCAAGCGGTACGGGCTTAAAAACGGCTGAAATGATTGCAGAAGTAAGAGAAAGTAAAAAGCAGGGACATCCAGAAGAGAAAGAATTGATCGAAGGGGCACGAGGAGCAGATTATGATGGTATCCGTCTGCACAGCGTGAGACTTCCTGGCATGATTGCACATCAAGAAGTGCTGTTTGGAATGGACGGACAGACGCTCACCATTCGTCATGATTCTTATAACCGTGCATCCTTTATGTCAGGCGTGAAGCTTTCAGTAGAGCAGGTCATGCACATTGATCAGCTCGTTTATGGTTTAGAAAATATCATCGACTAATAAGGAGTGGATTCCTGATGAACATTGCTTTAATCGCTCATGATAAGAAAAAAAGTGACATGATTCAGTTTACCACTGCGTACCGTGATATTTTGGCAGATCATACACTTTACGCAACAGGGACAACAGGTTTGAGAGTGAAAGAAGCGACGGGGCTTCCCATTCATCGTTTCCAATCAGGACCACTTGGGGGAGATCAGCAGATCGGTGCTTTAATTGCTGATAATGCAATGGATCTTGTGCTCTTTTTTAGAGACCCGCTAACTGCGCAGCCGCATGAACCGGATGTATCTGCACTCATCCGGCTTTGCGATGTGTATACCATTCCATTAGCCACCAATATGGGAACTGCTGAAATTTTAGTCAGGAATTTAAATAAAGGTACGTTTGATTTTCGAGATGTAGCAAAAAACGGAGGAACAAATGAAACGACTTGATATCCTTGCATTCGGTGCCCATAGCGATGATGTAGAGATCGGAATGGGCGGAACGATTGCAAAATACGTAAAAAAAGGGGCGCGCGTCGGGATTTGCGACTTGACCCAGGCCGAATTATCTTCAAATGGAACAGTAGAGAGCCGCAAAGAAGAAGCAAAAGCCGCCGCCGCTATTTTAGGTGTCAGAGCGAGAATCCAGCTTACACTGCCAGATAGAGGGCTTTATCTAAACGACGAAGCGATGAAGGAAATTGCGGGCGTGATTCGAACTTACAAACCGAAACTGATTTTCGCTCCGTACCACCAAGATCGGCATCCAGATCATGGCCATGCGGGCTCACTTGTAGAAGAGGCCGCTTTTTCTGCAGGTATACATAAATTTGAAGATTCATACAAGCAGCCAGCGCATAAAATAAGCCAAATGTATTATTACATGATTAATGGGCAACATCGTCCAGATTTTGTGATCGATATTTCTGAGGAAATGCACCAAAAAATTGATAGCCTGCATGCGTATAAAAGCCAATTTGTTAAATCGGCAAACTCAGTAGAGACACCTCTTGTGAACGGTTATATTGATTTTGTCAAAATGAGAGAGTCTATGTATGGAAGAGAAGTCAACAAAGCTTATGCAGAAGGGTTTATCACAAAGAAACCACTTTTGTTGGACGATGACTTACTTGGGGGGTAATTATGAAAAAACTGAAGGTCGGAATTACTTGTTATCCAAGTGTCGGCGGCTCAGGCATTATAGCCACGGAGCTTGGAAAACGTTTAGCTGAAAAAGGGCACGATGTTCATTTCATTACCTCTAGCATTCCGTTTAGGCTTAATAAAGTATATCCGAATATTTATTTTCATGAGGTGGATGTGAATCAATATGCAGTTTTTCAATATCCGCCTTATGACCTTGCGCTGGCAAGTAAATTGGCAGAAGTCGCAAAACGAGAAAAGCTTGATATTATTCACGCGCATTATGCAGTCCCGCACGCTGTCTGTGCGTTCTTAGCCAAACAAATGACTGGACACTCTGTGAAAGTCGTTACGACGCTTCATGGAACGGATATTACGGTTTTAGGCTATGATCCATCATTAAAAGAAGTGATTCGGTTCGCCATCGAATCATCGGATCGCGTAACAGCGGTGTCGCATTCATTAGCTGCGCAGACATACGATCTCATCAAACCAGATAAAAAGATTGATACGATTCATAATTTTGTAGATGAACGGGTGTATTTGCGTGAAGATCACGATTTACTAAAGACACATTATGGTCTTTTACCGAACGAAAAGGTCATCATCCATGTATCAAACTTTCGAAAGGTGAAACGGGTGCATGACGTGATTCATGTGTTTCAAAAGATTGCTGAACAGGTGCAGGCAAAGCTGCTGCTCATTGGTGATGGTCCTGAAAAATCGGTTGTATGTGAACTCGTGAAAAAATTAGGACTGACAGACCGCGTGTTGTTTTTAGGCAAGCAAGAGAAGGTTGAGGAGCTATATTCAATAAGTGATTTGAAGCTGCTTCTTTCAGAGAAGGAGAGCTTTGGGCTTGTGCTTCTTGAAGCAATGGCGTGCGGTGTTCCTTGTATCGGTACGGATGTCGGCGGTATTCCAGAGGTCATTACACATGGAGAAACAGGGTTTCTTGTCCCGCTCGGCGATATAGACGGAGCAGCAAAGCACGCATTGTCTCTGCTGAAAGACGAAGCGCTTCATGAAAAAGTGTCAGCGGCAGCTCAGTCTAGTGTTCAGGCTCATTTCTCCTCTGATAAGATTGTGAGTGAATATGAGAAGCTTTACCTAGAATTGATCGAAGGTGATGATGAAGATGAATGAACCATTCACACATGCGATCCCTATATTACATACACTGCACGAACATGGGCATCAGGCTTACTTTGTCGGCGGAGCGGTGAGAGATGTTCTATTAGGACGGGAAATCGGTGATATCGATATTGCGACAGATGCAACACCTGATAAGGTTGAGTCTTTATTTGAGAAAACAGTAGATGTCGGTAAGGAGCATGGCACTGTCATTGTGTTGCATGATGGTGTTAGCTATGAGGTCACGACGTTTCGAACGGAATCAGAATATGAAGATTTTCGCAGACCGAAAGAAGTGGCGTTTATCACGTCGCTTAAGGAAGATCTTTTAAGAAGAGATTTAACGATTAATGCGATGGCCATGGATATAAATGGGGAAATTATTGATCATGTAGGTGGTAAACAGGATATTAAGCGGAAACGAATTCAAACTGTTGGAGATCCTGCGTGCCGCTTTCAAGAAGATGCGCTTCGCATGATGAGAGCTGTCCGTTTTTTAAGCCAGCTTGGCTTTGAACTCGCTGATGAAACGGCTGAAGCTATGAAAAAGGATAAGCATCTGCTTGCCAACATATCAGTTGAGCGCAAAAAGATTGAAATGGAGAAGCTTTTAAAAGG
This sequence comes from Bacillus sp. BK450, assembly GCF_004364885.1. Taxonomy (NCBI): domain Bacteria; kingdom Bacillati; phylum Bacillota; class Bacilli; order Caryophanales; family Bacillaceae; genus Bacillus; species Bacillus sp. BK450. The sequence goes on along the minus strand of NZ_SOBQ01000002.1, from coordinate 219,694 downwards.
CCGTCATTGTGAGCAGGCCATTCAAGTACTCATTTCAACCAAATTATATGAAGAATTGCCAGGTCTCAAAGAGGAGCGTCTTCATGAATCCTTTCAAGCCTTTCCATATTACTTACTGGATGGACTAGAAGAGGTATGGGGGGCTTGCATTCATTTACTCGGCCTAGATGAAGCGGAGGCTGCGGCCTTCTTAAAAGAATGGAAGCTGTCAACCAAGCTTTTGAAAGAAGCAGTAGCCATTAGTAAATATGTTGATTGTGACTGGGATGCGGAAAACATGTTTGAAGCTGGTGAACACGTGCTCTTATCTAGTTTGAAGATCACACAGCTAAAACATGAGCGCCGCATTTTCTTTGATGAACTGGAGGCAGCGAAGCGTTCTTATGATGCACTGCCGATTAAAAAGCTCCAAGACCTCGCTGTTTCAGGAAAAGATTTAATGGCCTTTCGGCAAAAGACGTCTGGGAAATGGATTGCAGAGGAGCTCAATTTTGTGAAAAAAGCCGTTTTGCAAAACCGTTTAGAAAACCGAAAAGAAGCCATAGAGGAGTGGCTTAAAGCATGCGATCCGCAATTAGAAAACGATTAATTGAACTATTTACAGCATCCAGTGAGGATTTTGTCTCAAGTCAGCAGATTTGTGATGAACTTGGCTGCTCCCGAACAGCTGTGTGGAAGCATATGGAGGACTTGCGAAAAGAGGGGTATGAGGTAGAAGCAGTCAGAAGAAAAGGATACCGTCTGCTTCGTAAACCGGACAAAATTAGTGAGGACGAAATTCTGTTTGGTCTGGAAACAGAGAGCTTTGGCAGGCATATTTTCTTTCAGAAAGAAGTCGCTTCAACCCAGCTGATTGCCCATGATCTTGTCAATGAAGGTGCGTCCCACGGCACGATCGTTGTCAGCGATCATCAGACAAACGGAAAAGGGCGTCTTCAAAGAACGTGGCATTCACCAAACGGGACAGGCATTTGGATGAGTCTCATTCTCAGGCCTGAAATTCCGCTGCATAAAGCGCCGCAAATGACGCTTTTGGCATCTGTAGCCATCGCAGAAGCGATTGCGCAGCAAACAGGACTCAGTCCATCTATTAAATGGCCAAACGATATTTTGTTGAATGGAAAAAAGGTCGTTGGCATTCTGACTGAATTAAAAGCAGAAGCGGACCAGGTTCATGCGGTCATTATTGGACCGGGCATAAATGTGAACCAAACAGCTGATGACTTCCCGGATGACCTAAAGGATGTCGCCACAAGTCTGCGGATGGAACTGAATGAAAAAGTGGATCGTGCTGCACTTATACAACAGATCATGTCCACTTTTGAAAAAAGATATGATGATTATATGAAGCAAGGATTTGCGCCGATTAAACATTTATGGGAATCGTTTGCGATGACGATCGGTCGACATATTGTGGCCCGCACCGTCAATGGGCAATATACGGGGAAGGCGCTTGGCATCAATGAAGAAGGTGTTTTATTGCTTGAAACGGAGGACGGTATCCAAAAAATCTACTCCGCAGACATTGAGATCAAGTCAACTTGAGTGGAACACCCGGCACATTTTTGATATACTTCGTGTGGGCAGTATCTGCAAAGAACTGTACCTGTTATGAAGAAAAATTCGATAAATTTCTGCCTTGATCCTAAGGGACTTGGACAGAGGGATGATTCGCCGCACATGAGAAATCAAAGCATGTGATGTGAGGCAAGCCATCTCCTCTCCAGAATGAGGAGGAACAAATGAAGACAAAGCTAGATTTTTTCAAAATGAAAGAACAAAACGAACCTATTGTGATGCTGACCGCATACGACTATCCAGCTGCAAAGCAAGCGGAAAAAGCGGAAGTCGACATGATTTTAGTTGGTGATTCACTTGGGATGGTTGTACTTGGACTAGATTCTACAGTTCAAGTCACGATGGATGATATGATCCATCACACAAAAGCAGTGAAAAGAGGCGCAAAAGACACATTTGTTGTGACTGATATGCCATTTATGTCTTACCATTATTCGTTAGAAGAAACAATGAAAAATGCTGCACGCATCATGCAAGAAAGCGGTGCCGATGCCTTAAAGCTAGAAGGCGGAGATGGAGTATTTGAATCCATTCAAGCTCTAACAAGAGGCGGAATTCCTGTCGTCAGTCATTTAGGCCTCACACCTCAATCAGTTGGTGTACTTGGCGGGTATAAAGTACAAGGAAAAGACCACGAAAGTGCTCAAAAATTGATTGAAGACAGCTTGAAATGTGAGGAAGCCGGTGCAATCGCTCTTGTGCTGGAATGCGTACCTGGCGAACTGACAAAACGAATTACCGACATGCTGAAGATTCCTGTGATCGGAATTGGTGCAGGAGCTGAGGCAGACGGACAAGTTCTCGTTTACCATGATGTGGTAGGATACGGGGTGTCTAGAACACCTAAGTTTGTGAAACAATACGCGCAAATTGATACTGTTTTAGAAGAAGCGCTCATTCAATATACAAAAGAAGTAAAAGCACGCACATTTCCAGAGGACATGCACACGTTTCATATCAAAGAAGAAGTCCTTGATGGCTTATATGGGGGAATCAAGAAATGAACATTGTCTCCCATATTCACGAGCTAAAAGAATTAATCAAGCAGCATCAAGAAAACAAGCATTCCATCGGCTTTGTCCCAACGATGGGTTTTCTTCATGAAGGACATCTGACGCTTGCGAAAGAGGCAAGAGGTCAAAATGACATTGTCGTGATGAGTATTTTTGTCAATCCTTTGCAATTTGGACCAAATGAAGACTTTGAATCCTACCCAAGGGATATGGAAAGAGACCAGCGTCTTGCAGAAGCAGCAGGGGTGGATATTTTATTTACACCTGATGTGAAGGAAATGTACCAAAATGAACCATCTATTACGATGACGGTTCAAAAGCGGACAGATGTCTTATGCGGAAAAAAACGTCCAGGACATTTTGACGGTGTTGTCACTGTGCTCACAAAGCTGTTTCATCTTGTGTCACCAACAAATGTCTACTTTGGTCTAAAGGATGCACAGCAAGTCGCTGTGATCGATGCGATGATCAAGGATTTCTTCTTTGATCTTCACCTTGTATCTGTACCGACAGTCAGAGAAGAAGACGGTTTAGCGAAAAGCTCAAGGAATGTGTACTTGTCAGAAAAAGAAAGACAAGAAGCACCCGCTTTATACCGCGCATTAAAAAAAGGCCGGTCAGCTGTTGAAAAAGGTGAACGTGATGTCAGTCGTGTATATCAGCTGATTGAAGAGGAACTTGTTCAGACGTGCGGTGAAATTGATTATATTGAGATCTATTCTTATCCAGAACTTGAGCCGCTTCAGCAGTTAGCAGGTCAAGTCATTATGGCGGTTGCGGTGAAATTCTCACGGGCAAGACTGATTGATAATGTGATTTTCCATGTTCCTGAAAGCGGTGAAAAACATGTATAGAACCTTTATGACATCTAAGCTTCATAAAGCAACGGTAACAGAAGCAAACTTACATTATGTAGGCAGTATTACGATTGACGAAGATTTACTTGATGCGGCAGGTATGATGGCAAATGAGAAAGTACAAATTGTCAATAATCATAATGGCGCAAGACTTGAAACATATATTATTCCCGGCGAAAGAAAGAGCGGTGTCATTTGTCTAAATGGGGCGGCGGCGAGACTCGTTCAGCCTGGGGATGAAGTCATTATTATCGCTTATGGGATGCTGTCAGAAGAAGAAGCTAAGACACATACACCAAAAGTGGTCGTGTTAAATAAACAAAATCAAATTGAACAAATGATTGGGCAAGAGCCTGCGAGAACGATTTTATAACGCAGGCTCCGTGGAAACAGAACAGTTTCAGAAGAGAGGCTGTTCTGTTTCATCTATTTTGTCCAGAGCGTGTTTCACTTCAGGGTGAAACGAGGAATTGAGGTGTCCATTTTATGACCGATCAAAGGTTTGTTGTCGTTGATATTGAAACCACCGGGAATTCACCTAAAAAGGGTGATAAAATCATTCAAATAGCTGCGGTGGTCATTGAAAATGGACAAATTGTCGAACGGTATTCAAAATATGTGAACCCGGGAAAAGCAATCCCAGGATTTATTGAACAGCTGACAGGCATTCAGCAGCACATGGTTGACGATGCGGTGTTTTTTGAGGACATTGCCCAAGAGGTGTATGATCTCATACAGGGTGCTTATTTTGTTGCGCACAATGTTCATTTTGACTTGAATTTTTTAAATGATGAACTAAAAGCATGCGGGAAAAATGAGCTGGATGTGCTAGCAATTGATACAGTTGAGATCTCTAGAATTCTTTATCCTGAGCTTGAAGGTTATAAGCTCACTGAATTAAGTGAAGAGCTCATGCTTCCACATGACCACCCGCATAGGGCGGATAGTGATGCGGAAGTTACTGCCATGTTATTTTTAACTTTATTACATCAATTAAAACATACACCGAAAAATGTGCTGAAGCAGCTGCGCAGATTATCCTCTTATCTCCTAAGTGATATAGGACTTTTAATTAAGCAGCTTGAAACAAGCCATGATAGCCGGGAAGATTCTTTAGTGGAAGTCGGCTCTTTTTCTGTAAAAGATGTCACCAATCCTATCAGTAGGGCGACACATTCAGTAAGTGAAGATGATGAACAGCTGTTTGAGGAAATCAAAAAGAAGCTTCCGCAAACGGTAGAAGGGTATGAGGTAAGAGAAGGCCAGCTTACAATGATGAATAAAGTGAGAGACGTGTTTCATGAAAGAGCCTATGCATTAATTGAAGCGGCACCGGGTATTGGGAAAACGCTCGCTTACCTCATCCCAGCTGCTCTAGAAGCGAGGAAATCAGGAAAACCTGTCATTATTAGTACATATTCCATCCTTTTGCAGCAGCAAATGCTTCAGCGCGATGTGCCGATGTTGAATCAATTGCTCCCGTTTGAGCCTGCTGCCTGTGTATTTAAAGGTCGGGCGCATTACATTTGTTTAGATAAGTTTGAGCATGTTCTTCATGAGGAAGATGATAACTATGATGTCGTCTTAACGAAGGCGCAAATTTTAATGTGGCTCCTTGTAACAGAAACAGGTGATTTATCTGAACTGAATTTACCGTCAGGAGCTGCCAATATAAAAGACCGCATTTCCTGTGTGCATATGCCGTTTACATCGAAAAAGCGCCGTTTTAAAGAGTATTGCTTTTATGAGCGCGCCAAAAAAAGGGCAAAAACAGCTGATTTAATTTTAACGAATCATCGTCTGCTTTTATCACAAACGGAGGCATCGTCTATCTTTCAGCATGCTGACGTATATGTGATAGACGAAGCCCATCAATTTGAGAAAACAGCCAATGAAGCACTAGGGGATAGTGCGTCTTATATCCAGCTTCACGCGAAATTAACGCAGCTTGGCTCCTTGCAAAGCGGACTGTTAAAGAAACTGAAAAAGAGATTTCATCATGCAGGGTTACAGACAGACACCTTTATTGAAATGGATGAGTATCTCAATCAGCTTCAAATGGAAAGTGACGCTTTCTTTAGCACCGTCCATTCATTTGTGAAAAGGACAAAACCAAAAGCCGACATCAATCGTCTCATTCATAGAGTACGTCATCATTCAAAGCATGCTCAGTGGAAACGGATTAAAGAAACGGCAAGTAAGCTTTGTTCCTTGTTAATTGCTTGTGAGAAACTGTATGAACAGCAAAAAAATGAGCTTCTTCAAAAAAGTGATCAGCTGACAGAACACTTTGCCTTTGAAGCAGAGGAATACGACCAAGTCATGTCGTTTATGCATACTTTTTGCAGTACACTGTACCGGTTTATCTTTGAACCGAAAAACGATGAAACGGTTTGGATTGAAATTGATGCAAAAGGTGCCAAAAACGCAGTCTTTATGCATGCACAGCCGTTAGATACTGGGGAGCTTTTGGCTGATCGTTTCTTTATGAACAAAAAGAGTGTTGTCCTCACATCAGGGACACTCACCATCAATCACCGCTTTGATTATTGCTTGGAACGGTTTGGCCTGCAAGATTTTTATCCTCATCTTGTGCAAATTGATTCACCTTTTGAACTTGAAAAACAGCTTAAGGTCATTGTTCCAGCAGACATGCCGCCGATTACAAACCGTGATGAACGAGATTATGTAAAGCAGGCTGCGCAATATATTAAGGTTATGGAAAAGCAGCAGCATGCAAAAATATTGGTTTTGTTTAATTCACATGAGATGTTAAAAGCAGTTTATGAAGAGCTAAAAACAGAAGGGATGCAGTCAGCCCTTTTTGCTCAAGGTTTGACAGGTGGAAGCCCTGTAAAATTAACGAAAATGTTCAAATTAGCAAAACAAGCCATTTTACTTGGTACGGGTAGTTTTTGGGAAGGTGTTGATTTTCCGGGCTCAGAGCTGACAACAGTCATCATGGCACGTCTTCCGTTCAGACCGCCTGATTCTCCTCTCATTGAAGCCAAATGTGATGCAGCTAAAAAACAAGGGAAAAACCCGTTTAAAGCCGTCGCTTTACCAGAAGCTGTGTTAACCTTTAAGCAAGGAGCTGGACGCTTGCTGCGCTCTGAAAAAGACATAGGCACATTGCTGATTTTAGACCGCCGAGTGAAAACAGCTTCATATGGAAAACTATTTTTAGAATCACTCCCTCATGCGCCGGTTCACGAGATGTCAAAAGAGTCACTTGAGGCGTATATAGAAAACCTTAACAACGAAAAGCCGCTGTCATAAGCGGCCTTTAGCTGGTGTGGGTTTGGAGTTAATTTATCGTAACGGCTTTTTGTGTTCCGTTGTAAAAATAGTATCGGTTCCCGTGCAGAAAAGTATGACTAACAATATTTACGTACCGAGGAGGAATTAGAAGTGGAAAGTAAAATAGAGGTACTTTCAACTGTTCAAATTAAGCATTCAGAAGACCTATACAAAATCGTTGATTTATTGAACAGAACGCTTAAAAGAGAAGATCTCATGTTTGGATTAGCATTAGATCAAGAAGACCAAAATCAAGCGGTATTTACGATATATCGCACATAGGGGAAGCTTGACATGAAAAAAATAGTCTGGATTATTTCATCTGTAGTGGCTCTCGTTCTGCTTATTGGCATCATCAGCTTTACGTGGATTTATCAAATTGCCATGGGACAAAGAGAACAAGGGCATGAAGCAGCGATCGAACGAGCAAAAGAACAAGCAAACATCGTACAAGTGGAGCAAGTGGAAACCTTTGTCGGGAAAGAAAAACAATTTATTGTTGAAGGGAAAAACAAACAGAATGAAACGACCTACGTTTGGGTTCCTGCCAGCAAAAAAGAAAAAGTGATCGCAAAAAAAGCAAAAGAAGGCATTACCTCGAATCAAGCAGTACAAGCCGTTCAAAAAGAGAACACGGTCTCTAAGCTAAAAGAAGTCAAATTAGCGAGAGAAGGTGACGTACTTCTTTGGGAAGTGACATATTTAAATGAAAACAATCAATATAGCTTCAGCTATGTCGACTTCTCGACAGGACACGTGGAAAAAAATTTAACACCGTAGTTTCTCCTGTCTTGCGTTGACCATGCTGATTTAGAACGGTTATAATAAAATGTATGAAAAAAGATTCACACCTGTCTAAAGGTGAGTTTCTTTCTGGCTTTGGAGGGAATTATGTTGAAAACAACGATTAATCAAGTGTTCAAACACGTCGATCAAGAAGTAACCATCGGCGCATGGATTGCCAATAAACGTTCAAGCGGAAAAATTGCATTTTTGCAGCTGCGTGACGGGACAGGCTTTATTCAAGGAGTCGTAGTAAAAGCAGAAGTGGAAGAGGAAGTCTTTAAGCTTGCGAAATCAGTCACTCAAGAAACATCTGTCTATGTGACAGGTCAAGTGACAAAAGATGAGCGTTCACCGCTAGGTTTTGAATTGCAAGTGAAATCCATTGAAGTGATTCATGAAGCGACAGATTATCCAATTACACCAAAAGAGCATGGAACAGAATTCTTAATGGATCACCGTCATTTATGGCTTCGTTCTAAAAAACAGCATGCCATTATGAAAATCCGTAACGAAATTATTCGTGCTACATATGAATACTTCCATCAAGAAGGTTTCGTGAAAGTAGATCCGCCAATTTTAACTGGAAGTGCACCTGAAGGCACAACGGAACTGTTTGCTACGAAATATTTTGATGAAGATGCATACCTTTCTCAAAGTGGCCAGCTTTACATGGAAGCTGCAGCAATGGCACTCGGAAAAGTATTCTCATTTGGCCCAACATTTAGAGCTGAAAAATCTAAAACAAAACGTCATTTAATTGAGTTTTGGATGATCGAGCCGGAGATGGCTTTTGTCGAATTCAATGAAAACCTTGAGTATCAAGAAAATTATGTGACTCATGTTGTGCAAAGTGTACTTGAAAACTGTAAAGTGGAGCTGCAAACATTAGGCCGTGATACAGCAAAATTAGAAAATATCAAAGCACCATTCCCGCGCATCACTTACGATGAAGCGATTAAATTCTTGCAGGAAAAAGGCTTTGATGATATCGAATGGGGAGATGACTTCGGAGCGCCTCACGAAACTGCGATCGCCGAAAGCTATGATAAACCAGTGTTTATCACTCATTACCCAACATCATTAAAACCGTTTTATATGCAGCCAGCACCGGATCGTGAAGATGTTGTCCTTTGTGCAGACTTGATTGCACCAGAAGGCTACGGAGAGATTATTGGCGGTTCTGAGCGTGTTCATGATTTAGAGCTTCTTGAAGCAAGATTGAAAGAACATGGGCTTGATCAGGAAACTTACAAATGGTATACAGAATTAAGACAATACGGTTCTGTACCGCATTCAGGTTTTGGTCTTGGACTTGAACGTACAGTTGCTTGGATTAGCGGAGCGCCGCATGTGCGTGAAACCATTCCTTTCCCAAGATTATTAAACCGTTTATACCCTTAAGACGTGAAAGCCTCCAACAAATGGAGGCTTTTTCAAACGTCTTTTTAGAGAGGCACGTGAAATAAAACGTGATATACTTAAAGTGAAGAGGTGTATCCGATGAATAGGCAGCAATTTATTAATATGCAGCAAATGGGGTCGACAAGTTTGCCTAATTTGCTGATTGCTCATTATGAGCAGTTAGGACTGAATGAATCACAGATGATGGTGATGCTCAAGATTAAAATGAATGAAGAACAAGGCGTTTTCTTTCAAACATTTGAAGAGCTTTCTCAAGGCATGACCATTTCAGCGGAAGAGTGCGCGTATATGGTTCAGCATCTGATTCAAAAAGGATTTATCTCGATTCAGCCATTTGAAGACAGGTCTGGTATTCAGCATGACCGTTACTCGGTAGAACCTTTATGGGGCGTGCTGTATGACTTTTTAGAAACAAAACAGGCGAAAGAAGTTCAAAAACAACAGGTGCAGGCTGAAAAATCTTTATATGCTTTATTTGAAGATGAATTCGGCAGACCGCTGTCACCCCTTGAAGGAGAAACGCTTTCGATCTGGATGGATCAAGACCATCATGATGCTGAGATGATTCGGCTAGCACTAAGAGAAGCCGTTTTATCAGGAAAATTAAATTTCCGTTATATTGATCGAATTTTATTTGAGTGGAAAAAGAAAGGGCTGAAAACAGCGAAGGAAGCAAAAGAACATAGCCAGCACTTCCGTTCTCAGCAGAAAACGCCACCTTCAAACGAAGAGACGTCCACTTATAAACGACAAGTTCCTTTTTATAATTGGCTGGAACAATAACCAATAAAGGAGAAGGCATGTTATCAAAAAAACAAATCAATGAGTGTTTAGATATTATAGGAGATATGTTTCCAGAGGCTGAGTGTGAGCTTGTTCATGCCAATCCATTTGAGCTTGTGATTGCTGTTGCGCTCTCAGCTCAATGTACGGACGTGCTTGTAAACAAGGTCACCAAAACGTTATTTCAAAAATATAAAACACCAGAAGACTATTTAAGTGTACCGCTTGAAGAACTGCAGCAAGATATTCGCTCGATTGGTCTTTATCGAAATAAGGCTAAAAACATTCAAAAGTTGAGCAAAATGCTGATTGAAGAATATGGCGGTGAAGTACCAAAGGACCGGGACGAGCTTGTTAAGCTTCCTGGGGTTGGCCGGAAAACAGCAAATGTCGTCGTTTCAGTCGCTTTTGGGGTACCGGCAATAGCAGTAGATACACATGTAGAACGAGTCAGCAAGCGTCTAGGCATCTGCCGCTGGAAGGATTCTGTGCTTGAAGTAGAGCAAACCTTGATGAAAAAGGTGCCAAAAGAAGATTGGTCTGTGACGCATCACCGTCTGATCTTTTTTGGGAGATATCATTGTAAGGCGCAGCGGCCGCAGTGCGAATCGTGTCCACTTCTTGATATGTGCAGAGAAGGGCAGAAGAGGCTGAAAAAAGGATTGGTGAAGCTGGCATGAGCGGGGCAGCTGTTTTCACCTCATATGTCGAAAAGCTAAAAGAAAAAAAGGTAGAGATTAAAGGTGATCGAGTAGATATACTGAGAGCCAATCCGCTCGCATATGATCTATCTCCAGAAGTTTTAACAGACGAGTTTCCGTGGCAGGAAACGGAAGAATTTGTTCCTGTGATGTTTGAGCTGTGGGACGAATTAAAAGAAAAAATGCTTCCTCGTTTCCAAACAAGAAAATCCCGCTGTGAAGAAGATGATATGCTGCAAGGAATCGTCAGTATGATTGCGATGTTTTACTGGATCAAAGGGGAGAGTGTCCAAACGTTTGAATGGGAACATATCAAGCAAGAGACATTTCCTGTTGCTCCGATTAATTGGACGGAACGTTTAGAGTTCATTTTGCTAAAACCAACTCAATATCACTGCTTTATTCAATTGGACGAGCTATACACGGAATTAAAAAAGCAGTATGGAAAATATGAAGCACTAAAAAAAATCAGACAGCAGCGTTAAAAAAAGCACTTGCCAAGGAGGCAAGTGCTTTCAAGCGTGTAGACAAACCCTCGCATTCGTTGTCAGTCCTGCGCTCCGGTGCTCACGAATGTCAAATTCGCTCCGCTCCGCTGCTCGTCCTTCCTAGACTGCAAAGGTTTTCTATCACGCTGAAAAGAAGACAAAGGGCTAAAATCAAGATCATTTTAGCCCTTTGTCAACAATCTTAAAGCACTTGCCAAGGAGGCAAGTGCTTTTTCATTATTCATCTTCTTTTCGAGAAGTAGCATTTGATTGCGAATTGGAACTTTGCGAGTTGGCTTTCTCATCATCTTTCTTTTTATCTTTATTATCAGTTTGCGAGTTGCTGTTCCCATTTGTACTGTCTGAGCCATTTTCTGAAGAACCATTATTTCCGTTTTCTGTATTTCCACCTTGGTCCTGATCCTTATCCTTATCTTGATCTTTTTTGTCATCAGGCTTTTGCTCATCAGTGCCAGGGGGCTGATTTTTGTTATCGTCTGTTTGGTCTGTCTGTTCGTCGTCAGGCTGCTGCGGTTCTTCTTCTTCTTTATTCTCATCATCCGCTTTTTCTTCCTCATCTGCGTCATCCTTAATGGTGAGGAAGGTAGAAGCCGCTTTACTCGTGACATCATCTACAGTGGCTGTCACTTGGAATTTATAAGTGGAGCCAGGCTTCACATCAGAGATAACCGCTTCTTTAGCAGAGCTGTTTTGAATCTCTTTATAGCCGCCATTATCAACTGCTTGCTTGACATTAAATGTAGCATCAGCGTCGTCAGAATAGCCCCAAGTCAGTGTGATGGATTTTTTCTCTTCATCATACACCGCTTTTAAATCAGAAGGCTTATCGGCTTCTTTTTTCTCGTATGTGTCAGAGACTTTTGTTGGTACCGTTCCTTTAACAAAGTATTCTGTTGTCTTCTTGTCACTTGGTGTATTCGGTCCGGCTAATTTTGCAGGATCGGATCCTTTTTCAACCGTAGCTTCAACGACACTGTCTGGTTTTTCAAATGAGCCGCTTCCATCGTCAATTTGAGAAATCAATCGCTGGAAGACGATTTTGGCCACACGCTGCTCGTAATCATTCAGCCATATTTTGCCGTCTGCATCTTTTGAATTACCGATTCCAGTCCAAACGGCTGCTGTATATTGCGGCGTATAACCGACAAACCACGAATCTTTCGCACCGCCAGAAGGGATATTGTGTTTATTAATATCGTCTTGTGTGAAGTTCGTTGTACCTGTTTTACCAGCTACTTGAACGTTCGGTACTTGTGCAAGTGTACCAGTACCAGATTGGACAGCAGTTTTCAGCATATCTGTAATCATAAATGCTGTGTAATCACTCATTGCTGCTTTTGAGTCCGGCGTAAGGTCAAGCTTTGTCCCGTCATTAAATTCAACAGATGTGACAGCGTGCGGTTCATTATAGTATCCGTTATTACCGAATGCACTAAATGCACCTGCCATTTTTAATGAAGACACACCATCTCCAAATCCACCGATGGAATAAGATTCTGGAATATCAGAAGGTAAGTCCATGCCTAAATTATTAGCAAATTGAGCGGCATTGGCTGAACCAGCTTCTTGGAATGCTTTAAGTGCAGGGATGTTACGCGATTGTGCCAAAGCACTTCTCATCGACATTTTACCTAAATGTCTTCTGTCAAAGTTGTTAATCGGTGTACCATCTGAGTACGTATACGGCGCATCATCAATTTGCTGATATGTTGACCATTTTTTGTTTTCAATGACTGGGCCGTAATCTAAGATCGGTTTGATTGTGGACCCTGGCTGGCGTTTTGCATCCGTCGCATAGTTAAAGCCGCCGGCTGGTACATCACGTCCACCGCCAATGGCGCGTATTTCACCATTTTTCGTATCAAGCAGGGTCACACCCGCCTGCATCCCTTTCGTAAATCCAACTGAATCTCCATTGATGATATCATTTAGATGATCCTGTGCATTTCGATCAAGGGAAGTATAGATTTTTAATCCGTCAGTTGATGCATCCACTTTGGCTTTTTTCTGTACTTCTTCCATTACTTCTTCAATGTAGGCAGAGTACTTACTAGAGTTTTGGCTCTTATATTTACTAGCTGAAACAACTGTCTTGCTGACAGGGGTTGCTTTTGCAACGTCATATTCTTTTTCTGAAATGTAGCCTTGTTTTTTCATAAGGCTTAAAACGATATTACGGCGTTTTTCCGCTGCCTCGGGATGTTTCACTGGGTTATAGGCAGAAGGACTCTGCGGCATACCTGCAAGTGTAGCAGCTTGTGCAACGGTTAGTTTATTTAAATCTGTGACTCCGAAAAATTGTTCAGCTGCTTTCCCAACTCCATAAGCATAAGGAGAGAAGAAAATCCGGTTTAAATACATTTCCAAAATTTCATCTTTAGAGTATTTTTGCTCAAGCTGAATCGAGAGCCATACTTCCTGTACTTTCCGTTTTAACGTCTTTTGATTGGTTAGGAGGGAGTTTTTCACAACCTGCTGTGTAATGGTACTTCCGCCTTCAGCACCAAAGCCGTCCTCAACGTTTGCGACAAGGGCACCGCCGATACGGATTGGATCAATCCCGTGGTGCTTATAAAAACGTGCATCTTCAGTCGCAATAAATGCGTCTTTTACCACATCGGGTATATCTTTTATCGAGACATACGTTCTTTTTTCTGCACCAACTTCTGCAAACACTTTCTTGTCTTTATCATAAAGCTTTGAAGAGTATGGTGTTTTAAGCTTACTATCATCAATAGAAGGAGCGCTTGATGCAAAAACGGCAAAAGTTGTGATTCCGGCAACTAAACAAAGTAGACCGATCACGAGTAAAGATAAAAATATTTTTTTAAATAGACCTGCTTTCTTTTTGCCTTTTTTGTTCTTTTGCTTCTTATTGTTAACTTGACTTGCTTTACGTCGCTGTTCACGACTTGTAAATTGATCAGACATCACATCTCAACCTTTCGTGTTAAACCTTTTTCGAACGTAATTGCTGATTGCTTTCATCCGAAAAATGAAGTGTCTCCACTACTTTAATATAATCAATTCTTGGCGAATATCCAAGTGTCATTATGTGGCCAGCTTCCATTAATTCGTCTTTGCTAATGGATTTACGGCCGTTTTTCTTCTGCCGCTCCCAGAAGTAAAAGAGATCTGAAGCGGGCAAATAATAAACGGAGCCAAAAGCGGATATAATAACGAAACAAATGCCGCCTTGCTTTTCAACCTGTTTCATATGCTCAATTTGATGGTCGTGGAAATTTTTGAGCGGAAACGAGGTAGTGCTTTTGGTTTCCTTTGCTTCAAAATCGATATAGCGGCCTTTGTACACCCCGTTATAGTCTGTTGTGGATGATTGTTTAAAATAGGCTTCTTTAATGACAGCAGCACTTCTTTTTGGGTAATCCACATTCACAATTTGAACTGGGGTAGGCTTTTTATGAATGACTGCGATCCCGTTGACCAAATAATATTGGTTCGTTTCATTTAAATCAGCCTCAAGCGTCATCCCGCGGTTACTATAAGAGGATTCGCCGCTGATTCTTTTTTTTGTCCCAATTTGTTGAATGGGCTGATACGATTTTCCGTTTGGATACCGAATCATCAAGTTTCAGCCTCCTTTTAATGCATTTTGTATTGGAGAGATCACCATGTTGTCCCAAGAAGAGCACATCATCACTCAGCAAATTTTGCGTGAAACGAAAGCAAAAAATAAAGACAACCTGACGAGGACAAATGCTTACAAGCGCTTTTATGACCGGCATCCAGAGATGAAATGGTCGCTGCTCGCTTCCTTTGTCTCGAGAAATGCTGGGTGGTCCATGACGGATTTAAAGGGCGAGCTCTTCCATCCGGGTTTAACGGATCAGCAGGGGCACCTTTTTTTCACAGCATATGAAAGAGCGAATTGGCTGATCTTTTCGGATGCTTACCCTCAGCTTCTTTTGTATGAATGGTCTAAAAGGTGCAGTAAACCTTTGTTTCATCTGCTGCCTTATTTCTCCGTGTCTCGGTTTATGAGCGCTGAGTGGGAACGTTTCTGGCTAAAGCGTGACACAGAGCGTCTGCTATATGCACTCATCATAAATGAACAATATACTATACAATCTCCTATTATACAAAATCCTCTTCTGAAAAAGAATGTTTTTCACTCGATTCAATATCTTTTCAGCGAGTGGGGACATTTCCAAACCGTTGTTTTTCCAACGGTGGACGGGCATTTGTACGGCTTAACCATACGGAAGTTTTCCAATGTAAAGGAACGTATTACATTAGGTAAAAAACTAGCGAAACTATTATTTCGAGCCGATTTGTTTTCGGATTTTTATCATTTTTTGCATACCGTTCCGCATACGGGGTCTCGGTTTGATTTTGAGCCGTTTTTAGGGATCGCTAGAAGGTCAACACCTTTTCTTCGGACGGTTTATCCGGTGATGACACATTCATTAGACGATCAAAGGGAAGATTGGTTTCAAAAGAAATTGAGTCCATCTTTATTTGAGGCAGAGCCGCTGCCAAAGCAGATTGATCTGACCGACTGGTATTTCCATAAAAAAAGACAGCTTCGTTTTCTTTTCTCATTAGAGCACTATTTTTTGCATAAATAAAAAGCAGGGGGTGCCTGCTTTTTTTACGTAGATGGACGATTAGGACCGCCGAGCTTTTTATCAAGCTGATCTGGACTGTTTTCTTTCCCTTTTGGCTTTTGCTCTTTTGGTGCTGGCTGCTTTTTCATGAAATCTACCTCCTTTTGTCCTTAGAATTTACACAATCGGACGCAATCATACAAAGAAGGACAAGCATCTGTCGAAAAGGAAGAAATAGCGCTCATCTACACTTAGAATGGCGATTTGCTTCTAGTTTTGTCATGTGTGAAGGAGGGGGAGAAAGAAAAGAGAATGTAACGAGAGACAATAAAGGAGGAATCTGATGATGAGCGAATTTGTATCAAAAGAATCCATTATGCAGTTGTTAGAGGAAATCGAGCGAAAAATTGATGCGGTGGAGGAAGAGCTGTCTCTTGCTGTGAAGCAGACGAAACGTGCAGCGATAGAAGAGCAAGAACAAATGATTGACCGGCTTGAATCAGAAGTAAAGGACTGTGAAGTGAAGCTTCATGCAGCCGAGTATAAACTGGCAGCAAGACCGGCATATCACGCCGGATAGCTTTTCTATTTGAGCAATAGGTAAACGTTTGATAGGATGGTTCATAGAGGTGAACACTTTGGATAATCAAACATTACTTGAACATACACAAAACTTGAGAATATGGATCGAAGAAGCGTATAAGCAGTACCAAAAGGGAAAGGCTGAAGAGGAATACCCATCGTATGATTTTTATACGGATATTCAGCCGGCCGTTGTTACATTTGATCAGAAAATGGAGGAGTGGCTCACCGCTGCGATCTCGTTTATTGAGCAGGCCAAACCTAGATATTTACACCAAGAACAGCTTGAAGCCGTAAAAGAAAATGGTAAAGAGGTTGTCCTGCAATCTTATTTTGGTAAACAGCACGCACCCCGTGTAAAAAATTTAGTTGAGTCAGTGGTTTACACTCTGAACCTTTTAATAGAAGAAATCAAAAAGCGCAGCTAAAGACATGATGCTGCGTTTTTCTTATGGCTTCTTTAGGCACATCTTCTGCTCTTGGTCATAATATATGAGTGACATCAATATGTGTTGAGAGCGAGAGGAGCGAGATAGATGTTCCCTTATTCAAACCAGCAGCCTTATGAATTCAATCAATTCAAGCAAAGGCCTTTTCCGTATCCAGAGATGCAGCAGCAGCCTCCGCAGCCTCCAGACTATTTCATGCCGCCGTATCAAGGTGGAGGGGGAATGAATCAGGCACCATCTACTGTTTATCAGCCGCCTTATGGATACCAAGAAAACGTGCCGCTTATGCAGCCGCCTGAAGCGATGAATCCACCCCAAATGCAGCCGCCTCCAGGCATGATGCCCATGCAGCCGCCTATGAACCCTTATCCATTGCCAAGGCCGCAAAAACAGCAGCCATCTCAATTTAAAAGTGTGCTGTCACAATTCAAAAAGACGAATGGGCAATACGATTTTAACAAAATGTTTGATACAGCTGGCCAAATGATGAGTACAATGAATCAAGTAGGCTCATTGGCGAAAGGATTTACAAGCATTTTTAAAGCATAGCTAAACCCAATAGATTGAACTATTGGGTTGTTTGCTTTGGCGCAGACACATGAAGCGATTGATCTTTCCACACACTCTTCATTTTTGTCTCATCTATTTTTGCCGGCATTAAAATCGTTTTAGTAAAACTTGAATACGAGGTAGTCGTATTCGTTTTGATTTTTTCCTGTACTGATAAGTGTAAATATTGGGCTTTTACTTCTAGCGCAATGTCTCCTTCGACAAAATGGTCTGGAAATTGAATCTCGATATACACATTCTGTTCATCCTCTGTCACATCGGTCGTAATGGATGCAAGTGAATGCGATGTGGTCATGAGTGCCTCTGCGCTATTTAATATCTCGTGAAACGGGGAGGATGCAAAAAATTGTTCAATCGCTTCATATAGCATATCTTCATTTGCCAGCATTTCATGTTTTTTTTCGCCTTCATGTTTCATCTGAATCACCTCTCATCTACAGCCTATGCAGAGGGGGCTCAGGCGGTTATCAATTGATGAGAGGAAAAAATTATGATTAAATAGTGTTGAATGAAAGCAAGGTGTATGGGCGTAAAGTTTCATACACGAAATAGATTTAGGAAGCAAAGCTTGAAGGGAGCAAATTGACATTGCTGAAAAAATTATTCGGTTTCGGAAAAAACCAAGATGATGTAAAGGAAGAAGTCATTTATTCTCCAGTTGATGGAGAGTTAATGGATATGACTGATGTACCAGATCCCGTCTTTTCTCAAAAAATGATGGGAGACGGCGTAGCAG
This sequence comes from Bacillus sp. BK450, assembly GCF_004364885.1. Classification (NCBI taxonomy): domain Bacteria; kingdom Bacillati; phylum Bacillota; class Bacilli; order Caryophanales; family Bacillaceae; genus Bacillus; species Bacillus sp. BK450. The sequence goes on along the minus strand of NZ_SOBQ01000002.1, from coordinate 201,840 downwards.
TAAAACCAAAAAGTGGGACGATTGTGTCACCAGTAGAGGGTGAAATCATTCAGCTCTTCCATACAAAACATGCAATTGGCATTCGAACACTCTCGGGGCTTGAGCTTCTGATTCATATCGGACTTGAAACAGTTGGGTTAAATGGTGAAGGATTTGAAGCGCACATGAAAGAAGGGGATAAGGTGAAAATCGGGGATCCTCTTATTACGTGTGATTTAGAACTGATTGAAGAGAAAGCGTCAAGTACAGTGACACCGATTGTGATTATGAACGGTGACCTTATCGAACGACTTGATAAAGAACCAAAAGGCTCTGTAGAAAAGCAGACGTCCAAGCTCTTTACAGTGAAAATGAAATAGTTCATGAAAAAAACTACCCATTGATAGGGTAGTTTTTTATTGAGGTGAGAACATTAATCCTCCATTGGAACCCAGCCTTGACTCGCTTCCATGACAGACCACAATCCTTCTGGAATAAGATACTTGTCTTTTTGGCTGCGTTTAATGACGGTTTCAATCTCTTGTTCTCTGCCTTCTTTAATTTTCTTTGCCCAATCTGGGTCGACGATTAGCTCTCGTGCGACAGCGATGAGAGGAATTCCTTGATTGTAAGCATGGAGTGCATCTTCAGCTGTAATGACGCTGCCTACTCCAATAAGCGGAAGAGCATCGCCGCAGCGTTCTTTTAGCAGTTCCATACGTGTCTTATTAGAATCTGCGCCTCGTCTTGCTTTAGAGCCAATCTCCATTAAAGAGATATGCAAATAATCGAGGCTTTTTGTTTTGAGAACATCCACTAATGTAAACGTCTCTGTCATTGTTAAACCAGGTGTTTCTGGTTCTTCAGGAGATAACCGGTATCCAAAGATAAACGGTTTAGCCGCATGCTCTTTGATGGCCTCTTTAACTGCATCTACAACAGCAATAGGGAAAGCTAGACGTTTTTCTTCGTTTCCTCCCCATTGATCTGTACGCTGATTGCTATGCGGTGAGTAAAATTGCTGTAATAAATAACCGTTTGCCCCGTGAATTTCCACGCCGTCAAACCCTGCTTGAACCGCTCTTCTTGCCGCTTCTTTAAAGGAGTCGATAATATGAGTAATTTCCTCTTCTTTCAAAGCGCGTGCAATTTGTTTTCCATCTTTAAACATATCACTTGGCGCAACCACATCACCGTTTGGAACTAAATGAGGGAGAGCCTGAGAGCCACCGTGATGAATTTGAATGATGGCTTTTGTTCCTTTTGCCTGGATAGCTGAAGCCAGTTTTTTCAGGCCAGGGATATCTTCATCTCTTGCGATAGAAGGCTGTCCTTCAAATGCCTTCCCATCTGGAGTCACATTCGCACATGCTGTAATCACCATGCCCATTTCACTTGATCTAGCTGTAATGAAGTCAATTTCGTCTTTTGAAATGGTGCCATCGTCATGAGAACCAAAGTGTGTCATTGGAGCAACCACTAACCGGCCATCAATAGAGGCGCCTCCTGGAAACGTAAATGGTTCAAATAAAGGCTTAAATTCGTTTTTCAATCTGATCATCTTCTTCCTTGATAAAATCATTTCACTATAGAAGTGTAATCGATACTGTTACAACAGTTCAAAGTATTTGCTCATAAGTCCGCATCAAAAAATTGCCGCCTAGTCATGCAAACAAATATTCGGTACACTAGAATGAGAGGTGGACGCAATATGAAAAAGAAAACAATGAACGAACTGATAGAAGAATTAAAGAAAGACGAACAGATAGAACATTGGCATGAAATTGAAGCAAAGCCTGCACAGACCTCACCCGTTCCTGAAAGAGTGGACGACAGGCTAAAAAAGGCGCTTGAAAAACGAGGCGTGAAAGAGCTGTATATTCATCAAAAAGAAGCCTTTGAACGAGTAATGGATGGTGAGCATGTAGTAACGGTTACACCAACAGCTTCAGGTAAAACGCTTTGCTACAATCTGCCTGTTCTTCAGTCGATTGCAGAAGACCAGACAAACCGCTCTCTTTATTTATTCCCAACAAAAGCGCTCGCACAGGATCAAAAGAGTGAACTTAACGAGATCATCCACGAGATGGATGTTCCGATTCATAGTGAAACATATGACGGGGATACCTCCCCGGCCATTCGGCAGCGAGTCAGACAAGCAGGACATATTGTCATCACAAACCCAGATATGCTGCATTCAGCTATTTTGCCTCATCATACGAAATGGGTCAGTTTATTTGAGAATTTGAAGTATATTGTCATTGATGAGCTTCATACATATCGAGGCGTATTTGGCAGTCATGTGGCTAATGTGATTCGCAGGTTAAAACGAATTTGTGCATTTTATGGAAGTGATCCGATTTTCATTTGTACTTCCGCAACGATTGCAAATCCAAAAGAGCTGGCGCAGCAGCTCACAGGTAGCAAAGTGCATCTTATTGAACGAAACGGAGCGCCTAGCGGTAAAAAGAATTTTGTGTTTTATAACCCGCCAGTGGTGAATAAACCATTAAATATTAGACAAAGCGCTGCCACTGTCGTCAACCAATTGGCTAAAACATTTTTAAAAGAAAAAATTCAAACGATCGTTTTTGCTAGAAGCAGAGTACGAGTAGAAGTGATTTTAAGTCATATTCAAGAGCTTGTGAAAAAAGAAATCGGTCCAAAATCGATTCGCGGGTATCGCGGAGGCTATTTGCCAAAAGAGCGGCGCGTGATTGAAAAGGGGTTAAGAGAAGGAGACATTCTAGGTGTCGTGAGCACGAACGCACTAGAATTAGGGGTAGATATAGGTCAGCTAAAGGTATGCATTATGACGGGGTATCCTGGCAGTGTAGCGAGTACATGGCAGCAGGCAGGACGTGCTGGAAGGCGTCATGGGGAGGCGCTCATTATCATGGTGGCGAGTTCCTCACCCCTTGATCAATATATTGTCAGACACCCTGAATATTTCTTTAATAGACCGCCTGAAGCAGCCAGAATCAATCCTGAAAATCTCATTATTTTAGTGGATCATCTAAAATGTGCTTCCTACGAGCTGCCATTTCGGACGGATGAACAGTTTGGCGGCATGGAAGTAGAAGACATTTTGCAATACTTACATGAGGAAGGGGTTCTTCATTTTAGCGGGAACCGGTATTATTGGTCAGATCAATCGTTCCCAGCGCATGGCATCAGCCTGCGGTCTGCAAGCCAAGAAAATGTGGTAATTGTGGATCAATCCGACGTAGCGAATGTTCGGATTATTGGAGAGATGGATCGATTCAGTGCAATGACACTGCTTCATGATGAGGCGATTTATTTACATGAAGGGGTTCAGTATCAAGTAGAAAAGCTAGATTATGAGCATTTGAAGGCTTATGTGAAACAAGTGGATGTAGAATACTATACAGATGCGAATTTAGCTGTTCAGCTCAAGGTACTGGAAATCGATCAGACAACAGAGAAAGAAGCAGTATCTGTTCACTACGGTGATGTGACTGTCAACGCAATGCCAACAATTTTCAAAAAAATCCGGCTCAGTACTGGTGAAAATATCGGCTCTGGTCCAATTCACCTACCTGAAGAAGAAATTCATACGAGTGCTGCTTGGTTTGAATTACATGAAGCAGAGCGGAGATTTGAAGAGAAAACACTTGAACAGCTCCTGCTTGGCATCGCAAATGTTCTTCAGCACATTGTACCTGCTTTTGTGATGTGTGACCGCTCAGATATTCATGTTGTTTCACAAATTAAAGCGGCACATACCGGTAAACCGACAGTCTTTTTATATGACCACTATCCTGGCGGAATCGGTTTAAGCAAAGAAGTCCAAGCTCGTTTCGATGAAATAGCAGGTGCAGCCATTCAGCTGATAGAGCGGTGCCGCTGTGAGAACGGCTGTCCATCCTGCATTGGCATGGAAATGAGAGAGGTGAGCGGAAAAAGCAGCATTGTTGAATTGATGTCTGTATTTTAAGGGGAAGGAGGAAGATACTTACTCATGTCTTTAAAAGGGAAATTAAATCGAATGAAGAAGCACCTATCGCACAACCAGCCAAACGAAAAACGGCCAAAACCAGTGGAAGGGCAACCTCTGCCTGTGACGGCCGAAAACATTCCATTTTTAAAGGAATGGGAGAAATTGGGTGCAGCTCCTTATCACTTTGAGGATTCTTTTTGTCTCATTCGAGAAGTCACCTATTCATTAGATGATAAGCATGGACTCTACTCGTTTGCGGAACTGCCAAAGATCATCGAGGCATGGAACAAAAGCAGCATCCAGCATTCTCTATCGGCTAAAGGTTACAAGCCGCATGAACTGTTTTTCTTTGATACAGAAACAACTGGATTATCTGGTGGAACGGGAAATATGATCTTCTTGCTAGGACATGCGCGGGTCTTTGCTGACAAAGTAGTGGTGAAACAGCACCTGCTCACAAATCCGGGAAATGAAGCGGCTCTTTATAAAAGCTTTCTCGATGAAGTGAACGTAGAATCGCTCGTTACATATAATGGAAAATCATTCGATTGGCCGCAAGTGAAAACGAGACATACTTTGCTACGAGATCAAATCCCTGCGCTTCCAGAGTTTGGCCACTTTGATCTTCTGCATGGGTCAAGACGGTTGTGGAAGCATAAATATGAACGAATGGCGCTGTCTGTGGTTGAAAAAGAAGAGCTGCACGTTCACCGGGAAGGAGACACACCGGGTTTTTTGGCACCGATGATCTATTTTCACTTTTTAAAGGAACAAAATCCGAAGCTCATTGAAGGGATTTTGACTCATAATGAATTAGACGTCCTTTCGTTAATTAGCCTCTACATTCATCTATCCAAAAAAATTCTATCTATGGATGCGGTAAAGGAGCATGATGAGAAATACGCGCTGGCTAGGTGGCATCTTGCGCATCGTGATGTACAGGAAGCTACGAAGCATTTGCGGGAATTAACAGGTGCTAATTTTGAACATGCCAATCAGGCGGCTTTTGATCTCTCCTTACAATATAAACGTCTAAACGAGTGGGATGAAGCAGTTCGAATTTGGGAAACATTATTTGAATCAAGTGATGTCCATTTAGCATTAAAAGCGGGTATAGAGCTTGCGAAGTGTAAAGAGCATCGCCAAAAAGATGCAAGGTCAGCTCTTTCCATCACGGAATCTTTATTATCTTTCTCATCGTTAAGCGAGCGAGACACAAAAGAGCTTGAGAAGCGAAAAAAACGGCTATTGAGAAAAGTTGGGCAATGAAATATTATTACCCGGGAAAGCGCAAAAAATGACAACGTTCGGCTCTCGGCCGAAAATAAAAATTGTTTAGCACTTTTATTGTAGAAAGTCCGCGAATCCTGTAAAATAACGTTAGATATTGAATGAGGAGCGTATAGCATGTATAAGGGTCTTTTCTACTTGTTTTTTCTTGTGGTCATTTTGGTCGCTTTTGTGTTTTCAAACTATAAAGATATTTTTCTTGCCAACTTTTAAAATAGGTTAATGCATTAGTACATGTACACCTCTTAATTCATACATTGTTAATGTAAGAAAATAAAGGAGAGGGGAATGCTACATGTACCATCATCACCATCATTGCCATCCGAATGTTACACAGCCAATTGTTCATCCGACGAATCATTGCTGTACACACAGCGAGTCAACAACAATTGTGCCGCATATCCACCCGCAGCATGTGACAAATGTTCACCACCATAATTTCAAACATGTTCACTACTTCCCGCATACGTTTTCTCAGGTGGACCCGACAACACATCAACACTTTAACTGCGGTGGACCTTGCTGTAACAGATAAAGTGAATGGGACTTTTATAAGTCCCATTTTTTAAAAGCAGGTGAAAAAATGGAAATTATTGCTGTCACAGGGTACAAGCCGTTTGAGCTTGGGATATTCAAACAAGACGAGCCTGCACTTCAATACATAAAAGCGGAGCTTCAAAAAAGGCTGACAGCCCTTATCGAAGAAGGTCTGGAATGGGTTCTCATCTCAGGCCAGCTTGGGGCAGAAATTTGGACAGCCGAAGTGGTGTTTGAGCTTCAGGAGGAATATCCAGCGTTAAAACTTGCAGTCATTACGCCATTTTATGAACAGGAAGAGCGCTGGAATGAACAAAACAAAGAGTTGTATGAAGGAATTCTTGCACAGGCCGATTTTGTAGAAAGTGTCACGCATAGACCGTACGAAAGTCCGGCACAATTTAAACAAAAGAACCGCTTTTTTATTGAAAAAACAGATGGTCTTCTCGTCTTATATGATCCCGAGCATGAGGGATCGCCGAAGTATATGATCAGGGAGGCGGAAGCCTATACCGATTACCCGATTATGTACATCACGATGGATGATCTAAGAGCGCAGGTTGAGGCGGAAGATCCGTTTTTTGATTAAAAGCAAGAGAAAATTTGACAACGTCACGTATTTCTGAAAAAATATACTATGAATTCACGATATGAGGTGAAAAAGATGCTTGCTGATAAAGTAAAGCTTTCTGCGAAAGAAATTTTAGAAAAAGAATTTAAAACAGGTGTCAGAGGGTACAAACAAGAAGAAGTCGATAAATTTTTAGATATGGTCATTAAAGACTATGAGACATTCAACCAAGAAATCGAAAAACTTCAACAAGAAAACCTCCACTTGTCAAAACAGCTTGAAGAAGCTGTTGAACAAGGGAAAAGACAGCCTGCACAGTCTAATACAACAAACTTTGATATTTTAAAAAGACTATCGAACCTTGAGAAACACGTATTCGGCAGCAAACTTTATGATTGAGTGTTGCTGAAAAAGCTTGTGTCAGATGTCATTGTCGTTTATAATAACGCTTATTGATTAACGTTCGGGTAATCGCTGTAATGCTATTTAAAGCATTGCAGAGGAAAGTCCATGCTCGCACGGTGCTGAGATGCCCGTAGTGTTCGTGCCTGGCGAAAAAATAAGCCAGGGCAGCCTGGGAAAGGCTGACGGCAGGAAAAATGCCTACGTCCTTTTTAGGATATGGCAAAGTATCCTTGAAAGTGCCACAGTGACGAAGTCTCACTAGAAATGGTGAGAGTGGAACGCGGTAAACCCCTCGAGCGAGAAACCCAAACTTGGTAGGGGAACTTTCTCAAAGGAACCAAACGGAGAGAAGGACAGAGAATTCTGTAGATAGATGATTACCACCTGAGTACGAGGCATTTGCCGTTTGCAGTACGATGGAACAAAACATGGCTTACAGAACGTTATATCCGTTATAATAAACATGATGAAACAAAGCTCTCCTATTTCAACATATGGAGAGCTTTTATCTTGAATACATAAAAGGACGAGAAAACAGGTGATAAATCAATGAAAACCTATACACTCATCGCAACAGCTCCAATGGGAATTGAAGCAATTGTTGCAAAAGAAGTAAGAGACCTTGGCTATGAGTGCACAGTCGACAACGGAAAAGTGATTTTCAAGGGGGATGCTCTTGCGATTTGCCGTGCAAACCTTTGGCTGCGTACAGCAGACCGGATCAAGGTACAAGTTGCTGAATTTTCGGCAAAAACATTTGATGAGCTTTTTGAACGGACGAAAGCGATTGACTGGGCCGCTTTTTTACCAAAAAACAGTACGTTTCCTGTCATCGGGAAATCTGTTAAATCTCAGCTTGCCAGTGTGCCGGACTGCCAGCGCATCGTCAAAAAAGCCATTGCGCAAAAGCTTAAATCCTCCTACAACATTCAGTCTGAATGGCTTGAAGAGACGGGACCTGAATATAAAATCGAGATCGCTCTTTTAAAAGATAAAGCGGTTCTTACGCTTGATACATCTGGTGTAGGTCTTCATAAACGCGGATACCGCATGGATCAAGGCGGAGCACCTATTAAAGAAACGCTTGCTGCTGCGCTCGTCTTATTAACGAACTGGACACCTGACCGTCCGTTTGTTGATCCTTTCTGCGGATCAGGAACAATCGCCATTGAAGCAGCGATGATAGGACAAAACATTGCCCCAGGATTTAACCGGGATTTTGCGTCTGAATCATGGGAATGGATCGGTGAAGACGTATGGAACAAAGCGCGTGTGGAAGTAGAAGAAAAAGCAAACTATGATCAGCCGCTCCGCATTATTGCAAGTGACATCGACCATCGTATGGTAGATATCGCAAAAATGAATGCAGAAGAAGCAGGACTGAGTGAACTGATTGAGTTTAAACAAATGCAAGTAAAAGACTTTCAAACAAGAGAAGAGTACGGTGTGATTGTCGGAAATCCTCCTTACGGTGAACGACTGAGTGATAAACCAGCAGTTGAAAAAATGTATCAAGGAATGGGTGAAGCGTTTAAGAACCTAGATACATGGTCCATTTACATCTTAACGTCACACGAAAAATTCGAAGAGTGCTTCGGAAGAAAAGCGACGAAAAAGAGAAAACTGTTTAATGGATTTATTAAAACAGACTATTATCAATATTGGGGAAAACGCCCGCCTAGAAAGCAACCAACCGAATCGTAAGAAATGGCCGCACCGAAAGAGGGTGCGGCTTTTTTATGCAGAAAAGGTATAACTCTCAGCAAGGCGGAATAAACTGAACTTGATTTTAAAAAAAGAGGTGTCTTCATGATTCATTATGATCAAATTCAGTTAATCCAAAAAGCACTCGCTTCGACTGCTCAAGAAATTGAAGGGCATGAAGGTGGACAATCTGCTCAGCTTACGGCAGCCATTGAAGATTTGGCGCTGGCTCAGGCATACATAGAACGTTCTGAGCATGCATTTTTAATGAAGGAAAGCTATCAACATCGCCTGCGCTCATAAAAAAAGATTGTTTTTCCCCAGCGTAAATGGTACTATTGAATGTCTGAATGATTCAAAAGTTGGGGGTTGAAGCAGGTGACAGCATCTCGTTTGCCTTTTTCATTATCAAAAGAACACAATTTTTACGAAGAACTGGGCAACTGGATTGGTGATGTGTTTTATGACATTTTGCCAGAAAAGGGCTTTGATCTTCGAGATGAACAAATATTTATGGCTTTTCAACTAGAAAGAGCCTTTAAAGAAAAAAGTGTGATGTTTGCCGAAGCTGGGGTAGGCACAGGCAAAACCATCGTCTATCTATTATTTGCCGTCACATATGCAAGGTATACAGGGAAGCCTGCGATTATTGCATGTGCAGACGAAACGTTAATTGAACAGCTCGTTAAACAAGAAGGTGATATCTATAAAATTGCCAATCACCTTGATATTCAAATAGATGCGAGATTAAGTAAATCGCATGATCAATATTTATGCTTAAAAAAGCTGGAGAAAACGATGCAGCGTGAAGATGATGAAAAGTGGCTCGATATTTATGAATCACTGCCTTCATTTGTTCATGAATCACATGGCATGCAAACCTTTTATCCGTATGGCGATCGAAAAGAGTATCCAGAGTTATCAAATGATGAATGGTCACGAATTGGCTATGACTCGTTTCAGGACTGCCTGACGTGCGATATGCGTCATCGCTGCGGTCTGAATTTATCAAGAGATCATTACCGGAAAGCGACAGATCTCATCATCTGTTCACATGATTTTTACATGGAGCATGTGTGGACGAAGGAATCCCGGAAACGTGAGGGTCAGCTTCCGCTGCTTCCTGAGCATAGCTCCGTCGTATTTGATGAGGGACATCTTCTCGAGTTTGCCGCACAAAAAGCGTTAACGTACCGAGTGAAGCAATCAACGCTCGAAACATTTTTGGAACGTCTTTTGCAAAACGACATACGCGAAGAATTTGCAGAGCTTGTTGAAGATGCACTTGCAACAAACGATGAGTTCTTTTATCTCTTAAAAACGCATGCCAAAGAAGTCAAAGGCTCGCACCGGCTTGAAATTGGGCGTGTCGATGAGGTGAAGCGTTCTGCAAGTGAATTGTGTGACTTGCTTGAAAAAATCGGAGAAGCGCTCGTGTTTGAATCTGAGATGTATACGATCGATCAATACGAATTATCTGTTGTGGAAGAATACATTGAACAAATGGCGTATTCTTTATCGCTTTATCAAAAAAATGCCATTAGCTGGCTGGAAAAACAGGAATTAGATACAACATTTGTTGTGATGCCGAAGACGGTCGCAGAGGTACTTGGCGAAAAAGTATTCTCGCAAAAAAGACCATATATTTTCTCTTCCGCTACATTGTCTGAGAATCAATCCTTTGATTATTTAGCTGAAAGTCTTGGGATTAAAGATTACTTATCAATGAGTGTCGCTTCGCCGTATGATTACGATGAACAAATGAAGATTTATTTCCATGGAATTCAGCAGCTCGCTGAGCAAGAGGCAAAAGCACAGCAAGTGATGACTCAGCTGAAAGAAAATGGAGGACGATCTCTGATTCTCTTCCCTTCATTTGATGAACTTCATTTCTTTAGAAAACAACTTGAAGCAGCAAATGAATCACTTCCGTTTGACGTATATTTTGAGGGAGACGAGGAAATCAGCACGATAGTTCAAAAGTTCCAAGCTGATGAAACATCCGTGTTATGCTCAGTTCATCTGTGGGAAGGGCTTGATATTCCAGGTGAATCATTAACGAATGTGATCATCTGGGGACTTCCTTATCCGCCGCATGATCCAGTATTTGAAGCGAAACGGAATGAAGCAAAGGATGCACATGCTGAAGTTGACCTTCCGTATATGCTGCTTCGCTTACGCCAAGGGATCGGAAGACTGATCCGGACAAGCCAAGACGCAGGAAGCATTCATATTTACTTTGATCGTCAGGAAGATACTAAGCTTCAAAGTAAAATTGAATCCGTCCTGCCAGTGAAGCCCATCATCACATCTTAAATAGGTGAAAGCTTGCAAATGAGGAGGATACCACGGTGTATCCTCCTTTTTCATTGACAAAAGAACATTCATTGAAGTAGCCTTGAAACGTACATACATATTTTATTGATTGGGGGAACAAACGCATGAGTCTTGAAGCAACTGAGAAAGCGTTTTATCAATTACTAGGGAAAATCGCCCATTATACAGAGGCGCTCCATTTACTTTATTGGGACTCTAGAACACAAGCACCTAAAAAAAGTGCGGATTTTAGAGCTGAAACGATCGGTCAATTATCAAGTGATATTTTTAATATGAAGACTTCTGATGAAATGAGAGATCTTCTTCTCGCATTAAACAAACATCGAGATGAGCTGTCAAAAGATACACAGAAGGCGCTCGAATTATCACAAAAAGAGTATGATGAAAACAGTAAAATTCCGAAAGAAGAATTTAAAGAATACTCGATTTTGCAATCAAAAGCGGAGCATGTATGGGTAGAAGCAAGGGAGAAATCAGACTTTTCACTCTTTGCACCATACTTAAAACAGCTTATTGACTTTAACAAGCGTTTCATCCAATATTGGGGCGTGAAAAAAACGCCTTATGATGTGCTGCTCAATAACTATGAGCCAGATATGACGGTTGAACAGCTTGATCAAAAATTTGGTGCACTTCGTGACGCTATTGTTCCTCTTGTGAAAAAAATCGAAGCCTCACCTAATAAGCCGGATACTTCATTTTTATCGAAAAGCTTCCCAATCGATAAACAAAAGGAATTGAGTCTCTTTTTCTTAAAAGAATTAGGATATGATTTTGACGCAGGCCGCCTTGATACAACAGTCCATCCATTTGCTGTAACGTTAAGCAGAGGTGACGTACGTGTGACGACCCGTTATGATGAGCATGATTTTCGAATGGCGATCTTTGGCACAATTCATGAATGTGGTCATGCGATCTATGAGCAAAACATTGATGAAGCACTGAGCGGAACACTTTTATGTGATGGGACTTCGATGGGTATCCATGAATCACAGTCACTTTTCTTTGAAAACTTTATCGGCAGACACGAAGATTTCTGGAAAACGTATTATCAAAAGCTGCAAGAAGCTTCACCTGAGCAATTTAAAGATGTTTCTTTAGAAGACTTTGTGCATGCAGTGAATGAATCGAAGCCGACTTACATTCGAATTGAAGCCGATGAACTGACATATCCGCTTCACATTATCATCCGCTATGAAATTGAGAAAGCGATTTTCAATGAAGAAGTAGCAGTTGAAGATCTGCCTGCACTTTGGAATGAAAAATATCAAGCGTATCTTGGTATTACGCCTCCTAATGATGCACTCGGTATCTTGCAGGATGTTCACTGGTCTGATGGAAGCTTTGGCTATTTCCCTTCATATGCCCTTGGTTATATGTATGCAGCGCAATTAAAGCAGCAAATGATCAAAGATTTACCAAATTTTGATGAGCTCATTCAAACTGGGTCTTTTGCACCGATAAAAGAATGGCTGACGGAACATGTTCACCAGCATGGAAAACGGAAAAAGCCATCTGAAATCATTCAAGATGCAACAGGCGAAGAATTAAATGTTCAATATTTAATCGACTACTTAACGGATAAATATACGAAATTGTATTTATCATAAAAGAAGGGCACCCTTTCATGAGAGGGGTGCTTTTTTGATGCTTGAATATTCTAAAAACGAACATTTTGTTCTGATCTATTATTTAAGTTCGGTATTTTTCTAGAAAAGTGCTTTCCAAGTGTCTGAAATCTTGTTATAATTTGAACACTATAACACTCATATAATCGCGTGATGATGGCACGCAAGTTTCTACCGGACACCGATACGATCCGACTATGAGTGAGCAAAATGAAACAGCTCTTGTTTGAGCTGAAGATCCGTTGATCGTTTTCGCATTGCTTGCTCCTCATGGACAGCAATGCTTTTTTTATGCAAAAAATCGAATGTTTGCCAAAATGCTAGGGGGAAGAATGATGGAATTGTTACGTCAAAAAATTGAGAACGAAGGAATCGTTCTGTCAAATCAAGTATTAAAGGTAGATGCTTTTTTAAATCATCAAATTGATCCTGTGTTAATGCATGAGATCGGGCAAGAGTTTGCTAGATTATTTAAGCATGATGGCATTACAAAAATCATCACAATCGAATCTTCAGGCATCGCACCTGCTGTGATGGCTGGGCTTGCTCTTCAAGTCCCTGTTGTGTTTGCAAGAAAACGTCAATCACTCACATTAACGGATAACCTATTAACAGCCAGTGTGTACTCTTTTACGAAAAAAGTAGAAAGCACGATTGCTGTCTCAAATACGCATCTTAGTGAAAATGATTGTGTGTTAATCATCGATGACTTTTTAGCGAATGGTGAAGCTGCGAAAGGACTTGCTGCGATTGCAAAGCAGGCGAAGGCAAAAGTAGCCGGATTTGGCATTGTCATTGAAAAATCATTCCAGCCTGGAAGAAATGCGCTTGTGCAAATGGGCTACCGCGTTGAGTCGCTCGCACGTATTGAATCACTTGAGGAAGGGAAAGTCACGTTTGTACGGGAGGTACAATCATGAGTGCCGCTAAAAAAGTCAAAACGCTCTCACTGGGTATTCAGCATGTGCTGGCGATGTATGCCGGTGCTGTTCTTGTGCCGCTCATTGTTGGAGATGCGCTCGGGCTCACGCCTGCACAGCTGACTTACTTAATCTCGGCGGATATTTTCATGTGCGGGGCTGCCACATTGCTTCAAGTATGGAAAAACCGCTTCTTTGGGATCGGTCTGCCTGTTGTATTAGGCTGTACATTTACTGCGGTTTCGCCTATGATTGCGATTGGCTCTAAGTATGGAATTTCGTCTATCTATGGAAGTATTATCGCTTCAGGTTGTATTATCATTCTTCTTTCATTTTTCTTTGGAAAGCTTGTGAAATTTTTCCCGCCTGTTGTCACAGGTTCTGTCGTCACCATTATTGGTATCACCCTCATTCCAGTAGCGATGAACAATATGGCAGGAGGAGAAGGAAGTGCAGACTATGGTTCTTTTGAAAATCTAGGACTCGCTTTCCTTGTACTGTTTATCATTGTACTGCTCTATCGATTCACGAAAGGATTTATGAAGGCGATCGCCATTTTAATCGGTATTCTTCTTGGGACAGCTGTTGCTGCGTTTATGGGGAAAGTGGAAACAGCTGAGGTGGCAAACGCTCAGGTTTTCCGTATGATTGAGCCATTTTATTTTGGGATGCCGACCTTTGAATTTGCACCAATCATGACCATGACGTTAGTTGCGATTGTGTCATTAGTTGAATCAACAGGCGTTTATTTCGCATTAGGTGATTTAACAAACCGGTCATTAAAAGAGAAGGATTTGGCTAAAGGCTATCGGGCAGAGGGGATTGCTGTGTTATTAGGCGGAATCTTCAATGCTTTTCCGTACACAGCCTACTCGCAAAACGTTGGATTGATCCAATTAACAGGCGTCAAGAAAAACCAAGTCATTGTCGTAACAGGGGCATTGCTCATGTTATTTGGTCTTTTTCCTAAAATCGCTGCCTTTACGACGATTATTCCAAAGTCAGTTCTTGGCGGTGCAATGGTTGCCATGTTTGGTATGGTCATCGCATACGGTATTAAAATGCTCTCGCGCGTGGACTTTGCAAAGCAGGAGAACTTGCTCATTGTCGCTTGCTCCGTGGGAATCGGCTTAGGTGTTACCGTCGTACCGCAAATGTTTGAGCATCTGCCAGAATCGATTAAATTATTAACAAGTAACGGCATTGTGGCCGGAAGCTTTACCGCAATTTTGCTTCATATTATTTATCACATGATTCCATTTAAAAAAGAAACAGAGCAGGAGCTTATGGAGGAGCCTAAGCAATCTGTTATGTAAACCCCTCTCTTGGAGAGGGGTTCAGATGATGGACAAAGAGCTAAAATAACCTTTTATTTTAACTCTTTGTCTTCTTTTTAGCTTGATAAAAAACCTTTGAAGTCCTAGGATCCTAGGAAGGAGCGTGTGAGGGTTTGTCTACAAGCTGAAAGCCCGCATCTTTTGGATACGGGCTTTTTGTGATTAGCACTATTAATGTTGTACCGGCGGCATTGTTTCGTTAATGACTGCAAATGTATAGCCCCTTGCTTTTAGCTGTATAATCAGGCTATCTAAATAGTTTGTGGTAGAGGGTTGATCATGCATTAAAATAACCTTTGGTTCCCATGGTTTATTTTTCTCAAACATTTGCAATTGATTCAATACCTCTGGAACATATTGTGAGTTTTTATATCTCCAGTCAAGGCTATCAATCGTCCAGTCCCAGTAAATAAAGCCATTTTGGTTTAAACGTACTTTTTGATGATATGTTAAATTTGGAACACTGCCAAAGGGGGTTCTTACAATACGGCTGTAGACGCCAGTAACAGAGGCAAGAATACGCTGAGCTTCTCTCATTTCATTTGCGGGAGACTCGCTGTTCTGATAAAAGAGGTTTATATCATGCGTCATGCCATGAAGACCTAATTGATGTCCTTCTTGATAAAGTCTTTTCACAGTTGATTGGTGTGCTTGGATTTGCGGTCCAAGCATGAAGAACGTCGCCTTCACGTGATGTGCTTTTAATACATTTAACAGCTGATTTGATGTAGCAGAAGGACCATCATCAAATGTTAAAAAGACCGTTTTATTCGTTGCCTGTTGGTTTGGATTGGTCTTAAAATGTGTATCCAATGTTCTTGTAGACTGATCTTTTGCTTTCAGACTGATGCTTGTGTCACGGAAGTCACTGCTGGCAACATTTTTTGCTTGCCCATTTGTCGCCTGCAAATGGGGTTTAGACATATCCCAGATAAAAAAGAGAAACAGTGTAAGAAGCACTAAACCAATTACCTTTGAGAGAAGTATCGTGTTGTAGGGTGTCTTTTTTGGGGAAACCTTTTTCATTACAATCACTCCAGTCAATTAAATTTAGAGCCGAACCATGTTGTAGATCCTTTCTTTTTTCACTGTTTTTCTTGGTACTCATATTGATTAAGTATATAGTGGAAAAAATCCTTTTTATATGGTTGTTACTTTGTGTTGATCAGCAAAAAAAGTGATCCATTCATGTTTAAATAAAATCATTCTGAATAATGATCGAAACGTTAATATTTATACGCTAAGATAGCAGCAGATTTGACCATTAATTCAAAGCGAAAGGGAGATTCCTTATGAAAGTGTTGTATAATGACGATTTCATTGAAAAAAGGGTGCTCATGTGGAAAGTGGAGACAGAGGCGATTAATCTCAAAAATCATAGAGAAAAGTTCTTACCACTACAAAATAAAGAAGAAACAAAAGAAATCAAAGTCAGTACAACTGAATCAGAGCTAAGTTTTTATGGATCAAGGGATAAAACCTGTCAAGCCTTACATTCGTCCGAGAATAGTAGCAGATTATTTTAAAAAGAATGAATGCGTGTATGGACGCATATTGTGCCCATATCGGCAAATTCTCGCTTACCGTACAACAACTAGAGAAGGATTTAAACAATATGTGTCCGGTTCAGAGGTTTAAACTTGTTCTTTTCTAGATAACTGTACACAAAGTCAAAATCATACATGGAAAACACTATGTCCAGCGTAAACCCTTTATAATTAAAGTGAAAACCCCACTTTTATTTAAAGTAAAGGGGGGGTCTACGTTCTGAACACTTCTCTTTTAGAAGTGTTTTTTTGCATAAAAAAAGCAGGTTCGCTTGGCTTAGAACGAACCTGTGAAGGAGGAAAACTACATCATGTTTTCACCTATATTATCCAATATTTATCAATTGTCGTCAAGACAAAAAGTTAGCCGGAGGAAAATATTTTGACTGAATTGTGACGTTTTGGCATGTATATCCTTTTTTCGATAGGGGATATTAATCGAAAAAAGGGGTGAAGCCAATGGCGTACATTCTTTCTGTTGGAACGAGTCTGCCAAAACATCATGTGGATCAGAAAAAGGCGGCTGATTTTGCTAGATCCCAATTTAAACGATCGTTTAAAGATATCGACCGGCTGCTGAGAGCTTTTCAAAACGGAGAAATCGAGAGCAGACAGTTTGTGCAGCCAATTGAATGGTATCAGACGCACCACTCTTTTGAGGAGAAAAACAATCTCTATTTGGAAAAAGCATTGGCACATGCAAAAGAAGCGATCATACACTGTCTTCATGAGAAGGCGTTCCTGAAAAAGCCGATTCCGTTTGAAGAGATCGATGCATTGTTTTTTATTTCAAGCACCGGACTTTCGACACCAAGTCTTGATGCAAAACTGATGAATGTTCTTCCTTTTTCGCCTTATACGAAACGAGTACCGATCTGGGGATTAGGGTGCGGGGGCGGAGCGGCAGGGTTGTCCCGGGCTTACGAATACATAAGGGCATTTCCAGAAGCAAAGGTGCTGGTTGTCGCCTGTGAACTGTGCAGTTTAACTTTCCAGCCACAAGATCAATCAAAAAGCAATTTAATCGGGACCTCTTTGTTCGGAGACGGGACAGCCGCGGTACTCTTAACTGGAGAAAAAAGTGTATCGGAATATACCCATCTAAAAACAGTCCCTAAAGTGATTGGTACACAATCCGTCACAATGAAACAGTCTGAGGATGTGATGGGCTGGGAATTTACAAGTGACGGCTTTCGGGTTATTTTCTCCCGTGACATCCCTTCCATTATTTCAGGCTGGTTAAAGGAGCAAGTCGATCAATTTTTAGAGCAGCAAGGGTTTTCCGCAGAAGATCTATCGGTTTTTCTTGCTCATCCTGGAGGAAAAAAAGTGATTGACGCCTATATTGAAAGTCTATCCTTACAAGAGGATCAACTTTTTTCATCAAAAGAAGTACTTAAACAACACGGAAATATGTCCTCTGCCACAGTTTTGTATGTGATCAAACATTACCTTGAACGTCAATCCGCTGAAGCGGGAGATATGGGTATTTGCGGAGCGCTTGGTCCGGGCTTTTCCTCAGAGCTGTTGCTCATGAAATGGGAGGAGGCCTTATCATGATCATTTGGATCGTCACTGGTTTCTTCGTTTGTCAGCGGCTTATTGAAATGCTTGTGGCTAAAAGAAATGAAAAGAAAGTAAAAGCGATCGGTGCCATTGAATTTGGTGCAAGTCATTATCCTTATATGGTCGCTATGCATGCGGGCTTTTTTCTCTCACTTATGGTGGAGGTATGGGGGTTAAACAGGCCGCCGTCGCGCTATTTTCTTGTGTTTCTCGTTTTCCTGCTGGCCACACAGGTGATTCGATACTGGGCATTATGTTCTCTTGGGACGTATTGGAATACAAAGATTTTAGTTGTACCAAATGCGATGATGGTGAAAAAAGGACCTTATCGCTGGTTAAAGCATCCTAACTATGTAGTGGTGGCGATTGAGCTTATGCTGATCCCGCTTTTGTTTAATGCTTATTTTACCGCCATTTTGTTCACATGTTTAAATGCATGGATGATGGCTGTGAGAATTCAAACAGAAGAGAAAGCGCTCAATCAGTATTTGTTAAATTAGTATTGAAAATCATTATCAATTGTGATACACTTTCATTAATGATAAGCATTCTCAATCACGAAGGATGGACGGTGATCACATGACAATGGTTTTCTTACTCGGTACGGTCTGTGTATACAGCCTATTAATTGGCTTCGTATTAAAAGGTGTTTCTAAAAAATCTGCTTCCTGATCGCAGTCAATTGCGACTGATCGGGCAGCAGATTTTTTTTATTTCCTCAGATCAGAAGAAAAATCTCTTCATTTTGTGTAAAATGGTATCACATACATAACTGACTTTTCTAAAAACAAAGGGGTTTATCGTCATGGAAGACTTGTCTATTCGAGATTCGCTCGTTCAAACTACAGGTGTTTTATATCAAAGCCTTCTCAAAAGGGATGATCATGAACGCGCAGCCAAACTTGCATCGATTATCAAAAAGGAAGCAGAAGAAGAAGTGTATATCGCATTTACCGGCCACTATTCAGCTGGAAAGTCATCACTTGTGAATCATCTGCTTCATGATCACATCCTGCCAACGAGTCCAATTCCAACAAGTGCAAACTTGGTCGTCGTGAGGAAAGGGGAGAGTGAAGTAAAGCTTCACACCTCAGATGGCCGTTTTGCAAAAATGAGCGGTTCTTATGATAAAGAAGCAGTTCAGCGTTTTTGTAAGGATGGAGAACAGATTGAAATGGTGGAAATTAGCGGGGACTATAGAGGACTGGAAGAAAAGGTGGCAGTGATTGATACACCCGGAATTGATTCAACGGATCATGCTCACTTTTTATCTGCTGCGTCTATACTTCATCAAGCAGATGCTCTTTTTTATGTCGTTCATTACAACCATGTTCATTCGGAGGAAAACATTCGTTTCATTCGCTCCATTAAAGAGAAAGTGCCAAATCTTTATTTCATCGTAAATCAAGTCGATCGACATGATGAGCATGAGACAGCGTTTGAAGACTACAAAAATCAAGTAGTTGATATGCTTCAAAAAGAAGGCATTGAAGAAGAACACCTATACTTTACATCTGTAACCGATGAGGCGCATCCAAGAAACGAAATGATTCGTTTAATCGAGAAACTGCAAGAATTACAAACATTGCCGAAAGCATCGCTTCGAGCCTATACCGAGCAGAAAATAGAGCATGTTTTAAAAGAACATATTGACTCATTAAAAGAAGAGCTGAAGGAAGAGGATCTTGATTTACAGCTTCAAGAAAAAAGAAAAGAAGTGAAGGAACTTGAAGAGAAAAGCAGCTTCATTGAAAATGGAGCAAAACAGTTAGAAGATGAAGTGTCTTCTGAAGTCGAGAACATTTTAAAAAATGCAAATCTAACCCCATTTAAAATGAGGGAGCTCGCAAGTGATTATATTGAATCAAAAGCACCTGGCTTTAAGGTAGGTCTGCTGTTCGCGAAAAATAAAACCGAGCAGGAAAAAGAAAAGCGGGCGAACGAGTTCTTAGCAGATGTCAAAGCAAGAATGAAAGCAGAAGTAGACTGGCATATTGCTGAACTGCTCAAAAAAGAAGTCAAGAAGCATCAGCTTGGTGAAGAATTATTAAATCAAGTGATGGCGTTTGAAACGCCTGTAGAAGAATCACTGCTTGAAAACGTGATCCATCACGGTGCGACATTTTCAAATGAATACGTTTTGCAATATGCAAAAGATGCTGGTGAAGCACTGAAAAGACAGACGAAACAGAAAGCAATACCATTGATTGAACAAATGACCGAGATGCTGAAAACCCAGCTCCTGAATGAAAAGGGAAAGCAGCAAGATAAATGGTTCCAGGCAGCACAGGAGCTCCAAGCGCTGGAGCAATGCATGGAAAAAAATGATCAAATCAGAAAAGATATTGACCATGTATGGGATATATGGCAAAACGGAACAAATGAGCAGATCGAAGAAGATTGGTTTTATGTGAAAAAACACCGGATGCAGCATGACGAGCTAAATCAGAATCAAGCATCAACTCATACGGAAGAAAGCGAAAATGAAAATCAGCAGCAGATAAAGCTTGATCAAATGCGACAATCACAGCATATCCCGACAGCGCAGTCGATTGACCAGTTTGAGCAGCTTTCTCAAATTTTAATGCCATTAAACGCGCTTCAATCTCAAAGAAAGTCCTTTGAAAAACGAACAAAGCGGCTGCAAGCGAAGGAATTTACACTCGCCTTATTCGGTGCTTTTAGTTCGGGGAAATCTTCGTTTGCCAATGCCCTTGTTGGGAGAAAGGTGCTGCCATCATCTCCTACACCAACGACGGCCACGATCAATAAGCTGACCCGGCCGACAGAAGACCATCCGCATGAAAGTGTGAAAGTGGTGTTTAAAACCGAACAGGAAATATTAGAAGAGCTCGATCAAATTCTCGGTTATTCTATAACAGAAGAAAAGGGAGATACGTTTCAAGCGAAACTCGAGCGATCGCTGAAAAAAAGAGAGCTTGAACAGGATCACCGCATCATTGTTGACCATTTTTTAAACGCTCATGAAAAGTTCCGTGATTCGATTCAAAAACAAACGCCGCTCAATGTCACCCTTCAAGAATTAAAGCCATATGTGGCAGAAGAGGCTGTTTCTTGTGTGGTGAAGGAAGTGACGGTCTATTTAAGTACACCTTTAACAGATAAAGGCCTGACGATTGTTGATACACCAGGCGCCAGCAGTATGAATAAACGTCACACAGAGATTGCCTTTCAATATATGAAGGATGCTGATGCCCTTCTTTATTTAACTTACTACCAGCATTCTTTCTCAAAAGCAGACCGGTCATTTTTACGTAAACTCGGGCTTGTAAAAGATTCTTTTAGCATGGATAAAATGTTTTTTATTATCAATGCAGCTGACCTCGCAAAGGATCAAACAGAGCTTGAAACCGTCTTTGACTATGTGAAAAATGAGCTCACAAAAGAAGGCATCCGGCATCCAAACCTTCATCACGTATCCAGCAAGGAAGAGATCGAAGGAAAGGGACAGTCGCCTTATAACCAGTATGCACAGCTTAGAACACAGCTTGACTATTTTATTGAGGAAGAATTAACGAAAGATGCGATTGAGCTGCTGTATTTTGAAGCGAGTACATTATGTAGAACAGTCGACAAGCTGCATGAGACGCTGCATCAGTCGGAAGATGAAAAGCAAGCAGAAAAGAAAAAGATAAACACATCCTATGAAGCGATCGTTGATCAAATGAGCCATATTAAACGATCTAAGCTAGTGACAGAAAGTGTAAAAAAGGACTTGCACGAACAGCTTTACCACATTGTTCAGCGCTTGTCACTTTATGCAAATGATCTGTTAAAGACAGCCTTTTATCCTGGAATATCTCAAGGGGACTTCAGGCAGGAGTTGAAAAAAGCGCTTGAACAGGCGCTAAAGGATTATGAATTTGAATTTGTACAAGAGATAAAGGCGCTTGATATTCGAATGGAATCGTTTATCACTCAATACTTCAAAGAGGAGTGGGAGAAAGGATTACAGGCTGCGTGTGCAGAAGATCCTTACTTTTCTCTCCGTTTGTCGCCGCCAGATGAGAAAAATGCAGAGCTGAAACAAATTGAAGTGGAAGCGGACCTGACGCCGTTTGAGCCGCTCTTAAAGAAGCAAAAATCAGCGAAAGCTTTCTTTGAACAGAACGGAAAGGCAGCGTTTATTGAAGCGATTCGAGATGTCCTTTTCCAGTTAACGACGAAATGGGCAGATAAAGAAAAAGAAGAATTACAGAGCAGATACGATATGATGGTGAAGACCTTTACTGAAAGATATGAAACAGAAGCGCTCAAGCAGCTGAGTGAACAAAAACAAACATTTATCATGAGCTTGACGACAGATGCGAAAGAGCAAGCGATGATAGAACAAGTATACAAGCAAACAAATGAATGGAAGAACCAGTTGAAAACCATTTGATTCATGATAGACTATATAAAAAAGAAAGCAGTTGATAAAAAATGACGAGCGTACACGAAGAGATTTCCGCACATTCACAAAAACAGAATGCTCATATCAAGTCTTTTCTTGCGCTTGAGCAGAAAAGAGAGCAGGCAATAGAGACTGCTGTTTTGAAGTGTGAGCAAAACGAACCATTTACAACTGACGAGATCAATGAAATTACGTCGAAGATGAATGAGCTTGCACGAGGCGGAATTGTTCCGCTGCGTAAGCATGTCACGATTGATATGGTCAGGGAGTATGTCGAACGAAAACAGAAGTAAAGAGTAACTTTCTCTTTTTTGGTCATCTTAACAAGTGAACCGAGAAAGGGGAATGATGATGGAAAAAAAGCAGCATGCAAAAAAGCAGGATGAGCGTCACCCTAAACAAAAAGAGATGCCGTCCTACGCAGAAGCAGAATCGAAAAAAATGCAATACGGTCAAAAGTAATCCCCCGGGTGCCACTTCTTTTCCAAAAGAAGAAGGCGCCTTTTTTATGTCGAATTCGATGTTCTATGATAGAATAGGAGTATTGTTTTGAAAAAGGGAGTTTATAAGAATGAATAAACACGTACTGCTTGTTGATGGCATGGCGCTTCTTTTCAGATCG
This sequence comes from Bacillus sp. BK450, assembly GCF_004364885.1. Taxonomy (NCBI): domain Bacteria; kingdom Bacillati; phylum Bacillota; class Bacilli; order Caryophanales; family Bacillaceae; genus Bacillus; species Bacillus sp. BK450. Next base: position 179,022 of record NZ_SOBQ01000002.1, on the reverse strand, counting down.
TTCTATGCAACGGCTGTCCATCGCAATTTTATGATAAATGATCACGGCGTCCCGACGAATGGAGTAAATGGTTATTTGAAGCATTTATTAACCGCTGTTCAGACATTTGAGCCAACTCATATTGTTTGCTGCTGGGATATGGGAAGCCAAACATACCGAAATGAATTGTTTCAAGATTATAAAGCAAATCGAGGAGATGCACCTGTCGAGCTCATTCCGCAATTCGATTTAGCAAAGGAAGCGACAGAAGAATTAGGAATTGTAAACGTTGGTTTAAAGGGCTTTGAGGCAGATGATTGTATCGGCACGCTGGCGGCACTCTATCAGAATGAAGCACGTGTGACTGTTCTAACTGGAGACAAAGATTTGCTTCAGATTTTGAATGAGCAAGTGACTGTTGCTCTAATGCAAAAAGGAATTGGGAACTATAAGCATTATACAAAAGCCTTATTTGAAGAGGAAATGGGCATCTCTCCAAAGGCGCTGATCGATATGAAAGCACTTATGGGGGATTCAAGTGATAATTACCCAGGCGTCAAAGGAATCGGAGAAAAAACAGCATTAAAATTTATTCAAACATATCAAACCATTGATGGGTTATTAGAAAATGTTCATGAACTAACGGCCGCACAGCAAAAGAAAATGCAAGCAGGATTAGAAGATTTGAAGCTCTCCCGTCTATTGGCAGAGATCAAATGTGATGTCCCGCTGAGCTGTCCAATTGATGAGACGAAAATGAACATCAATCAAGAACGAGCTGCTTCCATGCTGCGATACCATCAAATCAAAGGGATTGAACCGATGGTAAATCGGATAAGTAAAATAGAGATCAGCTAAGCCGATCTCTCAGCGTATAGACAAACCCTCGCATTCGCCCGCAGGTCTGCGCTCCGGTGCTCACGAATGTCAAATTCGCTCCGCTCCGGTACTCGTCCTTCCTAGGGCTGCAAAGGTTTTCTATCACGCTGAAAAGAAGACAAAGGGCTAAAATAAAAATCATTTTAGCCCTTCAGCTAAGCTGATCTCTAAGGTCATCTTTTTGTATTGCTTTTCTTCGCTCTATTTTCGAGCTCAGATAGTGGTTGTTTATCTTTTGTTTGCGCATCACCTTGAGGGGTTGTCCCATTTGTGACACGACCTTTATTTTCTTTATCCAATCAGTATCACCTCATACATTAGCATAACCGAAAAAAAGCGATTCATCCTTTAGAAAGGTGAATCGCTTTTCTAGCGAGCTGATCTGCTACTTGATTTTCCTTGCTTGGAATCCACTTAATGAAAAATAAATCAAACTGGCTTTGAAGCTCGATCATCTCTTTGATAAAATGCTGAAAGGCTGGATTTTTTGCAAATCCTGCATTGGCCGCACGGTCAACTACCTGTGAATCTGTTCGGAACGAAACGGAACGCAGTCCTTTTTTTACGCAGATTTTCATCCCTTCAATGAGAGCGGTAAATTCTGCTTCGTGATTGCTCATGGATCCGAGAGGAATAGAGAAAGATTCTGCCTTTCCATCATATTTAATGAAAATGCCGATGCCAGAAGGACCTGGATTTCCTGCGCTAGCACCATCAATGTATATTTCAGCTGGCAATTTATTTCACCCTTTCATCAAGCGGAACCATTCTTTTCGCTGCATACGCATATGGTGTCCCAATCGCGGCGACGATAAATTTAATCACATAAGTCGTGATGAAGATTTCGATCCATACATGAAATGGATAGGTGCCAAGAAAGGCAATGGTTGTGAAGATCAGTGTATCAAGCAGCTGGCTGATCATCGTACTTCCAGCGTTGCGCACCCAGAGCGCACCATCAGAAGGAAATATCCGGCGAATAAACGAATATACATAAACATCTAACATTTGACTGATGATATAAGCAGCAAGACTGCCAAGTGCGACCCTTGGCATAAAGCCAAATATGGTTTCCAGCGATGTTTGAGAAATGTCAGATGGAGCGGGATGGAAAAGTAAAGCCTCTTGCATGACAACGGTTAGCGTTAAAAGGGTGGCAAAGCCAATCCAGACAGCTTTTCTCGCTTCATTTTGTCCATATTTTTCATTCAATACGTCCGTTGCAAAGAATACACTGCCGTATAAAATGTTTCCAAGTGTTGCCGTTAAGCCAAACAATTCAACGGTTTTGACCACTTGTAAATTTGCAGCAACCGTCGCAAAGCCAATCCAGACGAAAAGGCCCATCTTGCCAAATCCTTTATAAAATAGAAGAACAATGATAAAATTAATGATTGCAAATAAGATCCAAATACCTTCATTAAACAAGTGACATGAACTTCCTTTCTCATTGTAAAATGTAACTTTTTGATTATAGCATAACGTATGTTTACCTTAAAAGCACGGGAAGGCGATGTGATCAATGAAATTAAGAGCACACTATACAATGAAAGTGAAATCGATTGGGTCCATTGCTTTTTTCCAAGAAGATTGGATGGAGCTAAAAGAGGCCTTGATTTTAGCCAAACATATCGATAAAAAAGAACCACAGTCCCTCCTATCATTTGAAGATGAAAAAGGGGCGATGTGGTCTATTAAAGAACTTGAAAAGCTAAATGAAGAACTAAAGCTTGAACCTGATCAGCTTCAGGTCTATTTTGATGCAAGTTTTCACAAAGAAACAGGCGACTCTGGTCTTGGGGTTGTCGTCTACTATAAGCTCGGAGAAGATGCTTATCGTTTGAGAAAAAATCAGCCCTTCAAAGGAACCACCAATAATGAAGCAGAGTATGCGGCTTTATTTGAGGCAGTCAAAGCATTAAAAGACCTTGGAGCAAGCAGAAATTCTGTCACGATTAGAGGCGATTCACTTGTTGTCATGAATCAATTAAAAGGAGAATGGCCTTGTTATGATGATATACATAACAAATGGCTCGACCGGATTGAATCGGCTTTAAAAGAGCTGAGGCTTACGCCAACCTATGAAGTCATCGATCGTAAACAAAATGCAGAAGCGGATCAGCTTGCAAGGCAGATGCTTGCAGACGTTCCAATTGAAAGTAAATTGAAATTAGAAGCAGACGGAGCTGAATAATGTGGATAAAAAAACAGCAGTACAAGAATTGACGGATCTCCAAGACACGTATTGTTCAGATTGTTTGATTAAGAAGCACTTCCGAAAGGAATATGGCAAAAAATACGCCCATTCCTTTTGTATTCAGCAATGCACAGTAGGAGAGAAAATAAAAGAATACGGACAGACACTGCTTAAAAAGTAAGCACCTGTGACCCGGTTTTCCCTGCTCAAACATCCGTTCATGAAAAAAACACGAAGAGAATGTGTGAAAAAAGAACATATTCTAAAAAATGAGCCGATATAACTATAGAAAGTTTTGGTTGAGTTACTTTTTGACTAAGTGACGGATAATAGAGGAAAAGGGGAAGGCCGGCATGGATAATAAGGATTTCGAAACGGTATTACATCGAACATTTCAAGAGGTATACAGCGATCTAGAGCAGCTAGTAGATGTAGCAAAGAAGGGAAGACCTTTTCTCGAAAAAGATATTTCTGAAATTGAACAACGACTGAAGCAAAATATTTTAGCCATTGAAATTCAGCTGAAAATCAAATAAGAGAGGCATAAGCCTCTCTTTATTTTGTCGTTTCATCATTGATTTAGTTGATTAAAGTTTTGTTACGTTTGCAGCTTGAGGTCCACGATTACCTTCAACGATTTCAAAAGAAACTTCTTGTCCTTCTTCTAAAGACTTGTAGCCGTCACCTTCGATAGCTGTGAAGTGAACGAATACATCGTCTCCGCCTTCAACTTCAATGAAGCCGAAACCTTTTTCATTATTGAACCATTTTACTTTACCGTTTTGCATATTGCTTTTTCCTCCTAGTACTGTAGCACACCTTTTGGCATACTAAAAAAAATTTTCATCACCTAACGGCTTTGCAGTTGTTAAATGATGGTTCCACTATACACCATCAAAAGTAAAGCGTCAAGCAGGCGAGCCAAATTTTGAGCAGAATGTTTGATTTTTTTGTTTTTTTGGTGAATAACAATGAAATATAGAACGTTCTTTTCGGAACCTCACGTGCAGCTTGTCCGTATATAAAAAAAATACAGAAAGAGGTGCAATCATGAATCGTTATACACTTGAAGAATTTGTTCAGAATACGCAGCAAGAAGATAAAGGAGAAGGGGTCTTCGAACTTGAAACACCAAGACTTTTAGAAATTAATTTGACTGACACGATTTGGGCAAAAACGGGTTCCATGGTTTCCTATCGAGGGAAAATCAAATTTGAACGTGAGGGTGTTTTTGAGCACGGCGTTTCAAAGATGTTCAAAAAAATGCTCTCAGGAGAAGGCACCTCACTCATGAAGGCGACAGGTGATGGGAAATTATATGTGGCAGATCAAGGTAAAAAAATCTCGATTCTTCGTTTGGCTCAAGGAGAATCCATTTTTGTGAATGGAAACGATCTGCTCGCGTTTGAACCATCTGTCCGCTGGGATATCAAATTGATGAAAAAAGTGTCTGGCATGCTTGCAGGTGGATTATTTAATGTCAAATTAGAAGGGCCAGGCTTAGTAGCAATCACAAGTCATTATGAGCCGCTGACACTCATTGTTCAGCCGGGTGACTCTGTTTATACAGATCCGAATGCGACTGTTGCGTGGTCAGGGGATTTAAAAACTGAATTTGTGACAGATGTTTCCTTTAAAACTTTTATTGGCAGGGGAAGCGGAGAGTCCATTCAAATGAAGTTTACCGGAAGCGGCTTTGTTGTCGTTCAGCCGTTTGAAGAAGTATACACAACAAATGGAAATCAAGGATGAAGAAAAGGTGTCCGTCAATGACGGACACCTTTTTATGATAATGCGCGAGCATAAGTTTTGTTATTCATGATGAGATCTGACTGCTCGACGATATCTTCCAAAATGGTTTGAGAAGATTGTTTTAAGTGCAGTTTTTTCATGTTTTGTTTCATTGTTTCTAATTTTTCTTCATCCTGAAGCAAGTTGGTCACAGATTCTAAAATGTCTTCATGTCTGTTAATGACAATGGCAGCGCCATAATCCTCAAAGAAATGAGCATTTTCCTTTTCTTGACCAGGGACAGGCTTATAAAGAATGACCGGGACACCGATTGCAGTTGCTTCTGTTAAAGTAATGCCGCCTGGTTTTGTAATCATACAATCTGTTACTCTGAACAATTCATCAATTTGTTCCACATATCCAAGCGCCTTCAATTGATCTGGGTGTGCTTGTTCAAGAACGCTAAGCGATTGTTTCAGCGCGGCGTTCTTTCCGCATACAACAACAATTTGTACTTCACTGTCGAGAAGCAGCGCCTCACATAATTCCTTCACATTTTTTAGTACACCGTGAGCACCGGCCATGATGAGAAGAACTTTTTTACCTGATGATAATCCATATTTCTTATAGATCATCGATTTTGGCACGTCTGCTTCAAACTGTGGTCTAATAGGAATACCTGTCACCTTGACATCGCTTGGATGTGTGCCGATTTCCACTAATTTTTGTTTCACATAATCGGTTGCAACATAGTATCGGTCGATGTTTTCATGTACCCAAATCTTATGGAGACAAAAATCTGTCATGACATTAAAAGTCGGAATCACTTTACCTGTTTTGTTTCGGTATTCTGGTACCACAATCATTGGGAATGTAATAATGATGATGTCCGGATTGTGTAACTGAATTAATTCATCGAGACGCTTATTTCCCATTTTTAAATAAATGTTAAATTTACGTTTATTGTAAATTTTATCTACACCGTAATAAAACAAGCGATAAAATTGTTTCCCAATGGAAAAGCTCTTCAAGTATAAATATTGAGTCACTTCTGACACAATGGGATTCGATTCTTGATACAAATTAGAAACTACAACATGTTCAAACCCTTGGGATTTGCATTCATCATACAGTGTTTTTGCTACCTGCATATGTCCATTTCCATAATTTGCGGTCAAGATTAATATTTTTTTATTGGTATTCAAGAATATTCACCTCAAATGTAATCAACAACAACAAAACTTCGTACGAAAACTATTAATCTCATAGGTCTACATATACATAAAGATAACATATAAACAGTTAGAGCATATCATTCGTTACGAAAGAATTAAACTAATTTTAAAAAACAAACAGGTTCAATTGATAATGGAAGACAGAGCCATTTGTATTTTAACACATTTTGACGATTTATCATCAGACCACAGTCTATTTTATTCCCAAACGTATGGTGTTTCTTGATAAACATAATAATTAAGCCAATTCATAAACAATAAGGTTGCATGGGCTTTCCAGCGATTTACTGGGATTAATGTGTCACCATCTTCTATAAAATAGTGGACAGGTTTTTGGACTGTATCATGTTTCAACAAATCTCTTTCATATTCCTGCATCAATGTATCTGTATCATATTCAGGATGTCCAGTTAAAAATACTTGTTTATCATCATCTGAAACAATTAAACAAACACCCGCTTCTTCAGACATACTCAAGACTTTCAAATTCGGCGTGTTTTTTAATTGTTCTGTATTAATATCTGTATGCCTAGAATGTGGGACATAGTATACTTCATCAAAACCTCTGACTAATCTTTCTTTTTTCTCTTTCACAATATGCTCAAATACGCCAAATTTTTTCTCGGGAAGCTTGATTTTTTCAATCCCGTAATGGTGATATAAACCTGCCTGTGCACCCCAGCAAATATGAAGGGTAGACGTCACATTGGTTTTACTCCAGTCCAAAATGTCCTGCAGCTCTTTCCAATAAGAGACTTCTTCAAAAGGTAAGTGCTCGATTGGTGCGCCAGTGATGATCATTCCATCAAATTTTTTATGGCGAATCGATTCAAAGGTCGTATAAAATTCATCTAGATGCTCTCTCGACGTATTCTTCGGTGTATGTGTACTTGGAATCAAAAACGTAAAGTACACTTGTAAAGGAGAATTTCCGAGCATTCTCAGCAGCTGCGTTTCAGTTTGTATTTTTTTTGGCATTAAATTTAAGATCACGATATTCAAAGGACGGATATCTTGCTTGAATGCCCTTGTCTCATCCATGACGAAAATATTTTCGCTCTCTAGTATTTGTTTTGCCGGCAGATGAACTGGTATGTTAATAGGCAACTCGCCACCCCCTGAACCAAAGCTAATTTCACTTCATTATAGGAACTTTCTGGCGATATTTCAATGTTTCAATTATGTTACAATGAAAAATAGAGCAAAAAAAATGCTGTTTCTGTAAAAAAAGGAGGCCATTTTGTTATGATCACAAAGCATTTATCAGATATTGACATTGCCCAAAAGGCTAAGCTGAGACCGATTCAAGACATCGCAGCAAAGCTGCAAATACATGACGAAGAATTAGAATGCTATGGTTTCACAAAAGCGAAAATATCTTTGACTATTTTTGACCGTTTAAAGAAACAAAAAGAAGGACACGTGATTCTTGTCACTTCGATTAACCCTACGCCAGCAGGTGAGGGGAAATCCACCGTAACTGTCGGCCTTGGTCAAGCCTTCGAAAAAATTGGCAAAAAAGCGATCATTGCGATGCGTGAGCCATCATTAGGTCCTACAATGGGGATTAAAGGCGGAGCAGCGGGCGGAGGATATTCACAGGTGCTGCCAATGGAAGAAATCAATCTTCATTTCACAGGAGATTTTCATGCCATTACATCTGCACATAACGCCTTATCTGCATTTATTGATAACCATATCCATCACGGAAATGAACTCGGCATCGACACGCGGCGCATTGTGTGGAAGCGGGTGCTTGATTTAAACGATCGTGCATTACGACAGGTCGTTGTCGGACTTGGCGGTCAGTTAAATGGGTATCCTAGAGAAGACGGATTTGATATTACAGTGGCTTCCGAAATGATGGCGATCCTCTGTTTAGCAGAAGACTTAAACGACTTAAAAAAACGTCTTTCTTCTATTGTTGTTGCCTATAATCAAGAAGGCGAGCCAGTCACAGTGGGAGCACTTGGATATGAAGGTGTTCTGACGCTACTTTTAAAAGACGCACTCAAACCGAACCTTGTTCAAACGATTGAAGGAACCCCAGCCCTTGTCCATGGCGGTCCTTTTGCTAATATTGCACATGGATGCAATAGTTTAATTGCAACCAAAATGGCAGCAAAATTAGCTGATTATGTCGTTACAGAAGCTGGATTTGGTGCAGACCTTGGAGCAGAAAAGTTCCTGCACATTAAAACAAGAGCTGGTGATTTCAAACCTAGTGCAGTTGTCATTGTCGCAACAGTGAGAGCATTAAAGATGCATGGCGGAATGAAGAAAACCGAACTCAAAGAAGAGAATGCACACGCCGTATTAGAAGGTATACATAATTTAGAAAAGCATATTGAAACCGTGCAAGCTTTTGGTCTTCCATATATTGTGGCGGTAAACCGGTTTATAACGGATACAAAAGAAGAGATTCAAGCGATAGAAGATTGGTGCGGCAAACATGGCCATCCAGTCAAAGCCGTGAATGTATGGGAAGAAGGAGGAGATGGCGGGACAGCTCTTGCCGAGGAACTAGCAGCACTCATTGAAAAGAAAAAGAACAACTTTACCTATTTGTATGAAGAGAACGATTCCATCGAAGAAAAGTTATCTAAAGTGGCCAAAGTGGTTTACGGGGCAGATGGGGTCACGCTCACAACTAAAGCAAGAAAGCAGCTGGCTGCCATTGAGGAAAACGGCTGGGCTCAATTGCCGGTTTGTATGGCAAAAACACAATATTCTCTTTCAGATGATCCAGCTTTAATCGGCAGACCTAAAGGCTTTACCATTACGATTCGAGAGTTAAAGCCATCTGTAGGAGCAGGGTTTATTGTAGCCTTAACCGGAAGCATTTTGACAATGCCTGGCTTACCTAAAAAACCTGCGGCTCTCGAAATGGATTTATTAGAAGACGGCAGTGTGACAGGACTCTTTTAAACGGGAGCATAAAAAGCGATTTTCTAAAAGAAGCATGTTACGATAGGAAAAAGTGAATCCTAGGAGGCTATGAGATGTCAATTTATGATATTCAGGTCAAGACCATTAACGGTCAGGAAAAATCGATGGCAGATTACAAAGGAAAAGTGCTCATTATTGTAAACACAGCAAGCAAATGTGGACTGACTCCTCAATTTAAACAATTACAAGAGCTATATGATCAATATCATGAAAAGGGCCTTGAAATTTTAGGATTTCCGTGTAACCAATTTATGAACCAAGAGCCAGAAGGAGAAGAAGCCATTCAAGAGTTCTGTTCTTTGAATTATGGAGTGACCTTTCCTATGTTTGCGAAAGTAGATGTCAATGGCGAAGAGGCGCACCCGCTGTTCAAACATTTAACAAGTGAAGCGAAAGGTGTGCTTGGGACAAAAACAGTGAAATGGAATTTCACCAAATTTATCGTGGACCAAAACGGAGAAGTCACTGAACGTTTCTCTCCGAAAACACCACCAAAAGAATTAGAAAGCTCAATCATCACTCTGCTTAACAAATAAGATGGTGACAGTCATGCAGCGAAAACAATTGGAGGCAGCAGCCTCCTTTGTTTCAGACAGGCTGAAGAATGAACCGACTGGACACGATGCGGCTCATGTTTCTCGTGTGCGCCAGCTTGCCGTTCGTATTGCAAATCAGGAAGGCGGCTCTCTTTTTATCATCGAAATGGCGGCGATTGTACATGATGTCATTGATGAAAAGCTGTCAAGTGAATGGAAGGTCACTGAAAAGCAGCTTGAGCATCAGCTCCTTTTGTGGGAATTGGACACGCGGGATATCCGCTATATCATGGACATTATTACAACGATGTCTTTTCGACATCGGCATAAGCAGTTTAGGCCAATGACGTTAGAAGGGGCCATTGTTCAAGATGCGGATAGGCTGGATGCGATAGGAGCAAGCGGTATCGCTAGAGTGTTTACGTATGCTGGCGCTACAGGTGAGCCCCATTATACAGAGGACACGCAGCAGGGCTCTGTGCTAAAGCATATGGAAGAAAAACTGCTCAAATTAAAAGACTTGATGAACTCTCATGCAGGAAAGCAGCTTGCTGATGAGCGGCATGAATTGATGAGTTTATTTATCAAGAAGTGGAAAGAAGAATGCGGCCTTACAGATGAGTAGGGTCTTTATGTGTGTAAGGAGGATATATCAATGAAAATAACAGCAATAGAACCAACGCCAAGTCCGAATACCATGAAGGTGATTTTGACAGAAGCACTTGCCGGCGGTAAAAGCAACAACTACAAAAAGGAACAAAAAGACGAAGCGCCAGAAATGATCAAGCGTATTTTAAGCATTGAAGGTGTAAAAGGGGTTTATCATGTTGCAGATTTCTTAGCGGTTGAGCGAAATGCAAAGTTTGACTGGCAGGGTATTTTACAACAGGTCAGAGAAGCCTTTGGGCAAGAAACAGAAGGTCTTCAGGAAGGATCTCAGTCAGGCGATGACACATTTGGGGAAGTGAAAGTGTTTGTCCAAATGTTTAATGGGATTCCAATGCAGGTCAAACTGTCAGACGGTGAAAGAGAAGAACGGTTTGGCATGCCTGAACGTTTTCAAGCTGCCATTTTAAAGCTTAGAAGCAGCTCAGACAATGTCGTGTTTGAACGTGTGTGGAAAGAACACGGCGTTCGTTTTGGAGAATTTGCTGATATCGGTCAGGAAGTCACAGAGGAGCTGCAAGCAGCCTATGATGACGAGCGTTTAGCCCGATTAACAGAGGCGGTTAAAGAAGGTCAGGAAGCTGTAGATAGACAGGTGAACCGAAAGGCATATGATGTAACAGAAGAGATGCTGCAAGAGGAAGATTGGAAAAAACGTTTTGCCCATTTAGAGCAAATGCAGCCAGAGCTAAAGGACATACCTGTTTTAATGAAAGCAATGGAGGATCCAAAAACGTCTATTCGCAGACAAGCCGTTGTGAATGCTGGCATGATTGAAGATCCTGCCATTCTGCCTATTTTATATAAGGGGCTCGAAGACAAAACAGTGACGGTCCGCAGAACGGCTGGCGACTGTATTTCTGACCTTGGTGACCCAAGTGCTATCGAAGCCATGATCGCAGCACTAAAGGACCCGAGTAAGCTCGTTCGCTGGCGTGCAGCTATGTTCCTTTATGAAGAAGGGGACGAAACGGCACTTGAAGCATTAAAAGAAGCAGAGCAAGACCCTGAGTTTGAAGTCAGTCTTCAAGTCAAAATGGCGATTGAACGCATTGAGCATGGAGAAGAAGCAAAAGGCTCAGTATGGAAGCAAATGACAGAAAGTAGAAAGAATGCATCAGAATGATGAGAAAGATGAACAAGCTGCCAATGAAAGCAGCTTGTTTTTCTAAAAACGATAGACAGAAAAATTTTTTTAGAAAAATTATTTTGAATATTGTTGAAATATGAGAAAAAACTCTATATAGTAGTACCAATATAGAATATTGGAGGTCAGATTTTATGACACGAACCTTGCTGAGCGCTTGCTTCAGCAGCCATGTTAGTCATCAGTCATTCATAGGTGGCTAAATAAACAGAAAATTTGTAAAATAAAATCAACTCAAAATCATGCAGTCAACAAGACTTGTAGTATAGGAGGCTTTTTAAACAGATGGCAGAACTACGCAGTAATATGATTAAACAAGGAATCGACAGAGCACCTCACCGAAGCTTACTAAGAGCGGCGGGGGTAAAGGATGAGGATTTCGGCAAGCCATTTATTGCCGTATGTAATTCCTATATTGATATTGTCCCAGGACATGTCCATCTTCAGGAATTCGGGAAGATTGTGAAGGAAGCCATTCGTGAAGCTGGCGGGGTTCCATTTGAATTCAATACGATTGGCGTCGATGATGGAATTGCCATGGGTCATATCGGGATGAGATATTCATTGCCAAGCCGTGAAATCATTGCGGACTCTGTGGAAACCGTTGTATCTGCTCATTGGTTTGATGGAATGGTTTGTATTCCTAACTGCGATAAAATCACACCAGGAATGATGATGGCAGCGATGCGCGTGAATATCCCGACTGTCTTTGTGAGCGGGGGACCGATGGAAGCGGGTAGAACAAGTGATGGCAGAAAAATTTCTCTTTCTTCTGTATTTGAAGGCGTTGGTGCATACCAGTCAGGTAAAATCAATGAAGAGGAATTAAATGAATTAGAGCAGTTTGGCTGTCCAACCTGCGGATCTTGTTCAGGAATGTTTACAGCTAACTCAATGAACTGTTTAGCGGAAGCACTCGGGATCGCTCTTCCTGGAAATGGAACGATTTTGGCGACATCACCAGAACGAAGAGAATTTGCGAAGAAGTCTGCAAAACAACTCATGGAGCTCATCAAAAAAGATATTAAACCACGGGATATTGTCACTGAAAAAGCAATTGATAATGCATTTGCATTAGATATGGCACTTGGTGGTTCAACCAATACCGTTCTTCACACATTGGCGATTGCGAATGAAGCAGGTGTTGAATATTCACTTGAACGTATCAATGAAGTAGCAGAACGTGTGCCTCATTTATCAAAACTTGCTCCAGCTTCAGACGTTTATATTGAGGATTTACATGAAGCAGGCGGCGTTACAGCAGCACTAAATGAATTGTCTAAAAAAGAAGGAGCTCTTCATTTAGATACAATGACTGTCACTGCGAAAACGCTTGGCGAGAACATTGCGGGGCATGAGGTAAAAGATTATAACGTCATTTATCCAATTGACAAGCCATTTACTGAAAAAGGCGGCTTAGCCGTTTTATTTGGAAACCTTGCGCCAGATGGAGCCATCATTAAAACGGGCGGGGTACAAGACGGGATCACACGCCACGAGGGACCTGCCATCGTATTTGAATCCCAAGAAGAAGCCCTTGAAGGTATCATTAATAGAAAAGTAGAAGCAGGACATGTTGTCATCATTCGCTACGAAGGACCTAAGGGCGGACCTGGCATGCCTGAAATGCTTGCACCTACTTCACAAATCGTCGGCATGGGACTTGGACCAAAGGTTGCTTTAATTACAGACGGACGTTTTTCCGGCGCTTCTCGCGGATTGTCTATTGGACACGTCTCTCCAGAGGCAGCTGAGGGCGGCCCGCTTGCCTTTGTTGAAAATGGTGACCATGTCGTTGTCGATATCGAGCAGCGCATTTTAAGCGTAGATGTTCCAGAGGAAGAATGGGAAAGAAGAAAAGCAAACTGGAAAGGCTTTGAGCCAAAAGTAAAAACGGGTTATCTTGCTAGATATTCAAAACTTGTGACATCAGCCAATACAGGCGGCATCATGAAAATTTAATCTGATATCGAACATTTGAAAATTGGCTCTCTCTATAGTATCCTTTATTCACAACATAAGGATTATAGAGGGGGGCTTTTTTATGTCAATGGCATATGAAGAATATATGCGCCAGCTCGTTGTACCGATGCGTCAAGAGCTGACAAGTGCAGGATTTCAAGAACTAACAACGGAAGAAGAAGTAAAACAAACGATGCAAGAAGCAGAAGGAACGACATTTGTCGTTGTCAATTCTGTATGCGGGTGCGCTGCCGGCTTAGCACGCCCAGCTGCTACACAAGCTGTGATGAAGGCAGAAAAAACACCAGATCGAATTGTCACAGTTTTTGCTGGTCAGGACAGGGAAGCAACGGCAAAAATGAGAGAATACTTCACAGGGGAAGAGCCATCGTCTCCATCTATGGCACTTTTAAAAGGAAATGAACTCGTTCATTTTATTCCGCGTGACGAAATTGAAGGTCATGAAATGGAAGACATCATGAACAACGTCTTATCTGCATTCGAAAAACATTGCTAATACACATGTTGAAATGTCCTGTAAACAAATCAGGGCATTTTTTCTTGATCATGATGGAGGAACCGCATGCTTATCACAACAAGCTTTAGAGCAAATGAACAAACAATTGAAATAGCAAAAGCCCTTGCAGAGGATTTACATGGTGAGTATGTAGAAAGGCGCAAACAATCCGTCAAGCAGCTTGCGATGAAACGAGGAGACGTCCTTGTTGTGGGGAAGGAAAGATTCGAATGGTATCAGCCAAATGGTGAAAAGTTCTTCTTCCATCCAAGCTCAGCGATGTTCAGGGTGAAGCGGCTCATGCGCGGAGAAAAGGATCCTTTAATCGAAGCCACGGAGCTTCGGCCAGGCGATTCCTTTTTAGATTGTACGCTTGGCCTAGGATCAGATGCCATTACAGCCAGCATGCGAGTAGGTCCGAATGGAAAGGTCATTGGAATCGAAAAGAATCCCATGACAGCATTGCTAGTCCGAGAAGGATTAAACACATGGGAGACAGGGGTAAGAGAGGCAGATGAAGCGATGAAACGGATATCTGTTGTAAGTGGAGACAGTATCGAGCAACTAAAAAAGCTCTCTGATGAATCAATTGATGTCGTCTATTTTGACCCGATGTTTGAGGAGACGATTCAAGAATCTGCAAGTATCGCCCCGCTCCGTCATGCGGCAGAGCACTACTTTGACCACGAAACAGCCGTCCAAGAAGCGCTGAGAGTGGCGAGAAAAAGAGTGGTTTTAAAAGATCATTGGAAAAGCACCCGATTTCTAGCAGACTCTTATCAATTTCACGTTTTAAAACGAAAAACAGCCCAATTTCATTATGGATATATTGAGAAAGAAAAAAGCCCTCGCTAAAGGTTCAGCTATGCAGACAATTCTTTTTAATTCCTTGTCGAGCAACTAAAAAAGCCCTTATTCAGGGCTTTTAATCTGTAATCTCCATATAGACAAAATAAAATAATGTCAGCAAGGAAGCCGTAATAAAAAAACCTTCAAGCATACCCATTCCTCCCAAATTTTAGTCGCCTTTACTGCCATTGTAAACGTTTTATTATAAAAAAGAAAGTCTTAAATCGGTGACCAAATTGAATGACTGAAAATTCATTATATGCTAGAATAGCAGTATGATAACTTATGGAAGGAATTAGATATCATGAAGATGTGGATGAGAAAAACGCTTGTTGTGCTCTTTACGATTGCAACTTTTGGTTTAGTCTCTCCTCCGCCGGCTTTGATGACAGACAAGCCCTCTGAACTTTCTTCATCTGATAAAACGCCTTATACAGCTGTTTATGATACATCAGATGAATTGCGCAGCTGGGAACTAACGCAAGAGGAAAGCAAAGAGCAGATAGACTCCTTTGAGCAATATAAGCAAGAGGTGCTGTCAAGTGCAGAAAATCAATCCTTTCTCAAATTTGGCCGTAAAATCACACCTGTCATTGAGGACGAGTACAGAGAAGAAATTCAGCCGAAGATTGAACAAGTGTTAACCGACTATTTAACAAATTTCAAAGATGACGAAAAATTTCAAGATGTTGTGATAACTGATCAGCCTTCAAGCGGAAATGGCGAAAAAATCTTCCACATTTACAACCGCAAGACCGGAGAAGATTTGCTCCGTTTTCATGTCAGAAGAGATCAGCCGCCTCACAGCGGATATTGGTTTAACTTTCATTACCATACAGCAGAAGATGGATTCCAGACGCATCATGAACTCGGTAATATTTACTGGGATAAAAACACCCCGCCGAGCTGGATGAGCCACTAGAAGGAGATGTCATGCCAATTGAAAAAATATACAATGAACGAAATGGTGCAGATTACAAAACAAATGTTAAACGATCGCGGAGTGAAAATTGAAGATATCGCACACATTGTGCTGAAGCTCCAAGAAAAATATCATCCAAACCTTCCACTTAGTGTCTGTATTGAAAATGTTGAAAAAGTGCTGAATAAAAGAGAAATTGTCCATGCAGTTTTAACAGGACTTGCCCTTGATCAGCTTGCAGAAAAAAAGCTTTTGCCAGAACCTTTACAGCACTTAGTTGAAACAGATGAGCCGCTATATGGAATTGATGAGATTATTCCGCTTTCCATTGTCAATGTATATGGATCAATCGGTTTGACCAACTTCGGTTATTTAGATAAAGAGAAATTTGGTATTATTCGTGAATTAGATGAAGGCCGTCCAGGTGAAGTGCATACTTTCCTTGATGACCTAGTCGCTGCACTTGCCGCAGCAGCTGCAAGCCGCATTGCTCACTCACACCAAGATATTAAGGATGAAGAGCAGGAACGAGTGAATCAAGCATAAAAAGAAAAACATGTCTGCTCATCATGCAGGCGTGTTTTTTTGGTTTCAAGAAATGCTGAAATAAGGTAAACTACAACAAGAACATAAATAAAGGATGAAAAAAATGAAACAATACAAAGAGTTATGCCGTCATGTATTACAGCACGGGGATGAAAAAGGTGACAGAACGGGTACAGGTACAATCAGCACGTTCGGTTATCAGATGAGATTTGATTTACAGGAAGGGTTTCCTCTTTTAACCACAAAGAAATTACACCTGAAATCAATCATTCATGAGTTGCTTTGGTTTTTAAAAGGTGATACAAATGTCAAATATCTTCAAGAAAATGGTGTCCGGATTTGGAACGAATGGGCAGATGAAAATGGAGAGCTGGGCCGTGTGTACGGTGCACAGTGGAGATCATGGGCGAGCGGAGACGGCGAGACAGTGGATCAGATCGCAAAGCTGATTCATGATATTGAGCACAACCCGAATTCAAGACGACTGATCGTCAGTGCTTGGAACCCGGGGGAAATTGATCAAATGGCGCTGCCTCCTTGTCATTGTCTGTTTCAATTTTACGTATCAAACGGGAAGCTTTCCTGTCAGCTATATCAAAGATCGGCAGATATCTTTTTAGGCGTGCCATTTAATATCGCTTCATATGCTCTTCTAACGATGATGATTGCCAAAGTCACAAATCTTGAGCCAGGAGAGTTTATTCATACACTCGGAGATGCTCATATTTACCAAAATCATCTTCCACAGGTGAAAATGCAGCTAGAGCGCGAGGAACGCACGCTTCCTACACTTCGTATTACAAGAGATGTAAAGAGCATTTTTGATTTTACGTTCGATGATTTTGTGCTTGAGAACTATGATCCGCATCCGCATATTAAAGGAGAAGTCAGTGTATGATTTCCATGATTGTGGCGACAGGTAAAGATAGAGTCATTGGTCAAGATAATCAAATGCCTTGGCATTTACCAGCAGATTTAGCGTATTTTAAAAAAGTCACAGGCGGTCATACGATTGTCATGGGCAGAAAAACCTTTGAATCGATTGGACGAGCGCTGCCTAACCGCCGAAACATTGTGCTGACCACAAGTTCTTCTTTTAAAGCAGAAGGATGCGAGGTTGTTCATTCAATTGCTGACATTTTGGCAATTGCGGAAAGTGAGGCAGAGCTATTTATCATTGGCGGGTCTAAGCTGTATGAAGAAATGATGTCATATGCGGATCGTCTCTATATCACGCACATTCACCATGCGTTTGAAGGAGACCGCTATTTCCCGTATTACAATGAAGATGAATGGACGATTGTATCACGCGTAAAAGGCCATCGTGACGAAAAGAACCCCTACAATTATGAATTTGTCGTCTATGACAAAAAAGGATAAGTGAGTAGGAGGAGTACGGTTGTTTCGTTATTGGTTTTTAACGATTTATGTTGTTGTATCCTTTTTAAAAAGTATGAGGCATTTGTACGATCATGAATTAACGGATCCACGCATTTCCTATACGAAACGAATGCATCTCATTCATGAGCATGCAAAAAGGTTTGCCCGGGGATGTATTGATCAATCAGGATCAGTCATGACCATTCATCAGCAAAAGAAGCTGCCAGATGGCCCGGTTATTTATGTCACAAAAGAGCTGAATCCAGTCACGACGACATTATTGATCGGCCACCTTGAGAAGCCATTTGCTTTTATGGCAAAGCCGAAGCTCTTTCGGTATCCGATTTTAAAACAATGGCTCAAAAAAATGGCGGTCATTCATCAGAATCAAACGGATGAGGCCTTATTAGAAGAAGCAAAGGAAAGAATCATGTCTGGGCAGAGTCTATTGCTCTCAGAAGCGTATCGTCATATTGCAGAGGCGCTTGCTGAAGAATACGATTGTCCGCTTGTACCAATTGAAACAAGCGGAACGGATCGTCTTTTAACGGGGAAGTTCGTGAAAAGACTGCGTCCTGTTAATGTCGATATTCATATTAAAGCACCTGTCATGATCAGTGATTACGCACAAAAACGTGCATAGAAAAAACCAGCATCCAAATAGTGGATGCTGGTTTTTTTCATGCAGCAGGAATGTTTACGCAATAGAATAAAATACAGAAGAACATCGATGCACTGCCGCCGAGAACAAAGCTGTGCCAAATCGCATGATGATAAGGGATTTTCCGCCAAATATAAAAGATGGTTCCGACCGAATATAATATACCGCCTAACAGCAAGAGTCCAAATCCTGCACCTGTTAATTGGATATAAAGCGGTTTGATGGCAATGATGATCATCCAGCCCATTAATAAATAGACAAGGGTAGATACGATAATAAAGCGTTTGACGAAAAAGATTTTAAAGACAATCCCACCAGCAGCAAGCGCCCATACAATCACAAGGAGTGTATAACCCAGTGCACCTTTTAGTGGTCCAAGTAAAAAGGGTGTATATGTACCAGCAATCAATACATAAATAGCCGAATGGTCGAGAATTTCAAAAATATCTTTTGTTTTTTTGTGCCGAATGCTATGAAGCAGGGTTGAGCTTAAATAGAGCAGCAGCATGGATGCACCAAATATCGAAAAGCTGATAATGTCTGTGACGGTGCCGTATTGAACAGCGAATAAGACGAGAAACACAATAGCTGGGATGGATAAAATAACACCAATGCCATGTGTAATGGCGTTTGCAATTTCTTCTTTTACAGTAAACAATGGATGTCCTCCTTTTATTGAACCGGTATATAACCATCAAGCGACTTCAGGAATGAAAGACCTTCAAGTGTAATCTTCGTTCCGGCCCTGCCTTTTCCTTTTGTCACGTATGCTTTTTTCTCAAGATCATCTAAGCGGTTTCTCACCTGCTGAGGGGTCAGCGGGATGTCTCCTTGTTTGCTTAATTCAGACAAGATGCGCCTGCTGGCTGCTTCTCCTTTTTCATTGAGAGATTTAATGGCTTCCAGCAAGAAAACAAACTCTTGTTTTTCCATTAGTGTGAGCTGGTGCTCTTCCTTTTTTCCTTTTACGGCTGAGGGAAGAGGTGCTAACACAAAGGGCGGTAAATGATGTAAAAATACCGTTTGGCCCTCGAGTATGGACGCAGCGTAATGAACAATATTTTTGAGTTCTTGGACATTTCCTTCAAATGGATACTGCTGCAAGGCTTCCCAAACACTTGGATCAATATCAGGTGCCATGTTCAGCTTTTGAAAGAAAGCATTTGTTAACACAGGAATATCTGTTTTTCGTTCGGCTAGAGCTGGAAGGGCCAAATGAAGAACATTCAGACGATAAAACAGCTCGGGTAAAAAGGTAGAAGAAACCCTGAGTGCCTCTATTGATAAAGACGAAGAAGCGATTACTTTTGTTGCAGGTGACGTTTCTAGAAAGTGAATGACCTGGTGCTGCATAGAAATACTTAATGCACCGATTTCATCTAAATAAAGAATATGATTGTTTTTTTCTGTGAAGGCTTTCTGTAAGGTTTCTTCATTCAAGATGGGGCAATACATGTGTGTCAGTGATGCGTGTGGAACAGATACGTTCGCCATTTCTTGGGCGAATAGCGTTTTGCCTGTGCCGATGTCTCCTGTTATCAAGACCGGCTGTTCGTTTTTCGAAAATTGTTTTGCCAGATGAATTGCATGCTTGATATCTTGATGATCTCCATAGATAGATGCGAATGATTGAGTGGCCATTGGGTGATTCCTTTCTTTGTGGTTCTAATTGGTTCAATTGTAACACCCAATTAAAACAAATGTACAGGAAAACGAAAAAGTTTATAAAATTTATGATGGATCGGTGATCTATTGGTTTATTTTTTGAATATTCATGTTATAATGACAAATTAAATAAGGTTAAAGAGAAAGGATCTTGTACATGAAACCGTTGCTCAAAGAAAATACGCTAATTCAAGTGAAAGACATCTTAAAAGCCCATCAAAATTTGAAGGATGTAGTCATTCATACACCACTTCAAAAAAATGAGCGACTTTCTGAACGATATGAATGCAATGTCTACTTAAAAAGAGAGGATCTTCAAGTAGTTCGTTCCTTTAAATTAAGAGGCGCTTTTAATAAAATGAGCCAGCTTCCAAAAGATAAACTAGAAAATGGCATTGTCTGTGCAAGTGCTGGAAATCACGCGCAGGGTGTTGCCTATTCTTGTAAATATTTAGGCATCCACGGGAAAATCTTTATGCCTGCTACGACGCCAAGGCAAAAAGTATCACAAGTGGAGCTGTTCGGAAAAGAATATGTTGAAATTATCTTAACCGGAGATACGTTTGATGATTCGTATCATGAAGCCGTAAAATGCGGAGATGAAGAGAAGCGCGAATTTATCCATCCGTTTGATGATCTGGATGTGATGGCAGGACAAGGAACGACTGCTGTCGAAATCTTAAATGATATCGAGGTGGAGCCTCACTTTTTATTTGCAAGTGTCGGAGGTGGAGGTCTGTTATCTGGTGTTGGTACATATATCAAAAATATCTCACCAGAAACCGAAATCATTGCAGTCGAACCGCTTGGCGCAGCTTCACTGCATGCCTCGCATGAGAAGGGCGAGGTTGTGACACTTGATTCGATTGATAAGTTTGTAGACGGAGCAGCGGTTCAGCGGATTGGCGAAAAGACGTTTACATCGCTTCAGTCTGTTGTCGATAAAATCAGTCTTGTACCAGAAGGGAAAGTATGTACAACGATTTTAGAGCTGTATAATCAATGTGCGATTGTAGCAGAACCGGCTGGCGCATTGCCGATCGCAGCATTAGATGCTCATCGCGAGGAGATCAAAGGGAAAAATGTTGTCTGTATTGTCAGTGGAGGAAATAATGACATCGGCAGAATGCAGGAAATCAAAGAACGCTCGATGATCTATGAAGGGCTTCAACATTACTTTATTGTCAATTTTCCGCAAAGAGCAGGAGCGCTTCGTGAATTTTTAGATGAAGTGTTAGGGCCAAATGATGATATCTCACGCTTTGAATATACGAAAAAGAATAACCGAAGCAAAGGTCCTGCGCTAGTCGGCATCGAATTGAAAGAAAAAGATGACTATGCAGCGCTGATTGAGCGGATGGATAAAAAAGGCTTCCACTATGTTGAAGTGAATAAAGATCAAGATTTATTCCACCTATTTATTTAGGCTTAACAGATAATTGGAAAAGAGGATTGATCGTTTGTGCTGCTCAAAACAATATGTTTTAGACGGATGGATGGAGCTCAGATCAAGGTAACAGAAGTCCCTGTTCTAAAGGGAGATGAGACGTATCGTTTCATGCTCACCTTTAGACTTGAAGCTTTCTTGAAAAAAGTCTATGTATCTAAAGGAAAGAGAGCTGTGTACTCTTTCAGAGAGGATGTGAAACGTAACGTCAAGTGGAGCACATATGAACAGATCTATCAGGAGCCTACACTGAAACACAATGCGTAAGCAGAAATCTTTGTCAAAAGGGGGAGGTAGCCATTTTGAAATGGCAGCTGCTCAGTTTGGCAAGGATTTTTTTCATGACAAGAAGAAAATGTGACAATTTCAAAAACGTTAGGTCAGTTGTTTTCAAGTGTGCAGGAAATAAGGTAATATCATAAGTAAAGACTAAGACAGCAAGGATGAGACGATAGTGAAACAAATTAAAATTGTAACAGATTCAACTGTGGACCTTCCGCAAGAAAAAATCAATGATCTTTCCATTCACGTGATTCCGCTCAATATCTCCATTTCTGGAGTTGATTATATTGACCGAGTGAATATACAGCCAGATGAATTTATTGAAAAAATGGAGGCCGCTGAGGAACTGCCGAAAACGTCTCAACCTGCGATCGGTCAATTCGTCGAATTATATGAAAAGCTGACGGTAGATGGAAGTGAAGTGATCAGTATCCATTTAACTGGTGGAATGAGTGGTACTGTTCAAACTGCTGAAAGCGCTTCGAAAATGGTAGATGGAAATATCACGGTAATTGATTCGAATTTTATTTCCTATGGATTAGGATTTCAAGTCATCAAAGCAGCAGAACTAGCCAAAAAGGGTGCAAGCCGTGAAGATATTATCACAGAATTAGATAAAATCCGTCATCAAACAAAGCTATATGTCACGATCGATACATTAGAAAATCTCGTCAAAGGCGGCAGAATTGGAAGAGGAAAGGCGCTCATCGGCTCACTTCTTCACATCAAACCTATTGCCAGCTTAACAGACGGGGTATATACGCCAGAAGCGAATGTGAGAAGCTACTCTGCGCTTGTCCGCCATCTGACAAAACAGTATGTACAGGCGGTGAAGGGAAAAACAGTTCAAGCCATTGGGATCGCACATGCAGATGCATTAGAACTCGCTGAAAAGCTAAAAAAAGCGCTGCTTGATCACACACCTGAAGCACTGATTGACATCGCCTACACAACACCGATTATTTCGTGTCATACTGGAAAGGGCGCAATAGGCTTTACTTTTTATACCGATTGATAGAAAAAGGGGATGGACATATCATGTATAGAAAAAGGGGAGCCTTACTTGGTGCGCTTATGATGGTAAGCGTGCTTCTTTTAGTCTCATGTTCAAATGGACAAATCAAGGATGCTTTAAATTATCAAATAGAGCCGTTTGAGTTTGAAAACCAAGATGGCCAAAAGGTGTCATTGGATGATTTGAAGGGGAAAGTATGGGTCGCTGATTTTATTTTCACAAGCTGTGAAACGATTTGTCCGCCGATGACTGCTCATATGACAGAGCTGCAAAAACGGTTAAAAGAAGAAAAATTGGAAGCGCATATCATTTCCTTTAGCGTGGACCCAGAGGTCGATTCACCGAAAAAGCTAAAGGAATTTGCAAAAGCCTATCCATTGTCCTTTAAAAATTGGGATTTTCTCACTGGGTATTCACAGTCAGAAATTGAAAAATTCGCAATGAAAAGTTTTAAAACCATTGTAAAAAAACCTGAAGATGAAGACCAAGTGATTCATCAGTCCCTGTTTTTCCTTGTCAATCAAGATGGGAAAGTGATGAAAAACTATGATGGGGTGCAAAACACACCTTATGATGACATCATCAAGGACATCAAAACGCTGAACCGAAGCTAGCATAAGGATGTTCAAATGGGCGAAAACATGATACACTTTTTTAATCAGAAAAAGGAGGGACATCATCGTTTGAAGGCTCGTTTGATTTTGATTGTGATGTCTCTAGCTTTTGTTCTTTCTGCATGTTCCGCGCAAGAGGCTGGCATAAAGGATAAACTAGAAGACACACCAAAAGTAAAAGAACATATTACCATCGCAGCGGTTGGAGATTCCTTAACAGAAGGAATCGGAGATCAAGATAAAAAAGGCTATGCAGGTATGACCCGTGACAAGATAGAAGCAGTGGACGGCGTGCAGTCTGTCACATTAAAAAACTATGCCATTAAAGGCAGTAGAACAGTAGATTTATTAAAAAGATTAAAAGAAAAAAAGGTGCAGGACGGACTGAAAGACGCTGACTATATTTTCTTTACGATCGGCGGGAATGATCTCATGCATGTTGTCCGTCAAAATGTGCTTAATTTGACGTTTGCTCCTTTTCAAAAAGAGCAGGGTCCTTTTGAAGAGCGCTTTAAAACCATTCTTGCTCAACTGAGAGAACAGAATGACCATGCGAAAATCATGTATGTCAGCATGTACAATCCTTTTAAATTCAGTTTGTCTGAGCTGCGAGATATTGATGAAGTCGTTCAAGACTGGAATGCCGCTGCCAAAAAGGAACTCAAAAAAGACGGCAATGCGGATATGGTCAATGTAGCAGATTTATTTGAAGAAGGTTCTGATGAAAAATTACTGGCAGAAGATGATTTCCACCCAAACCAAAAGGGGTACTCTCTTATGGCAAATCGTTTATTCTCCGAAGTGAAAAAAGAAGGACTGCCGAAGGAATAGGGTGAAACAGATGAAAAAATGGAAAAGCTTATTTTTTATTTTACTTGCAATCAATCTATTGATTGTGATTGGCTGCGGTATTTTGATGCTGCTGCCAGGCGGTCAATCCGCTTCAACCAAAGAAGTGAAAAGCGAATATGCTTTTAATATATCCAGCTCAAAGGAATCACTCACCAGCTTTGTGAATGATTATTTGAAAAATCAAGGATCAAATGATATGCCAGACTTTCATGTAGCAATCGATCAAGATGTGAAAGTAACAGGCGCAATTAAAGCTTTCTCTTCAACGATTGATGCAAACGTCTCATTTACGCCAACTGTTGAAGATAATGGTGATGTGCTTTTGAAAGTGGATGACTTTTCAATTGGACAATTGAGCATTCCGATTAGTTTTGTTTTAAGCTACATGGGTCAGTTCTATGAGCTGCCAGAGTTCGTTCATGTAAAACCGGATCAAAAAACGGTTGAAGTGCGTCTTTCAGAAATGCCGCTGACGAATGATATGTATGTGAAAGCAAACAAAATTGATCTACAGAACGATGAAATTGAATTTTCATATTATCATCCAAAGCAATAGAACGTGTGAGTCAGGAGTGTTATCATGAAGCGAGTCTATCAATATTTTAGTTTACTGTCGTTTTTATTTGCTGCGTACTTCGGCATAACAGCTGCCAATGCTTTAAAAGCAGAAAATATCGATCAGTTTTACTTAAATATTGCCTACTGTGCATTATTTCTTGGCACGATGATTCTTGCTTTTGATTTTCAAAAGCAAGAAAAAGCTGAAGATGTCTCGTAAGGAGCCTTTTCCATTTTAGGAAAGGCTCTTTTTTATAGTTGCCGAGACAAGACCACCTTTGCCATAAGTTCAGGTTCTCCGTTAGCAAAACCATGAAGCAGAATCAGGTATGCACGCTTTGTTTGCAGATGAACTTTTGGTATATCAAGCAGTACACTTTGAGTGCCGGCGGCTTTCAATTCAAAATGATATTTATTTGGAGAGAAATGTTGAATGTGGGTGCTGTTTACATAATCAAGCTCCTTCGATATGATCCCTTGGTCTCGTTCATATATATCTATAGAAGGAAGGTCCGGAGACAGCTGCACAAATGTAAGTGCTGACAGGTCTTCTTGTTTGATCAAAGGAGTCTGCTGCTCAGTCAGCAGTGCAAAGCCTGCACGGGCACCTGTGATACATAATGTGTAGACCTCGCCGCTCTTAAATCGAATGCGGGAATGAAGAATTCTCTCATTTGTAGCCAGTTTGAACACTTCTATTTCATACATTCCCTCATCCCACTCCATATAAGCGGTCAAATGGCTGTAAGGCATTGGTTTCATTACCTGCTTCCGGTTCACATAAACAGCAAGCTCACTGAGATCTGGTGCAGCGTGAAATAATCGAATAAAGGCTTTTGATGAAGGGCTGCTTTGAAGATGCTCGTAGGTGTCAGCGAATGGCCGATATGGAAAGTCATGATAAAAGAGCTGCTGCATGTCATCAATCCCTTCTTTCTCATGCAATGGTGTTTTTTGTAGCGTATGCATGAAAAAGACGATCTGTATAGGCAAAAGAAGCATAGAAAAAAGCCTGACGTATTCCGTCAGGCCGGCATGTTAAGAAGGAGAAGAATATTGATGATATTCAGCTAGTTTAATGAACGTTTTTTCATCCTCAATTAAACCACAAACACCGCACTGGACTTTCATTTGAGGACCTTGATAGCTCAAGTGAAAAGGAGACAGCTGTTCTCCTTCGTATCTTTCGACAACTGCTCCTGTTGCTGGATCTAGCTTGACAGGTTCTGAAAGCTGCTCAATGAGATTAAAGCGCGTTCTGTTTGTTTTACAGTTTGGACAAAGGTAAGGGCTTGTCATGGTTCATTTCCACCTCTTTTTATCCGTAGCATGTCCTGAGCGCTAAAATCTATGCTTAATCCTTTTGACTTTTATCCAGCTTTTTAAATAATTTGATCATGGTTTTTAGTTCTTCGTCATCAAATGATTCAAATCGCTCCATAAAGTATTCCGTTTTCTTTTTCTCAAAATGCTCAGTAATTTCCTTACCCTTATCGGTTAAGTGGATTTTGATGATGCGGCGGTCCTCTTTTGAGCGGATACGGGTGATCCAGCCTTTTTCTACGAGTGTGTCAGTCACAGCGGTAATATGACTTGCTGACACTCCAAGAATGGAAGCGAATTCCGTTACTTTTTTTGCACCTTGCTCACGCAGCAGATTTAAAATAAGAAATTCATTCCGAGATAATTCGTTTTCGAGCAGGCTGTTAATTTCATAACGGATCTGCTTAAATACGGTTCTCAGTAAAGTGTCCATTTCGTACATCATTTGTTTTCTTTGTTCCAATCATTAAACCCCCATTATATTTTAAAGATACGACGTAATGCTTTCTTTTATTTTGGTATACAAGTCGTATCATTTTCATTATTTTTTATCATGTTATAATATGATGATACCATTTTTTAAATGAAGGGGGCACTAATATGTCTGAAAAACAAGAATTAGCCACATTTGCAGGAGGATGCTTCTGGTGTATGGTTAAACCTTTTGATGAACAGCCGGGCATTATCAAAGTTGAATCAGGGTATACTGGCGGACATACAGTGAATCCGACCTATGAGGAAGTATGTACAAATACAACGGGTCATAGAGAAGCGGTTCAAATTACGTTTGACCCTGACGTGTTCCCATATGAGAAGCTGCTAGAGCTGTATTGGCAGCAAATAGACCCAACAGACGATGGCGGGCAATTTGGCGATAGAGGGGAATCTTACCGTACAGGTATTTATGTTCATCATGACGAGCAGCGAAAGCTAGCTGAAGCATCGAAAGAGCAGCTGAGCCAAAGCGGGATTTTCAAAAAGCCAATCGTTACAGAAATTTTAGACGCAGGTCCTTTTTATCCAGCAGAGGAATATCATCAGCATTATTATAAGAAAAACAAAATGCACTACGAACGATATCATGTCGGTTCGGGCAGAGCCGGTTTTATTGAGTCCCATTGGAGTGATAAATAATGGCAAATGAAAAAGAAAAGCGTATAAAAGAATTAAATCACATGCAGTACGAAGTCACGCAAAATAATGGCACAGAGCCGCCATTTCAAAATGAATTTTGGGATCATAAAGAAGAAGGTATCTATGTGGATATCATTTCAGGAAAGCCGCTTTTTTCTTCTTTAGATAAGTTTGATGCCCACTGCGGATGGCCAAGTTTTACAAAACCGCTTGAAGAGGAAGAAGTAGCAGAGAAGGTTGATACGAGTCATGGAATGGTGCGGACAGAGGTTCGCAGTAAAACTGCTGATTCTCATCTAGGTCATGTTTTTCCTGATGGACCAGGGCCAAACGGTCTTCGGTATTGTATTAACTCAGCTGCTTTAAAGTTTATCCCAAAGGATGATCTTGAAAAAGAAGGCTACGGGGATTTGAAACATCTATTTGATTGATCCATTTAAAAATCGTCACATGGAAAGCAGCTGCTTCCGTGTGACGATTTTTTATTTTTTATGATGTGTATGATGTAATTGTTCGATGATGTGGAACAGCTTTTCTTTTGTAATGAGCGGTGCTTCTTTTGAGGTGTAATTCGTTAAGTCGACTTTTTGAAAGGCAGGGTGCAAATGTGGTCTCGGTAAAATGGCATAAAATTGTTCATGTTCAAACAGTGCATCTGCTTCGTGCGGAAATGTGAGCTCCTCGTGAAGCTTTTCGCCAGGTCTTTTTCCGACTACAAGAATATCCGGAGATTTAGCATTGATTTGAGCGGCATATTCATGAAACGCTTTTAGGAGATCGGCAAGCTGTAAGGACTCCATCTTGAGAATGAAGGTTTCGCCGCCTTTCATCATGATTGCTGCTTGAAGTGTGAGGGAAACAGCCTCTTCAATGGACATAAAAAAACGTGTCATATGAGGATCAGTCACGGTCAAAGGTTTTTCATTTAATAGCTGCTGGAGCATGATCGGAATAACGGAACCTCTAGATCCAAGCACATTGCCAAAGCGTACAGAGCAAAACCTCGTTTTTTGATTCGGAATACTTTCGTTTGCTTGGAAAAATAGTTTTTCTGAAATCAATTTTGTTGCACCCATGGCATTCGTTGGAGAAACCGCTTTGTCAGTTGAAATGTTGACGACATGACTCACTTCATGTTCGAGAGCGGCTTCAATGACGTGCTGCCCGCCGATGATATTCGTTTGAACAGCTTCGAACGGATTATCTTCACAAGTAGGTACTTGTTTTAAGGCCGCTGCATGGAAAATGATATCCACACCCTTGACGAGCTGTCTCACGCGGCTTGCATCCCGGACATCTCCTAAAGCGAATACGACCTCTTGATGATCTGCGTACTCATTTTTCATCATGTATTGTTTGCTGTCATCTTTACTGAAGACGATTATCTTCTTTGGAGAGCAACTTGTTAATTTATTCACGATTTGCCGGCCGATTGACCCCGTACCGCCTGTAACCAATATCGTTTTGTCACGAAAAAAGGTCTTCAAAGTCGTTTCTATCTGTTTGGACATATCTAATCCCCCAACTCTCATTTCTCTACTTTGCATCATATGTGAAAGAGCGGCATTCGTTTGAGGAAAAGAACCACTTCATGTATAAATTAGGTGAACAAATTATAACCATCTGCTTGTCGTCTTAATAGAATATGGAGAGATAAGAGATCAACTAGAAAAACGAGAGACCTGAATACTTCAGTACTGCGGTCAGCTCGGGCAGAGAAGAAAATTGTAGGGAGCTGTGCGCGAGGGGAGAAGAGAAGACATGTATAGGGGAAATCGTATTTTAGCCATGATACCTGCATTTAGAAGTCACGACGGCCGGCATGATGAACACATA
Organism: Bacillus sp. BK450; assembly: GCF_004364885.1. Taxonomy (NCBI): domain Bacteria; kingdom Bacillati; phylum Bacillota; class Bacilli; order Caryophanales; family Bacillaceae; genus Bacillus; species Bacillus sp. BK450. The sequence continues at coordinate 150,140 of NZ_SOBQ01000002.1, read as the reverse complement.
CGCATATTGGCTGAGAGGCCGCTTATCTATTGGACCATTCAGCCGTTACTGCAAATGATTGAATTAGATGAAGTCATCGTCTCCTCAGAGGATGTCAATACGCAAATCATTTCATCTCACTACGGAGCAAATGTGATTGAACTGCCAAGCACACATGTGACAGATCAAACGCCGTCACTGTTAGCTGTGAAGCATGCGCTTGCATATTTAGAGCGGGAGGGGAAAACCTTTGATATTGTGCTGTATCTGCATCCATCGTCTCCTCTAAGACAGCCGGCAGATATCGAGAAGTGCTTGCAGCTTTTAGTGGAGGGGGGATATGACTGCACCGCATCTTTTACAGAGGCGTTAGAAAACCCAAATGAAACTTGGACACTGCATGAAAACAATGAAGCTACTTTATATAAGGACAATCATTACTTTTTCATGCCAAAGCATGAGCAGCCATATACGTATGGCCGGCTAAATGGTGCAATATATGCTTTTCATGCTCATTATGCCAAAGAATGCATTCATTCCTTTTTAGAAGGATCTGTCGGAGCATATATGATGGATCACACGCAGTCGCTTGTGGTGAAACAGGAGGCAGACCGGAAAGAGGCAGAGAAAATCTTATTAGCTCGCCGAGATGCGGAAGATCATGCATAAGCTGGCATTCAACGAGAAAAAGCGCCCAGTCATAGGGCGCTTTTTACGATCTCATAAAGCCTTTTTGGCATCGTATCAAATGTATTCCAGCGAACGGCTTGCTCATAGTTGTTCAGTGCGGCCGCCTTTCTTTCACCTGCATTTGATCCATAGTATTCCACCTGTTTTATCAAATCATCCTCATCTTTGTAAAAAGCAAAGCTTGAAAAAGCAGGCGGTGGATGTAGATCTGTCAATTGAAAACTTCCAGTTGCAGCAATGTCAAATGCTCTGTTATTGAGGCTCATATTTTGAATCATGGCTTTGTTTTTGTTATACGCAAATTGAGCCGGCCTATGCGGATTCAGGACAATGGCTGTCTGCTGATAGATGTCCGCCATTTGCTGAGGACTCAGCCAATTCGTTATCAGTGTGAAATCACGATAATGTCTCCGTGATTTATTTAAGTGACGGTGCCATTCCTTACCTGCAACGAGAATACGCCATTTGTTTTGCTGCAAGAGTGTATCGATGGCTTTGATGCGGTTGGGATAAGGGTAGCCAATGAGAGCAATGTCATACGTGCACATCTCTTCTGGCGATTCATTTTTCTGAAAGACACGTGTATTTGCCGGAATGGGAAAGTAGTGCGTATTTAGAGCGCCTAATTGTTTATAAAATGGCAAAACCCCTTCATCAATCGTTAATATAAGCTGAGCTTCATGTGCGCAAGCAGCTGACACATCTGTATAAAAGGGATCTTCTGTCATCCAAAGAACAATCGGGATTTTTTCTTGTTTGAATTGATGAAGCACATCTTTCGGAACATGATCACCGATCATCATCAAAACAAAATCCGGAGAAAATGTCCGGATTTTGTGCATGTTAGTGGGTAGAGATTCTCTATCAATCTTTACACATGAAAAGGGGGAATCAATGAAGCTTTCTTCTACCCATTGATCAAACATGTGATAGATTCCGCCGTAGCCAGAACTGATATAAAGAAGCTTCATGATGATCCTCTCACATTAAGATGTGAATGTAACACTTTCAACTTTATCTACATCTAATAGAGTCGTTGCTGAGCCTGTAGGTGTGACAGAGCTTTCTTGTGTAACAAATACAACACCTGTTGAAGCATCGAATGATACAAATTGAACTGGCCCAATTAAATCTCCTGAGTCAGTGACAATGCTAATGACTGTTCCTGGTGCAAGTCTTGCAAAGATCCATCTTGCTGGCTGAGATACATCGAGTGTTGTAGCAGAATCTGAAGGTGATGCCTCAGCTGCCACTTCACTTAATAAATCGTTCAATTTTTCTTCCATTTGAACTCCTCCTTCTTCGAGATTAGCTGTTAATGCATGAGTAATTGGTTTGAAAAACACTTTCAATAGTTCCTTTTTTAATTCAGCACGCTTTTCGCTCATTTTTTCCCCATCCTTTCTTCATCAATTCAAACTCACCCCTATGTATATGCCGTTCATTTTTTTTGGCATAAGCAGAACGCTGATTCCTGATCTTTTTTTCATTTAATCACTTCACACATTTTTAAAAATGTTTTCAAATGCTGAGGCTAAATGAAGTGACGCTCATACTCTAGTAAAGATTAAATGTGAAGAGAGAGGGATTATGAATGGAATTTGAACAATTATTAGATGGTTGGAACGAAGAATTACTAGAGTCGGAAGGAGTGCTTGAAGTCATCTTGATTTTACTTCTTCTTCGTCTTTTAGAAGAAAGTGGGGAAGAGAATGTGTCAGACATCAAAGAATTACTTCGTCCATGGCTTGAGCTTGGCATTCCAGTGCCGCGTGTTCATTTAGTCAATGGAGATGTACTTCAAAACGTGGTTGTCGTGCAATTGTTTGATACAGTTGCAGTCTTTAAAAACGCGACAAATCAGCTAAGAGTGAGTGTTCCTTATGTGAACATTGTCAGCTGGGGGGCTTTTTAATCTAATCAAAAAGGATAATGATCATGAAAGTATCGGTGATTTTAACAAGCTACAATAAACCAGATTTCATTGATCGTGTGCTAAAGAGTATGGTAGATCAAACATATCCGCATTGGGAGCTTTTGATTATGGATGATGGCTCAGAAGAGGGCACCATTCAAAAGATCCAGCCCTATTTAAGTGATGAACGCATTCAGCTGTATTCGCACACAGTTCATCCGGCAAAACGGCTGTTAACCGCACGATATGCGACGCTTATTAATGAAGCATTAAACCATATAACAGGTGAGCTCATTTGTTATTTAACCGATGATACCGTGTACCATAAAGATCGTTTGCTTAAAATGGTGGATGTTTTTCGGTCGAAGCCTCACATAGATATTGTGTATTCCTCGCAGCGGGTCGTGCATGTTGATCAGCATTTAGTGGAAACGATGAGTTTTATTCGAGAAGCAGATCAAATCTTAGAGCATGCGTCCTTTCAAGTGGACCATTGTTCGGTCATGCACAGAAGCTGCTTGCTTCCACTGATTTATGAAAAATACGGACAATATTGGGACGATGAGCCAAAGCACTGGCATCATGCAGATTCTGTATTTTGGATGAGGCTGAATCACTTCGCTGCGTTTTTTCCATTAAAAGATGTACTGGATACAACGTATAAAACGCCTCATTCCTTTCACCATCTGTTTTCGAGTATGCCGTATGATTTAATTGACGGAACGGTCATTGAAAAAGAAGGAGATTATTATCAAATCGCAGACGGGAAACTTCATGGAATTGAAAAACGCTGGATCAATGAAAAGAACAGGCGTGCGATCCGTGTTCCGCTGTTATGTGAGATGAAATATGAAATGAAAGAGAAGCTGGCAGTACCCAATTATACAGTTGTCACCGCAGATTATGGGAAAACGTTCTTTTATATTGAAGATCAGAAAAAAAGACGGTTTGCTTCAAAACGTGACGTGCAATATTTTCAGTTTCACCCAAAGGAGATCTATACGATTTCAAATGATCAGCTCCAGGCATTTGAGGATGGCAGCATCATTCAAGCTTCTCCAGTTTTCAGTCCGCCAAACAGGCGGCTGTTTAAATGGAAACAAGATGTTTATTTACTTGTGCATCATACCTTTTGCCGAATTGATCCTGTGGTCGTGAAGCGATTTGCTTTTTATCATCAGCCGATTAAGCTGTACCCATCCCAATTTGCGTTTTTTCAGGAAGGAAAGCCGATTGTGCCGCTGTATAGGGAATCGCTGCAAGAATTCGATATGTCTCTTTATCAAACATCCGGACGAAAGCACTCCTCATAAGAGGGGTGCTTTTTTCGCAATGATTGCAGGAAGTAGAAAGGAAAAAGCGAAACATGAAAAGGACAGGAACCTTTAAGAAATGATCAAGCCGCTGAAAACTTGGCAATTGATGCCGGTTTTTTGGCACTGAAAGTGAGGGGGAAAGAATGGGGAAGGTTGTCGAAAGAGCAGATTGGTTTGAATTGATTTTAGAAGCCATTGATGAAGCCATCCACGTTGTAGATGATCGAGGGATGACGATTTTTTACAATCATAATGCCGCTAAGTTTGACTCTTTACAAAAAGAAGAGGTGATTGGCAAGTACATCCTTGATGTGTATCCCTCTTTAACAGAAAAAACAAGTACGCTTATGCATGTGTTGCGAACAGGAAAGCCCATTTATCATTCGCTGCAAACCTATTTGAATAAAAATGGAGAAAGGATTGAAACAGTGAACACGACATTGCCTATTATCGAAGATAACGAGTTAATAGGCGCGGTCGAAGTCGCAAAAGATGTTTCAAAGCTGTCAGCCCTTTCCAATCGTTTAGGTCAAAAAAAGCGGACACAAGATGCGGCTGAGGCCGTACAAATGCATGATTTTGCTTCATTTTTAACAAATGATCCGCTTTTAAAAGAAATGCTTGAAAGGGCAAAAAAAGCAGCTGTTTACCCATCATCAGTTGTTGTCTATGGGGAAACAGGGACAGGAAAAGAAGTGCTCGTTCAAGCCATTGTCCATGAATCTGATCGAAAAAATCAAGTGTTCATTCCGCAAAACTGCGCAGCACTCCCAGAATCATTACTTGAAAGTTTATTGTTCGGATCTGTCAAAGGGAGCTATACGGGCGCACTTGATCGCAAGGGACTTTTCGAATTAGCTGATGGGGGCACACTTTTTCTTGATGAGCTGCAAGCGATGCCGCTCACGCTGCAGACGAAATTATTACGTGTGTTAGAGGATGGCGTTGTCCGCCGCATCGGTGATGCAAAGTCCATTCAAGTGGATGTTCGGCTCATTACTGCGCTCAATATGGACCCATTCGAAGCAGTGAAAAAGCAAATTTTAAGAGAAGATTTATTTTATAGACTGCATGTATCATCTTTTCATATCCCGCCGCTTCGTGAAAGAAAGCAAGATATCACGCTGCTATCCCGCCACTTCATTCAAACCTATCATCAGCAGTTTTCAAAAAACGTTACACGCCTTTCTGAAGAAACGGAACGATTGTTTATGGCGCACCACTGGCCTGGGAATGTCAGAGAATTAAAACATACAATAGAACATGCTGTGTTGATGATGCCAAAGGAAGCGGAAGAGATCATCCCTCTATACCTTCCGGCTCATTTACGTGAGCAAAAGCTGGAAAAAGAAACATCTGAATCCTCCTTAAAAAATCAAGTGTCTTCATTTGAACAAACATTGATTCAAGAAGCTTTACATCAGCATAATGGGAATATTAAAAAAACCGCCGCTGCTTTAAAAATCCCTCGACAAACGCTGCAATATAAATTAAAGAAATATGCAGATGCCGAAATATAGGCACAACATCCAATTGAATATGACGGGTAAAAGCTCCTTTTGTAAAGAATAGGGGCATTTTCCCATGTTGGCACATAACTTGCATAGTATAAAGTGAATGCTGATAGGGGGAATGGATATGAATCAGAAATTGTATGAACCGGCACGTCACTGGAAGGACATTGAGCTTTGGAAGGATGTACCTGAGGAAAAGTGGAACGACTGGATTTGGCAGCTGACGCATACCGTGAAAACGCTTGAGGATTTAGAAAAAATCGTAAACTTAACAGAAGAGGAACGAGAAGGGGTGAAGATTTCCACCAAAACCATTCCACTCAACATTACACCCTACTATGCCTCACTGATGAATCCAGACGATCCAAGATGTCCAATACGTATGCAATCTGTGCCAATTGCAGAAGAGCTTCATAAAACAAAATATGATCTGGAAGACCCGCTACATGAAGATGAGGACTCACCTGTCCCAGGGCTCACGCACCGATATCCAGATCGTGTGCTGTTTCTTGTGACAAATCAGTGCTCCATGTACTGCCGTTATTGTACGAGAAGACGTTTTTCCGGCCAGATTGGTATGGGTGTGCCGAAAAAGCAGTTAGATGCTGCAATTGGATATATTAGAGAAACACCTGAGGTGCGGGACGTGTTAATTTCTGGCGGAGATGGGCTGTTAATCAATGATCAAGTGCTTGAATACATTTTGAAAAACTTACGAGATATTCCGCACGTTGAGATCATTCGGATTGGAACCCGCGCGCCGGTTGTCTTTCCGCAGCGTATTACAGATGAGCTGTGCGAGATTTTGAAAAAATATCACCCAGTTTGGCTGAACACCCATTTCAATACAAGTATTGAAATCACAAAAGAAGCAAAAGAAGCGTGCGAACGTCTTGTGAATGCCGGCGTGCCTGTAGGGAATCAGGCCGTCATCCTTGCAGGTATTAACGACAGTGTGCCGATTATGAAGAAGCTGATGCACGATCTTGTGAAGATTCGGGTCAGACCATATTATATTTATCAATGTGACTTATCTGAGGGTATTGGCCACTTTAGAACGCCGGTATCAAAAGGGCTTGAAATCATTGAGGGCTTAAGAGGACATACGAGTGGTTACGCAGTACCAAGCTTTGTTGTAGATGCGCCAGGAGGCGGAGGGAAAATTGCCTTACAGCCAAATTATTTATTATCGCAAAGCCCTGACAAAGTCGTCCTTCGTAACTTTGAAGGTGTCATCACCTCTTATCCAGAACCAGAGCATTACGTCGCAGGCCAGGCAGATGCGTATTTTAATGAAATTTATGAAGAGAAACAAGAACCGGCAATTGGTATTACCGCACTATTTGAGGATGAAGCGAGATCGTTTACGCCTGAGAATTTAAGCCGAATGAAACGTAGAGAAGCATATGAGACAAATCCTGAGCACGACACACTTAAAAACAAACGTGAAAAACGAGATGAGTTAAAAGAGAAGAAATATCAAGCGCAGCTCAAAAAAGAACAAACCGTAAAGGAGGAGAAATAGCCTTGCTGACATGTGATTGGTGTGAGGAAAACAAAGCAAATGCGGAGCAGACAACAGTCTATTGGGAACTGATCACGGGCACACAATCAATTGAAATAATCGAAACGCCGTCCATTTCCTGCACGCACTGCGGGATGATCTATCAAAAGGATGAGACGGTCAAAGAGATTGAAGATCAATTAATTTTAGTGGATCAGACAAAACTTCCAGAAAAAATCTCCTACGAGGAATTAATGAGCATGGAGCGGTTATTAAAGCGAAATTACTTTGACTTTTCCTCATAAGTTGTACCTCCGCCTATACAAGTCATCAAATTGCTGTATAATATAACAACAAAATAGTGTGTCGCGGAGGGAAAAACAGGTGAAGTCGTTTTACCATTATTTAATGAAGTTCAGACATCCAAAACCGAAAGATGAAATCAGCCATTTCGCAAATGCTGCGTATGAGGATCACAGCTTTCCTAAAGCTTCCACAGATTATCATGAGCTGTGCGCTTATTTAGAATTAAATGGTGATTATTTAAGCTCAATGACAACATTTGACGAAGCGTTTGAGCAATACGAAGTAGAAGTCAAAAAAAAATAACACACAACCGCTTATCCGAATGGAGAAGCGGTTTTTTCATGAGAAATAAAATGGCGTTTTGCATGGTGTGGTTGCCCATGCAGAATTCCTTGCGCCGGCATACGATACGTTAAGACCAAAAGTCGGGCAAGGGGGAGACAGAATGAAGGCGAAAGCACCAAAATATCAAGTAGGGGATATTGTCGTCGTTGTCATGTACGGCACAGTCGGAACGATTACAAAAGTCCATCAAATTGACCAGCACTATTTATATGAGGTCAATCATAATGAGGTGCTTTATTTTGAAACATCACTTCAGCTTTACGATGAGTATAGCGGAGTGATTGTCGATACAGAAAAGCTGGACATTGAATATGAGTTCCTCATTGGCGATGTTGTATATGTAAAAGATTACGGAAAAGAGCTATTTAAAATCATTGGTCATCGGACTGAAATTTGGCGCTACCTTGAAGATGGCTGGGAAGATGTCATTTACGAACTCACGAGGCTGAAAGACGGAGAGTGGCTGGAAACAGAAGAGGAAGATTTAACGCTTGTCCTAAGAAAATATGAGATGGACCAGTTTGTTCATCAGCTTCTTTTTGTGCATTACGTCGGAGAAACCTCAAAAGAGTTAGAAGAAGATATGGTTCAAACGGCTCTATTGCAGCTAGAAGAGAAACAAGAAAGCGAATCTTCACTTGAATTTCTGGCTGTATCTATAGTGGATGAGCTTCTTGATATTTATAACGATTATAAAATTCTCTATGAATTTTTCAAAGATCCAGAATATAAGGATATGATGGATTTTATTTTGGAAAGTTTACACGAACATTTTGGTTAAAGAAAGACTTGTCCTAACACGAATAAAAAATAAGGCACACAGAAAAATGCAATCACATAAAACCATCCCCTCAAGATACGGCCCATCACCTGATCAAAAGTTTCTCCATCTAATATGCTTAACCATTTCATTCTTTCAAGCCCCATTTCTTTTTGTTTACTGCATTTATATGTATGGAATGAGCCATTATGACAAACTGTAATAAAAAACAGCCGGCGTTCATACATCATAAAAAAGGAGGCGGAATGCAATGAAAGAAGCAGATTTGGTGATTGATACAGAGGAAATTGCGGAGTTCTTCTACGTGGAGCTGATCAAAAGAGGGTACATACCTGCTGAGCTTGAAACATTTGAGCTGGCTGACATTACATTTGAATATATGCTGAAAAAAGCAATGATAGTTGAAGAAGAGGCGTGGTAGGCACTATACTTTGAAGAGATTCTGAAGAGAGAGGGAGGGGAATCCTTCGCGTGTACATCCTATTTCTTTTCATTTTATTTGGCGCCATTGCTGCGCTCATGGCATCTGGGGCTTTTCAAGACTTGGACAACCAGATCATCCTATGGTTTGAAAGCATCAGACTCCCTTTTTTAAATGATGTCATGCTGGCTTTGACGGACTTAGGCATCAGCACGCTGCTCGTTCCAATCATGCTCATTTTTAGTGTGGTCTTGTTTATGTATAAGCGCTACTACTCTATCATGATGCTTTTTCTACTATATCTCACAGAAAAAACAATCAATCATGAATTAAAGGGGCTGTTTGCTAGAGAGCGTCCGGCCTTTGATCACCTTGTAGTTGAAACGTATTACAGCTTTCCGAGCGGACATTCGATGAATGCAGCCACCATCTACCCTTTTATTGCTTATCTATTAGTTGAAATGATCCCATGGCTGAAAGAAAGACAAAAAATCGTCTATTTGATCACAGGGCTTTGCGTTCTGGCCATTGGCATCAGCCGGATGTATATCGGGGTGCATTATTTGACAGATGTTGCAGGAGGCTTTGCGATAGGACTCGCTCTATTTCTCATTTGTAAAAAGATTGACGAAAGATTGCCTGTCATTCGACAAAAATAGAAGAAGGAAATGGACAGATCCCAGCCAATTTTATATAAAAGGGGAGGGATTTGAATGCAATTGACGTTGAGATTTTTTCAAAAGAAACCTTCAGCATTTCACTTAACCATTTATCAGACACCTGAATATGGCGCTGCAAGCGGGCATCAGCCTGTGTACCGGACAAAGATTGGCGGCAGAACACACCTTGATGTACTGGAAAAAGCATTCTCGACATTTAATGTACATGATACAGTCCCTAATGATTACAATGCGCGGTTTATCACAACAGGTGATATTGTTGTGATTGATGATAAGAAAAAGGGGAAGTGCTATTATCAGCTCTCTCCGGCAGGGTGGAAACGCAGTGAACGACTAATGACGATAGGTTAAATAGATAATGAATGATGCCAGCTGGAGATCCAGCTGGTATTTTCTTTTTTAAGCTCGATCGTTTATAATAAATAGGATAAAATACATAGTAAACGTAAGTGGAGGCTAAAAAATGAGTGTACATATTGGAGCAGAAAAAGGACAAATTGCAGAAACGGTATTGCTACCAGGCGATCCGCTTCGTGCGAAATATATTGCAGATACATATTTAGAAGATGTTGAGTGCTATAACGAAGTGCGCGGAATGTATGGCTATACTGGAACCTATAAAGGGAAACGTGTTTCTGTACAGGGCACTGGAATGGGCGTACCGTCTATTTCAATTTATGTGAATGAACTCATTCAAAGCTATGATGTTCAAAACTTAATTCGCGTTGGATCTTGCGGAGCCATCAAAAGAGATGTCAATGTACGTGACGTCATTTTAGCCCAGACATCATCAACAGATTCACAAATGAATCGTGTGGCTTTTGGACCGATTGATTATGCGCCATGCGCTGATTTTGGCCTGCTCAAGAAAGCCTACGACACAGCAGAAGCAAAAAATGTCGCTGTACGTGTCGGAAATGTATTTACAGCAGACCAATTTTACAATGAAAAACCACTTGAGCTCATGGCTCAATATGGTATCCTAGCGATCGAAATGGAGACAACCGCTCTTTATTCTCTTGCAGCAAAATTTGATCGAAAAGCGTTATCCATTTTGACTGTGAGTGACCACGTTCTAACAGGAGAAGAAACAACGGCTGAAGAGCGTCAAACAACGTTTGATGAAATGATCTTAATTGCGCTAGACTCCGTTTTATAATAGTATAAAGGGTGTGCTACAATGTAGCGCATCTTTATTTTTTTAGAAGAGCAAAAGGAAGGTATGTCATGAAGAAAAGCTACAAAATACTCTCAATCGCATCGATTCTTGGTTTGACAGCCGCGCTATCAGGCTGCCAGTTGCTGGATCAAAAAAGCGGTACATCTGAATCAAACAAAACAAACGAACAAAAAAACGCAGCAAGTTCATCTCCCCAGCACAACTCAAACGATAAGGCAGATTCATCGAATCAAGAGCTGACGTTAAAGAGTGAATATTTCAATGACATCAAGGTTGTGAGCGGTCTGAAAACCATTCAAAATCCTGAAAATGTGCTAGCACTTGTCAACAAAGAATATGCATTACCAGGAACCTATAAACCTTCTGATCTTGTTGTACCAAAAGTAGAATTCTCTTTTTCGGAAGATATTGAAAAGCGATATATCCGCAAAGAAGCAGCGGAAGCGCTTGAGAAGTTATTCAAAGGTGCAAAAAAGGAAAACTTCGAGCTTGCTGCAGTATCTGGCTATCGCTCCTATGACCGTCAAAAAGTCATTTTTGATAGTGAGGTCAAATTAAAAGGCAAAGAAAAAGCACAAGAAGCAGTCGCTTTACCGGGCGAAAGTGAACATCAAACAGGTTTAGCCATGGACATTTCCTCAAAGAGTGCCGGTTTTGAGATCTCTGAAAAGTTTGGTGAAACACCAGATGGCAAATGGGTGGCTAAAAACGCCTATAAATATGGCTTTATCATCCGTTATCCAAAAGGAAAAGAAGACATTACGAAATACGAATATGAGCCGTGGCATCTGCGCTATGTGGGAAAAGAAGCCGCAAAAGCGATGCATGATCATGATTTAACATTTGAAGAATACATGAACAAAGTAAAGAAAATCTAAACAAGTTAAAGGCCTCCCAGCTATTCGGGAGGCCTTCTCTTATTCTTCTTTTAAAAAAAGAACAATCCTGCTAATGCGAAGCCGGTAATGAAACCGAGGCCGATGCCATACGCTGCACCCCAGCCATAATATCCGCCCCAATAGCCAAAGCCAAAGCCTCCGCGAGACCCGCCGACTGGACGAATATAAACTTTGCGGTTTGTCACACGCTCAATGCGTCCGACGTGTACTCTGCCATTACGGTCAGTAATTCTAGCGACTTTCCCCATATGCTGCTGACAAAGCTTGTAGTAGCGCTCCATGTTTTTCCTCCTTATGACAAAACTCTATTCACTCTTATCCTATGCCAGAGACTTCATAGAGTTTGGACAAAACATATAGGAGATTCGCTCATTTTATACGGTGCATTCAAATAGAATGTGACTTAACTGCTTTCGGTGTTCTTGAATGAGATCGTAGTGTGTTTGCAGTGTCTCGTAAAGAGAAGGCGGTATGTGTTCAGATAATTCCATCTCTGTCGGTTCCTCCTGCACCATATGTTCATCGAATGAAAGAATCTGAATGTCACGGAAGCCTGCTGCTGTTAACTGCTCCTTCCATTCTTCAAGCGACAAGAGCGAGTGAAAGCCGTAAAAATTTCGAACAGCTGCCAGCTCTTCAGGGGTAAGAGGGGCTTTTAACACAGCTTCATTTGCAATCAATTGACTGCCAGGAGCAAGCACTCGTTTGATTTCAGCTAGTGCATCAGGCAGCTTGGTAAAGCTTAAAACAGATTCACTGATGAGTAGAGAGAACGCTTGATCTGGAAAGGGCAGCTGCTCAATAGATGCCTCTAAAGCACGGATCGGCAGTTCCTCCCGTTTGAATCGCAGGTTCGCCTTTTCAATCATCAATGGATGCGTATCAATGGCCTCCACCTGATAACCTATATTTCCTAAATAGGCGGCGGTCTGTCCTGTACCGCATCCAGCGTCCAGTATTCGTGCATGAGGCGGCAGTTTTATATGCTCAATCATCGTTTTTGTTAACTCAATTCCGCCAGGATGGGCACCTGATACGCCAAAATAAGCAAGCATTTCTACATAATCACTCATATAATCCCTTCTTTCTTTATCCTGTTCCTCTCTAAAGATTATGCAATAGAGAGGCAAATGGCTTATCTTTTCAAATAGAAGTTGATCCTTTGGTTGACGGATGAAGCATCGTCCTTGATAATAATGAAAGGAGATAAAGGTGGTGTTTTTTTGAAAAAACAAATGAAGTTCGTGGTAGCCATTCTGGTGACTGCTGCACTGTCCTCAGCGATTACATTTGTGATCACAAAACAAGGTGCTGTCAGCGTCTCAGGAGACGAGAAGTTTAGTAAACTCATGGCTGCGTATACGAAGGTAAAGGATGAGTATTACGAAAAAACGGATGATCAAAAACTAGTAGATGGTGCGATCCAAGGAATGATTGCATCACTTGATGATCCATACTCTACATATATGGATCAGGAGGAAGCCGAAGGATTTAACAATACCATTTCTTCTTCATTTGAAGGAATTGGTGCACAAGTTGAAGAGAAGGATGGACAAATTTTAATTGTCGCGCCGATTAAAGGCTCTCCTGCTGAAAAAGCTGGTTTGAAACCTCATGATCATATTTTAAAAGTGGATGGAAAAAGCACCAAAGGAATGTCGGTCAATAAAGCAGTCTCTCTCATTAGAGGGAAAAAAGGAACGGATGTTAAGCTGCATCTTAACCGTCAAGGAGTCGGCAATGTAGATGTGACCATCACAAGAGACACGATTCCGCTTGAAACGGTGTATGCAAAACTCACAAAAGACAAAATAGGAGAAATCCAAATTACGTCCTTTGCTGAAACCACATCGAAAGAGCTGGATAAAGCAATTGATGACCTCGAGAAAAAAGGGGCAAAAGGTTTTGTCATTGACCTAAGAGATAATCCAGGCGGCATCATGACAGAAGCCATTGAAATGAGCAATGACTTTATTGATAAAGGGAAAGTCATCATGCAGGTTGAAGAAAAAGGGAAGAAACAAGTGTACAAGGCTGAAAAAGAACGCAAAGTCCATCAGCCGGCAGTTGTCCTTGTAAATGGCGGTTCAGCCAGCGCTGCTGAAATCATGGCGGCGGCTCTGCACCAATCTTCAGGCATTCAAATTGTGGGTGAAAAGACGTTTGGCAAAGGAACTGTTCAAAATGCGCAAAACTACAATGATGGTTCTAGTGTCAAGTTAACCATTGCAAAATGGCTGACACCAGACGGTTCTTGGATTCACAAAAAAGGTATCGAACCACAGGTGAAAGCAGCTCTCCCAAGTTATGCAAAGCTGCCGTACTTAAGCCCGAAAAAATCATATGAGCTAAATGACAATGGAGATGAAGTCAAAGCAGCTCAAAAAATGTTCCAAGCGCTCGGCTACAAAGCAAAAGCAAACGGTGAGTACGATCAAGCATTCCAGACTATCGTCAAAAGCTTCCAAACAGACAACGATCTCAAGGCAGACGGTATTCTGACAGGAGATACAACGACCGTTCTGATGACAAAGATCCAAGATAAGCTAAAGAACAACGATACACAAATGAAAAAAGCCATTGAAGTCTTGAAAAAAGAAATGAAATAAAAAAAGCAGTCCTCATCAGGGGACTGCTTTTTCTTATCCTTACACTTCGTTTGTGATTGCTTCTGTTTTTTCATCATCCTTTTCAAATAGATCATTCATGACAGAATTGGATGTGACTTTCTTTTGGAAGAATGGATTCAAAATCAAGATGACGACGACGTTTGCTAGTAAACCAAGAAAACCTTCATAAAGGCCGAACGTAACTTGTGAGATATTCGCTGTAAAGGTAACGATGATTCCAACGACTAAACCGGCAATCGTTGCTTCTCTCGATTGTTTTTTCCAGAATAAGCTGATGGCAATAGCTGGGAAGATTTGAACCATTCCTGAAACACCAATGAGCTGAAGCGTGACAAGTGCAGTTGGGAACAGCATCCCGAATAAAAGAGCGAGCCCGATGACGATAAACACCATCGAACGTGTAATGATGGTCAATCTTTTAGGTGACACATTCGGATGAATTAAGTCACGGTATAAATTATTGGCAAATAAATTCGATGCGCCAATGGCCATGATGGAGCATGGAATGAGGGAAGCCAGTGCAATCGTTGAATAAGCGAGCCCCTGCATCACGCCGCCATATGATGTTTGAATTAAATGAAGAAGAGCAAATCTTGGATTTGTATCTTCTGGTAAGACTAAAAAAGCAATAAATCCAAGGAAGATGACCAAAATCAATACAATATTATAAAGAGGCAAAAACATGCTGTTTTTGCGGATGGCATCTGCGCTTTTGGCTGTAAAAACCCCAGTTGCTGCGTGTGCCCACATAAACAAAGCAAGGGCAGAAACGCCTGAAGCAGTAATGAACCATAAAATGCCCTTAGGACCGCCTTCAGGGATCGTTAGAAGCTGAGGCGCTTCTTTGGCTAACGTGTTCATCATCGGTGTCCAGCCGTTAAAATGAATAATTGGCAGTGAAACGACCATAAACAGCATGATCACCCAAACAAGAATATCTTTAATAATGGCTGTATATGTAGGACCTTTAATACCACTGAAAAATGTATAAAGTGCGACTAAAATAAATGAAATAATAACTACTGCATTCACATTAATATAATTAGTTCCAGCGACAGTTAACGTATCTTGAATTCCGCTCAGCTGAAGACAAATATAAGGAATCAGCATAAGTACTCCAACAATCGCAATCAAACTGGATAACAGTTTGCTGTCAAACCGCTCACGTGCATAATCGGCAAGTGTTGTAAGGTTGTGATTTTTCGCAACCGTCCATAGTTTCGGTAAAAAGAAATAAGCAATAAAATAAGCTAGGACTGAATAAGGAATAGCGAAAAAAGCGACGCTTCCAGCTGTATAAGCTGTACTTGTAAGCCCTAAAAAAGTATACGCTGTATATAAGTCTGCCCCAACGAGGAACCATACGAGCAGTCCGCCAAATTTTCTTCCGCCGACAGACCATTCTTCAACTGACTGTCTTGATGATTTGTCACGACCAGCGGCAAATCCGATGACCACGACGATGAAAATAATACTTGCAGTAATCAATAAAGCTGTTAAATTTCCTTGCATTAGTCAGTTCCTCCATTTGAATGTTGCATCTTATAAATGATAAATGTGCAAATTGGTGTGAGTACAATCCATAGCAAGAGCCAGAAGTGGAAAAAGGGCAGGCCGATGACAAATGGATGAATGCGGTTCGCAAAAGGCAGCAATGCGAGCTGTCCGATGAATGGAATCGCGATTAGTAGTGCCAGCATCAATTTTTTGTTCATGATTTCCTCCTGAATATTTTGTAATTTCATAATAATAGCAGTTGTCAGATTAGATCACAAGACCATTTTCAGAAAAAACAATCATTTTAGTGAATATCATACTAATATAACGCTTTCATTCTTGAAAAAGGAGAAAGAGTGAAGTTGTAAAGAGGAGGAAGGTGAAAGAAAGTATGTAGAAATAATATTTAAAGCCAATAAAAAAGCCCCAGCATAAAGGCTGAGGCTTTGCCAATTTTTAAAGGAAATCAGATACTTCTTCGATGTCGAAACGGTTGCTTTTATGAGCTTCTTTCGCTGCTTTACCAACTGAAATCAGCATAACCGGCTCGTAGCGGCCGCTTACATTGAATTCTTTGATGTACGCGTCTTTACTGAAACCACCCATTGCACATGTATCATAGCCCATTGCTTTGGCCGCAATCATTAATTGCATAGCAGCTAATGAAGCATTTGAATACGCTGCTTCGCGTGCATATTGCTCGCTTTGGTATGCGCCATTGATTTGAGTCATCAATGTTTCTTTAATGTCTTCTGTAATGAAACCTTGTTCTGCCAGCTCACTGTAGATTTTTTCGCCATTTTGGTTAGCTTCAAGGTCACCTAGAACTGCAATAACAGCTGATGCCTGTGATACTTGCTTTTGGTTGTAAGCGATTGGAAGTAATTTTGCTTTTGCTTCAGCACTATGGAAAACAGTGAAATGCCAATGCTGAAGGTTCCAAGCAGATGGTGCTTTTGTTGTGATTTCAAGAAGCTCTGTTAACTCTTCTTTTGTCATTTCATGAGAAGTATCATACTCTTTTACTGAAGCTCTTTGTTTTAAGATGTCAATTGTTTTTTGATCGGTCGCCATATGGATATTTCCTCCCGTTTTTGCAAATAATATGGTACAATAACTAAAAAGTGAGAAACTTACTTATTGTAACTAGAGTTATTTTAAATTGTACACCGTTAGTTTGTCAAACAATCATGAAAAGAAAGGCTGAAATTTATGGAATTCCAATTATGTCCACACATTCAGCAAGCTTTTTTACTCCTAGGCAAAAGGTGGAACGGTCTCATTATACATGTATTGCTTGATGGACCAAAGCGTTTTAAAGACCTCACAGACACGATCCCGTCGATCAGTCAAAAAATGCTCGCAGAGCGTTTAAAAGAGCTCGAGCAAGAAGGGATTATAGAGCGGACTGTCCTGCCTGAGACGCCTGTCAAAGTCATTTACAGTTTAACTGAAAAAGGGAATGCGTTACATGATGTGTTTCATGAGGTATCTCGGTGGGCAGGGGAGTATACAGACTCACACGGGAAAAAGGAGCAAGCCTAGTTTCAGGTTTGCCCAAACATTTTGACTCCTGATGAATATGCTGATGTTAGGCACATGACAAAGGAGGAGAAATGCATGTACCCTCATACTCCGTATTTTCGAGGCGGCGCCCCTGGCATTCCGCCATATGAATCCAGAGTCCCTTTGTTTTTTGGTTTTGGCGCTCCTTTAGTCGGCGGACTGCTTGGCGGATTTCTAGGAAGTGCGATTTTTAATTATCCCCGTCCATATTACCCGCCGCCACCACCGCCTGCTCCACCACCTTATGGCGGCGGATATCCACCATATTATTAAGAAAAAAGAGTAAGCCTGCTTCCGTTCTTAAAGCAGGCTTTTTATAATGGAATATCAATTTCAGAAATTCCTGGATCATCATGCTTTAAAAACATAATTTCCAAAATGCCGTCTTGATATGACGCCTTCGTTCCTTTTCGTTTCACAGCAGCAGGGAGAACGACTTTCTTCTGCGTTCCTTCTTCAGGAAAATGATCAATAAACAGCAGATTGGCTGTATGTTTGATTTTGACTTTTTCTGTGTTTGGACGAGCAAGTTCAATTTTGACAAACACATGATCAGTCGTCTCGAACACTTCGACTTCTGGCTCTTTTTCTTTTTCGACATCAGTTTCTCTCGTTTTTTGATTTTGAGAAAGGGGGTCCTGAAATGGGAACTGAGCAGGATAATTGGAGCCGAATACACTTTCCATGACTTGATTGACATACTGCTCAACGTCTTTAGGATCTGAATTCTTTAAGGCTTCTTTTGAGAACTGCTTTTGAAAAGGGAATAATCGGTTCCAGTCGAACATGTGAATCATCCTTTCTAAATGCCCTGAATTAGTATATGCCCATTCGCCTGCGTGCGTGCTATAATATAGGTTAGATTTAGAAAGGGATGGTTACATTGAACGAACAGCAATCAAAAGGTGTTCTCTACACGGCAGCATCTTTTACACTCTGGGGTTTATTCCCGTTATATTGGAAGCTGATGGAGCATATTTCGTCAGGCGAAATTTTAGCGCATAGAATTTTATGGTCATTTGTGTTTATGTGCGGTATTCTTTTGTATTTAAAACAAGTCCGCCCGGCAATGCAGACAGTGAAGGGTCTCATACTGGATGGTAAAGCATTTTTTTCATTACTTTTATCTGCTATTTTAATTTCGGTCAACTGGTATGTTTACATTTGGGCAGTCAATCATGGTCTTATGCTAGAAGCAAGTTTAGGGTACTATATTAATCCGCTTGTATCCGTTCTATTAGGCATTATTTTCTTAAAAGAACGACTAAATAAATTGCAAACCATTGCCATCCTCATTGCCGCATTTGGGGTGATCCTTTCAACAGTTCAATACGGGTCATTTCCTGTCGTTGCTTTCTTATTAGCCCTTAGCTTCGGCTTTTATGGTTTGATTAAAAAAAGGATGAGCTTCACGAGCGCGATTGGTTTGACGATTGAAACGCTGCTTCTCGCACCGGCTGCACTTGTGTATTTATTATTTTTCTTAAAAGAACCTGTCGTGACTATGAATCCTAACAGCTTCGGGTCGCTCGGTCTCTTATTTTTTGCAGGCGTTTTTACAGCCGTGCCGCTTCTTTTATTCTCAGAAGGCGCAAAAAGAATTCCTCTTTATCAAGTGGGCATTTTGCAATACATTGCACCGACAATTACGCTGTTTTTAGGGCTGTTTGTCTATCACGAACACTTATCCGCAGCTAAAATTGTGACATTCCTTTGTATTTGGGTGGCGATTTTACTGTTTACCACCTCTCAATTACGCATGAAAAAAACAGCGAATTCTCATTAAGCCAAACGAGCAGTTTGCTTTTTTTTGCAGGCGGATCATGTCATAATAAGTTGTTACCAAAACTGTAGAGGTGATCATATGTCGTCAGCTCATGAGCTTGCAGCCGCCTATCAATCTTTATGGAAAAATCGTCAGCTTGATGTTGATGATATGTCTTCTTTACACGAGGCCATATGTGATGATTTACTTGATGCACGAACTCATCCGAGAGTGAGGAAATCATTACACCAAAAGTATGTGCTTGCTGTGGAGAGAATTTTAGAAAGTGAGCTTAAGCATGATCATCAGCTGCAGCTGATCAGCTTACATACGAAAAAGCTGCGAGAATTAATTCAAAATGAAGGAAGGAACCACTCATGAAACCAATTCAAACGGAAGATGTCACAGCACATCTTGAATCGTTTTTAAATCGTCCAGTCTTCGTTCATCTTGAAACGACAACTGGTTCTTATTCAGCTCATGTAAATGAACAAAATATGACGGTTGTTGCGTATATCCGCAACGCGAAAGTCGTCTATTCACAGGCGAAAATAAAAGGACAAGGTCCATACCGTGTTGGAATGAAAACAGAAGATGGCTGGATTTACGCAGAAGGATTAACCGATTATGTGTTTGATGACCAAGGCCGCCTGCTATTAGCTGGACACTTGCCAGACGGCAAACTAGCGATCTCATTACAAATTAGTGAAACACCATTTCAGGTGTAGAAGAAAGGGTGACAAGTCATGAACGAACATGTACTAGTGATGCTGCCTCACCCCGATGATGAATCTTTTGGGGTTGCTGGTCTCATTGCACAAAGCAGAAAACGCGGAATTCCCGTCACATATGCATGCGGGACACTTGGAGAAATGGGCAGAAATATGGGAAGCCCAACATATGCGAACCGTGAAACACTTCCTGAATTAAGAAAACAGGAATTAATCAATGCCTGCAAAGAAATGGATATCACAGACTTACGTATGCTTGGCCTGCGTGATAAAACATTGGAATTTGAAGACGACGAGTATTTGGCAGATGTGATGGAAACCATCATTGATGAAGTCAAACCGACACTCATTGTGACGTTTTATCCAGGACACGGTGTACATCCTGATCATGATGCGACAGGTGAAGCTGTGATTCGTGCTCTTTACCGCAAGAAAAAAGAAGACCGTCCTGTCACATACTGCATGGCCATTACGAAGAATAGAGAAGAAGTCCTTGGACATGCGGATATTGTGATTGATATTACAGATGTTGCAGATATCAAATTAAATGCACTGAGAGCGCATAGAACGCAAACAGAGGGCATGCTGAGAGAGCTTGAACAAAAGCTGAAAAACAAAGAACCAGTTGTCCAAAAATGGTTTGATGAAGAAATTTTCTGGACGTATCAATGGAATGACTAAACAAAAAGCAGCTGATCTATGTCAGCTGCTTTTTTGTGTTGGATTTAGTGATTCGATACATGCCTGAGTTGACGTTTTTGAATCAATCTGAGACGGATAAAGAGGACGATGGCGCCTGCGGCAAGCCCGGCAATCAGTCCGATCCAATAACCAAACGCCCCAAAGGAGGTATATGTGCCAATGAGATAACCGGCAGGAAGACCGATGACCCAGTAAGAGACAAAAGCAGCAATCAGCGTATAATTCACATCTTTATAGCCGCGCAGAGCCCCTTGAATAGGTGCAGCAATCGCATCTGACAGCTGGAAAAAGATCGCGTAAATCAAAAAGTGCTGTGTCATTTGTAAAACAGCTGATTCTGCTGTATATAAACCAGCGATCTCTGGTCTGAATAGCAAGATGAGGGCGGCCGTACATAATGAGAATAATACCGCCGTTCCAATGCCGATATAGCTGTAGCTTTGCGCGTCTTTATACCTCTTAGCCCCCGCTTCAAACCCAACAACGATCGTTAACGCCATTGAGATACTAAGCGGTAAAATATAAAGAATAGAAGCAAAGTTCATCGCTGCTTGGTGACTGGCGATAGTAATGGTATCAAAGTGCCCCATTAATAGGGTCACTGCTGCAAAGATACTCGTTTCAAAAAAGATCGCAAACCCGATAGGAAGGCCAATTTTCAGTATTTGCCCTATACGGGAGATATTCATTCGAGGCAGTTTTTGAAACAAACGAAATGAGGCAAATGGTTCTGCTTTAATGACAATACAAATACTCATGATGAAAATCGCCCAATACGTCATTGCAGATGCAAGACCGGCACCCGCGCCCCCAAGCTTTGGAAAGCCAAAATTCCCAAAAATAAATACGTAATTTAAAACAAAGTTAATAGGAAGTGCTGTGAGCGTGATGAACATTGTCACACGTGTTTTCCCTAATGCATCAATAAATGACCTTAGCACCGAATAACCAAACAGCGGAATGATGCCAAAAGCAAGAAAGCTGAGGAAATGCCGGGCAATATCCTCTACAGAGTGCTCGAGTCCAAGTCCTCCGAGTATGTAAGGAACGCTGATCGTACCAATGACAATTACAGCGATACTTAAAAGAAAGGACAAATAGATCGCCTGAAAGACAGCCCGGGGAACATCATCTTTATGCCCAGCGCCCATCAGCTGAGCCACAATCGGAGTAACGGCCATCAAAATCCCGGCAAGTCCCGTATAAACAGGTGTCCAAATACTAGAACCGATCGCAACACCCGCAAGGTCTTCTGCACTCACTTTTCCAGACATCACCGTATCTAAAAAGGTAATAAGCGAAAGACCTGCTTGGGTGATTAAAATCGGAATCAAAATGGTTAAAAATAGTGTCAGCTTTGCTCGAATGCTATTCGTTTCTCTCATCATAAGTTCCTCTCTGAACAGAAATAACGAGAGGAATTATATCATGCTATGTAAAAAAATCAATTCTCCGTCGGATTATTTTTCTTAGATGGCTTCGTTTTTTTAAACATTTGGGCATAAATAAAAGAAAGACTGACAACACCTAAAATGCTGCAAGCATATTGGATGATTTTCTGAATGGTCATATTAAGCTCACCTCCATACAAATAGAATGTGCACAATTTGCTATTTTATAACAACAAGCGAAAGAAGGGGGGAAAAGATCAGATGATCCATCGGACGAACGAAGAAGTGATATTTAAAGCCGGGATGAGAACACATTTAATGAACATTATGAAGGATGCAAGTGACATCATTGATTCTCTTGATGAAACAGAGCAGTGTTTACTTTGTGATCTCGAAGCATTGCATGATCAGTTTAATGAAATGCATGCAGAGGCCTCGTCGTTTTATTTACAAGCGTATATGGAAGAATTCACACCAGGATTTGCTCAATTTTCTTTAGCCATTGAGAATTTATCAAAACAAAAGCATGGAGCACTCATTGTGATCCAAAGACGCGATGAGGTTGAGGATTTTATTCAAAAAGGGACAAACCTTCATGCGAAAATTAGCGCTTCCTTAATAGAAAGCATTTTCTATCCGGGAAATCCACTGCATGATGGTGCTCTTTTAGTCAAAGAAAATACACTTGTTTCTGCTGCAAATGTGCTGCCACTTACATCGAAAAAAGTGAGCCCGTCGCTCGGCACAAGGCATAGAGCAGCGATCGGACTCTCTGGTATGACCGATGCACTTGTTCTTGTCGTATCAGAAGAAACGGGAAAAATGTCGTTTGCGAAAGAAGGCGTGCTTTACCCGCTTACCGTAAAAGATCCGGAAATAAGAAAATAAAAACGAACGCTGCATTCTTCATTCGGAAGGATGCTTTTTTATTTGCGGAGAAAAATCGACCAATTAAGTAAAAAGTCATTTGATACAGAAAAATTTGTCATGTAGAATAGAACTATGAAACTAGCAGTGTGCTTGTTTTGACAAATTTCTAAACGTCAACTTAAAAATTCCTTAAAAAATGTTTATAAATACAACAAACAGCCGATAGAAACGATATGGCTTTGTTTTTTAGCATTTTGAGTTGGCTGCTTTAGCCTATTTGTTATTGCCCAACGTCTTCATGTCGAGTAATATAATAGAAATAAAGATAAAATAGTGCAAGAGAAGCAGAACCATTAAATGCTAAACTCGAAACTAGTACATAAGTCTTAATGGACCAAATTACGAAAGGCGGAGATTTCTTTATGAAGAAAAAAGTAGTAACCGGCCTCACAGTTTCAGCGATCGCTGGCTCAGCTGTGTTTGCTGCACCGGCAGAAGCACAGACGATCAAGGTGAAAAGCGGTGACTCACTTTGGAAGATTGCCGAACAGTACAATACAAGTATTTCGGAGCTTCAATCTCTTAATCAATTAAAAACGACAATGATTTTTGCAGGACAAAGCTTGAAAATTCCTGGCGAAAAAAGCAAGAAATCCAGTTCATCAACAGGATCAAAAGCAACGAAGAAATCAAGTGCTTCAACGACTTCCAGCTACACTGTAAAGCTTGGAGATTCTTTATGGCTGATTGCAAAAAATCATAAAATGTCAGTTGCGAGCTTAAAAAGCCTAAACAGCTTAAACAGCGACTTGATTCGTCCTGGTCAAAAGCTAAAGGTATCTGGCAGCACGAAGACGAGCGGAAGCCAGTCATCAAATTCAAACTCATCTTCAAACTCCAGCTCAAGCAATAAAACAACGAACTCAAATAGTTCATCGTCTTCAAGTACATACAAGGTCAAATTAGGGGATTCTCTTTGGAAAATTGCGAATTCGCTAAATATGTCGATTGGTGAAATCAAAACATTGAACGGATTAAAATCTGATATGATTTATCCGAATCAAGTATTGAAAGTAAAAGGGACGGCTGCATCAAAACCAAGTCAGTCAAAACCTACTAAACCAAGCAATTCAAATAGTAACCAGTCTTCTAGCGGGAAAACAACCTCTTATACTGTAAAATCAGGCGATTCGTTATGGAAAATTGCGAATCAATTCAAAGTACAGGTTCAATCCATCCGCACAGCCAACAGCTTGAAAAGTGATGTGCTTAGAATTGGACAAGTATTAAAAATTAATGGTGCAGCTTCCGGCTCAACTGGATCGAATGGCTCTACGTCTAACGGTTCAACAAAGCCAGTCGACAATAACAAAAATGATGTACCAATGAATGCAAAGATCACGACAATGATTCAAGAGGGGAAAAAGCTGACAGGGGTTCCTTACAGATGGGGCGGTAATACACCAGCAGGATTTGACTGCAGCGGCTTTGTTTACTATCTCATTAACAAGGTTTCATCTGTATCCAGATTAAGCACAGCTGGCTACTGGAATATGATGACTCCTGTAAGCACACCACAAGTTGGAGATTTTGTTTATTTTACAACGTACAAAGCAGGCCCTTCTCATATGGGACTATACCTTGGCGGAGGAGATTTCCTTCATGCAAGTGACAATGGAGTAGGAATTTCGAACTTAAGTAACCCATATTGGAAAAAAGCCTACTTAGGTGCAAAACGTTTCTTCTAAAAAAAGCCGATTTTCGGCTTTTTTTGTTTGCCCGCTGCTGTGATTGTCCATACTGATAACAAAAGGGGGCAGTCATAAATGAAAAAGTCAGTGTGGATGATCATGATATGTTTGATCTTTACCGCATCAGCATGTCATGCACCGCCGAAAAAAGAAACGACAGAAGAAACAAGCGAAGTTTCAGCACCTAAACAAGCACCAGTCACGACGTCACTCATAAACGCAAGCGGGCAAAAAATAGGAAGCATTGAAATAAGAGAGTCCTCAGAAAATGGGCTGGATCTGCATGTGAAAGCGAAAGGGCTGCCGCCAGGTCCTCACGGTTTTCACATTCATGAAACAGGAATATGTGAAACGCCAGATTTTGAAACGGCAGGAGCTCACTTTAATCCAACCCATAGAGAGCATGGTTTTGACAATCCAAAGGGGCACCATGCTGGAGATATGCCTAATTTAGAGGTAGGAGCAGATGGACAAATTGATGTGGTTGTGAACGTACCGGATGTGACGTTAAAGGGAGGCCCGAATCAATTAATCGATCAAAATGGGCGAAGCTTTATCATTCATGCAGAAGCAGATGATTATTTAAGTAACCCTTCTGGAAATTCAGGGAAACGCATTGCTTGCGGATCGATCACAAAAGAAATGGTAAAATAACAGAAGTCTAACCTTTATGTATTGAGTGCATAAAGGTTTTTTTAGTATACTTGGTGAGGAAAATGATCGAAGAGAGGAATTAATCATACATGTTTAACGAACAATCACTCCCAGAAGAAATTCAAGAAATGATTGAAGCAAAAGCAAAAGTGCTGGAAGAAGAATTTCGTCCACTTATTGGAACAGGCGGCTATGAATCACAGGATACTTCTATCATTCAAGATGCCATGATTGCATTAGCACTAGGAAAAAACGTTCTTTTAAAGGGGCCGACCGGCTCAGGTAAAACAAAACTAGCAGAAACATTATCCGCTTTCTTTCAGCAGCCGATGCACAGTGTGAACTGCTCGGTTGATCTTGATGCTGAAAGCTTGATTGGCTATAAAACCATTCACAATGATGGTCAGGTGGCTTCGATTGAATTCATTGAAGGGCCTGTGACAAAAGCAATGAAAAAAGGCCATCTTTTATATATTGATGAAATCAACATGGCGAAGCCAGAAACACTTCCTATTTTAAATGGTGTACTCGACTACAGAAAAATGATGACAAACCCATTTACAGGTGAGGTTGTTCGAGCAGAAGAAGGCTTTGGCGTCATTGCGGCAATCAATGAAGGATATGTCGGCACAGTACCTCTAAATGAAGCGTTAAAAAACCGTTTTGTTGTCATTGACGTTCCATATATCGGCGGCGGTATCCTGAAAGATGTACTGCAATCTCAATCTGTTTTAAAGGATGAGCGGTTAATTGATCAATTCGTTCAGCTCTCATCAGACCTCATTACACAAGCTCATAACGGACAGGTGAGTGAAGAAGCAGCATCCATCCGTGCACTCCTAGATACTTGTGATCTTGCGCAGTACATCCCGCCGCTTCGTGCCGTTGAACGAGGCATTGTTGAAAAGCTGGAAGATGACCGGGAAAAAGCAGCGGTAAGAAATATCGCTCAAACATTATTCGAGTGAGGTTCTGACTTTTGAAATTCATTAAATTTAATGACAGCAGAATCGATTCATTTTTATTTATGGAATTAACGGATTTAGCCAAAACGTTAGCAAAAAGTGATGATGTCGAGCTTGAATACGGTGTACAGTCCTACTATGAACCGTTTGAAAAGAAAATTTTCATCAGTCATTTTTGGGATGATCGTAAACAAGAAGATATGCTAGCAGGGCTGAAAAGTGATGTGTTCCTTCGTGCAGTAGGCACGGTTTATAGTGATCTTACGGTATTTCAGGAGATCATTCGCTTTGCTCATACATTATCCATTCCTGATGTATGTAAACAATTGTTTATGCTGTTTGAAGATATCCGGATTGAAGAGCGGATTAAACATGACCGCCCAGGAACAAAAAAGGTATTTAAACGAAGAAGAGAGCTGTACCGGCGTCACTTTAAGACACAATTAACGATTAACCAAGAACGAAGTATTTTAACAGATGCACTCTTTTGTGCGATTTATGTGAAGCTGACAGCTGATTCTCCGCTCGAAGAGATTCCGCCTCTTCATGAGCAGATCAACCCAATGATTCCGTTTATTGAGTCAAGTCTTGAACGTGTGTATGATGCGGGTTCAACATCAGACATCGCAGCTATTGTCAAAGAATTGATGGAAGGCTTCGATGAACTGCTTGAAAAGGATATGCTGAATACGTACTTTTTCTTCCCTGAATTGGACTATGAACAAGCGGCAAAAGAACCGCTGTTCCATGATTTAAAAAGAAAACCTAAATTAAGTGAGGACATTAAAGTCGACCGTGAAAAAGAAGGCGATGAAGACATTCACCAAGAGTATATGGAAGTGTGGCATCGAGAAACCGAAGCGCCATCCAAAAGCTTCCTTCAATTTGATTTAGAGCACGGCGGTAAAAGTGATCTTGGTAAGGATGCGGCAAGAGAAGGTGATGACGGAGATCAGGCACTCGGAACTGTCCAGGGCTCTGCAAAGCAAACACACCGAAAAGATTATTCAAAGCTTGAAGCGCTGGAAGAGGCTGAAGGTGAAGAAAGCGGGTCAGATGGTTATGAGAATGGAAAAGAAAACAAATATGCGTTTCCAGTCATGATTTCACCAGATCCTCCTAAGCCAGAACAAATCGATGCATACAAGCAGCATGCGAAGGAAATTGAGCCTTATCAGAAACGCTTAAAACAAATGATCCAAAAAACACTTGAACATAAAAAATCATGGCCTAAAACAGACCTTCATGCAGGACGTCTCAGTAAAAAGCTGATTCGCTACTTTACAGAGTCTAACCCGCGTCTTTTCTATAAAAAACAGGCACCGTCTTCTCAGATTGATGCTGTTTTCACCTTATTAGTAGACTGTTCAGCGAGTATGTTTGACAAGATGGATGAGACGAAAAAGGGCATTGTTCTCTTTCATGAAGCGTTAAAATCCGTGCAAGTCCCACATCAAATTGTTGGGTTTTGGGAAGATACAAACGATGCAACAGAAACGAGTCAGCCAAACTACTTCAACACAGTTGTGTCGTTTAAAGATTCTCTATTTGACGCAGGGCCTTCTATTATGTCTCTTGAGCCAGAAGAGGATAACCGGGATGGCTATGCGATCCGCCAAATGACAAAGATGATTTTAAAACGAAGAGAAGAACAAAAGTTTCTGATTGTCTTTTCAGACGGAGAACCAGCTGCGTTCAGCTACGAACAAAATGGGATTGTCGATACGCATGAAGCAGTTCTTGAAGCGAGGAAAAAGGGCATTGAGGTGATCAATGTGTTTTTATCCAATTCGCCGATAGAAGAAGCACAGATGAAAACCATTCAAGATATGTATGGCAAGTTCAGCATTTTTGTACCAGATGTCGATACATTGCCAGATGTTTTATATCCATTACTGAAGAAACTGCTGCATAAAAGCATTGGGGCATAAGCTTTTGCCCCTTTCTTCAAATTATTTTTCGGAATGATTTAAATTTTTTGTTTTTCTGTGAATTTTTTATCTTTAATTGAACAAAGAATGTAGAAAGTAATCCAAAACAGTGGTAGAATATTATTGGAAGCGTTTTATTACATAAATTTGGTCATTGTGTTCTGGAAGTTATATCGAGATAGTGTTCAATCACTTGATGATCAAAGTTGGGGGTAGTGTTCAAAATGTTTCAAAATGATGTGAAACAACCGTTGAGTTGGGAAGAATTTCATGGTCCGAACCTCGGCTATGTGCTCGAGCTCTACGATCAGTATGTCCAGGATCCTACTAGTGTTGATGAAGATCTAAGAGGCATATTTGATGAACTTGGTGCACCACCGAGTGAAATGAAGGAGGAAATTGGGAAAAAAGAAAATAGCGTAGTTACTTCTGAACAAATCCAAAAGATAGCATCAGTCGTTAAACTGGCAGAAGACATCAGAACGTATGGCCATTTAAATGCTTCCGTCAATCCTCTTCGCAAAGAAAAGGAATTACAAGAGCTGTTTCCTTTAAAGGAGTACGGTTTAACAGAAGAAGATGTCAAGAATATTCCGATTTCTATTATTAGTCCGGATGCACCAAAACACATTTCAAACGGCATAGAAGCCATTAACCATTTGAGAAATACGTATAAACGTACCATTTCATTTGAGTTTGATCACGTGCATGACTTCGAAGAGCGAAACTGGCTTTCAAAATCAATCGAATCTGGTGAACTATTTAAGAAAAAACCAGCAGATAAACTAGTTTCTGTATTCAAGAGATTAACAGAAGTTGAGCAGTTCGAGCAGTTTCTTCATAAAACATTTGTTGGGCAAAAGCGCTTCTCTATAGAAGGTTTAGACGCACTTGTCCCAGTACTTGATGAAATTATTTCAGAGTCTGTTACACAAGGGACTTCAAATATTAACATTGGAATGGCACACAGAGGCCGTTTAAATGTATTAGCACATGTGTTAGGAAAGCCATATGAGATCATTTTCTCAGAATTCCAGCATGCGCCAAATAAAGAGCTCGTTCCATCAGAAGGCTCTATTGGCATCAGCTACGGATGGACAGGGGATGTTAAGTACCATCTTGGAGCTGACCGTCAAATTAAAGACGAAGATACAAAGAGTGCAAGAGTCACGCTTGCTAATAACCCAAGCCACTTGGAGTTCATTGATCCAATCATTGAAGGAAGCACGCGTGCTGCTCAGGAATCACGTACTCAAAAAGGCTATCCAGTTCAAGACGTTGAAAAAGCGTTAGCCATCTTAATTCATGGGGATGCAGCATTCCCTGGAGAAGGAATTGTGGCAGAAACATTAAATTTAAGCCAACTTGTAGGCTATCAAGTGGGCGGCACCATCCATATTATTGCCAACAATATGATCGGGTTTACAACGGAAAGCAATGAATCTCGCTCGACGAAATATGCGAGTGACCTTGCAAAAGGATTTGAGATTCCTATTGTTCACGTCAATGCAGATGATCCAGAAGCGTGTTTAGCGGCTGTTCAGCTAGCAGTAGAATACCGCAAACGCTTCAAGAAGGATTTCCTTATTGACTTGATCGGTTACCGCAGATACGGTCATAACGAAATGGATGAGCCTTCTACAACTCAGCCAATGCTGTACGATGCGGTCAGAAAGCACAAAACGGTCAAGAATATCTTTGCAGATAAACTTGTCTCAGAAGGTCTTTTGACAAAAGAGCAGCGTGAAGAAATCGAGCAGGCTGTGACAGCAAAAATAGAAGAAGCTTATAAAAAGGTGCCTTCAAAGAAAGAGCATACGATTCAAGAAATCGAACTGCCAGAGCCTGTATCAAACGGCTTCCCAGCAGTGGATACATCAGTAGAATTTGATGTATTGCGAAAGCTGAATGAAGAATTGATCAGCTGGCCGAATGATTTCCAAGTATTTGGTAAGCTGAAGCGGATCCTTGAAAAACGTGCAAAAGTGTTTACAGATGACCGTAAAGTAGAATGGTCACTTGGAGAAGCACTCGCATTTGCATCTATATTAAAAGACGGTACGCCAATTCGAATGACCGGACAGGATTCAGAGCGTGGTACTTTTGCTCAAAGAAACCTTGTTCTTCACGACAGTCAAACGGGAGATGAATTTATTGCTCTTCATGAACTAAGTGATGCAAATGCTTCGTTTACAGTTCATAACAGTCCACTGTCAGAAGGCTCAGTCATCGGGTTTGAATATGGTTATAATGTCTATTCTCCTGAAACGTTAGTGATTTGGGAAGCTCAATTCGGAGACTTCGCAAATGCGGCTCAAGTGTATTTCGATCAATTTATCTCAGCTGGCCGTGCAAAATGGGGACAAAAATCAGGTTTAGTCATGTTGCTGCCGCATGGATATGAAGGACAAGGTCCTGAGCATTCAAGTGGAAGAACAGAGCGCTTCCTGCAATCAGCTGCTGAGAATAACTGGACAGTTGCGAACCTGACAAGTGCAGCGCAATATTTCCATATTCTTAGAAGACAGGCGAAAATGCTGCTTCGTGAAGAGATTCGTCCGCTTGTCATTATGACACCGAAGAGTCTGCTTCGTAACCCGAACACATTGTCTGAAGTCCAAGAATTAACAGATGGACAGTTCCGTCCAGTTCTTGAACAGCCAGGTCTTGTACATGATCACGAAAAAGTATCGCGTCTCGTGCTATCTAGCGGGAAGGTATCCATTGATATTAGTGATCGTTTTACTCAAATGGAAGAGCCGAAGGATTGGCTTCACGTTGCAAGAGTGGAACAGCTATATCCGTTCCCAGCCAAAGATATTAAAGGAATTTTAACAAAGTTGACAAACTTAGAAGAAATCGTATGGGTGCAAGAAGAACCACAAAATATGGGAGCTTGGGGATACATTGAGCCATATTTACGTGAAATTGCGCCTGAAAAAGTAAAAGTACGTTACATCGGCCGAAGAAGACGTTCAAGTACGGCTGAGGGTGATCCAACTGTGCATAAAAAAGAACAAGAACGAATTGTATCTGATAGCTTGACTCGCAAAAACTAAGGGGGAAATGAAAAATGGCGGAAATTAAAGTACCTGAATTAGCGGAATCAATCTCGGAAGGAACGATTGCTCAATGGCTAAAGCAGCCGGGCGATTATGTGGAGCAGGGGGAGTACCTGCTAGAACTTGAAACAGATAAAGTCAATGTCGAACTGACTGCTGAAGAATCTGGTGTATTAAAAGAAGTGCTGAAAGATTCTGGTGACACTGTACAAGTTGGAGAGGTCATCGGAACGATTGCAGCAGGTGAAGCTGGCGGAAGCGAGTCCGCAGCTCCAGCACCTGAGCAAGCTTCTGCACCAGCTTCGAAAGAAGAACCGGCAGCTGCTCAAAAAGAAGAAGCAGTGAAAGAAGAGCCGAAAGCTGGTAATGGCAGAACCATCGCTTCTCCTGCAGCTAGAAAATTAGCGAGAGAGAAGGGATTAGACTTATCTGAGATTCCAACCGTAGATCCGCTGGGCAGGGTACGAAAGCAGGATGTCGCTTCTTATCAAAAGAATGAAGCACCTGCAAGTGCACCGAAAGCCGCGCCAAAAGCAAATGCTGCGGTGCAAACTGAACAACCAGGAAAGCCTATTGAACGTGAAAGAATGTCACGCCGCAGACAAACAATTGCAAAACGTTTAGTTGAAGTTCAACAAACGGCTGCGATGCTGACGACATTTAATGAAGTCGATATGACAGCGGTAATGGATTTAAGAAAGCGTCGTAAAGATGCCTTCCTAGAACAAAATGATGTCAAGCTTGGCTTCATGTCCTTCTTTACAAAAGCAGTTGTAGCAGCACTGAAGAAATATCCGCTGCTTAACGCAGAAATTCAAGGTGATGAGCTTGTCTTGAAAAAATTCTATGACATCGGCATCGCTGTTGCTGCAAACGAAGGACTTGTTGTACCGGTTGTCCGTGATGCAGACAGATTGTCATTTGCGGGGATTGAAAAAGAAATTGGTCATCTTGCGAAAAAAGCAAGAGATAACAAATTGTCTCTTAATGAGTTACAAGGTGGATCATTCACGATCACAAACGGCGGAACATTTGGTTCTCTGCTTTCAACTCCGATTTTAAACAGCCCGCAAGTTGGAATTTTAGGGATGCATAAAATTCAGCTTCGTCCGGTAGCGATTGATGAAGAACGTTTTGAGAACCGTCCGATGATGTATTTAGCTCTTTCTTATGACCACCGCATTGTCGATGGTAAAGAAGCAGTTGGATTCCTCGTTACGATTAAAAATCTGCTTGAAGATCCTGAGCAGCTATTACTTGAAGGATAATCTTCAATTATAAAAAACTAGCACCTGTTAAGGTGCTAGCTTTTTTTCTTTTCACTGTCATGTTGTCCTCGTTTTGACCAATACGTCGCAAGCCAGGAACCAGATAAATTATGCCACACACTAAAAATGGCACTTGGTACGGCTGCGAGCGGTGAGAAGTGTGCTGTTGCTAGCGCTGCACCGAGGCCGGAGTTTTGCATGCCTACTTCGATCGAGATCGCTCTACGAGAAGGGATATCCATTCTGCACCACTTTGCGATCAGGTAACCAAATAAGAGACCAAGTGCATTATGTAATATAACAACGGCAAATATCAGCAATCCAGTTTGAAGAATCTGCTCTTTATTTGCACTGACAACCGCTGCAATGATCAACACAATTCCAGCAACAGATACAAGCGGCAATGCTTGAACTGCATAGTTTACTTGTTTTTTGAAAAATACCTTAACGATAACCCCTAAGATAATAGGAATAAGTACAACTTGGACAATCGACAAAAATAATGCCTCCGGTGATACAGGTAACCATGATCTTGCAAAAATATAGATAAAGAGAGGCGTTAAAAAGGGAGCAAGAAGGGTCGATATCGTTGTGACCGCTACGGATAATGCCATATTGCCTTTTGCCAAGAAAGTCATAACATTGGAAGCTGTACCGCCTGGGCAGCAGCCCACAAGAATAACGCCTACTGCAATTTCAGACGGCAGCCGTAATCCGTAAGCTAATAAAAAGGCGATCAGCGGCATGAGTGTGTACTGCGCCAAAACCCCAATTAACACATAGAGAGGTTTACGAAAAAGCTCCTTAAAATCTTCACCAGATAACGTAAGCCCCATCCCAAACATAATGACACCTAGTAAAAAAGGGATATACGGTCCAATCTGAGAAAATACGTCAGGAAAAGCAAATCCAAGACATGCAAAGATAATGACCCAGATTGCAAAGGTTCTTCCTGCAAATTGACTAATGGTTAAAAGAATGTTCATTCATTGCTTCATCTCACTTTCCTCACATATCTTTCCTATTTTAAACGAATTTTCTGAAAAAACAACCCATTCTTTATAAAGGTGTTAATAATAAAATTATGTAAACTAAAAATACCCCATATAAGCATTAGCCTATATGGAGCATCGTTTTAAAAAGGTGTCCATCTCACTTGCTGTGCTTGCTTAAGCCTAGCTTCTGGCTCACGCCAGTCGACTACATTCCACCAACGATCTACGTATTTCGCTTTTTCATTCAGATATTGAAGGTAGTAGGCGTGCTCCCATACATCAAGGGCTAGAAGGGGGATCACGTCCCATTGTGACAAAAATTGATGGCGTTCTGCTTGTAAAATCTCTAATCGCTGAGATCTGGGCGCCCATACGAGAATGGCCCAGCCAACACCCTCTACTTGTTTGGCCGCTGCTGAAAATTGAGATTTAAATGCATCATAGCTGTCAAACGATTGTTCAATGAGACGAAGCATTTGTCCAGTAGGCTTTCGTTTTCCTGAAGGACTCATGGAAAACCAAAAAATACAATGTAAATAGTGCCCCGCACCATTGAAGGCAAGCTCCCGTTCCCAATGTTTGATCATTTTAAAATCATTGGTTCTTCTTGCATTTTTTAATGCAAGCTCAGCTTGGTTCAAACCATCTACATATGATTGATGATGCTTCTGGTGATGCAAATACATAATTTCTTTTGATATAAACGGTTCTAGTGCATCATACCGGTAAGGGAGAGGAGGTAACTTGTGACTTCCAGCTGCTACCTCTCGCATGTCTTCTTGTGGGTTCATGTCCTCAGCAATACGTTCTGCCAGTTCGTACCACTCTTGTTCACTGGAATGTTCATCATCCATTGAAAACCATAAATGGTCTACTTTCTGACGGATGTTGTCATCTTGAATCGCGGGTTGAATGGAGCTAAGCCACTCTTTAAGCTGCAAACGGTACTCTTCCTTATTCATTCTTACGCCTCATTTCTTCTAAAAATGTGGAACAAGCCATCATCGGAAAGACAAATGGGTAGCTATGATAAGTGATGTAAAATTGCTTTGGCAGGCCAATGCCTACTGGATAGTGCAAGGCTTCACTCGTGTGCTGATGATGGGTCAAAAATGAGATGGCTTTTAAAATCGTTTTGTCATCTGGCTTCTCATATTGTAAAAGTGCCTCTGCTGCCCAAGCCGTCTGAACCACTGTGCCAAACGGAAGAGGGACATACGTTTTTATCTCTGCACTTTTACACGATTCTCCGAAGCTGCCATCTTCTCGTTGAATCTGCTTTAAAAATCGGCATGCTTTTTGGACAGCAGGATGGGTGGAGGGGATGCCGGCAGCTTTTAGACCTGTTAATGCTGCCCACGTTCCATAAATATAGCAAACACCCCACCTGCCAAACCATGAACCATTTTTCTCTTGATGATCTAGGAGCCATTTGACACAATGATCTTTTTGCCTCTGAATAGGCGGTGACATGTTTTTCTCTTCAAGACCAATGAGATGAAGCACACGGCCTGTAATATCGGGAGTCGATGGATCAATTGCTGCATCCTCCGCAGATTCAAGCGGCAGATGTCGAAGCAGGAAGTGATCTTGATTTTTTTCAAAAGCAGAGAATCCGCCATCACGGTTTTGCATGGAAAGAAGCCAATGAAATCCTCGCTTCCACTGAACTGGTGCGTATGTTTTCGGAATGGCTTTTAATACAATTTGCGTATCATCACAATCAGGGTTATTCGTATTGATATCTGAAAAACCAAAGCCTCCCGGAGCAGCATGCCGGTTATGAATCGCCCAATCTGCTTTCTTCATTTGCTGACGGTTCAATAAATATGAGAAAGACTTTGTGATGACTGGGTCTTCTTGTTTTTTGCCAGCTTTTTGAGAAGCATAACTGACAAGCGCTGTATCCCAAACTGTGGATGTGGAATTTTCTGCATACATTCTGCCCTGACAGTCAGTGACTAGCTTTTTCATGCCTTTGATTGCTTTTAATATAAGATGATGTCCCGGCGAGTACCCAAGACTCATAAGTGCATAGACCATAAAAATACTTGCACTTAAATAGCTGTATAGTGTGCCATCTTTTTCGAGGCGGTCAAACATATATCGCTTTGCTGCTTCATATCCGAAAAAGTCCAGCCGGCTGTCAAGTGCTGTATACGATCGCATGTAAGTCAGAAAGTGATGAGTGGAACGTTCTTCTTTTGCCATAAACCAGTCAAATGGATTTTTAGTCATGTTTGCATCAAGGTGTGCTAGGCTTGGGAATTTCTCATGAGAGGTATATCGTTTGTTGAGTGCAATCATCATTGGCACAAAGTGAATTCTTGCATATGCACTAAGATGATAGAAGTGCAGCGGAAAGTATGTAGGGATGAGTAAAAAGGAAAGTGGTGCATAGAAATACGGCCAAGGGTGCATGCCGTTGACGGCGAGCATCCACTTTGTCATAAAGTGAACGTTCTTTAATCCGCCTTTTGATCGAATATATTGCGCTGCTTTTTCCATATGAGGCTCATCTTGTTGAAACCTGCCTGAAACAAGCATTCCGCAATAGCCCTGCACAGTGGCTGTTACATGTCCCGTTTGATCATGATACAAAGAAAAAGACCCATCCTCATTTTGTTTTTCGCGTATCGCTTCTGCTAATTGATGAACCAAAGCCTGATCCGAATCGCCGACAGCCTTTAACAGCATAATCAAAAAAGCATTTGTCATCATAGGACCTTCAAAGCAGAAAACAAAGGCACCATCTTCTCGTTGTCTTCGCTGCATTTGCATGTGCAATTCTTCAATAAATTCGTTTACTTTCAATTTAAAATCTTGCATATGCGGCCATGCTCCTTTCCTTTCATACTATATTCAGGAGCCGGCCTGTCACATGCAAACACAAAAAAAGCCGATGACAGGGTCACCGGCTCAGCGTGTAGACAAACCCTCGCATTCGGTGTCAGGTCTGCGCGCTGGTGCTCACGAATGTCAATTCGCTCCGCAAAAGTAGCTGTCCTTCCTAGACTGCAAAGGTTTTCTATCACGCTGAAAAGAAGACAAAGTGCTAAAATAAAAATCATTTTAGCACTTTGTCAACGATCTGAGCCGATGACAGGGTCACGGCTTTCTTGGCGTCATTAGTCTTGGAGATTAATCCATACACTTTTGACTTCTGTATAGTTGTTAAGGGCATATGATCCCATCTCTCTTCCAAGACCTGATTGCTTATATCCGCCAAACGGGGAAGCGGCATCAAAAACATTATAGCAGTTGACCCAAATCGTTCCTGCTTCAAGACGTGCAGCGATATCATGGGCATGCTTTAAGTTTTCTGTCCAAAGTCCTGCTGCTAATCCATATTCAGACTGGTTGGCTCGTTCGACCACTTCATCAATGGAATCGTAAGGAATGGCAGATAAGACAGGTCCGAAGATTTCTTCTTTGGCAATGGTCATTTCATCTTCTACATCTTTAAAAATAGTAGGGGAGACAAAATAACCAGCCTCATAAGGGCAATCGCCACCGACAACGGCTGTTGCCCCTTCAGATTTACCTTTTTCAATATAGCCTAACACGCGTTCGTGCTGTTCTTTACTTACAAGAGGTCCAATTTGCGTATCTTGATGAAGACCAGCACCTTGTCTGAGTGATCCTGCATATTTGGCCATTTGATCGACCACTTCATCATATTGGCTCCGGTGAACAAAGACTCTGGAGCCTGCGCAGCATACTTGGCCTTGGTTAAACATGACGCCATTTAAAGCACCTGGAATGGCTTTCTTTAAATCTGCATCTGGCAAAATAATATTCGGTGATTTTCCGCCAAGCTCTAATGTGACTCTCTTAATGGTTTTAGCAGCTTTCTCCATAATTAATTTCCCAACACTTGTTGACCCTGTGAAGGCAAGCTTGTTCACGTCATGATGATCAGTTAAGGCTTCTCCGGCTGTTTCGCCAAATCCAGGAACGATGTTAATCACGCCTTCTGGGAAGCCGGCTTTGTCCACTAATTCTGCTAAGTAAAGAGCAGAGAGTGGAGTTTGTTCGGCTGGCTTTAAAACGATGGTGCACCCTGTTGCAAGTGCGGCGCCCATTTTCCACATAGCCATGAGCAGCGGGAAGTTCCATGGGATGATTTGTCCTACAACCCCAACCGGCTCATGGCGGGTATAATTAAAATATCCTTGACTGACAGGAATGGTTTGTCCATTCATTTTTGTCGTCCAGCCCGCATAATAGCGCATGTGCTCAATAGCGAGGGGGATATCTGCATTTGTTGTTTCATTAATTGGTTTTCCGTTATCTAAAGTTTCTAGCTGGGCAAGCTCTTCCTGATTTTCCTCCATTAAATCAGCAAGCTTGAACATGAGGCGGGCGCGTTCAGCGGCAGACATTGAGCGCCAAGGACCATGAAAGGCTTTTTTTGCAGCTTTTACGGCCTCATCAATATCTTTTGCACCTGCTTCATAAACATCAATAAGGGTTTCGCCTGTGGCTGGGTTAGGAGTAGCAAAGGTTTTGTTATCGTGACTTGTGACAAACTGACCATTAATGTAGAGTTTTTTCGTCCCTTGGAGAAAAGATTCGAGTTTTGAACTAATTTGAAGTGTTGTAGAGCTCATAAATAAACAAACCTCCTTAAAGATATGGATTGTTTTCTGCGAGTTCTAGGTGGGAAAAGCGGACATGCAACTTAAATTGTATACGCACAAAGATGTAAACGTATACAATTATCATATTACACGACCTGTTTGAAAGCAATCCATAACACTCATTGCATTTCGCGAAAATTTGGCTACAATAAATGTATAGATGAAAAAAGGAGTTTTTAAATCATGATCCATCAAAACTGGCAAACGGCTCAAACGTTAAAACAAGTAAAATGTGTACATACAAATGCGAAAAAATATATGGTCGACCGGGCATTAACGGTTGGAAGCACATATGAAGTGAAAAATGAAACAGAAGAATTCCTGTTTGTCGTAGACAATACGGGAAAAGTAGGCGGGTATTACAAGGAGTATTTCGAAGATATTTCAGCTGAATGATTTTGAGGGTCATCACTCATACTAAGAAAAACAGTAAAGGGTGATGATGATGAAAAAGCAGCAAAATGACGAGCAGAAAAATCAAAATGCATGGCATGAACACGAGGACGCTGATATGGCGATTACGCTTGAACAGATTTCTGATGTGTATGCCGAG
Source organism: Bacillus sp. BK450 (assembly GCF_004364885.1). Classification (NCBI taxonomy): domain Bacteria; kingdom Bacillati; phylum Bacillota; class Bacilli; order Caryophanales; family Bacillaceae; genus Bacillus; species Bacillus sp. BK450. Next base: position 111,636 of record NZ_SOBQ01000002.1, on the reverse strand, counting down.
GGAACGATTGATACACCAAAAGACGAATAGTTATTTAAAAACAGTGATTTGGCATAATCACTGTTTTTTTATTGGAATGATTCAGCATTTTTCTCGAAAAGAACTGAAACTTTTTTCCTGGTTTAACTGTCTAAATAAGTAGAGGAAAGAGCATCGGATCAAAAAGAAAAAGTTAAATGAAATTTAATCTATTCGTAATGGAATAACAACCATTTATAGCGTATTCTATAAGTGAGAATAAAACGTACCCACAGAGCCGTGTGGCCGTTTTGTCATAAAGGAATTTGATGCAGGAAGAGGGGGTTTACGTGGGTATTTTTTCTGTCAGTAAACAAAATGATAAGAAATTCGAATCCTTATTGATTGAAGGGGAAAGAATTGAGGCTGTTTACAGACTGCGTCACGACCAAATTTGCTTTACCAATAAACGACTGATCTTTGGCGATAACCGCGTATTTTCTAAGAAGAAAGTCAGGGTCTCCTTGCCGTATCGATCAATTGAAAGTTTTGCCATACAAGAAGCTGGCGTGTTTGATCAGGACACAGGTATGCTGCTTGTCACAAGCTCAAAAGTATTTGAACTCGACTTTTCCAAAGAGACGGATTTGAGTGATGTGCAAGCCATTTTGACAAAACATCTTTGCTGATCAATCTTGCGATTACATAGATCATATGCACTTTTCTCATTCTTCGTTCTTATTTTTATAGATCGCACATTGCTAAGTCCTTCCCATCTGATGAGAAGGGCTTTTTTCTGCTTAAGTGTTTGAATGATAGCAAAAAAGGATAAAGATGAAACAGATACAGAAAGGAGAATGAACAATGAAAGTATTAGTTGCAGGAGCAAATGGACATACAGGCAGACTTGTCGTTCGTTATTTAAAAGAAAAAGGACATGAGCCGCTTGCTCTCATTCGAGATGAAAAACAAGCTGATGCACTAAAAGAACTTGGTGCAGCACCTGTCATCGGTGATCTTGAAAAAGATGTGACAGATGCTGTGAAACAAGCAGACGCTGTCATCTTTGCAGCTGGTTCAGGCTCAAAAACAGGTGCAGATAAGACCATTGCGGTCGATCAAGAAGGGGCAAAACGCCTCGTTGATACAGCGAAAAAAGAAAACATACAGCATTTTGTTATGCTTAGTGCCTATAATGCAGATGATCCGAATCAAGGAAAAGGGCAAGGAAGTATGGAAACTTATTATGAAGCAAAAAGAAAAGCTGATGAGCACTTAAAACAGTCTGGTCTTTCCTATACGATTGTCCGCCCAGGTGCCCTGCTACATGAGGAGAAGACAGGAAAGATTGAAGCTGCCGAACATATTCCAGATGATCAAAACATCGAGATTTCAAGAGAGGACGTAGCCATTGTTCTTGTGGAGAGCTTAACAGAATCCAATGTGAAAAATAAGTCCTTTGACTTGATGAAAGGCGAAAAATCAGTAGAAGAAGCACTTCGTCATCTGTAAGAAAAGAAAGCTGCTGCCAAAGAGGCGGCGGCTTTTTTGATGTTTTCTTTTCTCTTTCAGCGGGAAGGTAATGAGAAAGGAGTGATTGACCGTGGGCTTAACGAAAGAACAACAAGCTGATTTATACGAAAGATTGATTCAATTAAAAGAAGATGTGAAGGGATCAAAAAAGAAAGAAGAATCGATGCTCGTTGAATCGAGTGAGATTTCAAATGGTGTTGGGAATCATATCGCTGATCATGGGAGCATCTATTTAGACCGTATGACAGAACAAACGCTGGATCAGGTCGATGATCAGCTTGAAGGTGAAATCGATGCAGCACTGAAACGAATGGAAGACGGAACATATGGGATATGTGAGAAAACGGGAAAAGAGATTCCATACGAGCGTTTAAAAGCAGTTCCATATACACGTTATTCAATAGATGCAAAGAAAAATGAAGAAACCACTCAAGATCCAAACGAATTTGACCGTTCATTCTCCGATCAAATGCGCGATTTAACAAATAGAGAAACAATGGATCAGATGCATTCAGATACGTATGAAAGATTAGAGGAAGAGCAAGATGCTGATGTAGATGAGGAAAAATAGGATCATAAGCAAAGGTTAAATTTTTTCAGAATAATTTTTTCTTATGTACACATGAACAAATAACTTGTATACATGAGTATTTCATAGAAAAAAGATCTCTTGAAATTTAATAAACTTTCGTGTAATATAGTTTAAAGGCTGCGATGCGCGTAATGTTAATTAAGTTTTAACCTTTAAGCTGTAATAGGGAGTTTTATATTGAAGCCGGAATGTCATGCCTCCTTAGCGAGGAAGACAGGAACGTTTCTGCAAACACCCACTTTGAGGAGTGGTGGTTTAAAACTTTCTTACTTAGATTACGGCATCCGCAGCTTTTCCTAGGATGATTCAAGCCATTTTCCATTTCGGAAAATGGCTTTTTATTTTGTGAAAAAACGAAATTGCACAGTCAGCCGGAAGAGGCATGAATGTATGTTAAAATAGACAAAACAAAAGACGGAGAGGGAATTGGATGTTAGAACAAGCAGAAGCACTCCTGAAACAATACTTTGGCTTTGACGCCTTTAGGCAGGGACAGAAACAAGCCATTGAATCGATTGTAAACAAACAGAAGGATACCGTCTGTATTATGCCGACAGGCGGGGGGAAATCGGTTTGCTACCAGATTCCTGCCCTGATGATGGAAGGAACAACGATCGTTGTATCCCCGCTAATTTCTTTAATGAAAGATCAAGTCGATGCACTAAATGAGATGGGCATACGATCGTCCTTTTTAAACAGCACACTTTCCGCAGCTGAAATGAATAAAAGGCTGAAAAAATGTGAAGATGGGGAATATCAGCTGCTTTATATCACACCTGAACGTTTACAAAATGAACGTTTTTTTCAGCTGCTTGATCGGTTAACGATCCCTTTAATTGCAATTGATGAAGCACACTGTATATCTGAGTGGGGGCATGATTTTAGGCCGAGCTACCGCTTTATTCAAGAATGCTTAAATCGGCTGACAAAAAGGCCAGTGATTGTCGCATTAACTGCTACAGCCACGAAAAAGGTTCACCGAGATATATGTGAACAGCTTGGCATGAACGAAGAAGAAACCATTTTTACTGGGTTTGCTAGAGAAAATTTATCTTTTCAGGTGGTCAAAGGAGAAAATAGTGACCGCTTTATCACACATTATATGAAGAAAAATAAGCTTGAGTCAGGCATTATCTATACTGCTACAAGAAAAGAAGCCGAAAATATTTACAATCGGCTAAAGAAACAAAAGATCAAAGCGGGCATTTATCATGGCGGGTTAGATGACGATATGAGAGAAGAGCAGCAAAACCTGTTTTTAAACGATGACATCCAGGTCATGGTCGCTACATCTGCATTTGGCATGGGAATTAATAAGTCAAATGTCCGTTTTGTGATACATCATCAAATTCCAAGGGATATTGAAAGCTACTATCAAGAGGCTGGACGCGCCGGCAGAGACGGGCTCCAAAGTGAATGCATTTTACTGTTTTCGCCGCAGGGCGTACGAATGCAGCGATTCCTCATTGAACAGTCAACAGAAGATGAAGTGCGCTTTCAGCATGAGCTGCTTAAACTTAGACAAATGGTCGATTACTGTCACACTGAGCAATGTCTGCAGCAATTTGTGATGGACTACTTTGATCAATCAGCAAGTGTCCCTTGCCAAAAATGCAGTAATTGCCTTGATGAAAGAGAGCGTGAAGAGGTCACTCGAGAAGCGCAAATGGTTTTATCGTGTACGGTTAGAATGAACGAGCGCTTTGGAAAAATGATGATTGCTCAAGTACTGGCAGGCTCCAAAAATAAAAAAGTGCTTGACCTCGGTTTCGACCGTCTTCCTACATACGCTTTAATGAAGCCGCAATCAGCCCAGCAAATCAGTGATTTCATCGAATTTTTAATTACAGAAGAGTATTTGCACATGTCTGAAGGAGCTTATCCAACATTAAAAGTGACACATAAAGGAAAGAAAGTGTTAGTCGGGCAAGAGGCTGTGTATAAAAAGCAGGCAGTTAAAAGAGAGGCGATTCAAGAAAACGATGCATTATTTGAGCAGCTGAGAGCGGTGAGAATGAAGCTGGCGAGAGAGCAGGGCGTTCCGCCATTTGTTGTATTTTCTGATCAAACCTTGAAGGAAATGTCAGCCGTTCAGCCTAAAACAGAAGAAGAACTTCTCCATATTAAGGGAATAGGCGCTCAAAAAAGAGAGAAATACGGGGATGTTTTTTTAGAAGAAATCCGTTTATTTATAGAAAAAGAGAAAAATAAAAAGGTTGAAGAAGAAAAATAAATTTTTTTCGCTGCGTTTGGACACGTTGTCAACAGGAGGTTTCTGATCCTTTCAAAACCTTGATATGGCGGGTAATCGAGCTGTTTTGTGGTCTGATTTACCAATGGAGAGAGATGTTTCATGTAAAGGAACTGTAATCTAAAACATATCGTTTTGTTATTGAATTGACATTTACATATGTTACGATAGCACTCGTTAGCCGCCATAAAAAGCTAACAAGGGAGGATTTACTTTATGAAGAAGACTATTATGTCCTTGGTTGCTGTTGCAGCAATCTCTACAACAGCATTTGGAGCACAGCAAGCTTCTGCAAAGGAAATCACTGTGAAGAAAGGTGATACACTTTGGGGAATCTCTCAAAAAAATGATGTGTCTCTAAAGGACCTAAAGGGTTGGAACAATTTATCTACAGACATGATTTATGTAGGTGATAAATTGACAATCTCTTCAAAAGAGAAAACTCAGGAGCAGTATAAAGTCCAGAAGGGGGACAGCCTCTGGAAAATCGCTCAAAAATTCAATGTGTCAATTAGCGATATTAAGTCTTGGAATAACTTAAACTCAGATATAATTATGATTGGTTCAACACTAAGTGTTGCTGGTCAAAGCTCAGCTCCGGTAAGCTCAGAGCCTGTACAAAAACAGGAGCCTGTCCAAAAAGAGCAAACAACACAAAAAGCTGCTCCTAAACAGGAAGCACCAAAAAAAGCTGCTCCTAAACAGGAAACAGCTAAAGCAGAATCATCTTCTGCTAGTCAAAGTGTACAAAAAGAAATGACTGTAACGGCTACGGCTTATACAGCAAATGATGGTGGCATCTCAGGGATCACTGCAACAGGGGTAAACTTAAACAAAAACCCAAATGCGAAAGTGATTGCAGTAGATCCTAATGTCATTCCATTAGGAAGTAAGGTTTATGTTGAAGGCTACGGTGAAGCCATCGCAGCAGATACTGGCGGCGCAATTAAAGGTAACAAAATTGATGTTCATGTACCAAGCAAATCCCAAGCAAAAAATTGGGGCGTAAAATCAGTCAAAGTGAAAGTACTTAACTAGTAACTTATTGTTTTTTGGAAGAAAGCATCAGGTGGCGGCCTGATGCTTTTATTGTACCCTTTTTTTGGTCAAAAAAACACACATTTTTCAGAAAAATTTGCATTTTCGACAAAAAACAGCGTATATTCCATCATACACGCTGTTTTTTTGTCGTTAGCTGTCCACCCAATAAATTTCTCCGCTTTGTTCTTTCCAATTGATTTGGACATCAAATTGGTGCTTTTCATAAAAGTGAATCAATCGGTCCACGTGATTCCAATCTCTTTTGACGAGGTCACCTGTGATGACGGGGATGTTCTGCTCTCTTGCGATTTCTTTTAAATGCTTCATACAGATTGAGCCGTACCCATTATCGGGAGGGCCTTTAATATCAGCAATATGAATCTTTCCTTCTTCAGGATATTCCGCAATTAAGGAAAAATCAGATTGTCCGCGAAAAGCTTTTTCACAATCGCTGAGCATGATTTTACATGTATCAGCATTTTCAATGGCAGAGACAATCATCCATTCATCTTCTTTCGCCTGATCAATGCCAATGATCTTTGCTTTTTTCGAAATATCTTTCATATTTTCTTGCATTCGATACATTTGAAACTGCAATTGCTGTAATTCTTGCTCTAACGCCTTCACATCTTTGGGTGTTTCCTGTAAGATTGACAAGTCCATTACTCCTTTCATATAAGAAATGATAAAAATCACATAAATTCCAATTTTAAAGGAAGTGGATGAATCTTTCAACCCGTTAGAACGCCAGTAAACGGCAAGTTTGTCTAAAATTCGACGAAGACAGCGAATTCATTGACTTTATAGAGAAAGTTAAATAACATACTCTTAGTCGGAACTAATAAAGAGAGGTTTTCAAACATGAACGAACAGAATCAAAAACCGAAAAATTTCACCGGCATTGTTGTCATTTTAACAATTGCCATAAACGGATTAATCGCTTTATTATTTTTAATGCCAAAAACAGATAAATTTAGTCATCTGGATATTACATTTCTGCCGTTACTGAATGCCGTGATGAACAGCTTTACGTTTATCTTCTTACTTTCAGCACTCATTATGATTAAACAAAAGAACATTAAAGCACATAGACGATTTATTTTTGCTGCATTTTCAACAACACTTGTCTTTTTAATTTCCTATGTGACATATCATTCAATGGCAGCTGATACTCATTTCGGAGGAGAAGGGATCATCCGTCCGATTTATTTCTTTATTTTGATTACACATATAGTGCTCTCAGCTATTATTGTACCGCTTGCACTGATTACACTATTTAGAGGCGCACAGATGCAGGTCGAGCGTCACCGTAAAATTGCCCGCTGGACGATGCCGCTTTGGCTCTATGTTAGTCTCACTGGCGTCATTGTCTATATCATGATTTCTCCATATTACAGCTAACGTATGTCCAACTGGACATACGTTCTTTTATTTACAAGATGAAGTGCTTTGGATAGAATGGAAATTGGATATCCGACTAGCACGGTATCTTCCCATCTATAGATTCACATCATTTCTGGCCGTTTGCTCGTTTGGAGATCAACAATTGGACGAAACGGGGGTTATATGATGACTGAACAATTGCAGTATAAACCGGGGCTTGAAGACATTGTGGCAAGCGAAACGTCCATATCATACTTAGATGTGGAGCAAGAGGAAATTGTGATTCGCGGGTACGACCTCATTGAGCTGGCACAAAACAAGACATATTTAGAAACAGCCTATCTGCTTATTTATGGAAGATTACCAGATAAGATGGAATATCATCAATTTCAGCAAGATATATCCTCACAAACGAGCTTACATCCAACCATTCAAACCATTTTAACCAAGCTGCCAAAATCCACTCACCCTATGGATGCGATGAGAACGTGTTTATCTGCTCTTGCAGGGTATGATGACGCATTACATGATCGATCTGAAGCGTGCCAAAAGAGGCGTGCAGTTCGATTACTAGGACAGCTGCCGGCCATTGTTGCTGGAAGCTATTATATTCTCACAAAAGACGCCGCTATTTCTCCAGATCAGACCAAATCCTACACTGAAAACTTTTTATCCATGCTAACTGGACGCACCCCGACACAAGACGAAATTACTGCTTTTGACCAAACACTCACATTATATAGCGAACATGAGCTGCCGAATTCAACGTTTGCGGCTAGAGTGATTGCATCCACGCATTCTGACATGTATGGTGCTTTTACTGGAGCGATCTCTTCATTAAAAGGTGACCTCCACGGAGGAGCAAATGAAGCTGTCATGCACATGCTTCTTGAAGGAAAAACAACAGAAGGATTTCTTGCGCTCATTGAACGAAAATTAGCCGCAAAAGAAAAAATGATGGGCTTTGGTCACAGAGTATACATGAGAAAAATGGACCCGCGAGCCGCTCTTTTAAAACGTTCATTGAAAACGCTTACCGAATCAAAAGGCGATACAACACTATATGACATGTGTGTAGCAGGAGAGGCATACATGAAAGAGCAGAAAAACCTTTATCCAAATCTTGATTATTATGCTGCACCTATTTATTACGTACTCGGAATCCCTATTTCACTTTATACACCCATTTTCTTTGCTGCAAGAGCTAGTGGATTAGCCGCACATGTCATTGAACAGCATTTGCATAATCGCATTTTTAGACCGAGAGTCCGGTATTTAGGGCCAAGAGGATTAAAGGTTTCAAATGATGATGGAAAAACGGGGGAATGAACATGAACAAAACAGCAGTCGCCAATCAAACAGATCAGCTATTAGAAGAAATTGCTGCCTATGCAGTAGACGGAGAAATTACGAGCAAAGAGGCCATTGAAACCGCGCGTTATGTGCTCATAGACACGCTCGGGTGCGGAATGCTGGCTCTTAATTTTCCAGAATGTACGAAGCACCTTGGTCCCATCGTACCTGGAACAGTCGTACCTAACGGAGCAAGAGTTCCCGGCACTTCGTTTGTGCTAGATCCTGTTCAAGCGGCTTTTAATATCGGCTGTATGATCCGCTGGTTAGATTATAATGACACATGGCTTGCACAGGAGTGGGGCCATCCGTCAGATAACTTAGGCGGAATATTAGCTGTAAGTGATTATATCAGCAGAACACGCCTTGCAAACGGAGAAGAGCCGCTAACGATGAATGATGTACTGCATGCAATCGTCAAGGCACATGAAATTCAAGGTGTCCTTGCTTTAGAAAATTGTCTAAATCGAAATGGATTGGACCATGTGTTATTTGTCAAAGTGGCAACAAGTGCAGTTGTGTGTGCAATGCTTGGCGGAACAAAGGAAGAGGTCCAGCATGTTTTATCACAAGCGTTTGTTGATAATTCCCCGCTTAGGACGTATCGCCACGCCCCAAACACAGGATCGAGGAAATCATGGGCAGCGGGGGATGCAACAAGCCGCGGAGTGAGGCTGGCAATGATGACACGTAAAGGGGAAATGGGTTATCAAACGCCCCTCAGTGCAGAGAAGTGGGGCTTTGAAGATGTTCTGATGAAAGGAAAACCACTTACGCTCGCCCAGCCCCTTGGATCATACGTCATAGAAAATGTTCTTTTCAAAATTGCTTATCCTGCTGAGTTCCATGCGCAGACTGCTGCAGAGGCGGCTGTGATGCTGCATGACGCTGTAAAAGATCGTTTAGATGAAATTGACCGGGTAGAGATTACGACACATGAGTCAGCGATTCGGATTATTGATAAGAAAGGACCGCTTTATAATCCGGCAGACCGTGATCATTGCTTGCAGTATATTACAGCCATTGGACTGATCTATGGTGAACTAACAGCTGACCATTATGAAGAAGAAACGGCGCAAAATCCAGCCATTGATCGTCTTCGTGATCGAATGATTGTGAAAGAGGATAAACGTTACACAGAGGATTATTTAGATCCGAAAAAGAGATCGATTGCAAACTGTGTACAAATTTTCTTTAAAGACGGGACGATGACAGACCGAATTGAAATTGAATACCCGCTCGGTCATCGCAGAAGAAGACAGGAAGGCATTCCGCTGCTTGAAAAGAAATGGCTCTATCATTTAAAGACAAGATTTCCACAAAAGCAAGTGGATCAAATTGTGTCACTCTGCCAAAATCCAAATCAATTAAAAACAACAACAGTGCCAGCATTTATGGACTTATTCGTCATATAAGGGGGAGCTAGCGTGTGGATCGTGAATGAAGAAAGAAGTCAGGCTGATTTAGCCGCAGCCTTTAAAGAACAAATGAACAAATCAGCTTTATTTCAAATTCCAGGCGTTCACGATGGAATGTCTGCGCTCTATGCGAAAAAAATGGGCTTTCAAGGACTCTATTTATCAGGTGCCGCTTTTTGTGCCAGCAAAGGACTGCCAGACCTCGGCATGATCCATTCAACAGAAATGGCTGAAAAAGCGAAGGAGATTATTCGAGCTTCCCAGCTGCCGCTTTTGGTCGATATGGATACAGGTTATGGCGGTGTTTTAAATGCAGCAAGAGCGGCAAAAGAAATGGTTGAGAGCAAAGTGGCAGCTGTTCAAATTGAAGATCAGCAAATGCCGAAAAAATGCGGGCATTTAAACGGGAAATCACTCGTTCCAGTAGAAGAAATGGTCGCAAAAATCAAAGCCATCAAACAAGCGGCACCAACGCTTTTGGTGATTGCAAGAACCGATGCAAAGTCCGTAAATGGAATGGAGGATGTCATCCGCCGGGCCAATCTTTACGTAGAAGCAGGAGCTGATGCTATTTTTCCTGAGGCACTCATCACAGCAGAGGACTTCACGCATGCCTCAAACCATATTAAAGGTCCGCTCCTTGCAAACATGACGGAGTTTGGCAAGACGCCTTATTATCATGCAGACGAATTTTCTGTATTTGGCTTTCAAATGGTCATTTACCCTGTGTCATCACTTAGAGTTGCTGCAAAAGCGTATGAGCGTTTATTTACAGAAATCATGGAAAAGGGAACGCAGCAGGGGATACTTGGGGATATGCAAACGAGAAAAGAGCTGTATGAAACGATTCATTATGATGAATATGAGGAAATGGACCAGCATTTAGCAAAAACGATCCTGCCGGAAATTGGGAAAGAACAGCGATAAAATGAAAAGCACTTCCTATACGGAAGTGCTTTTTTTACGATGATGGTGTGGATGAAGAAGCCAATTTCATCTTTTCTTCAACTGTTTTCGTTTTTTCTTTTACTTTTTCAGCGTAAGTGAAGTCACCGTAGCAATACGGATAGCGGAAGTTATCTTTATTGCCGCCGCACGTATAGACCTCGGGGTTTCGTTTCACTTGCTTTTTGGAGTATTGCTTTGCCAGTTTCTCGGAATGTTTTCCCCCGTTTTTTGCAACAAAATCAATATAGCCGATTCCCATGTTATAGCTTTGAATAATGGTTTCCAAATCAACGCCTTTTTTCTTCCCATGCTTGTACATAGTCGAAAAATGATGGACTCCTTGTTTAATGCTTTTCTCAGGGTCATTGATTTCATTTCGTTTCAAACCAAGAGATTCAGAGGCCTGCATTGGATCTCCGCCCCTGCCTTTTGATTCTTGATACATCATACCGAGGATTAACCCGGTATACTGATCTAAATCTTGATCTCTTAACTCTGTTTCTACAAGCGGTTTGTAATCATCCAATCTCGACAAAACAATTGATTCCGTATCAATCGGCAGCTTTTTTAACTCCTTTTGATTAAAGGAGATGGCAATGGCTGCTAATACGAAAACAAAGAGAAAAATCGTGAAACAGCCTGAAATGGCAAAACATCCTGTTTTTTTCTTTTTCAAGGTCAGTTCACCCCTGTTTTGCCCCGCTTTTAAAAGGGAAGTACAGCCTTTTCATTATGCCATATCCTGTGCAGGATACCAAGTGAAAACCTTATAATCAATCATATCCAAATGTAAATTCAGGTCTTGTTTTCAGCCTGAAGCAGAAATAAACAAAACCGATAATCAGCCAAATCATGCCAATGATTAATGCATTTGTACTAATGCTCGTTAACAGCCAAATGCAAAACGCCGTCCCGCATAGAGGGATCACGGCATATCTCAATGTATTCAGAATACCTCTTTGTTTTTGTCTGACGAAAAAGTACGCAAAAACAGACAAATTCACAAAGGTAAATCCAATTAACGCGCCGAAGCTGATAAAGGAATAAATGACTTCAAGTTCGCCAACGACTGCGGTTAAGGAGAAAGCTCCGATTAACAAAATATTAAAAACAGGGGTTTTTAATCTCGGATGAATATACCCAAAGAAACGCTTTGGTAACGATTGATCTCTTCCCATTGCATATAAAAGCCTTGCTGCACTCGCATGTGACGATAAGGAGGAAGAAATGACAGCGACCATTGTGCCGGCTAAAAAGAACGAGTGAAGAAATGCGCCGCCCACAAATTCTGCAATTTCAAGTGAGGCTGCATCAGGATGTTTGAACTGCTGAAAATTTGGAAACACCTGCTGCAAAAAATAAGACGTCAACGTAAACAGTACGCCTCCAATCGCAACTGTTAAGAAAATGGCAAGCGGAATCGTCTTTTTTGGTTTAATGGTTTCCTCAGACATCGTGGAAATGGCATCAAATCCCAGAAAGGAGAAACATAAAATGGTCGCTCCTGAAAAAATAAGCGCTGGATCTAAGCTCGCTGAATAAAAAGGCCGGGCTGACAATAACTCTCCACTGCCAGCGTTTTGCGTGAGCCCATAAATAACAAACCCAACAAAGGTGACGGCGACAATGACCTGAAACGTCACAAACAGCGCCGTAATGTTGGCTGTAAGCCGTATACCGATGACATTGACAGTCGTTATGGCGATAGCAAGTATGATGATCCAAATGTAATGAGGTACATCAGGAAAGGCTGCGGTTAAATAAGCACTTCCGATCGCAAAATTCACCATAGGCAGAAATAAATAATCCAGTAAAAGTGTCCAGCCGACAAGGAAGCCGACATGAGGATGAATACTTTTTTGCGCATATGTATAAGCAGATCCTGCTTTTGGAAAAGCCTTCACCATATTCCCATAGCTAAGCGCTGTCAATAGTAATGCAAGTAACGTAAATATATAAGCTGCAGCGACGTGTCCTTTCGTCAGCTGAGCAACAATGCCGTATGAATCAAATACGACAAGTGGATCCATATAAGCAAGCCCGATCACAACGAGTGGAAAGACAGTCAGGCTGCGTTTTAGTCTTGGCTCTTCAGTCAATTTGCCTATCAGCTCCTCTAAAAATGAATAAATAATGCTCATTTTAAAAAGAATGCTACCAAGTGTCAATGCTATTTGAATAAATCTTTTGTTTAAAGTGTGCCCGCTTTGCACGCCGGACGTTTTAGTATATGATGATACATAGAATAAGTCGTGATTTGACTAACAAGAAAGGTGAAGCGAAATGAAGGAAGAACTGAATACAAATCAAGAACAGGAACGGATGGAGCTGGATGAAGAAAGTTTATTTCTTGTCTCCCAAACGTTTAAAGCCTTATCTGATCCGACACGTATTCGTATTCTGCACCTCTTGTCTCAAGGTGAATACTCGGTAAATGATATCGCAGAAACGCTGAATCTCATGCAATCAACAGTTTCTCATCAGCTGCGTTTTTTAAAAAACCTTCGTCTCGTGAAATCTAGACGAGCAGGGACATCGATCTTTTACAGTCCTGAAGATCAGCATGTGATGGAAGTACTTGAACAAATGATTCATCATGCACAGCATGACTAATAAAAACCTTCCTATATGAGTAGGAAGGTTTTTACGCATGATGCATACGGGTTGATCGTTTACCTGCTTTCATCATTTGATAAGAAAAAACAACATAGTAAGCAGCTAACAGAAAAAAGCTGAGCATGGTCATGGCATCATCACTCACAATATGCTGATACAGTTCAACGACACCAATCTTTGTGAGCGAATGGTTCGTCAGCTCACCCAGCTTAAAACTAAGGCGTGATAAAAATAAGCATAAAATGAAGCTTTCAATCCATTTACTCGTTTTCACATAAAGACGGCCATTTTCTTCTTTCATGCGGATCGTCTCATAGGCATGAACGGCCAGACTGCTTCCAAAGAGCATACCAATAGCGGCATAGATGAAAATGCTGTGATTTTGCCAGCCTTCTAATAAGAGAATAAGGGCAGTGAGTCCAAATACATACATTCTCATCAAAAGACTGATCGGGCGCACAAGCTGATAGCGTCTCATTCGATTCATTCGAAAGATGATGCAGATCAGCATAATGCCCCCAATTATGAATAACTGCCACACGTGATGTGTCATGATGCAACCTCCTCCTGCATGTGCAGGGATGTAAACGAATGCTGGCTGTTCCTTATCTTTACCATTCTTTCATTTTTTATCAAATCAAAACCTACATTTATGAAAAAGAGGAAAAGCATGAAAATCGATCGTATTTTGTCTATTGTGATGCTGCTCATTAGCAAAAAGCAAATACAAGCGAAAGACCTTGCTGAACTTCACGAAGTGAGCGTAAGGACGATTTATCGCGATATTGAGACCATCAATCAAGCTGGGATTCCTATTGTGACAACACAAGGAGCAGGCGGAGGCATTTCACTTGTTGACGACTATCGTTTAGAGAAAAAATTATTTACCGATGATGACATTGAGCTTATTTTAACTGCCCTTGAAAGCATGACGAGTGCATACTCCTTTAAAGAAAGTGAACATGTACTGAAAAAAATCAAATCTCTCATTCCGCCACAAAGCGATGAAAGCGAGAAACAGCACCATGTCTTTATTGATTTAAGCTCATGGGGGAAAGACAGCCAGGCAGAAAAGAAGCTTCAGCTGATCCATACAGCTGCTTCCGCGCATCAATTCATTCAATTCACTTATCGCAACGCAAAAGGTGAAACACTTCCACGTAAAGTGGAGCCTTATACGCTTGTCTTAAAAGGAAGGCATTGGTACTTGTATGCGTTTTGTTGTGTGAAACATGATTTTCGTCTATTCAAGCTGACCAGAATGACAGGCCTCATCACCATTCCAGCATATTTCAGGCCGAAAAGAATCAAAAATGAAGAGAAGCCTTGGAATGACTCTTGGCATGAAGAACCTTCAGTCACAACCCTCACGCTCAGGTTAACGGAAGCATCAGTTGGCAAAGTGAAGGAATGGGTGGATGAGAACGAATTGATCATATGTTTAGACGGAACCTATCTGGCAGCATTGACTGTGCCGCAAGATGATTGGCTGCACAGTTTCCTATTCCATTTAGGACCGGACGTCGACATTCTTTCACCTCAGCACATCAAGGAAGCATTTGATCTCCAATTAAAACAATTTATGAAGCGAATAGAAACTTGACACACTGTTGTCAGGTTTCTTTTTATATGATGGGAGAAAAGGAGATGAGAATGTATGTACGATATCGTCACATTAGAGAAACAATGGGTCAAAGGGTTGTCTGTCCGAACAACAAATGAAATAGAGAAAACAAAAGAGCGTAAGATTGCACCGCTTTGGCAGGATTTTTTTGCGCAGCAGCTACATGGGGGACAAGCTCCAGTCATAGGGCTGTATTCAGATTATGAAAAAGATGAACATGGTTCTTACTTATTTACAGCTGGGCAATTCGCGGATCAGCAGATCGAACATGTAAAAGAGATTCCTGCGTCCACCTACGCAAGATTTCAAACGAGAAAAGGACCGATTGAAGAGGTCGTGCTTGAAACATGGCACAAGATTTGGACGTGGGATCAGCGTCAATACCGCACTTATACAGGTGATTTTGAATGGTATGATGAAAGATCTATTGATCCAAAAGAAGCGCAAATTGATATTTATATTGCGGTTGATGAAAAAATGATTGCTAAAACTAATGCCATTAGTTAATATAAAACTAACGGTATTAGTTTTAGGAGGGCAATCATGAGATTAACAACTTTTGACCGTCTGCACCAGCTTACATTGATGCCGCGATTATTTCCGGTAAATTGCTATGTATTTGAGGAAGAGGAAGGACTCATCTTAATTGATGCTGCTTTAAAAATGGCGGCGAACTCGATCATCGAATTTGCCCGTAAAAAGAACAAACCAATTCATAAGATTATTCTCACTCATAGCCATATGGATCATATCGGCGCATTAGATGAGGTGAAGAAGGCTTTTCCAGAGGCAGTTGTCTATTTATCAAAACGAGATGCACGCCTTTTTGAAGGTGACTTTTCCTTGCTCCCTGATGAACCTCAGCAAAAAATTAAAGGCAGTTTTATGAAAAATATTCATACAAAACCAGATGTGCTTGTCGAAGAAGGAGATGAGATTGGGCCGCTCAAAGTGATTGCAACACCAGGGCATACACCCGGCAGCATTTCTTTATACGATGAAAGGTCAGGAGTTGTCATTGCAGGGGATGCACTTGTGACAAAAGGCGGCTTATCGGTTACGGGTGAGTTTCGGTGGAGCTTCCCGTTCCCGGCATTTGCCACATGGGATGCAGAAACCGCATTAAAAAGCGCTGAAAAATTACTAGCGCTGCGCATATCCTGTCTTGCTGCAGGACATGGTGACCTTATTATAGAGCCTCATGAAAAGCTTCAAGCTGCCGTTAAAAAAAGACAGCACCAGCTAAAAAAAGGAGGGCAGTAAACCGTGTCTCCAAGAATGGGAATTACACAAGAAAAAATTATGGATACAGCGGCTGCATTTGTTGATGAAGAGGGCTTCTCCGCTTTGACTATTGCTACATTGTCTAAAAGACTGAATATCAGGCCGCCTTCTCTTTATAATCATGTATCCGGCCTTCATGAGATTCAGGCAGCACTCGCAGTAAAGGGGCTCTCCATGCTTTGTGAGGAAGGGATGCAAGTCACAGAGGGGCTAGAAAAAGAAGAAGCTGTTTTAGCCTTTGCCAGACAATATGTGCAATTTGTCCGAACACACCCCGGTCTTTATGAAGCTGCCTTTTCACATATGAACGAAAAAGAAGTACGACTTGCAGCAGAGCGCCTTGTTCAGTTTGTTCAATCCATTATGTCACGCTTTGGTGTAAAAGAAGAAGAAATGACGCATGTCGTCAGAGGATTGAGAAGCTTACTGCACGGCTTCGGTGATATTTCTAATAAAAAGGGATTTCAACGAAAAGAACAGCTTGAAGAAAGTGTAAGCTATGCGGTTCGGCTCTATATCACAGGTGTATTGCAAAAAGAAGATCTGTCTATTTGACAGGTCTTTTTTTATAGCAAATCGATATTATAAAGGAGCGTCCGTCTGGCACAATTTTTAGCGAGAAAAACGAATAAAGATTTGACAGTTTTGTGAAACATGGTATGCTTATTATGTGAAATAATTCACATAGAGGAGTAGAGGCAGATGAAAAGAAAGCCTGTTTATGTGGAAACAACCATTCATGCATCTTTAGAGAAAGTATGGGAATATACGCAAAATCCAAAGCTTCATGAACAGTGGGATTTGCGCTTTTCAACCATTTCATTAAATGGACCTCAAGATGAACAGCCCCAAACCTTTTTGTATGAAAAGCATCTTGGGTTTGGTGTAAGTGTCACAGGGACAGGAGCATATCGAACTAGAATGATGGATGAACGGAATGAACGGGCATCCTCGCTTAAATTTAAATCGTCACACCCATTGTCTTTTATCAAAGAAGGCGGCGGTTATTGGAAATATGTGAAAACGAACGATCATATTGTGTTTCAAACGCAATTTGATTATGAACCGAAAGAAGGAAAAGGATGGGCGTGGGCAGATCGATTTCTTTTTCGCCCGATGATGGGGTTTATGACGGCCTTTAGTTTTGGCGCACTAAAGACGTGGCTTGAAAAGGGTACGCACCCTCGGTTGTTACTGGAGAGAACACTTGCCCATTATGGAATTTGTTTGCTGTTTGCCATCGTCTGGCTATGCCAAGCGGTTATCCCTTTTTCACATTCTGCTTTTGATCATAGCACCGGATTTCGGTTGTTTTATGCCCTTATAGGCGTATCATGGCTGATACCTAAGCTATCAAAGAAATATTTGTTCATTCTTCAAAGTGTGTTTCTGCTGCTGATGCTTTGTATCGGGATTCTATCCCCCCAAACGACACTCCATGAGCCGCTTGTGATGAGTGCATTTTTGATCCTATCCATTGCAGGAATGATTAATTTAAAAGATTGTATAGACGTATTTTCGATCAAACGAAAAAGGGGAGGTAGACATGGTCGTTCATCGTCATCAAGTAAAGGATTACGATAAGCTTCATCCAAAATTAAAAGAGAGATACAACCGTGCGTTTACCGCAGAAGGCACTATGGAGGAAATAGGCGGCGGAACGAGGCTCATTCGATTTTTCTTCAAAATTGGTCCACTGTTTCGCTGTTTTTTCCCTGAGAGAGGAAAAAACATTCCTTTCCGGATTGTGAATAAACCCTTTATGACAAATAAGGGAGAGGAAGGCATGCACTGGTTTCGTACGTTTTATTTCCCAAAGAAGGAACGGCACTTTGATGCAGATATGATCATTAATCAGAAGAGTCATAAAGTATTAGACTATTTTGGAAAGCCTAGACTTCTTATGTCAGAGCTTCATTTTACAGTAACAAAGCATGGGTTCCTTCACATTCAGTCCGGCCGGCAGAAGCTGCTCATGTTAGGACGTGAGTGGCCGCTGCCTTCATGGCTTTACGGTGTGTCAGATGTCACAGAAGGCTACGACGAGCACGCGGGTGAGTATACCATTGATGTGCATGTGAAAAATCGACTGTTTGGGACCCTTTTTACATATAAAGGCCGGTTTACTGAAA
Source organism: Bacillus sp. BK450 (assembly GCF_004364885.1). Taxonomy (NCBI): domain Bacteria; kingdom Bacillati; phylum Bacillota; class Bacilli; order Caryophanales; family Bacillaceae; genus Bacillus; species Bacillus sp. BK450. The sequence goes on along the minus strand of NZ_SOBQ01000002.1, from coordinate 93,503 downwards.
GGGTGATGTCTCATGATGAATAAATGGCATTTGATATCAAGCCTCGTTTTCATGTGCTGTTTTATCGCCACCCGCTTGATGACAGGTCCGGTAGCAGAGTTATTTGTTCTGATAGCCATTCTGTTTTTCCTTCCTGCAATTTTAGCCTTTTTTGTGAAGGAAGAGAGGGAGAGTAAGCCGGGGATACTGCTCGGCTTTTTAATGAAAGCCTTTCCATTAGCTGCTCTTTGTGCAACGGCTGCATTCATCTATCATTCTGCCTTGTTTGCATCGGGATGGTTTTTGTATACGATTCTTTTGGCGTTATATGGCTTTACTCGTTTGCTGAAAAGGGGAATCTTTCCGCTTCATGAATGGATCATCGATGGTGCATGGATGTATATCGCTTTGGGCGGACTGTGGTTTTGGCTGTACACGGCAGATATACAGGTGATGACCTTTTCACCAATCATCGTGCTTTTGACCGCTATTCATTTTCACTACTCGGCTTTTTTTATCCCGCTTTTCTATGGATTTTTAGGGAGACAGAGAGAAAAAGAGACAGCTTTATACAAAGCGGCAGGCTGGGTGATTTTGCTGTCGCCTGTGATGATTGCTGTTGGGATTAGCTTCTCCCGTCTATTTGATACGTTCAGCGTCACGCTATATGTCATTGCACTCTACTTGTACGGTATTCTTTGTATGAAAACAAGGTTTCGAACGAATGTGGCAAAAGTGCTGATTGTGTTTTCTAGCTGCGTCTTAATGGGAACGATCGTGCTATCTCTTCTTTATTCCGCTGGCATGCTCATGCGCGTGACCTACATCAGCATTGATCAGATGATTTGGTTTCATGGCAGTATTAATGCCTTTTTTGTTATTTTACCAGGTTTGATTGGATGGCTGATCGAAGGGCCAAAGAATCAATTGAAGCAGAAGGACTTTCCGATATCAAAAGTGCATGGCCGTTTTCATTTGATCTCTTTTCAAAAGGAAAGAATGGGTGATCGAGAGAACCTCGGTTTAGTCGATTCACTTGATGATTTAAATGGAACGACATTTTCAGCTGATAGGGTGTCACCTGTGATTCGAAGGTTTTACGAGAATCCGATGGCGTTTACGTTAAAAGCAGCAGTCTGTTTTCATTGGTGGGTGAGGCCATTTGTTTTTTTACTTCAGCCCATTTTTAAGAAAATAGGCCAGCTCTATTTGGGGACATCTCGTATCCCGTATGAAATGAAAGGGCGTCTGACTACATTTCAACATCCTAAAGAAGGGCGAAAGAATGTCAGGGCGTGGATTCGTTATAACGAAAAGGGGGAGCAGGTTTTTTTTGCACTTTATGTTCATCATCACGATGCAGCTGCGGGCTATATGAATATTGCGCTGCCGCTTCCATATTCTCAGATGACCGCCATTTTAAAACCTTTTAATGAAAATGAAGACTTTCTCTTAAAAAGTGCATGTCCAAAAGGCAGTACCGGTGACGAAGGATTGTATTTGCATACACCTTTTATCACCATGAAACTGCCAATGGAAGAAAGCTTTCATATGAAGCCGGAGACAGATAAAAGTCTCACAGCAGTTCATCAAATGAAGCTATTCGGTATTCCCTTTTTAACGATTCATTATCAAATTGACAGCGGGAAGCCATCCTGTTAATCAATGATGTCACATGGTTCACCGTGCCGAATGATGTTCACAATCGCTTGCCCATCACTCGGATGATGATCTGCATACTGGACTGGCAGCAGTGCAAAAAATACATAGTAGACAGAGAAGTAAGCAAATTGATAGAAAAATTGATGTTCTGGCAGGATATCATTGGCGATCATTGTATTCAGTATGAGAACACTGAGCAGGTTGCATAATGATCCGCCTAGGTAGACAAGAATATGCGAGAATCGGTTATTTTTCCTCATTTCTTCATAATGGCAAAATGCATCTAGAAAATAGATTCGTCTAATTTCAACAACACCTATTTTCAATACTTTTTTGCCTCTGCCAAGAGCAAAAGAAACCTTTGCGCCAAACATCCATGCGACCATAATATGGCCAAGCTGATGCAAGATGGCAACGATAGGAAGAATGACGAAAAACGACCAGCAAAATGTCCACATATCTGATAATGTAAACAAGTGTTAACCCCTCCCCAATATATTTGGGAGGAAGCAGTAGGATTATTTGCCATTTTACTGAATTCATTTTCAGGATGCAAATATTTAATACGTGACGATAAAAACATTATGTAAACTAAAGGGTAGTTTTTGCGATGAATCGGCTTTTTGACTCACTTTTTTTACGAAATGAATGTGCTACAATGAAAAAAACAATAGATAACTCTAGTAAATGAACCTACCCTTGAATGAAGAGGAGAGAATCAGATGGCAGATATTGAACAGTTTTTGGCGTTAGATATTCGTGTTGGGACGATCATTGAAGCAGAATTCTTTGCAGAGGCAAGAGTACCTGCATTAAAACTCAAGATTGATTTTGGTGAAGAGGTTGGTCTAAAGCAATCCAGTGCTCAGCTGACAAAACGTTATACGGCTGAGAGTCTTATTGGCAGACAAATCGTAGCAGTCGTCAATTTTCCGCCAAGAAGAATTGCAGGATTCAAATCAGAAGTGCTTGTCTTAGGGGGCATGCCGTCAAAAGAAGACGTGGTTTTACTAGCCACAGATGAGCCTGTCGAAAATGGAACAAAAATAGGGTAATAAAAAAGACATCTTCCTGAGAAGATGTCTTTTGCGTATTGAGGCGGAATAACCACACGCCACATTCGTGTGTGTCTCAAGGAGACATGTTACCCGACTTACACAATTCAGCTCATCGCTTGATTAATATAGCATGAGGTGATCGGAATTGCAACCATTAAATGCTTTACTTCAGTTTTTCACGTCATTTCAGCAGAAAAATGACAAGAAATCAATTATTTGGATTATTTTTTCAAAAAATATTGAAAAGTCAGATCAGATTTTATAAAATGAATTCATCTTAGTTTGTTTAGTCGATAAACTAAGATGAATTCCAAGTGATGATCCGGTCATTAAAGGGGATGATTCCGTCATTCAAATCATTTGCTGTGTATGTGGGCTAAGCTGAAAGGATCAGATGTTCAGCTTCATTTTTACAACAAATTGAAAGCGCTTTATATTCTTTGTATTGACTGCTGCTGCCCTCCATCATCTGTTCATTAGAAGAGGCTAAGAGAAGAAGGGAGAAAGCTCATGGTAAGTGAGAATTTAAAAAAGATTCGTATGTCTGAAAAAGTGGGATATGCTTCAGGAGATTTCGCATGTAACTTAATTTATGCAACTGTCTCTACGTATCTATTATTTTTTTATACAGATGTGTATGGTTTATCAGCGGCGGCAGCAGGAACGATGTTTTTAGTTGTCCGCGCCATTGATGCGCTTGCAGATCCGTTTATTGGTGCATTGGTGGATCGAACGAACAGCCGTTTTGGCAGGTTTAGACCTTACTTGTTATTCGGTGCGTTTCCTTTTGTGGTACTTGCTATCCTTTGCTTTACAACACCTGATCTTTCTGAAATGGGTAAACTCGTTTATGCCTACATCACGTATGTTGGTTTATCGCTTACATACACATTCATCAATGTTCCTTATGGTGCTTTAACATCCGCAATGACAAGAAATAACCAAGAGGTTGTCAGTATTACGTCTGTTCGTATGCTTTTTGCTAATCTCGGAGGTCTAGTTGTTGCTTTTTTTGTTCCTTTTCTTGCGACTTTTTTGAGCGATAAAACAGGAAATACAGCCCTCGGCTGGCAGATGACGATGGCTTTTCTTGGCGTTCTTGGCGGTGCATTACTTATTTTCTGTTTTAAAAGCACGAATGAACGTGTCACACTTCAAAAGCCGGAGGAAAAAATTAAGTTCAGTGATATCTTTGTGCAGTTACGTGTCAATCGTCCGCTTGTTGTATTAAGCATTTTCTTTATTATTATTTTTGGCGTGAACTCGATCAGTAACTCTGTTGGGATCTATTATGTGACGTATAACCTCGGCAGAGAAGATTTAGTGAAATGGTACGGACTCATTGGCAGTCTGCCAGCTTTAATGGTGCTGCCGTTTATTCCAAAACTGCACAAGCTGTTAGGAAAGAAAAAGCTGCTGAATTATTCATTATTGCTGAATATCGTAGGTCTTCTTGCATTACTTGTGATACCGCCGAGTCAAATCACTTTAATACTGATTTTTAGGCTCGTTGCAGCTGCAGGAAGTATTACAGCCGGTGCTTACATGTGGGCACTCATTCCTGAAACCGTTGAATATGGCGAATATAAAACAGGGAAAAGGATGGGTGGACTTATCTATGCCGTCATCGGATTCTTCTTTAAATTTGGGATGGCATTAGGCGGGATTGTGCCAGGGCTTGTACTCGATCGCTTTGGCTATGTTGCGAACCAAATACAATCACCAGAAGCTTTACTTGGCATTTTAATCACGACAACGGTGATTCCTGTATGCTTACTGATTTTAGCGATGGTGGATATTAATTTTTATAACCTTGACGAAGAAAAACATAAAAAAGTCGTACGGGAGCTTGAGAATAGAGACAAAGTGTATATCGATCATATGGACGATTTTAAAATGTAGGTCTCTGAAAGAGGAGGAAGTTCAATGAAGATTACCAATCCAGTGCTCAAAGGGTTTAATCCTGATCCAAGTATTTGCCGTGTAGGAGAAGATTATTATATGGCCGTTTCTACATTTGAATGGTTTCCAGGGGTGCAAATTTATCATTCAAAGGATCTCGTCCATTGGCGTCTTGCGGCGCGTCCATTGCAAAAAACGTCGCAGCTGGATATGAAGGGGAATCCTGACTCTGGCGGGGTATGGGCGCCGTGCTTAAGCTATGCTGATGGGCAGTTTTGGCTTATTTATTCAGATATCAAAGTAGTGGATGGCCCATTTAAAGACGGTCATAATTATTTGGTCACGGCAAGCGAGGTGGACGGCGATTGGAGTGAACCGATCCTGCTCAACAGCTCCGGCTTTGATCCATCTTTATTCCATGATCACAGCGGGAAGAAATACGTCTTAAATATGCTGTGGGATCATAGGGAAAAGCATCATTCCTTTGCAGGTATTGCCTTGCAGGAATATAGTGTGGCTGAAAAGAAGCTCATCGGACAAAGGAAGGTCATTTTTAAAGGCACACCGATTAAATTGACAGAAGCGCCGCATCTGTACCGTATCGGTGACTACTACTATTTATTAACGGCAGAAGGAGGTACCCGGTATGAGCATGCAGCAACGATCGCCCGGTCCTCGCATATTGAAGGGCCATATGAGGTTCATCCTGATAACCCGATTTTAAGTGCCTTCCATGTGCCTGAACATCCGCTTCAAAAATGCGGGCATGCTTCAATCGTTCAAACGCATACAAATGAATGGTATCTCGCTCATCTCACTGGCCGCCCGATTCAATCAAGCAAGGAATCTATTTTTCAACAGAGAGGGTGGTGCCCTTTAGGAAGAGAAACAGCGATACAAAAGCTTCAATGGAAGGATGGATGGCCTTATGTTGTAGGCGGAAAAGAGGGGACGCTAGAGGTTGAAGCGCCAAAGATCGAAGAAAAGGTTTTTGCACCAACCTATCATACAGTCGATGAATTTAAAGAATCAACACTAAATAGACACTTCCAAACATTAAGAATTCCGTTTACCGATCAGATTGGTTCGTTAACGGAGGAACCTCAGCATTTAAGATTATTCGGCCGCGAATCTTTAACGTCTAAGTTTACCCAAGCATTTGTTGCAAGACGCTGGCAAAGCTTTTATTTTGAAGCAGAGACAGCTGTTTCGTTCTTCCCAGAAAACTTTCAGCAAGCCGCAGGTCTTGTGAATTATTATAATACGGAAAACTGGACAGCACTCCAGGTGACATATGATGAGGAACTTGGCCGCACGCTTGAACTATCTGTCTGTCAAAATCTTGCCTTTTCTCAGCCATTGACACATAAAATCATCATTCCTGACGAGGTCACTTATGTCTATTTAAAAGTGACCGTTCGGAAAGAGACATATAAATATTCTTATTCATTTGATCAGAAAGAGTGGAAGGAAATTGATGTACCGTTTGAATCCATCCATTTATCCGATGATTTCATTCGAGGTGGGGGGTTTTTTACAGGGGCATTTGTCGGTATGCAGTGCCAAGATACGAGCGGCGAGCGTCTTCCTGCTGATTTTCACTATTTTCGCTATGAGGAAACAGACGAATAAAAAAGACAACTCGCTACGAGCTGCCTCTTTTTGAAAAATATATAGATCAGGTTGTGAGGGTGGCATTTTGCAGAAAAGCTTCTATGACAAGAGATGTCATCCCCAATACTGGTGCATTGTGTCCTAATGATGAAGGGAGCAGCTCTACATGTGAGCTGAATTGCGTATCCATTCGCGAGGATACCTCCTCCTTAATCACATGTAGAACCGCCTGATGTGATTCGATCACTTTGTTTCTTAAAATAATGGCTTGCGGGTTAAAGGTATGCAGGACATTTGTGAGACCGACACCAAGGTAAAAGCCAAAGTTGCGCAGGGCATTGAGCGTTTTCATATCATTTAACTTGGCCAGCTGTTCCAGATCTTGATGGGAGATGTGCTGATCATCTGTTTGAAGAGATTGAAACAAGGCTTTCTCAGAAGCATACAATTCCCAGCACCCACGGTTCCCGCAGCTGCATGTTGGTCCGTTAAAATCGATCGTCATATGTCCCATTTCACCAGAAAAGCCATACGCTCCTCTGTATAAATGATGATTGATGATGATTCCAATCCCGATGCCAGTGCCGATGCTTGCATAGATCAAATGGTCATAATGTTTAGCGGCACCAAAGATTTTTTCTCCATATGCACCGGCATTTGCTTCATTTTCAATGAAGATCGGTACTTGGAATGTCTCTTGGAGCGTGGTTTTTAGATCAACATTTTTCCATTTTGAATGAGGCGTAAACACGATTTGTTCACCTGCATCCACTAAACCATGTATGCATAGGCCAATGCCAATGAGCCCGTATGGGGAAGAGGGCATTTGTGTGATGAGCTGCTTTATTAATTCAATTAATTTACGTATCGTCACCTCAGGAGAGCTGGGTGGGAGCTTGATCTGCTCTTCGTAAAGAATAGACCCTTCAAGGTCAGTTAATATGCCATTGACGTAATCAATGCCAACATCGATTCCGATGGAACAGCCAGCACGCTTATTAAACATCAGTAAAACCGGTCTTCTCCCGCCGCTAGACTCACCTTGACCGATCTCATAGACAAGATGTTCTTTCATTAACGTACTTACTTGAGAGGAAACAGTCGATTTATTTAATCCAGTGCGTTCAGATAATTTTGCTCTCGAAATGGGCGCATGCTGGAGAATTTCTTTTAATAAAAGTTTTTGATTTATTTTTTTGACAAAGTTCTGATCAGCGATATCCACGTTATCCACTCCATTTGTTTCGTCTTTAGATTAAGTTGAGAAGAGCTGCTTTTTTCCGCATGTATTCGATAAGAAAGATGATTTTAACTTTATTATAACGAAAATATTTTTAAAAAACTAAAAAATATGGAAAATTCAAAGTGATTTTTTCATAGATTGATCATTAGTTTGTTGTATCAACTTATAAAGTGTACTCAGGAGGAATGAAGAATGGCCAAATCAAATATGAAAACATTATACAGTCTAGAAGGAATCGGCAAAATTCAATATGAAGGAAAACAATCAAAAAATCCACTCGCTTTTCAATACTATAATCCAAGCGAAGTGATTGGCGGAAAAACAATGAAAGACCACCTGCGTTTTTCAGTTGCTTATTGGCATACATTGACGGCTGATGGAACAGACATGTTTGGAACTGGCACGATGCAAAGAGCATGGGACACCTATAGCGGAATGGATTTAGCAAAAGCTAGATTGGAAGTCGCTTTTCAGCTTTTTGACCTATTGGATGTTCCGTATTTTTCATTCCATGACCGTGACATTGCGCCAGAGGGAGAGACGCTTCAAGAGACGAATCAACAATTAGACATCATTTTAGAAAGAATGAAAGAATACATGAAGCAAAGCGGAGTAAAGCTGCTGTGGAACACAGCTAATATGTTTAAGCACCCTAGATTTGTTCACGGCGCTGCGACATCTTGTCATGCAGATGTCTTTGCCTACGCAGCCGCACAGGTTAAAAAAGGCATCGAAACCGCCAAAGAACTTGGTGCAGAAAATTATGTTTTCTGGGGTGGACGAGAAGGGTACGATACGCTGCTCAATACAGATATGAAAAGAGAGCTTGATCATATGGCGGCTTTCTTGCATATGGCTGTTGATTATGCAAAAGAAATTGGGTACACTGGCCAATTTTTAATCGAACCAAAGCCAAAGGAGCCAACCACTCATCAATACGACACAGATGCAGCGACATCCATCGCCTTTTTAAAACAATACGGATTAGATTCCCATTTTAAATTAAATATTGAGGCCAATCATGCGACACTGGCCGGTCATACGTTTGAGCATGAATTACGTGTCGCAAGAATTCATGGGCTGCTCGGTTCTGTTGATGCAAACCAGGGCAATTCGCTTCTTGGATGGGACACAGATGAATTTCCAACCGATCTGTATGCGACAACTCTTGCCATGTATGAAATTTTGCAAAATGGCGGGCTAGGGGCAGGCGGTCTTAATTTTGATGCAAAAGTGAGAAGAGCTTCCTTTGAACTTGAAGATATTTTATATGCTCATATTGCTGGGATGGATGCATTCGCAAAAGGACTGCGGGTCGCTCATAGACTCATAGAAGACCGTGTGTTTGAGGATGTTATAAAGCACCGGTATCGCAGCTTTTCTGAAGGAATTGGACGTGACATTTCAGAAGGGAAGGCAAACTTTCATACATTAGAAGAATATGCGCTGAAACATCCTTTGATTAGAAACGAATCGGGAAGAGAGGAACAGCTGAAAGCCCGTTTAAATCAATACTTGTTAGAAGATTAATTGAAGGGGCTGACCTGTTTTGAAGGAGTGAAAACATGAAATATGTGATGGGAATTGATCTTGGCACGAGCGGGGTCAAGGCGATATTAGTGGATGAGAGCGGGAAGGTATGCTGTGAAGCCTCTAAGCCGTACCGCCTCATTCAAGAGAAGCCTGGATACTGTGAGCAGCACCCCGAGGATTGGGTAAACCAGACAATGGCTGTGATGAAAGAACTGATGGCAAAGCAGCCTGTTCATTCAAGACAAGTTGAAGGCATCAGCTTTTCCGGCCAGATGCATGGATTAGTTCTATTAAATGAATCTCGCGAAGTGCTCCGCCCTGCAATTTTATGGAATGATACACGAACGACAGCACAATGTGCACACATCACAAAAAAGCTGGGAGACCGGCTGCAAAAGATCACAAAAAACCAGGCGTTAGAAGGATTCACACTGCCAAAATTATTATGGGTAAAGGAACATGAACCACATATTGATCAGCAAATCGACATGTTTTTACTCCCAAAAGATTATGTCAGATTTCGTTTAACTGGCGCTGTCCATATGGATTATTCTGATGCGGCTGGCACTTTGCTGTTAAATATCGGTGAACAGACGTGGAGTGAGGAGATTTGTCAGGCATTTGATATTTCTCCTCATATTTGCCCGCCGCTTGTCACATCAGAGGCGGAGGTTGGTACACTTTTGCCGCACATTGCACGTGATGTTGGGATGAAAGACGGCGCGAAGGTTTTTGCCGGCGGGGCAGATAATGCTTGCGGAGCAATTGGTGCTGGCATCTTGTCCTCTGACCGCACGTTATGCAGCATCGGCACATCTGGGGTGATTCTCTCCTACGAAGAGGATCATGAAAGGGAGCTTCAAGGGAATTTACATTTGTTTCATCATGCAAAAAAAGACGCTTTTTACACAATGGGTGTCACCCTCTCAGCAGGATATAGCCTTAACTGGGCAAAACACTTACTGGCTCCTGAGGAATCGTTTCAATCACTTTTAGAAGGTGCGGCTCATGTAGCGCCAGGAGCGAAAGGATTGCTTTTTACTCCCTATTTAGTCGGGGAAAGAACACCTCATGCGGATTCGATCATTCGCGGCAGCTTGATTGGATTAGACAGCAGGCATGAAAGGGCACATGTTGTCAGAGCTGTGTTAGAGGGAATTACCTTTTCGCTAAATGAATCTATCGCATTATTCCGGCAGGCAGGAAAAAACATAGATTCTATTGTGTCCATTGGCGGCGGTGCGAGAAGCCGGACTTGGCTTCAAATGCAAGCAGACATTTTTCAGGCTGAAGTCATCCAGTTAGACAATGAACAAGGGCCTGCTTTAGGTGCAGCCATGCTTGCTGCGGTTGGCTGCGGATGGTATCCGTCACTTGAAGTATGTGCTAATCAATTGATCCATCAAGCCGCTGTTTATGAGCCAGAGCAGCAGCATGCGGAAGTATATGCTGATCTATTTCATTTGTATCAAAGGATTTATACACAAACAAGAGACATCCATGCCGGGTTAAAGCAGTATCGTTCCATCTAACAGAGAAGGCTGCATGAAAGGAGGTGATGGGTTTTTCATCTTAGGGATGACAGAACAATACGGATGAAAAAAGGAGAGGGATGGAAAATGAATTTGAAAAGATTGAGGCTGTTGTTTGTGATGTGTATTGGATTTGTGCTGACACTGACTGCTGTGCCGGCTCATGCGGAAACGATTTATGATAATAGGATAGGGACACACAGCGGATACGATTTTGAATTATGGAAGGATTATGGAAATACCTCGATGACACTCAATAACGGCGGGGCATTTAGTGCAAGCTGGAACAATATTGGAAATGCCTTATTTCGAAAAGGAAAGAAGTTTGATTCCACTAAAACTCATCATCAACTTGGCAACATCTCCATCAACTACAACGCAGCCTTTAACCCGGGCGGGAATTCCTATTTATGTGTCTATGGCTGGACACAATCTCCATTAGCTGAATACTACATTGTTGAGTCATGGGGCACATATCGTCCAACAGGAACGTATAAAGGATCATTCTATGCCGATGGAGGCACATATGACATATATGAAACGCTCCGTGTCAATCAGCCTTCTATCATTGGAGACGCTACCTTCAAACAATATTGGAGTGTACGTCAAACAAAACGCACAAGCGGAACTGTCTCCGTCAGTGAGCATTTTAAAAAATGGGAAAGCTTAGGCATGCCAATGGGAAAAATGTATGAAACAGCATTAACTGTAGAAGGCTACCGAAGCAACGGAAGTGCGAATGTCATGACGAATCAGCTGATGATTCGATAAAAGCATATGAAAAAAGCCAGCAAAAAATGGCTGGCTTTTTTCTATGATAATTTTTCAACTTCCACTCTGCCAGAAAAGAACGTCGCGCCGCCGCCCATATCTGCCAATCGATCAGGTGTTAATCCATTCACTAAATGCTTTTTGCCTTTTTGGTCTGCCCATAATCCTTGACTGACCACAACACCAGATAATACATTTTGACCGACTGACACGACAAGCTCACACTCTCCTCGATCGTTCAGCACACGCACCATGTCACCATCTTTGATCTTTCTTTCCTTTGCATCTTGTTCATTCATGTGAAGCTTCGGAAATTTCTCAAGCTTTTGATGCTTTTCATGAAGTGAGAAGGTAGAATTCAGAAAGTTATGGTTCGGTCCCGGTATAAAGGTAAGCGGATAATCGCTTTCCTGATAAAGGGGCACATAGGTTGGAAGTGCTGGATACCCGTCTTTTTTCATTTGTTCAGAATAAAGCTCAATTTTCCCGCTTGGGGTTTGAAGCTTTAATTCCTCGAAAGATCCACGTTTCGCTTTGATCCATTTCTTTTCTTTTAATGCCTCGTATGAAATGTCCTCATAATGCGGATTTTCTGGATGTTGAAGAGCTTGTTTCATCAGTTCAGCATCTGTCTCGCGGAAGGCTTCATCTTCAAAACCCATCGCATGGGCAAGCAGGCGGAATACTTCAGTATTGGATTTGCTTTCTCCGTAGCGTTCTATCACTGGTTCCTGAATTTGAATATAATGATGCCAGTATGACGTATAGAAATCCTCGTTTTCAAAGGCTGATGTCGCCGGCAGGACAATGTCTGCATACGTCGCTGTTTCTGTCAGGAATAAATCATGAACCACTGTAAATAAATCCTCTCTCAGCAAACCTTCTCTGACTTTATTCGCTTCAGGTGTCACAACTGCTGGGTTGCACGAGTAGATAAAGAGAGAATCAACGGAAGGCTCTGCGCTTGTCAGCACGCTGCCCAGCTGATTCATATTAAATGATCTAGGCGTGCGTTCTTTTAATAAATCCGGCCGCTGAAGAGCTGTTTCATTATAGCTGAGAAAAGAAGAGTTTGATTTCATCGCGCCGCCGCCCTTGTGCAGCCATTGACCAGTCAGGGCAGGGAGGCAGGAAATGGTTCTAATACTCATCCCGCCATTATCATGGTGCTGTAAACCATTCCCAATCCGAATGAGAGAGGGTGATGTCTCAGCGTACATTCTCGCAAGTGTAATAATGTCTCCTTTAGGGACACCCGTGATTCGCTCAACTGTGTCTGGATCATACTGCTTTACATGCTCGCGCAGTTCTTTATGACCGACCGTGTAAGTCTCTAAAAAGGCTTCATCTGTACGTTCTTCTTTAAAAAGGACGTGCATGATGCCAAGTGCAAGCGCACTGTCAGTACCAGGCCGAAGCGGAATGAACCAATCTGCCATCCGGCCGGTTTGGTTCTTGTGAACATCAATTACGACAATCTTCGCTCCTTGCTTTCGCGCCTTTTGTGCCAAAGTAATTTGGTGCATATTGGTCGACACGGCGTTGATGCCCCAAAAGATGAATAGTTTCGTATGAATGGTGTCTTCAGGATCTGTCCCAATGCTTGCGCCCATTGTATATTTATAGCCAGTCGTTCCCGCAGACTGACAGATCGTTCGGTCTAACTGACTTGAACCAAGACGATAAAAAAAGCGGCGGTCCATTCCTTCTGCGTTGAGATTGCCCATGTTTCCATAAAAGCTGTAAGGCAGAATGCTTTCTGGTCCTTTTTCTTCGATCAGCTTTGTCCATTTTTGACGAATGGTTTCAATGGCTTCTTCCCATGTAATCGGCGCAAACTGACCTTCGCCTTTTTGGCCAACACGTTTTAAAGGAGTGGTCAGCCTTTTTTCATCATATAAACGGGCTGTGACATTACGCACTTTGTTGCATATGTTTCCTTGTGTGACAGGGTGGTCCGGATCTCCCTGCACTTTCACGATCTTTCCATTTTCTTTATGTATTAAAAGACCGCACTGATCCGGGCAATCTAAGGAACAAACTGATTTGAATATTCCGTCTTTCATCGCTGTATAATCGGTCATGAGTTTTCGGCTTCCTTTCTGCATTCCGTTATCACTTTGTATGGATTTTATTTTAGCATGTTCGGAGGAGGAAGGTAAGAAAGAGATGATGAATTGAAGAAAATGAAAAAAAGCCCCTGAAAAGGGACTTTTAAAAACGGGTGACTTGTACAGGAAATTCTTTTACCCCAAAAACAAACGTGCTTTGTATAGGTTTTAGCTGATCTGCAATACAGGTGATGTCTTGAAACGTATGGAGTAAAACGTCAAGCGCAATGTTGCTTTCAAGCCGGGCAAGCGGAGCACCGAGACAAAAGTGAATGCCAAACCCAAAGCTCATATGTGGATTTGATTTTCGGTCAAGCCGGAACGTATCTGGATCTTCAAACTTCTGTTCATCCCGATTTGCTGAAGCAACCCAGCTGATGAGATAGTCTCCTTTTTCAATGCGCGCACCTGCAATTTCAACATCTTCTGCAGCGATTCGGCCAATGGCTTGGACAGGCGGATAATACCGCAGCGTTTCCTCAGTCAATTGAGGAATAAGAGAGGGGTCCTGCCGAACAGATTCAGCGATATGCGGCTGCTCTGTCAGCAGTCGTACGGCATTGGTTATTAAATTGGTCGTTGTCTCATTGCCTGCAACGAGTAGTAGAATACAAAAGCCAAGCAGTTCATTTTCCGTTAAACGCTCTCCATCAATTTCTGCTTGAATGAGAAGCGAGATCAAGTCATCGGCTGGTGTTTCTTTTCGTTTTTTGATCAAATGAGCAAAATAAACGGACAGCTCCTCTTCAGCGCGTTTCTGCATATCTACAACAGCCTGAATGGCTTCTTTTGATTCATCCTTAGCACCTGCCACAAGGGCATCAGAATGTTTTTTAATCAGCTCTCTATCCTGCACCTCTGCACCGAGAAGCTCAGCGATGATCATCACTGGCAGGGGAGCTGCTAAATCTTGCACAATATCAAACGTACGTTGATCCTTGACTTGATTTAATAGATCATGTGTCAAGTCTTTGATCTTATCTTCTAATTGTTTGATCGCTTTTGGGGTGAACGCTTTATTCACAAGCGCTCTCATCTTTGTATGTTTTGGAGGATCCATCGTTAAAATACTTGTTTTAGACGTGCTTCTTCCTCGCTGTGAAGAGAATACTTTAGGCTGCTTTAGAACAGATTGGATATCCGCATATCGAAAAAGATCCCAGCACTTTCTTGTCTCATCATATCTAATATCACTTTCTGCACGCAGCTCATTGTAAATAGGGAATGGGAAAAGAAGGTCATCGGTAGAACGAATTTCTTTCATTGGAATCACATTGACATAGTTTTCTTTCACTTTCATTATGAACGCTCCTTTTTCACATGATTTCTCTTTCACGGTATCACCAGTAAAATATCATTTCAACGGACATGTTTTCTAAAATATGTCAATAGTCTAATCGAAAGATTCAAGCACATTCACTATATAGGAAAATAGAAAGTCATTAAAATGAGAGCGCTTTCGGATAAATAGAATTGAAGTCACCGAAACCAAAAATAAAATGGTGAATCTAGTCGAACGAAAGGGCCCTATGATTCAAATGATCATAGTTCTTTTGATCTAAATTACTGTATTTGAAAAACACGGCTAACTTACTTGCAGCAAGCTGCCGGCCATGCATTCGGGACTTTTGAAAAGCGCTGGCTCTTTCTTGACACGATTTCTCATCATGTTACGATTACTAACGTGCGAAAAACACGAACAAAAAGCGAACAAGGGAGAGGATCAATATCATTGATCAAAAGAAAGTTGCTTTCATTGGAGCAGGCTCTATGGCGGAAGGAATGATTGCAGGGATTGTGCGAGCAGGACAGATGCCGCTAGGCCAAATTTACGCAACAAACAGACAAAATCAACTTCGATTGAATGAACTAACGAAACGATACGGAATCCAAACAGCCGCAATGGATTCATTTCCTTTTGAAGAAATGGATATGTTGATTCTGGCCATGAAGCCAAAGGATGCTGAAGCAGCCCTTGAATCATTAAAACCTCGTATTCAGCCAGATCAGCTCATCATGTCTGTCCTTGCAGGTGTGAAGCTATCGTATATTGAAGACATGCTGCATGAAGGCCAGCCTGTTATGAGGGTCATGCCAAATACATCAAGTACGATCGGGGCATCAGCGACTGCTTTATCTGCTGGACGTTACGTGAAAAACGACCATATGAGCATAAGTCAGGCTCTTTTATCTGAAATGGGCGAAGTCTATACCATTCAGGAAGAGCAAATGGATATTTTCACTGGAATTGCTGGAAGCGGGCCCGCCTACTTTTATTTCTTAATGGAAAGAATCGAAGAAGCAGGAGAAGAGGCAGGTTTATCAAAGGAATTGTCTCGCCAAATTGGCGCACAGACACTTCTCGGTGCGGCAAAAATGCTGCAAGAAACAGAGGAAAATCCATCTGTCCTAAGAGAGAAAATTACGTCACCAAATGGAACAACTGCTGCAGGACTCAATGCATTAGATGATTTTGGCGGAGGAGAAGCGATCAAGCAGGCTATCAAACATGCTGCCAATCGATCAAAAGAGATAAGCAATCAGCAAAAACAAAAAGTATCTATATAAATATAGCTCAGGTACAGGAGTGATTAGGTGTACGCAGATAAAGAGAGAAAACGAATTGTTGTGAAAATCGGAAGCAGCTCTCTTACTAGCTTTCAAGGTGAGATTAGTTTAAAAAAACTAGAAAACCTCGTCAATCAAATTGTGAAACTCAAAGATGAAGGACACGAAGTCATTTTGGTTTCATCTGGTGCGGTTGCAGCTGGTTACCGAAAACTAGGATTTATCGATAGACCCAAAACACTGCCGGAAAAGCAGGCATCTGCCTCAATTGGGCAAGGGCTTTTAATGGAATCATATTCTACTTTATTTTTATCACACGGTTATATTGCCTCACAGCTCTTAATCACAAGAAGTGATTTTTCTGATGAAACGCGCTATCAAAATGTGCGTAACACAATGAACGTGTTATTAGATCGAGGCATCATCCCAATTATTAATGAAAATGATACAGTGACAATCAATCGGTTGAAGTTTGGAGACAACGATACATTGTCTGCAAAAGTAGCTGGACTCATTGATGCGGATTTCCTTGCCATTTTATCTGACATTGATGGCTTGTATGAAGATAATCCTCATACAAATCCAAATGCAAAGAGAATTCTCGAAGTGACAGACATCACAGAAGACATCGAAGCAGCTGCTGGAGACGCAGGCAGCAACGTAGGTACAGGCGGAATGAAATCAAAGCTCGATGCGTTTAAAATATCAATGGCCGCAGGGATCAACGGCTTTTTAGGAAAAGCAGATACGCCTGACATTTTAGACAAAGCGATCAATGGGACAGAGGACGGCACTTATTTTACCGCTGACGAAAATGTAGCGCCGCTCAATTATAAGAAGCAGTGGATTGCCTTTCATTCTGGACCAAAGGGTGAGATCGTGGTTCAAGAGAAAACACAGGAATTCCTCATGCACCGAGAGGGAAGCCTTGATTCTGATGGGATTGTCAACGTGAAAGGTTCGTTTAAAAAAGGCGATGTGGTCCGTATTCTAGATCAAGATGGAAGAGAAATAGGTCTTGGCATTGTGAATTATGCGTCAGATGAACTCGCACGTAAGAGTGATTTGTTACAAGATGAAATCGTGCATGTCGTCGATCTTGAAGCATTTGTTTGTCATTTAGATTTATCGATTCCAGTTTGTTAACCAAAAGGGAGGAATTCCATGACACTGACAGCTGAAGTTGTCACATCGGTCAAAGAAAAAGCGAAAAAAGCAAAGCATGTTTCAAAAAAACTAAGTTTACTTCAAACAGAGGAAAAGAATAACGCGCTTCTTAAAATGGCAGAAGCATTAGAGCAAAACAGCCGCTTTATTTTACAGGAGAATCAAAAAGATTTAAATGCCGGGAAAGAAAAAGGCTTCTCAGAGGCACTCTTGGATCGATTAATGTTAAATGAAGAAAGAATTCATGAGTTTGCTGAAAGTTTGCGGCTCGTGACGAGATTAACAGATCCTGTTGGAGAAATATTGGATGAATGGACTCTTGATAACGGCTTACACGTAAAAAGCCGAAGAGTACCGCTCGGCGTGATCGGGATGATCTATGAAGCGAGACCGAACGTCACTGTCGATGCAGCAGGCCTTGCCTTAAAGGCAGGCAACTCAGTGATTTTAAAAGGCGGTTCCTCCGCTATTTCTTCCAACAAAGCCATTGTCAGCGTGATCCATGAAGCATTGGATCAAACAAAGATTCCTCGTGATGCGGTGCAATTAATTGAACAAACAGATCGTTCATCGGTTCAGGCGATGTTTCAACTAAAAGAGTGGATCGATGTTTTAATTCCGCGAGGCGGAGCCTCTTTAATCAAAACAGTGGTAGAAGAATCCACTATCCCAGTGCTTGAAACAGGGACAGGAAACTGTCATGTCTTTATTGATCAAACCGCGAATGTGAAAAAAGCCATTGAAATCGTGATCAATGCAAAAACGAATCGTCCGGCTGTATGTAATGCACTTGAGACGCTGATCATTCATCGCGAATGGCTGAAAGAGAATGCAGCCTCATTAAATGAAGCTTTGCAGGAGCATCGTGTCACTGTACATGGCGACCAGGCAGCAGAGTCTTACTTTTCAAACGCGGTTCCTGCTGGAGAAGTGGATTGGACAGATGAGTATTTAAGTCTGGATCTTGCAGTAAAGGTAGTCGATTCAATTGACGAAGCAATCAGCCATATCGATCAGTATGGCACAAAACATTCAGAAGCGATCGTGACAGAAGATGAAAAAAATGCACTCACGTTTCTAAACGAAGTAGATGCGGCGGCTGTTTATCATAACGCATCGACTCGCTTTACAGACGGCGGTGCACTTGGCTATGGAGCTGAAATCGGCATCTCCACGCAAAAGCTGCACGCCAGAGGGCCGATGGGACTTCCTGCACTCACGACAACTAAGCTGCTTCTGTGTGGTGACGGTCAGATTAGAAGCTAGAAAGATTCAAGAAACACTACCTTTTTTATGAGGTAGTGTTTTTAACTTTATTTAAAAGAAATACACGTTATCCTACGTTTGCACAATTTTTCTTCATGACCTTCTCAAATTTAAAAAATTCAAATTCCTCTGGTGCTAAAGGTTCATTGCCTTGATGTGCTTCATGAGGTGCGTTTGGATCTGGATGGTGTAAGTGATAAAATTCAACTATTTGAAAGCCGCATTTATTGACATAAAAATGAATGTTGCGTTTTTCAAAGTATGGAGTCACAACCTCCCATACAATCGTTTCTGGATATTGCGCCTCGATGGCTTTCCATGCTGCCTGACCAATGCCCCGGCTGTGAAAGGATGATGAAATGTATAGCAAATCAACCGAGTTGTGATGTGTCTCTTGGTTGATTTTGATCACAACGCCGCCTGCCTTTTCACCATTTAGCATAATATGATAAACAATGTGTTCAATTGAATGAAAGGATTCATCAATCACTTCATCTGGAGGAATTGGTCCACCATGCGCATCGCCAAATGCATCGATCACGCCAGCTGTAAAAGCTTTCTGGAGCTCTTTTTTCATTGAAGGGAAGTCCTCTTTATTTGCTTGTGCTAATGTTACTTCATGTTGAGTTATTTTGTTCATTTTTTTATCCTTTCCATGCGTAGTGATGTTTCTGGATGTTATAATAAAGGATGGAGTTACTCCATAGTCAAGAAAGGAGCCTTCATCATGATCAATGATGTGCAAAAAACGTTTTTTACTGGAGAATTTGCCAAGCTATTTGATGTCAAAAAAGATACGCTTCTGTATTATGATAAAATCGATTTATTTAAGCCGGCTGGTGTTCACGAAAATGGATACCGTTACTATACACTTGAGCAATTTGACCATTTTATTGCGATTCAATCCTTGCGGGCTGTTCAATTTCCGATCAAAGAGTTAAAACAATATTTCACAGAACCTTCCCGCGAGAGACTGCAAAGCCTTGCGGCCGACCAAATAAAAAAAGTCAAACAAGAGATTGAAAAACTTCAAGACATCCAGGCTTTTCTTATGCGGGTGATGGAGACGACACATGAATTAGCAACTGTGAAAATAGGGGAGGTCCTGTTTCAAGAGCTGCCAGAAGAACCCGTTGTACTAAGTGCATCAAACCCGATCGATTTCAATACACCTGTAGAAGAAATATCACGTATTGTAGGGGAATTTTTAAAGGAAGTTGGCATAAAAGGGGCTGCGGCAAATGGTTCTGTCTTAAAAAAGGAGCAGTTCCGTAAACGGCACTATCATCAGTCAGATCAGCTGTTCTGCCGAATGGATGGCCCGGGGGCAGTCAAAAAACCAGGCGGGCTCTATGCGGTGATGTATGATCAAGGAACATTTGATGAGATCGAATCTGCTTATTCGCATTTGTTAGATGAAATCGAGAAAGAGGGCATGATGCTGGATGGAGATGTATATGAGGAGTATTTACTTCATTCGCTCATGTCTAAAGATGAAGCAGAGTATATAACGAAGCTCAGTGTAAAAGTGAAGAAGCGAGCAGATGACAATTGAAAAGAGGATAGACAGCATGTGACATGCGTGTCTATCCTCTTTTTTTGATGTTATCCCACTTGATTTTCGGCAAATTGACTCATATATAAGTCTGCATAGAAGCCTTTTTGTTTTAAAAGTTCGCTGTGCGATCCTTTTTCAATGATGCTTCCATCCTTCATGACTAAAATAAGGTCTGCATCCTTAATCGTTGAAAGTCTGTGTGCAATCACGAAGCTCGTTCTGCCTTTCATCAATTCATTCATTGCTTTTTGAATATGCATCTCTGTCCGTGTATCCACACTGCTTGTTGCTTCATCTAATATCAAGATCTTTGGATCAGATAAAATGGCACGGGCGATGGTTAACAGCTGGCGCTGACCTTGAGACAGGTTGCCTGCATCTTCTGTTAACAGTGTGTCATATCCATCTGGTAGCGTGCGGATGAAATCATCTGCATAGGCATGTTTGGCGGCTTTGATGACATCCTCTTTGGAAACGTGCTGCCTGCCATAGGCAATGTTGTCATAAATCGTTCCTTCAAAGAGCCATGTATCTTGAAGAACCATCGCAAATAATTCTCGTACTTGCTGACGGCTGAGGTCAGTTGTTTTGACACCGCCAATGCGTATGGAGCCCTGATCTAATTCGTAAAAACGCATTAAAAGATTAATGATGGTCGTTTTTCCCGCGCCTGTTGGTCCGACAATGGCAACCGTCTGTCCTTCTTGCACATCTAAATTCAAATCTTTAATAATCGGATGATCTTTTTCATATCCGAATTGAACTTGTTCAAAGCTCACATCGCCTGAGAGTGATGCAAGATCAATTGCCGCATCTTCTTCGGTACTTTCTTCTTCCTCATCAAGAATTTCAAAGACCCTTTCAGCAGAAGCGATCGCTGATTGAACTAAGTTTGCGACGCTTGATGCTTGCACAAGCGGCTGAGACATTTGCTGTGTGTATTGGATAAACGCCTGCACATCCCCGACACGAATATTCCCGTTAATGACTAGAATCCCGCCGGCTACACTGACTGCCACATAGCCAAGGTTCCCGATAAAGGTCATCATTGGCATCATTAAACCAGAAATGAACTGCGCTTTCCTTGATGATTCATACAGCTTTTCATTTAATTCATCAAATGTATCGATTGCTTTCTTTTCGTAGCCATACGCACGAACTGTCTGATGTCCTGTGAACATCTCATTGATATGTCCATTGATCGTGCCAAGCTCTTTTTGCTGCGCTTTAAAATGCTTTTGAGAAAATGACGTAATACCGCGAATCGCAAACAGGCTGAGTGGCAGCGTCAAACAAACAAGCAATGTAAGCAGCGGACTGATGAAGAGCATCATGACGACAATCCCAATGACTGTAATCACAGATGTAATCACTTGGGTGAGCGCCTGCTGAAGCGATGTATTAATATTATCGATATCATTCATCACACGGCTTAGCGTGTCCCCATGGGTTGTTTTATCAAAATAACGCAGGGGGAGACGTGTGAGCTTGTCATTTGCTTCCTGCCGTAATTCAGCAATGGTCTGTTGAGAGACACCAGCCATGACATATTGCTGAACGAATGAAAAGAGGGAGGCAACGACGTACAGCACGACAAGCAGTAAAAGAATTCGTGAAATGACGTCAAATTGAACGGCTGTTCCATTCGTAAAGCTGTCAAATAGGGAAGAGGTGGCATCCCCAAGCAGCTTTGGACTAATGACGTTAAAGACAGTTGAACCAATTGCTGCAATAAAGACGATGATCAGCTGAAATTTCCTTGGTTTTAAGTAGCCTGTCAAACGTAGCAGTGTTTTCTTAAATTCCTTCGGTTTTGCGGCTGGCCCTTTAGGGTGGCCGCCTTTATGCCCCATGCCAGAAGACATTTTCTTACTCATTCTCGCTCACCTCCTGACCTTCCTGAGATGCGACAATCTCTTGGTATACAAGATTATCCTTTATTAATTGTTCATGTGTTCCGATACCTGCGATTTTACCTTCATCAAGTACAATGATTTTATCACTATGCTTCACTGTGCTGATTCGTTGAGCCACAATGATGAGGGCTGCATGTGCTTTTTCTGCTTCTAATGATGCCCGCAGCTTTGCATCTGTTTTGTAATCAAGTGCTGAAAAGCTATCGTCAAACAGATAGAATGATGGTTTTCGCACTAGCGCCCTTGCAATGGAAAGCCGCTGCTTTTGGCCGCCGGATAGGTTAGAACCACCCTGATCAATTTCTGCATCAATTCCGCCATCTTTTTGCAAAACAAATTCTTCGGCCTGCGCAGTTCGCAGCGCCTGCCAGACGTCTTCATCGCTTGCATCCTGCTTGCCAAAGCGCACATTCTCGGCAATGGTTCCACTGAATAAAACAGCTTTTTGAGAGACATAGCCCATCTGGTTTCTCAGTTTCTCTTGAGGCAGCTCTCTAATGTCTACACCATCTAGTGTAATCCGGCCTTCTGTCACTTCATAAAAGCGCGTCATCAGCTGGAGAAGCGTTGTTTTCCCAGAACCTGTACTTCCGATGATGGCTGTCGTTTCACCAGTTTTGGCTTCAAACGTGATACCTTGAACGGCCGGTTTCTCAGCATTTGAGTAATAAAATGACACATCCTCAAAGCGAATGGATTGAGCGGGCTTGTGAAGGTCAGTCATAGACTCTTCTTTGTCTTGAATTTTTGGTTCCATGTTTAACACTTCATTCATGCGTTTAGCTGACGCTTGTGCTCTTGGGACCATAATAAAGCTCATCGACAGCATAATCAGTGCCATTAAAATCATCATCGCATATTGAATGAAGGCAATGAGATTCCCAACTTCCATTTCTCCGGCATCAATTCGGTTTGCACCAAGCCAGACAATGCCGATATTCGTGAAGTTCATGATGATTAGCATAAATGGAAACAAGTAAGCCATTAATCGGTTGACTCTAAGACCAGTATCCTTATAAGACGTGTTGGCTTCTTGGAATCGCTCCTTTTCATCATCCACACGGTTAAAAGCACGAATGACGCGGATGCCTGAAAGAGATTCTCGCATAATTAAATTCAGCCGGTCTGTTTTTTTCTGAAGCTGGCCAAATAGAGGGATGGCTTTTCTTGACACCAAATAGATGAATCCGCCAAGAAGGGGGAGGGCCGCTAAAAAGATAAGAGACAGGACAGCATCCCTGGAAACAGCCAAAATAATTCCGCCCACAAGCATGAGCGGGGCCCGCGTCATCATTTGTAAAATCATAATCGTCACATCTTGGACTTGTTTCACATCATTTGTTGATCTTGTAATAAAGGAAGATGTGCCGATCTTTTGAAATTCTTCTAATGAAAATTGTTCGACATGCACAAACAGCTGTCTTCTCATATCACGGCCGAAGCCAAGTGCTGTCTTTGATGACAAGTAAGACTTCCAAATGGTGAGCAAAATGGCGAGTAAAGAACAAGCCACCATCCAGCCACCAACCTTCCATATGTAAGCAATATCTCCCTGGACGATACCGACATCAACGATATCTGCTGTTAACGTCGGTAAATACAGCTGGAGCATACTGCTTAAAAAGGTGAGAATGACAATGGACACAACGGACAGCCGATACGGCTTTAAAAACGATAAAATTGATTTCATACGAATACCTTTCTTCCATATAGTCTTTTGTTCTGTAACCCATCATATACAAAGAGGGATTATTTCTACAAATGAAATGTCTTCTTTTAATGAATTATTTATATTGTTCAATTTTAGAAAAGAAATCCTTCACAAACACATAAAAATCATGGGCAGAAGGAGACATTTCGCGCGTTTTAGATGCAATAATTCCAACCGTTCGTCTCACTTGAGGAAAATCGATCGGAATTTTCACTGTAAATCGCGGTGTTGTTTCATAAAAGGCGCTTTCGGGTAATAAGGTAACACCCATACCTGCCGATACGAGACCTTTAATCGCATCCAAATCTTCTCCTTCAGATGAAATGGTAGGCTCATAGCCTGCCTGCTTGCAAGCATCAACCGCAATTTGTCTCAGCACATACCCTTCAGGAAATAACACGAAATGATCCCTTCTTAAATCACTTAAATGAATACTCCTTTGTCCGCTAAAGGGGTGGCTAACTGGTAAAAGGGCATAAATGCTTTCGGAAAACAAAATATTTCCTTCTATTTGAGAATCGTTTGTCGGTACGGGTCCTAAAAAGGCGAGATCGATATCTCGATTTTTGACCGCTTCAATGAGAAATTTATAGGATCCTTGACGAAGTAAAAAATCGACCTCTGGATATTCCTGCTTAAAGGCGGAGATGACAGAAGGGAGTACTTGGCTTGCTAGACTTGTAGGAAAGCCAATATTCACCGTTCCTTTGTGCGGGTCTAAGTATTCATCAATTTGCTCTTTCGCATAATCAATGGCTTTGAGTGCAGTTCTGACATGATCTAAAAATTGTCTGCCGATCTTCGTTAATTTGATATTTCGTCCTTCTCGTTCGAATAAGACCACTCCAAGTTCTTCTTCTAAATTCGCAATCTGCCGGCTGATGGCAGATTGGGCAACATGTAAGTTTTCAGCCGCTTCTGACACGTGTTCACGGTCTGCGACTTCTACAAAATAACGTAACTGACGAAGCTCCATTTTTGCACTTCACACCCATCTATCTCAAAAAGAGATTGTTTTGATCTAAATTATATATTGTTTATATCAATTTGAAAACTTAAAATAAGTTACAGAGTTTGTGAGATTTTATTACTGTGAAAAAACGGATCTTTTAAACGGGGGAGAGAAACGATGACTTATAATCAACTACCACAACCACAAGGTCTCTACCGTCCTGAATTTGAACATGATGCATGTGGAATCGGACTGTACGCTCATTTAAAAGGGGAGGCGACACATAGCATCGTCAAAAAGGGATTACAAATGCTGTGCCAGCTTGATCATCGCGGCGGGCAAGGCAGTGATCCGTATACAGGTGATGGTGCCGGTTTAATGGTACAGCTGCCAGACGCTTTCTTTAGAAAGAACTGCAAAGAATTTGCACTTCCTGAAAAAGGCCGTTACGGGGTAGGAATGGTCTTCTTTTCAAAAGATGATGACGAAAAAACGCGTCAAGCCATCGAACAGAAAATCAACGGGTTCATTAAACAAGAAGGCCAAACGTTAATTGGCTGGAGAACGGTTCCTGTCGATCCAGGAAAAATTGGTACTGTCGCAGCGAAGAGCTGTCCGGTTGTGAGACAGGTCTTTATCGGAGCAAACGACAACATCACAGATCGTTTGTCATTTGAACGAAAATTATATGTCATCCGTAAGCAGGCTGAGAACTGGGGAACAAGAGAGGAAAAGCAATTTTACTTTGTCAGCCTGTCGAGTCAAACCATCGTATACAAGGGGCTTTTAACATCAGATCAAGTCGATGCTTTTTATCTTGATCTACAGGATGAAACATTTGTTTCTGCATTTTCACTTGTTCATTCAAGATTTAGTACAAATACATTTCCTACATGGGAAAGAGCCCATCCAAACCGTTACTTAATTCACAACGGGGAAATCAACACATTAAGAGGAAACATCAATTGGATGAGAGCAAGAGAACAACAATTCGTATCTGAAGCCTTCGGAGACGATTTAGACAAGATTTTGCCTGTGCTGAATGCAGACGGAAGTGATTCATCCATTTTAGACAATGCCTTTGAATTCTTTGTGCTTGCAGGCCGTACACCTGCTCATACAGCAATGATGCTGATTCCTGAGCCTTGGACGGAAAACACGCACATGTCGAAAGAGAAACGGGCATTTTATGAATACCATAGTTCTCTCATGGAGCCGTGGGATGGACCAACAGCCATTTCCTTTACGGACGGGAAACAAATCGGGGCCATCTTAGACCGAAACGGATTGAGACCGGCAAGATATTATGTCACGAATGATGATCATATCATTTTCTCTTCTGAGGTTGGCGTAATTGACACAAATGAAGAAGATGTGAAGTATAAAGATCGTCTTGAGCCTGGTAAAATGCTGCTCATTGATCTAGAAGAAGGACGAATTATTTCTGACGAAGAAGTGAAATCGACCATTGCGAATGAACTGCCTTATCAAAAATGGCTCGATGAAGAAATGGTCCACGTCAATCGATCGGAAGAAAATTCAGAAAATTCTAGTATAATGGATGATTTATTGACGCGTCAGCGTGCGTTCCATTATACGTATGAAGACATTCAAAAGTATTTAATTCCTTTACTAGAGGAAGGCAAGGATCCAATCGGTTCAATGGGAAGTGACACACCGCTTGCTGTGTTATCAGATCGTGCGCAGTCTCTTTTTCATTATTTTAAGCAGCTGTTTGCACAAGTCACGAACCCGCCGATTGATGCCATTCGTGAGCAGCTCGTGACATCAACCATGACTTGGTTAGGTGCCGAAGGCGATATTTTACATCCGAATGAATATTCATGCCGAAGAATTAAACTTTATACACCGGTCTTAACGAGCGGACAATTTAACGGCTTGAAAACGATTGTTCATAATGCCTTTAAAAGCAAAACCATTCATACACTTTTCACCGATGATTTAAAGCGCGGACTGGATGCGATGTTTGAAGAGGCGGAAAAAGCGATCAGAGAAGGTGTCTCTTTATTAATCCTTTCAGATCGTGAAATGACAGCACATAAAGTACCGATTCCACCACTTCTTGCGCTAAGTGCACTTCATCAGCATCTTGTGCGTCAAGGTCTACGGACAAAGGTCAGTCTGATCGTTGAATCTGGAGAGGTGAGAGAGGTCCATCATTTTGCCGCACTAATTGGCTACGGCGCAGATGCGATTCACCCTTACCTTGTCTATGAAACGTACAAACAGCTGATTAAAGATGAAGCGATTTCGATCAGCTTTGATGAAGCTGTTACAAAGTTTGGTAAAAGCGTGACAGAAGGTGTCGTCAAAGTCATGTCCAAAGTGGGAATTTCCACTGTGCAAAGCTATAGAGGCGCGCAAATCTTTGAAGCAGTCGGGATTAGTGAAGACGTCATTCAAGCGTATTTCACAGGAACAGCTTCTCAGCTTGGCGGGATTGATCTTGACACCATTGCTCATGAGGCAAAACTCCGCCATGAAGCAGGGTATCAAGCTGCAACTGACCAGACACTTGAATCAGGCAGTGAATTCCAGTGGAGAAAAAATGGAGAGCATCATGCTTTTAACCCAAAAACGATCCATACGCTCCAGTGGGCATGCCGTAATGAAGATTACGATCTATTTAAACAATATACAAAAGCAGCGGATGAAGAAAGAATCGGCTTCCTCAGAAACTTGTTTGCATTTCAGCCAAAACAAAAGCCGGTTCGTCTGGAAGAGGTTGAATCTGCTGAATCCATCGTGCGCCGCTTTAAGACAGGTGCCATGTCATTTGGGTCTTTAAGTAAAGAAGCGCATGAGGCACTTGCGATTGCGATGAACCGAATTGGCGGTAAAAGTAACAGCGGAGAAGGCGGAGAAGATCCTGCCCGCTTTACAGTAGATGAACACGGTGATGACCGCAGAAGTGCGATTAAACAAATCGCTTCTGGCCGATTTGGTGTGAAAAGTCATTACTTGGTCAATGCAGATGAACTGCAAATTAAAATGGCGCAAGGAGCAAAACCTGGAGAAGGCGGACAGCTGCCAGGAAATAAAGTGTATCCTTGGGTGGCCGATGTACGTGGTTCTACGCCAGGTGTCGGATTGATTTCACCACCGCCGCATCATGATATTTATTCCATTGAGGATTTGGCCCAGCTGATTCATGATTTGAAAAACGCGAACCGTGATGCACGCATCAGTGTCAAGCTTGTATCTAAAGCCGGCGTTGGCACGATTGCAGCAGGTGTAGCAAAAGGAACTGCGGACGTCATTGTCATCAGTGGTTATGATGGCGGTACAGGAGCTTCACCGAAAACGAGTATTAAACACACAGGGCTTCCATGGGAGCTTGGATTGGCAGAGGCGCATCAAACCCTTGTGTTAAATGGTCTTCGCGAGAGAGTCGTTCTTGAAACAGACGGAAAGTTAATGACTGGCCGTGACGTTGTGATGGCTGCGATTTTAGGAGCAGAAGAATACGGCTTTGCGACAGCTCCACTTGTCGTGCTGGGCTGCGTGATGATGAGAGCATGTCATTTAGATACTTGCCCAGTCGGTGTTGCCACACAAAATCCAGAGCTTCGCAAAAAGTTCATGGGTAACCCTGATCACATTGTGAACTTCATGATGTTTATTGCAGAGGAAGTAAGAGAAATCTTAGCAGAACTTGGCTTTACATCAATGGATGAATTAATCGGACGTACGGACGTCCTAGCGGTCAGTGAACGAGCAAAAGCTCACTGGAAAGCAGGCCAGCTAAACCTTGAAACACTGCTTTATCAGCCAGAAGGAGCGCGGACATTCAGAACACCGCAAAATCATAAAATTGACGAATCGCTGGATATGAATGAAATCCTTCCTTATGTGCAAGAAGCGCTGAATCATCAAACACCGGTTGATCTATCATTGAACATTCGCAATATCAACCGTGTGGCCGGAACCATTACTGGCAGTGAAGTGTCTAAGCGCTACGGGGAAGAAGGCTTGCCAGAGGATACGATCACACTCAGATTCACTGGTTCAGCTGGACAAAGCTTTGGCGCATTTGTGCCAAAGGGCATGTCTCTCTATTTAACAGGTGATTCAAATGACTATATCGGCAAAGGACTCTCAGGAGGCAAAATTGCTGTTAAAACGTCTGATCATTTTGTACAAAATGGACATGAAAACGTCATTGTAGGAAACGTTGCATTTTACGGAGCAACTAGCGGAAAAGCTTATATTAACGGCCGTGCTGGTGAACGATTTGCTGTTCGTAATTCAGGTGTACATGTGGTTGTTGAAGGAATTGGAGATCACGGCTGTGAATACATGACTGGCGGACGTGTCGTTATTTTAGGAGACGTTGGGAAAAACTTTGGTGCAGGTATGTCTGGTGGTGTGGCTTACATCCATACATCGGATGCAAAACAGTTCAAAAGAATGTGCAATATGGAAATGATCATGTTTGAAAAGCTCACAGATCATGAAGAAGAACTAGAAGTAAAGCAAATGATCAAGGAACACCTTGATTATACAAAAAGCTCAAAAGCAGCAGCACTTCTTGAAAACTGGGAGCAAGAAAAGGATCAATTCATCAAAGTCATTCCGAGAAATTACAAAATGATGCTTCAAAGTATTGAAGAACAAAAACAAGCGGGCCTCAGTCATGAAGAAGCGGTGATGTTTGCCTTTGAAGCAAACACAAAACCGAAAAATCAAGAAACGGCAAACGGGCAAAAAGCAGCCCTCGCTCATTAAGAAAGGGGAGAGGACAATGGGCAAAGCAACAGGTTTTATGGATTATAAAAGAGAAAAGCCAAATGAACGTGACCCTCTCACTCGTCAAAATGACTGGAAAGAATATTCAGCTCCTTATACAGATGACGTATTGAAAAAGCAGGGCGCTAGATGTATGGATTGCGGAACACCGTTTTGTCAAATTGGGATGGAGATCAGGGGCGGCGTGTCTGGCTGCCCGATCTACAATTTAATTCCAGAATGGAATGATCTTGTCTATCGCGGGAGATGGAAGGAAGCACTCGAAAGACTGCAAAAAACAAATAATTTCCCAGAGTTTACTGGGAGAGTATGTCCTGCACCTTGTGAAGGGTCATGTACAGTCGCTATCAATGATCCGGCTGTTTCGATTAAAAATATCGAACGCACGATCATTGATAAAGGTTTTGAAAATGGATGGATCACACCAAGAATTCCTTCAAGCCGTACAGGGAAGAAAATTGCCATTGTCGGCTCAGGACCAGCAGGACTTGCAAGTGCTGATCAATTAAACCAAGCAGGGCACGCTGTCACAGTGTTCGAGCGTTCGGACCGTCTTGGCGGACTGCTGACATACGGGATTCCAAATATGAAGCTCGACAAAGAAGTGGTCGAGCGAAGAGTCAAACTTCTAAGACAAGAAGGCATTGACTTTGTGACGAACACAGAAATCGGCGTGGATATTACTGCTGATGAACTGAAAGAGCAGTTTGATGCAGTTATCCTTTGTACAGGTGCACAAAAGCAGCGTGATCTATTGATTGAAGGCCGGGAAGCAAAAGGGATTCACCTTGCGATGGATTATTTAACCCTTGCAACGAAAAGCATGCTTGATTCAGGATTTAAAGACAAAAACTTCATTGATGCAAAAGGAAAAGACGTGATTGTGATTGGCGGAGGAGATACAGGTGCGGACTGCGTGGCAACTGCACTTCGCCAAAAAGCAAAAAGTGTTGTTCAATTCGGGAAGCATCCAAAGCTTCCGGATACACGTGTAGGGGATAACATGTGGCCAGAACAGCCTTATGTCTTCTCGCTGGATTATGCTTATGAAGAAGCACAAGCAAAATTCGGAGAAGATCCGCGTCAATATTCAATTCAAACCACAAAAATTGTGGCAGATAAAAATGGAAAATTAAAAGAGCTTCATACCATTCAAATGGAAAAGGTGAAAAACGAACAAGGGAAGTTTGAATTTCATGAAATTCCAGGGACAGAAAAGGTATGGCCTGCTCAGCTCGTCTTTATTGCAATTGGTTTTGAGGGAACTGAACAGCCGCTTGTGAAACACTTTGGCGTGGACAGCAAAAACAATCGCATTGACGCAAAATATGGGGAATATACAACAAATGTAGAAGGCGTATTTGCAGCGGGAGATGCAAGACGCGGGCAAAGCTTGATTGTCTGGGCAATTAATGAAGGCAGACAAGTGGCGCACGAGGTAGACCGTTATTTAATGGGGAGTTCGGTTCTGCCAAAATAGGTCAAACAAAGGGTGTTACAATATAAAGAAAAGCCATGACCAACGTGTGGTCATGGCTTTTTATGATTCAGAAATGGTATGGTTGATTAACACTTTTTTACGTTTAAGCTGCGATACGACTAAACAGAGGAAGACAATCAGAACAAAAAGGGAAATGGTCAAAAAGCCAAACGTATATGAGCCAGTCAATTCTTTTAAACTGCCAAGAATATTAGGTAAAAAGAATCCGCCAATGCCTCCAGCAGCCCCAACAATTCCGGTCACAATCCCAATTTCTTTATGAAATACTTGAGGCACCAGCTGAAAAACAGCGCCATTTCCCATCCCAAGGCACATCATCCCTACAAATAAAAGCGCAATGACCACAGGTAAAGCTGGAAGACTGCTCACGCCTCCTAAGCAGATGCCGATGATTCCGAATAATCCAAGCAGTACTTTCATTCCGCCTATTTTATCGGCAATGAGACCGCCCACAGGCCGAAAGAAGCTGCCTGCCGCCACACAAAGTGTCACAAAATCACCAGCATGAATCTTCGAAACCCCATATTGATCCACAAAGAAAATACTGAGGAAACTGGAAAGCCCGACAAACCCTCCGAATGTGATCGCATAAAGCAAACAGAAAAACCAAGTCGATTTCACTTGAAATACTGAAAAGTACGACCGAATCGGCTGAGGAGCGGGCTGATTTGGTGCATCTTTTGCAGTGAAAATAAAAAACAAAAAGACAAGACTTAACGGAATCAAAGCGAGCCCCATTACGGCATGCCACCCGTAAATCTCCGCAAGTCTTGGACCAAATAAGGTGGAGATTAGTGTTCCACTATTCCCGGCGCCTGCAATCCCCATGGCTACTCCTTGTAAGTGAGGAGGATACCAGCGGCTTGCCATTGGCAAAGCAACAGCAAAACTTGCTCCTGCTACTCCAAGCAAAATCCCAATCAGTACGAGCTCTGAAAGGGTTGTACCAGCGATAAACCCCCAAATAAGCGGAATCGTCGTTAAAAGCATTCCTATCACTGCGGTCTTTTTAGGTCCTATTCGATCGGTGAATAAACCAAGCACAATCCGAAAAAAAGAACCAGATAGAATTGGAATGGCCACAATCATGCCTTTCTCTACGGTTGATAAAGCAAAATCTTGTGCAATAAAAGCACCCAGCGCCCCTAACAAAACCCAAATCATAAAGCTCACATCAAAATATAAAAAGGAACCAAACAATGTTTTAGGATGACCACTTGATTTTAATTCTGAGAGTTTCATAAAACGCCTCCTCTATTTTGAATTTTCTGACTTAAAGATAGCGAGTTCACTTATGTAATGAAAGTATTATGTGAGAAAAATTGACATGAATAAACACTTTTTTACAAGTGTGTGCCATAATCAATCCATACAATGTGCTCGAGCAAGAGGCTTAGAAAGGTTGATTTCAGATGGCAAAACGCAAACTTGTGTTTATCGGAAACGGCATGGCGAGTATGAAATGTATCGAAGAGATCATTCAAAAGCAGCCAGAACTTTATGCCATAACAGTCATTGGAAAAGAGAAGCACTCTGCCTACAATCGAATAAAACTTTCGTCGATTTTACAAAAAAGCGAATCATTCGCTGAAATTCAACTAAAGGAAAAAGAATGGTACACCGCGCATGACATCACATTGTACAAAGGAGAATCAGTTGTACATATCGATACAAATCGAAAGTGTGTCATGACAGATGCGCGCCGGGCAATTCCCTATGACAAGCTCGTCATTGCAACGGGTTCATCGCCGAATTTTCTTCCTATTCAGGGTCTGTCCAAAAAAGGGATATACGCTTTTCGGACAATTGATGATTATGAGGCCATTTGTGCGGATGCGGTGCATTATCAACAAGCAGCAGTGATCGGAGGCGGCGTGCTTGGTGTGGAGGTAGCAGCTGGTCTGCAGATGGCGG
Source organism: Bacillus sp. BK450 (assembly GCF_004364885.1). Lineage (NCBI taxonomy): Bacteria > Bacillati > Bacillota > Bacilli > Caryophanales > Bacillaceae > Bacillus > Bacillus sp. BK450. The sequence continues at coordinate 60,775 of NZ_SOBQ01000002.1, read as the reverse complement.
GGCTTGAAACCACCATCATTCATTATACGGAGCGGCTGATGCAGCGCCAATTAGATGAAACAGCAGCCGGATTATTACAGCAAAAATTCATACGAAAAGGCATTCAGGTGAAAACAAATGCCCATACCATTGCATGCTTAGGCGGTGAGAGGGTAGAAGGCGTTCTATTGAAAAATGGCGATATCGTGGATGCTGATCTTGTTGTTTTTACAACAGGTATCCGTCCGAATATACAGCTTGCAGAGAATCATGGCATACACACGAGAAAAGCCATTGTTGTCAATGACGTGATGGAGACAAATATCCCGAATATTTATGCGATTGGAGAATGTGCAGAGCACCAAGGGATGGTGCATGGCCTTGTTCAGCCCATTTATGAACAAGCAAGCGTGCTCGCTAAGCATCTTTTAGGAGAAAAAATCACACATACACCAAAGCCCATTTACTCAACAAAATTAAAAGTACCTGATTTGCCGATTTATTCTGCTGGCTGTATTGAACATCATTCTCCGTTTATGTCAGCTGTGACTTATTTAGATGAAGAGCAAGAGGTGTATAAAAAATTCGTCTTTGAACGTCAGGCGCTGGCAGGTATTTTATTCGTCGGAGAGCTGGGGAATGCCGATCAGCTTTTGCAAGATATAAAAGTGGGACGTGATAAAAGTGTGGTCATGAAAGCCCTTCATGAAAAGCCATCATCCCCACTAGATTCATTAAAAATGGAAGACCTCGTCTGCCAATGTCAAACCGTTACAAAAGGGACGATTTTAAAAAGCATTTCGGTTCATCAGCTGACAAACTTAGACGAGGTGAAAAAACAGACAGGGGCAGCAACTGGGTGCGGCGGCTGTCAAGAGCTCGTCCGTGCTTGCTGCCAGTTACCATCACATGAACAAACGGAATCGCAGGTCTTTTTTTGTCCATGTACAGAAGTAGAGGAGCAGACCATTTTTTCGTTTATTAAAAAGCAGCAGCCGGTGAATGCTGAAGAAATAAAAAGACATTTTCAATGGAAAACGAATCACGGCTGCGGCATCTGCCGGCCGGCCATTCAATACTATCTCGAGCAATTTCAAGGATCGGTGGAAAAAATCGGCGCTGCTGAACAGGAAGACATGTTGATTCCTCAATTATATGGAGGCCGGCTTGATCTGGATTTTTTGAAAATCATTACGTCTTTGTTAGAGAACAGGCTGATTGAGCAGGCAGAGCTGACAAAGCATAAACGAATACGGCTCATCGGTGTGTCAAAACAGGCGGCACAAATTGTCAAAAATCATTGGCCAATTATGCCTAATGAGAAAAGAAGACTATCTCATATCCTTTCATGCGACTGTGACGATCCAGCTGTCACGTCACTTGTGATGGAGCTGGAAAGACAAGTGGAAGATACACTTTTACCAGCTGTCACCTCCATTCATATCACCGGTGCTTCTTGCACGTGTAAACTTGCTCCAATTGATGACATCTGTCTGAAAAAGCAGCTGGGTGAATGGAACATTTATATAGGAGGCCAGCTTTTTTACACCTTGGCTCATTCAAGTGAGCTTATTCCTTTTTTAAAAGCGCTGCTTGAAGAGTATAGAAAAAATGCTTACTTTCAAGAATCTATTGGCGATTGGCTGTCACGGCAAGGAAACATTTCTATTCGAGAAAAGTTACTTGATGAGGAAATAAGAGAAGAGCTCTGTGCGCAATTTGACCAGAGCAGACAAGGAAATGTAAGACATAAGGAAGTGAAGGTATGAGTCAATCTTTTTTACAATATGCCCAGCAAAAATCAAAGCAGGAAGAACAAAAGCGAGTATTCCCAGGCCAATGTCCTTTTTGCAGTATGCAGTGCAAAATGCAATTAATCGAGCAGCATGTGGAAGGGCGAACACGCTACCAAACGATTGGTGTACACAATCCAACTACGCACGGAAGACTTTGTATGAAAGGACAGCATGCCCACCAGCACGCGCTTCATAAAGATCGCCTGAATCACCCGCTGATCAAAAGAAACGGACAATTTGTAAAAGCGACATGGCAGGAGGCTCTCGAAGAAATCAAAACAAACATAGAATCCCTTCAGCTGTCGCATGGCCATGATGTGATCAGTGTGTACGGAAGCGCATCAATTACAAATGAGGAAGCGTACTTACTCGGGAAATTTGCAAGAGTGGCGCTGAAAACGAAATACATCGATTATAACGGCAGACTATGTATGTCTTCGGCAGCAACTGCCGCAAATCAAACATTCGGACTTGACCGTGGCCTGACCTTTCCTTTAAGCGACATCAAGCATGCACGGGTGTTGATATTGGTTGGAACGAATATAGCGGAATGTCAGCCAACCTTCCTGCCCTACATTGAAGAGGCAAAAAACAATGGCGCTTTTCTCATCGTCATTGATCCGCGCAAAACTCCGACAGCCCAATTAGCCGATTTACATGTCAGCCTCAAACCAGGGTCTGATGCCGCACTGGCAAACGGCATATTGCACATCATGCTGCATGAGCATTTAATCGATGAATCATTTATTCATCAACGAACATCAGGTTTCCAAAAACTAAAGGAGCACATCTCACGCATCTCCCTGCCAGACATTGCTGAGCAAACTGGCGTGACGATTGATGTGATGCAGAAAATAGCAAGGAAATTCGCGCAAGAAAAGACAGGTATGATTTTTACAGCAAGAGGCATTGAGCAGCAAATAGACGGTACAGCCTCTGTGCGTAATTTCCTGAATATTCTGCTTGTTACTGGGAAGATCGGCCGCTTTGGATGCGGCTATGGCGCAATAACCGGCCAGGGAAATGGCCAGGGAGCAAGAGAGCATGGGCAAAAAGCAGATCAGCTTCCAGGATATCGAGATATCTCAAACCCTGCTCACAGAAAAGAAATGGCTGAACGATGGAACATTGATGAAAAAGAACTTCCAGGAAAGGGCGTGTCTGCTTTTGAAATGTTTGAAAAAATGCAGGCAGGTGAAATCAAAGCGCTCTTTTTAATGTGCTCAAATCCTGTCCAATCAGGGCCAAACGCGCACTTGATTCAGCAAGCCATCAAGAACTTGTCCTTTTTTGTTGCCGTTGATTTATTTATGTCTGAGACAGCTGCGCTGGCAGATGTAATTTTACCGACTTCGTCATATTTAGAGGATGAAGGTACCGTGACAAACGTAGAGGGCCGCGTTACGCTTAGAGAAGCAACATATCCACTTAAACACCAAAGAAAGCACGATTGGCAAATCATTTGTGAAATAGCAGCTGTATTAGGCAAAGGAAGCCATTTTTCCTTTTCATCCGCAGAAGAGATCTTTGAGGAATTAAGAGCCGTAACGAAAGGTGCAAAGGCTGATTATTCAGGCATAACCTATGAAAGGCTGAGGAAGGAACAAGGCATAAGGTGGCCTTGTACTCATTTAGAAGATTCGGGAACTGAAAGATTATTTGAACATGCATTCTCACATTCTGACAGTTTAGCGAAGTTTGCCGTCGTCACACACGAAAAAAAGGCTGCAAAGGAACCCGTCAGTCAAGAATACCCTCTTTATTTAACGACCGGCAGGGTGATGGCTCATTACCAAACAGGCGTTCAAACAAGAAGGAGCACCTCTCTTGTTGCCAGACAGTTTGAAGCATATGCAGAGCTTCATCCTGATACAGCGAAAACGTATGGACTTCAGCACGGGGAGCTCGTGACCATCAAGTCAAAAAGAGGAAGTGTCATCATCAGATGCCGCATCTCAGACACCATTCGAAAAGATACCGTGTTTGTCCCATTTCATTGGAGCAAACATCAATCAATTAATCTATTAATTGATGATCAACTAGATCCGCACAGTAAAATGCCAGGCTTTAAATATTGTCCTGTACAGCTGTCAGCCTATGTGAATGAAAAACTATGTGAGAAATTTTAACATGTATTTTCCATCTATGTTTAGATTATGGTATTTTCTAAAAAATGATCACATGAGGGGTGTTTATTCATGAAAGAAAAACTCGTATTAGTGGGGAATGGTATGGCGGGCATTCGAAGCCTTGAAAACATTTTAAAAACAGACGGCGAACGCTTCGACATGACGGTATTTGGGAGTGAACCGCATCCTAACTATAACCGAATTCTTTTATCGAAAGTTCTTCAAGGAGATACGAAGGTCGAGGATATTACGTTAAACGATTGGAACTGGTATCAAGAGCATAATATTCAGCTGTTTACAAACGAGACCATTGTGAAGATTGATACAGAGAACCAAACAGTCACCAGTGATCAAGGACGGACCGTGAATTATGACCGATTGATTTTAGCAACAGGGTCCCTTCCATTCATCCTGCCAATTCCAGGGAGTGATAAAAAAGGCGTAACGGCTTTTCGTACATTGCAAGACACTGAGGAAATGGTCAATGCCTCTACCATGTACAAAAAAGCAGCAGTCATCGGAGGCGGACTCCTTGGGCTTGAAGCAGCACGCGGCCTATTAAACTTAGGCATGGAAGTGAATGTCATTCATCTCAGCTCTCATTTAATGGAACGCCAGCTAGACCCTATTGCAGGCCAGCTTCTTCAAAAAGCATTAGAAGAACAGGGGATGAAATTCCTGCTTGGAAAACAGACAAATGAGATTTTAGGAGATACAAGAGTAGAAGGATTATCATTTTCAGACGGCACTACACTTGAGACAGACCTAGTCGTCATGGCTGCGGGAATTAAACCAAGTAAAATGCTTGCAGAAATAAGCGGGCTTGAAGTGAACCGAGGTATTATTGTCAATGATTTCATGGAAACAAGTGTACCGGGCATTTATGCCGTCGGCGAATGTGTGGAACACAGGGGACAAACGTACGGATTAGTTGCTCCTTTATACGATCAAGCGACTGTACTTGCCAAGCATGTATGCGGCTTGAACCCTGCTCCATATGAAGGCTCTGTTCTGTCAACACAGCTGAAAGTATCTGGAGTTGATGTATTTTCAGCTGGTGATTTTATTGAAAACGATGAGAAAAAGGCGATCAAAATTTTTGACGAACAAAAAGGCATCTATCAAAAACTCGTCTTCCAGCAAAACCGATTAGTAGGCGCCGTCATGTTTGGAGAAACAAGCGACGGACCTCGTTTATTCTCGTACATTAAAGAAGGAATAGATATGTCGGATATGGAGAAGGTATCTGTCTTAACCTCCAATGATTCGGCGCAAGAAAGCACGATTGACAGCATGGCAAACGACCATATCGTTTGCGGCTGTAATGGCGTGTCAAAAGGGCAAATTGTAGAAGCCATTCAGAAAGAAGGCTTAACAACGTTTCAGGAAGTCAAGCAATGTACAAGTGCCTCACGATCTTGCGGAGGCTGTCAGCCTGTTGTCGAAGAGATTCTTTGGCATACGCTAGGTGAGGATGCAAGCCGGACAGCCCAAAAAGAAACCATCTGCGCCTGCACCACTCTTTCACGAGATGAAGTCATTCATGAAATCAAAGAAAAAGGCTTGCAGCATGTCAAAGAAGTAATGAATGTACTTGACTGGAATACAGAAGAGGGCTGTTCAAAATGCCGACCTGCACTGAATTATTATTTAGGCATGCTTTATCCACTTGAATACAAAGATGAAAAGAGCTCACGCTTTGTAAATGAACGGATGCATGCCAATATTCAAAACGATGGTACCTATTCAGTTGTTCCGCGAATGTACGGCGGCGTCACCAATGCAAATGACTTGAGGAAAATAGCCGATGTCGTCGACAAATATGAAATACCGCTTGTGAAAATGACTGGCGGTCAGCGTATTGACCTTCTAGGTGTCAAAAAAGAAGATTTACCAAAAGTGTGGGCGGATCTAGATATGCCATCGGGTTATGCTTATGGGAAATCTTTAAGAACAGTTAAAACATGTGTTGGAGAACAATTTTGCAGGTTCGGCACGCAGGACTCCATGGCTCTTGGAATTGCACTTGAAAAGAAATTTGAAGGTCTTGCGACACCGCATAAAGTAAAAATGGCCGTCTCTGCTTGTCCGAGAAACTGTGCAGAGTCCGGAATTAAAGACCTCGGTATCGTGGGGATAGATGGAGGGTTTGAATTGTACGCCGGCGGAAATGGCGGCACGCACTTGCGGGCTGGAAATTTATTAATGAAGGTCAGTACAGCAGAAGAAGTAGAGCAAATGGCCGCAGCATACCTGCAATATTACAGAGAAACGGCAAATTATTTAGAAAGAACCTCTGCTTGGGTTGAGCGACTTGGGTTAGATCATATTCAATCAGTACTCCTGGATGATGAAAAACGAGCAGCCTTAATCGAAAGAATGGACATTGCGCTTTCAACATATGAAGAGCCTTGGCAGGAGCTTCGCGAGAGCCAAAAAGACACGAGACAATTATTTCAAAAAGCGACGGCTTCCGTATAAATCAATTGAAGGGATGAGATCATATGACAGTTTCAGTTGTTAAAGTTCACATTGGCACCCTATCAGATTTTCCGCTCCAGCTAGGGAAAACAGTTGAAGTCGGTACACTTGAATTAGCTGTTTTTCAAACTTCTAATAAGCAGTTCAAAGCCATTGAAAATCGCTGTCCTCATAAAGGCGGCGTTCTGGCTGAAGGCATGGTGAGCGGGAATCACGTTTTCTGTCCAATGCATGATTGGAAAATTGATCTTTCATCAGGAAACGTACAAGCACCAGATCACGGATGCGTTAAAACATATGAAACATTCGTTGAAGGGGACAATGTCTTTATTTTATTGCCTTCATAAATGGTTTAGATCCTTCCTTTCATGTATATGCTGTATATAAATGCAGCAAGAAAGGAAGGAATGTTTGTGCCGTTCGTTAATATTTTGATTGAACTCTTAATCGGATTTTTCGCTTTATTTTTTATTACAAAATTATTAGGGAAAACACAATTTGCACAAATCACACCGTTTGATTTCATTTCTGCACTAATTTTAGGCGAAATGGTCGGAAACGCTATTTTTGATCCGGAAGTCAGGATTCAGCACATTTTGTTTGCTGTTGCAGTATGGGGCGTTCTCATTTATACAGTTGAATGGCTTTCACAGCGCTTTAAATCCATTCGCGCTTTTTTAGAAGGAAGACCTACTCTTGTGATTGATAAGGGGAAGATTCGCTACAATCGGTTGAAGAAGAATATGCTTGATATCAATCAGCTGCAGACACTGGTGCGAGGAAAAGGCCATTTTGCCCTGAATGAAATTGAATATGCTATTTTGGAAACGGACGGCTCTGTCAGCGTTCTTCCGAAAATGAAATACGCCCCAGCCACAGCCGAAGATGTGAACGTGAAGGGAAAAGAAGTGAAATTGCCTAGAACGTTTATTATTGACGGCGAAATTTTAAAAAAAGATCTTCAAGAAGCCGGCTTTGATGAATCTTGGCTGAATGAGCAATTAAAAAAGCAGCATATTTCCTCTTATCGAGACGTTCTATTTTGTGAATGGATTGAAAATGAAGGGATTTATGCGATGCAATATGAAAAGTCTAAAAAAACATCCACAACATAAAAACGTGGGTGTTTTTTTGTGCGTGTACGGAATAGGATCAAAAAGAATGTTTGATGAAAACGTTCACAAAATGAGGGGGAGATATGTGATGAAATTTAGAAACATATGGATGGTCATGGTCTTGTCTTTCTTTCTTTTTGACCCAGCTTCACTTCAAGCAGCAGAAGCCGGGCATAACCGCGTCCTTGTCGTTGATCAAAAGGGAAGCGGGACATACCGCACCGTTCAGTCTGCCATTGATGCGATTCCAGCAAACAATCAACAACCGGCAACGATCTATATTAAAAATGGCGTATATAAAGAAAAAATATTGCTTCCGCAAAATAAACCACACGTATCCTTTATTGGCGAAAACCAGCACAAGACGATTCTTACGTATGATGATACAAATGCAAGCACTGGGAGTACAACAAACAGCTCAAGCACAATGATTCGTGCAAACGATTTTTATGCAGAAAATATCACCTTTCAAAATACAGCTGGCAGACATGCGGGTCAGGCAGTTGCACTGTATGTGTCTGGCGACCGGGCTGTGTTTAAACAAATACGTGTGTTAGGCTATCAAGATACACTTTATGCAACAGGCACTGGGCGGCAATATTACGAAAACTGCTATATTGAAGGCACGGTCGATTTTATTTTTGGATCAGCCACAGCTGTGTTTAAAAGAGCTGAAATAAAAAGTCTTGGAAATGGGTATATTACTGCAGCATCCACAACAGAAGCACAAAGGTACGGCTATGTATTCATAGATTCTACGTTGAAAAAGGGAACGGCAGCTGCGCAATCGGTTTATTTAGGACGTCCGTGGAGACCTTATTCGGCTGTGACATTCCTCCATACAAAAATGGATGACCATATAAAAGCCGAGGGATGGCATAACTGGGATAACCGTGACAACGAAAGAACAGCCAGGTACAAAGAATTTGGATCGACAGGAGCAGGAAGCAGTCCAGCAAACCGCGTAAAATGGTCAACCATTTTAACCCAAAATGAAGCAAGTCAAATCACAGTTCAGGCTGTTCTTGGCGGAGCCGATGGCTGGAATCCAGAAAAGAGGTAAAGGGCTTGTCAGTTTTCGTCAAAGAAAGCTGACTTTTCTGTTTAAAAAACCTTTGAGAACAAACGTTCTTTTGTGTATAATGAACATATTCTTCTAAAATTGGCTGCAACAAAAAGGAGGGATTGCGTGAAGCGTTTTTCACAGCTCATGTTTTTACAAATATGTATCCTGTCGATTTTATTTCTCCCTTTTTCAGCGAAAGATGAACAACTCAAAGCTCGTGACGATTCACTTCAATGGATGACAGCTTTAGACGAATTCATACGAACAGCACCTGATTTAGAGGGCGCGATCTCTGGCATCAGCGTCCGCGATACTTCTGACACCTCTCTTCTTTATGAACATCAAGCCGATATTCGTCTTACTCCTGCTTCTAATATGAAACTGCTCACATCAGCCATCGCACTTGATATACTTGGAGAAACACACACATTCCCTACAGACATCTGGATGGATGGTTCCATTCGAAAGAAAACGTTACATGGCAGCCTTTATCTTCGCGGCACCGGCGATCCGACTTTATTAGAGAAGGATTTTGCAGCACTTGCCAAACAAGTCAAAAAGGCCGGAATACATAGCATTCGCGGACAGCTTGCAGCAGATGACACTTGGTTTGATGACACGAGATACTCCATTGACCTGCCTTGGAGTGATGAGGATCAATATTACGGTGCACAAATTTCTGCTCTCACTGCTTCACCGAATCTAGATTATGATGCAGGGACCATGATTCTCGAAGTAAAACCAGGGAAAAAAGCAGGACAGAAAGCCGCCTATGATATGATTCCGCAAACGGATGTCGCTCAAGTCATCAATCAAGTGAAAACAGTTCCAGAAGGCGGAAAAAAGAAAATCTCTTTTAAGCGCTCTCATGGAACCAACAAGATAACGTTGACTGGAACCATTCCGGTTAAAGCAAGCTCATCTAAACAATGGGTAGCTTTATGGGATCCGGCTGCCTATGCTTTAGACTTAATGAAACGAGCGTTAAAGGCGGAAGGGATTCAAGTAAAGGGACCGCTGAAATCAAAACAAGTTCCTAAACAAGCCAAAAAAATTGCTTCCCATACATCGATGCCATTATCAGAGCTGCTTGTTCCTATGATGAAATTAAGCAACAATACCCATGCAGAAATTTTGCTAAAGGAACTAGGCAAAAAAGTGAAGAACAAAGGGAGCTTTGAAGCTGGGCTGGATGTCATGAATGAACGGCTTCCTGCGTTTGGCATCGATCCTTCGCTTGCAGTGCTGCGTGACGGATCGGGGATATCACCTATTAACCTTGTCTCCGCTAACCAGTTCACTTTATTTTTGACAAACATTCAAAAGGAAAAATGGTTTAAAACCTATGAACATGCGCTCCCTTTAGCAGGGGCAAGTGAACGAATGGTGGGGGGCACGTTAAGGAACAGATTGAAGGAACCAGCTACACTAGAAAAAGTACGTGCAAAAACAGGGTCGTTAACAACGGTCAGCACACTTTCTGGATATATTGACACGCAGGGCGGAAAAACGCTCGCTTTTTCCATCTTATTAAATCACCTTGTTGATGACGAAAAAGGGAAAGAGATAGAAGACCGTATTGTCAGCATACTTGCTGAGAATCTTTAGATTTAGAGAGAGAAGGAGAACCATCATGACGTTAGATAATAATCAATCTTTAGTAAAAACCATGTCCATTTTTCTCATCCCGCTTTTGCTAAGTAATATTTTGCAATCGATCGGACAATTAGTGTCTATTGTTCTTGTCGGAAGATGGATTGGAGAGGATGCAGTAGCTGCCATTTCTGCATTCTTTCCGCTTTTCTTTTTACTCGTTTCTTTTTCCATTGGCATTGGATCGGGGAGCTCGATCCTTATTGGACAAGCGTATGGAGCAAAAAATGAACAGAAATTAAAAGAAATTATTGGCACAACGCTTTCATTCACTTTTTTAATCGGAGTATCTTTAGCGATCATTGGAGGTTTTTTCGCAACTGATATCTTAAACCTCATGGGAACACCCGCTAATATCGTGGAGGAAAGTGCGGCATATGCCAGAATTCTATTCATCTCAATGCCGATCTTATTTCTTTATTTTGTTTATACGACCTTCTTGAGGGGAACAGGGGATTCGAAAACACCTTTTTATTTCTTAATGATTAGTACGGCAACGAATATTTTGATGCTGCCCATTTTATTATTTGGCTGGCTGGGACTGCCGGCGTTCGGCTTATATGGCGCTGCGTATGCTTCTGTGATTTCAACAATTGTGACGTTTATCATTCTACATATCTACTTATATAAGACAAAGCACCCGCTTCGCATTGATGCATCGGTGAGAAAGCATTTATTGATGAAAGGGGATCTATTAAAAACGTTATTAAAGCTTAGTATCCCATCAAGCATTAATATGATCCTTATTTCTTTATCAGAAATTGCCGTTATTTCTTTCGTCAACGATTATGGATCACAGGCGACAGCTGCCTATGGTGTTGTCAATCAAGTCGTGAGTTATGTGCAGATGCCGGCAGTGAGTCTTGGCATTGCGGTCTCGATCTTTGCAGCACAATTCATTGGTGCAGGGAATATGAATCGACTGAAAGATGTCATTAAAATTGGGTTAGGACTTAACTTTGCCATAGGCGGATGTATCATTATTTTCGTTTATATTTTTGCACCGCAGATTTTATCTATCTTTTTAACAGATCCTAAGACGATAGACATTGCCTATAGTTTGGTCGTCATTACACTATGGAGCTATCTCATTTTTGGAACGGCCCAAATTGTTGCAGCCACAATGAGAGCAAGCGGGACAGTTCTTTGGCCAACGATCTTTAGTATTTGTTCCATTTGGCTTGTAGAAGTACCAGTCGCTTATGTGCTATCACACTATACATCCCTTGGCATTAAGGGAATATGGATTGGCTACCCTGCTGCGTTCTTTGTGAACTTACTCCTCCAATACAGCTACTATCAGCTCGTATGGAAGAAAAAACAAATTGTAGCGCTTGTTCAATCATAATGTGAAAGCGTAAAGCAGCATATACATACGAAGATCTCTCACTTTTAAGGAGGCCGGATCTTTTATGTTTTTGAATCAAAGAAGTGAACTAAGCTCGTACAATATCGGTGACTTTTCTTATGCCGGACCAGATTTCCAAGTGTTGACGTGGGGGGAAGGAACGACATTACATATTGGGAAGTTTTGTTCTATCGCAAACGAGGTGAAAATTTTTCTAGGCGGGGAACACCGTACTGATTGGGTCACAACGTACCCGTTTAATCAAATTTTTAAAGAAGCTGCCCATATTAAAGGACATCCCAAATCGAAGGGGGATGTTCATATTGGACATGACGTATGGATTGGATATGGTGCAACGATTATGTCAGGAGTATGTATAGGAAACGGGGCCGTGATCGGAGCAAATAGTGTAATCACAAAAGATGTGCCGCCATATGCAATTGCCGCAGGAAATCCCCAGCAGCTCATGAAATATCGATTTTCATCCGAAATAATCGAAAAACTGCAGTTATTAGAATGGTGGAATTTAGAGCTTTCAATCATCCAATCTATTTTTCACCTTTTACAATCTCATGATATTGAACGTTGTATAACTGTAATAGAAGATATAAAAAAGAAAGGCTGAGAAAGCCTTTCTTTTTTAGTTTAGCTGAGCCGTATGATGGTCAAGGTAGCACCTGCAGCACCGCCCCCGCCAACTAAAATAGCTGTGACAACTGCCCCAAAAAACTGCAGTGAAATGGTGCTTCCAGCTGTTATATTGACGATTAAAGTATTATTGAGAAACGAAGTAGAGATAACCGGTGATTGAACAGAACCAGGCACAGTATCTCCATTTAAAAGCAAACGTGTATTAATTAAAAGAGCTGTTGTGGTGTTGACTTGATACGTAATATAATATTTACCAGTTTGCAAAACGGTAAAAACAGTGCTCGTTCCGTTTGCGGTAAAGTTAGTAATGTTTTGTAAATTCGGCAGAGGAATATTCGTTCCACTAGCTACAGTGATAATGGTAGATCCAGAACTATTAGCAGCATAAAGTGCTGTATCCGTAAAACCACCTGTTCCAGTAGCCCCAGTAGCCCCAGTGACACCAGTAACACCGGTAGCGCCAGTAGGTCCGGTTGGTCCGGTGATACCTGTAGCGCCGGTAGCTCCAGTAATCCCCGTGGCACCAGTAGGTCCGGTAGCTCCAGTGATCCCCGTTGCGCCAGTAGGTCCAGTTGATCCGGTAATCCCCGTTGCGCCGGTAGGCCCGGTAGCTCCAGTAATCCCCGTGGCACCAGTAGATCCGGTTGATCCGGTAATCCCCGTTGCGCCGGTAGGCCCGGTAGCTCCAGTAATCCCCGTGGCACCAGTAGATCCGGTTGATCCGGTAATCCCCGTGGCACCAGTAGGACCAGTTAATCCAGTAGGTCCAGTAATCCCCGTGGCACCAGTAGGCCCAGTTGATCCAGTGATCCCCGTGGCACCAGTAGGTCCGGTAGCTCCAGTGATCCCTGTTGCGCCAGTAGGCCCTGTTGATCCGGTGATACCTGTCACCCCAGTAGGACCAGTTGGTCCGGTAATCCCAGTAGCGCCGGTAGGTCCAGTTGCTCCGGTAATCCCAGTGGCACCAGTAGGCCCGGTAGCTCCAGTAATCCCCGTGGCACCAGTAGGTCCGGTAGCTCCAGTGATCCCCGTTGCGCCAGTAGGTCCAGTTGATCCGGTAATCCCAGTGGCGCCGGTAGGACCAGTAGGTCCAGTAATCCCAGTGGCACCAGTAGGCCCAGTTGATCCAGTGATCCCCGTGGCGCCGGTAGGACCAGTAGGTCCAGTAATCCCAGTGGCACCAGTAGGTCCGGTAGCTCCAGTGATCCCTGTTGCGCCAGTAGGCCCTGTTGATCCGGTGATACCTGTCACCCCAGTAGGACCAGTTGGTCCGGTAATCCCAGTAGCGCCGGTAGGTCCAGTTGCTCCGGTAATCCCCGTGGCACCAGTAGGCCCGGTAGCTCCAGTAATCCCAGTGGCACCAGTAGGACCAGTAGGTCCAGTGATCCCAGTGGCACCAGTAGGCCCTGTTGCTCCAGTGATACCTGTAGCCCCAGTAGCCCCAGTAGGACCAGTAGGTCCAGTGCTGCCTGTAGTACCCGTATCTCCAGTTGATCCGGTAATCCCCGTTGCGCCGGTAGGCCCGGTAGCTCCAGTAATCCCAGTGGCACCGGTAGGTCCGGTAGCCCCAGTGATACCTGTAGCGCCGGTAGGTCCAGTTGCTCCGGTAATCCCAGTGGCACCGGTAGGTCCAGTTGCCCCAGTGCTACCCGTGGCACCAGTAGACCCGGTAGCTCCAGTAATCCCAGTGGCACCAGTAGATCCGGTTGATCCGGTAATCCCTGTGGCGCCGGTAGGCCCGGTAGATCCGGTGATCCCCGTGGCACCAGTAGGTCCTGTTGGTCCAGTGCTACCCGTGGCACCCGTATCTCCAGTAGATCCGGTAATCCCAGTGGTGCCGGTAGGCCCAGTTGATCCAGTGCTACCCGTGGCACCAGTAGGCCCGGTAGCTCCAGTAATCCCAGTAGCACCAGTAGCACCAGTAGGACCAGTAGGTCCAGTGCTGCCTGTAGTACCCGTATCTCCAGTTGATCCGGTAATCCCCGTGGCACCGGTAGAACCAGTTGATCCGGTAATCCCCGTGGCACCAGTAGGACCAGTTGATCCAGTACTACCTGTGGCACCAGTAGGCCCAGTAGCTCCCGTAATCCCTGTTGCGCCAGTAGGTCCAGTTGATCCAGTACTACCTGTGGCACCGGTAGAACCAGTTGATCCAGTGATCCCCGTTGCGCCAGTAGGCCCTGTTGACCCAGTGATCCCAGTGGCACCGGTATCTCCAGTTGCCCCAGTAATCCCTGTAGCCCCGGTAGGACCTGTTGAACCAGTGATACCTGTAGCACCCGTATCTCCAGTTGACCCAGTAATACCAGTTGCACCAGTAGGTCCGGTTGATCCGGTGATTCCCGTTGCACCAGTAGGTCCTGTTGGTCCAGTGCTACCCGTGGCACCCGTATCTCCAGTTGATCCGGTGATACCTGTCACCCCAGTAGGACCAGTAGGTCCAGTGCTGCCTGTAGTACCCGTATCTCCAGTAGATCCGGTAATCCCAGTGGTGCCGGTAGGCCCAGTTGATCCAGTGCTACCCGTGGCACCAGTAGGCCCGGTAGCTCCAGTAATCCCCGTGGCACCAGTAGGACCAGTAGGTCCAGTGCTGCCTGTAGTACCCGTATCTCCAGTAGATCCGGTAATCCCCGTTGCGCCGGTAGGCCCGGTAGCTCCAGTAATCCCAGTGGCACCGGTAGGTCCGGTAGCCCCAGTGATACCTGTAGCCCCGGTAGGTCCAGTTGATCCGGTAATCCCAGTGGCGCCGGTAGGCCCGGTAGATCCGGTGATCCCCGTGGCACCCGTATCTCCAGTTGATCCGGTGATACCTGTCACCCCAGTAGGACCAGTAGGTCCAGTGCTGCCTGTAGTACCCGTATCTCCAGTAGATCCGGTAATCCCCGTTGCGCCGGTAGGCCCAGTTGATCCAGTGCTACCCGTGGCACCAGTAGGACCGGTAGAACCAGTAGATCCGGTAATCCCCGTGGCACCCGTATCACCAGTTACTCCAGTGATACCTGTAGCACCAGTAGGTCCGGTTAATCCGGTGATCCCCGTGGCGCCGGTAGGACCAGTTGATCCAGTACTACCCGTGGCACCAGTAGGACCGGTAGCTCCAGTAATCCCCGTGGCACCAGTAGGTCCGGTAGCTCCAGTGATCCCCGTTGCGCCAGTAGGTCCAGTTGCTCCAGTAATCCCCGTGGCACCGGTAGGTCCGGTAGCCCCAGTAATCCCAGTAGCCCCGGTAGGTCCAGTTGATCCGGTAATCCCCGTGGCACCAGTAGGCCCAGTTGATCCAGTAATCCCCGTGGCACCGGTAGGTCCAGTTGACCCAGTAATCCCCGTGGCACCAGTAGGTCCAGTTGACCCAGTAATCCCCGTGGCACCCGTATCACCAGTTGCTCCAGTGATACCTGTAGCACCAGTAGGTCCGGTTAATCCAGTGATCCCTGTGGCGCCGGTAGGGCCAGTTGTTCCAGTGATCCCTGTAGCCCCGGTAGGTCCAGTTTCACCTGGTGCTGCTAAAAGTGTGTAATCTGGCGACGTATCTGGCGTACCTGAAGGTGGTGCAGAATCCACAATATACGTACCACCACCATAAGTGACCACTTGACCGACTGAATATGTTGGTGCCATAACAGGATCATAGGCTTCAATACCACTTAATCCGATCCCAGTAGGACCCGTAGGACCGGTTTCTCCAGAAGCAGCTAAAAGGGTATAGTCGGGGGAGAGTCCAGGTATTCCTGATGGAGCGTCAACATTGGCAATGTAAGTACTGCCATCAAACGTGACCACTTGCCCTGCATCGTAATCTTGTGATTGTGAGGGATTAAAAGGAAGGGCGCCGGTTAACCCGCCAGCAGGTCCAGTAGGTCCGGTTGGTCCAGGGGGACCTGCTTGGCCTGCCGGGCCTCTTGGTCCAGCTCTTTGATTTTGTTTTGATTGTTTTATTCCTTTTGCAATGTGGCAAGGTTGATTCCCTTGAGATGTATTTTGTTTTGAATATTCTTGTTTAATGAATGGACAGTCTCTTTTTCGAGGACGGTCATGACGTGATCTTTTGTAATGAGGCTGTTCATGGTATTTACCGCAAAAGGGACATTTGTGTTCGAATTGATTGTACAAATTGCCCATCTCCTAGAATTGATATTTCATTCTATGTGCAAATTTTCAAATTGGAAGTAAAACCTAGAAAATCATCATTTCGAAAATCATCGAATCAAATCATTTAAATCTTTCATTGATTTGTGTTATGGTGTTGAAAGTATGAAATAGTATGATTTTTGACAGAAATGGGGACATCATATATGAGTCAATCAGTTTTACAAGGCAAAGCCTATTCCGTTTTAAATTTATCCTCAGTGACAGAAGGAGGTACCATTAAAGAATCTTTTGATCGTAGTATGGATTTAGCAAAGAAGGCGGAGAAGTGGGGTTATCATAGATACTGGCTGGCAGAACACCATAACATGGAAGGGGTAGCGAGCTCTGCAACGTCTGTTTTAATTGGATATATTGCGGGAGGAACCGAAAAAATTCGAGTAGGATCTGGCGGGATTATGCTGCCAAACCACTCTTCACTTGTCATTGCCGAACAATTTGGCACACTTGAGACATTGTATCCAGGGAGAATTGATTTAGGTCTTGGCAGAGCACCAGGGACAGATCAGTTAACAGCAAGAGCGCTTAGACGTAATCTTCATAACGGAGAAGATTTCCCTGAGCAGCTTGAAGAACTTCGTCAATATTTCAAACCGACCGGACAGGTTAAAAAACATGTAAGAGCTGTTCCAGGAGAAGGCCTGGACATTCCAATTTGGCTCCTTGGTTCAAGCGGTTTTAGCGCTAGACTTGCAGGAGAACTTGGCTTGCCATTTGCCTTTGCAGCACATTTCTCACCTAAAAATACAATTCCCGCGTTAGAGTTGTACAGACAGTCATTTAGACCTTCTGATGTATTAAAAGAGCCTTATGCCATGGTCGGTGTGACGGTTTTTGCTGCAGATCAAACAGAACGGGCTGAATATTTGGCAACCTCTCATTATCAGCGGTTTTTAAGTCTCATTCGCAACACACCAGGAAAACTGAAGGCGCCTGTCGACAGCATGGACGGTCTTTGGAGTCCATATGAAAAGGCGATGGTGGATGAACAATTAAGCTCGACTATCATTGGGGATAAAGAAAAGGTGAAAACAGAATTAGAAGCCTTTATAGAAGCTACTCAAGCAGATGAAGTGATGATTAATTCAGATATGTTTGACCATCAAGAAAGAATGCGCTCGTATGAAATCATCGGAGAGATTTTTCAAGAGGCACAAGAAAAATAAACATAAAAAAAGAACTGCACAGAGCAGTTCTTTTTTTATTTAAGCTTTTGTAAAAATGCGAAATGGTTGTCCGATTGGCAGAACAATACGGCCAAAATGTGTATTAAGAACAACAGCTGCAGAACCATAAAATGAAAGCAGGGAAATGATCAATTCTGCAATACCAGCCATGGTATGAGTCACATCGTACATCACACCAAAAGTGCTAAGGGAAAGACCAATGAATAAGAAATCAATAAAGACGAAAATCAAAAATAACACTTTATGTGTTTCCATTGCACCAATCGTCATAAACAAGCTGAAAATCAAATAACCAATAAACGCAAAGCCTAGCTGCTTTGGATCTGCTGCTCCCGCAAGCGTTTTCCCAAAGACGCCGGCTTGAATGAGCCAAGTTGTTCCAACGCCCATCCAGAAAAGACCGAATGCGCCAAAAGCAGTGGCTCCAAAAATATTATGATGCTTTGAATCTTGTATGGACGCGATCAGCTGCGCGATTCCTCCAAGGAAGATAGCCCAAGGTAAAATAAGGGAAGTGCCATCTGTGATTCCTAGTTTTTGTGAGGACGCAACGAGCGTCACCATTGCTAAACCAAACAAACCAAGTGGTGTTGGGTCTGCAATTGATAATCGAATTGCTTGAACATTCTGTTTTTCCATAATGACCTCCTACAATTTGCACTTACAAAAGATACTCGAATTCGATAGAAACGTCAAGCTCTTTTTTAGTAGACACTTGCATCGTCTTCCAAATAAATCTATATTTAATACATATCAAATGTGATAGAAAAAGAGGGATAACATGAATAAAGGCTTATCTGGAAAAACGATTGCCATTTGTGGAACAAGAAAAACAGAAGAAATGCGTACACTTGTCGAAAAACAAGGAGGACAAGCCGTTATTCGCTCTCTTCAAGGAACCGTATTTTTAGCCAAAGAGGATTTAAAGCCAGGCATAGAAACCTTTGTGAGGCAAGGGGCCGACTGGGTGATCTTGACAACAGGCATTGGTACAGATACATTGATTGAGAGTGCAGAAGAGCTGCAGCTTGGTAAAGAATTTATGAACATTCTATCAAACGCACATATTGCTTCAAGAGGGTACAAAACCTTTGCTGCGCTGAAAAAACGCGGAATTCAGCCAGAGGTCTCTGATGAAGACGGAACGGTTCGTGACTTGATTTCAAAGCTTGAAGACAAGGAGTTTCAAGGCAAACGCGTGATGGTGCAGCTTCATGGTGAAAATGCACCAGCTCTCATTCAGTTTTTACATGACAAGGGGGCAGATGTTTTGCCGCTTTTACCATATCAGCACACACCTCCTGAACCAGAGGCAGCTGAAACGCTGCTGCAAGAAATGAAAGATGGACAAGTTCATGCCGTCTGTTTTACAACCGCTGTCCAGGTCCACGCCTTTTTCAAACTAGCCGCAGAGTGGGGCAGAAAAGAAGAATTGCAAGCATTATTCGAGCAGGATGTGCTTGCAGTAGCTGTCGGAAAAGTTACGGCTGAAGCTTTAAAAGAAGAAGGAATAGACCGAATTCTTGCCCCGTCACTTGAGAGAATGGGAGCAATGATTATAGAATTATCCCAATATATGAAAAAACAATCAGCACACATATAAAAAAAAGCCTTTCACCAGATCAGTGAAAGGCTTTTTTGTTAGATTGTCCGTTTTCGATTCGTCCGAATTTTTTTGAGTACAAAGTAGAGAACAATCAGGATGATGGCAATGATCATAATAGGGGTTGTATAAGCATGAGCAACACTTTGAATATGATCCCATTTTGTCCCAAGCTGCATGCCAAGGTAGATAAATAAGATAGACCAAGGGATGGCAGCTAATCCTGTCAAGAAAACAAATTTCAAAAAAGGCATCTTGGCAATACCCGCTGGAATCGAGATGGCATGACGGACAACAGGGATAAAGCGGGCGGTAAAGACTACACCGGTTCCATATCGATCAAACCAGCGCTCTGCAGTCGCGATATGGTGTTCATGGATGAATAAATACTTTCCATACTTTGTTAAAAAAGGTCGTCCGCCGTACAGACCGATCCAGTAAATAAAACACTGGGCGAGCGTACCACCGATGACGCCGGCAATCACAGCTCCTACAAAACCAATTGTGCCTGTTGATACCATATATCCGCCATAGGCAAGTACAATTTCACTCGGAATGATTTCAATCATCAGTCCAAGTGCAACACCCGCGTAACCTAGGCTTGTCAGCCAGGTTAAAATTTCATTAAAAAAGGTTCCCATTCATTTCACTCTGCCTTTAAATACGAATTTTCTTCAAGCATCCTTATAAGAGCCTATGCTTGTTTTTCTTCTCTCATGAGTATGCTTTGCATATATGCTAGCATGGCTGGCCGCATATCATGACGCATTAATCCAAGTTCTGCCGCTGCCTTAAATGAGCCGAGCTTATCACCAACGTCAAATCTCATCCCCTCTAATTGTGTTGCATAAATGGGTGATTCATGTGCAATGATTTTCAGCGCATCTGTCAGCTGGATTTCGTTCCCGGTACCTCTCTCGATTCCTTGTAAAATAGGAAAAATCGATGGTGTTAACAGGTACCTGCCCATGACGGCTAAATCGGAAGGAGCTTCATGAATTGCTGGCTTTTCCACTAAGTCTGTGACTTCAAACACTTGACCGTCTACTCTAGCTGGTCTTATCATACCATACTTGCTGACATCTAGACGATCCACTTGCTGGACGCCAATGACCTCTCTTTGTTTGTCTTCAAAGACTTCCATGAGCTGAGAGAGTGCAGGTCTTTCTGACACCATGACATCATCACCTAAAAGGACCGCAAAAGGATCATTGCCAGTAAAATGACGTGCACATAATACCGCATGTCCAAGACCTAAGGGTTCCTTTTGACGAATATAATGAATATTGGCCATATCCGCAATATGTTTGATTTCAGCCAGCTGTTCATTTTTTCCTTTTTCAAGCAAATTCTGTTCTAGCTCAATCGAACGGTCAAAGTGATCTTCAATCGATTTTTTATTTCTTCCTGTGATAATTAGTATATCTTCAATGCCTGATTGAACAGCCTCTTCAACTATGTATTGAATGGCGGGTTTGTCGATAATAGGCAGCATTTCCTTTGGCTGTGCTTTCGTTGCGGGTAAAAAACGTGTGCCTAATCCGGCTGCTGGTATGACGGCTTTTTTAATGTTCATTGAATCATCGCTCCATTTCTGATGGTTTATTTTCTGATGGAAAAACCCATAGGCGGCTTCCAGTAAAAGTGATCATCATGCCAAGAAGGGTACCAATCGCTTTACTAATGAATAATGAGAAACCTGCTTGCTGTATGACATATAAGACAACATAGGTGAGGAGGCACGCTGCGCCGTTGACTGTGGCCCACTTGATCCATTCCCACTTGTCAGCTTTCTTTTTCACTTGGAACGTCCATTTTCGATTCCAAACATAACTGTTCAGCATTCCTGCAGTATAGGACAGGCACTGGGCAAGAAAAGGGGGAACAAAGCAAGCAGTTAAAAAAAAGAAGAACAGAAAGTCAATCATCGTATTGCTAGCGCCTACAGTTAAAAATGCGGCATAGATCCGAATATTTTTCTTTGTCATCCGAAGGATCATCACCTCCTAGTGTTTGAGTGGGTGTATGAATACTGTACAAAAGTGAGTTGACGAATCAGTGAAGAAAAGATGAAAAAAACATGAACAAGCGATATCTGTTTTTTCACCAGCTCGTGATATAATTTGCTAGATGAAACGAACGGGTGGTGCACAAACATGTATTTAACAATCGCAGAAACAGCTGAATACTTGGAAGTATCAGAAGCGTATATTGAAAAATTAATCCAGCAAAAAAAGATTCGTTACGTATTTGACGGGGAATCTTATCTCATTTATCAAGGGCAGTTTCAAACGCATTTAAAGCAGCTCGAACAATATAAAGAGCTCGTCCAAGAGATCTTAAATGAACCGATTCCGGAAGATCCCGATGTAAAGGATGAAGATTAGAAGATCATTATTTCTTCATTTGAAACAATATGGACGAATGGCCGCGGTTATAGAAAGAATGATTTCTATTTCACCTTAAGCTTGCTCGAATGAAAGAAGCAGAATAGCAGTAAAAGTAAGTGAAAATAATGGGGACAACTGCTTTATGTGAAGCCTGTCAAAAAAACGAAATGAACATTTTAGAAGCGACTGATGAACCGAAACAGCCTTATGAATTATGCCATCAATGCCACGAAAGACTGCTCAGCTATTCATTACGGCCTATTGAATGGTATAACCTAGCTGTTCTCCATTCTCCTAAACAATTTTTACTCCCGCGATGATTTTTATGGAGAGGACGGACAGGCTTTCCAATTAGAGGAGGAAGTTGTCAAAAGCGAGAAAGCTCCAACATTACAAGCCGTTAGGCATAATTTGGTGTCTTTATTAGACTTTTCAATCACTAGATGGTTTCTTGAGGATGATCGATGCTTTGAAGCCAAAGTAGGTTTTATGAAACGGAGCATGCCGAAGTGAAATCACGAATGTTAGAGATCACGGCTGATGTTCTAGATACATTTGCCGCTGAATGGGTCAGGGAACTTTTGGATTACGAGGACGAAGAATTCCTTTACCCATTTTCGTGGGCAGCAGCCAGCAGTTTGCCGGGAGAGGAGGGATTACACCATATATTAGAAAAATTGAAATCGATCAGTGAAAAAGAATTGCCGTTAGAGGCTTTTATTTGCCTGCATCGTTTCCGTTCTCACAAAATTTTGGATTGGATGGAGTCAAATTGCACCCATTTTCACGATCAGTGGGAAAGGCTGGCAGCCGTCAGCTGCCCAACCTGGGAGAGAATGAAATCTTGGCTAAACAAAAGAAGACCTTTCTGCTTCATTGCACTAGATACAATGGCAAACTGTGCAAAAGGGAATAGACCGGCTCTTGTGGAAAAATTTTCACCTAAAATTCTTAGAACTGATCAAAATGAAGTAGAAAAGATTTTACATGATGTTCATCAAAAAGATCCGGTTCCACGAGTGAAAATGAAAGTGTCCAACATCTTGGAGAACAAGCAAGACATTTGAATAAGCCTTTTTATTGGCTGACTCCGGTTTGAACAATCTTCATGTGGCATTTAACTTGTACATCTGCATCAGGATAAATGCTTTTCCACTTTTCTGGTGTTACTGCTTTGTCTTTTGATCTATACCTCAGGCCCAGCCCAAGCGGATCTATGTTTTGCTTTTTAAAGGATTGAACAAGGTCTTGTCCTTGCTGAGCGACACGTTTTTCTACTTCTTTTTCAACATGGTCCAATATAGATGGTTTATCAATTTTTTTGGACTTCATGAATTCTTTTAATTCACCTTTCAGTTTGATATCAATCATGATCTGAGGCTTCTTTGTTAGGTTTTCCGTTGGTTTAATTCGGTAAGACACATGGGATTTGATATTTTCAATGACGACATGGGTCTTTGCATGATCAGCCAATTGAAATTCGTAGATGCCATTTTTATGATTTTCAATCATCGCTTTAAATGTGAACGTGTCTTTTCCAGGGATATGACCGACCATTTTTTCATGATCAAACAGAGCGACTCCTGTGATCTTAATGACATTGCCTTTTTTCTTAATGTAGGGGAGGTATGCATCGACCCCTTTTGCCAGCATCTGATTCATAAAAATATGCTGATTGGTGACAGGTTCATTGCCATTTCGCATATTTTGGGCGAGCAGATCAGAAAGATATACACCTATATTTAAGTTCGTTTGATTCATTTTTGTGTATAATAACTCTTCCACTTCTCCGCCTACAATCGCAAACACTTGACGTGAACCAATGATAGGATCACGATAAATATAATTCATTAAATCGATCATGCCGACTTCTTTTGCTAACTTTTCACTGACTAAAATAACGAGCACCTGGCCCATGACTACTGGAAAAGGTGATTCTTCTGACACGAGAAATTGAATATTACTAATGGTGTTTGACTTTCCGCTTAATATTTGATAACTTCCTTGCTCTTGACTTTTAAAGACAGGGAAGACAAAGAAGCCCTTCATTTCTCCATCTTCCAATAAATCAAATCCTGCCGCCTGAGAGATATTTAATTCATCTAAAAGGCGGGGCTCTGCACAGCTGGTTAACAAAAGACTACCCAACATGAGGCCCGTAAGTATATAACGTTTCATGCTCGTTTTTTCCCCCTCCTTTTTTTCAGCATCAGTCCAATGACCATACAGATAATCAATCCATAGATCAGAATGAATCCGCTAAATTCCACCCATTGATTAAAGGTTTCAAAAGAAGTTGCACTGGCAAAAAACGAAAACATGATCAGAATGAGGATGCTGAGCCCGATGAACGTGACGCGCTGGCTCGTATGAAGCATTTTTTTTGCCATTCGGCTCGCTGCCCATAATGGAATCGTGATATTAGGAATGATCAGAAGCAGCCAAAGAGACACTTCAATAAATTCAAAGCGCTGGATAAATGGAAGCTTCACAATGCTCGTTAACGTTAGCGTCGGCCATTTTGTTAATTTGAGCTGAGCACTTGAGTAATACGCTATAGAGACGAGAAAAGTGAGCAAGTTTAAGCATGTCGTAAATAATACCCCCATGTAAGCAAATTTTTGAGATGTCTGAGCTTGTTTAATAAAGGGATAATAGACAAGCAGCGTGCCAAAACCAAACATGGATAAGGATGCATCTTTGACTCCCACAAGCATTTGCGAAAATGTATGATCAAACATTGGGAACATGAAACGAATGTGACTATATTTCATGGCATAAAAACAGATAAACGTCATCCAATACGTCAGTACAACACTAAAAAATGCCCATCCAGCAATGGTTCTAAAGCCGCCAGTATGAATGTAATACACAAGCAGCAGCAGTACAGACGCAAACAAAAGACCAGGAATTTCTTTAAACAGCCATACATGGATCACATCCATGTAATGGATAAGAACGGTCAGCGACAAAGAAGCAAAATATAAGATATAAAGAATGTTGAATAATTGCCCAATCCATTTGCCAAATACATATTGCGTGATTTCACCAAATTCATCCGAAGGGGCCTTTTTAAACATCAAGTACATGAGAAAGACCATCACATTGACGCTCATGCCAGAAATCAAAATAGCGATCCATCCATCATTATTGATAGAACGAACAAGGTTTGTTTGAAAGTTTAAAATGCTGACACCGACTTGATTGGCATTGATGAGAAAAAACACAAAATAAGGGGATACTTGAAATTTCTCTTTGACAGAAGAAGAGCTCATGCCTTCACTTCCTTATTCATAAAAATCATTTTTCCCCTTGCGGCCTTGCTTCGGCTTAGAGCGATGGATGGTTTCATTTTGAGGACGTAAATTTTCCGGCCTTTTGTTCAAAAAACGGAGCTGAGGACGAATCAAACTGCCCTTTAAATCAGCAAGGCGCATTGGAAAAATAGGCTCTAAATACGGCCGGCCAATTGAAGTTAATTTCATTAAATGGGTGAGCAGAAAAGATCCCATCACAGCAATACCTAATGCGCCCCAAACCTGTGCTGCAACTAAAAAAGGAAATCTCAGCAGCCGAATGGTACTGCCCATTTTGTATATAGGCGTGACAAATGAGGCGAGAGCAGACAGGGCAACAATAATGAGTAAAATATTGCTCGTTAAGCCTGCTGCTACAGCAGCCTGTCCAATGACAATCCCTCCAACAATCCCGAGCGTCTGACCGACTTTAGCTGGGAGCCTTGAACCTGCTTCTCTTAGTAATTCAATCGAAATCTCTAAAAATAGTGCCTCAATGATCGGAGGAAATGGCACAAGATAGCGCGAGGAGACAATGGTTTCTAATAAATCCTTTGGGATCAGTTCATAATGAAAGGTTAAAACGGCGACATATAAAGGTGTCGCAAAAATGGAAAATATCACAGCAAATATGCGTAACAGCCTAAAGCAAGAAGCCGCAATCCATGACATATTGTAGTCTTCCATCGTGGAAAAATACTCAAGTAAAATAGTTGGGGCAAGCAAGACATGAGGCGAACCATCAACTAATATGGCAATTTTCCCTTCTGATAAGCCTGAAGACACGCGGTCGGGTCTTTCTGTATTCAAAAACAACGGAAAGATCGTATTGGATACATCATAAAGCATTTGAGCGAGGTAATTCGCATCTAAAATCTGATCATAATCAACGTCCTCAATTCGCTGAAGAACCGTTTCGATGTTTTCTGGGTTGGCGATTTCTTCAATATATAACACGGCAACTTTTGTTTGAGAGAGCGTACCAACCGTCTTTTCCTCAACTTTCAGGTTAGGCGTCGGCAGCCGCCGTCTGACCAAATTTAAATTGGTATCTAAAACCTCCACAAATGCTTCCTGTGCACTGATAATCCCAAATTCAATTTCAGGCGGACCTATTTGTCTGCCTTTCTTTTCTTCAATCGGCAAGAGAAGCGTTTTGCCCCAGTCTGTCTCAAGTCTAATCGCAATGCTGCCCCGGTGAAGGGCTTCTTGCACTTTTTGAAGATCGCTCGTGATGACAGCCTGCTCAATGGGAATTCGTTCTTTCAGCTCTTCAAGAGTGGGTGACAGGTGCAGTTGTTTGAGGGAGGGGAGAATTTGTTCATGTAGAAGATGTCCATTAATCAATGAACGAAAAAAGGAAATCCTATACAGAAAATCTCCATTTCGAGACAGCTCATTTGTAAAATCAGCAGAACGTGACAATGCTTCAAATACTGAATTCGGGTCCTTTTGTTGTTTGTTTTTCTTCAGCATTTGGACCAGCTCCTTCGGCGATTTGCCTCTATTATCTAACCGATTGTCTAAAGATATGCATGAAAAAAGCGTTCAGCTTGATGGGCTGGACGCTTTTTTTCCATATTGAACGGCTTCTAATAATAAATCAGCTAGATGGACGGCACGCATGCTCGGCGAGTGCCCTGAGCGTTTGATGCCTGCTGCCATTTGCAGCTGACAGCCTGGATTAGATGTAACAATGGCAGCGGCCTTTGTTTGACTAGCTTCTGTCATTTTATGATCTAAAATTTGCATCGACATCTTTGGCTGCAAGATGTTGTAAATGCCAGCTGAGCCGCAGCACCGGCCCGAATCCTTCATTTCTTTAAATGATACACCCTGAATGGCCTTCATCAGCACCCTTGGTGCATGCTGTACGCCCATTCCGTTCCGCAAATGACAAGAATCCTGATAGGTGATGACCTGCTCTGGCAAAGCAAGCGGCATGCGGCGGTGAAATTCCAGCTCCACTAAAATGTCTGATATATCCGTGATTTTCTTTGAGAAGGCTTCACTTCGCTTTTGAAAATCCGGATCATCGTGAAGCAAATGATCGTAATCACTTAAAAAGGCACCACAACCGCCAGCATTCATGACTATGGCATCCGCATCTATCTCTTCAAACGCTTCAATATTCCGCTTTGCTAACTGTTTCGCTTGTTCTTTTTCACCGCTATGGCCATGGAGCGCTCCGCAGCACGTCTGAATAGGAGGGACGATGACGTCACAGCCTGCCAGCTGCAAAAGCTGGATGGTCGCTTCGTTTGTGCTGGAAAAAACGGTGTCCATTAAACAGCCAGTAAAAAAGGCGACCCGTTTTCTCGCTGGGCCGGCGGCTTTGTATTCCGTCAAACGGCTTTTTCGTTGACGCGGCACCTTTGGAAGCGCCTGTTCCATCAGACGTAAATGCGGTGGAAGCACCTTCAGCATGCCAGTTTTGCGGGCAGCCGTTTGCAGACCAGATGTTTGATAAAAACGAAGAAGTCCTGCTGCTTTCCGCATTCGGCTTTGTGAAGGAAAGAGACCTTTAAACACGACACGTCTTACAAGTTTGACAGGAATGGATTGTTTTTTGTGCTGCTGAATGATGTCTCTTGCATCTTCAAGTAACCGTCCATATTTAACGCCAGAAGGGCAGACCGGTTCACATGCACGGCAGCCAAGACAAAGATTCAGTGAATGCTCCACATCTTCATCTGGCTCAATGACGCCGTCTCTCACCGCCTTCATTAAAGCAATTCGGCCGCGGGGAGAGTGTGTTTCTTGTTGACCAGATTCAATATAAGTCGGGCAGGAAGGAAGGCAGAATCCGCAGCGCATGCAATTGAGCAGCTCTTTTTCGTCCATTTGCTGCTGAAATGCTTGCTGAATCTCTGTTTGTTTAGAACTCATGAGACCACCACCCGCTTTCTTGCGGCTTTTCCAAACACTTTATCAGGGTTCATGATATTTTCCGGGTCAAGCGCTTGTTTGATCGCTTTCATTGCCGCAATGCCTTCTTTTTTAACCTTCAGTTCTAAGTAAGGAGCTTTCATAAGACCCACGCCATGTTCACCCGTAATGGTGCCGCCAAGTGAGACTGCTTTTTCAAAAATGGCCTGAAAGGCTTCTTCCACCCGTTTCATTTCTTCTTCATTTCTTGCATCTGCTGCACAAGTAGGATGCAAATTGCCATCACCTGCATGACCAAATGTACAGATCTTCACTTTGTACTGCTTCGCAATGTCTTCGATCGCCCGCACCATGCTGGCAATTTCAGACCGGGGAACTGTGGCATCTTCTAAAATGGTCGTCGGGCTTAAGCGGGCGAGGGCAGATAAAGCGGATCGTCTCGCTGTTAAAAGTGCATTTGCCTCTTCTTCAGAATGTGCGATATTCACTTCTTTTGCACCATGCTGCTGACACACTTTTGCGATGCGCTGCATATCACGGGCAACCGCTTCAGGATGGCCGTCTTGTTCGATTAACAGCACCGCTTGAACGTCAGTCGGCAAACCGATTTTTGCAAAGTCTTCAACGACTTCCAGAGTCGGCTGATCCATAAATTCTAATGTGGCGGGGATGATACGCTCTGCAATAATCGCCGACACTGAAGCGGCGGCTTCCTCTAAACTTTCATATAAGCAAAGCATCGTTTGTTTTGTTTCTGGAAGCGGCAAAAGCTTCAGCGTGGCCTCAGTGACAATCCCGAGCGTTCCTTCTGAACCTACGAACAAACGGGTCATATCATACCCGGCCACGTCCTTTGCAAGCTTGCCGCCTGTTTTGATGATGTCACCGTTTGGCAGAACGACTTCAAGTCCAAGGACATAATCTCTCGTCACTCCATACTTTAACCCCCGGAGACCACCTGAATTTTCATTAATATTTCCGCCTAATGTAGAGATTTTCATAGAGCTTGGATCAGGTGGATAGAAGAGGCCTTTCGCCTCTACTTGGCGAATAAGTTCCTGTGTGATCAAACCAGGCTGCACCGTTGCTGTCAGGTTTTCTTCATCTATTTCTATTAATTGGTTCATTCTTGTAAACAGCAGCACAAGTCCGCCTTGAGTGGGACATGTGCCTGCACAAAGGTTCGTTCCTGATCCTCTTGGCACGATTGGTATGTTATATGAAGCGCAGAGCCGGACAATTTGCTGGATTTCCTCAGCCGTATGCGGGCTTACGATGACATCTGGCATATGCTGAAAATTTGGTGTTGCATCATAAGAGTAGGCAAGCCGATCGGCTTTACTGTCCTGCATGTAAGACGCGCCAACAATCTTTTTTAATTGATTTAAAAATTCAGAATGTAACATACGCATTCAACTCCTATTGATGAGACGTATCGTTTTGTTTCAGTATAAAAAAAGAATCGCCTCATGCCTATGGACGATTCTACAAAATATCGGGCTGTTTGCTTCGTTTTTTTGGATCATCATCTAATAGCATGAAGGCTAAATAAAAGAGCATGGCATCTTGCATGCGCTTTGGATCAAGTGTCGTTAACTCTTGGATTCGTTTTAGCCTGTAATGCAGTGTATTGATATGGACATGCATCGCTTCTGCGGTATATTTCAATGAGCAATCTGAGGTCATGAGTACCCGCAATGTTTTCACTAATTCAGGATAGGGGAGAAGAGGGGCGATCGTTCGATCAAGAAACACTTCTTTTGTTTCCTGACTTACTTCCTCCATAAAAAGTTCGAGCGTTAAATCTTCATCAAATACAATCGGAGTATCAGCATGTGCCATTTTTAATGCTCGAAAGGCTTGTTGAAACGATTGCTTCATCAAATGAGCAGCTGCTGGTTTTCCCGCTCCAATCAAAACCCCGGGCGAGCTCTGCGCCGTAAGGGAGGCATGGATGTGAAACAGGCGCTGCTGCAGGGCTTTACGATCATCTGCTGTTGTTTGCAGCATGAGTAAAAAGCGGCCATGCCCCCAGCGGACGATGATCTCCTGGCTGTTGAGATGCAGCGTTTCCTTCAATTTTTTGTATTGATTCTGCTTCATAAACGATTCATCCTGACAATCGATCAGAACAACTGCGCGCTCCTTGTTGATATCAAGCTGAAGCCGCGACGCTTTTTCAGTGAGATCAATCGCTGTCTCTGGCAGATGAAGCCAGTCGAATACAAACGCTTCGAGCTGACGTTCATCCGTTTCAGTTTCTTGAAAAAATTCATGTTCATGAATAAGCAGCTCGGTCATTTTTCTTAATATTTCGCCAAAAGGAGACACATGTACAGGATCTCCTGTCATTCCAATGACCCCGATGACCTCTTGCTTAAAATAAATAGGCAGATTGATGCCAGCTTTGACGCCTTTCATGTGCTGCTGGTCATCCTTTGTGAGAATTCGTTTCTGTCCTTCAAAAGATGTCAGATACGCTCCTTCATGAAATTGTCCAACGCGCGCTGGATCTGTTGCTGCAATGATGGTGCCGTTTGTTTGTGCGATGATGATTTCCTCAGTCAGCACCTTTTTAACCTCATCTACGATTTTTTCTGCCAGTGTCATTGTGAGCAAAACGTACCCCTCCGAGATGTTTCTTTTGACACTATCATACCATCATATGCTAGGACATATCTTTCTTTTCATGAGTTATGCTAAAATAATGAATGCACATGAAGAAGAAAGGAGACATAGCCATGTCGTTACTAAATCGCTTACAAGAACTATTAAAAGAAGGACAGGCGCTGACAGACTTCGAATATGATGAAGCGGCGCGCCGCAATTGGACATTAGAAGGAGCGAGAATAAAAGAAGAAGCCCGTTTTGGCGATGTATATATAGAGCGTGTAGACAAGGAATCAGAGAACATGATTCAAACAGAAAACCCCTCATTTCTAAACACACCGCTTACATATGTGAAAAAACATCAAAAAGAATTCATTTATATCGAATCCAAGTGGTTTGATGTCGTGAAAGTGGATGGCTTGGCCATTGAATGGGATGAAGTGTTTCAGACGTATACCGTCCTATTCGGTTTAAAACGTCCTAAAAAAGACACGAATATTCTAAAGGACATGCTATCGCCATTAAATGGTGCTCAGCTTCAATTTAATGGACAAGATGGCTTATTTGATGTGAATTTGCAGCTTCTTGAGCTTGAGAATATCCACGAAGATACGGCTTTCATTGACGTCATCTCGGCCGTGTATCGATTTTTATTCCGTATGATCATACAGCTTGAAATCAATGAATCAAAAAATGGCTCAAATTCCTGAGCCGTTTTTTTGTCCATCTATTCATTTGATGAAGGTGTGACAAACTGTACATCATGCTCTTTTCCATATTGAAGATAATCTTCATGTGGCTCCTGATTGGTCACGACGATATCAATCTCGTGCAAATCACAAAACGTGGTCAAGGCGTAATGATCGAATTTGCTATCATCCACTAATAAAAAGGTTTTGGCACTTTTTTGAACAAGCGTCTTTTTAATATCGGTTTCAAGCGGAGAAGAATTCGTGACGCCGTGATCAATGGATAAACCAGTTGATGCGATAAAGGCTTTATTGACATTGTAAGCTTTTAAGCGCTCAACACTTTGATAACCAACGAAAGAATTCGTTTTTCTTTCAAGCATCCCACCAGTGGAAAAGATGGTGAGATTTTCATAAGGCATCGCCTGTGTAATGAAATCCACATTATTGGTCACAATGGTCACCTGTTTCTCCGTCAAATAGGGGAGCATCTCAAGCGTTGTCGTACCAGAATCAATAAAAATCATATCCCCGTTTTCCACAAAAGCGGCAGCCGTCTGACCGATCAATTGCTTTTTACTGAGCTGACGGATCTTTCGCTCCTGATACACCACTAACGTTGAGTGGTTCACAGCCACTCCGCCATACACTTTTTTGAGTACGCCGGACTCGACCAACGCCTGTACATCTCGGCGTATCGTGTTTTTTGAGACACCAAAATGCGCAACAAGCTCATCAAGTGAGGCAGATTCACGGTCAAACACATACTCTTTGATTTGCTGAATCCGTTTTGTTTTTATCATACTTCATATCTCCAATCAATCCGAATGTCCTTTTTCCATTATACCAATAAATTCTCTTACATGGATTAGGTCAATTGATTCTCTTTTCTCCTTTGATATAAAAGCGTATGATAGAAAAAAGAAAGAAACTAGAAAGGAACTTTCACTTCTATGAATCAATCAAACAACCCATTTTCAAAGCTTGCGAATTTTAGAGAAGTAGGGGGACTTCAAACAACAGATGGGATGGTGATCAAACAGAGAATGATTTATCGATCCGCAGACTTATCCCGTTTGTCGAAACAAGACATTGAGATATTCTCAGCACTCGGACTTCAAACCGTTTGTGATCTCCGTACAGCCTCAGAACGTAAATCACATCCGCCAAAGATCAAGGAACACGACAAAATCGTCCATATTCCGATGCAGCCTGACAGTAAGATGCCAAGTAAATGGACCATGTTTCGTATGCTGGTAACAGAAGGGAAGTCTCTCTCATTTACACCGATCATGAAAGAGTTATATCAAAGCATGCTGACAGAGCGTAAAGAAGAGATTCGGCAGCTGTTCACACTGCTTTCAGATCAAAGCCATTACCCGCTGATGCTTCACTGCACGAGTGGCAAGGACCGTACAGGTTTTTTATCTGCCCTGATTCAGTTGGTGGCAGGTGTACCGCTGGCTGTCGTTTTAAGTGAATACATGCGTTCCAATGAAGGCGTGCAAATGCTCGTCAGAAGGCAGGAACGATTTGTCCGATTGATGAGTTTATACCGGGTGTCAAAAGAACAAATTCAGCCGCTTGTCGGTGTGCAGCAAGATTATCTTGAAGATGTGCTGCACGAAATGCTGGAGACATACGGGAGTGCAGAGCGGTATTTAATTGAAGCCTGCAAAGTCCCTGAAGCTCATCTCAATGAAATGAAAAACATTCTGCTTACACCATCTGCTGGCATTCCATCACAAAAAGCGGAATAAACTTAAGGTGAGGTGATGCAAAACATGCTGAAAAAGATCAGTATGACAGTTTTAACACTGATGTTGATGTTTGTATTTTTATTGATTCCTTCTAGCAGTCTAGCAGCTCGTGCAGTGCCAAAAGGGAAGCTTGAGAGCACAAGAGAGATGCGCGCGGTATGGATTGCATCGGTTTATAACTTAGATTGGCCCTCAAAGAAGGGGCTGCCCGTAGCAGAGCAGAAGCAAGAGTTTATTCGTTTGTTAGACGAAATCAAAGCGATGAATATGAATGCCGTCATTATGCAAATTAAACCAACAGCAGATGCCTTTTATCCTTCAGCATACGGGCCGTGGTCAGAATATTTGACTGGAACACAAGGGAAAGATCCGGGGTACGATCCGCTTGAGTTTATGATCGAAGAAGCTCATAAACGCGGCCTTGAATTTCACGCTTGGTTTAACCCTTACCGAATCACAATGAATCATACTGATCTCAGCCGTTTGTCTGCCGATCACCCTGCAAGACAACATCCGGATTGGACGATTGCGTATGGTAATCAGCTTTATTACAATCCTGGTATTCCTGAAACTCAGGACTTCATTATCGGCGGTATCGAAGAAGTTGTGAAAAACTACGATATTGATGCAGTGCATATGGATGATTATTTTTATCCATATAAAATAGCCGGTGTACCATTTCCAGATCAAGAAACGTATGAAAAATATGGAAAAAAAGCATTTACACATATAGAAGATTGGCGAAGAGATAATGTGAATCAGCTGGTAAAGCAAATCAATGACACCATTAAGAAAGAAAAACCGTATGTGAAATTTGGTATTAGTCCATTCGGGGTATGGCGCAACATAAAAGATGACCCGACTGGTTCAAACACCACTGCAGGAATGACCAACTACGATGATTTATATGCTGATACAAGAGAGTGGATTCAGCAGCACGATATTGATTATGTTACTCCGCAAATTTACTGGAGCATCGGCTTTCAAGCTGCCGCTTATGATGTGCTGACGAAATGGTGGTCAAATGAGGTGAAAGGGGAGCCGGTTCATCTGTACATTGGGCAGGCGGCATATAAAATTAATCAAAACAGTGACCCTGCTTGGTCTGACCCGGAAGAATATTTTAGGCAGATTGAGCTGAACAGGCAGTCACAGCTTGTGCAGGGAAGCATGCATTTCAGCCTGAAGGATCTCAATCGCAACCCTTTGAATGTAAAGGATCGATTGATAGAAGAGTCATACAGCAAACCAGCTCTCATTCCGGAAATGCCTTGGCTTCATCAGAAAGCACCTAAAAAACCAATCATTCAATCTGTGAAAAAGACATCGGATGGTGCGGCTTTACAAATCAAAAATGATCCGCATTCTACCGTATCCTATTATGCGGTCTATCGATTAACAAATAAAGGAACATATGAATTGCTGCAAACGGTTAGAAAAGAAAAAGGCGCCATAACAACGATTAAAGACCTCCCAGTCAATCAAAAGAAAATGGATACTTACAAGATTACGGCTCTTAATCGTCTTCATCACGAAAGCAAGCCTTCTACAAAAATAGTGAAATAACAGAAAAAGCATGAGTGAGATTTTCTTCGTTCATGCTTTTTTTCTATTATTCTTGTTTTAATTTTCTGAATTCAATCAAGCTTGGCATGAAGCAGCTGCTTGATTAATAAATATGATAGAAAGAGCTAAAGGGGGAAGCAAGATGGATTTTGAATTAACGAAAGAACAACAAATGATCCGCCAGATGGTCAAAGATTTCGCCAAAGCAGAAATTGCACCACTCGCTCAAACCATTGATGAACAGGCCGTATTCCCAGCCAAAACGTTTCAAAAAATGGGGGAGCTCGGCTTTATGGGCATCCCCTTTCCAGAGAAATACGGCGGCTCAGGAGGAGATACGATATCATATGCACTCGCTGTAGAAGAAATCGGAAAACAGTGTGCCAGTACAGGTCTTAGCTATGCCGCAGCCGTCTCCTTAGGCGCAAGCCCGCTTTATTACTTCGGTACAGAGGAGCAAAAGATGGACCACCTTGTCCCGCTGGCTTCTGGAACAGCACTTGGTTCCTTCGGATTAACAGAACCAAATGCAGGGTCAGATGCAAAAGGGACGAAAACAAAAGCAGTCAAAGACGGACAAGAGTATGTCATTAGCGGGGAGAAGTGCTGGATCACAAACGCCAATTTTGCCAGAACCATTATCGTCACTGCTGTCTCGGATCAAGATGAAAACGGCCGCCCAATCATCTCCGCCTTCATTGTGGAGAAAGGGCAAAAAGGGCTGACCATTACAAATCCATATGACAAAATGGGCGTGCGCGGTTCAGATACAGCAGAAATCATTTTAGACGGTGTACGTGTACCAGTCCAGAATATTTTAGGAGACCCAGCGAAAGGCTTTAAGCAATTTTTATATACATTAGACGGGGGGCGCATTTCAATTGCTGCGTTATCAGTTGGCATCGCACAAGCTGCACTAGATGCTTCGCTCTCGCATGCAAAAGAAAGAAAGCAATTTGGGCAGACCCTTTCTTCCTTCCAAGCCATTCAGTTTAAGCTGGCAGATATGGCGATGCAAATAGAACTCGCTAGACAAATGGTGTGGAAAGCCGCTTGGCTGAAAGATCACGGCAAGCCGTTTACAAAAGAAGCTGCCTATGCCAAGCTTTTCGCTTCTGAAATGGCGACAAAAGCAAGTCTTGATGCTGTCCAAATTCACGGAGGAACAGGCTACATGAAAGAAAGTGGTGTAGAACGGCTTGTGAGAGATGCCAAGCTGATGGAAATTGGAGAAGGGACCTCTGAAATTCAGCGTCTAGTCATCGCAAGACAACTGTTAGCGTAATCCGATAATGAAAACGCTTACCATCAATGGAGGAGGAAAGCCATGATGTCGATTCATCCACAAACAATCGGCTCGTTATTAAAAGAGAAACGGGATCAGCATCCAGCACATGAAGCCATTGTGTATCCAGAACGTTCTTTACGATATTCATATGAAGCGTTTTATCGAGAAGTCAAGGAAACCGGGAAAGGTCTTATGGCATTAGGGGTTCAAAAAGGGGATCATATCGCCATCATGGCGCCCAATGTAGCCGAATGGCTCATGCTGCAATTCGCCTGCGCGTCGATTGGAGCCGTTCTTGTCACCGTGAATACAAACTTTCAATCACAAGAACTCGCTTATTTACTCAAGCACTCTGATAGCAACATGCTGTTTATCGTAGACGGGTTTAAAGAGACATCCTATGTCAAAATGCTTGAAGAACTCATACCGGAGCTTCAAAACGCTCATCAAGGAGAGATCACATCCTCATCTTTTCCTTATTTAAAAAGTGTCGTCTATATAGGTAAGCACACGCCAAAGGGCATGCGCAGCTGGGACAGTATTCAAGCAGCTGCCAAAAGAACAGAGGATCATGAGTGGGAGAAACGAATGGATGAGCTTGCGCCTGATGATGTCATTAATATGCAATATACTTCAGGCACAACCGGTTACCCAAAAGGAGTCATGCTCAGCCATACAAACATTGTCTGCAATGCCAGCCAAATCGCAGATTGTATGAAGCTCACCCAAAAGGATCGAATGTGTATCCCTGTTCCTTTCTTTCATTGCTTTGGATCTGTTCTTGGCGTGCTTGCTTGTCTCACAAAAGGAGGAACAATCATTCCAATTGAATCCTTCCATCCAGAGAGAGTTCTTCAAACAGTGGAAAAAGAGAAGTGCACCGTACTTCACGGCGTCCCGACAATGTTCATTGCAGAACTCGACCATCCGAATTTTCACCAATACGATCTGTCCACATTACGAACGGGCATTATGGCAGGATCTCTTTGCCCATCCCATGTGATGAAAGCCGTCATTGAACAAATGGGACTGAAGGAGCTCACGATTGCTTACGGACAGACCGAAAGCTCTCCTGTCATTACCCAAACAAGAACGGATGATTCATTTGAAAGGCGGGTTCAAACGGTCGGCCGGGCGCTTCCTCACATTGAAGTGAAAATCACCGTTCCAGGCACGCCGGAGGAAGTACCAAGAGGAGAACAAGGAGAGCTGTGTACAAGAGGCTATCATGTGATGAAAGGCTACTATAAAAATGAAGAAGCCACAAATGAAGTGATTGATCAGGACGGCTGGCTTCATACGGGTGATCTAGCAGAGATGGATGAGGACGGCTATGTGAAAATCACAGGACGGCTGAAAGATATGATCATTAGAGGCGGGGAGAATGTTTACCCAAAAGAGATTGAGGATGTTCTTTACACTCATCCGGATATTCTTGATGCACAGGTCGTTGGTATACCTGACGAGACGTATGGAGAAGAAGCCGCCGCATTCATTCGGCTTAAACAAGGTAGGACGGTGACAATTGAGACACTCACCAGCTATTGTCAGTCGCAAATGGCACGCTACAAAATTCCTAAATATTTTTTCATCACTGACGAGTATCCAATGACCGCATCAGGGAAGATTCAAAAATTTCGTCTGAAAAAGCAGGCACTTGATCTAATAAAGGAGTGAAGGCAGTGATGTTTCAAAAAGTACTGATTGCCAATCGAGGCGAAATTGCCCGGCGAATTATTCGAACGTGTAAAAGGCTCGGAATCCACACCGTCGCCGTTTATTCAGAAGCAGATCAGCATGCACTTCATGTGCAAGAAGCAGACAGCGCCTATCCGATTGGAGGCGCGAAAGTATCTGAAAGCTATTTAAACATGGAAGCCATCATTCGTGTAGCCAAGCAGACAA
Source organism: Bacillus sp. BK450 (assembly GCF_004364885.1). Taxonomy (NCBI): domain Bacteria; kingdom Bacillati; phylum Bacillota; class Bacilli; order Caryophanales; family Bacillaceae; genus Bacillus; species Bacillus sp. BK450. Next base: position 23,228 of record NZ_SOBQ01000002.1, on the reverse strand, counting down.
ATACAGATGCCATCCACCCAGGATATGGCCTCTTATCAGAAAATGCAGCCTTTGCAGAACGCTGCCGTAGCGAAGGAATCGCCTTTATTGGCCCATCCGCACAAGTCATTCAGCGAATGGGGAATAAAATTGAAGCAAGAAAAACGATGGCTCAAGCAGGTATCCCTATTGTACCAGGCGTTTCAGCTCCGCTGCATGATGCAGAAGAAGGGGTCAGTCAAGCGCAGTCACTCGGTTATCCGATCATGCTCAAGGCATCAAGCGGGGGCGGAGGAATTGGCATGCAGATCGTGCAAAATGACGAGGAGCTGTACAGGGCTTTTGAAGGGAATCAAAAAAGAGCGCAAAGCTTTTTCAACGATGGGACGCTGTATATGGAAAAGGTTATTGAAAACGCTCGGCACATTGAAATTCAGGTCCTTTTTGATTCCTTCGGTCATGGGGTTCACTTATTTGAGCGAGACTGTTCACTCCAACGAAGACATCAAAAAATCATTGAAGAAGCACCAGCCGCCTGTCTCGATGAATCAGTGAGACAACAGATGGGGGAGATGGCCGTCAAAGCAGCCAAAGCGATTGGGTATGAAAATGCAGGAACGATTGAATGTTTAGTTGATCAGCATCAACACTTTTATTTCCTAGAAATGAACACGAGATTACAAGTAGAGCACCCTGTCACAGAAGAAATTACAGGCATTGACCTTGTCGAGGAACAGCTGAAAATCGCTGCATGTGAGCCGCTTTCCTTTAATCAGGAGGATATTCATCAAATCGGCCATGCCATCGAGGTTAGAATTTATGCGGAAGATCCCGTCACCTTTTATCCATCACCAGGAACGATCACTTGGCTTTCCACACCTGAAGCTCCGTATATCCGTCATGAGTCAAGCGTGAGAAATGGAAGCATCATTACCCCTTTTTACGATCCAATGATTGCGAAAATGATCGTTTACGGTGATACACGAAAACTTGCAATAGAACGATTAAAAGGGGCATTACAAGCATATGAAATAGAAGGGATCAAAACCAACTTACCGCTTTTAAGGGAAATGACCGGATCTTCTGCATTCTTACAAGGCAGCATCACCACCGATTTTCTCATGAAAAAAAGGGAGGAAAACCGTTCATGAAAACTGTCACAATTCAAATGGCCGGAAACTTGTGGAAGCTTCTTGTGAAACAAGGCGATGAAGTGCAAAAAGGACAGGAGGTTGCCATTTTAGAATCAATGAAAATGGAGATTCCGATCGTTGCTGAAGAGGCCGGGATCATCAGTAAAGTGTATAAGGGAGAGGGAGAGTTTGTCGATGAAGGAGAGGTTCTTTTAGAACTAACAGAATAGGAGGGAGCCAGATGGCATTACCAAAGAGTGTGCTTATCAGGGAGGTCGGCCCGCGGGACGGACTGCAAAATGAATCAGTCTGGCTGGACACAGGCGAGAAGCGAACGTGGATTGATCTGCTCGCAGCAGCCCAGCTCCCTTATATTGAAGTCACATCATTTGTTCATCCTAAATGGGTTCCAGCCTTAAAAGATGCCAAAGAACTCACCCAATCCTTTAACAAAAAAGACGACATCACCTATGCAGCACTCATTCCCAATGAAAAAGGCTTAGCTCATTTTTTTGAAGCCAATCTTGACACAGGCGCTATGTTTATCTCTTCGAGTGAAACACATAACAAGAAAAATATGAATCAATCCATCCACGAAACACTTCCTGTTATCAAACAAATGACAGCTGATTTAAAAGCATCAGGAAAAAACACGCGCGCGTATATTTCCACCGTGTTTGGCTGCCCATATGAAAAACAAGTGCCAATGGATCAAGTCCTCCGGTTAACGGATATTTTGCTTTCTTATGGCATTGATGAAATATCTCTCGGTGACACCATCGGTGAAGCCCATCCGCTTCAAGTAGAAAGACGCTTAGACATTTTACTCGAACGTTTTCCTGCTGATAAAATTGCTCTTCATTTTCATGATACGAAGGGGATGGCTCTTGCGAATATTTATACGGCATTAAAAGCAGGGATCACCATATTTGACTCCTCCAGCGGCGGGCTCGGCGGATGTCCCTATGCACCTGGTTCCAGCGGAAATGTGGCGACAGAAGATGTGGTGCATATGCTTCAAAAACTAGGAATTGAGACAAATATTCACCTTCCTGCATTAATTAAAGCGGCAGAATGGATTGAAGCAAAAGTAGATCGAACCCTGCCTAGTCACTGTTTACGCGCTTTTCACTCTTAGACTACTTCATAAAGGATGAATAACATGACATCATTGGTTCATTTTTCGATACAAGATGAACAGGTCGGTATCATGACCTTAAACAGGCCAGAACAAGCGAATTCCCTATCTGCTCCAATGCTGGAGGAGATCAATCAAATCATTCAAGAAATCAAACACGATGAAAGCATTCGCTGTCTTCTCATTACAGGAGCCGGTTCAAAAGTCTTTTGTGCGGGAGCAGATTTAAAAGAACGACGATTGATGACAGAAGCAGAAGCGAAAGGAGCTGTTCTTTCGATTCAGCAAACTTTTATCGAGATTGAATCTATTCCTGTACCTGTCATTGCAGTGATGAACGGACACGCACTAGGCGGAGGACTTGAGCTCGCGCTCGCTTGTGATCTCCGCATTGCACGAGCCGGAGCAAGACTCGGCCTGCCAGAAACAGGACTAGCTATCATACCAGGAGCCGGAGGGACGCAGCGCCTTCCGCGCCTCATTGGACTCGGTAAAGCAAAAGAACTTATTTTCACAGGCGCATCATTAAAAGCAGAAGAAGCTATTCAAATTGGGCTGATTGAGCATATCTCTGTAGCAGATTCCCTCATGAACGATGCCATCTCTCTTGCAAAACAAATCATCAAAAATGGCCCGCTTGCCTTAAAAGAAGCGAAACAAGCGATTCAATCAAGCCTTGATCACGATTTGCATACAGGTTTGACAAAGGAATACGAAGCCTATCTACGGCTCATTGAGACAGAAGATCGAACGGAAGGTCTTCGAGCCTTCCAAGAAAAACGAATGCCTCAATACAGAGGCAGGTAGCAAGAAAGGGGAATGGGTATGATCGAAGAATATGAACTAAAAAAACAGCAGATTCTGAAAGGCGGGGCAGACCGATACCATCAAAAAAACAAAGAAAAAGGAAAATTGTTTGTCCGTGACCGCCTCCAGTTGTTATTAGATGAGGATTCTTTCATTGAGGAGGCCATGTTTGCCGAGTGTCAAAATGAACATTTACCAGCAGATGGTGTTATCACAGGAACAGGGCGGATGAACGGGCAAACTGTTTGCGTCATGGCAAATGATTCTACCGTCAAAGCAGGATCATGGGGCGTCAAAACGGTAGAAAAAATCATTAGAATCCAGGAAACAGCCGAAAAGCTCAACTGCCCAATGCTGTATTTAGTTGACTCTGCGGGTGCTAGAATCACCGATCAAATCGCCATGTTTCCAGGCAGAAGGGGTGCAGGCCGCATTTTTTATAACCAGGTGAAGCTGTCTGGACGTATTCCGCAAATTTGTTTACTATTTGGTCCTTCGGCAGCCGGAGGTGCTTACATTCCTGCTTTTTGTGACATCGTCGTCATGGTCGAAGGGAATGCCTCAATGTACTTAGGCTCACCGCGAATGGCCGAAATGGTGATTGGAGAGAAAGTATCACTTGAAGAAATGGGCGGAGCAAAAATGCATTGCAGCATTTCTGGATGCGGCGATATTTTAGCAAAAACAGAGGAAGAAGCCATTCAAATCGCCCGCACTTATTTAACTTACATGCCTGCCAACTATACAGAAAAACCAAAACGGGCAGCCGCAATCGCACCTAAACCATCAGAGATCACCATCCAAGACCTCATCCCTAAAGGGCAGAATACCCCTTTTGATATGTATCAGCTCATTGATTTACTCATTGATGAAGGATCTTTTTTTGAAATCAAAAAACTGTTTGCCGCCGAGCTGATCACAGGCTTTGGCCGCATGAATGGTCAGCCTGTCGGTCTTATTGCCAACCAGCCGAGGGTAAAAGGCGGCGTTTTATTCCATGACTCAGCCGACAAAGCGGCTAAGTTTATTCAGCTATGTGACGCCTTTCATATTCCACTCCTTTTCCTTGCCGATATACCGGGGTTTATGATCGGAACCAAAGTAGAACAAGCAGGCATTATCAGGCACGGGGCGAAAATGATTTCCGCCATGTCAGAGGCAACCGTTCCGAAAATATCCGTCATTGTTCGTAAAGCATATGGTGCAGGTTTATATGCTATGGCAGGACCGGCCTTTGAACCGGATTGCTGTCTCGCACTTCCATCAGCACAAATTGCTGTCATGGGGCCAGAAGCCGCTGTAAATGCTGTCTATGCGAATAAAATTGCCGAACTGCCTGCTGAGGAAAGAGCAGCATTTATTCAAGAGAAACGCAAGGAATACCAGGAAGATATGAATATATATGAGCTTGCCTCTGAAATGATTGTCGATGGTGTCATCCCATTTGACCATTTGCGAGATGAGCTTTGTCATAGATTACAAGCCTATACCTCTAAAGAGATGACATTTACAAGACGAAAACACCCGGTTTATCCGGTCTAAAGGGGGCGGCCTCATGATGAACCTAAAACCAGCGTGGATACCCGAAGAGCAGATGATGAAACAAACACGCCTTTACAAATGGATGCATTCACTTGGTTTTTCTACTTATGATGCGTTCTATCAAGCTAGTATCGAGCGGACCGATTGGTTTTGGAGAGAAGCCGAAAAGGCGGTCGGCATCGTGTGGAAGAAGCCGTATGAAGCCGCATTAGGCCAAGATTCATTCATGTGGCCCAATTGGTATAAAGGCGGCCGGCTCAACGTGGTCGAAACGGCTGTTGACAAATGGGCAGAGAATGAAGAAACCCAGCATCAACCAGCTGTGATGTGGAGAAATGAAGCGGGAGAAGAGAGAAGATGGACGTTCCTCGAACTTCAAGAAAAGGTCAATCGTCTCGCTGCTGGTTTTTTGAAGAAGGGAATACAAAAAGGGGATGTAGCGGTCATTTATATGCCGATGCTTCCGGAAACGGCTGCTGTCATGCTTGCCTTTGCAAAGATTGGTGTCATCTTTAGCCCGGTTTTTTCTGGCTATGGAAGCGAGCCTCTTGCCGTACGTATTCGTGCATCAGGTGCAACCATTGTCGTCACAGGCTCTAGCGTGACGCGCCGGGGAAAGACGATCAACATGCGTGAATGTGCGGCAGAAGCGATCGACAAAACCAAGACTGTCCAAACAGTCATTGTACATGCTTCCTCTTCTACTGGATATAAAGAGGATATTCAGTTAAACGATTTGTTAAAAGAGGAACCAATGAATAAAACGACTTATCTTTCAAATGAAGAGCCCCTTATGATCTTATACACGTCTGGAACAACCGGTACACCAAAAGGGGCTGTTCATACACACGCAGGCTTTCCTGTAAAAGCGGCTTTTGATGCCGGTCTTTGTATGGACGTCGCAAAAGGAGACCGTTTGTTTTGGCTCACAGACATGGGATGGATGATGGGGCCCTTTCTCGTCTTTGGCGGCTTGATCAATGGAGCTGCAATTGTTTTATATGACGGCGCCCCCGATTATCCAGATGAACAGCACCTTTGGTCATTCATCCACGAGCAAAAAGTCACCCATTTTGGACTTTCACCTACTTTTGTTCGATCTGCGATGCAGCAAAACCTTTCAGACATTGAGCTGCCGCATGTGAAAGCCATCATATCTACAGGTGAACCGTGGAATGAAGCACCATGGCAATGGCTTTTTGACACCATTGGTCAAAAGCACATTCCAATCTTAAATTACTCAGGGGGAACAGAGGTTTCTGGCGGTATTGTAGGAAGTACGCTGCTTCGTCCAATCAAACCGATCCTTTTTAATGCGGCAATCTTAGGAATGGCGGCAGATGTGTATAATGAGGCAGGAGAGAGCGTTCTGAATGAGGTAGGGGAGCTTGTTGTGAAAAAGCCGTGGGTCGGCATGACATGTGGGTTTTGGAAAGATCCGGAGCGATATGAAGACACCTATTTTAGGCGATTTGATGGGGTGTGGACGCACGGTGATTGGGTGATGCAATCAGAGGATGGCGCATTCCATATCACGGGCAGATCGGATGATGTCATTAATACAGCAGGTAAACGCATTGGTCCAGCTGAAATTGAATCCATTCTTGTCGGGCATCCAGCCGTACATGAGGCTGCTGTGATTGGAGTAAAGGATGAGGTGAAGGGAGAAGCACTAGTTTGTTTCATTGTGGCCAGTTCACAGACTTTTGAAGAAGCAGCACTCATTCAAGAGCTCAAAATACATGTTGGTTCATATGCGGGAAAAGCGCTCACACCAAAGGAAATTCATCTCATTTCAGCTTTACCGAAAACAAGAAACGGAAAAATCGTCCGGCGTTTATTAAAAGGAGCTTATGAACAGCAGCCTTCACCAGATCTTTCGTCTTTAGATAATCCTGATGTGTATAACAGCATTTGCGAATACTTGAAAAGGAAACAAAGTCCATAAAAAAAAGACAGGAGAGAGTCCTGTCTTTTTTATTGCACATGAAAATTCGTGCCATCTGTTGTTTCTTTTACAATACCTGCCCGAATCACAAAATCACCGAAATGTTCATGTTCCGCGCGTTCTTTTGCATAGCGAGGGAGAAGAGAGCCAAGCTCGTTTAAAATGTCTTCTTCTCCTACATTTTCTCGGTACAGTTTACTTAATCTGCTGCCATCAAACGCAGCGCCAAGATACATGTTGTATTTACCAGGTGATTTCCCGATAAAGCCAATTTCACCAAGCGCATGACGGGCGCATCCATTTGGACATCCAGTCATACGAATCGTGATTTCTTTATCACTTAAGCCATTTTCTTCGACAATCTCTTCAATTTTGTCAATTAAGCGCGGGAGGTAGCGTTCTGCCTCTGCCATCGCTAAGCCGCATGTCGGAAGAGCAACACAGGCCATTGAACTGCGGCGCAGTGCAGAGTGCTGCTGTCCATCTGACAAACCAAACTCCTCAATGAGCTGCTCGATTTGTTTCTTTTTATGAGATGTGACGTTTCCAATGATCAAATTTTGATTCGCTGTTAAGCGGAAGTCACCTGTATGAATCTTTGCGATTTCACGAATACCTGTCATCAGCGGATAATCATCGTAATCCGTGATACGGCCGCCTTCTACAAACATTGTATAATGCCATCTGCCATTGATTCCTTTTACCCAGCCATAGCGGTCACCGTTATGATCGAAGTGATAATCTCTTGCGTCTAATAGGGTAAATCCAAGGCGGCGCTCAAGCTCTTCTTTTACATTCTCAAGACCGAGGCGGTCCACTGTATATTTAAAGCGGGCATTTTTTCTCACCGAACGGTTTCCGTAGTCCCGCTGGATGGTGATCACTTGTTTGGCAATCTCTACAACTTGTTCCGGTGTACAAAAGCCAATTACTTTTGCAAGCTGAGGATAGGTCGCTGTATCACCATGAGTCATGCCCATTCCACCGCCAATCGCGACATTAAAACCGACTAATTGATCATTTTCAATAATTGCAATGAAGCCTAAATCCTGCGAAAAAACATCAATATCGTTAGCAGGAGGGACCGCCACACCAATCTTGAATTTTCTTGGCAAATAAAGTGGACCATACATCGGTTCAACCTCTGTATCAGGCGTTGCTGCTACCTTTTCCTCATCAAGCCAGATTTCATGGTACGCTCTTGTTTGTGGAAGCAGGTCATCACTTAATTTTTTGGCGAGCTCGTATACATCATGGTGCACTTCTGATTGATAAGGATTTGACGTACACATGACATTACGGTTCACATCGCCGCAAGCAGCGATCGTATCAAGCATAGTGGAATGAATGTCTTGAATGGTCTTTTTCATGTTCCATTTTAGAATACCGTGAAGCTGAAAGGTTTCACGAGTTGTCAGCTTTAACGTACCGTTTCCATATTTATGAGCAAGCTCATCCATTACAAGCCACTGTTTGGATGTAGCGATTCCGCCAGGCAGGCGGACGCGCAGCATAAATTGATAGGCAGGCTCAAGCTTTTGTTTTTGCCGTTCATTTCTCAGGTCACGATCATCCTGTAAATAACTGCCGTGATGCTTCATCAGACGGTTATCATCATCAGGAATACCCGCTGAAATCGGATCAAGCATCACTTCTTTTAAAGTACCCCGTAAATAATCACTTTTTTCTTTGATTTCCTCTACGTCGCTCGGAGGTCCATCCGGCGCTGTTAATGCTGTCTTCACCATGTAAGTAAAAGCTCCTTTCTTTCAAGCATTCAATCAATATACGTCACGCTGATAGCGTTTTTGCTGCTGCAAGTTGGCTAGATAGCTTTCAGCTTTCTCTTTGCTCATCGCACCTTCTTCTTGGATGATTGATAGAAGGGTATTATGAACATCATGCGCCATATGTTTTTCATCTCCGCAGACATATACATAGGCACCTTGCTCCAGCCATTCGAATAATTCTTTACTTTGTTTCTTCATTTGGTGCTGGACATATACTTTTTCCTCTGAATCTCTTGAAAAAGCCACATCCATTTTCGTTAACACACCATCTTTTAACCACTTTTGCCATTCGGTTTGATATAAGAAATCCGTCACAAAGTGCTGATCACCGAAGAACAGCCATGACTTTCCGTCTGCACCGACTTCCTCGCGCTCCTGCATAAAGGAACGGAAAGGGGCGATGCCTGTGCCTGGTCCTACCATAATGATCGGTGCTTCAGGGTTTTCAGGAAGCTTAAAGTTTTGATTGTGCTGGATATAAACAGGCAGCTTATCACCTGGCTCTAAGCGCTCCGCACATAAGATTGAGCAGACACCTTGACGTTCTCTTCCGTGAGCATCATATCTCACAGCACCGATCGTCAAATGAACTTCTTCTTCATTTGCTTTCAGGCTGCTTGCAATGGAATAAAGGCGAGCCGGAATTTTTCTTAAAATGGCAGTGAAGTCTGCCGCTGTTCCTTCAAAAGGACCGAAATCACGAGCAGCATCTACTAAATCTCTTCCTGCTATATACGCTTTTAACTTTTCTTCGTTTCCTTCTTCTAAAAGGGCCTGCAAGGCTTCGCTTTTTGTAAAGGACGCCATCTTTTGAAGAAGAGGTTTTGTCAATACGGTAATCTCAAAATGAGAGGTAAGTGCTTCTTTTAAAGGAAGCGTGTCGCCGTTTTTATGAACGGTTACGGCTTCCTCTGCATTCCATCCGCATGTTGTGATCAGTTCATCAACAAGCGCAGGATCATTTGTTGGATAAATACCAAGGCTGTCACCCGGCTCATAAACAAGTCCTGATCCTTCAAGAGAAAGCTCTAAATGACGGGTTTCTTTGTTAGAACCGCGGCCATTTAAGTTGATATTTTCAAGCACTTCAGCATAAAAAGGATTTGTTCTTGAGTATTCAGATGCTGCCGTTTGAGTGTTTGCTTCAGCTGATTCCTGCGGGGCTGCTGCGGCTCCACCTTCGCTAAGTGATGATGCCACCCCTTGAAGCCATTCAGAAAACGGCTCATCATAATCAAGATCACAGTCCACTCGATCGAAAAGACGCGTTCCGCCAAGCTCTTTTAAGCGCTCATCAAATTCTTTACCTGTTTGACAGAAGAATTCGTAAGAGCTGTCACCAAGTGATAGGACAGAAAAGCTTAAATGATCAAGCTTTGGTGCACGTCTGCCGTGAACATATTCATGGAAAGAAAGGGCATTATCAGGCGGATCTCCCTCGCCATGTGTGCTGACGATAATCAGTAAATTGTTTATTTTTTTCAGACTATTTGGTTTAAAATCTGACATAGAAGAGAGCGTCACTTGAAAACCTTTCTCTTCAAGATGTTGAGCTGTCTTTTTTGCTAACCCTTCAGAATTGCCTGTTTGTGAGCCATAAAGGACGGTCACATCTTTGCTGATAGGCTGCGCTGGTGCTGCGGCAGAAAGAGAAGGGGCTAGGGCAGTATTTTCTGATCCGGCTAAAGCTGCCTGTGCTGATAAATAACCGGTAAGCCAAATTTTTTGCTGATCTGTTAAAGTCGGAAGCAGCTGATTAAGCAGTTCTGCCTGCTCCTGACTAAACGGACTGTTCAATACATGAAGTTGCAACGATATCCACCTCACAAGGAATATAAACATAGATTAATTCGATAGGAATTATATATATAGGTTCAATTTGAACTTTACCGAAAGTTTGCCATTAAGTAAAATATATAATATTGATTGTCATGATTAAGATTTCTAATACCTTTGCAAGGTGACAGAACTTGAAGGTGAATCGCTTAACTGTATAAAGCATCTTTAGAAAAATGGGCCGTTTTGAATGAAGAGACGATCGTAAGGGATTGAAAAGGGGTGTATGAAAGTTGATGCAGATAAAGTTTAAAAATATAAAATGTTTTCGGCTTGTCATCTTGATTTTTCTCATTTTATTAGTAGCGTGCAATTCTCCAAAGGACAATATAAAAGATTCATACAATCAGAATAAAACAACAGCATCTTTTTCAAAAAAAGGCATCCTGCTAAGAAAAGGGGAGACGAATTTACTTTTTATAAACAATAAAACGCCATTAAAAAGCGATGATTCATTGAAAACCCATCTTCTTATTGAAAAGTATAAAAATGATCTCATCGTTATGGATTTAACAAAAGTAGATTCTAAAGAGCTGTCACAGGGTCAAACGATTGAGGTTTGGTTTGATGAGTTACAAGAATCGTTTCCTCCTAAAGCAAAGGTCGAAAAATATAAAATCATGATGGATAAGTAGGGGAGCAGGGGGCAGATTCTTTCTATCATGAAAAAAGGAGAAAAACCTTAGAGTTTTTCTCCTTTTTCAAATTATGCTGTTGGAAGTCCCATCACAGCTTTCACTTCTAAATATTCCTCGATCCCAAAGTCTCCCCATTCTCTTCCGATACCAGATTGCTTAAAGCCGCCAAACGGGGCAAAGTAATCTGTTTCGGCGTTGTTAATGGTAATTTGACCGGCACGAATATGTTCAGCTACATATTTTAGTGTTTTTTCATCTTTTCCAACCACATAGCCAGCAAGACCGTACACTGTATCATTGGCAATCTCAAGGGCATGATCCAGGTCTTGATATGTGATCACACTCATGACGGGTCCGAATATTTCCTCTTGCGCAATGGTCATATCATTTTTCACATTTGTGAAAATAGTATGTTTAGCGAAATATCCTTTGTCTAGTCCGTCCGGCTTACCAGTTCCCCCAGCAAGCAGGTGAGCACCTTCTTCAATTCCTTTTTCAATATAAGACTGCACGGTATCCCATTGCTTTTTGGAGACAAGCGGGCCAGTGGCGTGATCTTCTCTCGGATCACCAACTGTAAACTTCGGCAGGGCATTCAGCAGCGCTTTTTCAAATGCGTCTTTCATTGATTCTGGAATCAGCACACGTGTAGCTGCGGAACACACTTGACCTGTATTCATCGCAATATGATGAACGGCTGTTTCGGCTGCCTCATCCACATCTGCATCATCTAAGACGATAAGAGGGGATTTCCCGCCGAGCTCAAGAGCCACTTTCTTAATATTGTCTGCAGCATTTTCCATTATTTTAGAGCCGACAGCACCTGATCCCGTAAATGAAACAAAGTCAATATCAGGGTGTGAGCTAATGCCGTCACCAATGACATCACCAGTTCCGTTAACTAGGTTGAAGACGCCTTTCGGTACGCCAGCTTCATCAATGATGTCTGCAAGAATCATTGCGGCAAAAGGTGTAATTTCCGCAGGCTTTAAGACAACTGGTGAGCCTGCTGCAATGGCACCCGCGATTTTAAGTGATGTTTGATTTGTTGGGAAATTCCAAGGTGTAATCAATCCGCTGACACCAATCGCTTCTTTTATAATAGTGTGCCCGCCGCGGTCCTCAGTAAATGTATACGATTTAAGTGCTTCCGCTGCTTTAGAAAAATGTTCATGTCCCATTTTGTAATGAACCTCTTCCGATACTTTCAGCGGTGCACCGAGCTCTTGTGTCATGACTTCAATTAGTTCATCCTTACGCTTTTCGTAGCCACGCACAATGTTTTCCAGCATCTTTACGCGTTCATTTCGAGATGTTTTTGAGAAAGAAGGGAAGGCGGCACGAGCAGCTTTGACTGCCTTATCTAAATCTTCTTTTGTACCTAAACTAATGGTGCCAATGACTTCCTCTGTAGCAGGATTGATGACTTCCGTCGTTTCGTTTCCTGTTGATGCGATCCATTCTCCGTTAATAAAATGTTTCTCTTGATTTCTCATTCTGACATGTCTCCTTTTTATATGTGATTCCATTCAATATTCTGTTTTCAGGTGATATAAAACTGTACCCACTGTGAAAAATCTAAAACGATGCAACTGTAAAAGAAAAAGTTTCTGATATAATACGCAAAGTGGGACATATGTCCTTTTCAACATCAGGGCATCTATCTTTTAATGGAACTAGACTGAAAAAGAAGGAGCATTTGAACGAATGAAAGGTGTTATTTTCGCTTTATTAGGAGGCGCTTGTATTACACTGCAAGGCGTCGCAAACGCAAGAATCAGCCAGGATATCGGCACATGGCAGGCGGCAACCATCACGCAGCTGACCGGCTTTATGATCGCACTGATCATTTTACTGATCGTACGTGACGGACACTTTCGAGAATATCGAAAGGTGCAGCCGCTTTATTTAGTAGGCGGTGCATTTGCAGCCATTATTATTTTCAATGAAGTGACTGCGATTCAAATGATCGGTGTCACACTGACCATCGCTGCTTTACTCATTGCTCAGCTTGCTTTCACCTTTGCAATCGATGCAAAAGGATGGTTTGGTGTACAGAAGAAGAAAATGAAATGGCCGCATTATGCAGGAATTCTATTGATGATCGCGGGTGTAATCATTTTAAAGCTATAAAGGAGGGCGTCAGATGGAGGAGCTTCATGATGAATCTCTATTTTCCACTTATCTCAAGGCACATGAATTAGAAAACGTCTTTCATCAGAAACTCATATCACACGTCAGCTTATGGCGCTATGAGCAAGGTGAGCTGATTTGTTCAAAGGGAGATCAGAGGGAGCACTTGTACTTGTTAGTAAAAGGAAAATTAAAGATTTTCACCACCACAAAAGAAGGAAAGACCTTCATTCTTTGTTTTAAACATCCTCTTGAAGCGATTGGAGATATTGAATACGTTCAGCAGACTGATATGGTCAATACAGTGGAGGCTGTCACAGAAGTACATATGCTAAGGATTTCTCATCAAGCGCTCATGCGCCATGCGAAGGATGACCCCCGCGTGTTAACCTTTTTACTAAAGGGCATCACAAACAAATTTTATACGAAATCAAACGATTTGAGCTTCCACCTTTTATACCCTGTAGAGGTCAGACTCGCAAGCTACTTATTGTCTGTGTTAACAGGGGATAACAGCGCGAGCGCACTTCGTCTTACTGATGCGGCGAGCTTAATTGGTACAAGCTACCGTCATATTAACCGGGTGATTCAGCAATTTTGTGAAAAAGGGCTGATAGAGAGGCGAAGAGGGAAGATTACGATTCTTGACCGGGAAGGACTCTTAGAAATAGCGGAGCGAAACATTTATGAATAGAAGAAATGAAGGGATTCAGACATGATCATAGGAATAGGATTAGCCATCACGGCTGGCGCACTCGTCAGCTTACAAACCATTTTTAACAGTAAGGTCAATGAGCAGACAGGCTCTTGGTCAACGACCACTCTCGTTCTAGGTATGGGCTTTATTGCTTCACTTTTGATGGGTCTTTTGCTAGAAGGAACCGGCATGTTTCAATTAAGACATATGGAAGCGTGGTACTGGATTAGCGGAGCCATTGGAGTAGGGGTGGTCATCTGCCTCGTTCAAAGCATCAAACGTCTCGGTCCGACTTATGGAATCTCGATTGTCCTAATTTCACAGCTCGGCTCCGCGCTTTTGTTCGATTCGCTTGGCTGGCTTGGGTTAGAAAAAGTGGAATTTTCTCCCGCAAAACTATTAGGTGTCATTGTGATTGTTGCGGGGATCCTGGTGTTTAAATTGACCAAATTGGAGTCAGCAGAAGAGGATCAATCAGAAGAAAAAGGGCTGCCACAAGAGTAAGCTGCCCTTTAGATCAACCGCCGCCATAGAACAGTTATCGCGGATAAACCATTTAAAAGGAGCCTTTTCATCAAAGGCTTTTTTTTCTGCCCATAGGACTCCGCTTTATAGGCTGCTTTGTCCTTCGCGACAAGTATACTATAGGCAATTTTACGTTCTATTGCCTGAGTAAGTGATAGCGCAAAAGGGGCACTATCAATGACCAAAATTGACTCTGTATTTAAAAAACTAGACCTCGCATCTAAATTATATGTGCCAATAATACTTAAATAATCATCAATGACCATTGATTTCGCATGAATGGAATACGGGCCTTCATATTCGTACAAATGAACGCCTGTTTTCATCAGTTCCTTTTTCGTGCTTAAGTAACCTGCAAAAGCTAACGGATTTGGCGTCGCTGTAAGAGAATTCGTGACAACTGTCGTTTGAATCCCGCTGGCTAAGGGAGTGAGGCCGTCTTTCATGGGTCGTGTCGGGATGACATAAGGCGTCTGTATGAGCACAGAACGCTTTGCCCGGTGAGCTAGATCGTTTAGTTTTTTTAGCACAAGAGGACGCTTATTGAAGCGCTCCACAGGATTTGTAAAAAATGCAATCTGCTTTACTGAGGTGCCATCTGCTGCCCAATTAAAGGACGACATCACAAAAGGTTCTTTCGCATGCACTGCCTCCTGATAGGATCTAAGCAGTTTCTTTCTTAGTTTTAAGCCTTTCTTTGCTTTTTGTTTGGAGAACACAGCTTTTGTTCTTTTCGTAAAGTGATGATTCCATAAATAAACGAAGTATTGCTCCATTTCATCTAATACTTTTCCTTTTTTGTCGTTATAAAGCAGCACATCGCGGTCAAATGCAAAATCTTTCGGGGGCTGATCTGCAAAGTATTTATCACCGATATTTCTTCCGCCCATCACAGCCACTCGGCCATCTGTCATCAGCAGCTTATCATGAAGGCGGTTATGCCACGTCCATGGCTTAAATAACCGAAAGGGCTCATAAAAACGAATGGCCATGTTCGGGTGATTTGCCACGGCATACCGTAAATCTTTTAGCGGTCCACGCAAACTGTGGCAGATGCCGTCTAAAAGCAGCTGAACTTTCACCCCTCGATCAGCAGCTTCAATTAAAGCACCTAGTACCCATTCGGCTGTTTTTCCCTTTTGAATGGAATAATAACTTAGGCGGATCATCCTCTTTGCCTCACGAATCATTTGGATTCTGGCCTGACCGGACTCAAATCCATCGTCAAGAAGCATCACTTGATTTGTGCCCTGATCGTCTCCTGAGATCGAAGAAGCTTTATAGATACAATGTTCTTTGCATGTTTTTTGGATCGGTAAATAAAACAAAACAAATGCGGTCAAAAAGACATAAACGACATAGAGAAGGATCAGATAAAACAAAAGATGAAGCATACGGATCAGCTCCTTTCACATAGACACAACTTTTCCTTAGTTTATGTCAAAAATAAAATTTCACTCATTTTCGCCTTTCATCTAAATACATGACAAAAGAATCATCTTGTTTTTATTGGGCATTTAATTATAGTATGAAATGAATAAGGGGGAATCGATTTGAATGAATCATTATTTAACATCCCAAGTGATGTATATCAAACGTTAAGTGAAACAGAACGATATTTACTCAATTATATTCACCAGCATTTAGAGGATATCTCCACCTTATCCATTGTCACTTTAAGCGAAAGAGCCAATGTATCAACGGCCACGATTGTCAGACTGATGAAAAAAATTGGCTATAACGGCTATACATCCTTTAAATATCGATTGAAACAAGAAAAGAAAATGACAGATGCAAGCGACCAGCTCAAAAATATTGATGAAGACATCAAACTAGCAATTCGGAAAAATGAAGAAGAGGTTTTAAAAACGATACAGCTGCAAAGTATTGGACAAATTGAAGATGCCGTTCAAAAAATACATAATGCAGACAAAATTTATATTTTCGGCAGAGGCTTCTCAGAGATGATCGCCAAAGAGATGACCATCAAATTACAGCTCATCGGGAAAACATGTGAAGTACACGACGATCCGAATATCATTCGGCTGAAATCGCGAGACATTGAAAAAAGTGAGCTTGCCATCTTTGTTTCATTAAATGGCGAAACAGCTGAGCTTGTTGAAGCGTGTCAAAACCTCAGTATGAAGCAAGTCACAACCATTACGGTTACGACAAGAATAGATTCTACATTAAGCAAAATATCAGATATGACACTAGTCGGATATAAAGGGGAACAATCTTTCTTCCCAGATTATGAAGTCAGATCCCGTCTGTCTCTTCATGTCATTGCCCGCATTTTACTTGACGCCTATGTGATCCGAATGAAATAACCAATAAGAAAGCCTTCGAGAGTTTGATCTGGAAGGCTTTTTCTCATGAAAACCTTTACACATTCTGAAAACATTTTCACTGAATCGTATGAGATACTTTCTTTAGAGAAAAGAAAGAAGGTGAAACCAATTGATTTATACCTGCACCTTAAATCCTGCTATTGACCTATATATTGCATTAAAAGAAATGCGGGCAAATGCAGTCAATCGCACAGAAGATGAAGATTATCAGCCGAATGGAAAAGGCGTGAACGTGTCAATTATGCTAAAGAAATATGGCTTCACCAGCACTGCACTAGGATTTATTGCTGGGTTTTCAGGCTCTTATATTGAACAATCCTTAAAGGATCTCTCCATTCAAACCGATTTTATCTCGGTTGAAGGCATTACACGCATTAATGTTTTTATCAATACGACAGAAGAATACAAGCTAGTGAATCAAGGCCCTGCAATTGAAGAAAAAGCGCTTCACGCCTTTCGTGAGAAAATTGCGGCTATCCCGCAAGGAGGCATCCTCATCATGTCAGGCAGTCTGCCAAAGGGCGTTCCTGCCAGCATTTTTTCAGAAGTAGCAGCTATTTGTCATCAACAGAAGGTCAAGTTCATTTTAGACACAAGCTCCGCAGCGGTTCTTGAGACGCTTCAATACAAACCGTATTTATTAAAACCGAATGAAGAAGAAATCGCTGCTTTTTTCGGCAAAACACATCCTTTGTCAGAAAAAGAACTCATTCAATCAGGAGAGAAACTCATTGAGATGGGTGCAGAGCAAGTGCTTATTTCCCGCGGGGGAGAAGGGGCTTTGTTCATTACGAAAGACGCCGTCTTAAAAGGAAACGCACCGACAGGCACTGTAGTAAATACAGCTTGCTCTGGAGATGCGATGCTCGCAGCCTTTCTTAGTAAACAGCTTGAAGGTCATTCATCTGACGAGTGCTTACGTTACGGCATTGCAACTGGCGCATCTACTGCATTTTCTAAAGGCTTAAGTGATTTACATGACATTGATTCATTGATTGAGCAAGTACACATTCAGAAGAAATAAGGGGGAATAACACATGAGCCGTAAA
This sequence comes from Bacillus sp. BK450, assembly GCF_004364885.1. Lineage (NCBI taxonomy): Bacteria > Bacillati > Bacillota > Bacilli > Caryophanales > Bacillaceae > Bacillus > Bacillus sp. BK450. The sequence continues at coordinate 5,662 of NZ_SOBQ01000002.1, read as the reverse complement.
AAAATTGTCGCTGCAACCGGCTGTCCAACAGGCATTGCACACACATTCATGGCAGCTGAAGCATTAAAAATCGCTGCCGAGCAACTAGGGGTCGACATCAAAGTCGAAACGCATGGTCAAGTAGGAATTGAAAACGCTTTAACTGATCAAGACATTCTGGAGGCCGATGGGGTCATTGTCGCAGCTGACAAAGATGTAAATACAGATCGTTTTCACGGCAAACCACTAATTGAAGTGCCTGTAGCGAAGGGTATCCGCACGCCAAATGAACTGATCCAAGGCATTATCAATGGAGATGCCCCCGTTCATCAAGTGAAAGGAAGAACTTCTGGAACGGAGAAACCATCTGCTCCTTCATCCTCTCAACAAAAGTCGGCAAATAAATGGATACACACCATTTATAAGCACTTAATGAACGGTGTATCACACATGCTGCCATTTGTCGTTGGAGGCGGTGTCTTAATTGCCCTTTCTTTCTTATTTGGTATCTACTCTGCTGATCCTAAGCACGAAACGTATCATCCGTTTGCTGCCTATTTGAAAAGCATTGGCGGACTTGGCTTCAGCTTAATGGTACCAATTTTAGCAGCATTTATCGCTGATTCGATCGCAAGACGCCCAGGGATGGTCGTTGGATTTATAGGTGGTCTCCTTGCAAATGATGGAGGCGCTGGATTCTTAGGTGGTATTATCGCTGGTTTTGCAGCAGGGTATATCATCGTACTTCTTCAATTCCTGCTTCAAAAATTACCAGCATCACTTGATGGATTAAAATCAATCTTCATCTATCCTGTCATCGGTATTTTCTTAATTGGGGCTGTCATGACCCCGTTGTTAGTTCCAATCACAGGGCTAAATAATTCCTTAATGGACTTTCTTTCATCTGTACAATCCACAAATCCGCTGCTTTTAGGCTTAATTGTTGGAGCAATGTGTGGATTTGATATGGGCGGACCTTTTAACAAAGCAGCCTATGTCACAGGAACGGCTTTACTTGCAGAAGGTAACCTTTACTTCATGGCAGGTGTGTCAGCAGCATGTATCACACCGCCGCTTATCATTGCGATTGCTACAACGATTTTCCGAAAACATTTCACGCCACAAGAACGAAATGCAGGGGCAATCAACTATATTCTAGGAGCGACACATATTACAGAAGGAGCCATCCCATTTGCGGCCAAAAACCCGGTCGTTGTCCTGCCAATTATCATGTTTGGCTCTGCCATCTCTGCTATATTGACATATTTGTTTGGGGTACAGGTTCCAGCTCCGCATGGTGGATTCCTTGTTCTTCCGGTCGTCACAGGTGCATTCCAATGGGTGCTTTCCATACTAATCGGCTCACTCGTAGGTGCGATTCTCTACGGACTTTACCGTAAAAAAATAGACAACCCCGCAGTTTAAAAGGGAGGATGAGAAATGATGGAACATATCTATATGAATCTTCACGAAACAGCTTCTTCACAGGCTGGCGTGTTCGCAGCCATTGCTGACATTGCCTACAAAGCAGGTATTTGCACCTCACCAGAGGATGTCAAAAAAGGGTTAGCGGAAAGGGAAGCACTGAGTACAACCGGATTTCAAGATGGATTTGCCATTCCGCATACTCAAACAGAAGCCATCACGAAACCAGCACTTGTGATCGTCCGCACGGAAACAGGTATTGAATGGGACGCTTTTGATGGGAAGCCTTGCTTTTTCTTCTTATCCTTACTGATCCCTAAAAGTGAAGCAGGGACGACTCATTTAAAAGCTCTTTCAGCCCTTTCACGAGGCTTAATGGATGAAACGAAACGTCAAAAACTGCTGGAAACAAGAACAAATGAAGACATGCTTGCTGTATTAGAAACGGATATTTTAACTAGAGAGGATGTTTGATCATGCCTTTACTTTCAACAACACCAATGCTTGAGGCTGCGAAAAACGAAAAATACGGAATTGTGGCATTCAATGTGCACTCCTTTGACAGTATCTATTGGGTGCTCGAAACTGCCGCAGAATTAAAGTCACCTGTGATTTTGCAAACAACGGTTGGAACGGTTCAATCTCTTGGAGCAAAAGCGATTGCAGATACAGTGAAGGCGGCGGCTGATCAATATCAAATCCCAATCGGTCTTCACCTGGATCACTGCACAGACTTTGATGTGATTCTCACCTGTATCAGGGCTGGATATACATCCGTTATGATCGATGCATCTATGCACTCATATGAAGAAAATGTACGCCGCACAAAAGAAGTCGTGGATCTTGCCTTAAAAGTAGGTGTAAATGTCGAAGCAGAGCTAGGCAAGGTAGGCGGTGTAGAAGATGATATCGTCGTTGACGAAAAGGATGCTGAAAAAGCCGTTCCATCAGAATGCCGTCAATTTGTAGAAGAAACTGGAGTGCCTACTTTAGCGCCTGCGATTGGTACTGCCCATGGCATTTATAAAGGGGTGCCGGATATTGACTTTGACCGCATTGAACAAATTGCAGCGCTGGTCGATGTACCACTTGTCCTGCACGGTGGTTCCGCTGTACCAGATGAGGATGTCAAGCGATGCGTTGCACTTGGTATGGCAAAGGTGAATGTCTCAACTGAACTGAAAAATGCGTATTCCGAAGCAATACGTGATCATTTCTCAAACGAACCTGAAAGCTTAGATCCGCGTATGTATTTACAAAAAGCAAAACAAGCAGCGAAAGACATGGTCCAATCGAAAATACGAATCGTTGGCAGTGAAGGCAAAGCCCATCCGTTATATCAATAAGAAAAAAAGCAGAGCCGCTATCGCTCTGCTTTTTCACATTATTCGTTTTCTTTCATTTCATTAGATGTGCGTACTCGTGCATTTCCCATAAATATGACCGTAATCGCCGCAAGTGCAATCGGGAATAATGCAAGCAAAAATACGTACGTAATACTTTGTGACATCGCATCGATGACTTTATTTAAAATATCAGGCGGAATTTGTGAGCGGGCACCTTCTTGGAAAATAGCCTGTGGATCGCCTACTTGAGAAGGGGCTCCTTTCATTCCGCTAAAGGCATCTGCTAAACGATTTGTCAGCACATTGGTTTGAATCGTTCCGAAAATCGTGACACCCAGAGTCATTCCAAGTGATCTCATAAATGAATTGGTCGAGTTTGCACTGCCTCGGTAGCGTGGCTCAAGATCATTCATTGAAGCTGAAGGCAGAAGGGAGAAGCTGAACCCGACGCCAAAGCCTGATATCATCATAAAGAGTGTGAGCCACAGTCTTGCTGTATCTGGTGACATATTGGCAAGCAGCAGCATCCCAGCGAAAAATGAAATGACAGAAATGGTCATAAGACGTCTGAAAGGCACTTTCGTCTGCATCGTTCCGCCAATCATACTGCCAATGACTGATCCAATCATCATCGGTGTTAAAATGAACCCTGCACTTGTCGCAGATTCACCGTACACCGCCTGCACGAAAATAGGAATAAAGACAGCAAGAATAATAAATGTCCCGCCATATAAAAACGCCAAAATTTGAGATGTTGCAAATAATCGATTTTTAAACATCCAAAATGAGATAATCGGCTCCTCAGCCTTACGCTCAACAATAAAGAAGATCGTACCGAACACAAGAAACACAGCAAAAAGTGTGAGAATTTGCACCGAATCCCAAGCATAAGATTTACCGCCAAGCTCAAGCGCGAACATTAAGCTGACAACCGCAACGACAAGTGTAATAGCACCTGACCAGTCGATTTTCTGCTTACGATGTTCAAGCGATTCCTGATAGTATCTGGCGATCAAGAAGACACTGACAATACCAATCGGCACATTAATATAGAAAACCCAATGCCAGCCGATCGAATCCGTAATAATAGCACCTAAAAGCGGTCCGAGTACACTTGATAAACCAAAGACTGCTCCAAACATACCAGACATTTTTCCGCGCTTTTCAGGCGGGAAGATGTCAAAGATAATCGTAAATGCGATCGGAAGAAGTGCACCGCCCCCAAGCCCTTGAATGGCTCGGTAAATAATGAGCTGATCCATCGTTTGTGCGATACCGCACAGCGCTGATCCAATTAAAAAGAAAATAAGTCCAAACAGAAAAAAACGCTTTCGACCATACATATCAGAAAGCTTTCCGTAAATAGGCATTCCCGCCATCACTGCCACCATATAAGAAGCCGTCACCCAAGCAAATTTATCAAAACTGCCTAAATCTGCTACGATGCTTCCCATTGCTGTTGCAACAATGGTATTGTCCATCGCTGCCATAAAAATCCCTAACAGCAAACCGATGACAACAAAGCGAGTGGATGCCTTGCCTTTATCCACATGATTCATTTCATTTACCTCCTGCTTACGTTCTCTCATTATTTTTGCTATGATCAACTTAACCATAAAGTAAGAGAACATTTATCTTGATGATCAAGATAAATTGATTTTAAAGGGAGGAGAACAAGTTGTCAATAAAGAACGAGGCTGAAGACAGAGCAGCCCAGATCATACATACAATGAGGCGCTTCGCCACACGAACCGTTTTGTTCCACCAAGCGGCCGCTCAATCGCTCGGCCTTTTTCCAACAGATCTCAAATCCGCCGATTTATTAAACGAACTCGGTCCTCTCACAGCAGGAGAATTAAGTGAAAAAACAGGCCTTAGCTCCGGTGCGGTCACAGCTCTCATTGATCGGCTTGAAAAAGCGGAGTACGCCAAAAGAGAAAAGGACCCAAAAGACAAACGAAGAGTCATCATTGTTCCTCTAACAGCGGGGAAATCACAGGTAAAAGAACTCTTTCGATCCTTATCAACATCAACGAAGGAACTCACAAATGAATACAAACCAGAAGAATTAGATTTAATTATTCAATTTATAACTGAAGCAGCAGATATCATGGAGCAAGAGCTGCAATTGCTGAAGTCTAAATCGTAAAAAGTACACTGATGCGGGTGTGCTTTTTCTAAGTGCATTCCTAATTCATGTAGGGATTGCCTCGACTAGTGACATCTTCCTTACCATGGAAGGGCTCTAAAACAATTTTATAATGAAGTAGCTTAAAAAAATATTTATTTAAAAGATGTTCTAAATATCGCATCATAATTATTACTGACAAAAGTGGAGCTAAAGTATTCTATTGAAACATTGTTCATTTACATAATAAGTACTGTTTTTTGTATCAATATTCCTATTTAATGACAAAATTTTTATTGGTAAAATTGACCTTGTCAATGAATAGGAAGGAGTGAATTCTGCTGGGGAAGATACTTGATGCAAAAGCACTAACAAGTGCCATGGACACAAGGGCAAAACACTACCAGGAACTCCGCGAACAAATGGTAGATTTAAAAAAGGCATTACAAGGTGTTGCCAATCTCGGTGATGATTTCACTGGGAAAGGAGCCGATAACATTAAAAGTTTCTATAAAGAGCTGGCTGGAAATGTAGACATGTTTATCAGCTTCATTGATAAGCAAAAAGCCTTTCATGATGGTGTTTCTGGGACACTGGATGATACGAGCTTTGGCGGCGATACCTTTGTAGAAGAACACTTTTTAGACAACGCAGTACATATGGGCATCAAAAACGCCAAAAGCATTGTAAAGGATCAAAAAAAGGCACTCAAAACGATTTTTCAAGACATTGATGACCTCATTTCCCTAGAGGTATTTGATAGCCAAACCTTTGATGAAAAAAT